>CAYSAU010000026.1:0-3200 GCA_964429135.1 uncultured Prolixibacteraceae bacterium | reverse complement strand
AACCTGCACCAGCGTCAGGAAATATTCGGGGTACGAACCGTCGGCGAGCAATTCGGTGGTCAGAAAGTCACATTCGGTGAAACGACTTTCGCAGGATTCCTGGTAGGTCCATAACATGGGGCCGTAGCGGTTGTTTTTGAAAACGGCACCTTCAGCGTCAATGATCCCCCCGGTAAATGCCCAGTCAGGGTAAGTATTTTCAATGTTTTTGCCACAGAATATGGCTTTCCGTGCCTTTTCAATGATGGCTCCGTTCCGCATTTCCACTTTACCCTGGAGATTTGAAGCTTGCATGGAACGGGAATCGCCCCAGACTTCGACGCCCCACCAGAGGTCATTACATGCGGCCGAAAGCTGTGCTGCATCGAGTACCAGTGTCGCCCCGCGGGTTACAACGATTTTAGCATCGGAAGGAAGAAAAACCCGGCAGCCTGACAAAAGCACGGTCGCGCTATCGGAAATGACAATGCTGCTCTGAAGGACGGTATCTTTTTCCCAGGTCATGTCCTGGCTGATAATCCAGGGCTCAGGATCGAAATGGCAGATCAACGGGGTTTTCCACGCTCCCCGGCCATAGGTTGAAGCCACCAGGGCATTGGTCGCGGCGTCGACTTCGATATCGGTGACGATTTTTACCGGCAGACCAGTGTTGTAAGGAACCCAGGCAGTATCCGACAGAGTTTTTTTGAATACCCCGACGTCTGTCGCGGCGAAAAGCAGGTCGTATTGCGGAACAAAGCGCACCTGGAAAACGGGCAGTCCCGGGGGCAGTCCCTGGCAATCTGGCGTCCAGGTAACCCCGCTGTTGGTTGAGGTGTAAAGTTTGTTTTGCTGCGGGCTGCCACTGGAGTAAACAGCCAGTGAAACCCACAACTGTGAAGGAGCACCGGGATTAACTTCGATATCGGAGATAAAACCATTCAGGCACCCTCCAAGACCAGCGCTGATGTCGTTCCAGCTTTGGCCGCTGTTATCCGACCGGTAAATGCATCCGGAAAACTGGCTGGAATCCGGAGGCGGGGGATCATCCCATTGGTAATAAGCCTTCGCGGTGGAGACATACAACTTGCGTGAATTGTTAACGGTTTTGATGGCCTCGATATCGGTGACATGCTCACTGAAGTTGCCCAGTGATGTGGACGTTATGGTACCCTGGAAATTATTCACTCCTTCAAATTTAATCAATTCTTCTCCTGCTGCATACAAGATGGATGGATTAATCGGATCGATCTCCAAAGGGATGAACAAAGAAGAGTTTTGAAAATCATGTAATTCATTAGGACTGTTTCCGTAGTCATTGGTTCTGTATATCAATGAGTTCTGCCATTCGGAGAAATAGAAAATATTTGCCGAATCCGGGTCAAACACTACCTCACTCCCATCGCCGACTCCGAAATTTATCCATTTTCCGTCCAATAAAAGCATATCGTTTAAATCCTGGCATCCTCCGGCCATCAGCCCCTGACTGGCGGGGGAAAGGCCGATGCCATAAAATTCGGTCACGTTCAGCCCGTTTTCCACACCGGTGCAGGGATGCCTCCAATGCCAGCTTTCGGCCGTGCAGCCACTTATAGAAGTCTCGGGAACGGTTCCCCAGCTCACTCCTGCGTCATTGGCAGTGTACAGGGTGTCGTGCCCGGCGCCGTCGCTGAAAAGAACCAAATCCCTGACATCGGCATGCAGCCAGCAATCTTCAGGATAATCACCATTCCTGATGCTAAAAAGTGAATCGGGGTTCAGGGATCCATCATGTTTATAAATCCCTACTCCGCCAAGGTATAAGATGCTGCTGTCAGAGGGAGAAACACAAAATTCCATTTTGTCACCACTTGTACCCGGACCCGTTAATCCGTGCTTTAAGGAATCAAGTAAAATAAAGCTGGCCAGGGAATTAGATTTTACGATGTGGGTATATGTCTTCAACTCATTGTTTTCCTTATAATCGGCCACATAACAAAACCAGATTTTTCCCGGGAAATTTTCATGAAGGCTGATCTCTGCGCGGTGTGGGTTGTTCTTCATTGGTTTTAATGTGTCCATTCCAACGGATAAAATACTTTCTGATACGTTAATTGTATCGATGATATTCAACGAATCCCTGATTTTAAAGAATTCGCTTCCTGCCGTATAATAAATTGAATCATTATAAGGATCCACCTCCAGATCAAATATTCCATTATGCCAGTCAAATGTCGTTGAATCACTATCATCCCACTTAAAATAGGGTTTATAGAATAATGTATCCCAGGATAATCCTTTGTCTTCTGATTTTAAAATGGTTCGATAGGTAATCAGGAACAAGATATTCGGATCATTAGGATGAATAGTGATTTTTCTGATAGAATGACTCCATCCTGCAGTGGGGTATGGGATCCCGGTATTCAACAGGTCCCAGGTCTTCCCACCGTCAGTTGATCTAAAAAGGCCTGATGAATAATTACTATAAGTTGTCCCTAAGGTGTTATTGCTGGTAATATAAATGATATCATGGTTTTGTGGATCCACCGCGATACTGTTCACCCCATGTATCCGTTCATCCTGGTCATGGAGCGGATACCAGTTTTCGCCACCGTCGGTTGTTTTCCACAACCCGCCATGATGGCTTCCGGCGTACATCAGGGAATGACTGCCCGGGCTGACCCACAGCGACAACACCATTCCTTTGCCTGTAGCATAGCTTGGTTTATCATCGTGTGTCAATGGAAAGCCGTGCGGGCCGAAGTACTGCCAGTCTGCCTGATCAAGGCTATCAGGCATCACCGGATCGTCCTTGTGAAAAAGATGGAAATCATCCCAGATATTGTTTAATTCTCCCTGCACTCCATGCCGGCCATAATAAAACCACTTCCACCTTAGATAATCTTTATAGCCGGTGCCATTCATGTTCTCGCGCCCCCTTGTCTGTATCAATGAGTCGTAGTAGTCATCATAATAGGCACTAAGAGTGAAGTAATTGACAGTTGAATCAGTCAAGGTTTGCCCAATTGAATAATCAGGCCAAAATGCCGCATACAGGCAAAGTAGTCCCATCAGCAATAATGAAGTAGCTGGTTTCATAATACTGGAATTAAGGTTAATAATCGGGGAAAGGAAATAGTGGTGCTGTAAAACAAAAGGGGCGATTGAAAGATTATTTCTCTCTCTCTCTCTCTACGGGATCAATATTTATAGGAGGAAAGGTCATGGGGATTGGTTAATCG
>CAYSAU010000025.1:0-4828 GCA_964429135.1 uncultured Prolixibacteraceae bacterium | reverse complement strand
TATTCATCGTTCAGGTTTGTACTATAAGCCTTGTGAAGAAACGCCATTAAACCTGAATTTGATGCAGGTGATCGATCGGGAGTATACTCGTCTTCCTTTTTATGTAGTGCCAAGAATGACTGAGCATTTAAAGCAATGTGGCTATTTTGTTAATTATGCAAATTAAGTAATTCTTTGATTCTATGATATTTCGTATAGCAGTATTTTAAGTTCGTGGTACATTATATGCATGGTGCCTTTTTAGCCAGTCTCTTTAGTAGCAGGTTCACTTTTTAACTTAGTTTCGTTTGAATTTCAGGTTTTCGAAATATTCCAGGCTTTTCCGGATAAGATCGTAAAGCAGCAAGAAATAAAGCAGCAGGGACATCAACCAGATGACAGCTAAATTAAACCAGAAAGTATCGATTTCCCACCCTCCAAGATACTTCACCGGGGCATAGAAATGGGACTTTCCGGTTTTTGATTCCGGTTCCATGAAAATAGGATCTTTCTTGCGGATCAGTTTACCTTTTCCTTCGAGGATTTTGTTTTCTCCTGCCTTGTCGAGAACCAGATCCGCCAGGTTGTTGTTGTAATAATCCTGCTTGAACCGATACACTTGATCGCTGCCCATTTTGGTTAGCAACCGCTCATAAACAGCATCCCGTTTCATATTAACATCGCTTAAACGCCTGGAAAAAATAAGGCTTAGAGAATCCAGATAAGCATGAACTATTCCGGAAACTGAATCGTTGAAAAGCCTGGGGTTCAGTAATGTCTGGCCGGGGAAACTGGCAAAGCCCGCTTCTTTCTGCAATACAGGAATTTCATAATTCAGGATATCGAATAGGTTATTCGTTTCCCTGGTCTTCTGCTTCTTCACCAGGTTCATGCGACAAACATCCAACTCGGATTGCAGGGTGGGAATCACATAGGCAGTAATATAGCCGTAACGGGAGATTTCCTTTTCATAGGGAAAAAATATCTTCTCATATTTATTATTACGAAACTGCTCTACAGCCAGCGCTTCGAAAGTCCATCGGGAAGTCATCATATTACCGACCAGAGGCACATTAACCCGGGAAGCAATGCTGGGATTCAGATTGTCGAATGCGACAATGGTCCCGCTCAATAAAAGCTGGGGAACCAGGATAAAAGGGATGAGGATGTAAATCGCTACAACGGAATTGAGCCCGGCAGATATATTCAGTCCGACCATATTGGCAAAACAACAAGTGGAAAACAGGATGAGCCAGTAACTTAATGTCATGCCTTTGATCCCGAGAATAACATTTCCTGTCCAGACATACAGTATGGTTTGAATAGCTGAAAGAACAAATAAAAACAATATCTTCGAATTCAGATAGCTGAAACGGCTCAGGTTCAGAAAGGCTTCCCGTTTTAAAATCCGGCGGTCTTTGATGATCTCTTCAGCACTCACCATCATGCCGAGAAAAAGGGCAACCACCACACTCATGAACAAATAGGCCACGAGATTGCGATTACTCCCAAAAACATACTGATCGCCGGGGAAATATCTTGTCAGGTAAGCCAGCAAGGCGGCAAGGAAAGGAGCCTCAAGGAGGTTAATGACCATATACTGACGGTTGGTGATCTTGGCAAGCAGATTACGGATGCTGAAGATCCTAAACTGCTTCCATATCCCTGGAATTTTGAAATAGTTAATAGGAAGCTCGTTTTTTTCTTCCCTGATTGTCAGTCCGGGTTGGATATTTTTCCTGAAAAGCTGGTACCATTCTTTGGGGTGGATCTTGCGGTTTCCGGTGAGTTTACCGTATTCATTGATAATTTTGGATTCGGTGATCTGCAGGATTTGTTCCGGGTTAACATAACCGCAATTACCACATTCACTTTCCGTGGGGTTGACAAAATTCCCCATGGTCTTGAAATAGGTCAGCGCATCGATGGGATTCCCATAAAAAATTGGATATCCACCCTTATCCATGATCAGGAGCTTATCGAATAACTTGAAAATATCGGAAGAAGGCTGATGGATGTTCACAATAACCAGTTTCCCTTTCAGGGTTTGTTCCTTCAGCAGCAGCATAACCATCTCAGAATCCATGGAGGAAAGCCCTGAGGTGGGTTCATCGGCGAAAAGAACTGACGGTTCCCGTATCAGTTCCAGGGCAATGTTCAGGCGTTTTCTTTGTCCACCGCTGATGAACTTGTTCAGGGGATCGCCCACTTTCAGGTTTTTAATGCCGATCAGCCCGATATCAGATAACACCCTGATTACCGAACGTATGATCTTCTTATCCGGAAAGTTGCGGAAACAAAGTTTGGCATTATAATAAAGGTTTTGAAAGACGGTAAGTTCTTCGATCAGCAGGTCGTCCTGAGGTACAAAACCAATGATTCCCTGGAGTTTATCTTTATCTTTTTCCAGATGATATCCGTTGATCAGGATTTCCCCCTGTTTCAGGCTCATATTTCCATTCAGGATGTTCAGCAAGGTGGACTTCCCGACACCGCTGCCCCCCATGACGCCGATGAGCTCTCCCGATTCGGCTGTGAAGCTGAAGGGATATATCCCGTTAGAGCTGTTCTTAAAGCGGTATTCAATCTCTTTTGCCGTGAAATTCAGGCTGAATTTCTCTTTGTCCTTGAGAAAATGAACAGCTACATCTGCATAATAGATCGGGCTGATCTTCATATTTTTGATAATCGATCCGTTACTTAAGATAAAAGCCCTGAAAGGAGGGATGGGGTGGCCATTGAGAAAAAGTTCATCGTTCCCCAGATAACGGCAGATGTATGTCCGGATGGATGGAAGGTAGAGAATAAGCAAAGCCTGGTCCAGGTGTTCGTGGTAGAGATGTTTGGCATCGGGCTGTTGTGTTTCTTTATTTCCGTCGATGATCATCAGGTTTTCACGTTGAAGTTCCGGGGCAAAGGGATCAAGAATGAATGACCTGGCGTCAAGGTATTCCTGTTCCGGTGGGTTGAAGACCGACTTCATTTCCTTCAGGTACTTTTCTCCCGATTCGTTGAGCTTGACTTCTTGCCCGGGTATTCCCGGACAAAGTTCATTCAGAAATTCCGTAAATTTCACGAACACCAGCATACGGTCGCGGGTGGAAAGCTGTCGGGAGATTTTAAAACAAATCTCCCGGATTTTCTCCGACACATCTTTGTCCAGTGACATTTCGGATTCGTCTATGGGTTGATGGAAGAAAACTAGTTCATCGAAGAGCTTCAGGTATTCTTCCAGCTCCTGGTTATTCAGGTGCTGACGCAGGTAGGATTCAAGGATCCTGCGTGAATTGGCGGAAACCTGAACACGGATAGAGGCGGCTACAATGGCAAAAAGCTGTACCAGTGCCATCAGGATTGGTTCTGACATGGGCTAAGGTTTTGAACAGAGTCAAAAATACGACATTCAGGATAATAAAAAAACCGCTCCGGAAGGAAGCGGTCTTTTTTGTCAAAAGGTAAAATTACTTAACGAATGTATTCCTTACATATTCCGCCAGGTCACTGATTTCAGCAGCTTTTTGGGCAGGAAGTTTTTTACCGGCTGTCATGCCGTAATCCGTGAAAATGGGTCTCAGCTTCCCAAGCTGTTCAAATACAGGAGCCATAGTTTCATCCATTTTATAAGCATCAAGAATAGTAAGCAGTTTATCCAGGTTGTCTTTTTGCCTGACAATGACGTCAACGATCAGTTTATTGTCTTTAGCTACTTCGCAGAGTGATGTTGCAAGGTACATTCCTTCAACGAAACCGCCGGTAGCAATCAGAACAGCAATCTGGTTACGGTTGTTTTTCGACAGGAAATCATTGGTGTTGTTAAATACTTTACTGATAATGGCAACCAGAGAATCCTTGTTGTTGTTGAATTTCTTTACGCGCTCAATCAGGGTTTGGTCATAAACTCCGGCAATTCCGAGTTCATCGGCAAGTTTTGAGGTACAGCCCAGAAACTTATGGGTTTCATCAATGCTGTTATAGGTGGCAGCATAGCTCAGGTCGGCACTGTAAATTCCGAGGTTGATGGCTTTGCTTTTCTCGGTTACATATTTTCCGATATTGTCGGGGGAATTGGTGATGTCGAAGATAAAACCGGCTTTGGCTTTTTCGAGCATCATGGTGACTTCAAACGGAGTGGGGAACTGGTATAACAGGTTTTGAGATTCAGGGCTCAGGGTGATTTCTTTTTTAATGGTATCGGCAGCAGCCTGGTTGGCTTGTTGATCGGTGGATGCATTGTTGCAGCCTGCCAGGATCAGAAAAAAGGCAAGCAGCGTGATAGCGGAAAATGATTTTTTCATTGCTTTCATAGGAGCTGATTTAATCTTTATGATGGACTATGCGAAATTAAAGGATTTTTTTTTAATCCGCTAATTTTTTTTAATTACTGGATAATAAAGTAACAAAGAAATCATTGAACCACTATCTTTTTTCCTGAAACGGTTTCATTGTTGTAAACCAGGCGGATGATGTACAGGCCTTTGGGACAGGAGGAAACATTTATTTCGAGTTTCTTTTCCGATGGCTGCAATGCTTTATCCAACATTCTTTTTCCGAACAGATCATAGACTTCAAGCCGGGCTTGACGGATCTGGTAATTTCGTTAATTGATAATTACTCAGAATCTCAAAGTTACTCTATTTATCTGATAATTGTGAACTTCTGGGTTTCTATATGTTTACTTGAAATAAATCCCTACCTTCAACTATACCATGACCCCTCCCTGGCCCTCCCCTTGGAGGGGAGGGGTCATTCCACCACCACCTTCTGATTCCCCACCTGTTGCTTGTTAAACATCAACCTGAACACATACATCCCTCTCTGCCAACCCGAAACATCCAGGGTTATTTCCTCC
>CAYSAU010000024.1:0-5023 GCA_964429135.1 uncultured Prolixibacteraceae bacterium | reverse complement strand
ACCGCCGACCAGCTGATTACAAATCAGCTGCTCTACCAGCTGAGCTACATCGGCAATCGCTTTTCTTTTCAAAAAAGGACTGCAAAAGTATAAACTATTTGAATAGGAAACAAATATTTTTTTACAAATACTATGCCAAAAAAAAATACAGGCTTGGGATGTTGAATTAACGCCTCAATAATCAGTGCGTTAAAACTACTTACGTCTGACCTTTTCTTTGTATTTGACCAATTGTTTTCTTAAAGCTTCCACAGCGGAATCGATAGCGGCTTCGAAGGTGGTGGATTCCTTCTTGGCAAACAGATCATAGCCCTTTATAATCAGGCGGACTTCAGCCAGTTTGTTTTCCCCGTCTTCCGAATTCTCAAGCTTTAGCATGACTTCACAACCGATAACCCCTTCAAAAAATGTACCGAGTTTTTCAATCCTTTCCTTGATAAATGCATCCAATTTCTTGTCTGCCTTAAAATGAACTGCATTGATCTTGATATTCATTAAGACCTCCTTTTTTACGCCTTTGGATGGGCTTGTTTATAAATTCGTTTTAATTTCTCAATGGTATTATGGGTATATACCTGTGTGGCAGAAAGGCTCGCATGTCCCAATAATTCTTTAACGGCATTCAGATCCGCCCCGTTGTTAAGCATATGAGTGGCAAAAGTATGCCTCAGCACATGCGGACTTTTTTTGTCAAGGGTAGTCACCTCACCTAATCGGCCATTGACGATCAGGTAAACCAGTTTTGGATATATCTTTTTCCCTTTATCCGTAAGAAAAAATTCCGAGCGAACCCCAAATTCACCATCCTTTATGGCTATATACTCCCTGATCAACCCTTCAAGTTTCTTACTGAACGGAATCAAACGCTCTTTATTTCTTTTTCCCAATACTTTTAGGGTGGCATGGTGAAAATCGAAATCCTCAACTTTAAGGTTTACCAGCTCTGATAGTCTCATTCCGGTTCCATAAAACATTTCCACCATCAGCTTGTCGCGCATACCCGGATAATCCATACTCCAGGAATGTTCATCAAGCAGATGGTCCATTTTTTCCTGCTCAATAAAAACCGGAAGCCGTTTTGAGGTTTTTGGGGAAATGATTTTCACGAGGGGATTTGATTCTATAACACCTTCACGGATAAGAAAACGGTAAAATGATTTCAATGCCGTAAGTTTACGGTTGACCGACCGCGGAGAAATATGATGCTCCATCAAATATACCAGCCATGACCGGATCATGGACACATCTACCCTGACAATATCGGTCACATTGTATTGCTGATGAAGATAATTGAAAAATTGATCCAGATCGCCCTGATAGGCAACAATGGTATGTGGAGAGTATCGCTTTTCGAATCGGATGTATGCTATGAATCGTTCCTTCACTATTCAAAAAAAAAGAAGAAATCCTGTTGACGGTAAACAATGGATAAATATACAAAAAATATTTACCTCAACAAAACTTCCTCTGCAAAAAAATACCTGCTTAACAAGATTCTTCTTCAGTATGCAGTTGCTGGATGTATATCGCTTTCTGAATACTATCCCTTCTTTTCACAGAAGGTTTTGTAAATTTCTGACGTTCACGCAACTCTTTGACCACACCGGTTTTTTCGAATTTACGTTTCAGTTTTTTCAATGCTCTGTCGATGCTTTCGCCTTCTTTAACAGGTACGATAATCATAAAAATACGCTCACTTTCTTGTTAAAATGAATATTCAATATTTTAAAGGGCTGCAAAAGTACAATGTAATAATGACATTTCCAAAAATAAATACCTACCCCCATCCCTCCCTGCAAGTTGGGAGGGGAAAATTATAAATTCTTCAAAATGAAATCTGTCATCCTTTGATATAAATGAAAGGTAGTATTCTTTCCTGAATAAATCCCGTGGTTACTGTTGGGATAGAACTGGGATTCAAATTGCTTATTGGCTGCGACCATGGCCGACATAAATTCATAGGAATTCTGAGGGTGAACATTATCATCAGCCATGCCATGGATGAGTAACAGTTTCCCTTTGAAATTTTTCACATGATTGATCGGCGAATTCTGTTCATATCCATCCGGATTCTCACGGGGTGTCCGCATGAACCTTTCTGTGTAAATATTATCATAAAATTTATAATGCGTAACGGGGGCCACAGCCACCCCCATACTGAACTGATCAGCAGCCCTGGTCAGGCAACTCAAAGCCATAAATCCGCCATAACTCCATCCCCATATCCCCATCCTGCTTCCGTCAATATAAGGCAAGGTTGCAAGATAGTTGGCCGTTTCTTTCATATCCTCCGTTTCATATTTTCCAAGCTGTAGATAGGTTGCCTTTTTAAAGGCAGCTCCTCTCCCTGCTGTGCCCCTCGGGTCCAGGTTGATGATTATGATTCCTTTCTGGGCAAGATATTGATTCCAGAAAGACGAGGTTCGCCAAGCATTCAAAACACTTTGGGAACCCGGCCCTCCGTATACAGTAAATAAAACCGGGTATTTTTTCAAAGGATCAAAATCAGGAGGCTTTAGCATCCATCCGTTTAAATCAACCTCCTGGCTTGTCCGGAACTTGAAAAATTCAAGCCTGGAAAGACTGTATTCCGACATTTTTGCGATCAGTTTTGCATTGTCCTGCAATACACGGATGAGCTGCCCGTCAGCTCTGTTCAGGGTGATATAGGGAGGCGTGTTGGCATCAGACCAACGGTTTATGAAATATTCATAAGTGGCACTGAATTCCGGAATATTCGTTCCAAGGCGTTGAGATAGATTCATTTTTCGTTTCCCGTCCAAAGAAACCGCAGATACACCCCTGTCCATGGGTGAAGATTCAGCCGATTGATAATAGATCATCCCTGTGTTTTCATTTATCCCGTACACATCAGTGACTTCCCATTTTCCAGAAGTCAGCTGGGAGATTAATTGTCCATCGAGATCATAATGATAAATATGCCGATAACCATCTTTTTCACTGCTCAGGATGAAACCCTTTTGATTCTTTAGAAAATAAAGATGATCATTGATCTCGATATAGGATGAATCTTCCTCCGTATAAATAACCCTGGTTGATCCGGTTTCTGCATCGGCAATCAGCATTTCGAGTTTATTCTGATGGCGGTTCATGCGGTACAAAGACAATTGAGAAGGGCTCTCCGTCCATTTTATCCGGGGAATATATATCGTGGAATCAGATCCGGTATCCATTCTGGTTGTTTTACCGGTCTTCAGATCATAAACATGAATACTGATGGTAGCATTGGTTTCGCCGGGAACAGGATATTTATAACGGTAGGTGGCCGGATAAAGCCCGCCATATGACTCCAGGGAATATTCCTTCACCTTCGACTCGTCAAAACGGTAAAATGCAATCTTTGTCCCATCCGGCGACCATTCATAGGCTTTGATAAATTCGAATTCCTCTTCATTCACCCAATCTGGAACACCGTTAATGATCTCATTGGTTTTTCCGTCAAAAGTGACTTGTGTTTCTTCTCCCTGAATAAAATTTCCGTTAGCGGAAACAATTGCTTTGATAAAGATATTGTTGTCCCTCACAAACGCAATATATGAATCATCCGGCGAAAAGGAGGCTACCCGCTGCTTTCCATGATCAGACAAGGGAAATAACCTGCTTGTTTTCAAATCATAGATATAATTATTAACCCATTCGGAATAGCGGTAAATTTCTTCTGCCTCAGTAGCAAACAAAATTTTCGTTTCATCATGACTGAAAGTATATTCCGACATCGAAATCGCCTCTTCTTTCCCCTGAGGAACAAGCTGGGTTGAAGTCACCATCACCCGGATCAACTTTCCGGTTTCATAATCATATTCATTGAGGCTGTCCTTTTTCAATTGGCAGAAATGCCGTCCATCCTTCATGGAATGATACCCCTCAATGCCCCGGGCAGCAAAGGTTCTGTTTTTTATTACATCATCAAAACCGATGGTTTTTTTACCTCCCTGTGCAAATCCAACATACGGTGCTATAAAAACAAGGAAATAAGAAAAAAGGTGTATGGAAAGTAATTTCATGATTTGTGTTTTTGGATTACCTTATCTTTGCACGTCAAAAGTATAATAAAATGAGAAGCGAAACCGGGACATTTGATGTATACCAAGAAACACTCGATAAACTCAAAAGACACGGGATTATTTTATTGGCCGGTGACCCTCCCAACCCCATGACCATTGGTTGGGGAACCCTGGGCGTGATCTGGAATATGCCGGTTTTCACAGTTCTTGTCCGTCCGACACGCTTTACATACACACTGTTAGAAAAAAGCAACACGTTTTCGGTTTGCCTGTTTCCTGATACTTTTAAAAAGGAGCTTGCCCTCTGTGGTTCAAAATCAGGCCGGGATACAGATAAAATAAGTTTGTGTGGTTTTACCCTGGAAAAAGGAATTCGGATTGATTCTCCTTATATTTCCGAATCTGAGGCACATTATGAATGCAGGATAGTACATAAGCATTCCATGGATGCCAGAACGCTTGATGCAGCCATCGATACCCGGTTTTATCCGAAAAAAGATTATCATACCGTTTACTACGGTGAAATTCTTGGCGTATTCCGAAAATAATTATCTTTGCCGGCGAATTCGGGATGTTAGCTCAGTTGGTTTAGAGCATCGCCTTGACAGGGCGGGGGTCGTGGGTTCGAATCCCTCACATCCCACAAAAGAAAATCCTGTGCGCAAGCACGGGATTTTTTGTTTGATGCTCCCCCCGCTGGCTTACATGTTGACTCTGCGTTGCCGATTTTTTCATTTAATAACTGAAAATTTGCCTGAAATAAAATTGTCACTGGATTTAAACGTATAGAGACAGCATCCGGGAGGAAAATTAGTGACATCGTAATTAACTTTTTGTCTCCCAATAGGGTAGGTCTGATCTGTAACTGTTCCGATTATTTCTCCATATATATTTAGGATATTGATGGTTACTTTTTCTGTCTTTATTATTTCAAAAGTGATGCTTATGCTGTTATTACATGGATTAGGATAAACTCCTAAGAGCCTGGTATTGTCTTA
>CAYSAU010000023.1:0-19530 GCA_964429135.1 uncultured Prolixibacteraceae bacterium | reverse complement strand
AATAAGAATAAACTAACCGATGATAAGTTTAACAAGGACTTTGCCCAGGAATTAAGAAAAGCCATGCTGGAGTGTCCTCATCTTTCTAGGGAAGACCGCGAAGCCTTTGAAAAAGAACTTAAATAAACTCACCAGCTCACCAACTCACCAACTCACCAGCTTTATCCCCAGCTCTTTAAGCTGTTCTTCACTAATCACCGAGGGGCTGTCGATCATTACATCCCTGCCGGAATTATTTTTCGGGAAGGCCATGAAGTCACGGATGGAATCCCCTCCTCCGAATATGGTGGTCCAGCGGTCGAAACCGAAGGCGATTCCGCCATGGGGAGGAGCGCCATACTCAAAGGCGTTCATCAGGAATCCGAATTGTTCCCTTGCAAGTTCATCGGTGAATCCGAGCACCTGGAACATTTTTTTCTGCAGGTCTTTATTGTGGATCCGAATCGATCCGCCTCCGATTTCAGTTCCATTGATGACCAGGTCGTAGGCATTGGCACGCACAGCGCCGGGGTCGGTGTCCAGTAATGGAATATCTTCCGGTTTCGGAGCAGTGAAAGGATGATGTTTGGCATAGAAACGCCGGGTTTCTTCATCCCATTCAAGTAAGGGGAAATCAACCACCCAGAGCGGCTTAAAGTCACCGGCTTGCATCAGGTTCAAGCGTTTGCCCATTTCCAGACGAAGGCTTCCCATCGCCTGGCGGGTTTTTTCTTTTTTTCCGGCCAGGATCAGGATCAGGTCGCCGGGTTGGGCATCGAAATGATGAAGGACAGCGAGCAGATCTCCAGGGGTATAAAATTTATCTATAGAGGATTTTATCTGGCCATCCGGGCTATATCGTATGTAAATCAACCCGGAAGCGCCTATCTGTGGCTTTTTTACGAAATCGGTCAGTTCATCAAGCTGCTTGCGGGAATATTCAGAACACCCTGAAGCCTTGATGCCAATGATCAGCTCAGCATCATCAAAAACCTTGAAATTTTTCCCTTTTACGAATTCGTTAATTTCCGTAAAAGTCATTTCGAAACGTATATCCGGTTTATCGGAGCCGTAACGTTTCATGGCTTGCTCATATGACATCCGGGGGAAATCTCCCACGGTGATATTCACAACTGTTTTGAAAAGGTGTTTTGCGAGTCCTTCGAAGGTCTGGAGGATGTCTTCCTGGGTCACGAAAGCCATTTCGCAGTCGATCTGGGTGAATTCCGGCTGGCGGTCGGCACGGAGGTCCTCATCCCGAAAACAGCGTACAATTTGGAAATAGCGATCAAATCCGGCCACCATCAGCAATTGCTTGAACGTCTGTGGCGACTGCGGAAGGGCATAGAATTGTCCCGGATTCATGCGGGAGGGGATCACAAAATCCCTTGCTCCTTCCGGGGTGGATTTGATCATATAGGGGGTTTCGATCTCTAAGAATTTTTGGGCATTAAGGTAATTGCGTGTCTCAATGGACATAAGGTGCCTTAACTCAAGGTTTTTCCGGTTGATGTTTCGTCTCAGGTCAAGGTAACGGTACTTCATACGTAGCTCTTCGCCCCCGTCTGTATGGTCCTCAATAGTGAAAGGCGGGGTTTTGGAAACATTCAGTACGCTGAAATGATCCACCAGGATTTCGATGTCCCCGGTCGGCATTTTCGGATTTTTATTGGATCGTTCAGCAACTTTTCCAGTGACAGAGATTACGAATTCCCTTCCCAGTTTAAGGGCTTCCATGCAAAGGGAGGGATTGACATCCATATTAAAAACAAGCTGGGTAATGCCATAGCGATCGCGCAGATCAATGAAGGTAAGCCCTCCCATGTCGCGTGAGCGTTGGATCCAGCCAGCCAATGTGACTTCCCGGCCAACATGATGCATATTCAATTCGCCGCAGGTATGTGTTCGAAACATCTTTTCAATTTTACAAGCACAAAGGTAGAAAGAAAGAATCACCTCACCAACTCACCAACTCACTCCCTTATCATGATCCGGCTTCCTTCTGAATGGGCTGAGAATTCCGGGGCATACAGGCATTGTATGGTAGTGATTCCGTTGGAATATTCTCCGGCGGCATTGACTTTAAGCGGATATTCGAACACATAGGTTCCCCTTGGAAGCACATCAAAAAAGAAGTTCATGGACTGATCGCTGACCGATTGATAATAGCCCAGGCCGTCCTGATAGCGATAACCCGAAAGGCCGGGGTTGTGGTCGTTGCCTGACCCTGGGTTTGAAATCAGGGGCTCAAAGGCCGAGGCCCTCATGTCTTTCATATGTACAAATTCCATATCCCGGTCAACGGTCAGAATGATCCGGACTTTCAGCTTGTCACCAACATGTAACAAGCTGGTGAGCTGTTGAGTTGTTGAGTTGGTGAGTTCAATGGTTTGTAAAACAGGTCCAGAGGCAGAGTTTTTTTCGATGAAAAGTTGTTTTTCGAGTTTCAGGGGAGTAGCGGCAAGGGTGATTTTGTCGAGGTTTTCGAAATACTGCCAGTAAACGGCTCCCCAGGCAATACCGTCCGAGGATTTTGAAACACTGATCTTTCCCATTTCAGGTTTAATACTTTCTCCTGTCCATGAATACCGGAAATATCCTGTACCTGCTTCCTTAGGGGTATCATTGAGTTTTTCAGAATCGATTTGTTCATCCCCCAGCTTGATTTTTACTTCCGGATTACTGGCAAGCAGGTCGCAGCCCCGGAGTAATAAAGCATAAATGGCTTCAGCCGTGGCCCTGGGAGTTTTCCAGTCCTGGGTTTGTTTTTGTTTCAGTAACCAGATTTTCTGGTCTTCTATCGATTTTTTATCCCGGGCAACTTCATCAAAAACTTCTATCATCATGGCCTGGGTTTCTATGGGAACCTGGTACCATAGCCATCCTTTATTGACTGCCCAGTACATACCCATTTCCTCCGAATGCAAAGCCTTTTCCGAAAGGGATTTCACGATCAGTCCTGGAGTTTCTTTTTTGCCCAGGCGATTCAGCGCCAGCGCGATCATCCCTTGCAGGTATTGATCTTGTTTCAGCCAGTATTTATCCGCCTGACCTTGGTAATATTCAAACGCTTCTTTACATCCCTGCCTGGCTGTGCGGCCGTCAGGCTGAATCGGTATATCCATGAAATACGATCGGGCATAGAGATACTGGATCTGGGTCGGACTCAGGTGATTTTCCTCGATTTTTGCATTATTGTTTTTCTTCAACAATTCAAAATCGGTTTTCAATTCCCTGTCAAGATAGCCAATCGCCTGTTCAACCATCTCGTGGATCTCTTTGTTATTATACAGGTCAATAATTCCCAGATGAATCAAATGACCCAGTCCCGTTATGATGTTTTGGGTAATATACCGGCTTTCGGGCATGCCCTCAAACCATGGCCAGGCGCCATTGGGGGATTGGAGTTTTTTAAGTTTCATCAGATCTTCCTGCTTTTGCAGTTCAAGCTTGCCAGTATTAAAGTACATGCCTAATCTCTGCTTTCGCTCTGTTTCATTCCGGGCCTCTGTCACCCAGGGGGTTTCCTGTAACATGGCCGATTTGAGATCCTGATTTTTTTCAAGGTTCGAATAGAGTGCCGAAGGTGTAAGCGCCAACCAGCTTTCAAATACCGCTTTGATCTTTGGATTGGAATTGGCGATGAAAGAGGCAATGCTATTGGCATAAAAAGCGGTAAAAAGAGCATCCGCATTCGGATATTTTTTTTCACTGAGTGAAGGTAGCGCCTGTACGGCATACCAGGCTGGATTGGAAGCAAATTCGAGGGTAAGTTTGTAATTTTTAAGGCTTTGAGTGGATAAATCCTCCCTGGAGGTGTTGATCAGTTTATCGAAAGAAAAATTAAAATTTCCTTTTCCGCGAACCGGAAGCGGAAGTGTTTCAGTTACCATCATGCGATTGGTGAGAACGGGTATGATTTTTTCTTCCCCATCACTGAAATTACCGGCAACAGCCGTAACTCGATATTGCAATGCGGTAAGTTCCGGGCTAATGGGAATATAAAGTTTCCAGGAAATTTCTATGGTTGAATTCCCCAACTCATCAGCTTGCAAGTCTAACAACTTCTGGGTGGTTGAATTTAAGATCAGGTAATTCAGATTTTTCAGGCTGACCGGATCCTGAAGGTTGAGGCTAACCGTGCCGTCCAGAACCTTACCGGAAAGATTCACGATTTTTGTGCTGAAAACCAGGGTGTCGCCCTGGCGAACGAAGCGTGGCGCATTGGGAAAAACCATCAAATCTTTACTGGTGATCAGTTCTTTCTCGATCTGACCGGTTTCCAGTTTGGAAGTATGGGCCAGCCCCATGAATTTCCAGCGGGTGAGTGATTCAGGCGCTGTGAATTTCAGGATGATACTGCCCGTGGAGTCCGTAACCAGGCTGGGATAAAAAAAAGCAGTCTCCCTGAAGTCTCTTCGGATCTGTATTCCGGGCATGTTTTGAAAAGCTGGTTTTTCATCTTCTTCTAATTCAGCCAAGCCTGACTCTGTTTTTTCGGCTGATGGAACGGCCGGAGTAATATCTTCTCCTCCCTTTGCCGTGACCGCTGAATAGCTCATTTCTGAGAGGTTCATCTGATCTCCCATTCCTCTTTTCAGGGGGGAATACCTTCCGCCGAAATAATTCAATCCGAACCAATTCAACTGATAAAATTGACGGTAACTGTAATCTCCTTTCTGCTGGTCGGGGGTATAAGTGGTGGAAGTGATCACCTTAAAGGCATTCCTGGCATCCCAGGAGGTGGCTGAAAAATAGCGGCGATAAATATTAAAAGTCCAGTGATTGGGTTGGAAAACATCCAGGCTGGCATCGTACATCCCGGCAAGCAGTTCGGCATTGACGGGTTTTTTATCTGGTCCGCAGATACGGATCTTCCATTCTTCATTTTGTCCGGGATACAGCTTGTTTCGGAAGGTTTCCAGAACAATACCGAGCTTTTTGTCCGCATAGGGAACGTTAACCACTTGACTATATTGAAAAGATCTGTTAAAGAGGATACTGTTAAAATTCACGGAGAAATTACCGCGGTAAGCTTCAAGCACCGGAATTTCGATCAGCCGCTGTTCCTGGTTGAGTTTAATCCATTGTCTTGAAAACAAGCTGTCGTGGACACGGATTTCGAAAAGGACATTCAGACCCTCTTCTGTTGTGCCGATCAGGAATCGGGCTGTTTCACCGGGACAGGCCGTTCGGGTCAGGGGAGTAAACCAGCAAAGGGCATTTACGGGTATTTCATTGGCCAGTGAATGAAAGACAGTAAAATAATGTTTTTTCTCCACTTCCTGTCCGAAGGGGTCCTTGGATTTCAGGACGAGAAGAAAACACCCGGGTTGAGCCCCGAGTTTTTGGGTGCTGATATTCAGGACAGAGTCGGTAAGGGTATGGATATTGTTTTCCAGTAAAAGGGTTTTTTCCCATTTTTCAGGGTTATTATCATCCTCATAGATATCGTTGGGATAGCGGGAATAGAATTCTTCCCGGCTCATGCTTTCAAGGTCAGGCCTTTCCCATAACCTTGGTTTAAAACTGCGTTCAGGTTGTTCAAGGCGGTAGAGAGCCATGGTCACCTGAGCCGGGGTAGAACGACCGTTCAGGTTGGTTGTCCTGATGTTGAAAAGGCTGTCGTGCGTTGGATCGAAACTTTCAGGCAGGTTTGTTTCAATCAGCAGGGAGCGATAGCCTGCTGCAATACTTGTCACGGAAGACTGGGTTTCCCCGTTGACATCCGTAACATCGACATAGACTTCAAAGGTAAAAACCGGTTGATTGTTAATGTCAACTAAAAGGTCGGGAATAGCTTTAAAGTCAAGGGAGAAATTACCCGCCTCATCGGTGGTGGTAAATCCATTGGTGATTTCCATGGCAGGGGAAGCAGGGGTGGGCCAGTACCAGGAACGGCTCCACCATGGGAAGCGGGCTGTTCTTACCACCCTGTAGCTTACTTTCGCGCCAGAAACCTTGTTCCCGGCGTATGCTCCGGCTTCACCATGGACTGTGATCTGTTCACCCAGGCGGTAATTGCCTTCCATAGATTTGAAAACCACTTCAAAGGAAGGTCTTTTATATTCTTCCACCCGGAAATGGATATAACCGCTGGCAGTGGATATTGACATCTGACCGGCAAGAACACCCATGGGGGCGATAAACGAACCGTTAAAAGAGCCGAATTCGTTGGTGGTAAATGTTTGTTCTGCCAGCTTCTGATTGTTGGCATCATTCAAAACCACGGTAAGCGGCTTGTGGGCCAGGATCTGATAGGTTTCTTCCGACTTCATCATCATGATACCTTTGAAAAAAATCGTCTGCCCCGGCCGGTAAATGGCCCGATCGGTAAAAAACCTTGTGATGGTTGCCGGAACATCCCGGCTAATGGAAACAGGATACTGATAGAAGTTTTCTGTATAAAAAGTCTCTTTCCCATTCCTTATCTTCAGGTAAAGGTTGGCATTTCTTGCACCTGATTCCACAGGAGGAACGGAGAAATGGCCTTCCTTGCCGGAGATGAAGTCGCCCAGCTTTTGAGATTCATAACGTCTTGTCTTGTAGTTGTAATTTTTTACCCAGCCTTCGGCTATGGCTTCTGCGATGGGCTGGCCGTTTTCCCGGTCAATCAGATAGAAATCTATTCCGCCGATTTCATTTCTTTGGCTGATATAACTGATCCGTGAAGACCAGAAAGCCGCATAAGTATATGATTTATCTTTTGCCATGCTTGACTTTCCGGTTGTTCCCATCAGTATATAAAATCCGGAAGGAATTTGCGGGAGGTCGATTTCCAGGCTATGCTGCTGGTGGTCGTTTTCTTCAGGAAGCGGCTGCTCCCACGACAAGGTCTCGGGCAGAGATTCAAGATAGGCTAATAATTGTTCCCGGGTCAAACCATTGGTTTTTTCAGAAAAATTTTCAGGGTCAAGGGAAAGCAAACGGAAGTTTAACCGGGGGATATTTTTGAATTCCAGCAAGGCCAGAGATGGTTTATCTGGTGTGATGGCGTAGGGGAGGGTAAGCTGAAAAGAAGGTTGTCGGAGGTCGGATAACAGGATTTTGCAGTTCCCGGCACCCTCTGAGCCGGGAAAACGTTGGATGGCTTCTTCGCATTTTCCTTCAGCGGCCAGGATATCCAGGCGGTATTTATCCGACCGAAGCGGACGATATCTTTGTCCCTGCTGATAAAAGAATTGAGCCAGGGTATAAGTGATATCGGTTGACCAGGGGGTAGAAAGATATTTCCTTTCCAATTGTTTCAATGCTTCAATATAAACACTGTCTTTTTCAGGCTGAAAAGAAATCTCATGGATAAAATCCAGGCGTTTAAGTTCCAGGTCAATCAGGGCGCGAGGGTCTTTGTCTTTGGCGTGAAAAGCCAACAGTTCATTAAAAATTCTAAGGGCATCATTTCCGGTAGTATCCGGATCGGGGCTTGGATTTTTCAGAACCTGTCCGGACATGAAAAATTCTAGGGCGCGCCAGGCCAGAAAATCATAAAGGCTAGGGCGGAAGGCGGCATTTTTCATGTTCTCCAGTATGGCCTCATATTCTTTGATCGGTTTGCTTTTCAGCAGCTCAGGGTTTTCAAGTGAAAGGAGATATGTGTCGGTGATTTCACGGGAAATGGTACTGAGATCCCAGGTATTGATACTGTCGGATTTGTTTTCTTTCAGTTGGGTGCGGTCGCGGAAACGGAACTGGTTTTGTTGATAGTATTTCCAGTAAACTTCTGCAAGTATCGACTGAAGTATTTGTTTTTCAGGTTGGCTGGCCGCCAGGATTTCCGTTCTCAGGTCGCCAATGGTCTGGAGGATAAAATCTTCCTGAAAATCAGCATTGAGACGGATTTTATAAAGCACAGCCTTAATAAAATCCGTATTGTTCTTATTCTTTTTTGCTTGTTCATAGATGAGGTTTACCTTAGCCAGGGCTGATTTGGGCTGGCCAAGGCCGGCGAGGGAATCCACTTGTTTCCATAAAGGAGCAGAACGGAAAGTTTGTGCCTGTGACAGGCCATGAAGGAAAACAGATAGAAAGAATAATAAAAAAATTTTTTCCGCGGTTTTCATAATCAGAGGTCTTGGTTATACAACAATGTTGATGATTTTTCCCGGAACCACGATGATTTTTCTGGGAAGAGTTCCCTGAAGCCATTTTTCTGATTCTTTGGCTGTTATTGCAGCTTTTTCGATCTCCTGACGGGGCATATCGAGGGGGAGTTCAAGTTTGAAACGGGTTTTTCCATTGAAAGAGACCGGGTATTCAAAAGTGTTTTCCACCAGGTAATCCGGATTAAACTCAGGAAATTGGGCAAAAGAAATACTTTCCGTGTTTCCGAGTTGTTGCCAGAGTTCTTCGGCAATGTGCGGGGCATAGGGAGAGATGAGGACGACCAGCTTGCTAAGGATTTCCCGCTTGCTGCATTTCAGTTCGCTCAGCTCGTTGACGCAAATCATAAATGTACTAACGGCAGTATTCAGCGACAGTCTTTCAATGTCATCCTGGATTTTTTTGATGGTTTTATGAAGCACCCTTAATTCGGTCGCATTGGGTATTTCTGAGCTGACTCGGAAACAATTCTGTTCATCATGGTAAAGTCGCCAAAATTTTCTCATGAAACGAAAGACTCCTTCAATGCCATTGGTGTCCCAGGGTTTGGACTGCTCGAGGGGACCGAGGAACATTTCATACAAGCGGAAGGTATCGGCCCCGTACTTTTCGATCAGCTCATCCGGGTTAACGACATTATACTTCGACTTCGACATTTTTTCCACTTCAGATTTTAGGGTAACTGCCCCCGGGGTGAACAAGTGTCTTGCCCGAGTCACAATTTCTGCAAGTTTTCCTGTTGTGTCAGGACAAAGCAGGACATCTTCGGGTGTGGCAATGTGGAGGTAAGCCAAATGAATAAATTGTTCCTGGCATTTTGCGAGCATTTCCAGGGATAATACTCCATGCTGAACGAATTCAACGGGAATATTGATCCAGATGTTGGGACACACCTCCTCCATTCCGTCCATTGCTGCCGGCAAGATATATCCTGTCGGCTGATCGGATTCTCCCAAAACGATTACCCGGGCTTTCTGGCTTACGCCCTGTATCATGCCCTGATTCACGAGTTTTTTATAAGGTTCCTCTTTTACAGAAAGACCGATATCGAAAAGGAATTTATTCCAGAAACGGGAATAGATCAGGTGGCCGGTGGCATGTTCTGCTCCTCCGATATAAAGATCCACGTCCTGCCAGTATTTTACAGCCTGCTGTGAAAAATATTCCTCTTTATTCCGCGGATCCATATATCGTAGATAATACCCGCTGGAACCGGCGAAACCGGGCATAGTGCTTGTTTCAAGAGGGTAGCCCTGTTCGGTAGTCCAGTTTTTTGCACGGGCCAGGGGTGGTTCGCCGTTTTCCGTAGGAAGATAAGCATCCACTTCGGGGAGGAGGAGTGGAAGTTGATTTTCGGGAAGGGTACATGCGATACCATCCCTGAAATAAACCGGAAAGGGTTCTCCCCAGTACCGTTGGCGACTGAAGATGGCATCACGCAGGCGGTAATTCACCATTCCTTTCCCGATTCCTTTTTCTTCCACTCGTTGAATTACTGCACTGATGGCTTCTTTTACCGTCATGCCGTTGATGAATCCAGAATTGATCAGGATTCCGTCTTTGGCATCGTAAGAATGTTCGGATATATCGCCCCCTGAAACCACTTCTACGATGGGCAAATCAAAATGCCGTGCAAAATCATAATCCCGGCTGTCGTGGGCAGGAACTGCCATGATGGCTCCGGTGCCATAACCGGAAAGCACATAATCTGCTACCCATATAGGCACAGGTTTTTCGGTAAGCGGGTTAATGCAGTATGCTCCGGTAAATACACCACTGACTTTTTTCACTTCTGTCATACGTTCGCGTTCTGAACGATTCATGGCTTCATGCAAATACCGGGCCACAATTTCTTGTTGTTCAGGGGTGGTGATCTCATGGACAAGCTCATGTTCAGGAGCCAGCACCATGAAGGTAGCGCCAAAGATCGTATCGGGGCGGGTGGTGAAAATATTCAGTTGATGGCGGCTTCCCTGAACGGGAAACAACACCTCGGCTCCCTCTGAACGCCCGATCCAGTTCCTTTGCATTTCTTTGAGTGATTCCGGGAAATCGATACAGTCGAGGCCTTCGAGCAGGCGCTGGGCATAAGCCGTGATCCTCAGGAACCATTGTCGCATCAGTTTTCGCTCGACAGGATGGCCACCTCTGACTGAAAATCCATTGCTAACTTCATCGTTGGCCAGTACCGTCCCCAGTTCAGGACACCAGTTTACCATGGCTTCCGAAAGATAGGCCAGACGGTAATTCATCAGTATGTCCTGCTGCTGTTTTTCAGACAGGGAAGTCCATTCGACAGCAGTAAAGCCTGGCCCACCCAGGGTTTTAAATTTATCCACCAATACAGAAATGGCTTCTGCCTTGCCGGTTTCGGGATTGTACCAGTGATGAAAAAGCTGAATGAAAGTCCATTGTGTCCATTTATAATATTCCGGATCACAGGTTTTGACTTCACGGTCCCAATCGTAGGAAAAACCGATCTTATCCATTTGTTCACGGTAACGCAAAATATTCTTGGCCGTGGTGATGGCTGGATGGGTACCGGTTTGTATGGCATATTGTTCAGCGGGTAAACCATAGGCATCGTATCCCATGGGATGCAGCACATTGAATCCTTTCAATCTTTTATAGCGGGAAAAAATATCCGAAGCAATATATCCCAGGGGATGCCCAACATGAAGTCCGGCTCCCGAAGGATAAGGGAACATGTCGAGTACATAGTATTTCGGACGGGAAGAATCGTCCTTTGTTTTAAAGGTATGATGATCCACCCAGAACTGCTGCCACTTTTTTTCTATTTCAGTAAAATTGTAATCCATTGAGTTGGGAATAAAAGAAGGGACAAAGGTAGGAAAATAGCCTGATATTTAAGAAAAGCCTATCTTTGGTAAGCCGATCAACCCCCTGTTTTAATGGATGAAGCAAAAGATCACCCTTCTCCCGGAAAAACCACACACCGACTGAGGAAGATCTTCCTTATTTTAATCGGGATAGTGATGTTTCTTTATTGGACCGTCTTTTTTGGATTCAATTATTTCGGGGAAAAGCTGTTGCGGAATTATCTCCAGGAAAAAGTCTTCCTTTCCAGCGGTGGGCTGTATACTATTCAGTTCAGCAGCATGCATCTCAACATTCTGACGGGAAAGATCAGCCTTAAGGATTTTGAACTGACTCCCGACACCTTGCTCTATCAGCAACGCAAATCAATGGGAGAAATCAAGTCGGGGCTTTACCGGATCTCTTTTCCCTCCCTGAACATTGATCGTCTTCATTTATTTCTTGCCTTACAGAAAAGAAGACTGATTGCCAGGGAATTGAAAATTGTCAATCCGGAGATCTATATTCTGGGACATCCTGATACCACCAGCATAAAGAAAAATCGCTTTCACCTGATCTATGAAGATATTTACCCGCTGGTCAGCCAGGTGTTCGTTGATTTTCATATTGATTCAGTCAGGGTTGAGCATGGGTTCATGTCTGCGGAAGGATCCGGAAAAAAGCGACAGATCAGCCGTGGAGAATATGAGTTTTCGGCTTATCTCCGCGATGTCAGCATTAACCGTTACAGTTATTACAATAAAGACAGGGTTTTTTACTCCACTGACCTTGATCTGGTGATCCATCATTTTGACTATTCTCTGGCCGACAGCCTATATTTCATCCATGCGGAGGAAGTCGGACTCTCTCTAAAACGATCGTTGTTATATGGAAAAAACCTCAGCCTCAAACCGAATTTCAAAAAGAAACACCTCCATCAGGTTCATCCGGGTGATTTTTTTCAACTGGCGCTGCCCTCCTTTTCCATCCAGGGCATCAACCTGTATGAAGCACTGACCGGACAAGTTGTGAGTCTGGATGAAGTGACCCTGGAAAATTTTTCCCTTAAAGTATTCCGCAATCTGGCAACCGGCCATGCTTCTCCTGGGGGTCAAAAGAATAAACGAAAATTCAAGGTAGCCGACTTGTTCACCATCATCTCAGGCGAATTGAAATCCGTGGAAATCCGGTCACTGGTTTTGAAAAAGGCTTCGTTTGATTATTTCAAGAGCCTGGCTTCGGCGAACCCGGAAATGAAAATAGCGGAAGTGAATCTTTACCTGAATGATTTTTTCCTCGACTCCACTGCCTACCTGAACAAGGGGAGGATCTTTTATTCTAAAGACATAGATCTTGAAATGAATCATTTTAACCTTCTTTTGAGGGATGAAATTCATACCATCAATGCAGGCCGTATCCGGTTTTCTACTGCCAGGGAAAGGATAGAGGTGCAGGATGCCATTATTTTTCCCGATCAGATCAAAAACCTGCAAATGGGAAAAGCCAGAAAAAACACCCTGTCTTTTTTCCTGCCGTCCATGGTGTTTTCAAAAATCGATCTGAAAAAAGTCTTTAATTACCGAATCCTTGATTTCGACCTGCTGGAGATCACTGAACCTGATCTGAAGTTCATACAGTATCACAAAACGAAAAATCAGGACCCACGTTTCTCCAAGCCGGAAGACTTGTTTGATGAAGAAAACGATGATGTGTTGTATGCGCTGATCAAAAAATATCTCCGGCTTATTCGTGGCCATGAGATCAGGATAGACCGTGGTTATTTCGAGATTGATCATCATCTTGACGGGCTGAATCATAAACTGCTTTCCGCGGCTTTCGATCTTCAGATGCTGGTATTGCAGATCGATTCCGCTCACGGGATGAACAAACAGGGATATTTTTACAGCCGTGATTTTAATCTTGATGTTCGCAGTCTCAGCTACCGTTCCCCCGACAGCCTGAATCATTTCCGCTCAGAACGATTGCATATTGTCACCAGGGATTCTCTTATTGAAGCCTGGGAACTGCATTATATGAAAACACCCAAACCTTTCTCCGGCGAGTTGCAGGTGGAGACAAAGCCAATGCTTTCCATCGATTTCAGTCTGAAAAAACTGTATCTGACCGGGCTTGACCATAAAAAAATGTTTTTTGAAAAAACACTTAAAGCAAGGGATATTTTATTCGACAGTCCGGGGCTGATCTTAAAAACAGAAAAATCCGTTTCGGATTATCCCCCCGTGGTCGGGCCGGTATTCAAAAAACAAAGCGACGAGATTCACCGGTTTGAGATTGCCAGCCTGAAGGTCAGGAAAGGAGCTTTTTCCTATGATGGGTATGAGGACAGAAAATCCAGTTATTTCTCACTCAAGGACATTGACTTCAGCGTGCTGGGGGCAAGGGTACAGATCCCATCAACCAAAGGCGGGGATGGCCTTATCCGCTTCGACTCGCTTCAGCTTTCGGTTTTTCCCTTTCATGCGGTCGTTGCCGACAGCGCGTATGCCCTTGAATGTGCCAGCTTAAAAGTGCATTCCTACCCCGTGAGCATAACGGCAGAAGGCCTAAAGCTCATTCCGCTGGAGGCATTTGATCCCTCATCCCCTCAAAACATGAAGTTTACCGCCAATATTCCCAGGCTGAATCTCTCAGGCTTTTATTTTGACAAAGCCATTTTCGACAAGGAATGGATCGTAGGAAAAATTGAAGCCATTGAACCTTCGGTTTTCGTTGAAATGAAAGCGGTGAAAAAATCTTCCGGAGGAATTCATCTTCCCCTGCTGATGAAAAACCTGAAGATCTCATCTGTGCTGCTTTCCAACGCCGACATCGGGCTCAGGGTTCACCGGAGTGATACGGTTTCGGTTTACCGGCTGAAAGAAGCTTTTGTCCGCATCAGCGATTTTATCGTGGATTCGACAAGCAGGGACAATTTGCCTCAACCTCCCCTTTTCAATGCCGGTGACATCACGGTTTCTGCCAAAGGATTTTCCTGGCTTTCACCCGACAGCCTGTATGAATTTTCCTTTAATCGCTTTCAACTGTCAACCAGGGATAAAAGCGCCAGGATAGATTCTCTGCTCCTTGTCCCCAGGTATTCAAGGCAGGAATTTTCAAAGAAAACAGGGCATCAGACCGATCGTATGGAAATCAGCATTCCGGAAATCAACATTGAGCGGATAGATTTCCATAGGTTTTTTAACGATTCTGTTATCTCTGCAGGGCTTATCCGCGTTCCCGGTTTCAGTTTCAGTGCCTACCGCGATAAAAGGGAGGTTTTTCCGGCCTGGCAGAGGCCACCCATGCCCGTAGCCGCTCTAAGGCGGATCAGGTTCCCGGTTTTTATTGACACCCTCAGGGCGACCAATGGATTTGCCCAATATGAAGAACAAACCGGAGATGAACCCGGACGGATATTTTTCGACAGCCTGGCATTTACTCTGAATCATGTTACCAACAGGCCCGGAAAACACCAAACCCTGGAAGTACAATCGGTTTCCAGGCTTATGGGTAAAGGCAAAGTGGAGGCCCGCTTTCATTTTCAGCTTGAAAATCCAAGGGATTCCTTCACCTTTCAGGCCAGGATGGGACGTCTTGATCTCCGGGAGATCAATCCCATGCTTTCGAAACTCATGCCGGTAAGCATTGTCAGCGGTACAGCCGACAGCACAGCAATCGAATTTTTCAGGGGAAACGATAGCCTTTCTAAGGGGAAGCTGAATTTATGGTACAGCCATCTTTCCCTCCGCCTGGAGCCTACCCGTGAAGATTTTTTATACATCATACAAAATATGTTGGAAAGTTATGTGATCAATTGGATCATCCCGGGTAGAAACCCCAACGATGAAGGGAAGTTCCGGCAGGGTATCATTTGTTATGACAGGGATAAAAGTAAGGGGTTTTTCAATTTCATCTGGAAAAGCACCCTCAGTGGGATAAAATCCACGGCGGGCTTTGAAACAAAGACCCAGAAAGAGATCCGCCGCTTGGAAAAAAAACGCAAAAAGGGATGATGGTTCAGGAGAAGTAAAATTTCCGTAATTTTAAGCCGTAATTTTATATCATGCTACAGGGGGAAGAAAGTTATTACCAGCGAAGGATTGCCACCTCTTATGTCACCACGATCATCAGCATCACCCTGGTGTTATTCCTGATCGGGTTACTGGGCATGATCATTTTGCATGCCGGTAAACTTTCGGAATATGTGAAAGAGAACATTGGGTATTCCATCATGATACGCGATGGGGTGAAAGAATCGGGGATCATGGCCTTAAAAAAGAAACTCGACCATACGTATTATGTAAAGTCATCGGAATATATTCCCCGCGACAGGGCAGCGGAGAGGCTTCAGGATGAACTGGGAGAAGATTTCATCGGTTTTCTGGGGTATAATCCTCTTTTACCTGCCATTGAGCTGAGGCTGAAAGCGCCTTATGCCAACAGCGACAGTTTAAGAAGGATTGAACAGCGGTTGCTGACCAACCCCGAGATCAAGGAAGTGTTTTATCAGCGTTCCCTGGTGGATTCCATCAATAAGAACCTCGAAAAAATCAGCCTTATTTTATTGGGATTCAGCGCGATTCTTCTGTTCATCGCCATGGTACTGATCAACAACACCATCCGGCTGTCTGTTTATTCCAAGCGTTTCCTGATCCGAAGTATGCAACTGGTCGGCGCCACCGAAGGATTTATCCGCAAACCTTTTTTATACAGAGCCATTCTCCATGGTTGTATCAGCGCTTTTTTTGCCATCGGGATGCTGATGGTGGTAACTTATTTCGGCATCGAACAGCTTCCCGAGCTGCTCGAACTTCAGGATCTGACCATGCTGCTGGTGTTGACCGCCCTGATCATTTTCATGGGCATCGGTCTTTCCTGGGTTTATACCTGGTTTGCTGTCAGGAAGTATCTGCGAATCAAGACCGATCTCTTGTATGTTTAAAATTATCCGTAGTTTTGTGCCTTAAACTTAGCCTTTTATGGAAAAGAAAAAAAATATCAAACCTGCTTCTGTCCCTGAACCTGTCAAAACCGGCGAATTTGCTTTTGGAAAAGAAAACTACCGCCTTATGCTCATCGGGCTGGCCTTGATTGTTGTGGGTTTTCTTCTGATGATAGGCGGAGGTTCCGAGGATCCCACGGTCTTCAACCCTGAGATTTTCAGTTTTCGAAGGATCACGCTGGCCCCCATCCTGATCCTTGCCGGGTATGCGGTGGAAATCTTTGCCATCATGAAAAAACCTAAAGAGTAATGACCATTTTCCAGGCCATTATCATTGCCATCGTGGAGGGGATCACCGAATTCCTCCCCATTTCTTCCACCGGACACATGATCATCACCCAAAGCTTGCTGGGAATTCCAAGCACCGAATTTGTCAAAGCCTTTACCGTGAACATACAGTTTGGCGCCATACTGTCGGTCATCGTGCTTTACTGGAAACGTTTTTTTCAAACCTGGGATTTTTACTTCAAGCTTTTCGTGGCTTGTCTCCCGCTGATTATTGCGTTTTTACTTGAAAAACAAATCGACAGCATGCTGGGCAGCGTGCTTATCGTTGCCATTGCCCTGCTGGTCGGAGGGGTCTTATTGATTTTCGTGGACCGCTGGTTTGATAAACCGGAAAACGAAAACACGAAGCTGACTTATAAAAAATCATTCGTGATCGGTCTTTTCCAGATCATCTCCGTAATTCCCGGTGTTAGCCGTTCTGCGGCCACCATCATCGGGGGGATGAGCCAGAAACTCAGCCGTAAGCATGCTGCCGAGTTCTCTTTTTTCCTGGCGGTGCCCACCATGTTCGCGGCCTCTGCCTTCAAATTATATGAGAATTACAAAGTCATTACGGTCGAAAACATCAATATCCTGCTGATCGGGAACCTGGTTTCCTTCATCGTGGCCATGGTTGCCATCAAATCCTTCATTGCCTTTCTGACCCGTTACGGGTTCAAGATGTTCGGATATTACCGCATCGCGATAGGTGTGATCCTGATCGTTCTCATCCTGAGCGGAAAAAGCCTAAACATACTCTGATGCCGTTTCAATTTGAAACAGGTGAAATCCTGCTGATTAACAAACCTTACCGCTGGACATCCTTTGATGTGGTAAACAATATAAGGGGATTTCTCCGTTTAAGGCTGGGAATAAAAAAGATCAAAATCGGTCATGCCGGGACCCTCGATCCTCTGGCTACGGGTTTGCTGATCCTTTGTACCGGGAAGTTTACCAAGAGAATTGATGAATTTCAGGCTCAGGAAAAAGAATATACCGGCACTTTTACCCTGGGCGCCACGACTCCTTCTTACGATCTGGAAACAGCGGTGGACAAAACCTTCGACCTCGATAATTTTTCTGAAGAAAAGCTCGGGAATGCGGTAACAGCACTCAGCGGAACTTATCTTCAAATCCCGCCGGTCTATTCCGCGCGCAAGATTGAAGGGAAAAGAGCCTATGAATATGCCCGTCAGGATCAGGAGGTGGAGATCAGCCCGAGGCTGATCCATATCCCGGCCTTTGAGATCACGGCCATACGGCTGCCGGAACTGGATTTCCGTATCATCTGCAGCAAGGGCACTTATATCCGGGCTATAGCCCGCGACCTGGGAGAATTGCTTGGCTGCGGAGCGCACCTCAGCGCCCTTTGCCGTACCCGGATTGGCCCCTATCACCTCCGCGATGCATGGGAACTGGAAGACTTGAAAAGCAATATATGACCGCCCATCGCCTTTCGAAAAATTCGTAAATTTGATTCATTAATGCCTCGCTGATGATGTCTTATACCTTGTTTTCTGATGAATATTTTATGAATGAAGCCCTGAATGAAGCCAGGAAGGCCTTTGAAAAAGATGAAGTACCGGTTGGAGCAGTGGTTGTATGCGACCATAGAATAGTAGCCAGGGCGCATAATCTTACCGAGACCCTCAATGATGTGACGGCCCATGCGGAAATGCAGGCGTTTACGGCAGCCGCCGACCATCTGGGTGGAAAATACCTTACTGAATGCACACTGTTCGTAACCCTGGAACCCTGTGTGATGTGTGCAGGAGCGGCTTTCTGGACACATGTCGGCAGGATTGTTTTCGGCGCAGGGGATGAAAAAAGAGGATACAGGCTTGTTGATCACCCTTTGCTGCATCCGAAAACAGAAGTCAACTCAGGAATTCTGGAACAGGAATGCGGAGAGATTTTGAAAGCATTTTTCAGAAAAAAACGATAGGCGGTATGCGATAGGCGATAGGCGATCCTGCATCATTTAATCTAACAACAGCATCATGAAACAATCGATTTTAACACAACCTCTGGTCAAGACAGCGCTTCAGGAAATGGCCGAAGTGGCCGGATATCTCTGGGAACGCGGATGGGCAGAACGGAATGCAGGGAACATATCGGTGAACGTTACTGAGATGGCGGGTTGGAGAGAGAGGAAGTTGGTGAATGACCAGGCCGGCGGATTGGAGAAACAATTGTTATTGGTGTCAGCAAGTGGTTGCAGAATGCGCGAGTTAGCCATAAATCCCGAAAAACATGTTTGTGTTTTGGCCCTCAATACAGATGGACAGGCAGCAGTGCTTTCAGACGACAATGGCCGACTGAAGCCCAGCTCGGAATTAGCCACCCACCTGGAGGTACATCAGATGCTGATGAAGAAAAATGCGCCTGAAAAAGTGCTGTTGCATGCTCATGTTACAGAACTGATTGCCCTGACCCATATCGCGAAGTTCACGGAAGAGGAGGCCATCAACCACATGCTGAGGAGAATGCACCCCGAAACAGGGTTATTTATTCCCGAAGGGGTGGGCTTTATTCCGTTTGCCATACCCGGAAGCAAGGAAATAGCAGCCTTAACCCGGGAAAAGTTTGAAACCCATAAGGTGGTGATATGGGAAAAGCATGGTTGTCTGGCCATCGGAACTTCCGTTGCTGAGGCCTTCGACCTATTGGATATCCTGGCCAAGTCGGCAAGTATATGGTTCAGTTGTAAAGCCTCTGGACTTGAAGCTCAGGGACTAAGCGAAGAACAGCTCAGGGCAATAAAAGAGAAGCAATAAAAAAATTTTTTTAACCGTTAGGTTAATTATACGCTGATCTGTGCTATCTTTACGCTCTATTTCCCGTCATGGAAGCGATAACCCCTGTTCACCATACCCCCAGGCTGCCCGAAGTACTGATCCTGGAAGATGATCCGGCCACAGCCAGCATTCTTCAAATATGGCTTAGGAGTTTTTGCAATACTAACGTGGTAGAACATGGTGATGCCACCCTGGAGATCCTGGAAAAATGGCTGGCAGAAGGCCGCACTTTTGATCTCTTCCTTTTTGACATCAATATTCCTTACCCCTGGAACGGAGTAAAACTGTTGCAGGAGATCCGCAAACGTTTTGAAATTTATCGTGAACTGCCTGCCATTGCCCAGACTGCTTATGCCCTGCCCAACGACCGGGAATACATCCTTTCAAGCGGCTATCATGCCTATCTTGCCAAACCCCTTGCCAGAGAGGAAATGACCAACCTGGTGAAAGAATTCCTTGGGAAGCCATCTGCGATAGGCGATAGGCGATAGGCGATAGTTACTTTGTCAGGCCGTTGCTTCTTCTTCGTTTTCTTTTTTTCTGTTTTTATACAGTTTGAATCCGCCA
>CAYSAU010000022.1:2999-20973 GCA_964429135.1 uncultured Prolixibacteraceae bacterium | reverse complement strand
AGAATAATTTGCATATCTTTGAATAAGATACAAAGATAATGAAATTAGAGAAAATAGAATTTATCTGCTCTGCTCCCGATCTCAAATCCTGTCCGAAAGGAGATATTCCGGAATTCGCCTTCATCGGGCGGTCGAATGTAGGAAAATCATCCCTGATCAACATGCTGGCGGATCATAAAGGACTGGCCAAGGTGTCCGGCACCCCCGGAAAAACCAGGCTGATCAACTTCTTTAAGGTTTCGGGCTCCCCCTTGGGGGAGGGGGGAGGGGGGTGGGGACTGGTCGACCTTCCCGGCTTTGGCTTTGCCAGGCTATCTAAGAAAGAAAGAGAGAAGTTTGAAGGGATGATTAAAACCTACCTGGATAAACGGGAAAATTTGGTCTGTACGTTTTTACTGATCGATTCCCGGCTTCCGGCACAAAAGATTGACCTGGAATTTATGAGTTGGCTGGGCGATCATGAAATTCCTTTCCTGATCCTGTTCACCAAGACCGATAAGCTCTCCAAAACTCAATGCTCAAAAAACCTGAAAGATTATCAAAAATCTTTGTCAGAAAGCTGGGAAGAACTGCCACGTATCATACTAACTTCAGCCGAGACAAAACTGGGACGGGAGGAAGTGCTGACTTTCATTAACGAATTGCGATAGGCGATGGGCGATAGGCGATAGGCGATAGGCGATATGCGATAGGGGATCTGCGATAGGCGATAGGCGATATGCGATATGTTTTTTTATTTTAGCATATTACCTTTTTAGTTTTTGCTGATTAAGCAGAAAAAAGGTATGACATATAAATCAATGGAAATATGGAAGCTGGCAGATGAATTATCTGTCAGGATTCATGAAATGACGATTAAAGACTTGCCAAAATTTGAAATGTTTGAAGTAGGTTCGCAAATCCGTCGTTCAATAAAATCAGTTAGGGCAAATATCGTGGAAGGATATGGTCGGAGGGCCTACAAACAAGAATTTATCCACTTTCTCACTATTGCAAAAGGATCAGTCGATGAGTCAACAGACCATCTGGATACATTATTTATAACTAAATCGTTGAAAAATCAGGACCAATATAATGATTTGAAAGATAAACTGGACAAATTAAGCCGGATGCTTTATCTGTTTATTCTTACTGTAAAAAAACAACACAATCAAGATATCCACTAATTTCCAAATATTTATCTCCCATCGCCTATCGCAGATCGCCTATCGCCTATCGCCCATCGCCTATCGCCCATCGCCTATCGCCCATCGCCTATCGCTTATCGCCTATCGCCCATCGCCTATCGCCTATCGCCCATCGCTTATCGCTATTTAAGTTCGACCAGCAGGGTGTTCTTGGGCACCGTTTCGCCTTGTTTTACATAGATCTTTTTTACGGTACCGTTGATGGGGGAGAGAAGGTGATTGTTCATCTTCATAGCCTGGAGAACCAGAAGTTCATCTCCTTTTTTCACCTTATGATTTTCTTTCACAAATATTTTCATAATGGTACCGGGAATAAACGCCGTGACCTTCTTTGGATTGGGAGGGGTGTAAGGTTTACGGGTAGCAAATTTCCTGGTCAGGCTTGTCCGGTAGGTTACCTCTTCATAAGGAAAATCAGTGAATTCTATGTTTTCGACCATAATGTAAAGTTGGCGAGTTGGTGAATAAAAACTCCTAATTCCTAATTCTTAATTCCTAATTAAAATGGTGGTATCCCATGTTTCTTTTTTGGCGGATTTTCTCGTTTGCTCTGTGCCAGAGCGAGTGAGTGGGTCAGGAAGTTACGGGTTTCACCGGGTTCTATCACGGCATCTACATAGCCGTATGCGGCGGCCACATAGGGGTTGGCAAATTTCTGGCGGTATTCTTCGATCAGTCGTTTGCGGGTTTCTTCAGGATTGTCGCTGGCTTTGATCTCATTCCGGAAGATGATGTTAGCAGCTCCTTCCGGTCCCATCACAGCGATTTCGGCCGTAGGCCAGGCGAAGACGAAGTCGGCCCTGAGGTGGTGGGAGCACATGGCGATGTATCCTCCTCCATAAGCTTTACGCAGGATCACGGTAAGTTTGGGCACCGTTGCTTCGCTGTAAGCATAAAGCACTTTTGCCCCGTGACGGATCACGCCTGCATGTTCCTGGTCCACACCGGGCAGGTAACCCGGTAGATCAACGAGGGTGACCAATGGGATATTAAAGGCATCGCAAAAACGGATAAAGCGCGCGGCTTTATCACTGGAATCGACATCCAGCACACCGGCCAGGACCATGGGCTGGTTGGCTACGAAACCTATCGTTTGGCCATCGAGCCTTCCGAAACCAACCACGATATTGGCTGCCCACATCTCATGGATTTCGAAGAAGTCGGAATCATCGGATAAAGCTTTAATGATATCGCGGACATCGTAGGGTTGCATGGGATTGGTGGGGAAAATGGAATCGAGCTTAAACTGACGGGTTTTTGGTGCTTTTTTCGGGAAAGTTTCGGCTTTCTTTTCATTATTCCAGGGAATATAGCTTACCAGTCGTTTGATCTGGTCGAAACATTCGGTTTCGCTTTCGGCATAGAAATGGGCATTACCGGTTATTTCAGCATGAACACGGGCGCCTCCGAGATCTTCCATGGATATTTCTTCCCCCAGCACAGTCTTGATCACTTCCGGTCCGGTGATAAACATTTTAGAGATATTTTTAACCACGAACACGAAATCAGTGAGGGCAGGTGAATAGACAGCGCCCCCGGCACAGGGTCCAAGGATAACGCTGATCTGAGGGATCACGCCCGAGGCCTGGGTATTACGGTAGAAAATTTCTCCATATCCTGCCAGGGAGTTCACCCCTTCCTGGATACGGGCGCCACCGGAATCGTTGATCCCGATCAGAGGCACTTTCATTTTCATGGCATGATCCATGATCTTGGCGATCTTCTTGGCATGCATATATCCCAGGGAACCCCCGGCAACGGTGAAATCCTGAGCAAAAATACAAATGGGCCAGCCATTGATGGAACCTGTCCCGGTGATGACTCCGTCGCCGGGAAGGTATTTTTTATCCATGTCGAAATCCTGTCCGGCATGTTTGACAAATAAGTCATATTCATGAAAAGAATCGGGATCGAGCAAGGCTAATATTCTTTCCCTTGCTGTCATTTTTCCGGATGCTTTCTGCTTTTCCAGCGCCTGCTCACCGCCGCCCTGGAAAGCAACCTGCATACGTTTTTTCAGTTCTGTGGTTTTTGCTCTCAAACTCATGGATTGGTTTTTTTTCGCAAAGGGTGCAAAGGTACAATTCAGTTTTTTAATTAACAACTCAAAACTTCCGGGGACAAGGAAGCCCTTATCATAGAAGAGAAAATGATGCTGGATGCTGGATGTTGATAGTTGGATTTAGACCGCATTTTAATAGGTTAAATTATTGTTATTTAGACGAATAAAATAGCATTCAGCTAAAATAATTTGATCTTCCTCAATAGATAAGAAAATTCATAAAAAATGTTAAAATGACACCAGGGTCACTCCTGCGCCTCCTCTTTCTAAGGCTTCATCCCTGACTGAGCGTATTTCCTTCCGGGAGCGGAGATAATCACGGGTAAGCTGCCTCAGCACTCCGTTTCCCTTGCCATGCAGGATACGGACTTCATTCAGGGAAAGGAGAGTGGCATCATCGATGTATTTTTGCAACAAGGCCAGTGCCTCATCCGCTCTCTTGCCCCTGAGATCAAGGGTGAGCTCAAAGTTCAGCAGTTTGGTGTGTAGATCATCGATATAGCCCTGATAAGGATTTGCAGTTGAATTAGGAATTAGGAATGAGGAATGAGGAATTATTTTTGATTTTTTCACTGATCGCCTATCGCCTATCGCATATCGCTGATCGCCTATCAACTTGTCCTTCAATTCTGTTAACTCAGCCCGTACCTCTTTCGTCCTGCCCTTTTCTGCTTGAGCTTCTCGAATTTCCTTGATGGTTTTTTCAATTATTTTGTTGGAATTAGCCAGGAGTTCCCGGGCTTCTTCCCTGGCAGTTTCAAGGATTTCTTTCTTTTTTGCTTCCAGTTCTGCAGAGAGTTTTTCGTATTTGGCAATGACTTCTGAGAGGAATTTATCGGCCACGCTAAGTTCAGTGGATTGCTTGTCCAGCGCTTCCTTTTCCACTTCCAGGTTTTGAAGTTCGCGGTCGAAGTCAAGTTGGCTTCTTCCGGTTTTGGACTGGGCATTATCAAGTACTTCCCGGGGGAATCCGATTTCACTGGCGATTTCAAAGGCAAAGGAGGAGCCGGGTTTTCCGATTTTCAGTTGATAAAGGGGCTTCAGGTTTTTTAGGTCGAAGAGCATGGCGCCATTGAGGATACCTTCTTCCTTTCCGGCCAGTAATTTCAGGTTGGAATAATGCGTAGTAACGATGCCAAAACTCTTCAGGGCGTTCAGTTTTTCGAGGCTGGCTTCGGCGATGGCGCCACCCAGGCTTGGATCAGTTCCAGTGCCCAGTTCATCGATGAGGAAGAGAGATTGATTATTGAGGTTTTCGATGAAGTACTTCAGATTGTAAAGTTTGGAGGTGTAAGTACTCAGGTCGTTATCTATGGATTGTTCATCCCCGATATCGATAAAAATCTTCCTGAAAATGCAGAATTCGGAATCTTCTTTTACCGGCGGTAGTAAGCCGCATTGATACATGTATTGAACCAGTCCGACGGTCTTCAGGCAAACTGATTTTCCCCCGGCATTGGGACCGGAAATGACCAGTATGCGATGGTTCTGGTCGAGGCTGATGTCCAGAGGAACCACGCTTTTGCCCAGTTTTTTATGGGAAAGGAACAGCAGGGGATGGATGGCACCTCTCCAGGAAAATGATGAATTTTGCCTGCCGGAAAAGCAGGAGTCATCGCCTATCGCATATCGCCTATCGCCTATCGCATATCGCCTATCGCCTATCGCATATCGCCTATCGCCTATCGTCATATTCCCCCCGGTCTCCATGGCAAATCGGGCTTTTGCCTGGATAAAGTCGATTTCACCCAGGAAAAGGTAAGCTCTAATGAGGGGGTCGATATCGGGGCGGATGAAATTGGCCAGTTCAATGAGGATACGGGTGATCTCACGTTGTTCGGCATATCCGATTTCACGGATTTCGTTATTGGTTTCAAATATTTCTGCAGGCTCAATATAAGCTGTTAGTCCGGTAGCGGACTCATCATGCAGGAATCCCGGGATTTTTCGTTTGTTGGCAGCCGTGAGGGGAATCACCATCCGGCCGTTGCGAATGGTGATTTCCGCATCTTCGGGGGTCCAGCCGTTTTTCCTTGCCAGTTTAAAGCTTTGAACCACTTTTTTTTCCACGGAAACAAGCTTGGATGCTTTTTCTTTCCTGAGTTTCAGCAATGCAGGTGAAGCTGTATCCCTGATCTGCGAACGCTCATCCACGATCTGCGCAATCCTATACGCCACCGACTGAAATAAATTAATTCTTAATTCTTCATTAATTCCTAATTCCTCATTAATTCCTAATTCCTCATTCCTAATTCCTAATTGAAATAGTTTCGGGTATTCCTCCTTGTTTTTTTCAAAGAAATTTAGCAATCGCGTGATCGCGTTAAGGGAGAGTTTTAATTCGGAAAGCTGTTCGGTTTCCGGGTAGCTTCCTTCAATCCGTAAATGAAGCAGAAGAGGAATCATGTCGTAATAATCCTGGGCTGGAAAATTCTCTGCAAATTCCAGAATCTTTTTCATCTCGGCGGTGAGGGACAACTGATGATGAATGGTTTCAGCATCGGTGGAAAAGCTGATCTTATCCACCCTTTGTTTCCCCAGGGGGCTGAGGCAATGATGGAGGAGGATTTGCCGGATGCTGTCGAATCCGAGTTTTTGTTCGAAACTGTCAGGAAAGATCATGGGGCAAAGATAGGAAAAGGTCTTTTTCCCATAAAACATTCCTTCTTCCATTAAAATTTATTACTTTTGCAACTTGTTAGAAGATTCACAATGTCGATGATAAATTCTTAAAATTCAATATATTATGACTAAAGTAAAAAAATTCTTATCTTGCGATGGGAACCAGGCTGCTGCGCATATGGCGTATATGTTCAGTGAAGTGGCTGCCATTTATCCCATCACTCCTTCTTCAAATATGGCAGAAAACGTGGATGAATGGGCTGCCCATGGCCGTAAAAATATTTTCGGTGATGAAGTCAAGGTGGTGGAAATGCAGAGTGAAGCCGGGGCTGCCGGTGCGCTTCACGGATCCTTGCAATCCGGAGCTTTAACCACTACTTTCACGGCTTCCCAGGGGTTGTTGCTGATGATTCCCAACATGTACAAGCTGGCGGGTGAATTATTGCCAGCAGTATTTCATGTCAGTGCCCGTACTGTGGCTGCTCATGCGCTTTCGATTTTCGGCGACCATGGTGATGTTTATGCCACCCGCCAGACCGGTTTTGCATTACTGGCTTCCGGTTCTGTTCAGGAAGTTATGGATCTTGCTGGTGTTGCTCACCTTTCATCCATCAAATCAAGGATTCCTTTTCTTCATTTCTTTGATGGTTTCCGCACCTCTCATGAAATCCAGAAGATTGAGTATTATGACAATGAAGATATGAAAGGACTTTTGGATTACAAAGCGCTACAGGAATTCCGTGAACGCGCTTTGAATCCGGAACATCCGGTAACCCGGGGTACTGCACAGAATCCGGATATTTTCTTTCAGGCTAAGGAAGCTGTAAATAGATTCTATGAGCCAGTCGCCGATATCGTGGATGCATATATGCAGGAAATTACGAAACTAAGCGGCAGGGTTTATCATCCATTCATGTTTTATGGTCATCCGGAAGCAGAAAATATTATTGTGGCCATGGGTTCTATCACCGATACCACCAAGGAAGTCATAGATTACCTGATAGCCAAAGGGGAGAAGGTGGGATTGATCTCGGTTCATCTCTATCGTCCTTTCTCAGAGAAGTATTTCTTCAAGGTATTGCCGAAAAGTGTAAAACGCATCTGCGTCATTGATCGTACCAAAGAGCCGGGCGCTAACGGAGATCCTTTATATCTCGATGTACGCGATATGTTCTATGATAAGGGTGATCGCCCCATGATCATTGCCGGACGTTACGGATTGAGTTCCAAAGACACCACTCCTTCCCAGATAATTTCCGTATTTAACAATTTAAAAACCGCTGAACCCAAGAATCACTTTACGGTAGGAATCATTGATGATGTCACCTTCCGGTCTCTTCCCTTGATACCTGAGCTTGACATTGCACCCAAAGGAACCTATTCGGCCAAGTTTTATGGCATAGGTTCGGATGGTACCGTTGGTGCCAACAAGAACTCCATCAAGATCATCGGTGACAATACAGATAAATATGCCCAGGCATATTTTGCCTATGACTCCAAGAAATCCGGAGGAATTACCGTATCCCATCTGCGGTTTGGTGATACTCCCATCCGTTCACCTTATCTGGTGATTACTCCCGATTTTGTTGCCTGTCATGTTCCAGCCTATCTGGAAAAATACGATATGCTGAAAGGATTGAAAGACGGTGGCACCTTCCTGCTTAACTCCATTTGGGATGCCGAAGAAACCAAACGCCGTCTGCCCGATTCTATGAAGAAATACATGGCTGATCACCGGATCAATTTTTACATCATTGATGCTACCAAAATAGCCGATGAAATCGGTCTTGGAAACCGCACCAATTCGATCATGCAGAGTGCTTTTTTCAAGGTGGCCAAGGTAATTCCTTATGAAAATGCGGTCAAGGAAATGAAGAAAGCCATTCAAAAAACATATGGCCGTAAGGGAGAGGACATTGTGACGATGAATTTTGCGGCCATTGATCGCGGAGGGGAACTCACTCAGGTTGAAGTTCCCGCCGAATGGTCAAAACTCGGGTTGAAGCCACCTACGGATGAAAGTAAGGATACTTTTGTCCGTCAGATTTTTAATCCGGTGAGCGCCATGAACGGCGATGACATCCCCGTCAGTGCATTCATCGGCCGGGAAGACGGAACTTTCCCTCATGGCATGACCCAGCTTGAGAAGCGTGGAATTGCTGTCAACGTACCAGAATGGATCCCGGCTAACTGTATCCAGTGCAATCAATGCGCCTTTGTATGTCCGCATGCTGCAATCCGACCCTTCCTTCTGAATGAAAGCGAAAAGGCTGCTGCCCCTGAAGGTATGTCCACACTGAAAGCAGTTGGAAAAGAACTTGCCGGTTTGGAATTCCGTATTCAGGTGAGTACGCTCGATTGTACCGGTTGCGGAAATTGCCTGGATGTTTGTCCTGCCAAAACCAAGGCACTTGAATTCCGCGATCTGGGATCCCAACTCGGAGAAATGAAGAACTGGGATTATCTGACCACCAGAGTATCTTATAAAACCGATACCATCGATAGGTTCAAGACGTTTAAGAACAGCCAATTTGCTCAACCACTCTTTGAATTTTCTGGCGCCTGTGCCGGTTGTGGAGAAACGCCCTATATAAAATTACTTACCCAGCTTTTCGGGGAACGTATGATGATTGCAAACGCTACCGGTTGCTCTTCTATTTACGGTGGTACCGCGCCTTTTACGCCCTATCGTGCCAATTCAGAAGGCAGGGGGCCAGCCTGGGCCAACTCCCTTTTTGAAGATAATGCTGAATATGGATATGGGATGGCTGTCGGGATTGCTAAGTTACGTAAACGCATGGCGGAGAAAATGCAGGCAGCCATCAAGGAAAACATGATGGGTGCTGACACCCTTGAAGGGATGAAAGAATGGATTTCAGCCATGTATAATGCGGAGTCATCCGAAAAAGCGACCGCCAGACTGATCCCTTTGCTTCAACAAGAAAAGCATCCTTTGGCCATGGATATCCTCAATCTTCGTCAATACCTGATTAAGAAATCGATATGGATTATTGGAGGTGACGGCTGGGCTTATGATATCGGATATGGAGGATTGGATCATGTGATTGCTTCCGGGGAAGATATTAACATTCTGGTTCTTGATACTGAGGTTTACTCGAATACAGGAGGCCAGTCATCGAAATCAACCCCAATCGGTGCAGTAGCAAAATTTGCCGCTTCCGGAAAAAAAGTCAGGAAAAAAGACCTGGGCGCCATGGCCATGACTTATGGTTATGTGTATGTTTCTCAGGTTTCCATGGGCGCCAACAACAGTCAATTGTTCCGGGCTGTGAAGGAAGCCGAAGCCTACTCAGGACCCTCCCTGATCATTGCGTATGCCCCTTGTATTAACCACGGACTTCGCAACGGTATGGGTAAGTCGGAAGAGGAAATGGAGAAAGCCGTGACTTCAGGATACTGGCAGTTATACCGGTATAATCCGGTCAAAGGAGATGCCGGTGAAAATCCTTTCACACTCGATTCAAAAGAACCGGATTGGAGTAAATTCCAGGAATTCTTAAACGGGGAAGTACGATATACTTCTCTGAAAAAAATGTTCCCGGAAGAAGCCGAAGAACTTTTCAAAGCTGCAGAATCCAATGCTAAATGGCGTTACGATCATTACAAGCGGCTGGCAGGTATGAATTATGGGAAATAAGCGATGGGCGATAGGCGATAGGCGATATGCGATATGCGATAGGCGATATGCGATAGGCGATAGGCGCCTATCTTATCTTCAGCATATTTCTGTATATTTGTTGGTCACTTTTAACAAAACCAACTATGGCTAATTTGTCAACCAAGTATTTGGGGCTTCATTTAAAGAATCCCCTGATTGTCGGAGCAAGCAACCTAGTAAAGGATACAGACAACATCAAAAGGATGGAGGAAGCAGGCGCTTCTGCTATTGTATACAAAACGCTTTTTGAGGAACAGATTGAGTTAGAGCATTTGCAGCTCAATGAAGAGCTGAACCAGTACAATGAACGTCATGCTGAGATGATCAAGCTGTTTCCCGACATGGAACATGCAGGTCCAAGGGAATATATCAGTCACCTCAAAAAAGTGGTGAATGCCGTGAACATTCCGGTGATCGCCAGCCTTAATTGCAATCTGGAAGAAACATGGGTGGAATGGGCGAAACAACTGGAAAACACGGGAATAAATGCCCTCGAGCTGAACTTTTACGCCATGCCGGGCGACTTTAAAAAAGAAGGAAAAACCATTATCAATGAGCAACTCGATGTGCTCACAGAAGTCAAGAAGCAGGTGAAGATCCCGCTCAGTGTCAAGTTGAGTCCGTTTTATACCAATGTACTGATGGTTGTTCAGCAGATGTATTATGCCGGAGCGGACGGATTTGTACTCTTTAACCGCCTTTTTCAGCCCGATATTGATGTGGACAGCGAAGCGCATCATTATCCCTATCATTTAAGTCATGAAGATGATAGCCGTTTATCCATAAGGTATATTGGGTTATTGCATGAAGAAATCCGGGGTTCACTTTGTGCCAACACTGGCATTTTCACCGGGAAGGACATAGCCAAGATGATCCTTGCCGGAGCCGATTGTGTTCAGGTAGTGAGTGCACTGTATAAAAACGGCATTGGGCAGATTGGTCATATGCTGAAAGAGCTGGATGACTGGATGGAAGGCAAGCATTATGAAACCATAAACCAGTTCAAAGGCAAGCTTTCCCGCAAACACATGAAAGAACCCTTTGCTTACAAACGTGCCCAGTATATTGACATCCTCATGAAAAGTGAGGAAATATTCAAGAAATACCCTATGCGATAAGCAATAATCGCCTATCGCCTATCGCCTATCGCTTATCGCCTATCGCCTATCGAATATCCAATTCCAGAAGGGTTCTTGCCTGTACGCCTTTCATATCTCTGATTTCTTTCAGGTAATGGTAAAGTTGATAATCTTCACCAAGAAGCTGTTGTAGCCTTGAGGAAGGGGAGTTCCCCATGATCTCATCGATAATCTGCTGTAAAGGATCCTTTTGTTCGGGGAGTGAAACCAAGCGGTAATCTTTTATATCAGCAAGTTCTGCCGCCAGGCTGATGGCCTTGGTAAGCCCGCCGAAATCATCCACGAGACCAATTTCTTTCGCGTCATTTCCAATCCAAATCCGACCCTGTCCGATGCTGTCCACATGGGATTTGCTCAGTTTTCGACCTTCTGACACCTTGGTGGTAAAAACATCATAAATATGATCCACATCGCGTTGTAACATCATCGCCTGGAAAGGTGAAAGGGGTTTCATGACAGGGATATAATCACTGTTTTTGTTCGTTCCTGCATTATCGAATGTAATGCCGAGTTTCTTGTTGAACAGTCCCTGGAAATTGGGAATGACTCCGAAGACTCCGATAGAGCCTGTGATACATGTGGGCGGAGCGAGGATTTTCGTTGCGGCGCAGGCCACGTAATAGCCTCCGCTGGCAGCTACATCGCCGAAGGAAGCAACAACTGGTTTTACTTGTCGGGCCAGGTCGATTTCACGCCAGATCACATCGGAAGCAAGGGCGCTGCCTCCCCCTGAGTTGACGCGGAAAACGATGGCTTTCACTTTTTCATCTTCCCTGGCTTTCCGGATGGCTTTAGAGATACGTTCGGATCCGATGCTCTGATCATCGCCCTCACCACCGGCAATGGACCCCTGAGCATAGATGATGGCGATTTTTTGCTTAGCTGTTTTAATTTTGTTCTTATCCTGAACTTTGGTGTAATTTTCATGGTTGACATAGCGAATTTTTGCTTTGTCTTCCAGGCCGAGTTTTTGCTTCAGCTCTTTGATCAGTTCATCTTTATAAGCCAGTTGATCTACCAGCTTGAATTTCAGGGCATCTTCAGGAGTTTCTATTTTGAGGCTATCGGCGAAGAGGTTCAGGTCCTGTTTACTGATACTCCGGCTTTCAGCAATATCATTGAGCATTTTGTCCCAGACACCGAAAATGACACGGCTGATCTGTTCACGGTTTTCAGGGCTCATTTTATCCAGGAAGAGAGGCTCCGTAGCAGCTTTGAATTTTCCATGACGGATCACCTGCATTTTGATATCGAGTTTTTCAAGTAAACCTTTCAGAAAAACGACTTCAGCATTGAGTCCTTTAAAAAGCATGCCTCCCTGTGGGTTGAGAAATATTTTATCAGCAGTGGAGGCTAGGTAATAGGATTTCTGTGTATAACCCTCACTGTAGGCCCAGATAAATTTTCCGGATTTTTTAAAGTCGATCAGTCCATCACGAATCTCGGAAACAGTTGTGATCCCCGCTGGAACTTCACTCAAATCAAGAAGGATTCCTTTGATGTTGTCGTCTTTTTGTGCTTTTTTCAGATTATCAAGGAGGTCATTCAAACCAATGTATTTTTCGGGCATATTGAAGCCTGCAAAGAGGGGCAGTTTTGGAGCACGGTCCATGATGTTGTTGTTTAGTTTTAGTTGAAGCAGGGTATTATCTTCGATGACCACCTGGTTGCTGGAGGTACTGGCGACGATTCCTGCAATGATACCAACCAGAATGAACGATAGTATCAGGAGGGTAAGAAATGTTCCCAGCATACTGGCGAACATAAATTTAAAGAACTGTTTCATGGCAAATATTTTTTAAGGTTGAGACAAATATATATAAAAAGAGTTTTTCAACAATTTTCTGTGAATAAGAATTCTGTGAACAGCCGGTAATAACCGTTGAAAACATGTATCATTGCGTGGCCTTGTACCCACCCCAAACCCCTCCCTACCAGTAGGGAGGGGTTTTAGATGGAGTCACAGCAGCAGGTATGGGCATAACATGAAGTCATAAAAATAGCATGAAGATTCTGAAAATATTTTTCTTCTCCATCCCCCTGCTTTACTCCATGAGTGTTTCTGCACATTCTCCGGGGCCTTCTATCTTTATCATGGACAGAGGCTTGAAGCCACCGGCTCATTTGGTTTTGTTTATGCTTGAGCATAACTATACCCTGGATACTGCCTATGTAAACCGTCTTATCCGGACTTATATTATTGAGTGTGAGAGGGAAGGAGTGAATTATGAAGTAGCGTTTTGCCAGATGTGTCTGGAGACTGGTTTCTTGAAATTTGGAGGTTCGGTAAGTCGGTTTCAGAATAATTTTGCAGGATTGGGCGCGGTCAGTGCATATTCAGCAGGAGATTGGTTCGGGAGCATGGAAGAAGGCGTGAGGGCTCATATCCAGCACCTAAAAGCGTATGCCAGCCTGGAGCCCATGAAGTCTCCCCTGGTAGATAAACGGATTAAGCATGTCAGGAGGGGAAGCGTTTTTACAGTATATGATCTGACCGGACGCTGGGCTTCTGATCCGGATTACGGGCAGAAGATATCTTTTCTGCTCAAGAAGCTATATGGCCGATGAGTGTTTCTAAAAGGAACAAGGTTTTCTTGCTGCTCGGTTCCAACCGGGGTGAAAGGATGGACCTGATCGCTCAGGCCAGGCAATTCATTGTCGAACATGCCGGACCAATTCTTCTTTCCTCATCCCTATACGAAAGTGAACCTTGGGGATTTAAAGATGACATTTCATTTATCAATCAGGTGCTGGAGATCAGCACAATCCTGAGTGCAGAGGAACTGCTGAAGGTTGTTCTGGAAATAGAAACCTGTCTTGGCCGTATCCGATTTCCTGACCCTGCGCTTCGATATACCAGCCGAAGCATCGACATCGATATACTGTTTTTCGGAGATCAGATAATTTTCACCGAAAGTCTGATGGTTCCTCATCCCAGGCTTCATGAAAGAAGGTTTACATTGGAACCCATGAATGAAATCGCCCCGGATATGATGCATCCCATCCTGAAAAAAACAGTCGGAGAATTGTTAGCCGGTTGCACCGACCATTCCAGGGTCACGATTTTGTGAGCAACATTAATTTTACTATTTTTGATGAGCAATACGCGATAAGCGATGAGCGAATTTTTTTAATTCCTAACTCTTAATTCCTGATTGTATAATTATATTGTAATCGAGGGTAACATTGGCGCAGGAAAGACCTCTCTTGCCACCCGTATTTCTGCCGAGTTGAATGCTTCTCTGATCCTGGAGCAGTTTGAAGAGAATTCTTTCTTGCCGAAGTTTTATGAGGATGCTGTGCGTTATGCTTTTCCCCTTGAGTTGTCATTTTTAGCCGATCGTTATCAACAGTTGAAGAATCATTTTAACAAACCCGACTTGTTTACTTCTTTTACCATTGCGGATTATTTTATTTTCAAATCTCTGATTTTCGCGAGCCGTAACCTGGAGCAGCTCGAATTCGGATTATACAGCAAGTTGTTTAATATTGTAAGCTCTGTTGTTCCCAAGCCCGACCTTCTTGTTTACCTTTATTTGAACCTGAATAATCTGAAAAAAAATATCCAGAAGCGAGGGCGGGTATATGAGCAGAATATTCAATTTGATTACCTGGAGAAGATACAAACGGGCTACCTTGATTTTTTACGACAGCAGTCCGACCTCAGAATTCTGTTGATCGATACCAATAACCTTGATTTTGTCAAAAAGGAAAGTGATTATCAGTGGGTTAAAGGGATGATATTAAAGGAATATCCAGTGGGGATGAACAGGATAAACCCACCTCAAACTCTTTTCGCCCAGTAGGGAGGGCTTGGGGTGGGTACAAAAAAAACCCGGCAGCCATGAAGCGCCGGGTTTTTTTATCAATCAGCAAACAAATTATTTCACTATATTCTGGAAATCAGGGGTATTGACATAAGAATAGAATTCCCTGTCGCCTTTGGCTTCTGCTTTGAGTTTAGGATCGGCACAGGCTTTCATCAGGTATTCATACATCATCTTGGTATTGTTCGTACGAGCTCCAACGATGGCGAGCAGATAGTAGGTGTCGGGATTTTGAGGAGCACATTTCAGGGTAGCTTCGGCAGCAGTGTAATTACCGGCTTCAAGCTGGGCAAGACCAAGATTATAATTGCACTTATTGTTGCCCAACAGGTTCACAGCTTTTCCATATTCACCTTTTCTGAGCTGGTAAATTCCCTGGTTATAGTTGGTGTTTTCACCAAGCTGGGCAGCTTTTAGGAAATGGGCTTCGGCTTGTTTGGCATTTTTTTGTTTAGCGGCTACCACACCAAGGTTGTTTTCGATGATGCCGTTATTTGGAGAAACGGCAGCGGCCTTGTTAAGATAATCAGCAGCTTTGGACAGGTTTCCTTTTTCAATGTTTGCTACGGCAGCATTGTTAAGGGCTTTCCAATTACCGGGGTACTGATTGGCGGCATTTTCATAAACCTTCAACTTGGTATCATTGTTATTGGTAAGCGTAGCAGCATAGAGCAGTTCTTCCACTTTCAGTTTTTCGGGGTTGGAAAGCGCATAGGCAGCAAGCTCTTCATCTGTCAAACGAGGTTCATAGAGGTTGGCAGTAATTTCCGAACGACGGAGAGGAGGCAGCATTTTTTCTTCAATTTCAGGATAGATCAGGATCATATTGCGGATTTCCTGTTCTTTCTTGGCGGGATCAATGGCGGAGTTGATCACGTTCAGGATTTTATCTTTATCCTTGACATTGCTGGCCTGGACATTTTTCATGAAGCCGTTCCAATCGGGTCCGTGATGGGCAAGAACCATGTTGACATCTTTGCCTGCAGCTTCAATGGCAGCTTTCACGGCTTTTTTATCTTTATTATCCTTATTGGCTTCTTTCACCCAGGCTTTATACTGGTCAATCATCCATTTCTGACCGGTTTTGGCACGGTTTTCAGACAAACCGGCATTGAAGGTTTCTTCTCCTTCCGGAGAGGCATAACCATCCATGTTAATGCTCTTCACTTTCCATCCCTGTTTCAGGAAGTTGGTGAGATCAATCAGTTTGTTTTTTGCAGGATCGGTTTTATTGATACCGTATTTCAGGTCAAGGTCATATTTATTCTTTTTATAAAAGATGACGCCTGTTTCAGAAACAATCACTTCTTTCTGGTAACCATGATCGGCCACGATTGCCAGTTCGTCATGATGAACGCGGGTGTCGGTATAGATCACGCCGGGGGCAAGATCGCGTGAAGGCAGTTCAATGAATTTAACCTTGGCTTTGATCTCGTCCTTTTTCGGCAGGATTTTTTCCTTGGCTTCGTAAATAACGGGAGCTACAGAGAGCATGGATGTATTCATTTCCGGCTTGTAGGGGAAAGCACAAGTATAGGTAAAGGTGCCGCCTTCTTTAAAACGGATCATGTTTCCTTCTCCGGTAACTTTTTCGCCGATTAAATGTTTCACGCATGGCATCTCGGTTTGGCCACCTGCATACGTTAAGACAGGTTGGAAATACATGGCTGCTTTGGGGCAGAAGTATTTTGGCGGAATAGTTCCCCTGACGGTAAATACAACTGAATCGCCTTTTTCTGTGAGGACGGCAGGGGTGGTTTCATATTTCACGAGGCCATAGTTTTTGGCCATTTCTTTGAGACTGCATCCTGAATAGCCAAATTTGTAAGTCAGCCCGAGGTTGAAGCCGCTGTACATATCGTTGATAACCTGTTTGGCGCCGCCTTTGGTCAGGTCGAGTACATCTCCGTCCCTCCATCTCCAGAGGAATTCCGGATTGATAGACCAATGTTTGCTAAGGTTAAAGTCGAAACCGATACCGGCAACCGCTTTAAACTCCAGGTTCCATTTTCCCAGCCCGCTGTTGTTCCCAACTCCGAGGGATCCGGCATCCTTGGTCAGGTGACTTGGATAACCGAGATATGCGATAATATTTCCCTGGTCATCATATTTTACGCCCTGTGTATGATCCATGCCAATACCGGCGATGATGTAGGAAGAGAAAAATCTTTCCGGTTTATAGCCCATGATCCAGTTAACCCAGTTTATGGTTACCTCAAGGTCGCCTTCAACCATCCATGATTTGAAACTTTGGGTGATCTTCCCATCTGGTTTTGAGGAAGCTTCTGGTACATATTTATTCACCACGGCACTTTGCAGGGGTACCCAACCTCCCCTGAACCTGACACCGATTACCCTGGTGAACTGTTTGGTTACGGCCAGACCGGCACCAAAAGTCCATTTGTCGTTGAAAATTAAATTTTTGGATAGGTCGCCATTGAACTGGTTCAAGGCACCGTAACCGGTAATTCCCCAATAACTGTGAGAATATGCCTTTTCACACTTTGAACTTTTGACTGTCTCTGTTTTTTCTGCTTCTTTCTTAGCAGTTTCTTTGTTTTGTGCAAATGTAATCATTGGCACTGCCATCACAAGAATGACCATTAAGAACTTCGACAAGTTTGGAAAAAGTTTTTTCATACCACTGAATTTTTCTGTTTATAATTTTGTTTACTGATTTTACAAATATAGTATATAATCATAGGAATTCAACATATCATGCTTTTCAAAATGAACAATTTTAAGTGAATTGCGATAAGGCGTTGATTTTAAGTAATTTATTTTAAAACATTTCATTTGATCGGTAAAATTAATAAGATTTGACAGAAAAAAACAAATTTTTATTCATTTTTTGGTTATACGGCTTTTTTTTTAAAGGGTTACATGGAATAAGAACTTTTCAGTTTACAAAAAATATCCCATATCACAATCCCAACAGCAACGGAAATATTAAGGGAATGTTTGGTGCCAAACTGTGGAATTACCAGGCAGGTATTTGCCAGGGTCAACACTTCTTCGGCAATCCCGTTGATCTCATTTCCGAAGATAACCGCTATTTTTTGGTTTTGCACAGGAAAAAATTCCTGAAGTGGCAGGGATCCCTCTGTTTGTTCCACAGCAATTATCCTGTACCCTTTATCCTGCAAACTTTTTATAGCATCTACCGTTGAATTAAAGTATTTCCATTCCACAGATTCAGTGGCGCCAAGGGCTGTTTTGTGGATTTCCCTGTGAGGAGGAGTCGCGGTGATACCACATAAATAAATGGCTTCAGCGCGGAAGGCATCAGAAGTGCGGAACACGCTTCCGATATTATGCTGGGAACGTATGTTGTCCAACACAACGATAACCGGAATTTTTTTTGAATTTTTGAACTCTTCCTTGGTCAGGCGGTTTAATGCTGACATCGAAAGTTTACGCATAAAACATTTTAATTAAGAATTAAGAATTAAGAATTA
>CAYSAU010000022.1:0-2899 GCA_964429135.1 uncultured Prolixibacteraceae bacterium | reverse complement strand
AATTAAGAATTAAGAATTAAGAATTACTTACCAACTCACCAACTTTTTACAAAGATAGTTTTATGTGAACTTATCAACAAAAACAAAACAATTAATAACACATTCTTAATTTTGAATTTTTATTCATAATTTTTAACTCTTAATTCTTCATTTCTAGATCCGTGTCCAAACACAAAGAATCAGCCGAAACGCCCCTGATGAAGCAATACAATGCCATCAAGGCAAAATATCCGGATGCTTTGTTGTTATTCAGGGTGGGTGATTTCTATGAAACTTTCGGAGATGATGCTATCCGGGCTTCTGGGATCCTGGGCATTGTGCTTACCCGGAGGGCCAACGGTGCCGCAGCCTATATTGAGCTGGCCGGATTTCCACATCATTCTCTGGACCTGTATCTTCCCAAACTGGTGAAAGCGGGTCTGAGGGTAGCCATTTGCGATCAGCTTGAAGACCCTAAACTCGCGAAAACCATTGTAAAACGAGGGGTGACGGAACTGGTTACCCCAGGGGTATCTTATCATGATAAGATATTGGAACAGAAGGAGAATAACTTTCTGGCCGGAGTTCATCTGGAGGAAAAGATTTCCGGTATTTCATTCCTCGACATCTCCACCGGAGAATTTTACCTTGCTCAGGGCCCTGTGGAATACCTGGATAAATTGATTCAGAGTTTCCGTCCCAGCGAGGTGATCATCCAGAAAAACAAGCGACAGCAATTCATAGAATTATTCGGCAGTAAACCCTATATCAGCACTTTCGATGATTGGGTTTTCAAACAGGAGTTCGCCCATTCATTACTGTTAAAGCACTTTGGTACAACCTCTCTGAAAGGGTTTGGTGTGGAGAATATGCATACAGCCATTGTCGCTGCGGGTGCGGTTTTTCATTATCTGGCCGAAACCCAGCATGATAAAACGGATCATATCACCCGGCTCACCCGTATTGAAGAGGACCATTATGTTTGGCTCGACCGTTTCACGATTCGCAATCTTGAATTGCTGGATTCACCCAATGAGTATGCCCGCACCTTATTGGATGTGCTCGACCAGACCGTCAGTCCTATGGGCTCACGCTTATTGCGCCGCTGGCTGATCTTACCGCTGAAGGAACTGACTCCCATAGAGGATCGCCTCAATATGGTGGAGTTCTTCACCCTGCACCCGGAGATTGCTGAGGACTTTCGCCAGCAGATCACCCTCATCGGTGACCTTGAACGATTGATATCCAAGGTGGCGGTGGGTAAGGTCAATCCAAGAGAAATGATACATCTGGGAAGGTCGCTGGATGCAATTGCAAAACTCAAGCAGGGATGTGAGCAGGCTGGTGACCTGGTGCTGAGAAAAACAGGGGAACAACTTAGCTCCTGCAATCTGGCCAGGGAGCGCATTGCCCGTGAGATCAATCCTGACCCACCAGCCCTGGCCATCAAAGGAAACATCATCAGGGAGGGGGTCAGCCAAGAACTTGATGAACTTAGGCATCTGGCTTTTTCGGGAAAAGATTACCTGGTTCAGATTCAGCAAAGGGAGGTTGAACGAACCGGGATTTCTTCTCTGAAAATAGGCTATACCAATGTTTTTGGTTATTATCTGGAGGTAACCCATACCCATAAAGAAAAGGTCCCGGCCGACTGGCATCGCAAGCAAACCCTGGTCAATGCTGAAAGATATATTACCGAGGAGCTTAAGATTTATGAGGAAAAGATCCTGCATGCCGAGGAAAAAATGTTAGCACTTGAGCTTAAGCTTTATCAGGAACTCATCCTTTTTCTGGCAGATTACATTCAACCGGTTCAGCTTAATGCCAACCTGGTTTCCCGGCTTGATGTGCTGCTTACTTTTGCGCGTATATCTGAACAGTATCATTATGTCAGGCCAGTGCTGAATGATGGCTTGGTGATCGATATTAAAAACGGGCGGCATCCGGTGATTGAACGTCAACTTAAGACAGGGGAAGAATACATTGCCAATGATCTGGTGCTGGATGATCAGCAACAGCAGATCATCATCCTGACCGGACCCAATATGTCGGGAAAATCGGCATTGCTCAGACAAACAGCCCTGATCGTACTGATGGCACAGATGGGATGTTTTGTGCCCGCCGATGCAGCTCAGCTGGGGCTTTGCGATAAGATATTCACCAGGGTTGGGGCTTCTGATAACATTTCATCAGGAGAATCAACATTTATGGTGGAAATGAACGAAACCGCCAGTATTCTAAATAACATTTCGAGCCGAAGCCTGATTTTGCTGGATGAGATCGGACGCGGAACCAGTACCTACGACGGGATCAGCATTGCCTGGGCCATTGCTGAATTCCTTCATGAACATCCCCTCTACCGCCCCAAAGTTTTATTCGCTACCCATTATCATGAACTGAATGAAATGACTACTTCCATGCCCCGTATCCGGAATTTTCATATCGGGGTGAAAGAGATCCAGAATAAAGTTATCTTTCTGCGTAAACTTTTTTCCGGGGGAAGCGAACACAGCTTCGGTATCCATGTGGCCAGGATGGCAGGGATGCCGCCTTCAGTCCTGGCAAGGGCGGAAGAGATGTTACAACAGTTAGAGGGACAGCGGTCAGCAGATAGCAGATATCAGATAAAGGATGACAGATCACGGAAAAAACCATCTATCATTCCTCATCCGCCATCCGGATATCAATTAAGTTTTATTCAGCTTGATGACCCTCTTCTTCAGCAGATCAAGGAGGACATTCTAAACACCCAGATCAATACCTTGACGCCGGTGGAAGCCTTGATGAAATTAAATGAGATTAAAAAATTGCTGGAAAAGAAGTAGGGCAATGAATTTTTTTTTATTTTTGCATACTCAAATTAAAAACGCGAAAGTAGCTCAGCTGGTAGAGCACGACCTTGCCAAGGTCGGGGTCGCGG
>CAYSAU010000021.1:0-39469 GCA_964429135.1 uncultured Prolixibacteraceae bacterium | reverse complement strand
AAAATGCTGTAAGTGGCTCATTTTCTCGTGACCCTGGAGGGATTCAAACCCCCAACCTTCTGATCCGTAGTCAGATGCTCTATTCAGTTGAGCTACAAGGCCATTCCGATTGACGATTATCTCGTATCGCCTAACGATTCAGGCTGCAAAGATAAGTTCTTTTTTACTTTCTGCAAATGTTAAAAAAGTTTTTACCTTTGCAAACTTTATGAATGGACTGGCATGCCAGGTGTTGATAAATAATTGAACCGATGATTAGTGTAGGTGCTCAGAAGATTACCCCAGATGATTTTTATAAAATTATTTTTGCCGGAGAACAGATCGATTTAGATGTAACGGCCAGGAAAAAAGTCAAAGAAAATTACGAATTTCTGAAGGAATTTGCCAAAGGAAAAGTAATTTACGGTATCAATACGGGACTGGGTCCCATGGCACAGTATAAGATTTCCACGGCCAATGAGCTTCAGCTCCAATATAACCTGATCCGCAGTCATAGCTCCGGCTGTGGGGAGCCACTCCCAGAAATGTATGCCAAAGCCACCATGCTGGCACGCCTGAATACCCTGATGCAGGCGAAATCGGGCATTCATCCGGAAGTCGTGATTTTACTGAAAGAACTAATCAATCGTGACATTAATCCTTTTATTCCGGAACATGGTGGTGTAGGAGCGAGCGGCGACCTGGTTCAGCTTGCTCATCTAGCCCTTAACCTCATCGGGGAAGGGGAAGTTTGGTATAAAAAGAAACTTCAGCCAACTCAAAACGTCTTCGAAAAAGAAGGACTGAAACCCATCAAAATGCACATCCGGGAGGGGCTTTCCCTGATCAATGGAACTTCTGCCATGACCGGCATCGCGATGATCAATATCGTGCATGCAAAAAACCTGTTCGACTGGACCATCCTTGCTTCATCCATGATCAATGAAATTGTGGAATCTTATGATGACCATTTTTCTGAAGGGCTGAACAGTGTCAAATACCATTACGGGCAGAACCAGGTGGCCAGAATGATGCGTTACATTCTGAAGGACAGCCAATTGATCCGCCGAAGGGCTGATCACTTGTATAACGGGAAAACAGAGCAGGTCGAAGTTTTTAAACATAAAGTACAGGAATATTATTCGCTACGCTGCGTACCTCAGGTAATGGGGCCGGTACTCGACACCATCATCAATGCTGAGCAGGTGCTCATCAATGAAGTGAATTCAACCAACGACAATCCCATTATCGACAGTGAAAATAAAAACGTTTATCACGGCGGGAACTTTCATGGAGATTATGTAGCCCTTGAAATGGATAAACTGAAGATAGCTCTCACTAAGCTATCCATGCTGGCCGAACGCCAGTTGAATTACCTGATGAACGACAAGATGAACCAGATCCTCCCTCCTTTTGTGAACCTTGGTAAACTGGGATTAAATTTGGGTATGCAGGGCGTACAGTTTACGGCAGTATCTAACGTTGCCGAAAACCAAACCCTCTCCTTTCCCATGTATATTCACAGCATTACGAACAACAATGATAATCAGGATATTGTCAGCATGGGTACCAATGCAGCCCTGATGACCAAAAAGGTAATTGACAATACCTACCATGTGCTGTCTATCCATATGATCACCATTCTGCAAGCCATCGATTACCTGAAATTCACCACGAAATTATCCTCCTATTCATTAAAAAAATTCAATGATCTCAGGAAGCTGGTCCCAAAATTCTCAGAAGACTCAACAAAATATAAGGATATCAAGAAAATCGAAAACTATCTTCTTGAAAATAAACCGAAGTTTTCTTTAATGGATTAATGGTTTGCCTATGAAATATGCACTTGTGACCGGCGGATCAAGAGGAATCGGGAAAGCCATCTGCCTCAGGTTTGCCGAAATGGGATTTTATGTTCTTATCAATTACCACTCAAATGAAGCGGAAGCCGAAAATACTTTGCAGCATGTCCGTGAAAAGGGAAGTGATGGAGAATTGCTGAAATTCGATATCGGCAATCCCGATGCCGTGGAACAGGCCTTGACTTCATGGCAGTCGCGTAACGAAGGGAAATACATCAGTATTTTGGTGAATAATGCAGGAATCCGTAAGGATGCCCTGGTGATGTGGATGAAAAATGAAGAATGGCATGATGTGTTGAATACCAACCTGAACAGTTTCCTGTATGTTACCCGTGTCCTGATCAAAGATATGCTGCTGGGTAAATTCGGAAGGATCATCAATATTGTTTCACTGTCAGGATTAAAAGGACTTCCAGGCCAGGCCAACTACTCGGCTGCAAAGGCAGGAGTAATCGGTGCTACCAAAGCCCTGGCTCAGGAAGTGGCAAAAAAGAATGTTACCGTCAATGCGGTCGCTCCGGGATTCATCCGTACAGATATGACCCGTGATCTTGACGAAACCCAGCTTAAAGCAATGATCCCCTTGGGACGTTTTGGCAGACCGGAAGAAGTTGCCGAAGCTGTAGCCTTTCTGGCCTCTGACAATGCTTCCTATGTAACCGGGGCCGTGATTAACGTAAACGGAGGACTGTATACCTAAAAAAATTTACGAGATACCACTGTAGATTTACATTGGAAATTCACTGTGTCACTTTCTTACCTCTAAAATATGAATCGGGTCGTAATTACAGGTATGGGCATTTATTCCGTGATCGGGAAAAATCTTGACGCAGTTAAAGAATCTTTATACACGGGTAGATCCGGGATTATCTTTGATCCTGTTAGAAAAGAAATGGGTTTTCGCTCTGCCCTTACCGGCATGTTGGATCGGCCTTCGCTGAAAGGTGTCCTGGATCGTAGAATGCGTATCGGACTGCCTGTTCAAGGGGAATATGCATACCTTGCCACATGTGAAGCCCTGAAAAATTCAATCATTGACCAGGATTTCCTTGACCGAAATGAAATTGGAATTCTATACGGGAATGACAGTTCCGCTGTCCCTGTGGTGGAATCCGTGGATATCCTCCGACAGAAGAAAGATACCATGATGATTGGTTCAGGTTATATTTTCCAATCGATGAATTCAACGGTTTCCATGAACCTTTCCGTTATTTTTAAACTGAAAGGAATAAATTTCACCATTAGTGGTGCCTGTGCCAGCGGTTCCCATGCTATCGGAATTGGTTTTTGGATGATCCGCCAGGGGCTTCAGAAGATGATTATCTGTGGCGGGGCCCAAGAGATCAATCCGGAATCCACAGCCAGTTTTGATGCCTTGAATGCCTTTTCAATCAGGGAATCGGAACCGGAAAAAGCATCCCGTCCTTTCGATCGTGACCGCGATGGGCTTGTCCCAAGCGGTGGTGCCGCCAGTATCATAATCGAAAGCCTCGAATCGGCCATGGAAAGAAATGCACCCATTCTAGCTGAAATTATTGGTTATGGTTTTTCCTCCAACGGGGAGCATATCTCTGTCCCTAACGTGGAAGGTCCCGCAAAAGCCATGGCAATGGCAATCAAGGATGCCAGCATAAAAAGCTCCGAAATAGATTATGTCAACGCTCATGCCACTTCTACCCCCGTTGGAGACAGCAATGAAGCCCAGGCCATTCTGAGTGTTTTCGGCGACAATCAACCTCTGGTCAGCAGCACCAAATCAATGACCGGTCATGAGATGTGGATGGGCGGTGCCAGTGAAATCATCTATTCCACCTTGATGATGCAGCATGGATTTGTCGCCCCGAACATCAACTTCGAAAACCCGGATGAAGTCTCGGCCAAACTTAACATCGTCCGAAAAACCACTCCTGTAGAGATTTCCGCCTTTCTCTCCAATTCCTTTGGTTTCGGGGGCACTAACTCAGCCCTGGTAGTCAGGAAATTTAATCCATAAATTAAAAAAAAACATTATTTTTGCATTCTGCAAATGAAATCATTAGGATGCAAAATGAAGAAATCATAAGGAGAATCAACCAACTCCTGATTGACGAAATCGAAATTGAAGAAAACCAGATAACCCCTGCTGCCAACCTTAAAAAAGATCTTGGTATTGATAGTCTTGATTTTGTTGACCTCTTTGTGATCATCGAAAACAACTTCGGGTTTAAAATGAAAGCAGAGGAGATGACGGAGGTCATCACCCTACGGGATTTTTACGACTATATCATTAAACGCGTTCAATCTAACTAATCGTTGATGTCATCATGGGAAGGCAAAACCCGCGGAGGGGTGCTGGGATATAAAATATTTGTCTGGACGTTAAAATACCTGGGTATTTCCTTTGCTTATTTTCTACTGCATTTCGTTGTCTCTTACTTCCTTTTTTCCTCGGGTAAAGCTTTTCGCGCCATTTATCAATTCTTCCACAACATCATGGGATATGGCCGTCTGCATTCCTTGACTTCTGTTTACAGGAATTATTATCTTTTTGGTCAGGTTTTACTGGATAAGATTGCCATGTTAGCCGGATTCCAAAGTAAATTCACCTTTGATTTTGAAGGAGAACATTACCTGAGGCAGATGGAAAATGGTGGCTTGTTGATCAGCGCCCATATCGGGAACTGGGAAATTGCCGGTCAATTACTAAACCGTCTCGACAAAAAAATCAATATCATCCTGTTTGATGCCGAGCATAGGCAAATCAAAGGATATATGTCAGACATACTGACCCAGCGGAAAGTTCATTTCATCCTTATCCGTGATGATTTTTCCCACCTTCTTGAGATTAAGCAGGCCCTCTCCAACCATGAGATTGTCGCCATGCATGGCGACCGGTTTATCGAAGGGAATAAAACCATGAACATTGATTTCATGGGGAAACCAGCGTCATTTCCAATTGGACCCATTCATATGGCCGCCAAGTTCAATGTCCCTGTGTCCTTCGTGTTTGCCTTAAAAGAAAGTCGTTCACATTATCATTTTTATGCCACCCCTTCATACCATATAACCTGGTCAGGGAATCTTGAAAAACGTGAAACGATCTATCGTGACACTTTAAAAAAGTACGCTGAAGCTGTGGAAAAGATGGTCGGCAAATATCCTTTACAATGGTTTAACTATTATGATTTCTGGAAGTTTCCAGAGGTCATCTTAAATGATACGGGCAAATGAAAAGGCGGAAATTTCTATTCATCAGCGCCAATAAACACACGACTCCCTATCCGGTTTATCCGCTGGGTATTTCTTACTTATCTTCTTACCTTCATGATCGACTCCCAGGCCTTGAAACCCGTATTTTTGATGCCAATCTTGATTCGATGGAAGCGCTGATTACCCTGCTCAATGATTTTCAGCCCGATTATACAGGGATTTCTTTCAGAAACGTGGATGATGTTAATTTTTATTCTCAAGAGAGTTTTATCCTCGGGTATCGCGACATTCTTGAAACCATTCGTCAACACAGTCATTCCGTGCTGATCATCGGCGGTTCAGCATTTTCCATCTTTCCAAGGGAATTGTTTTCTTTTTTCAATCCTGATTATGGAATTCTCGGAGAAGGGGAAGACAGTCTTTACCGCCTTATTCTAAGCCTTAACGAAGGTACTGCTGATCTCTCCATTGAAGGACTGGTTTTCAGGAATAAAAATAAAGTGGTGATTAACGCTCGGAAAAACTATATCCAGACTCCGAACTTATGTTTTGAGAAAAACCTTGTTGATTTTTACTGGGATAAGAGCGGGATGATGAATATTCAGACCAAACGCGGTTGCCCTTATCATTGTATTTATTGCACTTATCCCCTGATTGAAGGCCATAAGGTCAGAACCCTTGACCCCGACAAGATCATCCATACGCTGAAAGACTTGATTACTGACCATCAGGTTGAATATGTTTTTTTCACCGATTCGGTCTTTAATATTCATAACCCTTTTAACATAACCCTGGCAGAGAAAATGATCGCTTCAGGGATAAATATGAAATGGGGTGCTTATTTTTCCCCTCATCATCTCGATCGACCCCTTCTTGAACTCTTTCATAGGGCAGGGCTGACCCATATTGAATTTGGCACCGAATCGCTGTCTGATACCACCTTGAAAAATTATGGCAAACTTTTCACGGTAGATGAAGTTGTAGATATTTCGAGGATATGTAATGAAGTCGGGATTTATTTTGCCCATTTCCTTATTCTAGGTGGTTACGGTGAAACAGAGCAGACCATCGATGAAAGTTTTGAAAATTCTAAACGAATGGACAACACTGTTTTCTTTCCATATATCGGAATGCGCATTTATCCCGGAACCCGCTTACAAAATCTGGCAACCGCAGAGGGAATCATCCATTCCGGAGATGACCTGCTGGAACCGGTATATTATATAGCCAAGGGGATCAACTATGAAACCTTGAAACAAAAAGCCGATGCGACCGGCCGACGCTGGGTTTTTCCCGATGAAGACGTGGCTACCATCATGAATCGAATGAGAAAACGGAAGAGAAAAGGATCATTATGGCATCATTTAAAAAAATAAATATTCCTCAAAAACCACCCATGGTGATGATCGACCGCCTGGTATCAGCCGCAGATGGGATCACGACCACTTCGCTGATGGTCAGGGAAGACAATGTTTTTTGTGAAGATGGGAGGCTACGGGAAGCAGGCTTGATTGAAAACATGGCACAAACTGCTGCAGCTGGCGCAGGACTGAAGCCAGGAGTGGAAAATGGAGATCCCCCCATGGGTTTTATCGGCGGAATAAAAAACCTGCGTATTTATGCCCTTCCTGCTATAGGGACAGAACTTTTAACAAGCGTCTCTCTTGAACATGAAGTGTTTGATGCCACCGTGGTCAATGGAAAAATAGTGGACGGAAAAAACCTTATCGCGGAATGTGAGTTGAAAATTTTTTTAATAAAAAACTGAATATGGAAAAAATACCAGAAAAACAGCTTGATGAAAACAACCAGGAAGATAAGCTGTTGTATACATATAACAGGGAACTGTTTTATGGGTTTGACAAGGATGGTAAATACGTCCGTAAAGTCCATTACCAGAACCCTTCCAATCAGGTCATCATCAAGCAGAGCTGGGATGCAGCCGAAGAAAGGATAGAAGAGGTAAAACAGAAAGTCCTGGCAGGCTTGATCTCTCCGGTTGCCTTCTTTATGGAGAAGAACCTGATGGAAGTGCCTATGCTTGCAGCTTATATGGAGATGTGGAAATTTACTGTACGCCGCCATTTTAAGCCAAAAGTTTTCAATAAACTGAAACCGGAAATCCTTCAGAAGTATGCCGATGTATTCGGTATATCTGTCGAAGAGCTCAGGAAACCGAATTTTAATCAATATAAATACCGACCCGAATGATAAAACTTGATTTTGAACATCGTCAGGCAGGACATTGTGAAAACGGTGTCACTTCCAACCTTTTAAACTACCATCATTATTCCATCAGTGAACCTATGGTCTTCGGGATCGGAGCCGGTTTGTTTTTCAGCTATCTTCCTTTTCTGAAAATGCAGCATGCCCCCACTACTTCATTCAGGGTTTGGCCCGGGATGGTTTTTGAACGAGCCACCAGGGAGCTGGGAATTAAAACACAGGTTCACCGTTTTAAAAACCCAAAGGATTCCATGGATAAACTGAATGAGGTACTGGATCAGGGATTACCTGTCGGACTTCAGGTTGGCACTTTTCATCTGACCTTTTTCCCACCCGAATACCGCATGCATTACAACATGCATAATATGGTCGCCTATGGCTATGATGATAAGACTTATTTTATCAGTGATACCCTGATGGAATTCAAAGTTGAAATAAGTTATGAAGACCTTATGCGGGTCAGATATGCCAAGGGAACTTTTGCTCCTCAGGGACGAATGTATTATCCCACTTTCGTTCCAAAAAATATAGATATCAAACCCGCCATCATAAAAGGAATTAAAAAGACCGCTTATAACATGGTCGGTGTTCCCTTTCCTCTGATCGGAGCCAAAGGGATCAGGTATTTATCCGGAAGGATGCGGAAATGGGAGAAAAAACTCGGACCTGAAAAGGCATCCTACTATCTGGGCCAGGTTCTTCGTATGGAAGAAGAAGTCGGGACCGCCGGCGCCGGCTTCAGGTTCATATACGGTGCTTTTCTGGATGAAGCTGCAGAAGTATTAAAACAGGAGTGGCTGAAAGAAGTAGCCATCGAAATGGGAGAAAATGCCAATAAATGGAGGGAATTTTCCTATTATGGGTCAAGGAATTGTAAAAAGCGTGGGAAACCTGAACAATCCTATGATTTTCTGGCAGATATACTGCTTGAAATTGCAGACAGGGAAGAGAAGATTTTTCGTAAACTATCGAAAATCAAATAAATTTTCTACTTTCGCATCCCATAAATCGGCATTTACAATCAATACAGGATTCATATGGAAGAAAATAAAAATCCGGTATATAAAGATCAGCGTTACGGACAATCCAGAGAATTACTTTACTCCTATGAAGAGAATGGCGAATTTCACAAAAATGTTGGGTTTCACGGAGAACCGGACCGGGTGATCCTCCAGCAAGCCTGGGATCTTTTCAATGATCGTATCGAGGAAGCACGTCAGAAAGTGCTGGCCGGAAAAGTCAGCCCCATTGTTTATTATATGGAAAAAAACCTGGCTGATCCGCTTAATTTATCCATGATGGCCGGTATTGCCTTATGGAAGATCAAATGGCATTTCAAACCCGGAGTGTTTAAACGCTTAAAAGAAACCACGCTGAAAAAATATGCCGATGCATTCAACATCAGCATTGATCAGCTTAAGCATGTTGAATAGCCTCAATTTTATTAATAATGGAACAAAAATTGCTCATTGATTATACCCACCGCCAAGCAGGCCATTGCGAAAGCGGTGCTACCTCAAATTTATTTAAGTTTTATGGTCATGACATTTCTGAGCCCATGGCCTTCGGCATTGGAAATGGTTTATATTTCAGTTATATTCCATTTCTTAAAATACAGTTTGCACCCATGATTTCTTTCCGGAATCTTCCGAATACGGTGTTTCACCGATCCATGAAGTATCTGGACATAGACGCGACAGTGATCAAAAAGATCCCGGATCCTAAAGAAGCCATGCTTGCCCTTGATCGCAACCTTGAAAAAGGTATTCCTACCGGGATGCAGGTCGGCGTATTCAATCTTACCTTCTTCCCTCCAGAATACCGGATGCATTACAATATGCATAATATCGTGTGCTTTGGTAAAGAAGGAAACCTTTACCACATCAGCGACACGGTAATGGAGACGCCTCAGGTGCTCACGTATGAAGATCTGCTCAGGGTTCGTTATGCCAAAGGGGCTTTTGCACCCAAGGGGAAAATGTACTGGATCAACAGCATGAAAAAGGATCTTGACATTAAATCAGCGGTGAACGCGGGAATAAAAAAAACAGTCTATGAAATGATCAAAATTCCATTTCCCCTGATTGGTGTCAAAGGAATCCGTTGGATGTCGAGGGATCTTAGGAAATGGCCAAAAAAACACGGAAACGAAAAAGCCGCCTTTTACCTCGGTCAGATCATGCGGATGGCTGAGGATTTTGGAACTGGAGGGGCAGGTTTCCGTTATATCTATGGGGCATTCCTTAAAGAAGCAGGTGAAAAATTCAACCATAGCGGTCTTATGGAAGCTTCTGACATGATGGGTAAAACAGCCAACCGCTGGAGGGAATTTACTTATATCGGTGCCAGAAACTGTAAAAGCCGCTCAAAACCTGAAGAAGATTACGGTATGCTGGGAGATATTATGAGCGAAATTGCGGATATGGAAGAAAGGGTATATAAAAAACTGGATAAAATCAAACTTTGATGTCTCAAGCGTCCATCATCGAAATCAAGGATCTGGCGAAGATATATAAAGGGAATGAGGATCCTGCCATCAACGGGATTTCACTAACAATCTATCCAAATGAAATTTTTGGTTTGCTGGGTCCAAACGGCGCAGGAAAGACCACCACCATTTCCATCCTTTGCGGATTGTTTCCCCCTACCCGGGGAACCATCAGTATTGATGGCTTGGACCTCCATGACCATCTGGATAAAATCAAGCATATCATCGGTGTTGTACCCCAGGATCTGGCTTTATACCCCACCCTGACTGCCATGGAAAACCTGAATTTTTTCGGAAATATGTACGGTTTGAAAGGGAAAGAACTGCATGATCGTATTTTTGACTACCTCAGGATTTTTGGACTGGAAAAATCAGCGAAAAAACAAATTTCCAGTTATTCAGGCGGGATGAAGCGCAGGGTGAACCTGATCGCCGGCCTGCTTCACAAACCAAAAGTTCTGTTTCTTGACGAACCTACTGTGGGAATTGATGTCCAATCCCGTATTGTCATCCTGGATTATCTAAAAGAAATCAATAAACAGGGAACCACGATTATCTATACCTCCCATTATATGGAAGAAGCCGAGAACCTCTGTACACGGGTAGCCATAATGGATAGAGGTAAAATTATTTCCATCGGAAACCCTAAGGATTTATTAAAAGAGCATCCTGAATTTAAAAACCTTGAAAATATCTTCCTCTACCTGACCGGAACTGATATGCGAGATTAATCTCAAAGTATGTTTAAATTTTATTCCGCCCTGAAAAAAGAATTCTTGATCCTGCTTCGCGATAAAGCAGGACTGATGTTGCTTTTTCTCATGCCCATGGTGCTGATCGTTGTCATGTCGCTGCTTCAGGAAGTTGGCTACAGTTCTGTAACCCGCGAATCCCGCCTGAAAGTGTTGTTTCTGAATCTTGACCAGGATAGCCTGGGACTGAAAATCGAAGAAGGCCTCAGGGCATCCAATTATTTTGAACTGGTGGAATCTTTTAATTCCCAACCCCTCAATGAGATGGCCGTAAAAAATGCAGTCAGAAACGGGGATTACATCATCGGGATTATCATTCCCAAAGGTGTGACCAGATGCATACGAGCCAATGTCAGGATCATGGTTGCGAAAACCCTGGTAGGATTCGGATTTTATGACCAGAACCTGATCGGGACTCTTCCCATGAAGGATGCAGATACGATCACCATATATTTCGATCCTACGGTCAAAAAAACATTCAAAAATACCATAGTCAGCACAATTAAAGAATTTAATCATAAGGTTGAAGCGGAAATGGTTTTCCGGACTTTCAACATTGAAATGGCCAAATTATTTCCGAATTTTGCCCCTCCCGAGGTGGAATACAAGGAAGTGGTCCATTTTAAAGAGGTCTTCCCAACCTTTAAGCCCGTGGAGGAGATTCCCAATTCAGCCCAGCATAATGTTCCCGCCTGGGCTGTTTTTGCCATGTTCTTCATCATCATTCCGTTTACCAATAACATCATTACTGAGCGCCAGGAAGGAAGTTTATTCCGACTCCAGTGCGCACCGGTATCTCATTCTTTACTTTTACTGGCCAAAGTAGCGGTATATCTCGTAGTATGTATCTTTCAGACCGTTCTGATGATTCTTTCAGGTATTCTGATTCTTCCCCTTTTCGGTACTCCCATGCTCGTTCTGGGAACCCATTATTTTACCCTGTTCTTCTTTACGGTCTCCGTCGCCCTGGCTGCCCTCGGCTTTGGATTAATGGTCGGGACCATGGCAACGACACATCAGCAGGCTTCAGCTTTCGGAGCCGTATCCATTCCCATTATGGCCGCTTTGGGTGGACTTTTCGTACCCATGTATCTCATGCCCGGTTTCATGCAGCATGTGGCACACCTCAGTCCGCTTAACTGGGGAATTTCAGGTTATTACAATATTTTTATACGTGGGGGTGGATTCGTTGATATCCTTGGTGAGGCATCCAAACTACTCAGCTTTTTTCTGGTCACTTCACTCATCACCTATCTGTATCATTTATTTAAAAACCCCATGAACAAATAAATCATGGAATTAATTGACCGTAAAGAAATATTGGTCAGGTTCTCCGAGGTTGATTCCATGCGGATCGTTTGGCATGGAAATTACCTGAAATACTTCGAGGACGGCAGAGAATCATTCGGATTAAAATATAATCTGGGATATCTGGACGTATATAAGCATAAAGTAATGATCCCCATTGTAAAAATCGTTTGTGACTTCAAACGCCCCCTCGAATATGGAGACCGTGCCATTGTTGAAACAAAATATATCCCCACCGAAGCAGCAAAAATAGTTTTCGAATACAGTATCCTCAGAATACCTGACATGGAAACCGTTGCTACGGGAAGTTCTACCCAGGTCTTTCTGACTCCTGAAGGAGATTTGTTACTGACTTCGCCCACCTTTTATACCGGATGGAAGCACAAATGGGGACTTTTATAACCATCCGATGAAAAACGTTTATATCCTTGCCGATAATATCATTTCCTCCCTGGGATTTTCATCTTCCGAGAATATCCAGGCGATAAAAAATGAGAAAAATGGGTTTAAAAAAATCCATGACCCACATTTATCTCCACTTCCTTTACCGCTATCCCTTGTGGATACTGCATTGCTTGATCTGAATTTCGACAACCTGCTTATCGGGAGACAAAGTAAGCTCACCCCTGATTCCTTTACCCGTTTGGAAAAACTCTTTATCCTATCCATTGAAAACGCAATCTCAAGCCTTTCGTTGAACCTCAGCAGTAAACGTGTTCTGCTGATCCTTTCTACCACAAAAGGCAATATTGACCTGCTCGAAGATCAATTCAAAGCAAAATTCAATCATAAACGTTTGTATTTATGGGAACTCGCCAGGGTAGTTCAGGATTTTTTCGGTTTCATTTATCCTCCTCTGATCATCTCCAATGCCTGTATATCGGGGGTACTTGCCATAATTACCGCGAGCCGGATGATACGAAGCGGTCAATATGATCAAATCGTGGTTTCAGGTGGAGACATTGCCACCGGGTTCGTGATCTCCGGATTTCAATCTTTCCAGGCACTCACTCCTGACCTCTGCCGTCCGTATGATCAAAATCGTAACGGGCTGGCCCTGGGTGAAGCCTGCGGAACCATGATTTTGTCCAACCAGCAACAGGAACTCAGGGGAGAAATCCTTAAGGTCATGGGTGGTGCCACCACCAACGATGCCAACCATATCTCTGGGCCTTCCCGCACAGGTGAAGAACTCAGCCAGGCCATTGATCAATCCATAGCCGAATCTGAACTTCAAAGCTGCGACATGGATTATATTTCTGCCCATGGCACTGCCACTCCTTACAATGATGAAATGGAATCCAAAGCCCTATCACTGAGCCATCTTCTAAAGGTTCCAGTGAACAGTTTTAAAGGTTATTGGGGTCATACCCTGGGGGCCGCAGGCATCATCGAGTCGGTGGCAGCAACTCATGCCCTTAGCGATAATTACTTATTCCGGTCACTGGGGTTTGAATCCTTGGGTGTGACCGAACCCATAAATGTTATTTCCAATGCCGGGAAGGCTTCCTTGAACACTTGTCTGAAAACAGCTTCCGGATTTGGAGGATGTAATGCTGCCGTCATTTACCAAAAAGGATAACATGGATCTCTACATTTCCTCCTATTGCCTGATCAGGGAACAAAAGGTCATAGTGAATGACCAATTGCGTTTTTATAAGGAAAATTTTGTTAATTTTGCAGACTTTATAAAATCTTTCTTCAAACAGGAAGGAATCGTTTATCCAAAGTTTTATAAAATGGATAATCTGAGTAAACTTGGCTTCCTGTCGGCAGAAATGGTTTTAGGGACAAGCGTAACAAACTACAATAATCAAGCACTGAGTGGTGTCGTTTTGGCTAATTCGAGTGCAAGCCTAGATACCGACATCCTTCACCAGGAATCCATTAAAGATCGTTCCCGGTATTTTCCCAGTCCTTCGGTTTTTGTATACACTTTGCCCAATATCGTCATTGGTGAAATCTGTATCAGGCATAAAATGAAAGGGGAGAATGTTTTTCTGATCTCTGAAACATTCGAAACGGAAATCCTGGTGAATTATGTTAATGAACTGATACAAAACAAAAGGATACCCAACTGTCTGTGCGGATGGGTGGAATTGATGGGTGATAAATATGAAGCCCTGATGTGCATGGTGGGACAGGAAACATCCTCGTGGAAGTTTTCCTCCCTTACCCTGAAAGAAATATTCGAAAACAAATGAAATAAATTTTATGGAAGAATTAATCAACAAACTGAAGAAAGAAGTCATCGAACAATTAAACCTGGAAGACATTTCAGTGGATGATATTAACCCTGATTCTCCCCTTTTCGGAGAAGGATTGGGGTTAGACAGTATTGATGCCCTTGAATTGATTGTTCTGCTTGAGAAAAATTACGGATTAAAAATTGAAGACCCTAAAGACGGAAAAAAGATATTCTATTCCATTCGTACCATGGCTGAATATATCACAGAGCATCAAAAGCAATAGTGAATGCCTTCAAGGATTTTCATTACCGCTTCCGGTATCATTTCTGCTATTGGTAAAAATCTTCAGGAAAACCTGTCCAGTCTTCTAAAAGGTTATTCAGGAATAGGGACAATCCGTATCCTGGAAACCAGCCTGAGACATGAAATTCCCGTGGCAGAAGTCCCCTATAATCATCAGGAATTATTCGCTTTGGCAGGAATTCCTTTTCAAGAAGGATATTCAAGAAACGCCCTCTTCGGTATCATTGCCGCGACGGAAGCATGCCATAATGCAAAGATGAAACCTGAAAAGGGATTAAAAACAGGTTTGATTTCCGCAACCACAGTAGGTGGCATGGATCGCTGCGAATTGTACTATGAGGATTTTCTGAACAATGATTCCCGGAACATTTACATTGATTCCTATGATTGTGCCGACAGTACGGAGAAAATTGCTGATCATCTGGGAATAAGGGATTATGTGACGACCATCAGTACGGCTTGCTCTTCCTCTGCCAATGCGATTCTGTTAGGCGCCAGGATGATCCGGAACGGAAAACTGGACCGGGTGCTGGCAGGAGGTTGCGAGTCACTAACAAAATTCCACCTGAATGGTTTCAATGCCCTTAAAATCCTGGATAAGGAAGCCTGTAAACCCTTTGATGTCAACCGTAACGGAATCACCCTGGGAGAAGGTGCTGCCTTTGTGATGCTGGAATCGGAAACCTCTTTGAAAATCACCGGGAACCATATCATTGCAGAATTAGTCGGATGGGGCAATTCCTGTGAAGCATATCACCAGACCGCTTCTTCTCCCGATGGAACCGGGGCTTACCTGGCCATGAAAGAAGCCCTCAAAATAAGCGGACTATACCCGGGTGACATTGATTATATCAACGCCCATGGAACCGGAACGGATAATAATGATTTATCAGAAGGTCTTGCCATTGAAAGGGTTTTTGGCACAGACATCCCGAAAGTTAGTTCTACCAAGCCTTTCACAGGACATACCACCAGCGCTGCAGGTTCCACCGAAGCTATCCTTTCCATGCTGTGTATTCAGCACCAGGTGATCTGGCCAAACCTGAACTTCAAAACACCTATCCCTGAACTCCATTTTTCGCCGGTTGAAAAACTGATCACCAAGTTCCCGGTGCAGGTCGTCATGTCGAATTCCTTCGGCTTCGGCGGTAACGACACTTCCTTAATCTTTAAAAAGGTCAGTGAGGAAAAGAATAGAATGCCGGAAAATAATGCGTTCACAATATCCCATAATTCAACAGATTAATGGCTTTCATCAACGGTATCGGTCTTATTTCCCCTCAGAACACCCTTGAAAAGGGAGAATTTCTTGCCCCATTGGTAGAGCATTATGCTGATTTCCTGAAGTGCATTGAACCTGTTTATAAAAACTACATCAACCCGATCTTGTCGAGAAGAATGAGCAGATTGATCAAAATGGGTATCAGTGCTGCAAAAATATGTCAGGAAGAGACGGAAGGAATACAGCCGGATGCGATCATCACCGGGACAGGACTGGGCAGTGTAGAGGATACGGAAAAAATTTTGGGAGAAATCACCAAAGAAGAAAAGTTTCTTAACCCTACACCTTTTATACAATCCACTTATAATACGATCAGTTCCCAGATTGCCATCATCCTTAAATGTCACGGATATAATTCCACTTATGTTCACCGGGCATTTTCTTTTGAAAGCGTGCTTCAGGATGCCATGATGCAATTGGAAGAAGGATCGGCTGATCATGTGCTGGCTGGCGGAATCGATGAAATGACCATGAATCATCTTCAGATCACGCGCAGGATTGGATTATGGAAAATGACCGCATTCAGCAATCTCCGTTTATTGCTTGAGCCGGGACCAGGTGCGCTGCCTGGTGAAGGAGCGGCATATTTTATGCTGTCGAAAACGCAAAAATCTTCTGCTTATGCCAAATTGGCCGGTGTTGAAACGATATACAAGCCCCTTGACCAAGATCAATTGCATCAACAAACCAAAAACTTTCTTAGTCAGCTTTCCCTAACTCCAGATAAGATCGACCTGGTAATTACCGGAATCAACGGGGATACGAATTGGGATTATGTTTATCATGATTTTTTAATGAGGCTTTTTCCGGGTAAGCCTGCAGCCTGGTTCAAGCACCTTTGCGGAGAATACCATACAGCCACCGGATTTGGTCTTTTTGTTGCAGCCCATGTACTCAAACGGCAAGTCTTTCCTGAAATCCTTGCATTCAATGACATCAGACCGGAAAAAATGAAGAACATCCTACTTTATAACCACTTCCGGAATGTAAATCACTCCCTCCTCCTTATCCAGGCAGTTGCCTGATAATTTTAATTCCCGTATTTTTGCCCCGAATCGTTTAATGTCCGGGAATGTCAAAAAAAATTTATATTACAGGTATCGGGATTATCTCCTCCATTGGTAATAACGCAGAAGAAGTACTGGAATCTTTGCTTGAGGGAAAGTCGGGAATCGGAGCAATTACGCTGCTGAAAACCTTACATCAAGGGAAACTTCCCATAGCAGAAGTTAAAAAAACCAATGACGAACTCGTAGAAATCCTTGCCCTTGAACCAAAGACCAACTATACCAGGACGACTTTATTGGGGATGATGGCTGCCAGGGAGGCGCTTAGATCATCCGGAATCAGCGATCTGAAGAAATTTCCCACAGGCTTGATTTCTGCCACCACAGTCGGGGGAATGGACAGAAGTGAACACTTTTTCGAAGATTTTCTTATTCATCCGCAAAAAGGAAGATTAAGGGATATCATCCATCACGATTGCGGTGATTCCACGGAAAGAATAGCCGATGATCTCGGAATTTCAGCATTCGTCACCACCATCAGCACAGCCTGTAGTTCATCCGCCAATGCGATGATGCTGGGCGCCCAGTTAATCAGAAACGGGATATTGGACCGTGTGGTGGTGGGAGGAACCGATGCCGTGACCCGCTTTACGTTAAACGGTTTCAATACCCTGATGATTCTGGATAAAAACGGGTGCCGGCCATTTGACGAAAACAGGGCCGGTCTCACCATCGGTGAAGGTGCTGCATTTCTGGTTCTTGAATCGGAAAAAACCGCTTTTTCCCCTGAGAAAAAAATATTCGGTGTATTATCCGGATACGGAAATGCCAATGATGCCTATCACCAAACGGCCTCCTCCCCTGAAGGGACCGGAGCCCGCCTCGCCATGGAAAAGGCATTGTCCATGAGCGGACTGATGCCAGATCAGATTAATTATATCAATGTTCATGGTACCGGGACACAAAACAATGACCTTTCAGAAGGCTTTGCCATTTCAAAAGTTTTTGGAGGCAGGGTTCCCCTCTTCAGTTCGACCAAATCGTACACCGGGCACACGCTGGGTGCGGCAGGTGCCATAGAAGCCGTAATTTCCCTACTTTCCATTCAGCATGACTGCATTTTTCCCAACCTCAACTGGGCAACACCGATGAAGGAACTAAACCTTTTCCCGGTCACTGAATTGAAGAAAGGAATCTCCGTCAATACCGTTCTTTCCAACTCATTCGGATTCGGAGGGAACAATTCTGCCATCATACTTTCAAAATTCGGGAATGCTGAAATTCAGAATCTCGACAGTTCAGGGTTGAACCAGGTTTCTCCTGAAAAACGGATAGCGGATGTCCTGTCGCTTCCCGTTTATATTAATGGACTTGGGCTGGTCTCACCCCAAAAAACCCTTGACAATAATCATTTCCTGGAAGATATCGTAGCAGTAGAATCGAATTTTATCAAATGCCAGGAACCGGTTTACAAGGATTATATCAGTGGGGATATGGTTCGACGCATGAGCCGTCTGATCAAAATGGGGGTAGCCGCTTCAAAAGTCTGTTTGCAGGATGCGGGATGCAAGCTCCCTGATGCAATCATTACAGGAACTGGTCTGGGATGTATCGAGGATACGGAAAAATTTCTGACTACCATGATTCGGAACAAAGAAGAACTCCTCACTCCCACTTCATTCATCCAGTCCACACATAATACGGTCAGCGCCCAGATCGCCCTGTTGCTGAAGTGCCATCATGATAATTTCACTTATTGTCACCGCGGATTTTCGTTTGAAACCGCTTTGACCGATGCCATGATAAAAATCGGACAGGGAAATGCCAGCGAAATCCTTACCGGCGGGATGGACGAATTGACCGAAAATTCTTTCCACATCACCTATCGCCTTGGACACTGGAAACGCAAACCTTTCCTAAGCACCAATCTGCTTCATACCCCAACACCCGGCAGCCTTGCAGGGGAAGGAGCGGCCTTTTTCCTGCTGGGGTCGGAAAAAACCGAGAAAACCTATGCCATCCTGAATGGGCTGTCTTTGATTTACAAACCCTTTGATCATGAAGAAATCTTAGATCAACTTAAGCGTTTCCTGACTGCACATGAAATTGGTTTGCCGGATATAGATTTATGGATTTTGGGTAAAAACGGAGATATTCTGGATGACAAGCCATACCAATACCTCATAGACCACTTACCTGAAAATTCCAATATGGCCGCCTTCAAACACCTGTCAGGTGAATATCAGACAGCCGGAGGCTTCGGGCTCTGGCTTGCTTCCATGGTCATAAAACATGACCATGTCCCGGAAATGATTAGCATCAGAGGGGATCATAGTAATCCCATCAGAAAAGTTCTGCTTTATAATCATTATCGCAATCTAGAACACAGCTTCACTTTACTTAGCAAAGCATAAGAATGAATTTCCGAAGCGCTACCCTGTTTTTTTTTCTGTTATTACTGGTACTCAATCTGATAAAGTTCATTATCTGTCCCTGCGATTTTTTTATTTTCAATCATTTCTGCCATCACCCCTGCTTCTATTATCTTCCGTTGATCATCCTCTACCTCGTAGCCCCTTTTATCCTCTCTTTCTATCCCTGTTCCGGTTTTCATTATAAACCGGTAATCTGCAGGAAAAATACCACCTCCAAGGTGGTCGCCTTAACCTTTGATGACGGCCCTGACCCTCATATCAGTCCTGTGATTTTAGATATATTAAGGAAAAAAAACGTGACGTCGACCTTTTTCATCATGGGAAAACATATCCCTAATCACGAAGCCATCGTAAAAAGAATGACTGATGAAGGCCATATCCTGGGAAATCATTCCTATGCCCATACCAACTTCTGGGATTTCTGGCCGGCAAAAAGAATATACCGGGATATTATCCAAACCGAAACTTTGATACAGACCATCACAGGCAGTAAACCGATGTTTTTCCGTCCTCCCTATGGAGTCATCAATCCCATGGTTTCCAGGGCAATCCGTAAAACATCATACAAAGTCATTGCCTGGAGCAATTGGTCAAAGGATACCCTGATCCGGGAACCGGAAATCCTGCTCAAGCGTGTCATTCGGAAACTAACCCCCGGCGACATCATACTGATGCATGACAATCAGAAAATTACGGCTGGAATCCTGGAGAGGTTAATCGATGAAATTCATGCCAAGGGATTCCGTATCATTTCATTGGATCAAATGATAAATATAGATTAAGATGAACAAATTGATGGTTTTCCTATGCTGCTTAATGATCCAGCAAACTTTCTGCCAACCGGGACCACTGAGCCAAGCTAAAATCATTGAAATCAAACAAAAGGTCAGGGAAATGGCCATGAAAACCACCACGATAGAGAGTGATTTTATCCAGGTTAAAGAAATGAGTGTGATGGCTGAGAGAATTATCTCCAAAGGAAAATTTCTTTTTAAAAAAGAAAAGAAACTCAGATGGGAATATCTCACCCCCTTCCCCTACCTGATCATCATCAATCAGGATCAGATGCTGGTTCGTGACGAAAACAGGGAAAACAAGATTAATCTTCAATCCAGCAGGGTTTTTCGAGAAGTTAACAACATTATCATGGGTGCGGTACAAGGAACACTACTCGATGATGCTAAAAATTTTTCGTCAGAAATCGCGGAAACCCAGGGCCGGATTCTATGTAAGCTGACGCCTTTGAATGCCAAAATAAAAGAATCCCTGGGAGAAGTCTGGCTGTACTTTAATAAAATCGATTTTTCCGTCGATCAATTAGAAATGCGTGAAACTTCAGGTGATTATACCCGCATCAGCTTCCTTGAAAAGAAGATCAATCAAACCATTCCGGATGAAAAATTTGCCCTTAAGTAGCCTGCTTCTGATCTTATTTCTCTTGGCTTGCAGTCCCGCCAAACACCTTGTGGTATGGGATCCTCCTTTTTCCGGGACCTTCGATAAAGCGCTTTTTAAAACCTCATTCGATATCAGGAAAATTCACTTGAGCGGGTACACCATGATCAAAAAAACAGACTCTGCCTATCATATCGTTTTCTCCAATGAAATCGGGATGACTATCTATGATTTTGAATTATACCAGAAATATTTTAAAGTCAATTACCTTTTTGAACCCATGAATAAAAAAGCTATGGTCAGGATTTTTGAACGGGATTTCCGTCTGCTTATTTATGGGCAAGTCATGTCCGGTCAGAATTTCATCAATAAAGCTGAGATTTCATTCGAAACGGGTGAAACTTCCTGGCCGGGACGAATCACCATCACCAATCCCGGTATCCAACTGAGGATGCAATTGAGGCATATGAATCTCTGAGCATGGCCTTTTGCACATTCTGACGATTTTCGTACTTTTACATTTTAATCCAAAATATGCTGCAAAAAAGTTTCTACACACTGCTCCGGATAGATACAAAAGCTGAAGAAGAAGTATTGAAGAAATTTCATACCAGTGTAGCGTTTATCCCATCCCATCCCATTTTTGCCGGTCATTTTCCAGGCAATCCTGTTGTCCCTGGGGTATGCCAGGTGGAAATGATAAGGGAAATCGCCATGGAGATCCTGAAAAAACCACTGTTCTTGGGAAAATCCGATAATATAAAATTCCTCTCCATGATCAACCCAATGATCCATCAGGTTCTTGACATTGACCTGGATTTAAAGACCAAATCGGATCATGAGTACGATGTCGCTGCCGTCTTTAGGTCGGAAGAAGTTATTTTTCTGAAGTTCAAAGGAACGTTTCAAACTGAGAAATACTGATGAAACGTCATATTACAAATATCACTGTAAGAGGATATGAGCTGGACTCCTATCAGCATGTCAACAATGCCGTATATTTGAATTATCTCGAACAGGCCCGCTGGGAATTCTGCCATGATAATAATTTGCTTGATAAAATAGGGGAAAACCAGCTTTTTTTGGTCGTTGTCGAAATCAAGATTCGCTACCAACGGGAACTGAAACTGCTTGATGAGATCGCTATAAGCACTATCATGAAAAGCGAGCCACCCTACTTATTATTCACCCAGAAAATAACACATCATCATTCAAAACTGACTGTAGCCAGAGCAAAGGTAAAAACAATTTTTGTCGATCAGCAAAGGATTCCTCATGATATTCCCAGCGAGATAGCAATGCTGATCAAACAAGATGCAGATGGAAAAAATTGACAAAATCACCTGGGAAATAAAAAACGATATCGGGATCATTACCCTGAACAACCCGCCGGAAAATTATCTGATTAAACCTGACTTTGTCCCACTCGAAGTATTACAGCAATGGACTTCCTACGACTATCTTAAAGGCATCATGATCACCGGTGCTGGAAAACATTTTTCCGGAGGCGGGAAGCTTGAAAACCTCTTTGAAATGATCAGGTCACTTGAAAATGTATCTGAAAAAATTGAAAAAGGGAAAGCGGTTCTCGACCACCTTGAAAATCTTGACATTCCTGTCCTGGCAGCGATCCAGGGAATATGTTTTGGTGGCGGACTGGAAATTGCACTGGCCTGTCATATCAGGGTGTGTACGGAAAATTCCCTGTTTGCTTTTCCTGAAGTCAATCATCAGCTCATGCCCGGCCTTGGAGGGACAGTAAGGATGGAGAAACAAGCCGGATTCAAGGAATCCCTGAAAATGATTCTCAGTGGTGATATGATCAATGCCGAAGATGCCCTGGAGATGAAAATCATCGACTTTATCGTGAGTAAGCAAAAACTTTTCGATTTTTCCTTTCAATTTCTGCAGAATATTACCAGGGATCGGCCAGTTAAGGTCATACATGCGGTGATGAGCGCTTTAAAAAATGCAAAATCCATGACACCGGCAGAAGCATTCAGGGAAGAAACCCGTTTGTTTTGTGAACTGGCCATTGCTGAAGCACAAAGAAGAAAACTTTCTGAATGACAACCTATTCGACCATTTCGTTCTGTGTAAAGCATGAGATCGGACATCTGTTGCTGAATCAGCCGCCCTCGAACAGCATGTCGGCTGATTTCTTCCTAGAATTAAACCACCTTATTGAAGAGATCAGGTTGTCTGAGGATATTCGCGCGCTGGTGATCAGTGGAAAAGGAAGACATTTTTCTTCAGGTGTTGATCTTCCTACCCTACTGCAAGAAATAACTACAACATCCCGAATTGATCAGCATGGTAAAGTTACCCTGATGCCTGACTTTCTGACAGAAAATTCTACCTCAATGCTCCTCCTCGGCCAGCTTCCTATCCCTGTCATATCAGCCATCCGAGGAGTTTGCCTGGGGTCGGCCATGGAACTCGCCCTTTCCAGTCATTTCCGCTTCAGCGGAGAAGATGCTGTGTTCGGTTTGCCCGAAGCCTCCTTCAACCTCATACCCGGACTGGGGGGAACCAGGCAGGTCGCCTCCCTGTCAGGGAATGCCAATGCCATTGAACTGGTATTGAAAGGCAAAACATTCACTGCTTCAGACGCTCTTCGGCTGAACCTCATAGACCGGATCCTTCCGAAAAAAGACTTGCTTCAAACTTCCCTTGACTTTGCCCGAAGTATCTCCGGTGATTATTTCAGGGAGAAAAAGAAACTCTACCTCAGGAATTATTTCAGCTCATGAAAAAAAACCAAATTATCCCTGAACGCTTCGTCAGGATCGCTGGTAGTGGATCCTTCCTGCCAGGTAAGCCGATTCCCCGGGGAGAAGTGGATTACTACCTGGGTGAGCTGACACGGGCTCCCGAAAAAATCCGAAAATGGCTGAAAAGAATACATTCCCTGATGAATGAGTTGCTCGAAGTTGAATTTTATCATTTTGCCATCGATCCGCTCAGCAGGAAGTTTACAGAAGATAATGTCAGCATGTCTGTAAAAGCTGCCAACATAGCCCTTCATGATGCTGGGCTTCAACCTCAGGACATCGACCTGATCGTTTATGGCAGCGCCCATCAGGACCAGATGCCTACCGCTTCCGTCATGATTCAGGAAGCCCTGGGGATTGAACACTGTGCAGAACTTTCCATTCATGCCAATTGTACCTCTGCCTATAAAGCATTGTTGCTGGCCTCGGATCTACTGCGCAGCGGTAGATATAATACGGCCCTGGTCATCTCCTCCAGCATGTCGTCATCTGAACTGGTAGCAGAGTATTACCACCAGGAAATGGTGAAAAAGGAAGAACTTTTTCTTCGCTATTTTTTATCAGACGGAGCATCTTCCCTGGTGCTGAAGGCCACTGACGATCCCAATAACGGGTTGTACGTGGATTATACCTATATGGAATCCATAGGAGGGAAAAAGCCTGCTGCTATGGGTAACAAGCGACCTGCTTATTGGATGAATCCCCGGGAAGAGTATGAAAAAGCTTACCATCATCTGGCACAGATGTTTCAGGAGGAACTCCGTGCTAACTTTCATGAACCCGGTGGAAGCGTTTTTTTTATGGGACTCCAGCGGATGCTTCGACATCATCCCATCAACCTAAACAAGCTGAGGTTTTTTCAGGTAAACTTTCCTTCCCGGCATATTTCCGAGTTGATACTGGAGGAATGTCAGGCCTTGGGCATCAGGCCTGAAACCCTGTATTCAAAAATGGCCTCCATGGGCTACATAGGCCCGCCGATGGCATTGTTATGCCTGGATAAGATCAGAAGAGAAGAAAAATTGCACCAGGGAGATGTTATTCTGAGTTTTGTCACCGAGGTCAGTAAATTTATGCAGGCCGGGTACATACTTTCAGTCAGGAACTAGTTAAATGAATTAGGAGTTCGTGTGAAGAAAAAATATTTGCTTTTCTTAATCAGTCCGAGGCAACGGTTTATCAATTATCCGGCACATAGTGAATTAGCTAAGATGTTTGGGAAACGAAGGTTCATGATTCCCCTTGCATTGCCTACGATAGCCTCACTGACTCCCAACCATTATGATATCCGGATCTATGATGAAGAAATTGAAGATCTTCCTAGCGGAATCATCCCTGATATCATCGGCATCACGACCCTGGCTGCCACTTCACGCCGAGCATTTGAACTGGGAGACCATTATCGCAAATGGGGTGTCAAAATTATCTATGGCGGACCTTTTGCCTCCTTTTCACCGGAAGAATCCCTGAAACATGGCGACAGTGTCATCGTTGGCGAGGCTGAAGGAAAATGGGAACAATGCCTTAAAGATTTCGAAAACGGAACCCTGAAATCCATCTATGAGTCCACATTTCCGATAGCATTCAAAAAACAACTTCCCCCACGTTGGGACCTGGTGAATATGAAAAGGATCTTCCAGGTCGCCATACAGGTTTCCCGCGGTTGTCCCTTCAATTGTGATTTCTGCCTCGTTTCCAAAATCTTTGGAAGAAAAATGCGATACCGCGATATCGATAACGTGGTGGATGAAATTAAAGCAGCCCCCTCCAACTATTTCTTTTTTGTAGATGATAACCTGACCATCAATAAAAGATATGCTAAAGAGCTGATGCAGGCCATCAAACCCCTGCATATCTCCTGGGGTTGCATGTGCAGCCTGGATGTGGCGAAGGATGAAGAACTGCTTCATCTGATGGCGGATGCCGGATGTTTCAATATTTTAGTGGGTTTCGAATCCCTGAACCCGGAAAGCCTTGATGAAACCCATAAGCACCATAACCAGGGTGGTAAGATCTTTGCCGAAGCCATCCGAAAAATCCATTCAGCCGGCATCCATATCAATGCCAGTTTCGTGGTTGGTTTTGATAATGACGGTCTGGATGAGTTTGACCGCATTTTCGACTTTACCTTGGAACATCATCTGCCCAATGTTAACCTTCATCTGTTGAATGCCCCTCCGGGAACTGAATTGCATAAAAAACTCGAAACAGAAGGAAGATTAATGCATTGCGATCCCGAACTCGGAGTGGGTCATTTTCCTACCATCCATTACAGTAAAATGAGCCAGATCAATATTTTTGATAAATACATGGAAACCATTGCCAGGCTTTATTCTTTTCAAACCATCCGTGAAAAAGCAGAAGCCTTGTTCAGCAATGGCGCCTTCGTACGACCAGGGGGGAGCATCTCTGTCTGGATGAAAGTCCGGCTTTCGTGGATTACCTTCAGGGAGTTTGTGCTGACCAGAGATCCAGAACGTAAAAAATTATTTTTATTTATCCTTAACCTTATCAGAAACAAGCAATTAGCCATCGATAAGGGATTAGGATTTCTTCTTTCCATGCTGGGCTATTATCGGCATATCCAAATCCATCAACGAAATATGGAAGAATACCGTCGTATCGTTTTACAACAGGAAAATCATCCCACTCAAACATGACCGCACACCAACCTCCCTCATCGGTCATCCGGAGCATCGGAATCATTGGCGAAGGCAAAATGGGAAGCAATATTTTTTACTACCTGCTTGACTTTGATTACCGTCTGGTTTGGATATGCCATCCAGAAACTGACCCTGAAAGCATCAGGAAAAGTTTTCAAAAAAAAATGAAGCGTAAACTGGAAGCAGGGATACTCACTGAAGAAAAATTCCGGCTAAGGCATTCAACGGTTAACATCACCCGCGAGCTGGAGGCTGTTTCTGCCTGCGACCTGATTATTGAGGCCATTCCGGAAGTCATTGAGCAGAAACTGGAACTTTTTAGCTTACTGGATAAAATCCTCCCCCAGGAAGGTATTCTCACTTCCAATTCATCCTCGATTAATCCCAGCCGGCTCATCCCTTCCGAACAGAGAAAACGAAGCTTTGCCGGATTGCACTTTTTTTATCCCGTCAACCTCAAGAATATCGTGGAAATCATATTCCCAGAAACAAGCTCGGAGGAAACCAGGAAAAAGATCATCCATTTCCTTGAGCATATCCATCGCAAATTCCTGGTGCTTGATGAACCTCATAGTTTTATCCTTAACAGAATATTTCTTGACTTTCAAAACGAAGCTTTTCAACTGGTCAAAGCTGGGCATATCACTGTTCGGCAACTGGATGAACTGGTCAGAAATCATTTCTTTCCGTTCGGGGTCTTCCACTTTATGGACAGTGTAGGCCTGGATACAATGCTATCAGCCATTAACAACTATACTTTTGATTATCCTCACCGTGATTATTACCTGCCACTTATCCATGAACTGGAGGAAAAGATAAGAACGAGGCATCTGGGACAGAAATCAGGACAGGGATTCTACCCTATGCTCCATGACCAAGAAAATCCAGATATTGATTCTGAGGGAATCATTCATCATCTGCGTCAGACTTTTTTTTCATCCGCAAAGCGATTTTCGATGCGTTCCGGATGCTCCATCGAAGAAATGAATGAAGCCCTCAAAGAATATTTTGAACTGGAAAAAGGCCTCTTTGAATTATAATTTTCATTATCCCATATTTTCTATTTATCTTTACCCTTATCTTTAAAAAACTAACCCTATGAAAAAGATATTTGCGATCACTCTTTTTGTGGCCGGGATTACACTGGTATTTTTTATCACTTTTAAATCCGGGTCTGCGAAAGGACTGGAAAATTCATCCCAGACGAATGCGCCCTCCGCCCTCCCCGATTCAGTAATGAGAATCTGCCAGAAATCATGTATGAATTGTCATTCCAATACTGGCAGCGGGTTCGCAAAAAGTGTAGTGAATTTCAACAAATGGGAAACATACACACCAGCCAAACAGGCTGACAAAGCAAACAGGATTTGTAATTCCATTACACGTGGGTCCATGCCCCCAAAAGGATTTCGTAAGAATTACCCGAATATGATTCCAACAGAAAAAGAAACTAACCTGATATGTACCTGGGCTAAAACGCTCCAAAAATAAGCTTTCCTGATGTCCGTAAAAGTAGTGGTTACAGGTATGGGAATGGTATCATCCCTGGGTTTTGATATTCAAACAAATTGGGATAAGCTGTTAGCCGGAAAAAGTGGAGTAAGGACCATCAGCCTTTTCGATCCCTCAGATTCAATCACAAAAATCGCTGCTGAGCTCCCCTCAGGGTTTGATGAGCATGCCCGGAGCTATATCAAGAAACGTGCTTCCGGTCAGATGACCAGGGTAACCCGTATGTGTATAGTAGCAGCAAAAGATGCCGTGACTGATTCAGGAATTGACTTTTCCACCCTTGACCGCAAGCGCTGCTCTGTTATTATGGGAGTGGTAAATACCGGAAACTCCACCATCGAAAAAGATACCACCCCCCAGAATACTATTTTTAAAAGCATGACTAACTCAATGTCTGCCTGGGTGTCCCTTGAATTTCAGTTGCTTGGGCCGAATTTTGCCCTAAATACCGCCTGTGCCTCCTCAGCCTATGCTATTGCTTTGGGTTGTGATATGATCAGGAGTGGTAAGGCTGATGTGGTTATTGCCGGCGGCGCTGACTCGATTATAAATCAAGAAGAAATTGCTGGTTTCAATGCCTTATACGCACTATCTGTAGCCAATGACCCTCCTGAAAAAGCCAGTAAACCCTTTTCGATCGACCGTGATGGTTTTGTGATCGGTGAAGGTGCTGGAGTTATCATGCTGGAATCAGAACCTATGGCCAGGGCAAGGAATGCCAGAATTTATGCTGAAATCGCAGGCCATGCAATGACCAGCGAAGGCTATAACATCATGGCACCGATGAAAGATGGAGAAGGGATGGCCAATACCATGAAACAAGCCATGGAAAATGCAGGCATTTTTCCGGATGAGGTGGATTATATCAATGCACATGGCACTTCAACAGAATTGAACGACCGAGCAGAGACCTTTGCCATAAAAAAAGTATTCGGGGAAAAAGCATTCAAAATCCCCGTCAGTTCCTCAAAATCCATGCTGGGTCATACCATCGGCGCAGCCGGAGCCATTGAAAGCATCATTACCATTCTGAGTATCAGGAATGATCTCATCCATCCAACGATCAACCTGGATCAGCCTGATCCAGAACTTGACCTCGATTTTGTCCCCCATCAATTCCGTAAAAAAATTGTCAGGGTGGCCCTTTCAAACTCCTTCGGGTTTGGGGGTCATAACGCCTGCCTTGTTTTCAAAAAGTACTCCGGGTGATCACATGATAAAAAATACTATTTTTGTAAAAAATTTTACCGGATGGCCAGAATAACAGAAAATACAAAAAATGAAGTAAAGGAAACCGTCTATCATTTTTTTGCAGAAGAATGTGAAGTTGATCAAAGCAAAATCAGCGATCAGACCAATATCATCAATGATCTCGACGGTGACTCTTTGATGTTTCTTGAATTAATTGAAATCTTTAAGAAAAAATACAATCTTGATATTGAACTGAAAACCATCGGGAAATATGCTGTTAAGCACCCCGTTGCTACCATCGGTGAACTAATCAATATGCAGATGCTTATTATTGAGCATGAAAACCGCCTGCTAGAATTGGAAAAATAATAATTCGCGCTATTGTCAGGAGCTAAAATAATTTTTGTTTTTCCGGCTTTTGCCAACGATTACAGTGAGTTCCATCACTTTCAATGTCCTGATTTCCAGACTTGTTTTAAATCTCTTGTGGAGGACGCTTCTTCCTTTATAGATGATCAGTTGAAGGATTTTCATCCACTCAGGAATAACTTTCTTGAGGATGAACTCCGTAATCAATATATGTCGTATATCTTCGGGTGTACCATCGCAGAAATGTTAAGAGAGAAAAAAGTCATCCCTGATTTCATTGCCGGGTTAAGCATGGGATTATATGCCGCCCTTCAAACCTCAGGCGCCTTTTCTTTCAGGGATGGACTGCTGCTCATCAGGCAGGCTTATCTGGAAATTGATAAGATCAATTCAGGTCTGGAATTTTCCATGGGGAATGTCATCGGGCTCAATCAATCCGACATCGTTCAGTTGATCAAAAATATTGACCGAGATACCCAGATATCCAACCAGATGGCTGAATTTTCCTTTGTGATTTCGGGCCGTAAAACATCCGTTGTAACCATCCTGGAACAAGCCAGGGAGGAAGGAGCATTACATACCAGACTACTGAATGCCACCGCTCCCTATCATTCCTTTTTCCTGAAAGATACACGTAAAACATTTGAACCTTTTGTCCGTAACCTGGGGGTCCGCCCTTCATCGGTATCCCTGGTCTCAGTCATTGATCAGGGAACCATCCGTACTTCAGAACAGATAATCAGGGAGATCGTCAGAAATCTATACCAACCTTTTAATTGGTTTAATACGCAACGTAAACTTCAGGAAACGGCAGGATCAGTATTGATTGAATGTGGAGTCTCCCGGAATCTGAGCAAAAACTCAAAATTCATTCCTGGCCAGGCCAGTTTTTTTTCAGCCGTGGATTACCGGGATTAAACACTCCTACCCGACAATATCCATTTTTTCCTGATCCTTAACAAAGTCCTGAACATAGGCTCGCTTAGGTGATTGATCTGCCTGACCCTGACCGCTTCTTTTAACATCTCAGGTGTGGGTGTTGTTTTGGAAGATGGCAGGCAATTAAGCCGGCTCTTGACAGCATTTTCAATTAGTTTATCAAGCTTCTCCTTTCCCAATTCTTTTGAAAAATAATACAATGAAGGATACAAGACAGGGTCGCCGGCGGCAATCATTCCATCCCTCACTGCGGTATTGTATAGCGGGGTTCCGGGGTAAATTCGCAAACCTGAAGAAAGATAAACGAGATCCTCAGGATTGATATATTGATCGATGAAATTCATGGATTCATAAAAAGTCTGCTCCGTTTCACCCGGACCTCCGAAAAGGAAAAACCACATGGCAGGAAGATTAAATTCCCTGATGAGTAAAGCGGTACGCTGAATATCCTCCATCCTGAATCCTTTATGAAGGTTCCTGATCATAACATCCGATGCACTGTCGGGTGTTACATCAATCTGGGCAAATCCGGCGGCAACCATTAATTTAAACAACTTCCTGCTGGTATTTCTCGGATTAATGCCCATGGTCCGTAAACGGATTTTCAGCTTTTTATCAATGATGGCCTGGCATAATGCTTCAGCATGTTCCGGCGGCTCATTGAAGGTGGAATCGACAAATTCGAACGTTATATCCCCAAGCCGTTCTCCTGCCTGTTTTATCTCTTCGGCAACATCTTCAGGATCCCTCATACGATAACGCTTTCCCTCTATACAGGGATAAGTGCAGTAAATACAACCCAGGGAGCACCCGCGCTTTGTCTGAATGCTGTATACACCCTTATGCCGATAGGGCTGAAAGGGAATTTTTCCATCCATGTCAGAGGGCGGGATGTGCCTGGTCCCAATCCCTGATATATTCACAGCTCCCATGGTCTCCATCCCATTGTGAGTATATATATGAAGTAAACCCGAAACGGATTCATTCTTATCGAGGGCTTGCAGCAAGGAAAGCATTGTCTCCTCCCCTTCTCCTGAAATGCCATAATCCGCATTTGTCAAAGTCATAATCTCACGCGGAAAAATACTGAATCCACTCCCCCCGAGGATAACCGGCACCCTGGTAATACCTTGAACAGGACGGATAAAATCGTCCATAATCTGATCCAGATAGAAAATCTTACGGTCAGCCACCACATCATCTATATTGCGGATGCTGAAACCAATGTAATCAGGCTGAAAATCGAGCACCCTCCTCACCAGATCTTTCCCTTCATCAAACATGCCATCATAAACTTCAACCTCATAATATGGTTTAAGAACCGATGCAATCAGGCATAATCCCAGGGGAGGAATGGGATAGGGAGACTTTTCCGTGTTCGTATTAACCAATAGTACTTTTTTCATCGTCTTCAGATGACGTCCGTTCCTTTTTTCAGTAACCATAAGCGTCCCACTTCCTCATGAAATTTCTCATAGGGGAGCCTTGTTTCCATCAATGCATTGAAAAAATTGTAGCGATCATAATTTTTATCGACAATCTGCTTCCTGACTTGTTGATAATATACTGTTCCGGGCATCGGACTCAGGATAGTATATCCTGCATAGACCACACGGTTTTTATCTGCATATTCCGCTAATGCAGCAAAATCATCCGCCGTATAATCACAGGGAATCACGTAATTTCCCCTGACCATGATACCATTTTCATCGAAGATTTTAATTGCTTTTTGATTGGCTTTGGCTGGTGATTCCTTGTTGTATTTTCTCAATTCCGAGTCCCTGAAGGATTCAAAACCGCAGATCACAACTTTCAATCCACCCAATGCCATTTTTTTAATAAGGGCAGGATTACGGGCAGCCACATCGGCACGGATGTCCATAATAAACGTTTTCCGTATTCCTTCATTCCTGATCCTGGAAAACAGGTTTTCCATAAATCCCTCATCAACAACGGTGTTGGCGTCTGCAAACCTGACCACAGGATATTCATCAATGGATTTCAACTCTCCGATCAGACTATCCAGATCACGCTGGTAATATTTTCCTCTGAACTGTGTCCAGATCGAACAAAAGGTGCATTTATACGGACAACCCAGAGAAGTAAAAACATAAGTACTCGGATCCGGGCTGTTACCAACTTTATACGTTTCAATCCATCGCCTGAGATGATGACGCTCAGGCATTAGATAATCGGTATTGGCTGCATCATATGAACAGGGAATTCCCTTTGTTTGCTGAAACCCGGATACAGCATTCAGAAAAATCCCTGGAATTCCGTTCATTTCCAATCCCTTTTCTTTAGCCAGTATGACTTCTCTGAAAATATGGGCAGATTGTCCGGGAATCACCACATCGGCATGGGAACCGGCAAAATCCCTGACGCAAAGTGTGGCATGTAGCCCTCCGGCCACAGTCAGTATATCCGGATTGAAACGCTTGACCTGCCTGCAAATCTCCATACTGCTGTTGAACTCAGAAGTGATGGTCGTGACTCCGACTACATCCGGCTGATATTCCCTTAAGCATTGTATTATAAGTTCAGGTAATTCCGGAGTATCCGGGATCAAGTCATACTCTCCCTTGCAGTCAAAAACCCTGACATCAAAATCTCTGACCGCCGCGGCTACGGTAAGCAAGCCCAGAGGCGGCCCGATCAGTTTTCTGTGAATAAAAGGTTTTGCCTCTTCAGGCGCATACCTCAGGATGTTGTTTTCAGGAGAACGGGGAGGATTGATCAGCAAAATTTTCATCAGGACAAAATTAGAAAAATCCATGACCCGCTTTTTTGCTATTTTTGTTCTCCATGTCAAAACAAAAATTCATTGATCTGAATTGTTGTGTCATTATTCCCACCTACAATAATGACAAAACCCTGGATAATATCATCCAGAGATTGCTCCATTTCACTTCCCGGATTATCATCGTTAACGATGGAAGTACCGACAGAACATCCGAAATCCTTTCCGGCTACCCGGAACTTGACATCCTCAGCATCCGTCACAATACCGGTAAGGGTCACGCCCTGAAACTGGCTTTGCGACATGCCATCACCAAAGGTTATCGCTATGCCATTACGATCGACAGTGATGGCCAACATTTCCCGGAGGACCTGCCAGAATTCCTGAAAATCATTGAAGAAAATCCGGATTCCGTGATTATCGGCGCAAGAAATATGAAACAGGACGGAGTCCCGGGAAGCAGCAGTTTTGGTCACCGCTTTTCCATCTTCTGGTTCAGGATAGAAACCGGTCTTAAGATTCCTGACGTTCAGACAGGTTATCGCCTCTACCCACTGAATTATATCAAAGAAATCAAGAAGTTTTATTCCCGAAAATATGAATTCGAAGTTGAAGTCCTGGTTCGTCTTGCATGGAAAGGGGTGAACATCTTCTCCATCCCGGTTCAGATTTATTATGCTCCCAAAGAAGAAAGAGTTTCCCATTTCCGGAAATTCCGGGATTTTTCAAGGGTCAGTATTGTTAACAGCATCCTGGTTTTTATTGCCTTGCTTTGGATTCGGCCATTTTCATTCCTTAAAGAGGTTCGTAAAAAAACTTTCAAGGGGTTTGTGAAAGAATACATCCTCGACAGCCAGGATTCCAATCAAAAAATAGCTTTAAGCGTAAGCATAGGAACACTGATGGGAATAATGCCCATTTGGGGATGGCAGATGATTGCCGCTGTAGGGCTTGCCCATGTGCTAAAATTAAATAAATTCATTGCCCTGGCTACCTCCAACATCAGTATTCCTCCCATGCTTCCCCTGATTCTTTTTCTCTGTTACCTCACCGGCGGTTGGGTGCTGGGCGCCCATGGAGAAAGCACAAACTTCAGTTCCGACATCAGCCTGGTCTGGGTCAAACAACACCTCTGGCAGTTTATTGTCGGAAGCATTGTATTCGGTATCGCTTTATCCTCTTTATTTGGTTCCATAACCTATCTGATGCTGGAAATTTTCCGTAACAAGAAACTGGAAAAGCCAAGATAATATGGCAAACTTCTTCATTAACATATTCCTTTTTTTTCATCACAGGAAATGGATTTTCTATCTTTTCCTTTTTGTGATTATCGCAGTACTGGCAGGCATATCTTCAGGAATACGCCTTGAGGAAGACATCTCCGGGGCTAGAACAGACGATTCCCGACTGAGCAAATATGAATATGTGATCCGAAACTTTAAATTCGCAGAAAAGCTTATCATCCATATCTATCAGAATGATTCCTTCCCCACTGCTGACCCTGATTCAATGATACAACTGGCCAATCTGTTTGCTGGTCAGCTCAATCAGAAGTTCGATTCCACCTACATCAGAAATTTTTTTCTCAGGGCTGATGACTCCAATTATATTAGACTTGTTAACACCGTCCATGCACACCTTCCATTATTTCTGAACAGTAAGGATTATCAGAAAATGGACAGTTTGTTGGAGCCCGAAAGACTTCAGTCACAAGTCCGCGCCAACTACAAGATATTATTATCTCCGGCAAGCATGGTGATCAAAAAGCAATTGATCTCTGATCCACTCGGATTGAGGAATTTGGGGATGCAGAAAATGAAATCCCTTCAGGTTGATGAAAATTATGTTTTAATCGATGGCTATGTTTTTTCTAAGGATCAGAAACATCTTTTTATTTTCATCACTCCGGCTAATCCTCCAAGTGAAACGGAAAAAAATTCCAGGCTGGTCAAAGGAATTGATCAAATCTGCCAGCAGCTCGCTGCTGAAAATCCGGGTAAGCATCTCGAATATTTCGGATCCATCGCAGTGGCGGCAAGCAATGCCGGACAACTAAAAAAAGATATCCTGCTAACTATCTCCATTGCAATTTTTCTGATTTTTTCATTGATCGCCTGGTATTTCAAAAACTGGTTGATCCCTTTACTGGGTTTTCTTCCAGCCCTTTTCGGCGGAGTTTTTGCACTGGCTGTCATTTACCTGGTAAAAGGCAATATTTCAGCCATTGCCCTGGGTATAGGTTCCGTCATCCTGGGTCTGATCATCGACTATGCCCTTTATCTGATCAACCAGTATCGTCTGAAAAAATCAGTGATAACCGTGCTGAAAGATATGTCACAAACCATTGTGATCTGTTGTCTGACCTCTGCCGGTGCTTTCCTTTGTTTGGTTTTCCTCGATTCCGCGGTATTGCATGACCTGGGATGGTTTGCCGCCCTGAGCGTGACGGGCGCTGCTGCATTCTCGCTGATTATCCTTCCTCATTTTCTGACTCATAAACTGATCCCCCTCACTACTATAAAAAATAAGGAAAATATTATCGATAGAATTTCATCCATTGCCTTAGAGAAAAAACGAAGCATTATTTTCCTTATTTGTGTTGCCGGAATCATATCTTGTTTTTTCAGCCATAAAGCAGATTTCTCAAAAGACCTGAACGAACTGAACTTTGTCACCCAAAAACTACAGGATGCTGAGAAAAACATGGATATTTCCGGAAACTCCGGCCTTAAAAACATGTATATCGTTGCCTGTGGAAAAACCTTTGAACATGCGCTTAAAATCAATGAATCGGTTCAGCACCAACTCTCAGACCTACAGCAAGCGAACACGATAGTCAAATATTCCGGGATTCAGCAACTGTTGATGTCGGATTCCATGCAGCATGAAAGAATCAGCGCATGGAATAAATTCTGGACCATAGAAAAGAAAGCACGTTTGGCGAAAAACCTCAGGGAAGCTGCCAAGAAAACCGGATTTAAAAATGACGCCTTCACAGGTTTTTCTGACTGGCTGAACCAGGGATTCCCGATGCTCAGTGAAAAGGATTCCAAAGCCTTCCAAACTACTTTTTTTTCCGACTGGATCAATGAAAAACCAGAGGTCACCATGATCTCCAGCCTGGTCAAAGTGAGGGCAGAAAACAAGAACATGGTTTATGCCACCTTCAAAAATCAAGATGATGTGATCGTTTTCGACCGCCAGAACCTCACCACACAATTTGTCTCACAAGTTAAAACCGACTTTGATCTCCTGGTCATGCTCTCCATGATTTTTGTCAGTATTTTACTGCTGATCTCCTTCGGCAGAATAGAAATGGGAATTGTCACCGCCTTACCCATGTTTCTTGGATGGCTGATCACCTTAGGATTCATGGGAATTTTCGGGCTGACCTTCAACATCTTCAACATCATTCTTTCTTCTTTCGTTTTTGGTTTGGGTGTTGATTACAGCATTCTCATGATGCGTGGACTCCTGTCAACCTATAAATATGGAAACGGAGAGATCAAAACCTATAAAGTTTCCATATTCCTTTCTGCTGCCACCACGCTGATTGGTGTGGCTGTTCTTTTTTTCGCCCGACATCCTGCCTTGAAATCCATTGCCCTCGTTTCCGTGGTAGGGATGATCAGTGTCGTACTCATCACCTATACCATTCAGCCTCTTTTTGCTGATTGGTTCATTTTTAAACGCCGGCTAAACAACAAGTTTCCGGTTACGGCCAGGATATTTTTTAAAACCCTGATCACCTGGGGTAATATTGTCCTCATCGCCCTGATCATGACTCTAACCGGCATGCTGATTTATACCCTGGCTCCTGTCTCAAGAAAAAAGAAAGAATATCTTTTCCATGCCCTTTTCTCAAAACTCTGCAAGCTATACATCTTAGTCACTTTCCCGACCAATGGAAAGCTCCTGAATCCTTATGGGGAAGATTTTTCCAGGCCATCGATCATCATATCCAACCACCAATCACTGATTGAAACACCGGCATTTCTCAGACTAACCCCGAAAATCCTGATCCTCACCAACGAATGGGTGTTCAAATCCCCTGTTTTTGGTCCCATCGCCAGGTTAGGAGGCTTTATCAATGTTGAAGACGGGCTGGAAGCCAATCTGGAAAAACTGAAAATAAAATTTTCTGAAGGCTATTCCATCCTGATCTTTCCTGAAGGTCACCGCTCGGCCGACCAACACATTCAGAGATTCCATCGGGGTGCCTTTTTTCTGGCCGAAAAACTGAAGATTGACCTTCTTCCCATTCTTGTTTTCGGCTCCGGAGATTTCCTTGCAAAAGGAGATTTCTGGGGAAAACCCAATGGATTCCGGATGAAAATCATGCAACGGATTCCTTCCGATGATCCGTCTTTTGGTTTGAATTATTCAGAACGAACAAGACAAATTCGAAAGTTCTTTATTCAATCCTATGAGTCGTTTCAAAAGGAAGAGGGAAACACGTTCTATTATCGCAAAAAATTGCTGCTGAATTATGTATTCAAAGGACCTGTGCTGGAATGGTATCTCAGAACCAAACTGAAACTTGAGAATAATTATCAGATATTTCATGAACTCATTCCGGCAGAAGGAGAAATCCTCGACCTGGGTTGCGGGTACGGGTTCATTGCCTATATGCTTCTATTCACTTCAGGTAAACGCCGTATCACAGGTGTGGACTATGATGCTGAGAAAATTAAGGTAGCGGAAAATTGTTTTTCGAAAAACGATAGGATAAATTTTATCTGTGCAGATGTTTCAACGTATGAAATAACTCCAAAAAACGCTTTTCTACTGGGCGATGTTCTTCATTACCTCACACCTGAAAACCAGGAAAGCCTGCTTAGAAAATGCTGTTCCAACCTCAATCCTGGCGGGACTTTACTGATCAGGGAGGCTGATTCCAACCTGAAGTATCGTCATCAAAAATCAAAGATCACTGAATTCTTTTCCACCCATATCGGATTTAACCTGACAAATACCCCCGGCAAAAAACTTTATTTTACTTCAGCCGAAAAAATCAGGGCCATCACCCTTGAATATGGACTTTCCTTCGAAACCATCGACAATAAAAAGATCACCTCGAATAATCTCTTTCTGATCAGGAAGAATAAACCGTTTGAATAGAATAAGATGATAAATTTTTCCTAATTTGTTGATTATCTCGTGATCCCACTCAGGTTACTATGACGTTCATGACCAGGTTCCAGAGCGAATCAAAACGCTATTTTTCGGCCCGGGCTATAATTCGTTTTCGATTCTTTTGGCCTAAAAAACTCTTTATCATGTTATTCAGCATTACAGGGATGTTTCGGATGGCCCAGGCCATCACCGGCCGGGGAATACATCGCATCAGTAACCTGATCGGCCGGCTGGCTGGCAGCATGATAAGCCAATAAGGCAGTCTTCTGGTAAACTGAAGGCTTTCCCAGGTTAGCAACAGCATGGTCTCATAATTAACCTGATACCTGATTACACGTTCCTGATAGCTGCGTGCAAAATATTTATCATCAGGAAGTATCAGCTTATCCTGTAGTGCTCTGTCATAAAGTGTCGAGCCGGGGAAAAAGGAAAGCAAGTAAAGGTTGACAAAAACTTTTTTGGGTAAGTGGGCAATAAATTTGTATGTTTCAATAATGTCAGCCCTCGTCTCATAGGGATTATCAATGATAAAATCGCAAAGCAATTTAATCTGACCACTGTTTATATTTGTTAAAAGAATATGGATGGCTTTATTAATTTTTGAAATGGGAATTGACCGGTCGAATACATTCGTTAATACATGCTGACTTCCGCTTTGAACACCCATTTGAATAAAAGGAGGATGATTAAGATCCAGCAAATGGGAAACTTTTTTCAGTGTAATGGTATCCGCACTTAAACCAAAGGCACAAACCAATCCTATTTCCTTATTGTACCGATCTACGAACTCTTTGATTTCAGCCTCCGGCCTGATAAAAAAATCATCATCGCTGATAATTAAATACTGTGCATCGGGAATTTGACCGACCATGTATTTAAGTTCTGACATTAAACGATCAACCGATTGCCGGCGGATTTTCAATCGGGGATACATCTTCAGGTAGCGGATGTTGTTGCAATAGGAACAACGATGCGGGCAACCTCTGCTTGAAAGATGAGATAAAGTTGCCCTTTTAAAAGGATGATGTGGAGAATATTTTAAAAAGACTTCAGCCGTTACAGGAATCAGAGATTGATCCAGAACCCATTCATTTTCAAAACTGTAATCAGAAAACGGCAAAGAATCAAGATCATCCACTAATGGAATCAGTGGATTGATTTTAACTTCACCATTGATTTTAAATGCCATATTGGGTGTTTGAAGGTAGGCTGAATCGCCAATCTCTAACAAATGAACAAATTGTGGAACAACAATGTCGCCTTCACTATAGCAAACCCCGTCAGCATATTTCAGGGAATTTTCAGGGGCTGAAACACAATGTGGCCCCCCCCATATTACTTGCCGTTCCTGACGGTTTTCTTTAAGATGGTTGGTCAGGATTTCTGCGTGATTTTGATGCAAACTGTAAACATTCATTAAAACAAGTTCACATTCTGCACCAAGATCGGCGAGCAGCCTGAGTTCATCACCGGAAATTTCATCGGCAGGAGCTTTCGGTATATTGACCATAATCAGGCTATGACCCTCCTTTCGAAGGATGGCAGCAATAAGCCTGAATCCGTCACCTGAAATTCGGTTATTTGGATATATGAGCAGTATTTTCATCAATGCATATAATCAGTATGCAATAATTTTATAACGCTTAAAAGTAAAAAGTTTTTTAATGATAATTGGTCAGTAGTGTCCGGTTAAAATTACTAAATGTTCTTTGAAATTATGAATTGATAAG
>CAYSAU010000020.1:0-62890 GCA_964429135.1 uncultured Prolixibacteraceae bacterium | reverse complement strand
ATAACCCTGGATGTTTCGGGTTGGCAGAGAGGGATGTATGTGTTCAGGCTGATGTTTAACAAGCAGCAGGTGGGGGATCAGAAGGTGGTGGTCACAGAGTAAACCACCTCATCCCCCTGCCCCTTCTCCTGAAGGAGAAGGGGAGATGCAAAGTGCAATGTTCAAATAATACCTTTATTTCCGGTTTAGGCTTAACTGGTAATATTCCCAGGAAGTATAAATGCTTTTTACCGTCACCAGGGAAGAAGTATCCACGACAAACTCGCTGCAACCTACCGGATGAGAGGGGTTACCCCAATCATACGTATATCCAAGCCGGGTCCATGGGAAAGCGCTAGTCGTTGCGGTATCATATTTGTTTTTCATTTCATTCTGAAACCAGCTTATATGTTTTATGCTTGCCGTTGAAGGGAAATAAAGATCTGCCTCGTGATCGGTAATTTCGGGGTCGGGAGTGGGACGGAAAAGATTATGGGGATAAACCCAGAATTCGACAAAATAATCATTCTGTGTATCAGGAGGCATCCCGAGAATTTGAGCAATACGGAGATGCAGGTCAGTATGATTGGAAAATGTATTTTTCTTCAAGAAATCCAGCATCTGGGGAGCTGTGGTGATCCACGACATATAGGCCTGGTTATTGTTCGTTTTGAAAGTTTTTCCGAGAGGCCAGTATTGTGTAATGCTTTGCTTCATCCAGGAAACAACCAGAAGCCTCATGTTCCCTGCTGAATCGGGCGACCAGCAAAGGTTTCCCGGGCCAGCCGTACTATCACCATAATAAGTCACGGCCACCAGATTTCTGTATATCTCATAAGGCTCCACGGTTTTCGCATCGATCACTGCCAGTTTATACTGTTTTTTCAGGGAAGCCATATCCGCTCCCACCGGTTGATAACTTATTTTTTTCTTGCTACAGCCCGAAAATAACAACACAGAAAAAAAGAATAAATACACAAATAAATTGATCTTTTTCATATTACATCTATTTAAATTTCAGTATATTATTAACTTAATTAATGCCTAATTCCTCACTCCTAACTCCTCATTCCTCTTTGATCTCCAGCTCCCCCTCCCATCTCGCTATCACCGCCGTTGCCAGGCAATTCCCGATCACATTCGTAGCCGTGCGGGCCATATCCATCAGCTCATCGATCCCGAGAATGATAAAGATCGGCCATACCGGGAGTCCGAAATTTGCAGCCGTTCCCAGTAAAATCACCAGAGAAGCCCTGGGAACACCAGCCACTCCTTTGCTGGTGAGCATCAGGGTAAGCATCATGATCATCTGTGTTTCCAATGAAAGATGTATCCCGGCTATCTGGGCAACAAAAATGGAAGCCATGGCAAGATATAAGGTTGTGCCATCAAGGTTGAAACTATATCCTGTAGGAATGACAAAAGCAACGATTTTCCGCGGTACGCCGAAGCGTTCCATATTCTCCATGGCGATGGGCAATGCCGCCTCACTGCTGGTTGTGGCAAAAGCCAGGGTAGCCGGTTTCAGCACTGCCCTGAAGAATTTCCGGATGGGGATTTTCAGTATCATCATAACCGGGATGAACACCAGTAAAATAAGCGCAAACAAGGAAGCATACAGGGTAGCCAGCAATTGTCCCAAATTGATCAGTATCCCGAGTCCCATATGACCGACGCTGTATGCAATGGCTGCAAAAACCGCAAAGGGAGCGAAATACATGATCATGTTGGTGAACTTGAACATGACTTCCGATAAAGCCTCTGCAAAATTGACCATGGGTTTGCGGTATTTTTCTTTCACCATGGCCACTGCAATCCCAAACAATATGCTGAAAACCACGATCTGCAGTACCTGTCCTTCGGCAATCGATTTGGCAATGTTTTCAGGGAAGACATGCAGGATGATTTCTTCCCAGCTTTGTTTATGAACTTCCGGCAATACTCCGTGAGTCATGGCAGAAGGAAGGGTTACCCCCATGCCGGCTCTGCTGATGTTAATGGCTGCCAGCCCGATAAAAAGAGCAATGGTGGAAACAATTTCAAAATACAATATTGACTTCCAGCCCATCCTTCCAACCTGTTTCAGGTCGGAATGCCCTGCTATCCCTACAACAAGGGTTCCGAATAACAAAGGGGCAATAATGGTTTTGATCAGGCTCAGGAAAATTTTGCTGATCAGATTAAGATGAATGGCAATTTCATGGAAATCATGACCGAATTCTACCCCCGACAACATGCTCACAAAAATCCAGGTCGTCAGACTTTTCTTTTTAATCGCAAAAAGAAAATAAAACATAATGGGAATCCATCGTATAACCGACAAAAACCACTCCGGAAAACCGACTTTCAAGCAGTAGTTTGCTGATTGGAATACCAAGGCAAGCGTTAAGGTTAAAAAGAATCCTGCCAGTATCCTTTTCCGGCTGAACTGTCTCATACAATGAAAAATCTTGAATCAATCAAATGTAATGAGAAATGTAAAATAAACCTTAATGTAGTCGCGCTAAAAAATGCAATTTTTACAAGAGATTAAAAAATGTCATGTATATTTGAAACTTTATTTTGCCCAATGGATGCCCAACTCACTATCCCTGAAGAGCTTTTCCTTCTGACCGTCAATGAAAAGACCGGAAGAAAAGCCTATCTTAAATCAAGAAAGTTCGATCTCCTCTTATCAGCCTCCATGTTAATGGAACTGGCGCTTCAACAGCGGATAGACAGCGACCTTGAATACATCATTCCCGACCGGCCTGAGCCAACGGGAAGTCCTATGCTTGACCAGGCTAATGAACTGATAAAAACAGCCGCAAAACAGGAGAAAATCTCTTATTGGTTGCTTAAGCTAACCGAAAAAGCCCACCATTACAGGGAATTACTTGTTACCGGACTGGTTGAAAAAGGCTTGCTGAAGATAGAAAGGGAAAGTGTTTTTCTGGGATTTGCTACCCGCAAATATCCTATGCTAAATACTGACCATGAGATTACCGAAGTAAAGACGAGGGTCAGAGAATTGCTTTTCAACAATGACCTCCCTGATTTTCGTGATGTAGTGATCATCAGTATTTCCTGGTACGGCGGATTATTGAATTTTATTCTCACCGATGAAGAAATAAAAAAATGCCAGTCGCGTATTGAACAAGTGGCCAGGATGGATCTGATCGGTCAGGCTGTTTCCAGATCACTGAAAGAACTAACCCTTTCCATTATTGTCTCCATCAGGGCCAAAGAAATTTTAGGGATTAAATCCCCTGAGGAAAAACTGGAAGAACTGGCTGAAGAGATGAAGGCATTGATGCAATTAAGATGTGAAGAAGATCTCCCGGATTGGTTACGTAAGGGGACTGAACAATATTTAAAAACCCTGCAGTTCATCCGGGAAACCGGCACCAATGAAATCTTTTTTAATACCAGTACCGGTAAATACGGGCTGAAAATTTGGTCGGGGTTACGTTAATGTTTATTTAATTTTCACCAATCTGATTGTTTCTGTTATTTCTCCTGAGGATAAACGGCAGATGTAAATACCCGGAGGCAGCAAACCCCCGGAAAAATGACAGCTGTAATTCCCTGCTTTTTGATTTTTATTCAGCAATCTAGTGATCTCCTTTCCATATATATTGAAGATACCCATGGTAACCAGTCCGTCTTCCGGAAGGCTATAACTGATGCTTGTCTCCTCCGGGAATGGATTTGGAGAACCCGAAAGGAAAAACGATGGCCGGGTACTCGTGACCTCGTTTATTCCTGTAATCTGAGGGATAATCCGGCTGTAATAAACATCTTGTTCTCCGTTCAGGGTGTTTGCCCATGCCAAATGGGCCCCGGTATTGTCGGATTCCATGTCGAAATAATCCCCAAGTTTATCCTGCTGAGGATAACCGGCATGGGGATTGAACAAAAGAGATAGTTTTTCATTTGGCGACCAGGTTTCCCCCTGATCCATAGACCAGGAATAATACAAGGCAGACAGGTGATCGCCTGGAGGAGCATCACGGTTATCAAGCCATACCGCGTCAATTCTTCCGTTAGGAGCCACAGACATGGTTCCGAACCACTGATATAGCGTCGAGCTCTGGTCATCATTAATCCTTTTTGGACTGCTCCAGCTCAACCCTCCATCCATGCTTTTTGAGAACATCACATCCGCTGGATCATAGGAAGAAAGGCGGGCCACAGAGGCCAGGACATAAACATTTCCCTGTCCCGGACCATTGGACCGATCTACGTCGATATTGACCTGTCCTATCAAACCTGCAGGATTAATCCCCGACTGGCTGTAAATGAAACCGTCAAGGTCGACCTGTGTGGAAAAGTCCCAGCCAACCTGAGCACCCGGTATCTTGGCAGAAGTTGATTTAGCCACGATGGCCCCGGTTGTTTCACCAGCCCCGGAAATATATAATTCTCCTTCATTCCCCAGCGCCATGATTCCCCAGTATGGGTTTCCCGATACCTCCACACAGCTTTCGTAAGACTGACCCAGATTTGTGGAACGGGTAAAAAATCCGGGAGAACAGGAAGAATAATAAGAAGTCCAGAAGGAATATATATTTCCGCTTCCGCTTCCTCCGCTTTTATCAATGATCATCCATTGCTTGTCTCCCCCGTGAGCGTCGACACCCTCATCCCAGATTTCTCCACCATTTACACTTTTAAACACCTTGCAGGTGAAAGTTGAGCCATCAGAATTTAAACTATTGTAATAGAAATTTCCTTCTGCATTACATTCCAGCACGGGGTCTGACCTGAAAACGCCCGTTTCAATGGAACCCGGGAAAGTCCAGCTTTGACCTCCATTGGTTGAAAAACCATAACCAGCCTGGCGGAAATTGCTATTCACATCATCAAACTGTCTCCACCCGATGGCCATACGGGCAGGATTAAGCGGATCAATGGCAATGGAAGGTTCGTTGGCGGCATCACCGAGGATGTTGTTACCTTCTGCATCCACATTGACCTGAACCGTCATGATCCCGGTTGATTTATAATTAGAGGCAGGGGAAGTCCGTAAATTTTGACCCGGATATGAAAGATACTTCTGATCGGGAACTTCCCGGTGGGTTTGGATTTTTTTCTCCCGCGAAATAGGGATATTCTGACTAAAAAGATCAGTCTGGTTGATGAACAGCATCCCTGAGATCATGATCAGGGCAAAGAGTACATTTTTCATGACATGTCAAATTAAATATTTTTTTAGGTTCATTTACCAGATCCTCACCCGTAGACTGTCAGGCCGCCACATGGCATCTCCTTCTTTAAGCCCGAAAGCAGCATAGAATTCAGGGATATCGGCCAAAGGTCCATTAACTCTGAACTTTGCCGGCGAATGAACATCGCTGCGTACCTGGTTGGCAATGGCCTCCGGACGGTCGTTGATCATCCAAGCCAGAGCATAGGCCAGAAAATATCTTTGATCTGGAGTCAGCCCTCCTATAATCTCTTCATTGATATATTGAGGCCGTTTTTGGAAAGCCTGGTACCCTAATATAATCCCTGCCAGGTCGGCAATGTTTTCGCCCTGGGTTTGCGAACCATTTATGTGCAAACTATCGGCAGCAATATATCCATCAAACTGGCTGACGATCATTTTTGTTTTGTTAAAAAACCGGATACTGTCCTCTACCGTCCACCAGTTATTCAGGTTACCGAATACATCGTATTTACAACCCTGATCATCAAATCCATGGGTAATCTCGTGCCCGAAAGTGGATCCCCCGATGATGGAATAGAGAATTGCGTCATCGGCCATCACCCTTTCATATCCTGGGACAATGATATTGCATCCTGGAACACAGATTTCGTTGTTTGATGGATTATAATAAGCGTTGTAGGTCTGGGGATCCATATTCCATTCCTGGCGGTCAACCGGTTTCCCAAATTTTGAGATGTTATAATTGAACCACCATTGGTTTCCCGCCATCACATTCAGAAGGTAGGAATTTCTGCTGATCTGCAGATTACTCATGTCCTTCCATTTATCCGGATAACCCACCTTCATAATCATCCCATCCAGTTTCTTCAAGGCTTTTTGTTTGGTGCCTTCGCTCATCCAGTCAAGCGCTTTGATCCTTTCGGCATACACCACTTTGATGGCATTACCGATTTCTAACAACTTCTCCTTGGTCCCCTTTGGAAGGTACTCATCCACATAAACTTTACCGATCAGGGGTCCAAGGGTTTCATCAGTCTGCCCCACTACTCTTTTCCATCGTGGCTTTGGCTCTTTTACCCCACGCAGGGTAGTGGAATAAAAGTGAAATGTTTCCAGGTAGGTTCTGTCATCCATATAGCTTGAAAGTCCACTGATCAGATGGATTTTCAAATAATTTTTCCAATCGTTCAGGGCAAACGATTTCAAATTGCTGTTAATCCCCTTTAAAAATTCAGGTTGTCCGACAATGACCGTATCGACCTTCTGAATTCCGGTGACCGTAATAAAATCATCCCAGGAGAAAGCAGGCATGATTTTTTTAAGCTGTAAAAAGGATATCTTGTGGTAGTTTTTCAGTGGATCACGGGTATCTTCCAGTTTTCGAGACTTTCCCGCCATTTCAGTTTCCAGGCTCATGACCTGAACAGCTGCTTTCCCTGCATTTTCTTCGGTATATCCCATAATCACAAACATATGATTGAGATATTCCAGAAATTTTTCCCTGACCTTTACAGCCTGTGGGTCCTTGTCGAAATAATACGAGCGTTCAGGCAGACTCAATCCGCCCTGATTGATAAAGATGGCATATTTGCTGCTGATCCGATCATCCTGTCCCACATAAAATGAAAACAGGGGGGCGGAAGATATCGTATGAATAACGGCCACTTCCCTGGCAAACTCATTCAGGTCGCTGATGGCATCAATACGGTTTAAATTTTCCTGTAATTCTGAAATGCCCTTTTTATTAAGAGTGAGGCTATCCATTCCGGAAAAGAAGAAATCGCCTATCTTTTGTTTGTTGCTCCCCTTAGGTTCATCTATGAGCTTGGCAGAAGATTCACAAATATTTCTAATCTGGGCATTGATGGTATCACCAATCAGTTGCCATAGGCCATTACTCTGTTCACTGGCAGGAATGGGATTCTCTTTAAACCATTTTCCGTTGGCAAAGAGGAAAAAGTCGTCTCCAGGCCTGATTGTTGAATCAATATGGGAAGCCATGGCATCAGTTTTCTGTTTCGTAAGCGTTTGATGATTGCAAGAGAAAAAACCTGAGATCATCAGGGTGAGGGCGAGAGGGAGAAGGAAATTTTTCATACAATAAGGGATCATGTAAAACTTGAAAATACTAAATTTATTTGCTGTAAAAGTAATTCATTCCAGTGTCTTGGAAAAAGTCAATCTATATAGCCTGAGAAAAAGTCGTAACAGGCTCTTTTTCATGGTATTAAAATAATTCTATTTCCCACAGTTGCTGAATGACATAGCCGGAATCCTATATAACCATAACGGTATGCCGGGTTCGCACTTCCCCGGTCGCTTATTCTCAGTCCCGAATTGTCATAAAACCAGCTTCCGCCCCTGATCACGCGGAAGTCGCCCGCATCAGCCCCCTTTGGATTAGACTTGGGGGAAACCAAATACCAGGTTGAGGAATACCAATCTGAACACCATTCAAATACATTGCCGCTCATATCATATATTCCTAGTTCATTGGGCTTTTTAAGTCCCACGGGATGGGTCTTCTGATCCGAAGCTCCAACTTTCCAGGCAACAGAGATATCGGTGTTGCTTCCACTGTATCTGTATCCCTTTGAGGCGGAACCTCCCCTCGCCGCATATTCCCATTCAGCCTCAGTAGGAAGCCTGTAATTCATACTCGTTATTTTGTTCAGCTTTTGTATGAACTCCTGGACATTATACCAGCTTACCCGTTCAACCGGACAAAGACGGCAACCTTCAAAATAATTCTTATTGGTATCCTGGTCCATGATCATTTTCCACTCAGTTTGAGTTACCTCATATTTCCCGATAAAAAAATCGTTTAATACGACTTCGTGAACAGGGCGTTCATCCTCACATCCCAGGTTCCATCCCATCTTAAAAGAGCCACCCTGGACAAAGACCATCTCCGGGGAAAATTCCTGGGCTATGGCAAACTCAAGAGCAGAAAGAAATAAAGAGATTAATCCAGTTATAAAGTGCATTGCGGGCATGAATAAAGAATCTACTTTGTAGCTTTTCCCAATAAAAAAGTAAGGGCTTTCATTTCTTCTTTCACATCCTCGATGTTTTTGCATTGAAAACCTGCTCATCCATGAAATCAAAATTTTCAAATGTTTTAATTTTGCTCATATTGCTCATGGTTTATTGGTAATATACTGAATTCTGTATCTTTTTCTTTATGTTATCATATACTTCCTTCGCGACTTCCCCATGCAGGCTGTCGGTATTGACCTGCATGGCCATCGATAGGTCCAAAGCCGGAATATATTCCATGATAGTGATATAACCGGGAACAAAACCGGTATGTCCATACCAGTCCAAGCCATTGGTTTCTCCGATAATACAGCCCAACCCGTATTGTGCATTCGCGGGAAGGGTGGTGGGAAGCAGGGAAGGAGTGAGCATACGGTTTCTCATATCAGTTGAAAGCATTTTTCCGCCATAGAGTTGTCTTGCCCAAGAAGCAAGATCTGATACATTTGTGATGAGTCCGCCACCTGTCCATTCAAGCTGGGGATTGAATGCATACCGACCCTCATTCACAACCTTATGGGGTAGCAACATCTCCTCTGTGAGTTCGGTATAGCCCGGAATGAGCCCGGGAAGATTCCTGCTGCAGGCAGGAAAGGTCTGGGAAAGGTTGCAGGGGACCAGTATCATTTCATTAAGTATATCTTCATATCGTTTTGCTGTTGCTTTTTCGATGATCGCTCCCAGCAGGATGTAGTGTGAATCGGAATAAGCCCATCCTGTCCCTGGTGCATTTGAAGATGGGTCATTTTTAATGAAGTCCATGCGTTCTTCAACGCTCCATGTCTTGTCTGGATCCTTGTGAACCTCTTGCCAGAGTTCTTTATGATATACATATTCGGGTACACCAGCGGTATGATTCAGCAACATGGCCAGGGTAATTTCCCCGGCATTGGGAATATTCCGAAACCAGGCCTCATTGCCCAGGAAATCGGAAGCTTTTTCATTTAATCTTAGCTTTCCCTGTTCGACAAGCTTCAGAACTACTGCTGCCACAAAAGTCTTACCCACACTCCCTGAAAACATAAGGGCCCCGGAAGGCATGGGTATCTGTGTTTCCATATCAGCCAATCCCGATGCCAGAGAAAGGAGTGTTCCGTCATGGAACCGCAGGGCTAAGGTAACTCCAGGCACTCCCTGGTTTCGGATCATCGCATCCAGTTCCTCTTGTAATTCTTCCATTCCGTCGAGCCAATGCAACAGCTTAAGTGTAAACCGGGCATTCTGAGGAGCATCCGGGGAGTTAAAACCTACTGGAAACTGTCCATTCACGATCTGGGCGGTGAACATGGCAGCTTCACCAAAAACAGCAACTTTTCCTTTGCCATAGTTCAGCAGGGCTCCTTGTTGGAAGCCATCCAGGCTTTGCCGTGGTATTCCAGGTTTAAAATTCCATGCTGTATCTGGCTGAATTGACCAATGTTCAGGCTTAAAGCTAAGTACAGGAATGGCAGTGGTTGGAGATTTGAATGCCGAACCGGTGAAAGAGACTACCTTTTCAACAGGCTCCGACACCTTATCTCCGTATGTTATTGGTGATTCCCGGAGTGAACTGTCAACCCGGGTGAAGGAGGAAGGAGGCCAGGATCTTTCAGCAGTAAAGGCAAATCCATTCAGGAATTCAAACCCGAATGCTTTCCCAAGCTGGGATGCTGCTCCTGCAAAAGGCATATGATCGGCTATGAGCAGCAGGCAGCCACCGTTTCTGACCCATTGTTCGATCACCACAATTTCTTCCCCGGTGAATGCCGGGGGGGTGGGCAATATCCATCTATCAACATTGGAAATATCAAGGGCATTGGCAATCACCAGTATCCTGCAGTCTTTCAGATTATCCAAGCTGACAACAGGTTCGGTCAAGGGGCTCACCCTGTAGCCATCCTGTTCCAATAGTTTACTGAAAGCAAAAAAACCTCCCCCTTGGGTATGGAAATTATGATGCGCCTGATCGATCAGCACGATGGGGCCATGAGAAAAGGAATAGGCAGGATGAGGATTATTAAACCTGAAAACTGTATCAGGCGCTTGTTGTGCCGGTGCATCAACGGAAAGGACAGCAAGGAGCAGAAGCAAGGGTAGAAACGAATGGAAAGGTTTGAAGTTTTTCATATTATCCTCTGAGCAAATTATCAATATAAAAGTACCTGACTGAATAAATGTTTTACCTTAGCCAGTCGAGCACTGTCCTCTTAAACTCCATCCGCCTGTTCAGGGCCGGCAAAGCAGAAATAATACCAATCAATAAAAAAATGATGAGCAAGCGCATAAGATAGAGTGAATACACAAAATTATGGCAGAATTCACTTAAAACAACTATATTCGGTGATCGCCTCTATTATCTTGATGATTTTCATTCTTTCATTTCTTTTGAAAAATTCTGCTTTTTCCTCGATTTTCGGCATTAAATGATCTCTTGCCGAGCTTTACTGGTTTGCCCTGAAAGAAAACAGATGACTCACAGATAGACCCAGATTCAAGGATACACCCCGATTGTATCATTTGAATTATTCCCCACCGATAACCTTCATCCGGTACCCGACATTATGAATGTTTTCTATGATCAGACCGGGATCGGCTTTCAGGATTTTTCGAAGACGGGAGATGAAGACATCCAGACTGCGGCTGGCAAAGAAATGATCATTCCCCCAGACTTTTATCAACAGGTCTTCGCGCTTGATGACCTGATTCATGTTTTCGGCGAAATGCAAAAGGAGTTCGTTTTCCCGGCGGGTAAGTGACAGGCTTTCTCCAAATCCGCTGAGTTGTTGATTGGCCGGGTCGAAAAGGAATTGTCCCAGAGTGATTGTGCTTTTTAATTTAAGGGGAGGAGCTAGAATTTTACTTCTTTTCAAAAAGATTTCAATCTTCAGAAGCAGTTCCTCAATACTAAAAGGCTTGGTGATATAGTCATCTGCGCCAATCTGAAGTCCGAAAATGCGGTCTTCCCGGGTAGAACGGGCAGTAAGGAAAAGGATGGGAATTTCCTGATTCTTCTCCCTGATCCTGGAGGCCAGGGTAAAACCATCCATTTTTGGAAGCATGACATCAAGAATGCAGAGATCATAGGTCTTAACATTGATCATCTCCAATGCCCTTATGCCATCTTCACAATAATCAACCACATAACCTTTCATTTCAAGATTATCGCGGGTGACGAATGAAAGGGTGGTATCATCTTCAACGTAAAGCAGGCTGGCTTTCTTTTCCATGATTCATCAGGGGTTTAGCGGGATCTCAAGAGTAAAAACAGCACCCTTTCCAGGTTCGCTGCCGAGCCGGATCTTCCACCCATGCGCCCGGCAGATAATTTTAACATAATACAAGCCCAGGCCAAATCCTTTCACATCATGAATATTACCCGAAGGGATACGAAAAAACTTTTCAAAAACACGACGGCGGTATCTGGGATCAATGCCCGGTCCGTTGTCGGACACGATGATCAACGCCACATCATTTTCTTTTCTGGTCATGATCTGAACTAAGGGATTGTCCCCGGCATATTTCAGGGCATTATCGGTCATGTTGTAAAGGATGCTGCTTAGGTGAAGAATATCGGCTTCAACCTTATCGACGGCATCATCCAGGCTAACTTCAATCTTTGCAGAACTGCCATGGTTTGCCATGAAGTTATCCGACAGGGTCCGGATCAGCTCATTCAGTGCAATCCTTTCCTTTTTTAGTTGTATCCTATTTTTTTCGAGACTGGCGATCTGGAGCAGTTTCTCCACCAGGAAGTTCAGCCGTTGGGTTTCCTGTTTGATGATCCATCCATACCTGGATAAGCGTTTCGGATCATTGACAATGTCCGGATGAACCAGTATATCGGCAGAAATGCTAATGCTTGATATGGGGGTTTTGAATTCGTGGGTCATGGTGTTGATGAAATCCTTCTGCATTTCCGAAAACCTTTTCTGCTGAAGAATAATAAAGATGGCATACACAAAAAAAATGACCGACAGCAGCAAAATAACTGTAAAGAAAAACCAGATGGCCATATCTTCGGCCACAGCACTTCTCAATGAAGGGAAACGAATTCCGAAATAATAAAGATAACCGCTGTATTTGGGTAAATTTCCTGTAAGTTTTGGTGACTTGCTGGTGCCATTGTTGGAGATATAGTCACCGTAAACCATTTTGTCGGTATGGCAATCGTAGATAGCATACTCGTAGTCGGTATGCAGGTTCAGTTTCTCAAATTCTTTTTTCAGGTAAAACTCAAGGATGTTGGCATCAATTATGCTGTTCAAATCAACCACGAAATAATTTGAACTGAGTTGCCGTACTGGGTTCCCGTAAGGAAGTGTAGTGACATTTAGCCTGCTTATTTTTTCTGCCACATTTTTCAATCCGATTTCAATGGTTTGAAAAAACTGTTTTTCCCTGATGTTCCAGGCCTTTTGCAGAAAATAGGCCTGAACACTAATAATCCCGATAATGGAAATGGCTCCCAGCAGGACAACAAACCGGATTTGTTTATGTCGCATAGCACTGTAAAAGTACACAGAATTCAGGGGGTGTACAAGGCATTAACATCTTGTTTACACAGTTTTACATATCGTTTACAAAGATTTACAAGCCGTTAACCTGCTTATCAGGGAGACTGAAGGATCTTTACCTGATATTTCAAAAATCAACTTTAAAAAAAACATCATGAAAAAAACAACCACTTTTCTGGCAATGATTGCGTTCTTCGCCTGTTTTGCAGCCAATGCACAAAACAACAACAACAAAACTGTTGAAGCTTCGACAGTTAAAACCAATGGTCCTAAAGCAAAACTGGACAAAATGTCGATCGATTTCGGGGACATCGAAAAAGGCATCCCAAAAACGGCTAATTTCATCCTGACCAACGATGGCAATGAACCTTTAATCATTGCCTCCGCGGTAGCATCCTGCGGGTGTACCAATCTCAAATACGATAAAGAACCTATACTGCCAGGGAAGACAAGCACTATCTCGGTGACCTATAATGCCCTGGCCCCCGGAGCATTTATAAAAAGTATCACTTTGAAAACCAATGCCTGTGATCAACCTGTTGTGTTGCAGATCAAGGGAATGGTTGCTGAGAAAAAAATTAATCAATGATGATCTGCATGCTTCCAAAATCTTAAGGTCGCCCAGTATCCCAGGATAAAGGTCAGGAAAAGAATGATATAACTGCTTAAATGCAGCTCCAGGCCTGGGGTATCCTTTGCAACAGCAAACAATCCGGGGATAGCCCAGGGGAAATAAGGCCCCAGGCCAATCAGCCCGATAAATTGTGCCATAATCATGGTAAGAATTACAAAGCCCAGGGGAGCAATGATCCCTCTGCTATAACCAGATAAAAATGCAATGGGAGAACATAGCATTAATGTGAGCAATGCGCTGATAAAAAAGTTTTTTGTGAAATGAGCAAAGTCAGGAGTTGACCAGGAAGGTAATTTCATGGCCAATCCAATGAAGATACCGAAAATAAAAAGGATCAAGGTAAGGATGATACAACACAGAAAGCTTGTCGTAAATTTTGCCATTACTATGGAGGATCGCGGGACAGGCAAGGCAAGAATATCCTTCATGGTACGATCAAGATATTCACGGCCAAACACCCAGGTGGTGACAAACCCGAATCCAATCAAACCCAATGAAGACATTACCTGATTTAACAAGGAAAAATAACCTGGCCAATCGTTTTCGCCAAACATTTTTGCTTTAGTGCCTATCATACCCAATTTCCCGGCAATTTCCGGGTTTCGGGCAACAAAAAGCATTAAACCCATCATCAGTGGAATGATGGCAAAAACGATCATGGTCACAAACAGAATCTTCGACTTGCGGGTTTTTATCAACTCCACGATGAATGCTGTAACAAACTTTTTCATGACTGGCCTCCCCTCTCATTAATGGTTCTTAAAAAGTAGGATTCCAAATCCTCTTCCAGCACATTGAGCAGCAATGGCGGGACATGGTTGTTCACCAGTAACTCGGCAATTTTGTCGGGATTACCAATGGCGTCATGGTTATTAATTTCTAGCAAATGATCGGAGGTTTCTGTGAAATCAATTCCGTTTTTCCTCAGGACCGACCCGGCTGTAATATTGTTTCGTGTATTTATCTTTAAACGTTTCTGACACAGCAGTTCCAGTTGGGTTGTATTGATTTCCTGAATTAAGATGCCCTTATGAATAATCCCGATACGGGTTGCAAATTTTGATATTTCGCTCAAAATATGACTTGAAATAAAAACAGTACACCCATGATTATATGAAAGGTGATTCAGTAATTCCCTGATTTCGAAAATGCCAGCAGGATCCAGTCCGTTGGCTGGTTCATCCAGGATCAGAATGGAGGGTCTATGGATCAGTGCCTTGGCAAGGCCTAAACGCTGTGCATTGCCAAGGGATAAATGTTTTGTTTTGCGGTTGGCATATTGGGTTAGTTTGAGTTTATCCATGATTTCAGATACGGCTTCTTTTCCGGGAAGAAACCTTAAGCGGCGGATAATTTCAAGGTTCTCCCTGACCGTCAGATCGGGATAGGAATAAGGGACTTCGACAAGATAACCTATTTCTTCCCAGAGTTCAAGATTCCCTGGCTCAACTCTTTTCCCGTTGATATAAGCTTTTCCGCTTGTCGGGTTGATCATTCCGAGCAACATACGTATGGTTGTGGTTTTTCCGGCCCCGTTCAGTCCAAGAAAACCATAGATTTCTCCTTTGCGGACGTTTAGTGAGATTCCTGAAACCGCGAGAACATCTTTATATTGTTTGGACAGTTTTTCCGTATTAATAATTTCTTCCATTTTATTATTATCTGATAATTTGAACAATCGTCAGCAAACCGAACATTCGGTTTGTAATTTGCTAAAAAATTTTAAACAGAAATGTTTTTATAAATCGTGTCAAAGGTATTCATTAAAAAATCCCTGAATGATCTTGGTTTATCGTTATTTACGAACCTAAGAAAAACCCCGTCGGTACAAAACAGAAAAAGGTTAGCAATTTCCTCATCACTAGAATTAGATCTGATTTCTCCCATAGACCGGGCAATGCCAATTATTTTTTCCCATGCAAGCATATCATTTTTATGGATTTCCAGTTCCATGTTTAAAAAATCAGGGAAACGGCTGACTGCTTCAAACATAATGAGAAAAAAATTAAAATTGAAACTTATATCATTGGAGCCGGAAAGTTGTTGGCTGATAGAAAAAAAGGCATTGTCGAGGTAATCAACGTATTGTCGGTAAAATGATTTCAGGGATACCTGGCTAAAGGAAGCATAGTCTACCTTCCCCATGGAAATGAAAAGGGTGACAATCTCGTTAAAAAGACTTTCCTTGTTTTTAAAATAATGATAAACTGCTCCTTTTGAAAGTCCGGATTTTTCAACGATTTCTTTCATGGTTACATCCCTGTAACTCTTCTGAAGAAAAAGGATGAGGGAAGTTTTCAGGATATGTTCTTTGGAATCACTCATAAACCGACCGTTTGGTTTACAAAGATATTGATTTTTTTTTATTCCCTTATATAATTTTCAAATAATGTTTTAATAATCAGTTAAAGTGAAAGTCTATTGATCATGTCAGCTTACTGACATTCTTTTTAATAAGAACGAAAAGGTTGTTGATATCCAATGGTTTAGGAAGGTAAGCCACACAACCGACTTCATAAGCCTTGCGTTCATCAAAATCAAGAGAATAGGCTGTTTGTGCAATAATGGGCAATCCCGGCCTGAAGCCCAAAATGTCACGGGTCGCATCATAACCATTTACAATGGGCATCTGAAGATCCATTAAAACAAGGTCGATGTTCTCATTGTTGTGGCAGATCTCAATGGCTTCAAGTCCGTTCCTGGCCCGGATTACTTTTGCATTGGCCCTTTTTAACCATCTTTCCAGTACAGTAAAATTGCTGTCTGTATCTTCAGCCACAAGAATGCTCGTACCGTTCAAATCTATGACCTTAACTGCAGGGGGAGTATATTGTGTACCCTCTTTACGCATTTCTTTCCCTTTATAAGGGAGCGAGCAATACACTGAGGTTCCCTTTCCAGGTTCCGAATGCAACCATAATCTTCCTCCCTGAAGGTTTATGAATTCACGTGCCAGGGTTAATCCCAGCCCTAGACCTCCATATTGTCGGGTATTAGATTCATCTCCTTGTCGAAACTTCTCGAGAATGTATTCCTGTTTTTCCTTTGGAATCCCAATACCGCTGTCTTTCACAAAAAGGATGACCTCTTTTTCAGGGATAACATGGTAACCCAGGGTAATGGCTCCGAATTTAGTGAATTTAAAGGCATTGTCTAAAAGTAAGCTTAAAGACTGTTTTAATCTCATGGCATCACCTTCAACATAAACGCTATCTGATGATTCCATTGTGAAAAGCCTAAAATCAATCCCCTGCCTTACTTCTTCGGGTTGCTTCGCTGAATAACTGTTGTAAACTTCCGACACCAAGACTTTCAGGTCAATGATTTCCTTACTCACCGTGAGCTGATGGGTTTCTATCTTCGAAATATCCACGATGTTATTCAGGATAAAAATAAACTGCTCTATCCCATTACGGATCAGGTTGATATATTCTTCTCTTTCATTCTCGTTAAGGCTGGGGTCTTTCATTAAATCATAAAATCCGAAAACCGCGTTAGCCGGGGTCCTCACTTCATGACTTAGGTTCTGGAGGAAGGTCGTTTTCAGGTGATCTGCTTCAATGGCTTTTAGCAGAGATTCTTTCAGGTGCGTGATGTCCTGTGCCTGGACAATGAAAAGATAGGGCTCTCCGTGAGTATCATAAATCAATGAAACGTTATGTAGTGCATAAATAACGGATCCGTCTTTGCGAACATATCTTTTTTCCATTATGTTTTTCCGGATCTTCCCTGCTTTCAACTGGGCGAGGATGTAATTGCTGCGCTCAATATCTTCGGGATGAGTGACAACGTATGCCCGGGAAAGCAGCTCTTCCTCGGTATATTGCAGCATTTCGCAAAGGGCTTGATTTACCTGATAAAAATTTCCATTCATGTCGAGGAGTGCCATGCCAACACTGGCATTTTCACAGACAGCTTTCAGGAGTTCTTCGTGATGCTTCAGGTTATTTTCAGCTTCTTTATGGTCAGTAATATCAATCAGACATTCCACAATATATTTTTTCCCTTCCATCAATATTTCGCTGAAGGTACGCATAACAGGCACTTTGCCGTCCTGCTTTTCCACAATATACTCCCCTGAATTTTTTTCCAGATCATTACCGGCTGAAAATGGACATTTATCTGTTATACCAAGGCAGGCAGATGAATCACAACGATGTCCCAGGATGATTTCCCGTGGCAGCCCAAGAATGCTAACGGCAATGTCGTTGATATCCACGACACAATGCGTTTCAGGATCAATTAGAATGATGCCGCAAACCACCCTGGAAAGACGCCCCGGGTTCTCAGATTGTTGATTATCAGTTCCTTTATCCTTAATCTTTAATTGTTCTTTTTGCATGATATAAAAAAAAACAAATATATTATTTATTCCGACTTCTTTCGGATTAAAACCAGATCAAACTAATGCCATATACATCCGCGACATGATAAATTATAGCTTAACAATTATTTAATCTTTAATTAATCATTCCTTAATTTCCCTTCAGGAGATTAGCCGGTTCTTTGCGTCATCAATTTTATTATTCACCAACTCATAAAAAAGTATGAAAACCAGCTATTTAAAAATTTTTAGTCTATTCCTTGTCACCCTGATCATCGGATCTACATCTTGTAAAAAGAACTCAACGGAGGAACCAGCAAAGACGCTTACCGTGACTCCTACAGCACAGAATGTTGCATCTTCAGCCGGGACGACAAATTTCACAGTGACGTCCAATTCAACCTGGACAGTTGTCAGCGATCAGACCTGGTGTGTTGTTACATCAGGTGGTATCAACAGCGGAACCATTGTTGCCGCCTACACCGAAAATACCACAACAATCCAAAGAGTAGCCAATATCACAGTCACCGTAAGCGGATTAACGCCGATTATAGTAACTGTAACACAGGGCAGTATGAATTCTGTCACCCCACTTAACCAGAATGCCCCTGCTACTCCTGCGGGGAAAGTTGATTTCACGGTTTCTGCATCCGGACCCTGGACGGCTGTATGCGATCAGACCTGGTGTACGGTGACTGCCAGCGGAAGCGATAACGGTGTCATTGAAGCCAATTTTACTGAAAACACAACCTTAATTGAACGTATTGCCAACATTACTGTTACCATTGCGGGTGTTGCCCCGATAACTGTCACTGTTACTCAAGCGGCTGGATCAAACCTGGTAGAAATTTCAGGTGAAATTTCCGGGAATGTAAACTGGACATCCGATAAAATATACCTTCTCAAAGGATTCGTGTATGTAGTGGATGGCGCCGTTCTTACCATTGCTCCCGGAACCCTGATCAAGGGGGATAAAACCACCATGGGAACACTGATCATTGAAAGAGGTGGAAAAATCATTGCCGACGGGACCAAAGAAAACCCCATTGTGATGACCTCCAATGCGCCGGCTGGCTTCCGTAATCGCGGAGATTGGGGCGGACTTATTCTTTGTGGGAAAGCACCGGTAAACAACGGCGATCCACAGATTGAGGGTGGCCCTCGTTCCCATTATGGCGGAACTATCCCAACTGACAATTCCGGAATCTTGAGATATCTCCGTGTTGAATATGCAGGTTACCCCCTTCAACCGGATAAAGAAACCAATGGGCTGACTTTAGCCGGTGTTGGCAACGGAACAATCGTGGATTATATAATGGTGTCTTATGCCAATGATGATTCTTTTGAATGGTTTGGCGGAACTGTAAATGCCAAACACCTGATCGCGTTTCGTGGACTGGATGATGATTTCGATACTGATAACGGATTCGTAGGAAAATTACAATACCTAATGGCTGTACGCGATAAAAATGTAGCTGATGTTTCCGGGTCAAACGGATTTGAATCTGATAATGATGCTACAGGTTCTGCCAACGTCCCCGTAACCAAGCCAATCTTTTCCAATGTAACTGTGATCGGTCCGAGAAAAGATGCCACCACCAAAGACATCAACGCTAACTATAAAAATGCCATGCACTTGCGCAGGAACACCCAGCTTTGTGTCTATAACTCTTTGTTTGCAGGACATATGAATGGCCTTCTGCTTGATGGTACCGCTACCCAAACCAACGCTGTGAATGGTTTTCTTCAAATTCGTAATACTATTCTCGCAGGTGTAGCTCCAACCGGAAAATATTTTCTTGTTCCTTCAGGATCAACCATGTCACAAGACTCCCTGACCAACTGGTACCTGAATCCTCTTTTTGCCAATGACACCATCATCAATAACGCAGATCTTAAACTCACCGACGCGTTTAACCTCAGCAGCCCCAACCTCATTCCTTTAGCAGGTTCACCTGTTCTCGGAGCTGCCGATTTTACCAATACGAACTTACAGGATGCCTTCTTCACTCCGGAAACCTATGTAGGAGCCTTCGGTTCCAACGACTGGACAGCAGGATGGGCGGTATGGGATCCGCAAAATGAATCTTACGGAACAAAATAATATCATTTATCCTGTTAAGAGCAACAGGGGTAAATCCCTTGTTGCTCTTTTGAATTTTATACAATCAATGATTTTTTTACAATGACAAATAAAATATTTAAGATACTGACATTCATTTTCCTCTTTTTTACCGTAAACGCTGTTGATGCTCAAACCGGAATAATTAAAGGCCTGATAAAAGATAAAAAAACCGGTGAAACCCTGGTAGGGGTAAATCTCTGGATTGAATCCATCAGCAAAGGCAATTCGACTGATATCAATGGGGAATTCATGATCTCCAATGTTCCGGCAGGTACATACAAACTGGCAATTTCCATCATTTCTTATCGCAAGATGATCCTCGACAATGTAAAAGTGAGTAAAGACAAAGTCACCAGTCTGGACATTGAGCTCGAAGAAGAGATTACCCAGATGAAAGAGGTTGAAATTGTGGATAAGCGGTTAACGAATACGGAAATTTCCATTATCTCTTCCATTAAAGCCACGAATCTGGTGGCCAATGGGATTTCAGGGCAACAGATCACCAAATCCCAGGACAGGGATGCTTCGGAAGTCATACGGAGGGTCCCGGGCATCACGATTTTCAATGGCAAATTTGTCATCGTAAGAGGGTTGAATCAACGATATAATAATGTATTTCTTAACAATGCCTCCACACCGAGTGCTGAGCCCGATACCCGGGCTTTCTCTTTTGATATCATCCCCAGCTCTCTGCTGGACAATATGATGGTGTATAAAACGCCATCCCCTGAACTCCCTGCAGATTTCTCCGGAGCCTTCATTGATGTGACCACGAAAAATACTCCCTCTAAAAACATGGTGGATGTATCCTACAGCTTTTCCGTTAGAGAAAATACGACTTTCAATGATTTTTATAAATATAAAGGTGGTTCCCTTGATTTTCTGGGTGTTGATAATGGGAGCAGGGCGCTTCCTTCAGGATTCCCTTCCACTGAAAAATTCAACCAATTAGCCAACGGATATACCCCTGGCGACATTCAGGAAATTAACAGATTGGGACAGGAAATCAACAAAACCTGGACAGCTTCTGCTCATCAAGCCCTGTGGGACAATCGTTTAAACATCAGTGTAGCCGAGAAGTTCAAACTTGGAAAAATTCTGGCAGGGTGTATCAATGCCCTGAATTACAGCAATACTTTCGTCACTTTACCCATTCACCGGATGGATTACCAGGTCTATAATTTTACGGAAGACAAACCCAGTCCAAATTTTGACTTTCATGACCTACAATATACACAAACGGCAAAAACCGGTATCCTGTCAAACTGGTCCTTTGCTTTTTCTTCCAAATTTAAATTAAGTTTTAACAATCTTTTTAATCAGATCGGGTATACCCGAACAACTTTCAGGACGGGAACAGAGTATTACAGCTCACAGGATATTCAGTCCTATGAATATTCATTTATGAGCCGTACTACATATTCAGGGCAATTGACGGGTGATCATGATTTTCAGAAAACTAGATCCCGCTTACGATGGACACTTGGTTATTCTTATACCAACAGAAATGAGCCTAACCAAAAACGCCTGACGACCATTCTGAATACAACAACATCAGATCCCTTTTACAATCAATATGGAATTGCATTCAGTAATGCCGCTTCTCCCAAATATGCCGGGATCATCTATCAGAAACTCAGAGAACACCTAGTTATGCTCAGGGCAGATTATACACAACCCTTGGTATTTGGCAGTTTTAAACCTGAACTTCGGCTGGGAGCCTATGGGGAATACAAAACCCGTACCTTTGATGCACGTCTTCTGGGATATATCAAGAGCAATGAAGACTTGTTTGACCAGTCTTTGCCTTACCAGCCTTTCGACTCGGTTTTCATGGATAAAAACATTAACAATACCAATGGAATCAAGCTGGCAGAAACGACCAACCCTTCCGACTCCTATGATGCCAACAATCTCCAGATAGCCGGGTATTTTACTTTAAAAATTCCAATTGGGAAAAAGATCAGCATCTATACCGGGTTAAGAATTGAAGAAAACCGCCAGCAATTAAACAGTTTCAGTTCCGATCTGTCCACTTTACCGGTTCACGTGAACAATAATGCTTTTTCATTGTTCCCTTCCATTAATTTTACACTTGACCTCAATGAAAAAAGCCTAATCCGACTGGCCTATGGTCGGACCATCAGCAGGCCGGAATTTCGCGAAATTGCACCTTTTAATTTTTTTGTTTTCCAGGAAAACGCATCTTTCATTGGCAATCCAGATTTAAAAAATGCTTTCATACACAATATTGATGCCCGCTATGAACTCTATCCTACTTTATCCGAGATGTTTACTTTCGGTGTGTTTTACAAACAATTCACCAACCCGATTGAGATCACATATATCAATTCAGGGTCCGGGCTGGCTTACGGGCCAATCAATGCTGCTGGCGCTTATAGCTATGGCGCCGAAGTCGAACTCAGGCAATCCCTGTCTTTCATCGATAGAAAAGGGGGATTTTTCAGTTTTCTTCAGGGATTGTCGCTGGTGCTGAATGCCTCCCTTATTAAAAGCCAGATCCGTTTCCCCGAGGGGGCACTGGAACGTGACCGTTATATGCAAGGGCAATCACCCTATATTATCAATGCCGGTTTGTATTATCAGTCACAAGATAACATATGGAGCTCAAGTCTTTTATATAACATCATGGGAAAACGAATTGTTCTGGTCGGACAGGTGAACCAAAATCCACAGGAAGACATTCCCGATGTGTATGAGATGCCTTTCAATTCACTGGATTTTACGATTTCTAAGAAATTTGGGAAAAGATTTCAGATAAAAGGCGGTGTTCAAAATATACTCAATGACAGGGTGCGTTATCAACAAACGGTCAAATTTGACAAAACAGGAGAAGGAGAAGTAAGTAGGATACAGCCCACCCTTGATTTCAAAGCCGGGCGGTATTATACATTGGGGGTCAGTGTAAGTTTTTGATCAACCCCTTAATCATACTTTTGTTCTGTCAGTTGTACCCCGTTTTCATCCCAGATGAACCAGGTTCCTTTTTTCTCGCCCATCACATAAAACATCTCATAACGCTTGACTCCCTTTTCATCCCAAATATACCAGAATCCATTTTTCTTGCCGTCTGTAAATCTTGCTTCAGCGATCTTCATGCCATTTTCAGACCAATTGATCCATAAGCCATCTTTTTTCCCTTCTTTGTAAGACCGTTCTTCTTTTTTCACGCCGTTGGCATAATAAAGAAGTGAAATTCCGTCAGGAAAACCATTTTGAATGTTGTTTTCAGCAATAAGGTTGTTCTTGGCGTCATATTCCCTATACACGCCGGTATACCGTTCCCCTTTGGCAGTATAAAAAACACCATCTTTCAGCAACACCTCCTGGGCGAAGACATAGTCAAAAACGAAGAGGGAGAGAATGATTAAAAAGAATTGTTTCACAGTTTGAAGGTTAAATGTAATTCATCAAAATTAATAAAAAACCTTCCTATAACAAATAAACATACAGGAAGGTCAGGAAAAAATGATACGAAGAGCAATACGCTTATGGCAAAACGGGTTCAAGGAGAATAGTCCGGTGGGTTTTCCCGGATTTTTTTACTTTGACTATAAGTTGTTTCTCGTGATAAGAAATATACTTCAGGGTCACCTTGTAGGTTCCTGGTTTTACTCCTTCCAGGTTAAAGCTTCCGTCTGGCCCTGAATAAATGCCTTTCTGTAATTCTTCAAAATACAGATAAACCCCGCCCAATTGTTCCTGGGTAAGTTTATCTATCACAAGTCCTGAAAAAGTATTTGACGAGGTTGTAGCCGGTGATGGGTTTTTTGCTGAGAGTACAGCCGGTACAAACAGGGCAATAATGACAAGTATTTTCCAGATTAAAATGAATTTTTTCATGGGTTCTATAATTTTGACGTAAAATTATACCAACTCCACCAACCCAATGTTAATAAATCATTAAGTGAATATTAATTCATTGTTGCTTAACCTGGATATTATTTGAATGGCAGAATTAAAAAAAAGCGATCTTTTTTAGGGATCGCTTTTTTCTCAATCATTTTAACTATTCCTGTTTTTCAGAATCTAATCTACTGTAAGGTAAATTTGATTGGGAGGTTAAACTGAACGCGGACGGGAACTCCTCTTTGTTTGCCAGGTACCCATTTGGGCATAGACCGAACCACCCTGATTGCTTCTTCGTCACATCCTCCACCGATACCGCGGAGAACGCGGACATCGGTAATAGAACCATCCACCTCAACGACAAAAGTTACGAATACTTTCCCCTGTATACCAAGTTCCTTGGCTTCTTCAGGATATTTGATGCTTTCCTGTAGGAAACGGATTCGGGCTTCTTCACCACCGGGATAATTGGGTTGTTCTTCCACAACGGTAAATATCTCAGCCTGAACCGGAGTTTCAATCACCTTGGGACCCTCGTCTTTGATTTCAACTTCAACCTCTTCGCTTGGAACTTCGTTAGTGGTGGTTTTATTCAGGTCATCCATAGAGGTCAGACCGGTTTCTATTGTTGTATCTTCAACAACAACAGGAGCTGTAAATTTAACCTTTTCCACAAGTGCTTCGGGTGGCGGGGGCGGCGGAGGAGGGGGAGGAGCTTCGTGCTCACGCATTTCCTTCATTTCAATCCCGACCTCTTTTTCCTTTTCCTTAATCAGACGGCTCTTATTTACATACGCGCTGATCAGCGGATAAGCCACGGCAACAGCTAATACGAACAGGCCTATCAGAAGGGATATAGTGACATATTTTCTGTATTTTTTGCGTAGCAAATATGATCCATATTCCTTGTTTCTGTGGCTGAAAACAATTTCGTCCAGCGATTCAACATGCTGTCTTTCAATTGCCATATGCTATTTTTTATAAGTGTTAAACTCTAAATGCTTATTATTTCGGGGCATTTTTTATCATTTCGATTTCAACCGGTGACATGTCAACAATGGCATAACTGGCAATGTTACAAATCGCCATTTCATCGATGATATTAACAATGTCCTTATATTTTGCTTTATCATCCGCCTTGATCAGGACAATGGGTCCTTTTCTATCTTCCTTTTTGAATTTTTTAATCTCATTATCGGCGGTTGTATCAGCCACCACAATCTTACCGGAGACTCTTTTTTCGCGGTATTCGGCAATTTTGGTAAAAAGGTCTTTATTGCGGAGGAGCAGGACTTTTCGGATACCATCCTTACTGAAGTCTGTTTTTACGAGTTCCGGCAGGGGTGGTTTTTTCGGATCGGCTATTCCTTGATAATAGTAAAGTTTATCATCCGCAGAAAGCAGAATATTCAAGGTACGTTCGGCGGAAATTTTGGGGGCATCCTTGGGGTCTTCTTTTTTATCTTTTTCAGGCATGGTAATCACCATCACCTTGGGTTTACTGAAAGCGGTGGTAAGCATAAAGAAGGTGATCAGCAGACACATCAGGTCAACCATGGGAGTCATATCAATGTGGGTGCCATGCTTCTTTGGTCTTCGTTTTCCGCCTTTTTTCCCTTTTTCCTCAACAATTAATTCAGCCATGTTGGTTTGATTTAAGCATTAACATTTTCATTTTGCCGGGGCCTGGGGTAAATCCTTGAGCAGAACCTCCTCTTTCGTCAGATTGGTGACAAGGTTGAATTTGTTCACCTTATTTTCCTGCAACAAGTCCATATATTTTTTCACGGCTACGTATTGGGTTTCAGCATCTGCCTTGATGGCCACTTCAGCAGAAGGGTTTGTCAGACGGGCCAGACGAACCCACCAGGCAAACTGGTTATCGGTGGAATCGCTGGGGATTCCAATCTGCAACTTTTCCTGTTCTTTGGAATCCTTTAATCTTAACCATTGCTGAATGTTTTTCATCGGCATGCCGAAGGACGACAGTTTTTCAAATCTATCCAGTTCCTGAGGAGTGAAATTGATTTTATACTGTTCACCCATTTTCTCGAGCAGTTTTGCCCGGAAATGGGTGGAAGTATCTTTTCCATTATCGATATTAAAGAAGACTTTTCCTTCCTTATTTACGAAAATGGTCATGATATCATTATCCGGGGCCTGCTTTTCTGAAATTGAATTCGGTGTTTCAATCACCGTGGCTTCCTGAGGGCGAAATGATGTAGTAAGCAGCAGGAAGATCAGCAGGACGGAGAAAAGGTCCACCATAGGCGTCATGTCTATGTGCGGAGATCTTACCGGTTTTTTTATTTTTGGCATTAGGGTTCGAATTTAAGTTGATAAATACACATAAAAAATGTACCTAATTTGCTGGAACGCCAAAAATACTACTTGGTAGAAGCGGCAAATGATTGTACAAGGCTGAATCCTGCTTCGTCAATTTTATAGGTAAAGCTGTCAATCTGGGTTGAGAATGTATTATAAAGCACAATAGCCAGCAATGAACCAAGAATACCGAAAGCAGTATTAATAAGCGCTTCTGAAATACCGGTGGCAAGGGCAAGGGCATCTGGAGAACCGGCCTGGGCAAGGGCGCCAAATGCGCGAATCATCCCGAGAACAGTCCCGAGTAGTCCTGTTAACACGGAGATGGAGGCAATGGTTGACAGGATGACAAGATTTTTGGAGAGCATTGGTAATTCAAGTGCAGTTGCCTCTTCAAACTCTTTCTGTAGAGCCAGGATTTTCTGGTCTTTTTCAAGGGTGGCATCATCCTGAAGTGAACGATAACGTACTAAACCGGCTTTCATCACATTGGCCAGTGAACCTCTGTGTTTATCACAGGCAACGATAGCGTCTTCAATCTTATTGTCATTAAGAAGATTCTGCAGGTTTTTAACAAAAACATTGATTCTGCCTTTTCCCCTGGCGCGGGAAAGGGTGATGGCGCGCTCCACGGCAAAAATGATCAGGATCAGGTTGATGGTGATCAGTAAAGGAACAATATATCCACCTTTATAAACCATAGCAAGATAGTTGCCGGGCAGGGGTTGACCTTCGGGATTTCCGCCTTCAAAATTGATCGGGCTACCCATGACATACTTGTAAATCAGCCATGCAATGATAAAAGCTATAACCATCGCAAACAGCGTGAATGTTGACTTTAAGGCATCACCCAGGGTTCCGCCTTTGGTATTTTTCTTGCTCATCTGGAAATTGTTTTAAATTATAAAATGATTGAATTAAGATATTTTTCAAGTAATCAGGACTACAAAAGTATAAAAATTATAAATCACATCAAAGTCTATTATTTTATCTTCTGCTTAAGCAGATCTATCACAGGTTTCACTACTGTTGCTTTTTCATCGTTGGGGTTTACCACGGTCATCCGGATATAATAATCAAGTGCTTTCTGGGCTTCTTCTTTGTTCTTCTGATCGATGGAAAATTGGCTGTAATGATAGAAGGCAAGATAATCAAATGCCTCAAAACGATCCCTCATATATTTGGCGGTATCGGCCTGGGTAAGTTCAATGATTTTTTCATATACCGGGATGGCGTAGCCTGTTGTATTAAAGCCTTTATTGTCCTTGATGTCAAGATTCGATTTGGTACGTGCCAGCCATGAAAATCCGGGGATATAATCAGGTTGCATCTGAGTAAAAATAGTCAGGTTGGTATCGGCATTGGGAAAATCCTGAAGGCTATAGTAAACTTTCCCGAGGTTATAATAATCCATCGCAATGGCTTTGTTCAACTTAACTTTTTGTTCATAGAGATCCCTTGCTTTATCGTACTTTTTAACTTTGGTCCAGCAGAGGGCAGCCTCGGAGATGATATCCGCTTTGCTAGTATCTAAAGAATAGGCTTTGATAAACTTTTCTGGTGCCAGTGAATCCATTTTCAGTTTTGCCAGTAAACGGCCATAATAGGCATAGTCAAGGGAACGGATTTTTTCCGGCTTTGCATTATCGATAAAGCGTTTGATATACTCAAGCCCCTGACTATATTGTTGGGTTTCATAATAAGAATAAGCCAGGGCGCGGTTGACATCATTATCGGAGTCGTCAACCTTAAGGATTTCCTTTAACTGATTTATGGCTTCATCATAATCTTTCAGTTCGATCAGGGTGTTGACATATTGTTTCCTTGCAGAAGTATTCCGTGACAGCTCTAGAAATCTGGCGAAATTCTGTTTGGCTTCTTCCTGTCGACCGGCACGGGCAAGCAAGGTCCCCAGTTCGCGATAGGCCGGAGCAAAATTTGAATCCATTTTAACCACGTCCTGATAAAAATTCAATGCTGTTGTATATTGCCGTGCACGCAGCCATAACTGACCGGTTTTCAATTTGGCCTCCGGTGAATTCGGATCCAGGGACTGTGCCATGTTATAATTGGAGATTGCCTTTGAGCCATCATTCAACAGGTAAAAATAAGCATCTCCCCGGACAATATAAAGTTCCGTGTTTTTTTTATCCAACTTTTCAGCCTGGGAAAGAAAACCAAACACAGAGGCAGTATCGCGAATATTGCTGGTCACGAAAGTCTCTGCCATCTGTATAAGGATTTTAGCATGGCGTTCGGGAGGTGTTTTAATGGTCTTATTGGATTTGGAGGGCAAGAGTGCCAATGCCTTATCAAATTCAGCCCTGGCGCCTGAAATATCTTTTTTGATCAGCTTCAACCCTGCCAATCCTACGAAATTGATCGGATTTGAAGGATCAACCCTGATCCCAAGTTCAAATATTGCCTGAGCTGAATCAGCTTTTTCTTCAAAAGAAATGTTCAGTGTGTCGGAGAAATATTTCTCCAGACAGTTTCTTCCATAAAAATAATATAAATCCCCGTTGGAAGGATCCTGTAAAATCAGTTTTTTAAACAAGGAGGCGGCGGGCGAAAATTGTTCACTTTTAGTCAATTTGATGGCTGTGTTCAGATCCTGCGCAATGATTTTGGGAAAAGAAGACCAAAAGAGCAACAATCCCGCAATTATTAAAGTTAGTTTAGTCAATTTCGTCATAAAGATATCTTTCCTGTGTTATTAATGTTTAATTTCAACAATTCGTATCGGCATGGCCGCGGGAACCATGCCTGATCTAAGTATGATAAGCTGACCTTTTTCTCCTGCAAGAAAGGATGAGAAGCCATAAGCCATTCCGGTATAGGTTTGGCGGTTGATACAAAAAACATCCCGTGTGAAAGGATAAGATCCGTCTGCAATATAAGCCGGATAGGGTTTATAAAACTGTGCACCGGGATCATTGTCCCCTTCCAGGGCAATACCGGACACTTTAACCCTTTGCAGAAAACGGTTGGAAACGGAATCCGACCGCTCGCTGATCCAGTTGACACCAATCACCCCAATGGCATTATTATGCGTTTCCACGTATTGTATTACTTCTTCATTGTTCTTGGCAGCAAAACAAGTTGAAGGCAGAGAATCAAGTCCAAATTTTTCGATAAAATACCTTGGATTTGAAGATTTAAAATGATCAAACAACACTGCCACTTTTCCGGCCTTGGACTTAGGGTTAATCTGTTTCCAATCAGAAATCTTTCCGGAAAAAATATCTTTCACTGTTTTATAAAAAAAGTTGTCGTCAGGGTTCTCTTTGTTCACGATCAAAGCAATGCCGTCAATGGCGATTCGAGTGGTCTTGGGGACAAACTGCCGTTCCCGGAGATATTGCTCCTGTTTGTCCGAAAGTTTCCGGTTGACAACGATCAGGGGAACAGAATCGTTCATAAAATCATTGATCACCTCCGCTTCTGTTTTATACTGAGGGTCAACCTTCGCATATTTATAAATTGTTTCAAAAGCATAAACCTCAGCTTCCATCATAAGGGAATACGCATCATCAATACCAACCTTCACGCTGCCTGAGGTGGGAGTGTCCGTTGGGACCTGCTGACCGCTGCCACAGGACGATATTGAAAGGATCAAAGACAGCATAGCACCTGCAACAAAAATCTTTACCCAACAAAGTAATTTTTTCATTTGTTATTTGCTAAAAATCAATTCTTTCGCAATAATAAGAACACAAATTTATAAAAAATATTATAAGACCGGATAAAAAAGGAGGATAAAAATACAAGGAAAGGCCTGAAAAGTCAAGGAAATATACTTATTTTTCCTCTTCTTCACGATGTTTTGACCATAATCTTGCCAGGCGAAAACCACCGTACAGGAATAAAAACAGGGCAAAGATGACTTTGATTTCCTTTGAAAGGTAGTCAAATCTTGAACTTAACAAGATAAACCCTCCAAGAAAGAAGTAAAGGGCGATGACAAACCAGGCGAAATATTTTGAAAGTTTTCTCATGCTACACATTGTTAATGATCAGAACAAGCCAAAGCTAAAGCTAAATCTGAAAACCAGCAAATATTATTACAAAGGCGGATATCATTTAGACTGGCGACCCCAACAAAAATAGTTGTTACAATAACATTTTTATCTTTTATGTTGTTCTCTTTCATTGCTTTTATTTTTTAATTACCACACCTATAAAAGGGAAACAAGTGTCAACGACAATATTTTATCATTTGCGGATTCGTACATTTGTACCTTTAAATCCGTCATGATCGCGCTCGAAAACACGCTTATTTCCGACGATATAAAGTCAACGTTCTTCTGCTGCGACATAGAGAAGTGCAGGGGGGCATGCTGTGTGGAAGGCGATGCAGGAGCACCCCTGGAGGAAGAAGAAATTTCCCTTCTGGATGATTATATTGACGACATCAAACCTTTCATGGGGGAGGAAGGTATTAGGGAAGTAACTACTCTTGGCGTTTTTGATTACGATGCCGAGGGCAAGTATGTTACGCCCCTGGTGAAAGGCAAGGAATGTGCTTATGCCTATTTTGATCAGGGTATTGCGCGCTGTGCCATTGAAAAAGCCTTCCAGGAGAAGAAAATCCCCTTCGCAAAACCCATATCCTGTCACTTATATCCCATCAGAATAAGCTCTGTGTTTGGAGGGGATGCCCTAAATTATCACCAATGGCATATATGTAAAAAAGCCATAGAAAAAGGGTATCGGGAAAAACTCCCGCTTTATCTGTTCCTTGAAGAGGCCTTGATCAGAAGATTCGGAAGAAGCTGGTTTAACCGGCTGCTTAGGTTATTGCGTTAGCTCCTCCGGTCTGCGCCAGGGAAGCTCGCTTAACCGTAGCCATGGCGGAAAATTCCTTATCCATCATAAACAAACCTTCTGTCCCGGCCAGTTTGATTTGATCAAGAATACTGCGAACCGTACTCTCCTCCTCTATCTGTTCCGTAATGTACCATTGCAAGTAATTTGCCGAAGTATAATCCTTTTCCAACGTACACACGGCATATAGTTCGTTGATGGAAGCAGAGATGTACTCCTCATGTTTTAAAACCTGCTGGAAAACATCCAACAAAGATTTGAATTTTGAAGCCGGAGCCTCCAGGGCTGGAATAACGGCAGAACCTCCTCTGTCATTGAGGTAATGAACCAATTTCAGCATATGGATGCGTTCTTCTTCGGTCTGGACATAGAGCCAGTTGGCAGCACCAGGATAACCATTGCGTTCAGCCCAGGAAGCCATAGACAGATAAATGCGTGAAGAATGTTCCTCCCGCTTGATCTGCTCATTCATCGCTTTTTCAACATTCTTTGTTATCATAAGTTTCTGTTTTTAAAAATCTATTCCATTATTCTTTTCACTGTATAGCCTTTTCAGCCTCTTAATGCTTCCGCTCCGCTAACAATCTCAAGGATCTCATTGGTAATGGAAGCCTGTCTGGTTTTGTTATAGGATATGTTGAGTGCCCTCAGGATTTCCCTGGCATTTTCCGTAGCCTGGTGCATGGCGGTCATTCTTGCCCCCTGCTCAGAAGCAAAAGAATCCAGGATGGCTTTAAAAAGCTGTATCCTCAGGGTTTTGGGAATAAGTTCTCTGACAATGGTCTCTTTATCGGGTTCAAAGATATAGTCCGCGGCCATGGTCGGCATGTGAACTGCTTTTTCCGGGGCTACAGCGGTTACAGGGAGGTATTGTTCCACGATCAAGTCCTGTACTGCGGCATTTTTAAACTGATTATAAATCAACTCAATCCTGTCGTATTCCCGGGTCGTAAAATACTTCATCAACTGCTCGGCCAGGCAGGAAACAGGCGGAAATGTCAGTTCGTAAAAAAGTTCATCATGGGAAGCGATGACCTTGAATTTTTTTTTGCAGAAGAATTCTGTTCCTTTTTTTCCGATGGTAATCAGGCTGACGTTATGCTTTTGATTTTGCATCGCATAAGTAGAATCAATGCGGTTCAATGTCATTTTGATAACATTGGAATTAAAACCTCCGCAAAGGCCACGATTGGAAGATAAGACCACGAGCAGTATTTTTTCAGGTGTTCTTTCTTCTGTAAACGCATTTTCATTGGAATGCTCAATGCTGTTGCTGAGGTTTTGAAGGATTTCCCTCATTTTGGCTGCATAAGGCCGTAATTGAAGAATGGTATTCTGTGCTCTTCTCAGTTTTGATGCCGCTACCATTTTCATGGCATTGGTGATCTGCTGGGTTGATTTAACCGATGCAATTCTTATCCTTACTTCCTTAAGCCCGGCCATTGCTGATGATTATTTTGTTTCTTCAAATTTGCGGGATACCTTTTTTGCCAGATTTTCCATGATTTTGATATCTTCATCCAGTAGTTTCCCAGCTTTAAGGTTATTTAAAACGTCTCTATGGTCGGTTTCCATGAGGTGAAGGTATTCCGCTTCAAAATTGATAATGCTTTTGACAGGAACAGCGCGAAGTAGTCCTCGTGTTCCACAAAAAATAATAGCAATCTGGTTTTCCACAGTCATGGGAGAATATTGCGGTTGTTTGAGGATTTCCACATTGCGAACGCCTTTATCCAACACAGCCTTGGTGGCGGCATCCAGGTCGGATCCGAATTTCGAAAAAGCTTCCAGTTCACGGAATTCTGCCTGATCCAGTTTCAGTGTCCCGGCCACTTTTTTCATGGATTTGATCTGGGCATTTCCACCGACACGTGAAACAGAAATCCCTACATTTATGGCGGGTCGTATTCCAGCATTAAACAAACCGGATTCAAGGAAAATCTGTCCGTCTGTGATAGAGATTACATTGGTAGGGATATAGGCGGATAAATCACCTGCCTGAGTTTCGATGATGGGCAATGCCGTGAGCGATCCTCCTCCCTTAACTTGATCTCTGATGCTTGTTGGGAGGTCGTTCATTTGTTTTGCAATGTCATCAGCAGAAATGATCCTGGCCGCTCTTTCAAGCAGGCGGGAATGCAAATAGAAAACATCTCCGGGATAGGCTTCACGTCCGGGAGGACGGCGAAGCAAGAGGGAGACTTCCCGGTAAGCAACCGCCTGTTTAGATAAATCATCATAAATAACCAGGGCGGGGCGTCCGGTGTCCCTGAAAAACTCTCCTATAGCAGCTCCGGCAAAGGGAGCATAAAACTGCATGGCTGCCGGATCGGAGGCAGTGGCCATGACCACCACGGTATAGGGCATGGCACCTTTCTGTTCAAGGGTGTGAACAATATTGGCTACCGTACTCCCTTTTTGCCCGATGGCCACATAAATACAATAAACCGGTTCTCCTCTCTGATAAAATTCTTTCTGATTGATGATGGTATCCACGGCAATAGCCGTTTTCCCGGTCTGGCGGTCGCCAATGATCAACTCACGCTGTCCGCGCCCGATGGGAACCATGGCATCAATAGGCTTGATACCCGTCTGTAGCGGCTGGTTCACCGGTTGACGGTAGATAACACCGGGGGCTTTTCTTTCCAACGGCATTTCAAAAAGCGCTCCTTCAATTTTGCCTTTCCCGTCAATGGGTTCACCCAGGGTATTAATAACCCGGCCCAGAAGTCCTTCCCCAACTTCGATGGAAGCAATCCGCCGTGTTCTTTTAACCACATCTCCTTCCTTGATTTCATATGATTCTCCCAACAATACTGCTCCCACGTTATCTTCTTCAAGATTGAGCACAATAGCCTTTAAGCCATTTTTTTCAAATTCGATCAATTCTCCAGATTCGGCATTGGTAAGCCCATAGATATGAGCAATGCCATCCCCGACCTGGAGTACAGAGCCAACTTCTTCCAGCTCTTTCAGGTTGTGATAACCAGATAGTTCTTTCCTTAAAATCGCGGTAACCTCAGCGGGTTTGATTTCTGCCATAATTAAAAACCTTTTACGTATAAATTCACTTTTGCCACGCCTCTCTTCAGCTGCTCAATCTGCTTCCGGATGCTTACATCGTATTGCAGGTCTTTCCAGCTCAACACAAAACCACCGACAAGGGAGTGGTCGATTTCTTCCACCAGGTCAATGTTTGCCTTTGTAAACTGTGTCATCAGTTCCAGAACATTCTTCCGGATAACGGAATCCGGCGACACCGGGGCTTTAAAATGAACGGTAAGGATGTTTTTGTACTCCTTATAAATTTCAACCACCTGTGTGCTAATTTCCGGAATGTACTTTTCCCTATTCTTGCGAACCATGACCAACATAAAGGTCAGCATGGCTTGCCCGATTTTTTTCTCAAAAAGTTCTTTTAAAACTTTTATTTTCAAATCCTTCTGAATAACCGGCGCGTGAAAAAAAGTTCTGAGATCCCTGCTTTGACGGGATATATCTGAAACCGTCAATGCATCATGATAAATTTCTTCCGCCATGTCTTTCTCCACTGCTAATTCAAACAATGCGTTGGCATATCTTCCGGCAACCAAGGAACCCCTCATGTGTATTAATTGAATTTAACTTCTTTTAACAATACCCGAATGTATTCTTCCTGTTTAAGGGGATCAGAAAGTTCACGCTGCAAAAGTTTTTTGGCCACTTCGAGGGACAGATCGGCGACCTGATTTTTCAAATCGGTCATGGCGGCCATTTTTTCATTGTTGATGGTGATCTTTGCTGCATCAACAATGCGTCCGGCTTCTTCAGAAGCTTTCTGGCGGGCATCTTCAATGATTTTATCCTTTATTTTTCTTGCTTCATTGAGGATGGCATCCCGGTCATTTTTGGCTTCTTTTAGCAGTTCCTCATTGCTAAACTGAAGATGCTTCATTTCTTCTCTTGCTTTATCGGCTTCATGAAGCGCTTCCCGAATGGAATTTTCTCTCTCTTTCAACGCTTTCATGATTGGTTTCCAGGCAAATTTTCCAAGAATATACAATAGCAACAGAAAGACGAGGGTCATCCAGAAAATCAATCCTAAACCAGGAGTAATCAGTTCCATACGCTAAATAAAAAGGATCAATAGACAAACTACAATAGCGAAAAATGCCACGCCTTCAACCAATGCGGCGGCAATGATCATGTTGGAACGGATATCGCCGACAGCTTCCGGTTGTCGGGCAATGGATTCAAGGGCACTTTTTCCAATATTCCCGATACCAATACCGGCACCGATCACGGCTATCCCGGCTCCCAGGCCGGCTCCCATCTTGGCAATGGCTGCAAAATCGCCAGCCAGTTGCAATAAAACTGCTAATAAATGCATAATTGTTTATTTTAAAAGTTACTACTAAAATTAATTCTTCATTTCTAACTCCTAATTCTGAATTGATTTAATGGTGTTCAGGTTCCATTGTCGCCAATCCGAAATACAAAGCAGACAATAAAGTAAATACATAGGCCTGGATAAATGCTACCAACAACTCCAGCAGATTCATAAACACCATAAAAGCTACTGAAACAACAGAAACACCCAAACCCAATGCTGCACTAATTGCTCCAAAAATAAAAATAAGACTCACAAAACCCAACGCGATGATATGCCCGGCGGTGATATTGGCAAAGAGTCGGACCATCAGCACAAATGGTTTGGTTATAATTCCAACAATTTCCACCACGGGCATCAGGGGGATAGGAAATTTCAGCCACCAGGGGACCCCAGGCGTATTCAAGATATCGATCCAGTAATGTTTATTCCCGTTAATGGTGGTCAGGATAAAAGTAAATGCCGCCAGCACCAGCGTAACGGAAATATTACCCGTAACATTGGCTCCTCCGGGGAAAAGCGGAACAAGTCCCAGTAAATTATTGAAAAAAATGAAGAAAAAAACCGTTAAAAGAAACGGCATGAAGGGTTCATATTTTTTTTCGCCAATAGAACTTTTTGCAATATCATCCCGGATAAACAGGATCAAAGGCTCCAGCAGAGATTGCAATCCACTTGGGGCTTCGTTGATATTTCGCCTGTAGCCTCTTGTCACGATCAGGAAAATCCAGATCATCAGCAAAGCAGCCACCATGATACCCAATACCGTTTTGGTGATAGAAAAATCATACACTTCAGCCCCTGTTTGCGCTATAGGTTCATTTTCATCTCTGACAATTTTTCCTTTACGGGGACCTTCCTGTTCCAACCTGAACCCGTTATATGAATGAGTTTCATTATGAAACCTGGAGGAAGAAAAACAAAACAGACGGCCTTTATGGTAAAGAATGACCGGAAGGGGCACAGTCAAATGGAAATGACCAACATTAAGAATATGCCATTCATGGTTGTCCACAACATGTTCCATGATCATTTCACCTGCATTGAACTTTTTATCGGCTGTCATCTCTTGATGGGCGGAAGAGCCAACTGTATCTCCGGCCAGTAACGAAACCGGGAAAAAGAAAACCAGTATCAGAAATAAAAGCCCTATGCAGGCGCGAAAACCGTGTCTTTGCTTTACCAACATCAATTCCTTGTCCGGAAAATCGGACTGCAATGTTACAAAAAATAAACGTAAACGGGAAATGCTATTTCCCTGCTTTCTTTTCCGGAGTGTTCACATACAAGACCACGTATTGGTCAATCCCGGCAAAAGCCCTGACAGCACCCCAGTCCTGCCAGCTATAAGTATCATAATAGTATATTCCGGGAGTAATTTCCCCGAAGAATGCCCTTCCATTGAAATCAGTCCAGGCAGTGGCAAAATAAATTCCCTGCTGCAGATTGCTATAGCTGGTTGCAAGATAAACTTTTTCGTTTACCATGGGGAAACCTGAGAAGAAATCCAGGACATAAACAGAAATCGTTCCTGTTGTCGCTTCCGTTTTCTTACATCCGGGAGAAAAAACAATCCCACTGAGGAGCAGAAGGGTAAAAAGCAGTAAAAATCTTTTTTTCATGACTTGATGATTTAGGGTTTGATATCATGCAAATATACATTTTTTCTTCCCGATTGTAACCTGTCTGTAAATTCAACGTCTTAATGCCCTGATGAACCGGAAATTCATTAATTTTGAACACTTTTAACCTATTTGTTTTAAAGTTCTTTATTTAATCTTTTTTCTATGCCTGAAAAAATTTTCCGGAACCCATTCCTATTGGTGTTCCTGTTTGTTCATGTCTTTTTCTCCGTAACTGCGGTAGCTCAGAAAATCTGGACCTTAGAAGATTGCATCAATTATGCCTTAGAAAACAATCTCGATATAAAAAAGCAGCTACTGTACGTGGAATCGAACAAGAAAACCTTACTACAGAGCGGACTGGATATGCTTCCAAATATCAATGCCAACGGCACCAATGTATGGAATTTCGGCCAGACGATTGATCAGTATACCAACAATTTCGCCACCAATACTGTTCGTTCCAATAATTTCTACTTGCAAAGCAATGTTGTTTTGTTCAATGGTCTTCAGAAACTCAACACCCTGAAACAAAACCAGATCAACGTCCTGGCCAGTCAATATGATCTCGATGTGCTTAAAAATAGTATTTCCCTTTCAGTGGCAGGATTTTACCTCGACATCCTTTTTAATTCCGAATTGCTCGATGTGGCAAAGGAGCAACTCCGAATCACCCAGTCACAAGTGGACCGCATCGGGAAACTGGTGGAGGCAGGCTCTTCTGCCCGGGGTGATTTACTCAATATACAAGCTCAGCGAGCAGCAGAAGAACTGGCATCCATTGAAGCAGAAAACCGTTTAAATATTTCCAACCTTTCCCTTCAACAGTTAATTGATCTGCCTGTTACTCGTGATTTCCGCATTGAAAAACCCGGTCTTCGAGCAGTGGAGGAACCTAAAGACCTGATTTCACCTGAAATCATTTATGAAAAATCACTCAAGGCCAGACCTGAGATACAAAGTGCTGAACTTCGGGTTCAGAGTGCACAAAAAAGCCTGGCCATTGCCAGGGGAATTTTATATCCTTCCCTTACTTTTTCAGGTTCATGGGGGACTGGATATTCGGGTGCAGCCAGGGAAATTGATCCCAATGTTGCCCCGGTAGTGACGATGCAGAAATTCGGGATCACTCAATTATCAAGGGATACGGTTTTTGCCTATAGTGCCCAGTACTCCACGAGGACGACTTCTTTCAGTGATCAATTGCATCAAAATGAAAATCAATCCCTTGGGTTTTACCTCAGAATTCCTATTTTCAATGGTTGGCAGGGAAGGAATGCCATCAGTCAGGCTAAAATATTACGTACCCAGGCTGAAATAGATCTGGATATCAAAAAAAGAGATTTAAGGAAACTCATTGAACAAGCTTATGCAGATGCTGTAGCTTCCCTGAAAAAGTATAATTCTTCCCTAGAGAAAGTCAACGCTCAGGAAGAATCATTCAAATATACCCAGCAGAAATTTGATGTAGGACTGATGACCTCTTTCGATTACAACAACAGTAAAAAGGATCTGACCAAAGCCCAATCTGAACTGCTACAAGCAAAATATGATTTTATCTTTAAAACCACCATACTTGAATTTTATATGGGAAATCCCATTAGCATTGATTAGTGTTTATTTTTTCTTCAATCATTTATCTTTTACTCCATGCGTGTTAAAAAATCAAGAAAAAAACTGTGGATCATCATTGCGGCCGTCGCTGTCATTGTCCTGATCGTGATTTTTGCTGTCATCAAAGGGAAAAATAACGATGGGATCAAAGTATCCACTGAAAAAGTGACTAAACGGACGATCATTCAAACGGTTTCTGCCAATGGTAAAATTCAGCCGGAAAAGGACATCAAAATCAGTCCTTATATTTCCGGAGAAGTTGTTGAGCTGAAAGTCAAAGAAGGAGACCAGGTTAAGGCTGGGGACCTTCTGGCTAAAATCGATCCGGAAATTTATGTTTCCCAATATGACCAGAGCGAAGCAGCCGTCAACACCCAGAAGGCCAATGCTGCTAATTCAAGAGCCCGGTTGATGCAAACCAAAGCTCAATTCGAAAATGCCCGCCTGACTTTCGAGCGACAGGAAAAATTGTACCAGCAAAATGTCATTTCAAAGGCAGAATACGACCAGGCAAAAGCGGCCTATCAGGTTGCCAAGGCTCAGGTGGATGCTGGAGAAGAAGACATCAAGGCCTCTGAGTTTATGATTAAAAGTTCGGAAGCCGCCCTGAAGAAAGCAAAGGAAGATTTAACCAAAACTGCTATCTATGCTCCCAACGATGGAACGGTTTCTAAGCTAAGCGTGGAAAAAGGTGAAAGGGTAACAGGAGCTTCCCAATTTTCAAGCGGGACCGAAATCATGCGTATCGCTAACCTAAATGAAATGGAAGCACAGGTGGAAGTTAATGAAAACGACATTGTCAGGGTTAGTCTTGGCGATACTGCACTCATCGAGGTAGATGCTTATCTTAACAGGAAATTTAAAGGAATTGTTACGGAAATTGCCACTTCTGCCAATACCACCGGAGTAAGTGTTGATCAGGTGACCAATTTTAAAGTCAAAATCCACATGGTGAAAAACTCCTATAAGGATTTACTGGACCCTTTACGTCCTGATTTTTCCCCATTCCGGCCAGGGATGTCGTGTACCGTTGAAATTCAGACTGAAACTGCGATGAACATCTTAACCCTACCCATTCAGGCAGTGACCACCCGTATTGCAAAAGACACCCTGGATAAAATCAACCAGAAAAATAAATCACAAAAAACTGAAGGTGATAATCAGGTCGAGTTCGTTTCCGGGAAAAAGAAAAGTGAAGAAATCCAGGAATGTGTTTTTCTTTTTGACCATGATCTGGCAAAAAAGAAGGATGTGAAAACCGGTATACAGGATAATACTTATATCCAAATCATTTCAGGGTTAAAAGAAGGGGATGAAATCATTGTGGCCCCCTATACCGCTGTTTCAAAAACCCTGAATGATGGGAATAAGGTAAAAAAGGTTGACAAGAAAGACCTGTTTACGAAGGAAAAATGATCTTAGCCTTTGATACCGCTTCTAATGTATGCTCAGTCGTTTTATCCGATAAGGGAAACCTGATTTCCCTCAGGGAAACTTCAGTGAAAAATGATCATGCTGCCAGGCTCAGCCAGTTTATCCATGAAGTGATTTCCTCTGCGGGAATTTCCTTTTCATCGCTTGATGCCATTGCAGTCAGCGCCGGGCCAGGCTCCTATACCGGATTAAGGATAGGAGTTGCTACTGCTAAAGGGTTATGCTTTGCTATAAACAAACCCCTGATCGCTATCCCAACCCTGAAAGCCATGGCAATGGGAATGACTACCTCAATCCCTTCCTCTTTGGGGCAGGAGGCTCCCGTATTTTGGTATTGCCCCATGCTCGATGCCAGGAGAATGGAAGTCTATTGCGGAATTTATGATGCCCGGGGGAATGAAATCAGAACAGTGATGGCAGAAATTATGGATCCCTCTTCTTTCCAGGAGGAAATGAAAGATCATCGCATCGTTTTCGGCGGGGATGGAGCGAAAAAATGTAAACCTTTCCTGGGACAAAATAAAAATTCAATTTTTCTCGATAACTTTACCATTTCGGCAAAATATCTGATCCCATGGGCTGAAAAAAAACTTGATCAGGGTGATTTTGAAAACCTTGGCTGTTTTGAGCCTTTTTACCTTAAGGAATTTGTAGCCGGGAGACCAAGGGTAAAGGGACTGTATTAGTTGGCGCGTTGATGAATTGGTGAGTGAATAAAATTTGGTTTAGAGGAATATATTCATGAGGTTTAAGACAAGGGTTGTAAATATTGGCGATCTTCCTTTGGGAGGGGATTATCCGATTCGGGTTCAATCCATGACCAATACCGATACCATGGATACGGCTGCCACCGTAGAACAATCGATCCGTATGATTGAAGCCGGTTGCGAATATGTCCGAATCGCGGTCCCCGGAATGAAGGAAACCGAAAACTTGAGCATAATCAAGAAAGAATTGCGTAAAAAAGGATATCCTGTCCCTCTTATTGCTGATGTTCATTACAACCCAAGAATTGCTGAAGTGGCAGCTACCATTGTTGAAAAGGTAAGGATCAATCCGGGAAATTATACGGATAAAAGAAAAACACAGAATACGGCTTCTGGAATAAAAGCTGAGAAGTATCAGGAAGAGTTGGAAAAAATTGCAAAAAGAATCAAACCCCTGATCATGATCTGTAAGGACCATGGAACAGCCATCCGAATTGGCACAAACCATGGTTCACTGTCGAACAGGATCATGGAAAGTTATGGTGACACTCCGCTCGGAATGGTTGAATCAGCGATGGAGTTTGTCAAGATCTGTGAAAGTTACAGTTTCAGGAATATTGTTTTATCGATGAAAGCCAGCAACACGAAAGTAATGATTAGCGCAAACCGTATGCTGGTGGAGCGTATGAAAAAGGAAGGGATGAATTATCCTCTCCATCTTGGGGTTACTGAAGCAGGTAATGGAGAAGACGGTCGGCTAAAATCCGCTGTCGGTATTGGCAGTCTTCTGGCTGATGGAATTGGCGACACGATCAGGGTTTCCATTACCGAAGATCCGGAATATGAAATCCCGGTTGCTTATGGCATTCTTCAGGCATCCGGGGCCAGGGTCACCCGTGCAGAATTCATCTCCTGTCCTTCCTGTGCACGCACTTTGTTCGACATTCAAAAAGCTGTTGAAGCGATTAAAGCAAAAACCGGCCACCTGAAAGGATTAAAGATTGCCGTGATGGGATGCATCGTCAATGGCCCGGGAGAAATGGCCGATGCTGATTATGGATACGTAGGTGCCGGGAAAGGCAAAGTAACCCTGTTTAAAGGACGCGAGGTGGTACAAAACAACCTCGATGAGTTCATTGCCGTGGATGCACTGATCAAGCTGATCAAAGAGAACGGAGATTGGGTGGAATAGCAGAAAGGGTATTATTATAACACCGTTTTAGGGGCACTCACAATCAAAGTGTTTTTAATCTTTGATTCCGGTAAACACTTTCAGCGATAAAGGCAGTATTTCAAAGGTAAAAGGGGTATGCCCCAGCGATTCTCCATCTGTTTCAATGAAAATTCTTTCTGTTGAACGTATCCGTATATTTTTTCCCCTGATGCTTCGAACAAAGGGAAGATCCACTAAGGTGCCATCATACAGTCTCCGGGTATAACGGATCACGACCAGTTTTGAAGTTTTTTCAATAATCGTTACATCCATCAGCCCGTCATCGGGAATGGCATTGGGAACCTGCATCATGCCTCCTCCGCTGTATTTGCAAATCCCAACGTTCATGGAAAAAATTTCTCCCTTGTAAATTACTTCCCCGTCAACTTCAATCACTCCATCAAGAAATTTATATTGAAAAAGACTAGCAAAAATGAAATAAAAATATGCGAATGCCCCACCATGCCCTTTCTCCTTTAAAATATTTGTTTTTTTTGCCACCAACGCATCATAGCCCATACCGGCCACATTCATAAAATAACGCACCCGGGCTTGCTGATCTTTATAATAATGCACCATGCCCACATCCTGAATGAAAATCTTTTCGGCCTTTAAAACAGCGATCGCCTTCTTATAATCAAAAGGAATCCCGAAATTCCGGCACCAATCGTTTCCTGTTCCGACCGGAATCATGCCAAGGCATGTTTCGCCGGAAATCTTTTTTTCCTTGCTCATTATTCCATTCAGCACCTCGTTGAGGGTGCCATCCCCTCCTACCACGGCAATCTTCCTGAATCCCTTGTCAATGTATTCTGAAGTCAAACGGGTAGCATGATCCCGGCTTTCGGTAAACACACATTCATAATCGAAACCTTCACGGGTAAGATGACGGCAAATCTTCGGCCAGTCTTTTTCTCCTTTTTTACTCCCTGCATTGGGATTGACGATAATCAGCCATTTTCTTGTAAAATCATGTTGGTAGGTCATAACTCGGAATAAAGGAATTGGTACGCAAGATAAGGATTTATGTAAAATGATTATCTTTAGGCAAGAATTTATAACGATGAAAAGGATCTTCTACCTGTGTTTGGTTTGTCTGATCAACGGTCTGGTTCTCAGCGCACAATCAACGGAAAAATCATTAAAATTTTTCAACAAAACCGAAGCCGGAGTGTCTTTTGGTATCGGTTCATTTAAAACCGATGTGATTAACAATGTTCAGAAAAAAGCACGGAATGATGAAATCGTCATTACCCTCCAGACCATTAACGGAGTGAAATATATGGATCATCTGGGGGTTGGTCTCAGCTTTGGTGTTGAAAAATGGAGTAACGGATTATTATGGCCGTTATATGCATATATCAGCTATGATCTCAAACCCACCGATAATACTTTTTATGCTGCAGTTTATTTGGGATATGCATTCGGTACCCGATATAAAACCAGCTTTTTTGAACAAGGGAAGGGTGCTTTCGGATTAAGTATCGGTTTGGGTTATAAAATGAAAATCGCCAGGAATTTAGCATTTATGTATGAAATCTTTTACAAGTACCAGGCCATTGAGTCCAACTACAACATCTGGGTTACCGATACCTTAAATGTCAAAAAATTAATCCGGAATGTGGACTACAAGGTTCCGCTTCATTTTGCAGGTTTTAAAATCGGTATTTGTTTCCCCTGAAAATTTAAACCGGGCATTTTTCCTTCCTGGCAAAAAGAAAGAAAGTATAAAAAAAAGCAAAAAAAGTCACTCCAGCCTGGGATTCAATGGTGTCTTCAGCCAGCATCGACAACAGGGCAATAATAAAAAACACCAGGAAGAAAAAGTCATCATACCTTTTCAGCATAAGTGGAGGATAAAAAATTGCAAAAAGAAACCAGATAAACCCAAAAATTCCAAAGGCGATGAAAATTGACATATACTGGTTATGCGACCGCCATCGTTGATCAGGGGCAAGTTTTGAATGCATTTTAACGTATTGCTGATCAAAGACTATATTCATGTCGCCTGTCCCGACTCCCCACAACCAATTTGCTTTAATCAGTTCCATAGATGCCTTCCAGAATTCTAAGCGCTGCATTTCGGTCGATCCTGTCGGATTACCGGTAGACCGGTAACGATCATACCCTGCTAAAAATTCATAAATTCGCCCACGGATAGTGAAATTCTCCATGAAAATATAATTTGCCGTCCCTTTTTCAATGGCTTGAACTTCTTTTTCAGATAAGCTTTCCACTGCGTCTCCATCTTTTCTTTCTCCCTTGGAGGTCAGAAAACGGATCAGGGTAAATTTAATCGGTTGATTTTTCAAATCAAGGCTGTCGAAAGGGATATGACTTCTGGAGTTCCACGCCTCCCGTAACTCATCCCATTGGACATACAACCACAAATAATTGCCGTTTTCGGTCTGAAGGTTAGCGGGATTATGAATATATGGATTCCCGTGGGAAGTAACCGTTGCCAGTGATTTGAAATCCATTTTTTTTACGGCATAATAATCCCTGATCACCGTTTGAATATAAAACCATATCCCCCCTCCTATCAAGACAATAAATAAAAGACTGAGTATCTTTTTCCAGGTTTTTTTTTGCCTGAAAACCAGAATAAGAATCAAAATCAAAAGAGTTAAAATCGAAATGACAAACCCGGTCATGGATTTTGTCAAAACAAGATACCCCATCAGCCAGATTATGGTCATAAAAAACAAGATCTTCCATCCTGGTCTGATGCGGTTTTTCCGGATCATAAAGTAAGCCAGGGAAAAAAGGGAAAGACTGATAAGCAGGCTGAAAATAATGTGGGAGACATGTCTTGACACATCACGGATATCCACATACTCGTGAAATACTACCTTCCAGGTATTGATCAAAGAAGCGACCACCAATGAAAGCATAAACATTAACATCAATCCAAGGAATGTCTTGGACCCGATTTTTTCAGAAGTAGATAAAAATATGGGAAGTGCCAGTAAAGGAAGCTTGGTGCGCAAATCTTTAATCGCATAATCGAAATCAATGGTAAAAAATAATCCCAGAATGTGCAACAGGAAAATGGAAGCAAAAATAAGGGCGGGTTTGTTTTTCGAAAATTCCCGTAATCCGCGAAACATCCCTTCAAAATAGAGATAAAAAAAATAAGGAAGAAGGAATAATATGCCCGGGAAGCGGGAATGTCGAAAATAAAAGGAGGTGAGTTTTTCCAAATTTAATCGTTCCATGATCCAGGCCCCGGTCATGATCAATTGCCCGATACTGAGAATGGCTTTGGAAAAAGGCAAAAAAACCAGAATAAGGATCAACCCGAAAAAAAAGGAAAAACGAACAAATTGTCGAAAAATAAATTCCATTCCAGTTTATATAAACAGCTTAACCCTTCCCGTTTTCAACTTGATTCTGAAGGTTAAAAATGAATCGCTCCCCTTGATGTCGATGCGTTTCATTTCGAAGGGGCGACGTATCGGATAAGAATTGATACGATTCCCAATCCTCAAAGCATACTCAATACCCATACTTTGAAAAAGCTGAAACATTTCATTTTTTAATCCTGTATCCTTTCGTGGAAATCCCCCATAGGGATAGGCAAGCACCCGGATATAAGGGATATGGTGAAACCCGAGAATACTAAAACAATTTTCAAGGTCTTCTTTGATGTCTTGCAACGCAAGATCACGATAATTTCTATGCAGAAATGAATGAAGGCCGATTTCTGCAAATCCACAGGCTGAGATTTGGTTCAACTCCTCAACAGGCATGATGGGATCATTCCCCTTGTCCCAGAGATTGGTTTTCCCTATATAAGCTATCGGAACAAAAACGCTGGCTTTAAATCCGAATTTTTTTAATAGCGGCAGGGCCAGCTCCTTAAAACTCCGATAAGCATCATCAAAAGTAATGATTACTGTTTTTTTTGGCAAAGGCAGACGGTCGGCCATCAGGGTTTTTAACTCCTTGAATGATAAAGTCTGATATCCCATTTCTTTCAACCAGGCAAAATGCAGTTCCAGCGTGTCGGTCGAAACGGTCAATCCGTCATTGACCTGTTCCGACACCTTATGATACATCAGTATCGCAAGTCCCTTTGATGATGGCAACAACCGGTCTATCCCGTTCATAGCTTTTTCAGTTCAATGGTTTTTGCAATTTTCAAGGAAGCATAAAATGCGGCCAAAAATGACCATATAAACCCAGGGTAGCCATCCAGGAAACCCCCTTTGAGAAAATATACCGTAAAAAAACTAATAGGAAATTTTAATCCGACCCAACATTTGGAATACCGTTTCCCTTTCCTGATATTCTCTGTCGCAGCTTGTGAGGTATAAACATTTATTTTCTCCAGATGATGCGAAATGTCTCGATAGGAATAATGAATAATCCTGCCCTTAAGCAAAGCAAGACGGCCTTCAACATTCACCCCTTCATGAACCTCTGCCTTGGTGAAGCGACCATGCTTGCGATGGAAGAACCTCAGATGGGCTTCATTTCCCACCCCGCTATACTTGAGTATCCTTCCCATAAAAAACAAAGAAAACGGGATTCGGTATCCTGCAAGCTGTTCTCCCAAGCTTCCGTCTTTTTTCCATTTCAGGATTTCTTCCCTAAGCGCTTCCGAAACGACTTCATCCGCATCAATGGAAAATACCCAGTCGTTGGCTGCCTGGTCTACAGCATACTGCTTCTGTTCTCCATACCCCTTAAACTCCCTAAGGAAAACGCGGCAGCCAAAAGACTGACAGATTTCCACTGTTTTATCTGATGAAAAAGAGTCCACAACAACAATCTCTGATGCCATTGCTTTGACAGATTCAAGACAGCGCAAAATGTTGGCTTCTTCATTATGGGTTATGAGGGTAACAGAAATTTCCGGCATGATGGCTAATTAATATACTGTAAATTGATCCCAATCCAGCCCGACTGTAAAAGATTCACGGTATAGATCCAAATCCGGTTTGGAAAGGGCAATGGTTTGTATCATTTCTGTTCTGGGGTATGCTTTCAAAAGAACCTTTCCTTCCGGGGCAATCATCATGGAATCCCCGCTGTGATTTGTTCCATGTCCATCCGCTCCTATCCTGTTGACACCGATAACATAAGCTTGATTTTCTATGGCCCTGGCTTTCAACAAGGTTTTCCAGACTTTTCTTCTGTTTTCAGGCCAGTTTGCTAAAAACACCAACACATCATATTCGTATTTCCCATTCTGAAATGTATTCTTCGTCCAAACGGGAAAACGTAAATCATAACAGATCATGGGCATAATCTTCCATCCATTTACGTCGGCGGCTATCCTCGACTTCCCAGCTTGAAGAGCACGCGATTCTTCGCTTAAACGAAACAAATGCCGCTTATCGTATGTCAATATCTTCCCGTCCGGAAAAACACAGATGAGGCGGTTAACAAAATAATCCAATTCCCTGATCAGCAGCGTGGCCATAATCGTGGCATTTCTTTTTTCGGATTCATTTCTGAGAAATACCACGGACGGTCCATCCATGCTTTCGGCAAAGGTTTGAGGATGAATCGAAAAACCAGTATTGAACATTTCCGGTAAAAGGATGAGATCACTTTGACTTTCGATACTATCAAATAACTCCCGGAAATGCTGAATGTTTCTCACCGGGTCTTCCCAGTAAAGGTAAGTCTGGATAAAGGTAACCGTAAGCTTGTCCATTTTGCTGTCATTTTTTACTCCATCCTCTCCCAGTTCATGAGGAAAGGTTTAAGGCAGGTGCATTAATTTTACTCGTAAAATTAAAAAGATATGCGTTGTCCTGCCGAAAAATTTTAAATTTGCTGGTATAACCATAATTCATTTATTATGCACACCATAGATGATTTAAATTTTAAGGGTAAAAAAGCCCTGATTCGTGTAGATTTTAATGTTCCCCTCGACAATTCATACCAGATCACAGATACCAATCGGATTGATGCAACTTTACCGACTATCAACAAAATCATTAATGAAGGAGGGTCAGCGATTCTCATGTCACACCTGGGGCGGCCTAAGGGCGGCCCGGAAGATAAATATTCCCTGAAACATCTTCTCCCTTATTTATCGCAAGTATTAAACCGTCCGGTAAAATTTGCCGAGGATTGTATCGGTCAATCGGCCATCGATTTATCTGCTTCCCTTCAGCCAGGTGATGTGCTTTTACTGGAAAACCTAAGGTTCTATAAAGAAGAAGAAAAAGGGGATGAAGCCTTTGCCGGAAAATTGGCCAAACTGGGAGATGTATATGTTAATGATGCCTTTGGTACTGCCCACCGGGCTCATGCATCCACCGCCATCATTGCCGACTTTTTTCCGGAAAAGAAAATGTTCGGCTATGTCATGGCCAACGAAATTATCAACATCGACAAATGCCTGAAAGACAATAAGCGTCCTTTTACAGCCATTCTCGGGGGAGCCAAAGTGTCGACGAAAATTGAGATCATCAATCACCTGATGGATAAGGTTGATAACCTGATTATCGGGGGTGGAATGATGTTTACTTTTATCAAGGCGCTGGGTGGAGAGATTGGTGCTTCTATGGTAGAAGAAGATTATGTAGAACTGGCTAAAAACATTATTGAGGGGGCCAAGGCGTTGGGTGTAAACCTGTATATTCCCGCGGATGCTGTGATCGCCGATGTTTTTTCAAATGATGCCAACAAAAAAACCAGCAGTGCTTACGATATACAGGTTCCCTGGATGGGACTCGATATCGGGCCATCAGCCTGCCAGAAATTCAACCAGGTGATTGAAAAATCAGGAACCATTCTCTGGAATGGCCCAATGGGGGTTTTCGAAATGAACAGTTTCGAAGAAGGTACAAAATTCATTGCCCAGGCCGTTGCTCGGGCAACCGAAAATGGCACCTTCTCATTAATCGGAGGCGGAGATTCTGTTGCAGCCATCAACAAATACGGGCTAGCCGATAAAGTCAGCTATGTCTCAACCGGAGGAGGTGCCATGCTGGAATATATTGAAGGGAAAGAGCTTCCTGGTATTGCAGCCATGGAGGATTGATGAGAATTATCCTGAGCCGTACCGACAGCATCGGGGACGTGGTGCTCACCCTCCCTATGGCTGGCGTGCTCAAACACTATTTTCCTGATTGCCGGATTATCTTTCTGGGGAAAAATTACACCCGGTCAGTGATAGAAGCTTCTGCTTTTGTTGATGAATTCCTTGCCTGGGATGAAGCCGATGATATCCTTCATCCCAGTCTGTCCGGCAGGCAAGCTACATCCCAGATCAGTATAATAAAAAGTCTCAAGGCCGATATAATCATTCATGTATTTCCCGTACCGGCAATCTGTAAACTGGCCAGACAGGCGGGAATACCACAGCGTATAGCCACTGCAGGCCGGTTTTACACATGGTTCAACTGTAACCGCCTGCGCTGGATCCCCCGGAAAAATTCAAGCCTTCACGAAGCCCAGTTAAACCTGAAACTGCTGAAACCACTTGGAATCACCAGGGAATTTACAAGAGATGAAATCCCTGAATTCTACGGCCTCACCAACCCTTTGAAACACTCACTCTTTAGCTCTCCAATCTCTTCCAAATTCAATCTCATCCTCCACCCCAAATCCAAAGGCAGCGCAAGGGAGTGGGGATTAGATAATTTTTCAAAGCTGATCTCGCTTTTGCCCCAAAACAAATTCAATATTTATATCAGCGGAACAAGAGAAGAAGGAGATAGGATGCAAGATTTCCTTATGAGGAATCAATCCAGGATAACGGATCTCACCGGGAAACATAATCTATCAGAATTTATGGGTTTCATCCGATCTTGTGATGGCATGGTGGCAGCAAGCACTGGACCATTGCACCTGGCTGCGGCATTAGGAAAACATGTTATCGGATTGTATGCCCCGATGCGTCCGATTTTTCCTCAGCGATGGGCTCCTCTTGGGAAACATGCCCGCTACCTGGTACTGGATAAAAACTGCCAGGATTGCCGTCAAACTTTGGATTGTCAATGTATCCGGAGCATCAGCCCGGAAGATGTGGCGGAAATTTTATTTTCCCTCCTGCCAGGTTGATCAGCCGGGGAAATACCGTCATGGCTTTGTGATACATCAGGGAAGATGATTTATCTTCAGGAGTAATCCATTTTTCTTTGGGATCAAAACTACTGATGATAAAAATCACAATACTGACTAATATAATTCCTTTAACCAATCCGATCAAAGCGCCTCCGAGATGATTTAAAAAACCGATTCCGACAACATCCACAATTTTCTCCATCACTTTGGCGACTATCAAAATTCCGACTACAACCCCGATAAATGTAATGGTAAACGAAAGAATGGGAAGCCATGACCTGGAGGGTTTCAGGTTTCTCAGCAAAATATCATCCAAAAGGTTAGAGAAGTTGACGGCAATATAAATCCCCAGAGCAAGGGCAATAAAAGTGGCCAGGCTGATGATGAATCCCTTCTGATATCCTTGAATGATAAAAAGTCCGGTGAAAGCAAGGATCAGAAAGTCAAGAAAATTCATACTCCGGACTTGTTTTTTAAACGTGAGGTGAGTTCTGTCCCGAAAACAAACTTATTCAGTTCTTTATTATCAGTATGTAAAATGGTTTCCTTGTCGCCTTTCCACCATAATTCTCCTTCAAAAATAAAAGCAACACTGTCGCCGATTCCAAGAACAGAATTCATATCATGGGTGTTAACAATGGTGGTAATGTCATATTCCTTGGTAATTTCCTGGATCAGCCGGTCGATCACGCCTGAGGTCTGAGGGTCCAAGCCGGAATTGGGTTCATCACAGAAAAGATACTGCGGATTCATGGCGATGGCCCTGGCGATGGCTACCCGTTTCCGCATACCCCCGCTGAGTTCGGAGGGCATCAGCTTGTTAACATTTTCCAGATTAACCCTTTGTAAAACAAAATTCACCCTTTCCAGTTTTTCTTCCATCGACTTATTCGTGAACATATTCAAAGGAAACATTACGTTTCCCTCCACATTCATGGAGTCAAACAAAGCTCCCCCCTGGAAAAGCATCCCAATCTCCTGCCGCAGGGTTTTTCGTTTCTCAAAATTCATTTCCGTGAAATTCCTGCCATCGTACATAACCATCCCTTGATCCACTTCAAATAAACCCACCAGACACTTCATCAAGACAGTTTTCCCGGAACCGCTTTGCCCAATGATCAAATTGGTTTTCCCCTTCTCAAAAGTACAACTGATGTTTTTTAACACCTGATGCTCCCCGAAAAATTTACCGATACCCCTGGCTTCTATCATGTAAGCAAGAGTTGAGTAAGCACGAGATTAAACAAAATTATAGTGATGCTGCTGATGACAACAGCCTTGGTACTGGCTTGTCCTACTTCTCTTGCCCCCCCCTGGGTTTCATACCCAAAAAAACCCGATATGGATGAAATGATAAAGGCAAAAAACACCGTTTTAGTCAAGGCGTAGAAAATCGTGTATCCTTCAAAATCGATTCTGATACCCTGCACATAATCCGAAGTGGTAACCAGCCCGGTGGCAACCATGGCAAACCAACCACCCAATATTCCCATCCACATACTGAAAACGATAAGCACAGGATTGATCAGGATGGATGCAGTGATCTTTGGAAAAATAAGGTAATTGGCCGAATTGACCCCCATGATCTCCAGGGCATCAATCTGCTCTGTGACCCGCATGGTCCCGATCTGGGAAGCAATGCTCGATCCCACCTTCCCGGCCAAGATCAGGCTGATAACCGTGGGGGAAAACTCAAGGATCACCGACTGACGGGTAGTAAAACCAACCATCGACATAGGGATCAACGGACTGTCGATGTTGTAGGCAGTCTGAATGGCGACGACTGCCCCCATAAAAAGAGAAATGAACGCCACAATGCCGATGGAGTCCAGCCCTAGCTGCTCCAGCTCCTCAAACAACTGCCGCTGATATATCCTTCGCTTCTGCGGACGTGTAAAAACCCGCTGCATAAGCAAGACATATCTTCCAATGGTATCAAATACCTTCAGCATAAAATCTTTTTGCTAAAATACCAAAAATAGGTGAAATAACGTTTGAAAGTTAGAAATATTGATGCGACCCGCCTGACGGACAGGCAAAGAGGCGAGATAATGGATGTAAGACACAAGGCATCGCCTATCGCCATTTTTTGTACTTTTAGGTTGACATTTTTATTTAAATATGCATAAACTGCGGTTCATTTTTTTCATCCTGTTTCTTAGCCTGGCATTGTTGGTCGTGTCGTGCAGCACACAACGTTATCCGACTCACCGGAAAGGTCATCCGAAGGGTTGCAATTGCCCGTAAAATTAATCCTACCTTTGTTTTTTAACCCTGAGTCTGAAAAACGTGCAATTATTTTTCTTTAAAAGAAAAACAAAACCAACAAGAATTATCCCTGTCCAGCACCGTCATGCTGTTGAAGAATTGCTAATTCAGCATTGTCCGGAGAATACCATTGAAATCATTTTACAGTATTGGGATGAAAATCCTTTTCACCTGAAGATCGTGCGTCACCGGCATTCAAAAAGCGGCGATTTCAGGCCTGCCCATAACGGAAATCCCCCGAGGATCACAGTGAATGGGGACTTGAACCCGTCTGCTTTTCTGATAACCTTGATCCATGAACTGGCCCATCATACAGTACAGAAAAAAAAACGGTCACGGCCTCATGGAACTGAATGGAAAAAAAAATTCCGGGAAATGATGCAACCCTTTCTGATTTCATCGGTTTTCCCTCCTGAGGTTTTAATTCCATTGCATAATTATCTGAAAAATCCGCTGGCCTCTACTTCTGCCGATCAGAACCTGAGCAGGGCGCTGAAAAATCGGGAAGAAAATACTGGTCAGGTTCACCTGGAAGACCTGTCCCTGGATGATGTTTTTCGTATTCATAACGGAAAAACTTTTCGTAAAAAGGAGAAATTGCGAAAGCGCTATCGCTGTATCTGCTTACAGAACCAGCGAGTCTACCTGATCAGTCCGCTGGCACCGGTTATTCCACTGAAACAGGAAAAGGAATTGATAAAACACTAAATCCTCTGAGTTAATCACAAAGGGTAGAAGGAGTTTTTTTATCATTGTATTTCTATGGATATATTGATATTTTTGTGAAACATTTGTAAACCTTCCCAAATGGTAAAATCAACCCACCACTTCTGCGTGATCATGGCCGGGGGTATCGGTGCCCGGTTCTGGCCTATGAGCCGCACTTCTCATCCCAAGCAATTCATCGATATTTTAGGAACAGGGGAAACCCTTATCCGGCAAACTTATAATCGCTTCACTAAAATCTGTCCCCCCGAAAACATTTACATCGTTACCAATGAAATATACAAAGACCTGGTAAAAGAACAAATTCCCGAATTAAGTTGTAAACAGATACTTCTGGAGCCCTCGCGCCGGAATACGGCTCCCTGTATCGCCTATGCCAACTATTGTATTTCTGCACGGGATCCTGAGGCCGTTGTGGTGGTTGCTCCATCCGACCACATTATCCTCAGGGAAGAAATTTTCCTCAGGGACATTGGGTCAGCCATGGAAGCTGCCGCTCGCCATGAATGGTTGCTGACCCTCGGCATAAGGCCCAGCCGGCCCGATACCGGCTACGGTTATATACAGTACACCGAAGGCATCGTCTATCAGAAGAATCCACAGATCAGAAAAGTCAAAACCTTTACCGAAAAGCCCAATCTCGAACTGGCTGAAACTTTTCTTCAATGCGGTGATTTTCTCTGGAATTCAGGAATTTTTATCTGGTCTCTGAAAAGCATTATGACTGCTTTTAAAGAGCATCTGCCGGAAGTTGACGTGCTGTTCAGACCTGGGCAGGGAAAATTCGGGACCAAAGAAGAGAAAAATTTTATTGCGGAAACCTATTCCATCTGCAAAAGCATTTCCATTGACTATGGTGTTATGGAAAAAGCCAACAATGTGTACGTCCTGGCTGCCGATTTCGGCTGGTCCGACCTGGGAACCTGGGGATCCCTGTACGAAAACCGCCCCCAGGATGCACAAGGCAATGCCATCGTGGGTAAAAACGTGCTGATGTACGATTCCTCGAATTGTATTGTCAATATGCCCAATGATAAAGTGGTCGTGCTTGAAGGATTGAACGATTACATCGTGGTAGAATCAGAAAATGTTTTGCTGATCTGCCGGAAATCCGACGAACAGCAGATCCGTCAATTCGTTAACGATGTCCGCCTTGAAAAAGGCGAAAAGTTCGTGTAAACCCGGGAGCACCCCGCTTTACTCAAACACAATCTTCCCCGAATAGTTCTTTTTACCGTTGCTCAGAATGGCTGTGTACATGCCTTTGGCCTGGGCTTCGATGTTGAGCCTGATATTTCCTTCCGAGAGTTCAACCTTTGACTGCTGCACAAGTTTTCCCTTCAGATCATAGATATAAAGAGTTAAATTGTTCTCGTTTTTAAATTCATCGGGGATGGTAATATTGCATTTACCCGTATTGGGGTTGGCATAGATAAGCAGTTGGTTTTGCTCGTTCTTCTGAAATTCTTCCAACCCGGTGATTTGCGAACACCTGGCAATGAAAATATCCTTCGCCCCCATGCTGGTTAGCGAGTAGGAATCAAAGTAGGCATTCCACTGAAACTGTCCGGCAACTATGCAGTTTCCATTATTATCCGCGGTCACGGATGTACCTGTAAAATTAAACACCGGCCCTGAACCGCGATCACTTTCTGCATATCGCACCCCCAGGCAGCTGCCATTTGAATCATAGCAGGCTACGAACATCGCGATTTTTCCATTTAGGTACAAGGATTGCGAACCAAACTGTACGGTATCAAGACCATATACATCATTAATGCCTCCTGTTACATAGGTTTTACCATCAGCTGCCGTAAACAGCGCGCGGGGCTCTGTCCACGCATATATACTCTGTGAGTTTGCCACCCATAAAGCATTCCCGTCAGCATCATATTTTACTATGAACATTTCTCCGCTTCCATCATTAGGTATAATATGGTTCCCAAAAATCAAAGTATCACCAATTTGTCCACCGGTTACCAGGAAATTCCCGGAAGCATCATTGGTTACTCCAAATATCCATTTAACTGCACCGGTTTTTCCATCCAGTTTTGACCATAAATACTTCCCGGCGCTATCGTATTTAACCAGTAATAAATCACCTCCGTATATCTCGGAACTTGTAAGGGTATCTGTTTCAATAATAACAGATGATTGTATTGTCATACCAGCTAAAAGAAATCCACCATCTGTCAGGTGACAAAATTCCTGCAATACCACACCCTGATAAACATTAATATTTTTAATCATGGCACAATGTCCATCCGGGGTGAATTTAGAAAGAAATTGCCCGGGGAATACCCGTTGTTCATTGAAATTCACGGTGTCATTTGCATATCCAAGAATATAAGCGTTATCCTGCCCATCGAATATCACTCGCGAAATTCCATAGCCATCCTTGTCACCAGGTATAATAAAATTCAACAGATTTCCGTCGTTATCGTATTTCGCGAAAAAAATGAAATTACTCGTGCTTTGGATATGCATGGTGTCAAAATACACATTTCCACATACATTCCCATAAAGGAACACATTATCGGAGAGTTTGGAGGCAGATACAAAGGTCTCGGTTGATGAGCAGGTGTTTCCAACGATCCTGATGCCTTTGGTCCATTGAAAATCACCGGATTCGTTAAGTTTACTGAGCATCACGGGTAGATATCCTGCCCCTAATGTATCGTTGCCGAAAATTCCACGCGGGTAGGTCCATTTTCCTGTGAGGAAAACATCACCGGCAGCATTGGAGGAGATCACTCCATAATCATCATTAATCCCTTTGGCGCAACTGACAGCCCATTGGAAATTCTGGGAAAACAAGGATTGATTATTACCAAGAATTACTATGAGAACTATAGAAAAAAAAGTGCTAAGCTGATTCATAACAGAAAATAATCAAGGTGATTTCCCCGGTCAGTTCATATCTAACAAAGATAATTATTTTAAATGAAATCCTGAAAAAACCTATTATACCTAAAGCTTTACTCAAACACAATCTTTCCCGAATAGCTCTTTTTACCGTTGCTCAGTATGGCTGTGTACATGCCTTTGGCCTGGGCTTCGATGTTGAGACTGATATTTCCTTCCGAGGGCTCAACCTTTGACTGCTGTACGAGCTTTCCCTTCAGGTCATAGATCTGAAGCGTTAAATCGCTCTCGTTTTTAAATTCATCGGGGATGGTAATATTGCATTTACCCGTATTGGGGTTGGCATAGATAAGCAGTTGGTTTTGCTCGTTCTTCTGAAATTCTTCCAGCCCGGTGATGGGGGCACATTTGGCGGCAAAAACATCTGCTTCCCCATAGGAAGTAAATAGATTGCCTCCAATTTCCAGCGAATTTTTGAAGAATCCGGCCATCCCGATATTTCCCTCCCTGTCGATGGAGAGCATAGGAACACTCCCTTCTGAATAATGTCGGTACCCGAGACAATCCCCATCAGGTGAAAATTTGAGTAAAGCAATATCACCTTCAGTAGGGGAGGAAGTGATGACCTCTTCACCACATTGAATATCACCACCAAATTTTATCGATAAATAGATATATCCTTCACGATCAATGGCAATACCTTCCCCCCAGGCTGCCCCGGTAGCAAACAGCTGCTTGGTCCAGATGAATTCCCCGTTTTTATTAATTTTCGTTATGTAACAATCACCATAAATAGCTTCACTATATAATGTATCGTGACCAAAGATACCTGTTGGTTTTAAGAAGATTCCGGTTAAATAGATATTTCCTGACTGATCTGATGCAATCTGATCTCCTGCCCCAATTTTTCGTCCTCCTCCAAATGTGACTCCCTGAATATTTCCATTTGCATCAAACCTGGCCAGATAAAATGTGCCCAGGATAGAACCTAACTCCATAACAATCGTATCAATTTCGATGGTTGTTCCAATGGCTTTTCCATTTACATAAAGCTGTTCCCCTTGAAAACATAGGTTCAATGGAGGCGCTTCCGAAGAATACGGATTCTCGTATTGATTGACTTGCGTGATTTGTTTTGCCCAAACCAATGTTCCATCCTCGCGGTATTTGGCAATAAACCCGCCACGGGGAATAATGACATTCCCAAAATGCGTCTCTTCGTTGGAGGCCCCTGAAACATAGATATTTGATTGCGAATCAATCGTTACATCAAAAATATAAACATTTCCACCATAACCATAACCATCAACACCGGGGATGATGGTGGTTGCCCAAATGGTATGGCCTTCCGGATTCAGTTTGGCCACATAACCTCCCTTGGATGTTGCATATAATGTTGTATCCGGTAATTTAACCCAGTAATAAAAAATGCCAGTTATTAGTATCTGGTCCAAGATGGTATCCGTTGTCATTCCAGGAATATAACCACCGAATGGTTCCGGATAATTTTCGTTATAGCTGTTGATATTCAATACCCATTCCTCTTTACCCATTGAATTGTATTTGGCAAGAAAGCTTGTTAAATAAACACCATTAAATACTGTATCTGTCTGAAAATAGCACTGGGAGCTTTTGGTATAACCGGATACATAATAATTCCCTTCCCGGTCAAAAGCATTAACCAGGGCAATATCGTCGTAGGTTCCTCCGGCATGTGAAGCCCAGTTGCAGGTCTGGGAAAACAAGGATTGATTATTACCAAGAATTACTATGAGAACTATAGAAAAAAAAGTGCTAAGCTGATTCATAACAGAAAATAATCAAGGTGATTTCCCCGGTCAGTTCATATCTAACAAAGATAATTATTTTAAATGAAATCCTGAAAAAACCTATTATACCTAAAGCTTTACTCAAACACAATCTTTCCCGAATAGCTCTTTTTACCGTTGCTCAGAATGGCTGTGTACATGCCTTTGGCCCGGGCTTCGATGTTGAGCCTGATATTTCCTTCCGAGAGTTCAACCTTTGACTGCTGCACGAGCTTTCCCTTCAGGTCATAGACCTGAAGCGTTAAATCGCTCTCGTTTTTAAATTCATCGGGGATGGTAATATTGCATTTACCCGTATTGGGGTTGGCATAGATAAGCAGTTGGTTTTGGTCGTTCTTCTGAGGTTCTTCCAGCCCGGTGATGGCGGAACATTTGGCAAAAATAAAATCTGTGGCGCCATAAGATTCATAGGTGTTTCTTCCCACTGTGGTTGTTCCTTCAAAAATAAAAATGAATGCAGGATTTCCATCCGCATCTTGTGACAGTCCATTTCCATTTCCATTGGCAAAATTGATCACCCCTTTGCATTCACCATTTGCATTGTATCTCGTAAGAAAAAAATCATTACTGCTAAGGGATGTAATTTGATAATCTCCGAATGTAGCCTTGCCTTCAAAATAACCAGTAATATAAGTATTCCCAATATCATCTGAGATTAAATCAATTCCTTCGGCACTCGTAGCATTTGTCTGTTTCAGCCATTGAACCTTTCCAAACCTATCCAGTTTCACAAGAAACATATCAATATTTCCTTTTAATGTCCTGAGCACATTACCTGCAAAAGAGATCGAGTCCTTAAAACATCCAGTGTAATAAATCCCCCCCTCGGAATTATCCATTTCAAGATCAGAATATGAATAGGTCATTTTTGATACTCCTTCAGTAACCCACTGCACATTTCCCTCACTGTCAAAACACATGATCATGCTACTCCCGTAACCATTATGGTCAATTTTTATCGTGTCGATGAAGATGGTCTTGTCGCAGGTCATGTACCCGGCAACAAACAGATTGTTGTTGTTGTATTTAATGCCCGTGATGTCAACCTGTGAATTTAATCCTATTTTATTCCTAGCCCAGATACAATTTCCGTTACTGTCAAATTTGGCGATAAATCCTCCAGGAGCTACCGGAATGGTATCAAAATTCACTGTGGTTGAAATACTTCCTGTAACAAATATTTCTTTGTTTTCACTGATGGTTAATGCGCTGAAGCTAGAAAAGAGGCTGACACCAGAAATGGTTTTTAACCAGATTATTTTGCCGGAATCATCCATTTTTGCAAGAAAATTGCGAATTCCCTGGCTCGTTATAAAGATTCTGCCAGTACAATATATTATATTTGAAGAAGAGTCATATACCATATCCATAATCTCTTGACTAATATCCAAATTACTATTCCCATAACCTTTGACCCAGAGTTCATTACCCTTTGAATCATATTTGATAATAAACATCCCGTTATAACCCCATTGATAAAGTGTATCGGTTTGAAAATAACATTCGTTTCCTTTATATATACCTGTAAAATAAGTATTTCCGGAATTGTCTATTATACTTGCTTTACCATTATCCATTCCGGGACCTCCCGCATGATTGTCCCATAAAATTTGCTGGGCATTTATTGGAATAATGGATATAGAAAAAGAAAAAATAACTATAATTATTAAAAACTTTTTCATATAAAAATTATTGAATGATTATTTTTTGTGTTTGAGAATTAGTATTTGTCGATATTTTGATAAAATATACTCCCTTTGAAACAGACGAGATATCAAGGCTAAAGGTTGTTTCCTTGGTAAACATTCTCAACATGTCGACTCCAAGAAAATCAATGATTTCAACCCGGAGTTCCTTTTTGCTATCATCGGGCTGGATTACCTCAACCGTAAATAACCCCTTGCCGGGATTAAAATTACCGGATTTTATATCTGTTTCCTCAGATCGAACTACCTTTTACTCAAACACAATCTTCCCCGAATAGCTCTTTTACCGTTGCTCAGAATGGCTGTGTACATGCCTTTGGCCCGGGCTTCGATGTTGAGCCTGATATTTCCTTCCGAGAGTTCAACCTTTGACTGCTGCACAAGTTTTCCCTTCAGATCATAGATATAAAGAGTTAAATTGTTCTCGTTTTTAAATTCATCGGGGATGGTAATATTGCATTTACCCGTATTGGGGTTGGCATAGATAAGCAGTTGGTTTTGGTCGTTCTTCTGAGGCTCTTCCAGACCGGTGATGGGGGCGCATTTGGCTATAATAATATCTGTACCTCCATAGGAATTAAAGACTTTTGAACCTAATGAAGTGGAACCCGAAAAAAGAAATGTAAAATACAAATACCCATTAGTGTCCTGAAAAATTCCAGTACCATCTCCGCTTTCATAATAATAAATCCCAAGGCAGTTCCCAAAACTATTATAGCTGGATAAGAACATATCTTGGCTAGATATTGATTTAATTGAAAAATCACCAAATTGAACTAATCCACCAAAATGCCCAACAACAGTGACACTTCCATTTCCATCAGATACAATATTAAATCCCTCAGAATAGCCACCATTAGCATGTTTTGCCCATTTGAATTTTCCGGTTTTATCATATTTTACAAGAAACATTTCTTTCTGCTTGGACTCTGCTGAAAGAAAATCACCATTAAAATAAATAGTGTCAACAAAATAACCAGTTTGAAAAATATCGCCATTCTTATCAAGTGCAATATTCGATGTAGTCTCAGTTGCGATGGAAATTCCTTCCTTGACCCATTTAACAAACCCATTTGAATCAAAACAACAAATCACACTGCTACCATATCCTTTATGAGCAATGATTATCGTATCTATTTTAATCGTATCATCAACTGCCATTCCGCCTCCAACAATAATCTCAGAATCCAGAATTTTAAGTCCGGCAGATCTGATTTGAGAGTTAAAATAGGGAGCCCAATCAAATTTATTTTTAGCCCAAAGACAATTTCCATCTTTGTTGAATTTTGCCAGGAAGCCTCCTCTTGGGACCTCGAAATCATCAAAATTGGCAGTTAACGAATTTGAACCGCACATATAAATACATCCGTTTTTATCAAAAGCAATTTTTGAGGCTTCGTCATCTCCAACTCCACCCGCTTGCGCACCCCAAACACAATTGCCATCGAGGTTATATTTTAAGAGGAAAATGTCCAATCCTCCCCTGGAGGTCATAATGCACGAACCAAAGCTTACGGCTCCATAAAAACTACCAGAGATGAAAATGTGGTTGGAAACATTGTCATAATTCACTTCGATGGATTCAAATGATTCTTCGTTCCAGCCCCCGATCTGTCGCACCCAGAGTTCTTTGCCTGTTGGATCGTACTTTACCAGAAAGAGATCATTGACCCCATGCCTGACCAAAGTATCGGTTTGAAAGTAGCAAAAAATACCCTGAAATCCTCCCGCGAAATAAAAATTTCCTTCATTATCGCAACAACCTGATCCCCCGGAATCATAATATTCGCTTCCGATTTGATTCGACCAGAAAAAAGTTTGAGCATTGACCGTATTGACGCTTACTATTCCACAGGTCAGGACAAAACAAATAATAAAAAATACTTTTTTCATATGGCATTTATTGAATGATTATTTTTTGTGTTTGAAAATCAGTATTTGTCGATATTTTGATAAAATATACTCCCTTTGAAACAGACGAGATATCAAGGCTAAAGGTTGTTTCCTTGGTAAACATTCTCAACATGTCGACTCCAAGAAAATCAATGATTTCAACCCGGAGTTCCTTTTTGCTATCATCGGGCTGGATTACCTCAACCGTAAATAACCCCTTGCCGGGATTAAAATTACCGGATTTTATATCTGTTTCCTCAGATCGAACTACCTTTTACTCAAACACAATCTTCCCCGAATAGCTCTTTTTGCCATTGCTAAGAATGGCCGTGTACATTCCTTTGGCCTGGGCTTCGATGTTGAGACTGATCTTTCCTTCCGAGGGCTCAACCTTTGACTGCTGTACGAGCTTTCCCTTCAGGTCATAGATCTGAAGCGTTAAATCGCTCTCGTTTTTAAATTCATCGGGGATGGTAATATTGCATTTACCCGTATTGGGGTTGGCATAGATAAGCAGTTGGTTTTGCTCGTTCTTCTGAGGTTCTTCCAACCCGGTGATGGGGGCGCATTTGGCGGCAAAAACATCTGCTTCCCCATAGGAAGTAAATAGATTGCCTCCAATTTCCAGCGAATTTTTGAAGAATCCGGCCATCCCGATATTTCCCTCCCTGTCGATGGAAAGCCTCGGAACCTCTTCTGCTGAATACTGTCTGTATCCCATACATTCACCGTCTGGTGAGAATTTTACCAAAACAGTATTATAGGACAAATCACTGGTAAGGATGGTTGATCCGCATTGGATATTTCCGCCAAACTTTATTGATAAATAGATATTTCCAACAGGATCCATTACAATACCATTTCCATATGCCGCCATTGTGGCAAACAGCTGTCTGGTCCAGATGAATTCACCGTTTTTATCTATTTTCGTTATATAGCAATCACAGTAGATAGCTCCACAAGATAGTGTATCACTACCGAAGATACCTGTAGTGTATTCGAAAATACCAGATAAATATACATTTCCTGACTGGTCTGAGGCAATCTGATCCCCGGCAAAACTTCTTAATCCTCCACCAAAAGTAACTCCCTTCATGTTTCCATTCGGATCAAATCTGGCCAGATAAAAAGTGGTGACAATTGAACCCAGTGGTGTAGCAATCGTGTCAATTTCAATGGTTGTCCCATGAGCCCACCCATTTACATAAAGTTGTTCTCCCTGGAAACACAAATTCTCAGGAGGTGCTTCAGAAGAGTATGGATTCTGGTACTGATTGACCTGAGTGATTTGTTTTGCCCAGACCAATGTTCCGTCTTCTTTGAATTTGGCAATAAACCCGCCACGGGGAATGATGACATCACCAAAATGTGTCTCTTCGTTGGAGGCCCCTGAAACATAGATATTTGATTGCGAATCAACCGTTATGTCGAAAATACTAATATCACTTTCAAAGTTGATATCTGTACCATGTGTTATTGTTGTTGCCCAAATAGTATGGCCTTCCGGACTGATTTTCGCCAAATATCCTCCCCTGTAGGAGGCATGAAGGGTTGTATCTGGTAATTTTACCCAGTAATAGAATTTACCAATAATGAGTATCTGGTTCAGGATGGTATCCGTTGTCAGACCAGAAATATAACCACCGAATGGTTCAGGATAATTTTCGTTATAGCTGTTGATATTCAACACCCATTCTTCTTTACCCATCGGGTTGTATCTGGCAAGAAAGCTTGTTAAATAATTGCCGTTTAATACTGTATCTGTTTGAAAATAACACTTGGAGCTTTCTGTATAACCGGATACATAATAATTCCCTTCCCGGTCAAAAGCATTAACCAGGGCAA
>CAYSAU010000019.1:0-66736 GCA_964429135.1 uncultured Prolixibacteraceae bacterium | reverse complement strand
GCCTCACCGATGCTGTCGGAAATACCTCGAAGTATGAAGCTGTTTTGTACAAGAATTAATTCCCCTTATCGCTAACTCCGGATTTCATAGAAAGTCACCTTATAAAGCAGTTACAAGCAAGCCGAAGAAAAAGACTGCGACACAATGACAATGAATTTTTTGCTGCATAAAGTCAAAGAAGGAGAAAGGAAAATGCCACCACACACATGTTTTTTTTGCCGATCCGCCCGTTGATAATAAACTGTTGATAAATATTTGAAATCTTTGGAACCCAATGGATAAAAAATATATTACCTTTGACAAAATTAGTCAACACAAAAAATGTCAACACTAGGACTGAAATTAAGAGAATTGAGAGAACAATCAGGTTTGTCATTACGAAAGGCTGCAATGCAAGTAGATGTTGATGTGGCAATATTGAGCAAAATGGAACGAGGAGAGAGAAAATTCTCAAAAGAATTGGTTTTAAAACTGGCTGACCTTTATAAAGCTAATTCGGACAAACTGATTATTGACTATTTAAGTGAAAGAGTTCTTTATGAATTAGAAGACGAAGATTTTGGACTTGAAGCTTTGAAAGTTGCTGAGAAATTTTTAAAATACAAAAAGAATAATCATGAAAATTAAAAAAATCATCATCCGGAACTTCAAAAGATTTAAGGAAATTGAAACAGATTTTACATCTTTCGATTGTTTGGTAGGATCTAATAATAGTGGTAAAAGCACTTTGCTTCAATCCCTCGCCCTTTTCGATTTTGTTTTGCATAATTGCTTATCGGTAAAACAGTTTAATGGAGAATCAAATAACCAACGAATATTTGAAATAAGAAATAGGTCAATATCCCCCGAAGAGTTTGTTGTTCTTCCTGTAGCCAGTGCAATTGATTTATGGACTGATAAAATTGCTCAAAAGGGAGGTAAACACATTTTGATTCAAATTGAAGTAGAATTCTTAAATGAGAAAAAAGTTAAGGCTTCAGTGGATTTGAATTTTAACAGGTATTCGATTAATATTGAAACTGACAATGAGCAATCTTGGCTTGAAAAATTAGCAAATTACAAAATATCATATTTGCCTGTATTCTCGTCATTTCTCACTCAGGAAGAAAAACGTACGCAGGCAGTTATTGAAGATGCTTTATCCAGAGGGAGGGTAAATAGTGTAATCAGAAACTTGCTTTATGATTTAAAACGGAAAGGAGAAATACAGAATTTAGAAATAATCCTTCAAAATGCAATCCCTTCTTTCAGCAATATTAATATCAAATTTGATGAAATTACCGATAAGTATATTGAGGTTAGTTACAAAGAAGAAGGCAAAAAAAAGCGTTTTGACTTATTTATGGCAGGTAGCGGCTTTCAGCAATTTGTATATCTTTTCGGTTTCATCCGTTTACGTTATCCAAATCTGATACTTTTAGATGAGCCTGATGTTCATCTGCACGGATCAATGCAGTCTTCATTAATTGATGAATTAAAAAAACTGGTTCAAAACGAAGATAAGCAAATAATTTTTGCAACTCACTCCAGAGATATTATTAGTCGTATTGACCCTGATCAGATTATAAGTCTAAACGATAACCAGGCAACAAGGCTAAAAATAAATTTTGATGTTTATGATTTATTGGAAGAACTTGGCTCTTTTGATAACATTCAAATTGCACAATTACAGGAATTCAAAAGATTATTGGTTGTTGAGGATCTTGATGACTGGAAATTTATACAGGTTTTTGGTAAGATAATTCTTGGAGAGGCTGTCTGGCAAAATGTTGTAAAGAAACTATCTATTTTTCCTGCAAAAGGAAATCCGTATAAACAGGATATGATCAAGCTAAAAGCGCAACTAACCAGTATGTTTAATCTTAATTTTTCTGGAACACCGCTCAAACTGTTTGTAGTGGCTGATTGGGATTATCATCCGTTTAGAGAAGAGATAATAAATTCGCTTAATAGTAAAGATTCGAATATTTATTACCATATCTGGCAAAAAGCAGAAATTGAAAACTATTTGCTTGTGCCAGAAGCATTGACTCGGCTTGTTCAATTAAGGAATGAAGGGAATAATCTTTTCTCTGAAGGATTAATGAAGGAGTTTGATAAACTTTTAGATGAAAGTAAAACGATTATAGAAGAAAAAATTGCTAAAGCTGTTGAGGAATATAGCAATACTGAGAAAAAGGGCTGGGATATTACTGTTAAAAACCGGGAAGCAAAGAAAATTATGAATGAAAAATGGGAGTCAAATAAAATTGGGCTTACCGATGCTAAAGAATTTGTTTTGCCAAAGTTAAAAAAATGGTTACAAGAGAATTCTTTTAAACAATTCTCTGACTTGTCTCTTTCAGAAAGTTTAAAAAAAGACGAGTTAGATTCTGAAATAACTCAATTTATTGTTGATCTTGCAAAATTTGCTGGAATTACAATCTCAAAAAGTTAAAGCTATGCCAACACTCCAATTCAAAGGAAAAAATATAATCTGGAACCACCATTTGGCTGTTCCGTTTCACACATTGGACGAAGTGCCTGGATTGCATTACCAGCCCGAAAAAGCAAATGGCAATATGATTATTGAGGGCGATAACCTTATTGCTTTAAAAGCACTTTTGCCACAATTTACAGGAAGAATACAGTGTATTTATATTGATCCACCTTATAATACAGGAAATGAAAATGGTACAAATAAAGGATGGGTTTATAATGATAACGTGAGTAGCCCTCTTCTAAAAGATTGGTTTTCTCAAATTGTAAATAAAGATGATTTGACTCGACACGATAAATGGTGTTGCATGATGGTTCCAAGGTTGAAGCTACTGCATGAGCTACTTGATCCCAAAGGTGTTATATTCATTTCTATTGATGATAATGAAGTTCACAATCTTAGAAGTTTAATGAATGATATTTTTGGAGAAGAAAATTTTGTTGCTTCAATAATATGGAACACAGGCAGAAAATCTACTGCCAAGTTAGTAGCAATAAATCATGAATATTGTTTAATATACGCAAAAGATAAGAGCAAACAATCAGCTGAAGAAGTCGAAAATGGAGAAGAAGTCGAAAATGGGAAATTATGGCGTGAGAAAAAAATGGGACTTGATGCAATTTATTCGAAGTATGATGAATTAAAAAATGAGTTTGGTGAAGATTATAATAAAATATCCCAGGGACTGAAAGACTTTTATAATTCTCTCTCAGATGATAATCCTACAAAAGCACATGATCATTATTGCTATGCAGATAAAAGAGGAATATACTTTCCTGATAATACTGCCGCTCCAGATAAACCAGAAACAAGATCACACAAACCACTGATTCATCCAATTACAAAAAAACCAACAGCAGTTCCAGAATTAGGTTGGAGATACACAGATTTAACATTAAAAAAACTTGTTGAAGAAGATAGGATACATTTCGGGGTTGATGAAACTACCGTACCTAATAAAAAGACATATTTACGTGATACTGAATTTACAGTACCATCTAGTGTTTTTTATCGTGATGCAAGAGGAGCAAAAAAAAGATTAAAGGCACTTTTTGGGGGCAATGATATTTTTACCTTTCCTAAAGATGAAGAAATAATTAAAAAATTCATTAGATATTGTACACAAGGCGATGATATTATTTTAGATTCTTATGCCGGCTCAGGTACCACCATGCACGCAGTAATGGAACTCAACAAAGAAGATGGCGGAAACCGAAAATGTATTATGGTGCAAATGCCCGAAAACTCAGAAGCCGAACCCGACAAAAACATTTGCAAAGACATAACCAGGGAGAGGGTAAAACGGGCTTTTGACAAGTATGGCTACGATTCGGGTTTTAAATATTACCGACTTGGTATTCCACTTGATGCTGAAACCATGCTGGCAGGACAATTGCCCACTTACCACCAATTTGCAAAATATGTTTATTACCTATGTACAGGTGAAAATCTGGAAGCAGAGGATAAAATTAACGAAGCCGATTATTTCGTTGGCGAGTTTGGCAAGCAAGCAATTTTTTTGGTTTACAAACAAGATTACGATACACTTACCCGACTTGCACTCAATTTAACACTTGCCGAAAAAATAAAGGAACAACAACCGGGTAAAAAGCGAATTGTGTATGCACCATCATGCTTTTTGGATGAAGAATATTTAACCGACAATCAGATTGAATATGTGGGTATTCCTTATAATTTGTTTCAAAGGAGGGAAAAATGAAGAAAGAATTAATTAAATCACTGACCGACACTTTTCAGGATCATTCAAATACAACTGATAATGGAATAGAATTCTGGTTTGCACGCGATATTCAACATTTACTTGGATATGCTGAGTGGCGTAATTTTACCAATGTAATTACCAAAGCCAAAACATCGTGCGAAGCCAGTGGCAACAACGTATCCGACCATTTTGTTGACATCAACAAGATGGTCAATATTGGTTCAGGGGCTCAAAAACCGGTTGACGATATTATGCTTACCCGTTATGCTTGTTATCTTATAGCACAAAACGGTGATCCCAAAAAAGAACCTATTGCATTTGCACAGAACTATTTTGCAGTTCAAACCCGAAAATATGAAATAATAGAACAACGGATAAACGACTGGGAACGATTACAGGCAAGAGAAAAACTTAGTTTATCCGAGAAAGAACTGTCTTCAATAATATACGAACAAACCGGAAGCGATAAAAACTTTGGCATTATCAGAAGTAAGGGCGATGCAGCCTTATTCGGAGGTGAAACTACCCAGCAAATGAAAGACAGGCTGGGGGTTCCCAAAGAAAGGGCTTTAGCTGATTTTTTACCCACCATCACAATCAAGGCAAAAGATTTTGCTACTGAAATCACAATCTTCAATGCCAGGGAAAGAGAACTCAGAACCGAAGTAGCTATTTCAGCAGAACATATCAAAAACAACAAAGGTGTGAGAAAGCTTCTACTTGAACGGGGCATTGTTCCTGAAAACCTGCCTGCCGAGGAAGATATTAAAAAACTGGAACGAAGGGTAAAAAGCGAGGAAAAGCAAATTGGCAAGAAACCTGATAAACTAACTGAATAGCATGTATTTAAAAAAATATCAAATAAAAGTTGTAAACGCACTTAAGCAGTTTTTGCAAACTGCCCGTGATACCAAAACATCGTTTGACATTGCGAAACAGGCATTGCCTGAAAATATGCGTCATACTTTGAATTGGGTGCAAACAACTTTTCAAACCAGCGGTTTGGAATATAAAGACCGTTGTACAAACGGCTTGGGAAACAGTTACCCCCGGATGATTATTAAAGTACCGACTGGTGGCGGAAAAACATTGCTTGCCGTTGAATCAATCCGTGAATATCAAAACCTTTTTGCTCAAAAACGTACGGGGCTTGTGGTTTGGATTGTGCCGAGCGAAACCATCTACAGCCAAACTGTTCAAAAAATCAGGGACAAAGGGAATCCGTTACGCCAGTTATTAGACCAATGTAGTGGCAACCGAACTATTATATTGGAAAAAGGACAGCGATTAACAACCAATGATATTGAAGAAAATTTAGTTGTTCTTTTCGTTATGATTCAGTCAATAAGTCGCTCCAATGGAAAAGAAGCGTTAAAAGTTTTTCAGGACAGTGGCGGCTATGACAGTTTTTTCCCTGCCGATAATCGTTACGACTTACACGAACAATTATTAAAGCAAGTTCCAAATCTTGATTTTATTTCACCGCTTGGCACAGAACAGCCTTTAATAATGACAAGCCTTGGAAACGCAATCCGTGTTTCGAAACCATTTATAATCATTGATGAAATTCACAAAGTATTTTCAGAAAATGCCCGAAAAACCATTGACAGTTTAAATCCTGAATTTGTTTTAGGTTTTTCAGCTACTCCCAAAGCCGAAATGAATGTTTTGGTTACCATTACAGGGCTTGAACTCAAAGAGGAAGAAATGGTAAAACTTGATATGCACATTCTCCCACCCATTAGCAAACAAGAGAACGACTGGAAAGCGATGGTAAAGGAAATAAAAGAACATCGGGAAAAATTAGAAGAAACAGCGAAGCAATACCAGAAAGATACTGGAGTTTATATTCGCCCAACTGCTTTGTTGCAAGTAGAAGCAACAGGAAAAGACCAAAGAGGGAAACATGACAGGGTTCACAGTCTTGACGTGAAAGAATATTTGGTAAGTCTTGAAGTAAACCCCGATGAAATTGCCATTAAAACAAGTTCGCAAAATGATATTGAAGATGTAAACCTGTTTTCACAGGATTGCCCAGTCCGCTTTATCATTACAAAAGAAGCATTACGAGAAGGTTGGGATTTTTCTTTTGCCTACATTCTGGGAATTATTCCGAATGTAAATTCAAACACAGGCGTAACGCAGTTAGTTGGCAGAATTTTGCGTCAACCATTTGCAAGAAAATCAGGAGTAAAAGAACTTGACGAGAGTTATGTTTATTACACAAAAGGCGATACACGAGAAATTTTAGATAGGGTTTCAACCGGATTTAAAAATGAAGGACTTGAAGATTTGGTTACAAAATTAAAATTCCGTGATAACGAAGCAATAAATGCCACCAAAACAGTAAAGATAAAAAAAGAGTTCAGCGAAAAATTCCAAAATTCATTTTACTTGCCAGTTTGGCTAATGGTTGATAAAAGCGATTCCAAAAGGCGTTTTAATTACGAAAGCGATATCAAACCAAAAGTTGATTTTACAAAACTTGAATTGAAAGATGAATTTCTGATTAAACTTGAAAACTCATTAAGCAACGAGACAAAAGAAAGGAAAGCATTTGCAATTACGCTTGATGATTCGAGTAAAGCATCATTTGTTGAAGAACAAAGTCAAACAAACGGAAAAGCAGAAATAAATATCGACTACTTAACACGCAGATTGAATGAATTGATTGAAAATCCATTCCTTGCAAGAATCATTGGAACGAGATATTTATCACAAATTGAAGAAAAAATAGGAAAGGATAAACTGAAAGAACATTACAGTTTCATTGTTTCTCAGCTATGTAAAAAGTTTCAGGAAGAAAAGACAAAACAGGAAGAAGAAATATTTTTGGAAGAATTAAAAGCCCAAAATCTTGTTCTTGCAGTTTCTGATGATGATACAGTTGGATTCAAAGTTCCGAAAGAGGATGTAATAACAGTATGTCCAATTCCAAGCACCTACAAATACTATCTTTTCGATGATGTTGAAGTAACAGCAATGAATACGCTTGAAAGGAAAGTTGGCGATTTACTTGACAAACAAGAAAAAATTCTTTGGTGGTTCAGAAACAAAGTAAATAGAAACTGGTACTCAATACAAGGTTGGCAACAGAACAAAATCAGACCTGACTTTGTGGCTGCAAAAAAAACAGCAGAAAATCATTTGGAATTGGTTTACATCATTGAAAGTAAAGGAGAACATCTTCTTGGAAACATTGATACTACCTATAAAAAGAAAGTACTTGATGTAATGACCGGGCAGAAACAACTCAAAAACATTAAAGCATATCAAACACAGATTCCATTTGAAGAATATGTGATTAATGACAAAGTTGAATGCTATCTGATTGAACAGGGAAAAGAGGAAGAAAAAATTAAAGAGTTTTTGAAATAAACAGTTTATTATCAACTTAAATCCTATAATTATGGCACGTTGTACAAGAACCAGAAACTTAGAAGTCCATCATAAAAGAAGAGATGGCGGAAATGGCTTAGACAATGCTGAAGTATTATGTCCAGATTGTCATGCAAACACAAGTACATATGGTACTCCAGGTAAATCACCTGAACCATTTAGTCAGGACACAAAAGACAAAGCATTAAAAAGAGCAGGTAATCAATGCGAATGTACAAGATATACATGTTCACATCATTAGACAGCCGACACGCCGCTTCCCTTCGCTTTCAGGCAGATTTGGCATTCCCACTTGGCTTGCCCACAGACCAAAAATGCCAAAAGAGCCTTCAAGCCCGTCCCACTCCATCGCACGGACAGAAAGACAGTGCAGCAAAAATTAAAGACAGTTTATCGAAAGACAAGAACGGCCAGCTTGTAACACGGTATATAAAAAATTGTGCAGATACTACTGAAATCAAGCATTGTAGCTCGCTTCAAACTTTGTATCGGTTTGACAGTGACGTACTCCGAAATGCCCAACTTTTCATATACCGAAACCGTTAATCGTATTTTTTCTTATGTTTGTAAGATGCAAGAAACCATTTTAATCCTTGATTTCGGTTCCCAGTATACTCAGCTGATTGCGAGAAGGGTCAGGGAGCTCAATGTGTACTGCGAAATTCATCCTTTCAATAAAATACCCTTCCTTCACGAAGGGATTAAAGGGGTGATATTGTCGGGCAGCCCTTTCTCGGTTAGAGATGACCATTCTCCTTTCCCTGATCTTTCAAAGATACGCGGAAAAATACCCCTGCTTGGAATATGCTATGGAGCCCAGTTTCTGGCACAGTCTTCAGGGGGAGAAGTTATGCCTTCGAAAATAAGGGAATACGGAAGGGCTAACTTGTCTTATATCAACTCTGCCCATGAACTCCTCAAAGGGATGACCCAGGGTACCCAGGTATGGATGTCGCATGGAGATACCATTCTGAGGGTCCCGGAGAGCTTTGTAGCCATTGCCGGGACTCAGGATGTAACGTATGCGGGATACAGGGTGGAAGGCGAACAAACTTTCGGGATCCAGTTTCACCCAGAAGTATATCATACTACTGAGGGAGGCATTCTTCTGAAGAATTTCGTAGCCGGTATCTGTGGCTGTCAGCCTTCCTGGACTCCCGAGTCATTTGTGGAATCAACAGTACGAGGTCTTCGGGAAAAGCTCGGTCAGGATAAAGTTGTCCTGGGATTATCGGGAGGAGTTGACTCATCCGTGGCCGCCATTTTGCTCCATAAATCCATAGGGAAAAACCTTTACTGCATATTTGTGGATAATGGTCTTTTACGCAAAAATGAGTTTGTAAAAGTTATGCAGCGCTATGAACAGCTTGAACTGAATGTGATTGGCGTTGACGCCCGTGATCTTTTTCTGGATGCTTTGGCTGGTGTGACTGACCCTGAAAAGAAGCGTAAAATCATTGGAAAGACTTTCATTGATGTGTTTGAAGGAGAAGCTATGAAAATCAAGAATATCCATTGGCTTGCCCAGGGCACGATCTACCCGGATGTGATTGAGTCTCATTCTGTCAAAGGTCCTTCCTCAACCATTAAATCCCACCACAATGTGGGTGGTTTACCTGAAAAATTGAACCTTAAAATTGTTGAGCCCCTGAACAGTCTTTTTAAAGATGAAGTCAGAAAGGTAGGTAAAACCTTAGGCCTTGATCCCGGATTTCTCAACCGTCACCCTTTCCCGGGTCCGGGGCTGGCGGTAAGGATTCTCAGTGATGTTGACCGCGAAAAAGTCAGACTTTTACAGGATGTGGACGATATTTATATAACCGGCTTAAGAGCATTCGACTTATATGATAAGGTTTGGCAGGCTTTCGCTGTCCTTTTGCCGGTTCAGTCGGTTGGTGTGATGGGCGATGAGCGCACCTATGAAAACGTCATCGCCCTTAGGGCAGTAACTTCAACAGATGGGATGACAGCCGACTGGGCGCATTTGCCTTATGATTTTCTGGCCAAGGTGAGTAATGACATTATTAATAAAGTCAAAGGAGTTAATCGGGTGGTTTACGACATCAGCTCAAAACCCCCGGCCACCATCGAATGGGAATGAACCAATAAGAGATCCGATGTACAAAAAGTTCTTTTGTTTCATGATTGTATGCTTCCCCTTTTATTTTAAAGGGTTTACACAATCCACCCAGGATCAGTTGAAACAAATTAGATCCACCGTCATAGAAAAGCATAATGGGGAGGAATTCTATATTCATACCATCAAACGTGGTCAGACACTTTATATGATATCCAAAGCCTATGGGCTTGATATCAATGTTCTGATCAGAGAGAACCCCCAGGTAAAAGAGGGAATTAAAGCAGATCAAAAGATTCGTATTCCGGTTATTAAACCTCAGTCGCCTGAAAATCAACATCTAAGAGAATCATTCAAAGACAAAGAGGCGGTATTTTCACCCCGTGATTCGACCATCCCCTTACCATTGCTAACGAACGGAGATTCAATTCAACAGGATACTTTAAACGTGAAGCCAGTTTATCACGTGGCATTAATGTTGCCATTGTACCTGGGGGAAGTGAATGGGATCAGCACCGAAACGACTGTCACGAATCCGGAGGAAGCTTTTAAATCCATGAATTTTATTCAGTTTTATGAGGGATTCAGGCTGGCCCTTGATTCACTTGAGAAAACGGGCATTCAGATGAAAATTCATGTTTATGATATGGATAAAGACACGGTTAAGACTAAACAAATACTAAAAAAGCCTGAATTAAAAGAAATGGATTTGATCCTAGGCGTTCTTTATCATCAGAATTTTAAAATCGTTGCTGAATTTGCCCGGAAAAACAATATTATGATTGTCAACCCTATCACCGAGCGCAGTGAGCTCCTGAAAGGGAATCCAAAAGTTATTAAAATTCGCCCCCCGAAAAGTTCTCAACTGCCACAACTGGCTGGTTATCTCGAGAAAACTTATCCTCAGGCGAAAATTCTTATCCTGAGAGAGGGTGTTTATAAGGATAAGGACGCTCCGGAGATCCTGAAAAAAGAATGCTTACAGCGCAAGCTGAATGTTTCCATTACTGAAGGTTTGAGTGCAACAATTACCTCCTTCTCAAAAGGTAAAGAACAGGTGGTCATTCTTTTCTCCAACAACACCTCCTACATCCTTGAATTGACCCGCCGGATGTATGAACTTAGAAATGAGTATAATCTGGTTTTAATCGGTCTGCCTTCATGGGATAAGATTGAGGGATTGGAAACGGAATATATGGTGGGTTTGCAAACACATATCATGTCACCCTTTTTCGTGGATTACCAGAACCCTGAAACCAGGAAGTTTGTTGCCAGGTTCCAGAATACCTATAAAACAGACCCGGATGTTCTGGCCTTACAGGCTTATGATGTGACATTGTACTTTCTTTCAGCGCTCTGGAAATATGGTAAAAACTTCCCCGTTTTACTGCCTCCGATTTCAGGAAAATATACTCAGTGTACCTTCGAGTTAAAAAACTTACCAGGTAATGGTTATGAAAACCTACATTGGGAAATTGTCAAATATGAAAATTTTCGCTTGATCAGGGTCAACTAATCAGCATGGATTTGCCGGTATCGCGAGCAATGGGATATTGGTAGCGAAAAGGTTTTTCTTGGTGATGTTACGGGTAAATATCATATAGAAAATGCCCCGTTTATGAGGTTGAAAGACGATAAGATCAATTTCATTATCAACAATATATTGATCGATGGCTTTTTGATTGTCTGCTTCATATTCAACCATCTCAAACTTAACCAGGTTTTGCTTTTCTTCCCGGGCGAATTTTCCCTGTAATGCCTTCATCTGCTTGTATTCCTCTTTGATTTTATTTTTATTCAGAAAATGAACCACTGATAACAGCATGGGGTAAGGTTTGAAAAGGTCAAGAATGACGGGAATAACCAGGTCATTGGATTCACTCAGGTCAGCGGCAAACATGATTTTTTTGAATCCTCTGAATGTTTTAATTTCCGGCAGTGTCAATACGGGAACTTTTGCATGATCGATGATGAAAGTAGATACCCTACCCCAGATATTGATGTTATTCCCTTTCCCTCTTGTCCCCATGATTACCATATCCGGCTGGTACTCCTTACAGATCACTTTGATCTCGTGCTCAATTTCACCGGCAACCAGTGATGTTCTGATCGTGACATTGGTAAGGTTTGCCTTGAGAATCCTTGCTTCCAGTTTTTCTTTCAATTCCAGGATGTTTCTCTCAGCCTGGTGGAAGATCTCTTTCATCAGCTCTTCATTATAAATGGTACTCATGTTGAGGGTATCAGGGAAACTGGTATCGGCAAGGATAATCTGATCAAAAAAAGCATGAAAAATATGCAACTCGGCGCCATGAGCTTTGGCCAGTTCTATGGCATATTCACAGGTAATCTCTGTGTGGCCTGAAAAATCAACCGGGACGAGGATTTTTTTCATAATCAGGAATTTTTGTATTATAATTTGATGGGCAAACACAAAGGTAACAAATCACATAAGGTTTTGCAATTTTTTTCATTGGAATAAGTGACAGCAAGCACCTCTTTTCTTTTCTGAACCATCTCAGGAGTAAATTCCATTGAAAAAAGTGTTTTGATTTTTTTTCTGAACGCGATGGGGTTTTCAGCAATTTCGCATAAAGCATTAAGTTTTGTTCCGGCAAGCATAGTCGGATTGACGAGGCAAAACCTTCCGTTGTAGAGGGCATGAAGTAATTTAAGTTTCAATCCTGTTGCCTGGAAGGTAACCATGACATTGACATGGGCATTCCTGATCAGGTGAAACATTTCTTCATCCGAAGGATTGGCCATGACCCTTATGTTTTTTTTGAGCCTGGCCAGGCGAAGCAATCGTTCCGTTGGGTTCATTCCTGCAATGATCAATTCTGGCATGGTTTCTTCCAACACTTCCCGGATAAGAAATTCTGCAGCAATCTGATTCTCTGGAACACTTAAATTGCCCTGGTAAAGAATGTAATCTCCTTTTCCACTCAAGCAATTAATGTCATTTTCTCTGTGAAAACTGGGAAGGTAAACGATGCTGACGTCAGGAAAATGGTGACGGAGATACACTGTATCTTCTTCAGAGACAGTAAGCATAATGCTGGCATGACGCAGAACCGGTTGATAAAATTTCAAACGAATGCTTTCCAACAAGAAAAAGAATTTTCTGAAATAATTCTTTTCTGCCTTAAACAAATGGTAATAATAATGATGTTCAATATTGCTTTCACGGTAAATTTTGTAACGTGTTTTCAGCCCTTTATCATTAAGAAAATAGCAGCAATGCAGGCCTTCGAAAAGGATGGGATAATCATCTTTCTGGAGGTTTTGGAGGAGTTCTTTGGAACGGCGGCCTGCCACGATGTATGGCTTGAAGCTGATCATTGCACGCCATCCCGTGGTTCGCGGATAATAAGAGATAGTATAACAAAGCTTTTCAAGTTCTTCAGCCGGTTCACGATGGTATTCATAGCAATGCAGGTGAATTTTCACACCGGCGGAGCTGAGTGCCCTGATCTTGTAGAAAACATCAATCACTCCGCCATAGGTGGCCGGATAGGGGATATCGAAGGAGATGATATGAAGATGAGGTTCTTTCACAGTTTTTTTAGAATTTCAATCAGCTTTGTGGCTTCGTTTTCCCAGCAAAGGTCAGTGGCTGCTTTTTCAAGGTTTTTCCGGAACAGTGATATTTTGTTTTGATCCATCAGCATGGCATCAATGGACGAGGCCAGGGAAGCAGGGTCGTGACTTTGAATGTATTCCCCAATCCCGTATTGATCCACAATGGCTTTCATTTCCGGAAAGGGAGAAACCAGCACTGGCACTTTCGCTTGAATATAATCCAGAAATTTGTTAGGAAGGCAAAAGTGATAGTTAAGGCAGACATCCTTTTCGATCGATAGACCCAGGTCGGCCATCAGCGTAATGGAATGAAGGGTTTCAAAAGGAAGCTGTCCGGTGAAACGTACCTTATCAGATAATACCATATCTGTGGTGAGCTTTTTCAGTTTATCGAAAATATCGCCTGTGCCTGCAATGACCAGTATGGCATCCGTTTTGAGGTATTGCATCGCCAGGATCATCTCTTCCAGACCCCGGTCAATATTCACGGCTCCCTGATAAAGAATAACTTTCTGGTACTGTCTGATGTTGAGCTCAGCTTTTGATTTTGCAATACCTTCATGTTTACGGAAAGGAACATTCCTAACCACAGTAATCATGTTCCCATATTCTTGGCGATAAAGATCCGCGACCGATTGGTTGACGGCAAGAACGGTTTTTAACTTTGGAAAGGTTCTGTCTTCAATGAATTTCCATATAGCCGTCACGGTTTTTCTTGCTGAAAGTTCGGGAACGCCCCGGAAATATTCATGACAATCATGGATGTGATAAGGTTTAGTTTTACCGGGTAAAAAAGTAAAAATACGGAAAGCCAGATAATTGGCCGGGAGGGTATCGAGATCATTAGAAACCAATAATCCGGGTTTTCGGAAAAGCAGAAAAAAAAATAAGCGGATATTATATTCTGCATAAAAGGCGGGACTTTTTTCAAAGAAAAGCCACATACGGTGTGTTCGATAGCGGCGGGGGGAAAGCTTTTTACTGTCGGTTTTTAATCTCCCCACCAACAAGACCTCATATCCCTCCCTGACTAAAGTCATGCAGGTACGGTCAACCCTCTGATCGGTTGTCAAGTCGTTGGTTACAGATACAATGGCTGTTTTCATCCCAACAAAAATAAGCTTTTTCGACTGATGTTTCAATCAATTGTCTAATTTTGGACTTTACAATATTTTATGCATCTGGAACAAAATGTTTCGCTCAAATCTTTACACACCTTTGGGTTTGATGTGAAAGCAAGGTATTATGTTGAAGCAAAGACAAAGGAAGACATTTATTCACTGCTGAATTATCGTAGTATGATCCGCATGCCTATTTTGATCATAGGAGCGGGTAGCAATATACTCTTTACAAAAGATTTCGAAGGGATTATCATTCGCATCCATACCAAAGGAATTACAGTCAGGGAAGTAGATGAAGAACAAGTGATTCTCAGTGTTCAAGCCGGAGAGTCATGGGATCCTTTGGTAGCTTACTGTGTTGACCAGGGCTGGGCGGGTTTAGAAAATTTATCCCTGATACCGGGAACGGTTGGTGCGGCACCGATACAGAATATTGGGGCGTATGGAACAGAGGTGAAAGATCTGATTGAATCCGTTCATTTTGTGGAAATTGAGAGTGGGGAGGAAAGAACCTTTAGCCGTGAGGCTTGTCATTTCGGTTACAGAGACAGCATCTTCAAGCAGGCATTCAAAGGGAAGATCATCATTGATGAAGTACATTTCCGGCTTCAGAAAATCAATGGGGAAAATGAAACATCTTTATTAAGGCTGGAGTATGGGGACATTTCCAGTGAGCTTGAAAAAGCCGGAATCAGTAAACCGGGTTTAAAAGACGTCAGGGAAGTTATTTGCAACATAAGAAGGCGAAAATTACCCGACCCCGCCTTTATTGGAAACGCGGGCAGCTTTTTTAAAAATCCAGTCATCTCCAACCATACACTGGAGGCACTGAAACAGCAGCATCCAGATATTCCTTCTTTTTCTTCAGGTGACCAGATCAAGGTTCCTGCCGCCTGGCTAATCAGTCAATGCGGATGGAAGGGATTCAGGGATGGAGATGCCGGAGTGTACCCGGAACAACCCCTGGTACTGGCCAATTATGGACAAGCTGATGGCGGGCAGTTAGTCCACCTGGCAAATAAAATGATTCGTTCGGTCTACGACCGTTTCCGGATTACCTTAGAACCGGAAGTGAATATTTTCTGAATTATTCGGGTGAATTTAATTGTCCGATGAGTTTTTTCACGGCATCAATACTATGGCGTTGAAGATATGCTTCCATCCCATCAACAATTTTTAAAGAGATACAAGGGTCAAGAAAATTAGCGGTTCCGACTTGAACAGCGGAGGCACCAGCCAGCATGAATTCAATGGCATCAATGGCATTCATGATACCTCCGAGCCCGATGATCGGAATTTTTACGGCATGGTAAACCTGCCACACCATGCGAAGTGCAATGGGTTTAATGGCAGGGCCGGATAATCCTCCCGTGATTGTCGCGAGCATTGGTCTTCTTTTCTCAGCATCGATGGCCATCCCCAACAAGGTATTAATCAGGGTGATGACATCTGCACCCCCATCCTCAACCGCTCTGGCCATTTCGGTAATGCTGGTCACATTGGGAGAAAGCTTTACCATCAGCACTTTCTTGTATACTTTTCTGACTGCTGCAGTAACATCTGTCGATACGGCCGGAACGGTTCCAAAGGCCATGCCTCCCAGTTTAACGTTCGGGCAGGAAATATTCAGTTCGATAGCAGGAATTTTGTCCAGCTCATTGATGCGTTCGGCAACTTCTACATATTCTTCTAATGTTGACCCCGAAACGTTTACAATGATGTGGGTGTTGAAATCTTTTATCCTGGGATAGATCTCCTTACAAAAATGATCCACTCCTTTATTCTGAAGTCCGACGGAATTCAGCATTCCTGAAGGGGTTTCTGCCATTCTTGGGTAAGCGTTGCCATCGCGGTTTTTTCCGGTCACTGCTTTGATAAAAATTCCCCCGAGTTTCCCGATATCCATGAAATCCATGAATTCCTCTCCATAGCCAAAAGTACCTGAAGCAGTGGTTACAGGATTTTTAAATCTAAGGCCGGCGAGATTGATGGATAGATCTGGTATCAAGTGATTAGGTGATTAGGTGGTAAATAAAAAAAAGCTTTAATTGTTTCATTTCCAGTTCAGCCGTTTTGTGTTAAATACCGGTCCCTCCATACAGACCCTTTCATTGCCTTTATCAGTGGGAGTAACACAGCAAAGGCAGACGCCAAACCCGCAGGCCATCATGTTTTCGAGGCTGACTTCACAATCAATATGATGGATTTTTGCGATCCGGGCAATGGCTTTCATCATGGAGTCAGGACCACAGCAGAAGATTTTTTTATAGGGAATGCTTTCTTTCTGAAAAATGGAATGATCCGTCACCAGCCCTTTTTCGCCTTCGGTGCCATCATCTGTAATGATCCTTACTTTTCCGTATTTCGAAAATGTTTCTATTTCAGAAACTTCTTCTCTGGTTCTGAACCCTAGTAATATATCGGGTTCAATATCATGATCATGCAGTGTTTGTGCCAGAAAAAGCAAGGGAGCCACACCACAGCCTCCGCCCACTAGCAGGACTTCCTTTTGCTCAGGAATCGTGAAATAATTCCCGAGTGGATAGATGAGATTCAGGGTGTCGCCTCCTTGTAGCAGGCTCAGATGCCGTGTCCCTTCACCCTTGATCTGGATCATAAGGCTGACGGTATTATTAGCATAATCAACCGAATGAATGGATAAAGGACGACGAAGAAAAGTGGAAGGAGAATTTTCAACAAGGACCTGAACAAATTGCCCCGGAAATATCTCGGGGAGTTTTTCCGGGGCAAGAAGGGTTAAAATAAAATGTTTATTGTTTAAACGGAAGTTCTGAATAAGTTTGAAATCCTGAATAAACTTTTTGGGAAGCATGAACAAATATAGTTAATTGGCTAAGCGTGTCTGCACTTCATGAATGACTTCCTTGTATTTTCTTAGAACCCTGTCCCAATCTTTAAACAGCTCATCGCTTTTTACAGATGTCTGTGGGCCATTGGCATATTCGCTGACCAGTTTAATTTTGTAAGTCAGGGGATCAGTAGAACCCAGTTTGACGATCATACGGGTACGTATTGTTCGCTGTTTAAAGGTTTGGGCTGTCCATGCCGTACGGAGATAACCGGTTTCCCGGTCGGTGACTTCAATCACATCAAAATATGTAGTGATGATCTGGCTGAGCAATTTCCAGGCTTCAACTTCGGTTTTATTGGTCTTGATTTCGATATCAAGATTGGCAATATCCGTTGCTTCAGAGGCATCGTAAGCATCATCCCGCTCCAGTTGCATATAGTAAGTCTTAGGGGGTGGAGCGAAATTGGGTTTGTTGCAAAATTCAATAATCCCGTTCAGGAACGCGGTTTTTTGAACTTTAACCGTGACACAAGCGTAAGCAGGAATCACAATTTCCAGTTGCCCGGATCCCATCAATTTACCATCTACAAATATTTTAGCGTCAGGTTCTGAACAACTGAACCGTACAACTTTTTTTCCGGCTGTTGCGTTAAAACTCAAAGCCAGAATAGCGACCAAAATAATGCTGTTTTTGATGATTGTTTTCATAATCTGAGGAATTATTAAAGTTTATCTTGTGATATTTTTTTTGAGGCCGGAGCAATCTTTGTAGATTTCTTTGGTGTTTTTTTTTCTTTTTCCTTTACAGGTGGTTCATCAGGTTTTATTTCTTCCTTTTTTTCTTCTTCTTTTTCCGTGAAATCAATCAGCTTATGCTCCAGTAACAGGTTATACCAGCTGATCATCTTTTTGATATCGGAGACATATACCCGTTCGGCATCGAAATCGGGAATCATTTCCCCGAAAAACTTTTTCAGTGCCGGATTATCAGATTTCGCATCGATGGCTTGTTTTCCTTCGAGTTTGTTAAAAAAAGCTTTAAACACATCTTTCAGGGGCATGTCTTCACCCTGGGTAAATACACTGATTTCTTCCAAAGAACTGATCTTTTCGTTTCCGAAAGCCGGGAAGCGTTTATGATCGAGCAGGGATTCCACGATGACTGCATTTTTAACATTGGATACAACTTTGAACAAACCGCTTTTTCCGGAAATAGATAAAATTTTACTTAAATCCATAAGTTTTAAATTTTAAGCAAAATTAAAAAAAAAGCATTGTCAAATTTCTTTATAATTTTTATATTCTCCTGGCCTCCACCCGGTTTTATTTTCTAGAAAATGGAGGAAACGCGAGGACAATGAAAATTTTTTCACAGAAGGATCATGGGTAAATGCCCAGTTTTGCTGACTCACACGTCTCTGCATCACCTCCGGGTGAGAATCTTTAAACCTTGCAAGAGAATCGATTTCAGCGTAATCGAATTCCCCAGATTTGGTAATGTGTTTTTCGATCCAATCATCATTGTGCCAGTAACGGTGAAAGAATTCGTGTTTATCTTGTTGGACTTTCGGCGGTTTTACCCATCCGTAATGAAAGACTGAACCCCCTGAATGTTTTACCCTGAGTTTCCTGCCATCCAGACGAAAGCCCTGGGCATCTGCAAAGGAACGGATACGTCGGTCATTCCTGATAATTCTCACTTCCCTTCGGTACCATCGCCTTGAATCCCCGACGAAGTCGTAAGAAGCATAAAAATGCAGATAGTCGAAAAGCAGTCCTTCTACTTCAGTTTCCATGGCATATTCTTCCATGGAATGATAAATAGAATCATGATATTTCTCGTGAATGATCTCGTCGGCCTGAAGGTAGAAAGCCCAGGTGCTTTCAGGAGAAATCATATCCAGCGCCTTGTTTGTTTCCTCCGCGAGAACCTTGCCTCCCGATCTTTTCGAATCATCCCATATTGTATCGATGATTCTGATTTTATCAGCGCCAATGGAAGAGATAAGACTTCTTGTATCATCTTCCGATTGCCCAACCGCAACAATGAATTCATCGCATAGGGGCAGGATAGACCGAATGGATTCGACAATGGGATAGTCGTACTTAATGGCATTTCTGACGATGGTGAAACCGCTGACAAACAACTTTATAAAATTAGGAGTTAGGAATTAGGAATAAAATTGTAATTATTATTAACCATGTCCAATGACTGATGTCCAATGTCTGATTACACATGTCTTTAAAACGAAATGATCCCCGTGTAATTGTGGGGCGTGACCTGCTTAAGTTCATCCTTGACTTTTTCTGAAACTTTCAAACCATCAATAAATGCATGGATGTTTTTCTGATCGATTCCACCTTTTCCTCGCGTGAGTTCTTTCAGGGCTTCGTAAGGATTCGGATACTTCTCCCTACGAAGGATGGTCTGTAGGGCTTCAGATATCACGGCCCAGTTTTCATTCAGGTCGCTGTTTAATTTATCTTCATTGAGGATCAGTTTATCTAGGCCCTTCAGCAGTGATTTATAAGCAATTATCGAGTGGGCTAAAGGAACGCCGATATTCCTGATCACTGTGGAATCGGTAAGGTCTCGTTGCAGGCGGGAAACAGGTAATTTTGCCGATAAAAATTCGGCTATGGCATTGGCTAGTCCCAAGTTTCCTTCAGCATTTTCAAAATCGATGGGATTCACTTTGTGAGGCATGGTAGATGAACCGGTTTCCCCTTGTTTTATTTTCTGCTTAAAATACTCCGATGAGATATACTGCCAGATGTCCCGGGCAAGGTCGATCAGGATGGTATTTATCCTCTTCAGATTATCGAAATAAGCAGCAAGGTTATCATAATGTTCGATCTGGGTGGTGGTCTGACAACGTTCAAGCCCCAAGGTTTTATTCACCAATTGATCAGCAAAACGATTCCAGTCGATTTCAGGATAGGCTACATGATGGGCATTGAAATTGCCAATAGCCCCACCGAATTTCGCCGAAACAGGAATAGTTTCAAAAAGAGCCATCTGTTTTGTAAGCCGCTCTACAAAAACGAAAAATTCTTTCCCGACTGTTGTTGGGGAAGCGGGCTGTCCGTGCGTTCTTGCAAGCATAGGAACCTGCGCCCACTCCCGGCTTTTTTCAAAAAGGGCAAAAACGACATTCTCCAACAATGGTTTCAGTATGTCCTCTGTGGCATCCTTCAATGCAAGTGGAAAAGCCGTATTGTTGATGTCCTGGGAAGTCAGTCCGAAATGGATAAACTCCCTGAAATTTCCAATTTTCAGTTCATCAAATTTTTCTTTTAAGAAATACTCAATGGCTTTGACATCGTGGTTGGTTTGTTTTTCGATGGATTTCACCCTGAGGGCATCAGATTCATTGAAGTGCTGGTAGAGTTTTCGGAGTTTCGGGAAACATTTTTTATCGAACTGCTGGAGCTGAGGAAGGGGAATTTTACATAAGGCAATGAAATATTCAACTTCCACCAATACACGATAGCGGATTATGGCAGCTTCCGAAAAGAAAGCTGAGAGGGATTGTGTTGCTTCGCGATAACGGCCATCTACCGGTGAAATATTGTTCAAGGCGTTTTCCATAGTCCAATGTTGAAAACATGAGATGAACAAAGATAGGGAAAAACCTTAAGACCACATTGTTTTTTTTGTTATGTGTGAGCCCTATCATAAAAAAATATTTATATATTTGTATCGTATCAACCCATAACATTAATCCACAATCAAATGAAAAAGTTTTTTACGATTTTGACCTTCTTTTTTGTAGGTTTTTTATTCACTCAGGCACAGACCCTGGTGACGACCCAGCCAACCAATAAAAACGTGGTTCTTGAGGAGTACACAGGAATCCACTGTCAGTATTGCCCCCAGGGACATGCCATTGCCGCTTCCATTCTTGAAAATAACCCGGGAAGAGCGTTGGCGATTGCTATTCATCAGGGAGGCTATGCCGTCCCCAATAGCGGTGAGCCTGATTACCGTACACCTTTTGGCGATGCATTGGCTAACCAGACAGGGCTTGGCGGATATCCTTCAGGGACCGTCAATCGTCATATCTTCTCTGGATCCAAAACAGCGCTGAACCGGGGAGATTGGACCCCTAGCTCTGAAATTATCCTTCAGCAACCCTCTCCGGTGAATGTCGGAGTCGAGACAGAATATAATTCAGCAACACGTGAATTGACAGTTCATGTAGAACTTTATTATACTTCAAACAGTGAAAAACCTAAGAATTATATCAATGTTGCCCTAACCCAGAACCATGTTTTTGGTCCACAAACCGGTGGAGGTGCCGGCAATAACTATGAACATATGCATATGTTGCGTTACCTGATCACGGGACAATGGGGGGATGAAGTGGCCACCACTACGGCAGGTTCCTTGGTGGAAAGAACATACAACTATGTAATTCCTGAAAGTTATAACAATATCCCATGCGTGGTTGAAAATTGTGATATTTCTGTTTTTGTCGCTGAAAGCCACCAGGAAATCCTGTCAGGTGATGTAGTATCAGCCATCAATGGAACCAACCTTTATATTGGTGACATCACAACGGCAGACAGTACCATGAAACTTGGACAGCCCGCACAAGAACTGAATTTTGATCTGGCTGTAAACAGTAACCTGGCAGGGACAGAATCATTTAAAGTAAAACTGGTTTCGGATGCACCTCCCGATTGGATCTCAACTTTCACTATTGATGGTATTTCTTATACTGACAGCGCTGAAGTAGACATCACAAAAGGGACACCTCTACCTCTATCATTTAATGTAACACCGGGAGACAGCGCCGGTTTTAAGGCATTTACCTTCGAATTAACATCACTGAATCATCTCAATGCCCCTAAAAAATATTTTACGGGGTATGTAATGTCCAATGTAAATTTGCTGCTGGTGAATGCTGCAGGGGACGAAAATGCCACTTCCTTTGAGGGTGTTTATCTTGCAGGATTGAATTTTGCAGGTTCAAATCAATATGCCAGCATGAAATCGAACTTATTTGTAGAAGCAAAAAAACAGGGTATCCTTACCGAAATCATCGCTTTGTTTTATAATGTTGCATGGACTTTTCCTGCATTCACTGATCCTGAGGCTATAGCTGTTAAAGGATTTGTGGATAACGGGGGACATCTTTTAGTGGCAGGCCAGGACATCGGATGGGATATCATGAGCGGGGATGATGGTAGTCATGGTACACCGGAAACCCAGGATTTATATACCAATTATTTCAAGGCAACCTTTGTGAATGACGGGAATACCACCAACAATAAGTTTGTCGCCGATGTCAGTGATCTGATCTATGGTACAGTAGCTACATCCGTGGTTTATGACGTTAATGGAGGCAATATGTATCCGGATCAGATCACTCCTCTTGAGAATGCTGTCCCTACCTTCTATTACAATACTACCCTGACAAAAATCGGCGCAGTTCGCGCGATGAAAGATCAGTCAAAGGTGGCATATTTCGGTATCGGTCTGGAAATGGTGAAGACCACTGAAATCAGAAATGACATCATCAAGAAAACCTATGACTGGTTTATGGAAGGAGTTGGATTGACAGAAATACCCGATCATGATCACTTGCTGTTGAGCCAGAACAACCCGAATCCATGCACCACCGAAACAAATATACGTTTTGAACTCCCGGTAAAGAGCCAGGTTTCTGTACAACTAATGGATGTTGCGGGAAAAATGGTAAAAACCATTCTGAATGATAATCTTCAGGCCGGTGTTCATCAGGTGAAATTTTCCGTTCAGGGATTGAACGCTGGAATCTATTATTATACGCTGAAAACAAATTCCGGACAAATGACCCGCAAAATGGTCGTAGTGAGGTAATTTGCAGTGATCTATCTGACAACAGCTTTGGCGTAGGTATTGGAGTAGGCTGCAAAGAAGCCGATCCCGCCCTTGTCGATATTTCCCCTCACATTAGCGGGAGGACCGCTGAAAAAGGGAATGTTGAACCCGGCCTGGCTGACCTGGTCAATAAAGTTATAGTATTCTTCAGTGATCCCCGACATCTGAAGCATGATGGTGTCGCCCGGGAAAATGGTTTCCCACTTATGGGCATTATTGATGTACATCACATCCACACCGTTCATGTAACTGCCATTGTAAAACTTATCATCAGAGATCACTTTTTTGCTCAGGGTGTCGGTTAGCAGAATGCCGTTACGATAAAGGTTAAACAGGTAGTAATTGACTTCATCCCCGGGTTCCTGTGCCCAGAGTTTCACGGTCCAGAAACCTTCTTTTCCCCAGTCCGGATGAAACTCAGCCCGGATGGAATCCAGGTGTGTCACCGGACGTAGCATGCAACTGGCTTGAAAATTCGACTCCCCTGAAATTTCTTCGGAAAGTTCGATTTTTAAAGTATAGGTTTTATTCAATTGGCCGGTGAACATAGAATCGGTTTCATATACTCCGGTTTCACCATCTGAAGTTTCATGAAGCGGATAGTTTTCATTCCCATCGCTGATCACCAACAAGGCATTAGTCACCCGGGGCATGGGTTCATTGAAGAAATAATCGGCTGATTTGGTCAACCTCACCCGGTATGGTCCGGGTTCATCGGCAATATTCCCGTCAACGACCAGCCGCGTATAGGTTTGATCAAGCCTGACATTGATTTTTTCCGTACAGCCCAAGGCTAGAATGACCATAAGAAGAAAAAGCGGAATTTTATTACTCATTGTTGAAATGAAAGTTAAAGGTTAAAGACGGGATGATCCCGAATAAGTAAACATTCTCTGCCGAGGTGAGATTAGGGTTGACATTGTCCTGAACGAAATTGATTGACCAGGTGTTATGACGGTTATAGACATTGTAAACGGAAAAATTCAGATCCCAGTTGAATTTCCTCCCTGGTTTTGGCTTGCTGTAAAAAGTAGCGGAGAGGTCGAGGCGATGATAATCCGGGTAACGGTATGCATTCCTGTCGGAGTAAATCGGGATGATGTTTCCACCGATCTCCGCCCTGCCTGTCGGAAAGGTCACCGGTGCTCCTGTGGCATAGATCCAGTTGGCTGAGACAGCCCAGCGTTTACTGATGTTGTAATTCAGCACTACGGAAATGTTATTTGGTTTATCATAGGGTGCAGGATAGGGATTCCCGTTATTAATCTCGGGGTAAGGGATTTTTCTGAATGATCTTGAATAAGTATAACTGATCCATCCACTGAATTTTTCTTCATTCAAACGAAGGAGAAATTCGATGCCGTAAGACCAGCCCTTGCCTGCCCTGACCTGACCTTCCAGTTTACTGTTTAGCGAAAGCTGCGCAAAATCAACGAAATCAACCACATTCTGCATACATTTGTAATAAACCTCCACAGACATTTCGATGGTGTTATGTCGGAAATTCCGGAAATATCCCAGGGCGATTTGATCCGCGATCTGGGGTTTGATGTTGGGACTGGCCGGAAACCATATATCCAGCGGGTTTCCCACGGTGGAATTCTGAGCTAACTGCAGATACTGATAAGTGCGGGCATAACTGGCTTTAAGAGAGGTTTTTTCATTGAATTCATATAATAAACCAAGTCGTGGTTCCAGACCGGCATAGGTATGGTAAAGGACACCGGCTTTATACACGGTAGAGTCTATGGCCACAAATGATGAATTATAATGAAATAGAGTGGCTGTTCCGACATTCTGAAACATGGACAACCTCAATCCGTATTTCGCAATGAAATGCCTGCCCAGGTGTTGTTCATTACTCGCATAAACGGCCGTTTCCACCGCGAAATTGTCGGGAACCTTGACATCCGTTGCCACTGATTTATCACCCACTCCCCTGGTATGGCCGGGATTGATCATATGATAGATCACACTGGCGCCAAATTTTATTGAATTATTGGTGTTCAGATAATAACTGAAATCTGCTTTTAATCCAAGATCGCGAAGAAAGGAGGTCCACTCAAAGGAGAAGGATTCACCAGCGGGAGTTCCGAGGAAATAGCGGTAATTTGCATATAATAAGCTGAAATTGGAGAAAAGTTTTTTGGAAAACAAGTGGTTCCATCGGAAAGTTCCGGTTTCATTGCCCCACTTCATTCCTGCAAATCCGTTTTTAAAAACATCCCGGCCAAAATATCCGGATAAGAAAATCTGGTTGTTATCGTCAATGCGATAGTTGATCTTGGCATTCAGATCATAGAAATATAGACGGTTGTTCTGAAGGGCTTTGTTGGATGACAAAGGCAGGAAAATATCAGCATAAGTTCTCCTTCCCGACAAAATGAAAGAGCACCTGTCCTTTTTAATCGGCCCTTCCACTGTAAGTCTGCTGGCAATCAAGCCAATACCGCCATTGATTTCAAATTTCTTGGAATTCCCCTCATTCATGCGAATATCGAGAACGGAAGCCAGTCTGCCCCCATAACTCGCAGGGATATCTCCCTTGTACAGTTTAACATCCTTGATGGCATCATTGTTAAAGACGGAGAAAAATCCCATCAGATGGGAGGCATTGTAAACTGTCGCTTCATCCAGAAGAATCAGGTTCTGATCCGGGGACCCACCTCTGACGCTGAATCCGCTTGAACCTTCACCGGCCGATGAAACACCGGGTAACATCTGGATGGCTTTGATCACATCAACTTCTCCGAATAACGCGGGAATACGCTGAATGGTCTTGATGTCCATTTTAAAGGTGCTCATCTCCGGCCTGACAATATTGGCATCGCTTCTCTCACTTTTGATTTCTACAACATTAAGGGTATGTTGTCTGACCTGTAGCTCTATATTCCATTTCATGTTCTGGAAGAGTTCTATTTTCCTTTCCTCAGGGGAATACCCGATATAGGAGACAGATAACGTATAGGTTCCAGCCGGAAGTGAAATGGAATAATTCCCATAAACATCCGTAACAGTACCTGTTTTTAGCTCATCAATGAAAATTGTGGCACCAACCAGACTTTCTCCATTGGTTTGATCGGATACAAGACCGCTGATAGTCATTTTTTTCACCTTTTCGGGATGTTTTTGTGCCAAAACAGTCTGGTGAAAGAGGAGAAATAGTATTCCTGAAAGAATGATGGTCAGTATCCTCATTTACGGATGATTTTAAATTCCCCGTTTTCTTCAAGTTTAATGATACGGGAGGGTTTGATGTAATGAATTTCTTCACGAAAATGCTTGACAACATAATCCACATTAGAGATAATTTCCGCCGGTATATCTTTGAAAGTAAGCGGTGTACGCTCTCCGGAAAAATTTGCTGAAGTGGATACAATGGGTTTCCCGAAGGCAGCGATCAAGGCTTGACAGAATTCATTTTTCACGATCCGGATGGCAATGGAATGATCTGTTCCAATGACATTTTTTGCCAGGTTTTTAGCATTCGGATAAATGATGGTAAGGGGAGTTTCAACACTTTTCAGAATATCCCATGCTATTTCCGGGATGTTACCGGCATAATCCGGTATTTTTTCTGCAACATCCAATAGAATGATCAGACTGCGGCTTTCCATTCTTTTTTTTAGAAAATAAATTTTCTCCACCGCATCTGCATTGGTTGCATCACAGCCTATACCCCAAACCGTATCCGTGGGATTCAATATTGTTCCTCCGGCTTTCAGCACTTCAACGCAACGATTAATTTCCTGCTTCATTTTTATAAGAATATGGAAAGATATATAGATAGATTAACGGAAAATTTGGGAAAAAAATATAGGCTCAGCATCGATTCATAAGCATGGTTTCAGGAATATTCAATGCGCATTTAAAATGTTTTTCCGGACAAGATTTATAACCATGCAAACCACAGGGACGGCAATTCAATTTTTCCGGAATTTCCACCACGACAGAATCGTCTGACAACGGACCGAAACCAAAGCCGGGAATAGTGGAACAAAATACTGCTGTGACCGGGGCGTTCATGGCTGAGGCAAGATGCATAGGAGAAGAATCATTGGTGAAATTCATCTTTGCATCTTTCATGATCGCGGCGGATTCAAGCAAAGTAAACTTTCCGGAGAGATTCTGAACATTTTCTGTTCCGGACAACCGGATGATTTGATCGCATAAGGGTTGATCTGAAGCAGCGCCCAGCAGGTATATGAGATGATCTGAAGGCATTTTCAGGATTAAGGCGACCCATTTTTCAGCCGGATATTGCTTGGTAAACCAAAGAGAAGCCGGAGAAATGGTGTAATAGGGGCGAGTTTTAAAAGTGGAGACGGTGAGAAAATCTTTTTCCGAGAGATATAAAACGGGTTTAAAACATCCTGTTCCGGTTAAAGTTTCTAATAATGAAAAGTTCCGGTCTATCTCATGAACATTTTCTTTGATTACATGAGGTAAGCTTTGAGTGTAAAGAAAAGACAGGGGATTTTTGTCGAAACCAATCCTCATCCTGGCTCCTGAAAATGCAGTCAACAAACCGCTTATAAAGAAGCGCTGAAGGTTGATGACCAGATCATATTTGTTTTGTCTGACCACCCAGGCCAGCTTGAAAAAATTCCTTATTTTTCTTGACTGCTTATTCCGGATCAGCAATTGATGAAGGTAGGGATGGCCATGGAACAATCCTTCCATGCCGTTTTTGACAAGCAGATCAAGGTTGGTTTCGGGATAGGATGCATGCAATTTCTCCAAAACCGCTGTGGCCAAGATTACATCCCCGATGGAAGCAGTTTGTATGACCAGGATCCGTTTCATCATACGGGTACGTCAAATTCCCTCAGTGCCTGGTTCAGGGAAGTTTTTTGATCAGTACTTGCTTTACGTTTTCCGATGATTAGTGCACAGGATACCTGGAATTTTCCGGCAGGGAACTGTTTGTTGATGCTGCCGGGAATGACTACAGATCGGGCAGGAACAAGGCCTTTGTATTCCACCACCTCCGGGGATGAAACATCGAGGATATGGGTAGAGGCAGTCAGCACAACATTAGCGCCTAAAACCGCTTCCTCTTCAACCCTGACTCCTTCCACAATAATACATCTCGAACCAATAAAACAATGATCTTCGATGATAACCGGGGATGACTGGACTGGCTCGAGTACACCTCCGATGCCTACGCCCCCGCTCAGATGAACATGCTTTCCAATCTGGGCACAGGATCCGACAGTAGCCCAGGTGTCAATCATGCTTCCCTGGTCTATATATGCCCCTATGTTGATGTAGGAGGGCATCATGATCACCCCTTGAGCAATATATGCCCCATAACGGGCAAGAGCTGAAGGTACAACACGAATACCTAGTTCATCGTAACCATGTTTCAGGGGAATTTTATCATAGAATTGCAAGGGCCCGGCTTCGGTCAATTCCAATTGCTGTATCGGGAAATACATTATGATCGCTTTTTTTATCCATTCTTCAACTTTCCATTCCTTCTCCACTTTTACAGCGACCCGTAGCTTCCCCTTGTCAAGAAGTTCAACGACATCCCGGATAGCCTGCTGAACCTTGCTTTCCTTCAGCAGTTCACGCTTATCCCAGGCAAGTGTAACCAATTCCTCTAATTTTTCAATCCTACTGTCGTTTGTCATTATCTTTACAGGACTACTCCCAGACTTTTCACCTTCCAAAATTAGTTAAAAATTCAAATCTTCTTACCTTTGTTCCGATTTTAAGCATATGGGAAGGATTATATCCATTGATTACGGGCAGAAAAGAGTTGGGCTTGCGGTCACGGATGAAATGAAAATCATTGCTACTGCATTGGCGACGGTAAGGACCATGGATTTGCTTCCGTACCTGAGTGAATATGTACTGACCCATGAAGTGGAGTGTTTCGTCGTGGGCGAGGCCAGGCAAATGAATAATCAGGCTTCTGAATCAGCGGTTTTTATTGAACCCTTTGTAAAAAAATTGCGAAAAACCTTTCCTCATATCCTTGTGGAACGTGTGGATGAGCGTTTCACTTCACTGATTGCCAGTCGGGCAATTAGGGAGGCAGGTTTAAAAAGAAAGAGTCGTCAGAATAAAGCCCTTGTCGACTCCGTCAGCGCTACCCTAATGCTTCAATCATATATGGAAAAAATTAATTGTCAATCCTGATTGCCTTCAGGCAGTCGTCAATCCTAAATTGAGATGATCTTACCTGTTGTAGCCTATGGACATCCGGTCTTGAAAAAAGTTGCCGAAGAGATTTCTTCTGAATATCCGCATTTGAATGAATTTATTGATGATTTATTTGAAACGATGTATTTGGCTGATGGTGTCGGGCTTGCCGCACCTCAGGTCAACCGGTCTATTCGTGTTTTTGTCATTGATGCTTCAGGATATGCAGATCGTTACCCTGAAGCCCATGGATTTAAAAAGGTATTCATTAATGCTGAAATTTATCGGAAGGAGGGGGAGGAAATCGCATTTAATGAAGGATGTTTGAGCTTTCCTGGTTTACGGGAGGATGTCATGCGTAAACCGGTCATTTATATTCGTTACCGTGACGCAAATTTCATTGAAAAAGATGAGCGTTACGAGGGTGTTTTGTCACGTATCATTCAGCATGAGTACGACCATATTGAAGGCATTGTATTCGTTGACCGTATCTCTTCTCTGAGGAAAATGTTACTGAAGCGAAGATTGTCTGAAATTTCCAAAGGAGAAGTTGAGGTGGAATATAAAATGACTTTTCCTGCCAAGAAAAAGGGCCGGAAATAAAACATATAACAATAATTGAAAAGCACACCATGAACAAACCAACGATTTTCCTTCTTTCCGGAATCCTGCTAATACTATCAGCTTGCGGACCTTCACGCGAAAAATCGATAAATGCGATACATCGTTTGGAGGAAAGACTATTCTCCCCGGATGCAGTAAACTTTGATCGTATCGCAGCCGATAGTTTACTCCACCATTATGAGGCTTTTTTTCAGGATTTTCCAAAGGATTCGCTTTGCCCTGCTTATCTTTTTAAAGCAGCCAATCTGGCTATGAATCTTAACCGGGGAGATAAGGCCATCATTTTTTTTGATCAGTACAGAAAAGATTTTCCAAACGGCAGCAAAGCCCCGATTTGCCTTTTCTTCAAGGCGTTTATTTATGAGAATATGCTTCACGATCTTGTCAAGGCAAGGGAAAATTATCTCCTCTTCATCCAATCCTATCCGGATAATGATTTTGCCGATGACGCTCAGTTGGCTTTACAGAATCTTGGGAAGACTCCAGAGGAGATGGTCAGGGAATTTGAATTAAAAAGAAAGTCGGATAGTTTGGCCAATGCCCCACAATCCAAGGGTAAGTCAAAAAGAAAATAGATTATTGAAATAATTCCTCTAGCTTGGTGGAAAGGGTTGAAGGAGAAACATCTCCGATGATTTCACCATCGACGCTTAAGGATATTTTACCTCTTTCTTCTGAAACGACAATAGCAACTGCATCAGATTTCTCTGTGATCCCGACAGCGGAACGGTGACGTAAACCGAATTTTGCAGGAATGGTTGATTTATTGGATACCGGTAGAATACATCTGGCGGCACGTATTTTATCCCTGACAATGATGACTGCTCCGTCATGCAAGGGACTGTTTTTAAAAAAAATGGTTTCCAGCAGAGATTCAGTAATTTTTGCATCCAGAATTTGTCCGGTTGAAACATAATGTGATAATTCGCTTTGCCTTGCAATCACAATCAATGCTCCGGAACGGGTTTCAGCCATTTTCTGACAAGCTTTAACAATTTTGTCAACATCCATATTGACAGGGTTGTTGATTTTAAATTTCCAGAACAGAAAACGTTTACGCTGGTTCTTGATAATCTTCGTATTCCCAACTAAAAGCAGAAATTGCCGTATCTCTGGCTGGAAAACAACAATCAGGGCAATGACTCCAACACTGATGAACTGTCCGAGGATTTCACTGAGCAATTGCATCTGTAAGGCTTTCACAACCTTCCAGATCATGTAAACAGCAATAATACCGATAAATATCCGTATCGCTGCCGTACCCTTGACGAGGTTATAGATTTCGTAAAGTAATATGGCAAATAAAAGAATGTCGATCAGATCGACAATTCGGAAACTGAATAACCCAATAAGAAACATAGGGCAAAAATAAGGATATTTTACGATTCCTGATGGGATTCTTCCAGGTAATTCAACAGTCTTACTGTTTGCATTGCTTCCTTAACATCATGTACCCGGAGAAGGTCAGCTCCATTGAGTAAAGCAATGGTGTTCATTACAGTAGTAGCATTCATGGCCTCGGAAGCCGGAATATTCAGCGTTCTGGTGATCATGGATTTTCGGGAGAGCCCGACAAGGATGGGATATCCTAGAGAACGGAAAGCGCTGAGCCTGGAAAGCAGCATAAAATTATGCTGAGGAGTCTTACCGAATCCGAAACCGGGGTCAACGATTATTTCACGAATACCAGCTTCCCATGCCAGATTGGTTTGTTGTTCGAAGAAATAGGCGATTTCCGCTATCACATCCGAATATTCAGGTTTGTTTTGCATGTTCCGGGGATTGCCTTTCATATGCATAATAATGTATGGCACTTTCAGGGAAGCAATGGTTTCCAGCATTCCTTCTTCATATCTCCCGCCATAAATATCATTGATCAGGTTGGCTCCGTTTTCAACCACGGCCCTGGCAGTCTCCTTCCGAAAAGTATCAACAGAAATCAAAACCTTTGGAAAGTGATGACGGATAAGCTTCAGGGAGGGAAGGATTCGCTTCAATTCTTCATGAGGCGGAATTTCTTCTGCTCCCGGCCGGCTTGAAACAGCACCCATGTCGATGATTCCAGCGCCATCCTTAAGCATCTGGTCCACTTTTTTAAGCTGATCATCAACCTTGGTATATTTCCCTCCGTCATAAAATGAATCCGGACTCAGATTCAGAATACCCATTACAACAGGAAACTTCAGGTTTAACATAGGTCGTGGCCGTCTTTTAACCCTCCCGGGTCAGGTCACAAATGTAGGAAATGTAAAGGAAACCCGGCAGACTGCTATCATTATTTTTATTAATTTCGCTTCATAAAAAAGAATTCTTCATAGGATGGCATCAGATTCGATAACGGAACAGCAATTTGAGGGCATTATAAAAATTTGCCGGGGTATTTTCCAAACCAAGATGAAGGATTATGGAACAGCCTGGAGAATTTTAAGGACACCCTCCCTGACCGATCAGATTTATATTAAAGCCCAGCGGATACGCAGCATCGATGATAAAGGCAGTCAGAAAATCGCGGAAGGCATAAAGCCTGAATTTATCGGGATCGTGAATTACGCAGTCATTGCCTTGATTCAACTTGAGCTGGGGAATGAAAAGAAACTTGAGCTTTCAGTGGAGGAAGGACTTGAGCGCTATGATCGATATATTTCAATCGCCCGTGAGCTGATGCTGAAAAAAAATCATGATTATGGCGAGGCATGGCGGAATATGCGCCTGAGTTCGCTCACGGATATAATCCTGATGAAGATATTAAGGGTCAAGCAGATTGAGGATAATCTGGGAAAAACTTTTATCTCGGAAGGGGTTGATGCCAACTATTACGATATGATCAATTATGCTGTTTTTGCTCTAATTAAAATGGAATATGAAAATTAGCCGAAATACCTTTCGTATCATCGTCGGATTGGTGTTTATTTTTTCCGGCTTTGTCAAAGGAATAGACCCTTGGGGTACGGTCTATCGAATGGAAGATTATTTCCTTGCGTTCAATATGGCCTGGGCCATGCCTTTTTCACATTTTTTAAGTGTTTTTCTGTGTGTCCTTGAATTTTCAATCGGCATCAGCCTACTCCTGAACCTTTGGATCAGAAAAACCTCATGGATATTACTTCCCATGATGACTTTTTTCACTGTTCTTACCTTTTTTGATGCTGTATATAATATTGTCCCTGATTGTGGTTGTTTCGGAGATGCCATCAAGCTGACTAATGTGGAAACCTTCATTAAAAACCTCTTGCTGATGATGATGGTCATTCCGATCTTTTTGTGGAGGAATAAATTTAAAAGTGCCATACCTGCCTATGCTGAGATTGTTTTTCTATTCCTTACCATGATTGCCTTTGCATGGCTAAGCATATATTCTTATCGTCATCTTCCTCTCATCGATTTTATGCCATGGAAAGTGGGAAACAATGTTAACCAGGCTTCGACTTTACCGATAAAATTTTATGTGACCTACAAGAACCGTCATACAGGGGAAGAAAAGGAATTTGTTGCACCGGATTATCCCTGGAATGATACCGTATGGCTTTCCAATTGGATTTTTAAAAGTCAGAGGGTTGAAAACCCTAACATGAATGAAGGAACTACCCTGAGGGTGGAAGATGAGAAAGGGAACGTTATCACTTCCGAAATTCTCGACAATCCCGATTATCATTTCCTCTTTATCTCCTATGACCTTACAGTGGCAGATCCGCAAGGCTTTTTGAAGATTCTGCCTTTTTATAAAAAAGCGCTCATTGATGGATATTCGTTCGTTTGTATCACCAGTAGCCTGCCCCAGGTGGTCAAAAACTTCAGGATAGAAAATGGTACAGCCTTTGATTTTTATTATGCTGATGACATTGTTTTGAAGATGATGGTAAGGGCTAATCCGGGCTTAATCCTTTTAAAACATGGTGTCGTTTTGGCCAAATGGCATTACCGTGATATCCCTCCTTATGAAGAAATCAAGCGAACCTATATGGATCAATAAGTAAATGACATGGAATGAGTCAATTTATTTTGAAACGGCTTGCTTACGGAATTCTTGTTCTTTTCGGAGTTGTTATCGTGGTGTTTTTTCTCTTTAATATCCTTCCCGGTGATCCTGCCAGGATGATGCTCGGACAGCGGGCAGACATTGCATCCGTGGAGGCCATCAACAAAGATCTCGGCCGTGATAAACCGCTTGTTGTGCAATTCCTGAATTATCTGAATGATCTGTCACCGCTATCATTTCATCATTCAAAAGATAACGGAAGCTATTGGTACCTTGATCGTGAAAAATATGGCCGGACTTATACACTTCTGCCACTTGGCAACTATTCCCTGGTCGTGAAAGAACCTTATCTGAGGAGATCTTACCAGTCGAAACGCAATGTTTCTGAAATTCTGGCCGAGGGTTTTGTCAATACGATAATTTTAGCCATTGTTGCTATGACTTTCGCCATCGTTGTCGGGATTGGAATCGGGATTCTTTGTGCCCTTAAAAAGAACAGCCTGATGGATAAAGTGTCTTTGGTTTTTTCCGTCCTTGGGATGTCGCTGCCTTCTTTTTTTGCTGCTATCCTGAATGCCTGGATATTTGCATTTGTACTGGCTGGGATCACCGGATTGAACATGTCGGGCAGCCTTTATTCGGTGGATGATTTCGGAAGATATGAATACCTCGATCTGAAAAACCTTATTTTGCCCGCCCTGACCCTTGGAATCCGCCCTCTTGCCGTCATTGTTGAACTGACCCGTAATTCCCTGCTTGATGTATTGTCTCAGGATTATATCCGTACTGCTATGGCCAAAGGTCTCAGTAAGCGGAGGATCATCTTGAAACATGCCTTGAAAAATGCAATGAATCCCGTCATGACTGCTATATCCGGTTGGATGGCTTCCCTTTTGGCCGGGGCCGTTTTTGTTGAGTTCGTATTCGACTGGAAAGGAATTGGGGTAGTCATCGTCAATGCTCTTGAAAAATATGACTTTCCTGTTGTCATGGGGGCCGTCCTTTTTATTTCCATTATCCTGATCCTGATTAATATTATCGTCGATATTTTATATGGTTTGCTGGACCCGAGGGTAAGAATACAATAAATAGGAGTGAGGAATAAAGTATTATGAATTTGTCAGTTTTTACTTCAAAAATTAACTAAAAATTCTGCCATGATGCGTAAAAAAATTGTTGCCGGGAACTGGAAAATGAATAAAACCTTCACGGAAGCCGAAGAACTGATCACCGGGATTGCAGAAGCCCTGGATGATACTAAACGGTTGGACAGCTTAGTTGTGCTGTGTCCTCCCTCTCCTTATCTCGAACTGGCTACAGATTTGGCTCAGGACTCTGTTTTCAAAGTCGGAGCCCAGAATGTTTATCCCCAGGACTTTGGCGCTTATACCGGTGAAATAAGCCCGGTCATGTTGAAAGCCCTGGAAGTGGATTATTGTATCGTGGGACATTCCGAACGCCGGAAATATTTCCATGAATCAAATCGCTTTCTGTCAGAAAAAGTTGATGCTCTGCTGAAACAAGAAATCACACCTATCTTTTGTTGCGGAGAGCTGCTTCCGGACAGGGAAGCTAGCCGGCATTTTGCAGTGGTGGAAGAACAGATCTTTGAATCTCTTTTTCATCTTGATGGGGATGCTTTCCGAAAACTTGTCGTTGCCTATGAACCCGTTTGGGCAATCGGAACCGGTGTAAACGCAAGCCCTGGGCAGGCAGAAGAAATGCATGCTTTTATCCGGAACCTGATCCGCGCAAAATACGGTGAAGAAGTTGCCGCCGAGATTTCTTTATTGTATGGAGGAAGCTGCAATTCCCGGAATGCCCGTGAACTATTCAGCCAGGCTGATGTTGATGGGGGGTTGATCGGAGGAGCTTCTCTTCATGCGGATGAATTCATTCAAATTGTTTGCTCTTTTTAAATGGACTATCAGGCCTTTACTCTTACTCCCCTCGTGGGTGAAAACCGTGAAATCGTCATGGCGGAATTACTTTCCATGGGATTCAACAGCTTTCACGAAGATGAAAATGGATTACAGGCATTTATCCCGGAGGATGAGCTTCAGCATGAAGAGATTGATGTTTACCTTCAGGAGAAAAGCCAAGCAATGGGATTTACCGTCTCCAAGGAAAGAGTCAGCGAGCAAAACTGGAATGCTATTTGGGAAAAAGAATATGAGCCCGTGCTTATTGCCAACAAGTGCATGATCAGGGCGCCTTTTCACCCTCCCATCCTGGGCATTGATTATGACCTCGTGATAGAACCGAGGATGTCGTTTGGTACAGCACATCACGAAACCACAGCCCTCATGATTTACGCGCTACTGGATGAAAATGTTCAGGGCAAACGAGTGCTTGACCACGGCTGTGGTACAGGAGTGCTCGCCATTCTTGCCAGTAAGATGGGAGCCGCTCAGGTCGATGCCATTGACCACGACCCCTGGGCATTTGATAACGCCAGGGATAATGTAGTCAAAAACAACTGTCCTGGCGTCAATGTGATCCTTGGAGATGCTATGGCCATCCCTTCTATTGGTTTCGAATTGGTTCTGGCCAATATTAACCGTAACATTTTATTGCATGACATGAGGAAATTGGCCTCCTGTCTATTGCCCGGAGGCATCCTTCTGTTAAGTGGATTTTATCAGCAAGACCTCTTGTCCATCAGGGACAGTGCTTCAGGAAACGCATTGTCTTTTCAAGGGTATTCTTCTAAAAATCAATGGGTTTGTGCGAAATTCATCAAGCAATGAGAAAAGCCCCGACATTAATTTTTATAATCATGATTTTTATCCTCTGCGGGTTATCGGATCATGCTGTAAGGGGTCAAACTTCAGTTCGGATCTCAGGGGATTCGACAAAGTTTATTGGCGAACTGAATTCCGTATTCTTTAACCTTAGCGACAATGAAAAAAAAATTATTGCCCCCATTATGGTCGCTTTTGTCCAGAAATGGAATTCAGAACAATATTTGCCTTACCAGAAAAAGACCATTTATTTTTTATGCAACGAAATGCTGAAAAAGCGTATTCGTGCTTATCCTGATTTTTTCAACTACATCAATGCCCTAAATATTTTCGTTGAAAGGCATCAAGCTGTAGCATATTTTGAACCCTGGTCGGAGGCCCTGAAAAAACTCATATCGGAAAAAAACAGCCGAGCCTATATTCATTTTTTGGAGTCCACCATAGGGCTTTTCGACGAACAGCTAATTTATAAATCGGCCTCCACACAATGGAAGGTTAGTTCGAATCAATTCCGGATGGGGTATGATTCGGTTCCCTATGTTGAATTCGATAGGACCGATCTTGTATGCTATGCCAATGATGATAGCCTGAACATTCATGACACCAAAGGACGTTACCATCCGCTTTCCACCTTGTGGCTGGGTGAAGGAGGAAAGGCTGATTGGAGAAGAGCAGGACTGGACCCTGCAATGATTTATACTGAATTCAGGAAATACGCAGTACAAATGCGTTATTCCAAATTTACCGCGGATTCAGTTGATTTTTACCACAAAAAATATTTTTCTTCTCCCCTTCTTGGTTTTTATACCGATAAAGTGCTGGCAGATGTAACGGAAGAAAAAGCTTCCTATCCCCGGTTTGCTTCTTACGATAAACTCATAGGGATTCAGGACCTTTTTCCGGGAATGGATTACCTTGGCGGTTTCGCCATTGAAGGTTCAAGGGTTATCGGTTCCGGGGACAGAATCCGTGATGCCCACCTCTTCGTAAAAAACAAGGATAAACTCTTTGTGACAGCTCAATCTAAGACTTTCGTCATTCGCCCCGACAGGATAAATTCTTCCCGTGCTTCTGCTACAATTTATTACGAGAACGATTCTATTTACCATCCCGGCCTGCAATTGAAATATGTTGATAAGGATAAAGAACTGTCCTTTACCAAAGATGAACGGGTGGCGACCATCAGTCCATGGTTTGATTCTTACCATAAAGTCGAAATATATTGCGAAGCCTTGAACTGGAAGATCGGAGATCCACGGATCAACTTTGAAATGATGAAAGGTCCAAGTAAAAACAGTAAAGCGGTATTTGAATCGAGTAATTATTATTCCCTGCAACGTTATGAAAAACTTCAGGGAATAGACGAAGTCAATCCGTTGAACCTGATCAAGCGGTTTTCAGAACAAAAAAAATCCAGGGTGTTTTCCTTGAATGAATTGACGGAATACATGAAAAAACCTAAGGCACAGGTTGAAGCTCAATTGCTTTCACTGGCTAATAGGGGTTTTTTAGTTTATGATGAGGACGATAAAACAGCCAGTATCAAGGATAAATTGTTCAATTATGTAAACGCTAAAATCGGCAAAGCAGATTATGATGTGATCTTTTTTAATTCCGATGTCACAGGGACCAGCAATGCCATTCTTAGTCTCGATAGTTTCGACCTCAGGATACAGGGAGTCCCTAGAGTCACCATCAGCGATTCCCAGCAGGTGCATATATATCCTAAAGACCAGACCATTGTTTTGCGCAAAGACAAGGATTTTAAGTTCAGCGGAAAAATTGAAGCCGGATTGTTTGACTTATATACCCAGGAATGTTCTTTTCAATATGATCAGTTCAAGATAGATCTTCCCCAGGTGGACTCCCTGATTTTCTATGTGAAAAGCCGTACCCGTGACCCAAAAACCGGAACCTACCCCCTCGTTAAAGTCAGGACAGCCATCACCGGACTAAGTGGCGATCTGCTGATTGACGATCCAAAGAATAAATCAGGTCTTAAATCCCCGCCCGAATATCCTGTTTTTAATAATCGTAACAATGCCTATGTGTTTTGGGATAAAGGATATATTCAAAAAGGAGTATATAAAAGAGAAAAATTCTTCTTTGAAGTTTACCCTTTTACCATCCACAGCCTTGATGTTGTTGATACCGACAGTCTGAGGTTCACCGGTTTCCTGAGTTCTGCAGGTATTTTCCCGAAAATTGAAGAACCCCTTAAAGTCAGGCCGGACTACTCCCTTGGGCTTGAAAAAATTACAGATGCTACGGGATTACCTGCCTATGGCGACAAAGGAACGTTTATCTCCAAAATTGACCTTAGCGATCATGGATTGAGGGGTGATGGAATGCTTAAATACTTGCATTCAACTACTTTATCTCATGATTTCCTATTTCTGCCTGATTCAATGAAAACCATTGCACTTTCTTTTGATATTGAGGAAGTCACGGCCGACATTGAGTATCCAAAGGTACAAGGGGATACTGTCCGACAGTTCTGGCTGCCTTACCGTGATTCCCTGATCATTTCAAGTATCAAAAAGGAAATGGTTATGTACAATGCCCAGTCAACATTCGGCGGGGACTTGTCGATGACTCCCAGGGAGCTGACGGGTGACGGAACAGTGAAGATCAGGGATGCCGAAATGGATTCCAAGCAATTCAAGTTTAGAAGTCGCACTTTTGATGCCCTTATTGCCAACTTCCGGATACGGGCTTATAATCTTGAAGACTTGACGATTTCTACAAGGAATTACCAAACCCATTTTGATTTTGACAAACGCAGGGGAGAATTTCGTTCTAATATCGGAATATCAAAAATGGAATTTCCTTTCAATAAATATATCTGTTCCATGGATCGTTTCGACTGGTTAATCGATAATGAAGAAATTCAACTGACCAATGAACAGCGAAAAGAAAGTATAGCCGATTCATTAAACCTGAGGCAACTGATTGATGTGGGCTATACTGGCTCAGAGTTTATTTCTGTTCATCCGCTTCAGGACTCCCTCCGTTTTTTCGCTGCAAAGGCCAGGTATAACTTGAGAACAAATGTGATCAATGCAGATGAGGTCAGGATCATAAAAGTGGCGGATGCAGCCATTTATCCGGATTCTGGAAAAGTGTCAATCTTCAAGGATGCCCGTATGCAAACACTGGAGAGAGCCATCGTCATTGCCAATGTTCAGTCTCGTTACCATCAGTTTTATCATGCGGATATATCCATTGCATCGAGAAAAAAGTACACCGGAAAAGGAGATTATGATTATCTTGAACATACAGGAGAAAGGAATAAAGTACATTTCCATAAAATATTCGTGGACACTTCCGGTCAAACTACAGCCTACGGTAATGTGCCTGATTCGACTTATTTTATGCTGAGTCCTCAATTTGCTTTTACGGGCGACGTCGTGCTAACCGCTAAAAATAAAAATCTCAGTTTCGATGGTGGGTTTCGCCCTGTGACTGAATGTATCAAAACCAATGCCTGGGTTAAATTCAATGGAACCCTGGACCCTTTACATGTTCAAATCCCCCTGATTAGCCCTTTGAAAAGTTATCAGGGCGACAGGCTAGATCTTGCCATGGTTTTTTCTAATACCAGTGGACAGATTTATCCGGCATTTTTCAGACCGAGGAATAGTTTTAGTGACTCCGTTATGGCTTTCGGGAGCGGATTTGTTGAGTACTACCCGACAACCACTGAATTCCGTATTGCCAGCGCTGAAAAACTTTCTAATCCCCAGGGACCCGGAAATTATTTTGCTTTGAATAACACCAACTGTATGCTCAGGACGGAAGGCGGAATTAATCTTGGAATTAAAACCGGAGCAGTAAAAATGGAAACATATGGCATGATGGATTATTTTATTATTCCTGATTCGACCCGCATTCATATTTGCATAGCACTGAATTTCCCCTTCTCTGAAAATGCCCTTCAAAAGCTCAGCAACCATCTGGAATCGGTCAACCTGAGTGGCTTGACTTTATCCCGGACCCCTTATTCAACAGCTATGGAATATCTTCTGGATAAAAAGCAGAGTGATCAGCTTAGGTCTGAAGCGGAGTTGGTCGGGAGGTTTAAAAAGTTTCCCGAACCAATGGTGAGGACACTTTTCCTGGCCGATGTCTGGCTGCATTTTGATACCCTTACCAAATCCTATGTTTCCTATGGGCTGATAGGAATTGGAAGTATCAATAAGACTCAGGTGAATCGATACGTCAAAGGAATTATTGAGCTTTCAAAAAAACGCAACGGTGATGACCTTTCTTTCTATTTTGAGCTGAGCAGGGATGATTGGTATTATTTTAACCTTCGTGAAAATATCCTTCAAACCATTTCTTCTAATCTGGAATACAATGACCTGATTACTGATGCACAGAAGTCAAAAACGGAGCAGAATCGGGTCAATAAGGAAGCCAAGGGTTTTCGATACATCATATCGACAGACCGGAAGAAACGAGATTTTTTAAGAAAATTTGAGAAACCAGAATAATGGATATCCTTGTTATTTCATCAGCAGTGCTGCTAGCTTACCTGATTGGTTCAGTTCCGTCAGCTGTCTGGATCGGAAAGATATTTCATAACATTGACGTCAGGGAACATGGAAGCGGGAATGCCGGAGCCACTAATGTGATCAGGGTTTTGGGTTATAAAGCAGGGATCCCTGTTTTGCTTTTTGATGTATTCAAGGGATGGGCCGCGGTTCAGCTTTCCTTTCTTTTTCCGGAGGGGATTTTTTCTTCTGATACTCTGGTGTATGTCAGGATTGGACTGGCATTGGCAGCAGTCATTGGCCATATTTTCCCGGTTTATGTCGGGTTCAGGGGGGGAAAGGGAGTCGGAACCATTGCCGGAGCAGCCATTGCTTTATATCCTCTGGCTTTGCTGGTGATCTTTCTTGTTTTCATGCTTGTGCTTTTCATCAGCCACTACGTTTCACTTTCATCAATCCTTGCAAGCATTGTGTTTCCCTTTGCCGTGTTTTTTCTAACCTCGGAACGAAATCCGGGCATGATCGGTCTTTCTGTCCTTGTTGCCGTGTTCATCCCCCTGACACACCGAAAAAACATTCAGAGGCTGATTCATGGGAAAGAAAATAGGTTCGTTTTTCGTAAAAAGAAAAGTGAAGAATCCTAGGTTAAAACGGTTTTTAATAATATTGTAAAAACAGATTTTATATTGTATATTTGAACAAAATTTAATCAAAATCGACTGCCATGAAGTTCATCATTTCTAGCTCATTGTTACTGAAAAACCTTCAGTCTATCATGGGTGTTATCAATACCAATAATACCCTTCCCATTCTCGATGATTTTCTTTTTGACCTGAAGGAAGATGCCCTGACCATCACTTCCTCCGACCTTGAAACCACGATGAGTGTGACTATAAATCCAGAAAGATCAGAAGAAACTGGAAGCATTGCCATTCCGGCAAAAATTCTCGTTGAGACACTAAAGACATTTTCGGAAATTCCAGTGTCCTTTCATATTAACCTCAGCAGTCTGGTGATAGAGATCTCTGCCGGTGAGGGAAAATATAAGCTTTCCGGTCATAAAAGTGATGAATATCCACGGACTCCTGTCCTGGAGGAAACCACTTCCATTCAACTTGATTCAGTCATGCTGTCGCATGCAGTTAACAAAACCCTTTTTGCAACTGGCAATGATGAACTTCGACTGGTACTTTCCGGCGTTTTCTGTGAATTTTCTCCGGATGACGTTACATTTGTTGCAACGGATGCACATAAACTTGTGCGTTACAAAAGAAGCGATATCCAAAGTCAAGATGCTGCTGCTTTTATCTTACCCAAAAAACCTCTAAACCTGCTGAAAAACATCATTTCAGGACAGGATGTTCCGGTGAAAATTGAATATAACCGGACCAATGCATTTTTTTCATTTAGTAATGTTCATTTGATTTGCCGGCTTATCGACGGCAAATATCCTAATTATGAAGCCGTCATACCAAAGGAAAACCCTAACAAACTTACCATTGACAGGCATGCCTTGCTGAATACCATCAAAAGGGTTTCTATTTTTGCCAATCAGTCCACTCACCAGATCCGTTTTAAGGTTTCGGGACAGGAATTGATGCTGTCTGCTGAAGATATAGACTTCTCCAATGAAGCTAAAGAACGCCTGAGTTGTTCCTATGAAGGTGAAGATATGGAGATCGGTTTTAACTCGAAGTTTTTAGTTGAAATGTTAAGTAACATTGAGACTGATGAAGTCCGGCTGGAGATGTCGGCCTCCAATAAAGCAGGGATTTTAACCCCTGTCAACAATGAAAATAAAGCTGAAGACATTCTCATGCTCGTGATGCCGGTTATGCTTAACAAATAGATTTTTTTTGATAGCATATTAACCAATCTGTAAGCCATGAAAACAAAAACAATTGTTTCTTTATGTCTGCTACTTGCCATTTCCCTGGCTTTTTTCTCATCCTGTAATAAAGTGAAAGATTTGGCCACTTTTAATGTGACCTATAATCTTCCGAAAACCTACTTTACTTATACTCCTGTGACTCTGAAATCAGGAGAAGTAATCCTGTATTCAGGGAACTATAGCATCAATCTGGACAGTCTGCTGAATGCCCACGGATATTCAAGCGGACTGATCGAGAATACAGAATTTTCCTATATCGGTATTACCATTACTGAACCAGAAACAGCAAATTTTAACTGGCTATACACCGGTTCTGTCGTTGTTTCTCAAACTCCAACTTTTGACTCTTCCGCTGTGGTCGGAACGGTGGTCAACGATACCACCGCCGGATCAAAATCCATCATCCTTTCCATGAATAACGTGAATATCAGGCCATATCTGAATACCTCTCAATTTTATTTCCGGATTTTAGCACAAACCAATGGTACTGTCCCTTATTCATGGATCATGATGTATATCAATTCCCAATTGAAGTTGACCATCAGCCCATTGTAAAAAAAAGAGAGCGCAACCGAAGGTTGCGCTCTCTTTTTGCATTCAAACGAAAGATTAATCTTTTCTTACATTGATTGCTTTTTTCCCTCTTTTGTCTTCAGTGACGTCGAAAGAGACTTGGTCATTTTCTCTGACTTTATCAATCAGACCGCTTGCATGAACAAAAATGTCCTGTTGGTTTTCATCATCCACGATGAATCCAAATCCTTTTCTTTCATTGAAAAACTTAACTTTACCTGTTGACATAACAAAACAAATTAAAATAATTACTGTGGCGAAGTTACAATATAATTTTACAATAAAAAAATTTGACATTTTTTTTTAACTTTACGGAAAATCTGTGCTATGAACGATCTAACCCTCTCTCTCGATAATTTAAATGATGTATTTCCGCCTGAATTTTCTGAAGAAAAAATTGCCAAAGCAAAAACACTTTTCCTTAAAAAGTTAGCGGAAAAAGCCCATTGCTTTTACTCCGGAAAAATCCAAACAGTTCCCAAAGCGCCGGTGATCGGTTTCAATTGGTTTAACGTATGGTACACTCCCGGAGTGTCCAAGGTTTCAACCAATATCAGGGATCATCATGATTGTTCATTTGACCTGACAAACAGGGGTAACCTGGTAGCCGTTGTAAGCGATTCCACCCGTGTGCTCGGAGATGGGGATTGCTCCCCTTCAGGGGGTTTGGGCGTGATGGAAGGAAAAGCCTTTTTAATGAAATACCTTGGAGGTGTGGATGCTGTTGCGCTTTGTATTGATAGCAAAGACGAGAATGGGAAAAATGACCCGGACCGGATTATTCAATTCGTTAAAATGTGTCAGTCCAGTTTCGGTGCCGTCAACCTTGAAGATATCTCTCAACCCAACTGTTACAAGGTACTCGATGTGCTTAGAGAGGAATGTGATATTCCTGTTTGGCATGACGATGCCCAAGGCACAGCCTGTGTTACCCTTGCGGGCTTGATCAATGCCCTGAAACTCGCCGGAAAGAACCTCCATGATGTCAGGATAGTACTTCATGGCGCCGGAGCATCCAATACTACCATCGCACGTCTGTTGATCACCGATGGCGCAGATCCTTTAAAAATGATCATGTTCGATACCCATGGGGGGCTGCATAAAGACCGTCTCGATATAATGAAAGATAATCGTTTTTACAGGAAATGGGAATTGTGTTTATCAACAAATCCTGAGAGAATCAATACTATGGAAGAAGCCATGAAGGGCGCAGATGTCCTGATTTCCTTATCCACCCCGGGACCAGATGTGATCAAACAGCCTTGGATCCGTAGTATGGCTGAAAAATCCATTGTTTTTGCCTGTGCTAACCCGGTGCCTGAAATTTATCCTTATGCTGCCAGGGAAGCCGGCGCTTTTATTGTGGCTACTGGTCGCGGAGATTTCCCTAATCAGGTCAATAATTCGATTGGTTTTCCGGGAATTTTAAAGGGAGCCTTGATGGTTCGTGCCAGAAAGATCACTGATAACATGGCCATTGCAGCCGCCCATTCTCTTGCAGATTTTGCCGAAAGAAGAGGTATTTCCGTCAATGATATCGTTCCGAATATGGAAGAAGCAGCAGTGTTTTCTCATGAGGCAGCCGATGTAGCTATGCAGGCAATAAAAGACGGTGTAGCCCGGATTCAAATGACTTGGGAGGAAGCTTTTTCCAAATCTAAAAATGATATTGAACACTCCAGAAACCTTACCCGTTCCCTGATGGATAACGGCTTTATTGAAATGCCACCCATAGATATGATCCGGGAATCACTGGAATGGGCTATCCATCAGGTCAGATAGAAGGACGTATTTCCATTGTCTTCTGGGAAAAGAACAGTCCATTTTTTTTCCTAACTTTGTATGCTCATTTCTGGATATGAAGATAGTTCAAAAAATCGGGATAATATTTCTTCTGGCAACCTTCTTTTTCTCTACGATTGGGATTACGATCTATAAGCATATTTGCTTAGCTCACGCCAATATTGAAATTAGTATATATCCTGAAGTATTTTCCAAACACAGCTCTTGCTGTTGCGGAGAAACGGACTTCTCTAATCCTACTAGCAAGCATCAGTGTAAACATCCATCCATTGCAGGTAACGATTGTTGCCAGAATATTTCCTTGTATCTCAAGATTCCCATATTATCCCTTACTGTTCGGCATCATTCACTTGAACTCATCATTCCGGTAATTTGCCTTCCAGAAATGATTAAGCCCGATCGGGAAAATTTCGCCATTGTTGTTCATGATCCTAATTTTTCCGCTTCACCACCCTTAAGCGGACAACGACGGATTCTTATGTTTCATCAACTCAAAACAGACTCAGCTTCCGACCATCTAAGCTAAACTTCTCATATCAGATAATATCACTGCTTTTTTCCTGACTACCACCCTTGAAGGAGGCAATGTTAAATCCCAATGATTAAGAACAAGTTTAGCCTGATCCAATGAAATATGTAAAAATCATCCTTTCCCTGGGAGCATTTATGCTTTTTCAGCTTACAGGAGGAACATTAAAAGCACAGAAAATATCCGGATTTATCTATGAAAATATTCCGGGAAATCCAAAATCTCCACTTACCGGGGTTAATATCTACTGGCTCGGAACCACCCATGGCACTTTTTCTGATGAAAAAGGTCACTTTTCTATTTTCCGACAAAATCCCGAAGACCATCATTTGGTCGTTAGCTTCCTTGGATATAGGAAGGATACGATCGAAATTGCGGAATTTAAACAGGAATTGGATATCGAATTACAGCCAGATAAACTTGAGTTAAAAGAGGTAGAGATACAGGGGAGTAAGGAAAATTCACATATCTCCAGAATCCGAACTCAGCAAACCCAGTTTATCAATACGGGTGAACTGCAGAGAGCAGCTTGTTGCAATCTGGCAGAGAGCTTTGAGACTAATGCTTCGGTGGATGTAACCTATTCAGATGCGATTTCCGGAGCCCGACAGATCCAGTTTCTGGGGCTTTCCGGAATATACAGCCAGATTATGACGGAAAATGTCCCCCTGATTCGAGGGTTGGCTACACCCTTCGGACTGAATTACATCCCGGGTTCCTGGATGGAATCTATACAGATCGCCAAAGGTACTTCTTCCGTGGTTCAGGGATATGAGTCCATCACAGGGCAAATCAATGTCGAATATAAGAAACCGGAAACATCCGGGAAGTTATTTTTAAATATTTTCGGAAACAGCAATCTGCGTTTCGAGGCCAATGCCGATGGTGCGATAAAAATCAATGACCGGCTCAGTACTTCTTTGTTGGTTCATGCTGCTACCTTCCAGCATAAGTTTGACCGAAACAATGACGGGTTCATGGACTTGCCAAAAACAACAACAATTACGGCCATGAATCGCTGGGATTACCTGATACATGACCATTGGACTTCCAGGCTAGGGATTAAATTCCTGTTCGAAGAACGTGATGGTGGGCAGATGTCATTTGATAAAGCTGAGTGGAGTTCCGATACTACGGGGATCAGTAATGGTACTAAAAAATATGGAATCAGGGTAAAGACAAACCGTTTGGAGGCTTTTTGGAAGAATGGTTTTTTCCTGGGGAAAAATGGAAATTCCAGTCTTGGGCTTATTCTTTCAGGCATCAACCATGTTCAGGATGCCTATTACGGAATCAACCTTTATCATGGACATGAACAGAACTTTAATGCACATTTGTTGTTCACCACTTCGTTTCATCAAAATATGCACCGTCTTGCTGTTGGGGCAAGCTCCTTCACCGATAATTACAATGAGAATTTTATTCAGTCCCAGCTTAAATACAGTTATCAAATGTTTCATCCTGATTCCGATACAGCAGAAAATGATTTGTTTTATCTGGTCAGCGACTCTCTCGTGACTTATTGGATGGACAGAAAAGAATGGAATGCCGGGATTTTTTTGGAATATACTTTCGAGATCCACGAAAAATTCGCTCTTATTGCTGGTATCCGTGGGGATTACAACAGCCGTTTCGGTTATTATTTTACGCCCCGTCTTCATATCCGGGCTAATCCCTCAGAGAATACCACCATCAGGGCTTCCATCGGCAGGGGTTACCGCTCTCCCAACCTTTTGGCTGAGAACAGTGCCATTTTTGTCAGCCAGCGGGTTTTGTATTTACCAAACGACCTGGGTAATGAAGAAGCCTGGAATTATGGATTGAACTTTACCTGGCATTTCAATTTGTTTGGTGAAAAAGCCGAATTTTCGGTTGACGGTTATCGTACCGACTTTATCCGTCAGATTATTGTTGATCAGGATAGTATGCCGGCTTCAGTATTTTTCTATAATCTTTCAGGAAAATCTTATGCCAACAGTTTCCAGGCTCAACTGGTTTTTTCTCCCTTAGAAAGATTGGTCATCACAGCTGCATTCCGATGGAATGATGTGAAAGTGACGGAAGGTGGTAAACTCATGCAAAAAGCTATGGTAAACCAGTATAAAGGATTACTTTCATTGGCTTATGCAACACGGTTTGAGAAATGGAAGTTTGACCTTACCGGCCAACTGAATGGGCCTTCACGGCTCCCGGATACACAAAAGATGCCTGTTTTACTTCAGCGGCCGGCCTATTCTCCGGTTTGGTTCAACCTGTTGGCCCAGATTACCAGAAAATGCAAATTTTTTGATGTGTACTTGGGGGGTGAAAACCTTACTAACTTCCGCCAATTGGATCCGATTGTCGAATACTGGAAACCTTATCATACCCACTTCGATGCCTCTATGTCCTGGGGCCCGGTGGTTGGAATCTCGCTGTATGCAGGTATAAGATTAACCATTAAGTAAGATGAAGTTGAAAATGAGCAAGAATTTTAAAATTTAATTTCGACCATGGTTTTCTTCCTCATTGAGAGGGAATGAAAGTCGGTAATTCCATTTACATTAAGAGGAGGAATGGAGGGTTTTTGCAATCAATTTGATCAGTTCCTCTCTGGTGAAGGGTTTGGCAAGGTAATGGGAACATCCTCTTGAAATCAGCCTTTCCTGGTCTCCGAATAGGGTGTAACCCGTAACGGCAATAACGGGCGTTTTTTCATACCCTTTTATCTGGCGGATGATTTCAGTGGCCTGCAAACCATCCATTCCTTCGCCAAGGTTAATATCCATTAAAATGGTTTTGTAATCTTTTTGTTTGACCATACGGATCGCTGATTCAGCATCCGGGGCATGATCCACCTGGCAAATATTTTTAAGGTAAATAAATAATAATTCTTTATTCAAGTCATTATCTTCCACTACCAGTACAGGCGGAAAAGAACCATCTTGATCTTGTTTTTCTGGTAGTGCTGAAACAGTGTCTGACTCATGATTGGAATCGATCACTTTTTGGCTTAGAGGAAGCTGTCGGGAGGGCAATTTGATGGTGAAGGTAGTCCCATGCTGCAAACGGCTTTCCAGGCTGAGTTCTCCACCCAATAATTCAATAATTTTTTTCACGATGGTCAGTCCAAGGCCACAGCCCTCGAATTGCCTTCCCATTCCTTCACTGACCTGACGGAATGCCTCAAAAATTACAGAAATATGCTCAGGCAGGATGCCGATACCTGTATCCTTAACCTGAATGATCAGGTTTTCCGGGCTGGATGACTCTTCATAATGGGCTGATATGGTAATTCCTCCCTTGGAAGTGAATTTAATGGCATTCTCGGTTAGGTTAATCAATGCTTCGCGAAGGAGGTCATGATCGGTGAAAAGGGATAAATTGGGCGAAGTGTCAATTTTAAAAGTAAGATTTTTCTTTTGCGATTTTTCAAATAGCGGCTGAAGGCATTCAAACAGGAAAGATTTAAGGTCAATCTGACACATTCTGGGTTGAAGGCCGGAATTAAGCTGTGCCATCCAAAGAATGGAATCGAGGGTTCTCATTAATCTTTGCCCGGCTCCATGGATTTTTCTGGCATTTCCCCTGCTCATTGGCTCCTTTGTTTCGGATTCAATGACCTGGGCAAATCCAAGGATACCATTCAATGGTGTTCTGAATTCATGACTGAGGCTGGCGAGTAGATTTAGCTTTAGTTTATCTGATTCTTCAGCCCTTTCCTTGGCAAGTCTGAGCTCTTCCAAAACCATCCTTTTCTGTCTTCGTACCTCCGCTTCCGATAATTCACGCTTGATGGCAGGACCCAATCTCTTGATGTGGTCCTTCATAATGTAATCATGCGCCCCTGCTTTCATCATCCCAACGGCTATTTCTTCTCCAACGGTTCCCGAAAGCAGGATGAACGGAATATCCATTCCCTTTTGTTTAAATATCTCCAGGGCATCAGCTCCGGAAAAAGCGGGCAGGCGAAAATCACAAATGACCAGATCCCATTCCTGGGAATCAAGCGCTTTTTCCATATCGATTGCGTTCTGAACGCGATGAATTAACGGTTGATATCCTTCTTTCTCCAAAAGATGGATCAGTAAAAGGGCATCATCTTCGTTATCCTCGATGAGTAAAAGGCGTAGCTTGTCTTCCATACTTGAATTATCCTTGTGGAGGAATTTCATTCAACAGCAGCCAGTATAAGCCGAGTTGTTGAACGGAATCAATAAACTTATTGAAATCTACAGGTTTACGTATGTAGCTATTGGCCCCGTTTCGATAGCTGTTCGCCAGATCCTGTTCCTCAAGGGAGGATGTCAATATTACGACAGGGATAAGTTTAGTCAATGAGTTACTCCTTATTTCTTTCAGTACTTCAAGACCGTCAAGTTTTGGGAGTTTCAGGTCAAGTAAGATAAGGGCTGGCATATTCTGAGGAGAACGGGTAGCAAAGTCTCCCTGACAAAAAAGAAAATCCAGGGCTGAAACTCCGTCATTGACCACTGAAATAGGATTTTTTAAATTACTTTTATTGAAGGCCCTTAGGGTCAATTCAACGTCATCGGGGTTGTCTTCTACCAGTAAGATCGTCCGGTTTTCCATGGCTTTCATTTTAGTGAAATAAAGATAAACAATTTTTTTATGTGTCAATGGATATTTTTGGCAGCCTGAAATAAAAACAAGCTCCTTCGTTGGTTTTTGATTCCGCTCTGATGGCCCCTTCATGGCGTTGTATGATCCTGTGGACAATGGTCAGGCCAATACCAGTGCCTGGGAATTCCTCTGTGGTATGAAGCCGCTGGAAGACACCGAATAATTTTCCGGCATATTTCATGTCGAAACCCGCTCCGTTATCGCATATAAATAACTCACAAGGGGTACTTCCATCCTGAGATAAGATTCCAAAACGGATTTTTGGCTGATCCACTTTATTGGAAAATTTAAAAGCATTGTTCAGGAGGTTATACAAGGCGATTTTAAGCAATGAGGGGTCGGCTGAAACTTTAACCCCCGGAGAAATGTCAAGGATATATTCTTTTGAAGGGTATTCAAGGCTCAGGTCATGACAAATGGATGTGACCATTTCGGAAATGTCCACAATTTCAATTTTCATGTTTTGCCTGCTGACCCTCGAAAGATTGAGCATGTCATCGATTAATTGTGACATTTTCTGACTGGCCGCCCTGATTCGGCGAAGATAATTCTGCCCTTGTTCGTTCAGGGAGGAAAAATAATCTTCCAACAATGCCTGACTGAATCCGTCAAGACTGCGAAGAGGAGCACGCAGGTCATGAGATACAGAATAACTAAAACTCTCCAGTTCTTTATTGGCTATTTCAAGGGAAATGGTTCTTTCTTTGACCCTCTTCTCCAGTTCAAGGTTCAGTTGTTTGATTTCTTCATGGATTTTCCTTGATTCCGTAATATCTTCAAACAGCACTGCAAATTGATTTTTACCCGGGCTGAAGGCCATCACACGGTAAAACCGGTCAAGGCTGGCATTGAACTGTTCAAATGTAATAGGTTCTCCGGTCAGCGCTACATGACCGTATTTTTCAATCCATTCTGTTTCCAGGTTGGGAAGTATCTCTTTGACGTTTCTTCCAATAATGTCATAAGCCTTTAATCCGGTCAGTCGCTCGAAAGCAGGGTTAATATCAAGGAAGCAGTAATCTACCGGTTTACCGTTTTTATCACAGATAATTTCGTGCAGGGCAAAACCTTCCACCATACTTGAAAACAGCATACGGTAACGCTTTTCGCTTTTCACCAGAGAAGCCTGAATTTTTTTCTGATGTGTGAGATCCTGGATAAATGCAAGGGTTGCCGGGCCGTCGCTTAATATGATGAGGTTGGTATTTACAAAGAAGGGGAAGAAATTACCGTCTTTACGGATACCTATGGTTTCATAAGAATCAATAGCGGACAGATTATTTTCTCTTTTTTTGTTTCTTTCCACAATTTCCAAGCGGTGATCCGGATGTATTAATTCGCTTACTTGGATTTCAAGAAGCTCATCCGGTTTTTTAAATCCAAAAATTCCAGCATAAGTCTGATTACAGAAAAGATGTTTTCCTTTTCTCGTAATACCAATGCCAATGGGTGCATTTTCAAAGATTGACCGGAAGCGTGTTTCACTTTCGAAAATGATTTGCTCACTTCTTTTTCTTTCTGTGATATCACGGATGATGGATTGAATATACGTCCTGTTCTTAATTTCAATACTCCTGGAGCTTATTTCGATAGGGAAGATACTGCCATCTTTCCTGATTTGAGCGGATTCAAAAATGATCCCCTTTTTGAGTATGATTTCCTGCATCCGGTCTTCCAGTGCCTCTTTGAAGCTTGGCGCCACCAGGGAGTCGACCGTCATGCCAATCAATTCTTCCCTGGAATAGCCGTAAGTTTGAAGTGCTTTTTCATTGCAATCGACAATCTTATGATCCCCCCACTCAACCAGGAGAATGATATCGTTGGCGTATTTCATCAAGTATTCATAATGTTTCGAGAGCACTTCTTTTTGAAGTTCTATCTCATATAAGGATTTGAAATGTTCTTTTTTTCTTTGATTGAGAATCACCAAAAGAAAAACTCCGATAAAAAGAATTAAGAGAATGGCAGAAATTACAATTGCAACGGTCCAGAATTTCATGGGTGACAGGACTTCTGAACGGTCTGTTTTACTGACCAAATACCATGGGGTTCCTTCAACCTTCAAGACGTACGAAAGCACGTCTTTATTCCTGTAATCCTGACCTTCCACGAATCCTTCTATTCCCCTTGCGGCCATAGCTGCCGGCAGTTTGGAATCAGTGATGGGGAGTTTTAATTTTAGAGCCATCTGTTTTTGGTGCCTTAGTTCATTTAGGTAAATCACGCTGTCGTTTTGTTTTCTTATCAGCAGGGTTTCTGATGTTTTGCTGGGTAAAGGCCAGGATTGAAGCAAGGGATAAATAAATGTTGCAGGGTTTATCCTCAAGAGGATCATGGCCCTGGGAGTAGAGTAATTTCTATTACGAAAAACGGGGGCATAAAAATCGATATGAAGACCTTCATGACGCTCGCAATAATAAAAATCCGAAAACCGGTAATTTTTTTCACGAAAAGCTTTTTCAATCATGAGGGAAGATTGAATCCCCAGCATTTTTTCATTTTCGATGAGACTGAGATATATCCTTCCGGTGGAATCGGTGATCATAATGTCCTGGTAACCATAATAATTCTGTAGAGGAAAGAAGTGTGATTTAAGTCCATTTTTGAATTTAACTTGATCAGGATGATCGAGAAACAGGTTTAATTCCTCTGGAAAATTATGGCTTTCCATAAGCACCAAGGCATCGCTGGTTCTTTCTTTCATCCAGTTCCGGATTTCATCCGACTTATATTGAGCAATTGACTGAAGGGTTTTTGCTTCAGCCATGATCAGCGACTGCCTGGCGTTTTTCAGAATGATTAGTGAAAACACTATAATTATGCAGATCAGCGCTAAAAAAATGCCCCATAAAACCCTGGAATTCTGTGAAGGAGGTATGGTTGGTTCCATAAATAAAATGATTGACTTTCTAAAGATAGGGAAATTGTTGTTGCAAAAACGTATATATAAAAAAAACGGTTGCTCCCATAAAGGAACAACCGTCAAAATTTAAATCTGGTAATTAACAGTTACTTTTTCCTGGTAGCAACTTTTTTTACTCCAGTTTTCATGGCTGTAGGGCTGGTAGATTTTTTAACTTTGTTTTGTTTGATCACAGCCTGTGCAGCGGCCAAACGGGCGATGGGAACGCGGAAAGGAGAGCAGCTTACATAGCTGAATCCCAGTGAATGGCAGAATTCAACGGAAGCAGGCTCACCACCATGCTCACCGCAGATACCAATCTTCAGGTCTTTGCGGGTCGAACGGCCTTTTTCAACAGCGATTTTCATCAACTGTCCAACACCTTCGAAGTCAATCACCTGGAATGGGTCAACCGGGAGGATCTTCTGTTCCACATATTCGGGAACAAATCCCCCGATATCATCGCGTGAGAACCCGAAGGTCATCTGGGTAAGGTCATTGGTCCCGAAAGAGAAGAACTGTGCTGTCTGTGCAATTTTATCTGCCGTGAGGGCAGCACGCGGGATCTCGATCATGGTTCCGACCAAATGAGGAATTTCCTTCATCTTGAACTTTTTACAGACTTCGGCATAGATCTCATCGATGATTATGTACTGGTGATTAAGTTCCTTTTCGGTACAGGTAACCGGGATCATGATTTCTGGGAATACCTTCTTTTTTGATTTCAGCAATTCTGCTGTAGCTTCAAAAATGGCACGAACCTGCATTTCTGTAATTTCGGGGAAAGTGATACCCAGGCGGACGCCACGGTGTCCCATCATGGGGTTGGTTTCATGCAGAGCCTCGGCACGGCGGTTGAATTCCTCTTTTGAGATATTCAGGCTGTCGGCAATTTTATTCCTGGCATCTTGCTGCTGAGGGATGAACTCGTGAAGGGGTGGGTCAAGGGTACGGATTGTAACAGGGAATCCATCCATGGCTGCCAGGGTTTGCTTGATGTCTTCCTTGACAAACGGATAGAGTTCATTCAAAGCTTTACGCCGTTCATCTTCTGTTTTTGAAGCGATCATTTTACGGAGGAGGAAGAGTGGTTTTTCGGCATTTTTCCCGTAAAACATATGTTCAGTACGGAAAAGACCGATTCCCTCTGCTCCGAATGCACGTGCTTTGGCAGCATCTTCCGGCGTATCGGCATTGGTGCGTATTTTCATGGTACGAACGGCATCACATAATTTCATGAAGGCTTGAAAATCGGGATTTTCTTCAGCAGCCTTGATCATCGGGATCTGGCCGTTGTAGATATATCCTTTTGAACCGTTCAGTGAAATATAGTCCCCTTCTCTTAGGGTTAGATCGCCAACTTTCATGGTTTTCTTTGCTGCTTCTATCTTTATGCTTCCTGCGCCGACAATGCAGCATTTGCCCCACCCTCTTGCCACGAGGGCAGCATGTGAGGTCATTCCCCCGCGGGCAGTCAGAATGGCTTGAGCGGAACGCATCCCCTCGATATCTTCAGGGTTGGTTTCCTCACGTACAAGAATCACGGTTTTACCTTTTTTGGTCCAGGCAACAGCTTCTTCTGAGGTAAATACGATTTGCCCGGTAGCGCCTCCGGGACCAGCAGGTAAACCTTTGGCCAATAGTTTGGTGTTTTTTTCGGCTTTTGGATCGAGGATAGGGTGGAGGAGTTCATCCAACTGTGATGGTTCAACACGGGAAACGGCTTCTTCCTTGGAGATGAGTTTTTCATTGTACATTTCGACAGCCATTTTAACAGCGGCCGGCCCATTGCGTTTACCAACGCGGCATTGCAACATATACAGTTTCCCATCCTGGATAGTGAACTCTATGTCGAGCATGTTGCGGTAGTGTTTTTCAAGGGAACGTTCAATTTTATGAAGGTCTTTGTAAACAGCCGGCATGGCCTTTTCCAAAGACTGCAGTTTTTTGGTATGTTCATTTTTCCCGATTTCATTAATGGGGTTAGGGGTACGGATACCTGCAACCACATCTTCGCCCTGAGCATTGGCTAACCATTCGCCATAAAAATAATTTTCACCGGTAGCCGGGTTACGGGTAAAGGCCACTCCGGTAGCTGAAGAATCACCCATATTTCCGAATACCATCGACTGTACATTGACGGCTGTTCCCCATTCGTCGGGAATGCCTTCGAACCTGCGGTATGATATGGCACGTTTTCCGTTCCAGCTTTGGAACACTGCTCCGATAGCTCCCCAAAGCTGTTCCATCGGATCTTCCGGGAAAGGTTTCCCCAGCGCTTTTTTTACCACTTTTTTATAAATCTCGATCAGGCTTTTCAAATCTTCTTCGGTCAATTGAGTGTCACTGTAATATCCTTTGGTTTCCTTCATCTTATGAAGTTCCCGCTCGAGTTGAACGCGAACGCCCATGCCTTCCCTTGGCTCAATTCCGGCAGCTTTTTCCATGACCACATCGGAATACATCTGAATCAGCCGGCGTTGTGAATCATAAACAAAACGGGGATTTTTGGTCTTTTTAATCAACCCTTCCCGGGTAATATCGTTTAACCCTACGTTAAGGACGGTTTCCATCATGCCAGGCATCGAAGCGCGTGCTCCTGACCTAACAGATACAAGCAGGGGATTGTTCTTGTCCCCGAATATTGCGCCCATTTCTTTTTCAGTTCGTTTCAGACAGTCGGCGATCTGCTTTTTTAATTCCCGGGGATAAGTTTTATTGTTCTGCTGGTAATACGTGCATACTTCTGTTGTGATTGTAAAGCCTGCTGGAACCGGTAACCCGATGTTAACCATTTCAGCGAGGTTGGCACCTTTGCCACCCAAAAGATTTTTCATATCCGCTTTTCCTTCGGCTTTTTTACCTCCAAAAAAGTACACAAATTTTTTTTCTTTAGCTTGATTTGCCATGATTTACAATATTTTAGTTAGGATAAAATTCAAGGCTGCAAAATTACAAGAAATTTCGCCATGAGCAATTTAAATCCAATTAATTTTTACCGAAAAGATGTTTATTATGGATGCCTTCAATAGGCTAACTTTCCAATGTTCCCCATGTTCCAGAGTATCCATTCCTGACGGCTTCTGAGGTAGGAAGTCGGGTTGGAAGGATCCCATTTCCTGGGATTCGGCAAAATCGCGGCCAATAGGGCTGATTCCCCTGGTGTTAGTGCTGAAGCTTTTTTATTGAAATATGCCTTTGAGGCTGCTTCAGCGCCATAAATTCCTGGGCCCATCTCAATCACATTAAGATAGACTTCCATGATTCGCTTTTTACTCCAAAAAAGTTCAATCAGAAAGGTAAAATAAACTTCGAAGCCTTTTCTGACCCAGGAACGCTGTGGCCAGAGAAAAACATTTTTTACGGTTTGTTGTGAAATAGTGGAAGCCCCTCTGGTTTTTTTTCCATGTTTTTTGGCATTGTATTCGGCAGCTTTTTCTATCGCTTCAAGATCAAAGCCATGATGCTGGAAAAAGAGGTTGTCCTCTGAAGCCACGACTGCCATTTGAAGGTTGGGTGAAATTTTCCCGAGTGCGACCCAGTCTTTTTTTAGTTTTGTGTTTTCTCCTGAAGCAGCTTGTTCCACGAGACGGAAAAGCATCAGCGGAGTTAAGGGAGGATTGATGAATCGATAGATAAACACTGCCAGAATACTGGAAAGGAAAAAAAACAGGAGACAGTATAAAGTCCATTTAAAAAAAACCTTCCGGAATTTTTTCATGGAGAATGTTTCTTTTAATTTGATCTTCCCTGAATAAATTCGTTGAGATCTTCAATGGAAGATTCGAATTTGAAGGCGTCATTCAATACATAATAATTCCCGATATCGTAAGTGTAGCGATAAGCATATTTTGCAAATTCAAGCCTTGTGGTTTCAAACGTGAAAAGCATCATAATTTCTTTAACTTCAGCAGCAAAGAGGCAATTAGAAGCTGTAACCTGCTTGGCTATAGTGAGTTTGCTGTCTTCCAGAGTCCTGGCTGAAATGGTTTCCTTAACCTTACGGAAATCAAGCTCAGTGATCGGGTGGGGGCAACCCACGGGACCATGATAGCCTGGCATGATATAAACCGGATTCTCATGCGTCCCGTGATCTTCCACATATACATTTCCCTGGCTCGTTACCGTAGTGGTTTGCACAGAGGTTGTGGAAGTGGTACTGAACCCGGGCATGGTGATGGTAGTGGAAGTCACCTGCGTTTGCTGATTCCCGACCGGAAGGGGAGGTTCTGTAGAAAAAACAATCACATGACGGTTGGATGGGGGAGGAAGCACCTCTGCAAGCGGTATCTGGTTTAAAAACCGGATTACATATTCTCCTTTGTTGTTTTTTTTAATATTATAAGTGGTTTCTGTCCCCTGCTGGAAATATAAAGTTTTATCGATGGGTGGTAATTTGGGATCTTCGAATATGATCTTGACTTTATAGGAAGGTGCTGGTAACCCGGTTATCATGATGTTGGTTTCAGGACTATCGTTCTGGCGGATACCGTTCATGATCAGTGAAAACTTTTCACCCTGTTCGGTGAAAAAAACCAGGTTGGTCAGTTGTGAAAAAACCGCAACCGGAAACAGCATGATTACAAGGAATAAATTTTTTTTCATAACGTATAGGTGAATTGCTAAATTGTCTTTCGATTAAAACTGTATTTGTAGAACAAGGCTGCAAATGTAAGATTTTTTCATAATTTCGCACTTTCTCTCCAAAGCTATCCCGTCTATGAGCAATTTTATTGGAATTCGGCATGAAGATAAGTACACCAGCGAGCGCAGGGCTCCCTTGACACCAAAACATGTTGAATGGCTTGTCAAACACAAGAAACTTGACATTGTTGTCCAGACTTCGGAACGCCGTATCTTTCATGATGATGAATATCTAAAAGCCGGTGCGAAAATCGCGAAGGACCTGAAAAAGTGTTCGGTAATCTTTGGCGTGAAAGAAATGCCGGAGACATTTTTTGAAGCAGAAAAAACCTATGTATTTTTTTCGCACGTAATCAAAGGACAACGCTATAACATGTCCATGCTGAAACGCATGATGGAATTAAAATGCAACCTGATTGAATATGAAAGGGTAATTGATGAACAAGGAAAACGACTGATCTTTTTCGGCAGGTATGCAGGTATGGCTGGCATGATTAACGCTCTCTGGGCCTTAGGCCTTCGCCTGAAGGAGCAGGGATTTTTCACTAACCTTGCACGGCTGAAACAAGCGCATCAATATCATTCCCTGAAAGAGGCAAAGGAAGATATTTCAGGAATCGGTCAGATCATTGCTGAAAATGGCATTACCCATGAGTTAAGGCCATATGTCATCGGTTTTACTGGATATGGCAATGTGTCACAGGGCGCCCAGGAGATCTGCGGCTTACTTCCAGTCAAGGAAATTTCCCCGGAAAAACTGATTGAGCTCAGCCGTAGGAAAAAAACGCCTGACAATATTATTTATAAAGTTATATTCAAAGAAGCTGACCTGGTGGAACATATCCACGGAGAGGAATTCGATCTCCAGGATTATTATGCCAACCCTCATCACTACAAGAGTAAATTCGATCAATATGTTCCTCATCTGTCAATGCTGATCAATTGCATTTATTGGGATAAACGATACCCCCGGCTGATCACCAGGGAGTATCTTAAAAAATTATTTGCCAAGGGACAGCCAAAGCTTAGGGTGATTGGTGACATCAGCTGCGACGTGGAAGGTTCCATCGAATGTACCTTGAAACCTGCCATTATTGAAGAACCATTGTATGTATATGACCCTTTGAAAGGGGATATAACTACAGGCCACAAAGGCGATGGAATGCTGATTATGGCTGTAGACATACTTCCGGCTGAACTCCCTCGTGATGCTTCTGCAGGTTTTGGTGATGTCCTGGTAAATTATGTGAAACCCATAGCCGATGCCGATTTTGATGAAGCATTTGAAGACCTGGACCTGCCCCGGGCCATTAAGAAAGGTTTAATCCTCCATAAGGGTGAACTCACCCCCGACTATAAATACCTTGAAGATTTTCTGAATCATTGAACCATGAAAAAAGTACTCATTCTTGGCTCAGGCCTGGTGGCACGACCTCTTATTCAATATCTACTGAAAAGAAACTATTGGCTGACTGTAGCCTCCAACACACCTGATCGTTCAGATATCATGATCGACAAGCATCCCAATGGAAAATCGGTTTCCTGGGAAGCAACCGATGAGCTGTCGCTTGACCGCATGGTGGCTGAACATGATCTCACCGTTAGCCTTTTACCTTATGTTTTTCATGTCATGGTGGCCCGCCACTGCCTGAAACATTCGAAAAATATGGTAACGACTTCCTATGTCAAACCTGAAATGAAAGCCTTTCATGACGAAGCCGTTCAGAAAGGTGTCATGCTGTTGAATGAATGTGGACTCGATCCCGGCATCGACCATATGTCGGCCATGCGTATCATAGACAAAGTGCATCATGAAGGAGGAGCTATCCTTGAGTTTTATTCCATCTGTGGAGCCCTTCCGGCTCCCGAAGCAGCGGAAAATCCTTTTAAATATAAGTTTTCCTGGAGTCCCAAAGGAGTGGTTATGGCAGGCAATAATGATGCCGTTTACCTGAGACACGGACAGGCAGTAAGCCTTCCAACTGCAGATTTATTTAAAAGGCCTTTCAAGGTTAATTTCCCAAATGTAGGTGAAATGGAAGTTTATCCAAACCGCGATTCCCTGACCTATAAAGAACTTTATTGTATTCCGGAAGCACAGACCATGTTTCGCGGGACCTTCCGGTATAAAGGCTGGTGCGAAACAATGGATGTTATTAAAGCGCTCAATTTGATTTCTGACGAGAAAATCGATATGACCGGTATGACCTATGCTGAGCTGTTGAACCAACAGATTCGGAATACCGGATACCGGATACAGGATCATCCGTATGCCGTTGAAGCGCTTCACTGGCTGGGCTTTTATGATCATTCCCCGATGAACCGAACCATCGATTCAACATTCGAAGTGACATCGGATCTGATGATTTCAAAAATGGAACTTGGACAAGCAGAACGCGATATGGTAGTTATGCAGCATACATTCCTTGCCGCGTATTCAGATGGACGAAAGGAAGTCATCCGTTCCAGGATGCTTGATTATGGTACCCTTGCTACTGATACTTCTATCGCCCGTACCGTTGCACTTCCGGCAGCAATAGCCGTAGACATGATTTTACAGGGTGAAATTCATGTCAAGGGTGTTCATATCCCTGTTATTCCTGAAATATATAATCCAATCCTGGGCCAGCTTGAGAAGTTGGATATTAAAATGACCGAAGAGTTCGGATTACCTTTGTCGGAAAATATTCAATAAATGGATATATCTGTTGTTTTTCTGGTGATCATCATTGGTATTTTTATCTATGCCATTTTCAGTATGTCAAAACGAAAGACATCCGGAACAGGTCCTGATGTGACAGACCAGAGTCAAAACACCAGTGGAAGTAAGACTTCTTTTAATAGCAAAGGTTTTCGTTATAGTAAATGGATTGGTGGGGGGCTTGGCTGGGTCTTCGGTGGACCTATAGGGGCTATACTCGGAATTGCACTTGGATCCATGCTTGATGGAATGAATACGGGGAAGTATGCTTACCGGGGGTCACCCAGAGGAGATTTTGCTCTGAGTCTGCTGGTTATTTCCGCAGCCATCATGAAGGCTGATAAAAAGGTTGTCCGTTCCGAACTGGAGTATGTCAGGGGTTTTTTTATTTCCCAGTTCGGGGAGGAAGAAGGAAACCGCTTGATCCAGATGCTGAAGGAAATTTTAAAACAGGAAATAAATATCAGGGAAGTCAGTATTCAGGCAGGGCAATACTTGGATTATCCGGTGAAACTTCAGATGCTACATTATTTATTTGGTATTTCCGCTGCCGATGGGATTTATCATCCGGATGAACTGGAAATGATCTCGACAGTCTCAACTTATATGGGAATTACTTCAGGGGATTTTAGTTCCCTGAAAGCCATGTTCGTGAAAGATCCAGGATGGGCATACAGGGTTCTTGAAATAAATCCAGAAGCCACCAATGAGGAAGTGAAAAAAGCCTACCGCGAGATGGCTAAAAAACATCACCCCGATAAAATGGCTAATCTTGGAGATGATATAAAGCGTTCGGCTACTGAAAAATTCCAGAAAATCAATTCCGCTTACGAAGAAATTAAAAAGCAAAGAGGCATCAACTAGAAACTTGCTATTTCAGGTAGCTACCAATATCGCTGATCGCCTATTGAGAATTTTCCAGTGCCTCAAAAGAAATATCCAAGAGTTCATAATGCTCCCACCCTTTATAGTCAAAGTGCCACCATTCATCCGGAAAAACAGTGAAACCATGGGTTGACATCACATTGATGAGCAATTGACGGTTTTTGATTACAGTCGGAGGAAGATCCATATAGGAGGGACTGGCTTTTTGAGTGAAATCATCGAATAGCGTGGGCATTTCCAGTTCTTCTCCCGTTTTCAGGTTGATCAGGCTGACATCCACCGCGCAACCGCGGTTATGACGGGAACCCTGCCAGGGTGCAGCGACATAAACGGCTGATTTCATAATTTTATAAAACAGCAAGGTGGCCGCGTAAGGGCGATAGGCATCGAAAATTTTTAAACCCAGGCCTTTTCGATTTAATTCCTTTTCAACTTCTAAAAGCGCTCTTGCCACCATGACCCTTGCATATGCTTTAGCTTGGGTATAAACTATGTGACGGGTAAAGTTGTTGTCGGTGGCATAACGTATGTCTAGTTTAATACCGGGGATGAATTGTTCCAGATTGATTAGCTTGTTGATGGTGTCTTGTTTTACCGATTCCTGATATTCGGATAAAGTCGAAATGATTTTTAGTCCGTAAGGGTTTTCTTTTTCCTGGCCATAGGAAGAAAAACAAAGAAAAAGAAACAGAAATAACGGAATGGTTTTGAAATTTGGGATAAAGCTCATATTTTCGTGGTTTCTAAGTTCAAAATTCGTAAATTTTTCTGAGATTTTTCATTCATGCCACATCTTCTTTTCACTCCCGCCAGACTCGGTCATTTGACCCTGAAAAACCGTTCCATCCGTTCTGCTGCTTTTGAAGGGATGAGCCCAAACCACCTCGTTTCTGATGACCTGATTGCCTATCATCGTTCCGTTGCTGCAGGGGAAATAGGAATGACTACTGTGGCGTATGCTTCGGTATCCAGATCCGGTTTGTCCTTTCCTCACCAGTTATGGTTACGGAAAGAAGCTATTCCCGGGTTAAGGTTACTGACCAAAGCCATTCACACGGAGAATGCCGCGGTTGCGATTCAGCTTGGGCATTGTGGGTTAATGGCAAAAAAGTCACTTAGCGGAAAATGTTTTTCACCCAGCGGCGGGTTTAATCTTTTTGGTCCTACCTGGCCAAAAAAAATGACGAAGGAAGATATTCGTCAGGTGGTTACTGATTTTGGTTTTGCGGTGAATCTCGCCAGAGAAGCAGGATTCGATGCCATTGAAGTGCATGCCGGACATGGCTATCTTATCAGTCAGTTCCTGTCTCCTTACACCAATAAACGAAAAGACACCTATGGGGGGACTTTCGAAAACAGATCCAGATTCATGCTTGAGGTGATCAGGGAGGTGATGAAATCTGCCGGTAATGATATGACGGTTGTTGTCAAGATGAACCTCCGGGATGGTTTCAGGGGAGGAATGGAATTGGATGAATCCATACAGGTGGCGAAATTGTTGGAGAGTGAAGGGGTACATGGGTTGGTTCTCAGCGGAGGATTTGTTTGCCGCGCTCCCATGTATGTCATGCGGGGTCGGATGCCCGTACAGGTGATGTCGCATTTTATCCATGAACAATGGATGAAACCGGGTCTGAGACTTTTTGGTAATCTATTGATGAAAGCTGAACCATTCAGTGAAGGATATTTTCTGGAGGATGCTTTGGTAATCAGGAAAAATGTAAGCATTCCCTGTATTTATGTCGGAGGCATGACTTCCCTTGCGGGTATCGAAAATGTGTTATCTCAAGGGTTTGAGTTTTTCCAGATGGCGAGAGCCCTCATCCATGATCCTGGTTTCATCAGGAAATTAAAGACCGGAGAACTCATTTCCTCTGGTTGTCATCATACCAACTATTGCATTGCGGTGATGTATTCTGGTAAAATGGCCTGTTACCAGCATGAAGAATCCCTTCCGGAAAAATGGCTTAAATCGCTGGAATCCTAAATTTCTCTACCTGTCCATCCATCTTCCGGGTTACATTCTTTTTACTGAGTTTCAGCGTTCAATCATGAAACCTCCAGGTGATTCCGAATTTAAATGCGCCATCGGGCATTGGATAATGGGGAACGGTATAATATGAATACCCCATAAAACTGGCGTTGAAGTGTGAATACATGATGAAAAATCGGGCTCTTTGGATCTTTAAGTTGATAAAGACATCCATGTAGATGTAGTTTCCAATTTCTTTTACATCCTGAAGATAAAAAGAGCGAGTGGCCGGCATGTAATCATTGGCATAATAGGAAGAGTTATAGAAAAAGCTGAGTCCTGGTTGTAAAAGGGCTGCACCTCTGAATAAAGACTGAGAGTAGTAAACATTCAGATGACCTAAAAAAGCAGGTAAACGTAAAACGGTGGTTCCCTGAATGGTCTGATAAGCCAGTTGGGCTTGGAGTTTGAATCGCCAGAGGTCGATTTCTCCGTTCAGGTAGGTATATATGTAACCAAATTGTTTGGTAAATTGTTGTGGGGAAGCGGTAGTGTCCAGGTATACATAGTTATTGATTCGGCTGATCGCGAAACCTGCGTTGATAAATTTCCAGCGATAATTAAAGCCTCCGGAGATCAAACCCTGTTGTTTCCATGTGGTATCCCATTTAAAGTTGTTTCCCAGAAAATGCTCATAGTACCATCCTGGTTTCTGCAGTGCATAGTTACCCAGTAAAGTGATAACCCCCAGGTTTTTTTTTGTTTTCCCCAATATAGTTGAAAGTTGTACCCTCAGGCTCATATCCCCCTCATTGTAATCTCCGAAAACAAAATCACCCCTGGCATCCAGGCGGAAACTCTCGAATGGCTGGAAAGAGAAGTTCGCGGTAGGTACATATTGCAGGAAATAATATTTCTGCTGGTGGAAGGAAACTTCAAAATATTGCTGGCGTAAACCGACTTCTAATTGTATAACACGGTATCTTTTTTCTTTATTGTAACTGGGATTACTCCAGAAAATCTCGTTGACGATTTTTGTGATGGCAATGGAGTCGAGTGTTTGGAGAGTATCCAGATAGATGTGGTCATAGAACCCGCTTTTTGGCTGGGCATCAATATAGTTCTGAATTTGACGGTTATAATGGAAACTGTATGTGATCCTCCCCAGTTCAATATTTTTTTTACCTGCTACTACAGTATCATTTTTATTTTTTAGGTGTCGGGTCAGGTCGAAATAATGTTTCATATAAAAACCTGTTTCTTTAACCCGGTTCTGGGCTTTTTGCAGGTTTACCGAGATAGTGGAGCGGTTGGTTTCAATATTATTTTCAAACAGGCTATCGTTTTGAATACCTCCGTTTTCATAATTTCGCAAGCGATTGAAAAGGAAGTTGGCGATGACGCCATATCTTTTATTTTTTGTAAAGTACTGGGTTGTCAGAACAAAATTAATATGATTGGTTTTTTGTCGTTGATAGGCTCCCGGTGAACTGCTAACCCTGAAATCGAAACCCAGGTTCAGGCTTTGATACAGGTTACGGCTGAAAATGGCATGGAAATTCTGTTCTTTTTTAGCGCCCTGGACATAGGTTAATTCGGTAAAAGTTTTAAATACCTTATAATACCTGACGCTGTCATTTTGGTATAGATAGGCATCAGCGGTATGAATTCCGTAATCGAATCCGCTGGCTCTAGGGGTAGAAGGAAGGCTGAGTTTACGATAATTTTGTCCGATATTGCCCAGGCTGGATGAAAAATGATCATGACGATAGAGTGGGTCATAATCCTGGAATCCCGCCAGGGCAGTATCATTGGATTTCAAATCGAGGAGGCCGAATTTTTCGAAATTATGGTAAAAGAAGGAGACGTAGGTTGAATCTTTTTTGGGAGGTTTAATTGTGGAGTCGGTGGGGGAGGAAGAATAACCAGTGCAGGGGAAGAGCAAAGGGGTAAGGAAGAAGCAGATTAGGATTTGTTTGAACATCGTGGGATTCATGAATCAGAGGCAAAAGTAAGAAAAAAGCGTGTCAAAGTGCATCCGGGAGTAAGGCAAAAAAAAATCCCGGTTTAAAAAAAACCGGGATTAGAAAAGATCGGCAACGACATACTCTACCACAAAGACTGCAGTACCATCTGCGCTAGTGGGCTTAACGACTCTGTTCGGAAAGGGAAGAGGTGATCACCACTGCTATAGTCACCGTAAGATCTTAAATATCAAAAAGACATATAAAGAAAGAAAATACAACAATAGGTCATGAGACTGATACTTAGAAGAAAGTTAACGGGTAATTAGTACTGCTCGGCTTTGACATTACTGCCTTTAGACCTGCAGCCTATCAACGTCGTGGTCTACGACGACCCTTAAAGGAAACCTCATCTTGGGCTAAGTTTCGCGCTTAGATGCTTTCAGCGCTTATCTCATCCAGACGTAGCTACTCTGCGATGCAGCTGGCGCCACAACAGATGCACTAGCGGTCTGTCCAACTCGGTCCTCTCGTACTAGAGTCAGGTGCCCTCAAGTTTCCAACGCCCACAACAGATAGGGACCGAACTGTCTCGCGACGTTCTGAACCCAGCTCACGTGCCACTTTAATCGGCGAACAGCCGAACCCTTGGGACCTTCTTCAGCCCCAGGATGTGACGAGCCGACATCGAGGTGCCAAACCACTCCGTCGATATGAGCTCTTGGGAGCGATCAGCCTGTTATCCCCGGAGTACCTTTTATCCTTTGAGCGATGGCCCTTCCATACGGAACCACCGGATCACTATGTCCTAGTTTCCTACCTGATCGACTTGTTGGTCTCACAGTCAAGCACCCTTATGCTATTGCACTCTACGCACGGTTACCAAGCGTGCTGAGGGTACCTTTGAAAGCCTCCGTTACGCTTTTGGAGGCGACCACCCCAGTCAAACTACCCACCATGCACTGTCTCCCGCGAGGGATTAGGCGCCAGATAAACAAAGGCTGGTATTTCAAGGTTGACTCCACGACTCCTAGCGAAGCCGCTTCACCGTCTCCCAGCTATCCTACACATTGTTTATCCAGAGTCAATGTAAAGTTATAGTGAAGGTTCACGGGGTCTTTCCGTCCCGTTGCGGGTATCCGGCATCTTCACCGGAACTACAATTTCACCGAGCTCGTGGCTGAGACAGTGCCC
>CAYSAU010000018.1:0-72217 GCA_964429135.1 uncultured Prolixibacteraceae bacterium | reverse complement strand
TGGTCTCCCCGGAAGGACTCGAACCTTCGACCCATTGATTAAGAGTCAATTGCTCTACCAACTGAGCTACGGAGAGTTTTGGGGCTGCAAAGATAGAAAATTATTCGGGAAGCTTTTAGCATAACTGCAGAAAAAATTGATACCTTTGAACGAGCATATCACAAATGACAGGTAAAAAACAGCAGATGTCACTAACCCATGGGAGAAAATCAGATAAAATCGGCGCTGAACGTGATGGATGGGATTGAACAACCTTCACAGATCAATGCTGAGTTGGTGGGTAAACTGAAATCAAAAAGGGTAAAAAAATTATCGGTTGAGGAGTATGTCAACGGTATTTTTTCAGGGAACCGAACCATCCTAAGTAAGGCCATTACCCTGGTGGAAAGTTCTCTCCACAAAGACCAGGAAAAATCCCAGGAAATCATTGATGCCTGTTTGAAATATCAGTCGGCATACGCCCATCGGCAGTCCCCGACATCCGACATAAAACATCCAACTCCCCCATCACCTTCTCAATCCTTCCCACCCCACCCGTCTACCTCCATTCGTATCGGCATCACAGGGGTCCCGGGTGTGGGGAAAAGTACTTTTATCGAAGCCCTGGGAACCCATTTAACGGCCCAGGGCCATAAACTGGCCGTACTGGCCATAGATCCCAGCAGTACACTGTCCAAAGGCAGCATTCTGGGAGATAAAACCAGAATGGAAGAACTGGCTGTTGATCCGAATGCCTTTATCCGCCCTTCTCCCTCTGCAGGTTCACTGGGCGGCGTTGCCCGTAAAACCAGGGAAACCATAATCTTATGTGAAGCTGCAGGCTACGATGTGATTTTTGTCGAAACCGTCGGAGTGGGGCAATCTGAAACTTCTGTTCATGCCATGGTGGACTTCTTTTTATTGCTGATGCTGTCGGGAGCCGGAGATGAATTGCAGGGCATCAAGCGGGGAATTATAGAAATGGCAGATGCCATTATCATCAACAAGGCCGATGGAGATAATCTGCTCAAAGCCAAAACGGCCAGAGCAGAGTATGCCCATGCCCTCCATCTTTTTCCCCCATCAGCATCCGGCTGGATTCCCTTAGCCGACATCTGTTCGTCGAGAACCAAAATGGGGATAGACAATACATGGAATATTATCCAGAAGCATCACCGCATGATGTGTGAGAGCGGTTTTTTTATCCATAAAAGAAGAGAACAGAACAAACAGATTCTGATGGAAACAATCGAAGAAGGACTGAAACATCATTTTTTTTCCCGAAAAGACATCCAGTCTGAGCTCATGGTCTTGGAAGAAAAAATTTCCGGGGGAAAAGTCAATCCTTACCAGGCAGCCCAAAAATTACTCGAGAAATACTATCATAACAGGTAAGAAGTAGCGACAAAATTACATTACGATTGCATTGAGTTCAGAAAGTCAGCTATTTTTTCTATCGTTAGAATCTTATCCACCTTGTGCGCACGAATGGCGGCGCAAGGCATGGAGTCAACCTCTGCCGTACCAGGGTCCTGAACAATGGTAATGCCCCCCATTTCCTTAATCCTTTTTAACCCTTTGCTTCCATCGTTATTGGCCCCCGTTAGGATGATGCCGATGAGCTGATCGCGATAAGCATCTGCTGCGGTTTCAAATAGGACATCAATGGAAGGTCTCGCATAATTAACCCTTTCATCGATGGTCAGAGAAAAAGTCCGATCAGGCTCTATCAGTAAATGATAGTTGGGAGGTGCCACGTAAGCTTTCCCGGGCTCCGGTTTTATTTTTTCTTCGGCTTCCATGACCTCGATTTTATGCTGATCATTAAGGATATGTACAAGGTAGTTGTCTGCATCCGGGCTGATATGTTGTACAATGATCACCGGCAGGGAGAATGTTGCTTTCAGCCGGATAAACAATTTCTTTAAGGCATTCAGGCCACCCGCCGAAGATCCGATCACTACCGCCTGATATTGATTTCCTGCACTCATGAGGGAAAGGGTGATGAATGATTTTTTTTGATATAGATCTTTTCTTTCCCGTTCAGCGGATCAAAATCAGGATAATGTGACGAAAACTGAAGACTTTCTTTTGATCCCAGGCATAGAATGCCACCGCCTGGAAGACTGTCTACAAAAAGCTGTATCACCCTGTCCTGGAGCTGACGATCAAAATAGATCAATACGTTACGACAAATAACGAGGTTTACTTCTGCAAAGACACTGTCGGTCACCAGATTATGGGTGGCAAAAACAATATTTTTCTTCAGTGTTTCCAATAATTTTGCTTTTTCATCATTGGCAGTATAATAATCTGAAAAAGACCCTTTTCCTCCTGATTTTTGATAGTTCAGGGTAAATTCTTTCATCCTGTTGACTGGGTAAAAGCCTTCTTTTGCCTGGCGGATGATCATCGGGTTGAAGTCGGTGGCATAAATCTGGGTTTTATTGTACAGCCCTTCTTCTTTCAGCAAAATGGCCATGGAATAAACCTCTTCTCCGCTCGAGCATCCTGCATGCCAAATTTTAATAAATGAGTATTTCCTGATCAAAGGGATAACCTCTTCCCGTAAGGATTTATAAAACGTGGGATCCCGGAACATTTCAGTAACAGTGATGGAAAGATCCATGAGTAACAAATCAACAAATTTCGGATTGTAGATGACCTCATGGATCATTTCAGAAATCGTTTTCAATCCTGAATGCGCAAAGCGGTTCAGAATTCTTCTTTTGATATGAGCCTGGGAATAATGGCGAAAATCATATCCGTATTTTTCAAAGATAGCTTCTTCTACAAGTCGGATTTCTATCTCCTGGTTTTCGAGGAATTCTTCCTGTTTTTTTTTCATCCGGGACTATGGGGCTTTTTGATGATCAGATTCCGAATGGCTGAAGCCAGAATACTTAGCGCAAGAATGGAAGCAATGATGATCAGAGAATGATTGGTAGATATTCTTGCTATATCATGGATCAGCATTTTCACGCCCACGAAAGTAAGCAAAACCGCCAGCCCGATTTTCAGATAATGAAAGCGGTTCATTACATCCATGATAAGGAAGAAAAGAGAACGCAAACCCAGAATGGCAAAAATATTAGAGAAAAACACGATATAAGGATCCTGGGTAACAGAAAAAACTGCAGGAACGGAGTCAACAGCAAAAAGAACATCGGTGAATTCAATAATCATCAGAACGATGAACAAATGAGTAACATAGCGTTTATTGTTTTTTCGGATAAAAAAGGTGTCAGCTTGAGTGTCATGACTTACCCTGAAAAAGCGAGCAACCAGCCTGACAATAAAATGATTTTCGGTATCAATGTGTTCTTCTTTTTTAGAAATTAGAAATTCATACGCCATTTTTAACCCTATAACTATCAATAAGCCCCCGAAAACATAAAGAAACCATGCAAAACGTTGGATCAATGCGCTAGCGGCAAAAATAAAAGCAAACCGCATCACCATGGCGCCTAGAATGCCCCAGAATAATATCCTTTTAAAGTTCTTGGGAGCAATTTTGAAGGAAAAGAAGATCATGATAATCACGAATACATTGTCCACAGAAAGGGAATATTCGATAAGGTAACCCGTCAGATATTCCAGCGAAAGGTTTTTATTATAGAGGTCTGTAGCCTGCTGTAAGGTCAATCCATCGATCCTGATGGGATGTTTATAGGTTTGGATGCGCATCTGGAGTTCCTCCAGGGTATCACTTCCATGAATCCAGTTCCCGTGATAGCGGATTAACAGATAAAAGGCAAAGGAAATTCCCACCCACAGTATTGTCCAGGCCAGTGATTCCCTGAATGACAAGGCATGGCTTTTTTTCTGGAATATGCCAAGATCCATTAAAAGCATCGACAAAATGAAGATTATGAAGGCGGAGAAAAAAACAATTTCATTCAGGTTTGAGGACATGTATCGTTATGGGATATGGATTATTGCTCAAAATTAAGAATAATTATTATTTTTGTCCATTAATCAATGTTTCATCTCATTTACCATCATGAACGAATCCTTGTTACTTAACCCCAACCCGCTGATTAAATTTCTTGACAAACCCTCATCCGATTTCCGTAAAGCAGATCTGATCCGTTTTATTGAAGCCCATGGGATACAGATGATCAATTTCCGCTATTCCGCTGCAGATAGCCGGCTGAAAACCCTGAATTTCATCATCAAAGACCGATCCCATCTCGACAGCATCCTGAGTGCCGGAGAAAGGGTAGATGGATCCAGCCTGTTTCCGAATTATGTAGAGGCCGGATCTTCTGATCTTTATGTCATTCCCAGGTACCGTACCGCATTCGTGAATCCTTTCTCAGAAATACCGGCAATAGATATCCTATGCTCCTATTATGACAAAGACGGATCGCCCTTTCATAATTCTCCGGAGTACATCATGCGTAAGTCGCACGAGATACTGAAACAGAGAACCGGGTATAACTTTGAAGTGATGGGAGAATTGGAGTATTATATCATCAGCCCGGAAGATCCATTGTTTCACGCCGTTGATCAAAGGGGATATCATGAATCCTCTCCGTTTTGCAAATGGGAAAAACTCCGGACAGAAGCGATGCGTGCGATTGGACAATGCGGCGGATTCATCAAGTACGGTCATTCTGAAGTCGGGAATTTCTCAGAATCAGGCTTTTCTTATGAACAGAATGAAATTGAGTTTACACCTGTTGCCCTCGAGGAGGCTGCCGATCAATTGATGATCGCCAAGTGGATATTACGTTCTCTGGCTTATAAACATGGTGTTACCGTAACTTTTGCACCGAAAATTACTACTGGTAAAGCCGGAAGCGGCTTGCATGTACATACCCGGCTCATGAAAGAAGGTCACAGCGTGATGCTAGATGACGGAATATTATCCGATACTGCCAAAAAGGCCATTGCCGGTTATCTTGATCTATCCCAATCGCTCACTGCTTTTGGAAATATGATCCCAACCAGCTACTTCCGCCTTGTTCCCCACCAGGAAGCCCCCACAAACATATGCTGGGGCGACCGCAACCGCTCTGTGCTGGTTCGCGTTCCCCTCGGATGGGGAAGCAAACACAGTATGGTCACCGATGCCAACCCGGAAGAACATGATACCCAGGAAGGTTTTGGCAGCCGTCAGACCGTGGAATTCAGATGCCCTGACGGTTCTGCAGACATATACCTGCTGTTTGCCGGGTTGACCGTGGCTGCCCGTCATGGCCTTGAAATGGACAATGCCCTTGAATTAGCCAAACAAACCTATGTCGATGTCAATATTTTTGAAGAAAAATATAAATCCAGGGTAAACCAGTTGAAACAACTTCCATGTTCCTGTGTCCAATCTGCAGAGTTCCTTGAAAAACAACGGGGAATCTACGAAGCCCATGAAGTCTTCCCGCATAAGATCATCGACGGATTGATCTGTTACCTGAAAGGTTTCAATGACCAGCAACTCAGAGAATCCATCAAGAATAATGAAGAGGAGATAATGAAACTGGTCGGGAAGTATTTACACTGTGGATAAATGGCCTGATTTACAGACGATATCTTTCTTCTCTACGGATTAACGATTAATCCATTCCCCCCCCTCGTTTGTGTCAAATTGACCGAAAAATGCATAAAAATTATGCCAAATTTTCCGGCGTCTATCGGTTTTTTTTGATGGTACAGAAATTGAGCGTTGCTGATCATCAATATAAAGTCAAACTTAAAAAACAGGAGGACCAAACAATGACACTCATTAAATGGCACAACAGAAATCCTTTGGCAGATATTGTGAATAATTTCTTTGACAACGATATGGCGGATTTTTTTGGTAAACGGGCTTGTGATCCGGCCGCCAATATCATTGAAAACACGGATTCTTTCCAACTTGAAATTGCTGCACCTGGCATGAACAAAGAGGATTTTAAAATCAATCTTGAGAACAACATTCTGACCATCAGCGTAGAGGTTGAAGATCTTAAGAATGAAGAAGGAAAGAATTATACCCGCAAGGAATTTCATTATGGTTCCTTTGCCCGTTCCTTTACTTTGCCCAAAACCATTGATATGGAAAAAATCCAGGCTGACTACAGCAATGGCATACTGAAAATTGATTTACCAAAGAAAGAAGAAGCCAGGGTTGAAGTTAAAAAAGAAATTAAAATTTCATAAAACAAAGCTGCTTAAGGATAAAACATGAGGCGACCAGGAGGGTCGCCTTTTGTTTTTATACCTTTGCCACCATGAACCAAACCCGGCGTGCACATCTTGCGCTTCTCTGTACAACCATCATATTCGGCATGGCGTACAACATCGTAAAGTCACTCATGCCGGATGTGCTTTCCCCTATGCAGCTTATTTTTATCCGTTTGCTCGGAGGCCTGATAATTTTCTGGCTGTTTCAGCGTCTTTTTGTCCCAGAAAAAGTTAAGAAAAAAGACCTCCTGATGTTAGCTGTCTGCGGCATATTCGGATTTGCCCTGAACCAGAGCTTGTTTTATGAAGGGTTGAACCTTTCCACACCGGTGGATGCTTCTTTGATTCATGTGCTCAATCCTGTCTTTGTGATAATATTTGCCAGCCTTATCCTTGGAGAAAAAGTGACCCGGGAAAAAGCAGTAGGAATTTTACTGGGTGCTTCCGGGGTGATAATCCTTGTATTGAATGGCCGAAGTTTTACTTTTAACGCGGATCATGTTCTAGGAAATATCCTGATCCTGTTGAATATGATTTTTTATGCCTTATACCTTGTTCTGATCAAACCCCTTATCGGAAAATATCATACAACCACCATCCTGAAATGGGTTTCTTTTTTTGGTTTTCTTTTCATATTGCCCTTCTCCATCAAACCCACCCTCGATATCAATTTTCGTGAGATCAGTTTATTATCCTGGCTGGGAATCAGCTACATCATTATTCTGAACACCTTTGTAGCCTACCTGCTTATTAATTTTGCCCTGAAAACCGTCACGGCAACAGTAGTCAGCTATTACAGTTATTTACAACCGCTTATCGCCACCTTGTTCTCTTTGACTCTTGGGCAAGGAGGAATAACCTGGGCAAAAGCACTGGCTGCCCTGTTGATCTTTCTTGGTGTTTACCTGGTCAATTCAAATAAAAACAAAACAAGGGTTTTTCAGGATCAGAAAAGGTGACGGAAAGGAAGTAAAAACCACTCAAATATCTTTTCGATCAAGGCTCGTTTCTGCCATTGTTCATAATCGAAGGCTTCGGAGTTTCTAATTGTTTCCCGGATATGATCCTGAAGTTGATGAAGCACTTCAGGTTCTTTCCCGATCAGGGCAATTTCATACTGATAGCGGAAACTCCGATAGTCAAAATTAGCAGAAGAAATTGAAAAAATACTGTTATCGATCAACAGAAGTTTAGCATGAAGATTGTAGGGCACAAAAAAAAGGAGGTTTACGCCGGATTTAGACAACATCCCAAGGTATTTATTCCTGAGAATATCGATCATTTTCACATCGGAATGCTTAGGCATGATGACTTTCACATCCACCCCCCTTTTCCCTGCCTCCATCAACGCTTTGCGCAACATGAAACCGGGCAGGAAATATGGGGTTTCGATTACGATGGAAGAATGTGCTCCGCGTATCATGCGGGTGTATTTCTTCCTCAGCCTTTGCAGGGACATGGAAGGGACATCACGGATGATCTCAAAATCCCCGATTTTTATGGCCCTGGTATAAGTCACTTTTTTGGAGATAATATACGGGTTGAACGCTTCAAAATTCTCCAGGAATACTTTTTTCAAGGCAAGGGTCAATTCTCCGTTGATTCTGATCGACAGTTCACGCCAATTCAGATTATATCCGGTAATGTTGGCCGATCCGATGTAGCTGATCTGATCGTCGATGACCAGTATTTTTCTATGATCACGGCGGTGACCCCGGGTAAAGAGGTCAGTATTGATTTTAATTTTTTCGAAAAATTTTACTTCCCCGCCAAATTGAATCAAATCCGAAAAAAAAGTTTCGGAAATCGGACCTTTTCCCCAGGAATCGATCAGCAATTTTACAGCTATCCCTTCTTTTGCTTTCCGTGTAATGGCATCACGAAAACGAACCCCCATATGATCGTTCGAAAACTTATACGTCTCCAAATAAATATAGTGTCTGGCCTGAGCAATGTCATGCAGCATCTGGTTATAGAACTTCAGGGTATCGTCGATGACTAAATATTTCATTAGGTAAAGGTAATATAAGGTTTACTTCCTTTCAAGGGAATAACGATGAAATGTTTAAAAATGTTTAAGTTTGCTTAAAAAAATTATGATCAAGTCGATGACCGGATATGGCAAGGCTGTGGTTGAAACACCTAGCAGAAAGCTGATCGTTGAAATTAAAACTTTAAACAGCAAACAGTCAGACCTTTCCCTGAAGTTGCCCGGCTTTTTCAGAAACAAAGAACCTGAGGTTAGAACCCTGATCAGCCAACGCCTGGAACGTGGCAAGATCGATGTTTTCATTTTCACGGAGGATTCAGGAGAATCCTCTTTATATTCCATCAACCATTCACTGGCCAAAAAATATCATACCGAGCTAAAAGCATTAAAAAAGGAGTTACGCGACCGCTATTCGGGGGGATTGCTTCCTCTGGTTATGAAATTTCCTGATGTTCTGCAAACCACTCGTGAGGAAATGACAGAAAATGACTGGAAAGCCATCCTGGCAGGGATAAATCAGGCCGTGGAGCAGGTGGATCATTTCAGACAGGAGGAGGGAAAAGTGCTGGAAGAAGACATCTTAACAAGGGTTCAGTCCATTTTGAAGCTTCTGGATGATATTGATCCTCATGAAAAACAAAGGATAAGTGATCTCAGGGAACGTCTGAAAAAAGATTTTTTAAAATATTCCGGTGACCTCAATGGTTCTATTCCTGACCAGAATCGCTTTGAGCAGGAATTGATTTATTACTTTGAAAAGCTTGACATCACAGAAGAAAAAGTTCGATTGCTGAAACATTGCCAATACTTCCTTGAAACGCTGAATGAAGACCAGGCACAGGGAAAGAAACTGGGCTTTATCACCCAGGAAATGGGTCGAGAGATCAACACCCTCGGATCCAAAGCTGGTGATGCTGAAATCCAGAAAATTGTGGTTCAGATGAAAGATGAGCTGGAGAAAATCAAGGAACAACTTGGGAATATACTATAATGCAAGAATGAAAGCAATGCAAAAATGCAAGAATGGGAACAAGGCGATCATTGTTTCAGGACCTTCGGGAGGAGGAAAAACCAGTATTGTCAAACATTTACTGGCAAAGCTCCCAGACCTGACTTTTTCCATTTCTGCCTGCAGCCGCGCACCCCGGGAAAATGAGCAGGACGGAAAAGATTATTATTTCATCACTTCCGACGCTTTTCGTGAAAAGACCTCCCGTGATGAATTCGCAGAATGGGAGGAGGTCTATCCGGGAAGTTTTTATGGCACCCTGAAATCAGAATTGGAACGCATCTGGAAATCGGGAAAGATTCCCGTTTTCGATGTAGATGTTAAGGGAGGACTGAACCTGAAAAAATACTTTGGTGAAAAAGCCCTGGCCGTTTTTATTCAGCCTCCTTCCGTTGAAATTTTGGCTTCCCGTTTACAGAACCGGGGCACTGAATCGGAAGATAGTTTTCGAAAAAGGATACAGAAAGCTGAGTTGGAGTTAAGTTATGCTTCGCGTTTCGATCGAATCATCGTTAATGCTGATCTGGGACAGAGTTTTAAGTCTGCCATCGAAATGGTTAAGTTGTTTTTAAAATGAAAAAACCTAAGAGGATCGGTTTGTTTTTTGGGTCTTTCAACCCCATCCATAACGGTCATATGATGATTGCCTCCTATATGGTCGAATTCACTGACCTGGATCAGGTCTGGTTTGTTGTTTCTCCCCATAATCCCCTCAAGGAAGAATCAAGCCTGCTGGATGGTCATCATCGTCTGGCCATGGTGGAACTTGCCATCGGCGAAGATCTTCGTTTCCGCGCATCCGGGATAGAATTCAAATTGCCAAAACCTTCTTATACCATCGACACCCTTAAATGTTTAGCAGAAAAATATCCTTCTCTTGATTTCACTCCCATTATTGGTTCAGATCAGATTTTCACCTTTAAAAAATGGAAGGACTGGCAGGTTTTGCTCCATCATTATAAGTTTTATGTTTATCCACGGGTTGATGAAGATGACGGAAAACAAGATGAGCATCCTTCATTTATCTGTATCCCCGCTCCGCTGATTACCATTTCATCGTCGTTTATCAGAGAAAGCATCAAAAACGGGAAAAATATGCAATACTTTCTCCCGGATAAGGTTTTCCGTTACATCATGGAAATGCATTTTTATACATAGTCCAAGTCCCGGAATCTCAGAAAGGAATCAAGGCAGGAAACAACTTCTTTATTGTTTTATCCCTGGCCAGATAATCAGGGTAGCGGGAGTCAACAAAAACAGCCATTGGAATTCCTTTTTCTTTTAATTTCTGGTATTGTTCTAAGTCAGGGTAATTCCCATATGCTGTCTTCCCGCTGTAAAACATGAACATGATGGCATTATAACCACCGCAATTGAAAACAACATCATCATCTTTTGCAATCCGGGCCGCGACATATTTATCCACCATTGCATCCAGCCTTCTGATGCCCCAATGTGATTGTTTCACAGAGTGATCCCCATCAATCCGGTTTATTTCAAGGTTGAAATAAGCCAGGTAAAATAGTAAAAGGACAAGCAAGCAGGGAAAGATTTTTTTCTTCGTCCTTTCCTTTATCCACTTAACACCCTTTTCGAGTGCTGCTCCAATTCCAAGAAAAATCAAGGGCGAAACAATGGTACAGAACATAGGCATTTTGGTTGCAGCCAGGGTAAAGAAGAGGTAGACGAAAACCATCATAAATAATATGCCATAGCGAAGGGAGTAGTCTCTGATTCCAGAAAAAAAATAATACAATCCGGGTAGTAAAATGAACAATACAAAAAATCCACCGTATTGATATGACAGCAGCCAGAAATGATAATAAAAATTACCATCATGGTTTTCAACGGCCTTAAAAAAATGTTGGGTATTCAGTGAGAATTCGTATTGGCTTTCCACAGGAAAAACGTTCAGAATATAGATTTGCCATGGCAAAACTACAAGCGCTGTAACAAAAAAAGCTGTGGCAAAAGAGATTAATTCTTTCTTATCAGCCCAAAAGGATTTCTGAAACATCAGGGTGGTAAACCATGCAAGGTAAACTGTCATTCCGATGAGCCATTTATTCAAAATGGCAATGCCGGCGAACAGTCCGGTCAAGATCACCCATTTCCATTTCCCGGAGCGCCTGAATTCCAACCACGACCAAAAGCTGAGCGTGACATAAAAAATGAAAGCAGCATCATTGTGATCGGTAAAATGATTCCCGCTTACGAAGGAAGTGAAATAGAAAGAAAAAGTATATAAAAAGGCGGCATACCAGGCTGTTTTTTTATTGACAAGAAGTTGACCGATACGGAAAATCAGCAGAATCATAAAGGAAAACATAACCACAGTCGGTAATCTCAGTCCGAACTCACTGATTCCAAAAAGCTTCATGGACAAGGCTATCTGCCATAGAAACCAGGGTTGTTTATGCAACCAAACATGATTGCTTGTCCAGTCACGGTAATCAAAGTCAAGAACGGGATGAGTATGGAGTTGGGGTTTAAAGGGATAATCCATCATATTCCTGGCCACCAGGGCATGGAACTGCTCATCCCAGGTATTCAGGAAGGGATCCAGTCCGGCAGCAATAAATCTCAGGATGAGTCCTGAAACAAATAACAGTACAAGGCTTGGTAAGATTTTTTTTTGGACAAACAAAATGATACTGATGAGGCCAACCAAAAAAGCAAGTAAAATCCAAATCAGTTGGTCATTGGAAAAATTGGTCTGGATCAAATCCGTCAGATTCATAGCATGGAAATATAGGAGAAAATCTACCGAATGCTTTTTGCAAAAGCCTGAATGGCTGCAAGCGTTTCCCGTGGTGCTTCAAGATATCCCATGTGCCCGCAGTTCCGTAACACAAGAGCATGACTGATTTCCGGCAAAGTGATCATTTCCCAGAGTTTTGGGAAAGGAGCCCTTGAATCCTTCAGGCCAAGAATAAAAAGCAGGGGGATATGGATCGTTTTCAATAATTCTGACTGATCCGAACGGATTTTCATTCCTTCCAGAGATGCAATCACGCCTTCCTTCGACATTTTCCCTGCCGTCTTCACCAGTTTTTTAATCTCTCTGGCATATTTTTCCCTGGACTCGGGAGGGAACAACCCGGAAATAAACTGGGTTATAAAGCTGAATTTATCCTGATTGACAATCTCCATAGTCCGGTCACGGTTCGATTGTTCTTCAGGGGAATCCGCATAACAGTGGGAATGAAAAAGCGTCAACCCGCTTAGCATATCCGGATATTTACCGGCAAAGGCGAGGGCAACATATCCTCCCATTGAATGGCCAATCATCAGGCAATTCTTGATTTTGTTCTTTTTTAAAACAGTACGGACAACATCAGCCTGAAGTTCCATGGGATGGGACCCTGCCAGGCATTCACTTTTCCCATGACCCGGAAGGTCAATACAAATCACACGGTATTTCTCTGATAAAGCCTTGGAAAATCGTTTCCATATATTAAGAGATTCTGTAAACCCATGAAGGAGTACGATGACTTTTCCTTTACCTTCATCTGTAAAGAAAATGTTCTTTTTACGAAATTTAACGACTGACATAAAACCCTTTTATCATTTACAAATTCATTAATTGTTCAATTTCTTTCACGGTTTTCGGGATGGGTTTACCAAGAACGCGGTAACCGTCAGCGGTTACCAGGATATCGTCTTCGATTCGGATACCACCAAAGTCCTTATAGGTTTCGACCAGGTCGTAATGAATAAATTCCGGCAGTTTATTTTCGGATTTCCAGATATCGATTAACTCCGGAATAAAATAAATTCCAGGTTCAATGGTCATCACAAAACCTTCTTGCAATTTCCGTCCAAACCTCAGGAAAGCCAGTCCAAATTCTTTACTACGGGTAACTTCTTCATCATATCCCACGAGGTTTTCACCCATTCCTTCAAGGTCGTGAACATCCAATCCAAGCGGATGCCCAAGTCCATGAGGAAAGAAAAGGGAATGGGCACCTCTGGCCACGGCTTCATCAGGGTCGCCTTTCATGATGCCTAAGGCAATCAGTCCTTTGGCCACTTCGGTAGCTGCAAGCATATGAATATCCCTGAAGGGAACTCCTGGTCTTACTGCTTTTATGGCCGCAAGGTTAGCTTTGAGAACCACTTCATAAATTCCTTTTTGTCTGGTATTGAACTTTCCTCCTACCGGAACGGTGCGGGTGATGTCGCTGGCATAATGCAGTTTGTTTTCGCAGCCCGCATCTATGACAAGCATACGGCCATCGACCAGGGTATTTCCGTGATAGTGGTTATGTAGTGTCTGTCCGTTAATCGATAAAATAACCGGGAAAGATACCTGTCCGCCCTGGGCAAGGGCAATGCCTTCGATGGTGCCGGCAATTTCCTGTTCCACCATCCCGGGTCTGGCCATTTTCATGGCGGTGGTATGCATTACATAAGCCAGATCCACCATTTTTTCAATCTCAGCGATTTCCAAAGCATCCTTTTTCATCCGAAGTTTTACGATGGCTCGTATCAATTCCTCAGAAACATTGTTTTTCAATTCCAGGCGGGGAACAGACAAAAGATCGGAAAGCCATTGTATGGTTTCACCGCGATAAGGAGGAGCAAAGTGGATTCTACGTCCCTGAGCCCGGGCCTTGCGGATCACCTCATTTAGTTCTGGAAGGATGGCTGTATGGATCACCCCTGCTTTGACCGCCTGATCTTGAATGCTGGGTTGTTTTCCCATCCAGATGATGTCGTCAATGTCGACATCATTGCCGTAGATCCAGTCAGTGCCGTTATCCAGATCTATGATCCCAGCCAGATCGGGATGGTCGAGTCCAAAAAAATAGGAGAAATTGCTATCCTGACGGAAGGCATAAGTATTAGCCGGGTAATTAAACGGGACTTCCTGATTGCCAAGAAAAAGAACAAGGCCTGAGGATAGTTCATCCTTTAATTTTTTTCTGCGATCACTATAAACTTTTGAAGGGAACATAATTTAGATTGGTTTTGAATTGTGAAAATTTTGCAGGGAATTGAGTTAATTAAAAATATAGTTTCTAATTTTGATACAAGGAACAAATATATTAAAAGCTTGCTATGAATTCTTCTTTTCTAAAATTTTCTTCCATCACCAAAAAGATTTGGATGGCATTGCTGGGTCTTTTTCTGATGGTTTTTCTGGTGGTTCACCTCGGGATTAATTTATGTTTACTGCGCGAAGACGGAGGGCGCTGGTTCAACGATGCTGCCCATTTCATGGGAACCAACTATGTGGTCAAAGTATTTGAGATCATCCTTTTTGCAGGATTTATATTACATATACTCCTGGGCATCATCCTGCAAATCAGGAACTGGAGATCCCGTCCGGTAAGGTATAAAGTCAACAATAAAACCTATACCCCTTTCCTTTCAAAATATATGATTTATACGGGAGGAGTAGTTTTTATTTTTCTGATCCTTCATTTTATGAATTTTTATTTCATTAAACTGGGATGGGTATCCAACCCGAATATCAGCCCTGATGGAGAACCTGATTTTTATCTTATTGCTCAGGCTTTATTCACCCGCCCCTTGTATTCCATACTGTATATTTTCCTGATCCTCATCCTTGCATTTCATCTCAACCATGCGTTTCAGGCTGCATTTCAAACGCTGGGACTGGAACACAAGCAATACAGTCCCTTTATCCGGACTTTTGGCGTGATTTATTCCATTATCGTTCCCTTAGGTTTCATCATCATCCCGATTTACTTTTTATTTATCCGTTAGATGTTATGATTGAATTAAATTCAAAAATTCCCCAGGGTCCTTTATCACAAAAATGGACCTTTTATAAAAATCATCAAAAGCTCGTTAACCCGTCCAATAAGAGGAAACTGGACATTATTGTTGTCGGGACGGGTTTAGCCGGCGCTTCAGCTGCTGCTTCGCTTGGGGAGATGGGGTTCAATGTTAAAATATTCTGTTATCAGGACAGTCCCCGCCGGGCTCATAGCATTGCAGCCCAGGGAGGGATCAATGCGGCCAAGAATTACCCCAATGATGGCGACAGTATTTACCGCTTATTTTATGATACCATCAAAGGCGGCGATTACCGTGCCCGCGAAGCCAATGTTTATCGTCTTGCAGAAGTTAGCAATGCCATCATTGACCAATGTGTGGCCCAGGGAGTTCCTTTTGCACGTGAATATGGCGGATCTCTTGAAAACCGTTCTTTTGGAGGTGCTCAGGTTTCACGTACTTTTTTCGCCCGTGGTCAAACCGGACAACAATTGCTGCTCGGTGCTTACGGGGCACTGAGTCGCCAGATCAAACTCGGAACGGTCAGCTTATTCAACCGTCATGAAATGATGGATGTCGTAATCATTGATGGAAAAGCAAGAGGCATCATAGCCCGCGACCTGATCACCGGCAAACTGGAGCGCCATTCTGGCCATGCCGTGGTGATTGCCACCGGAGGATACGGCAATGTGTTTTATCTCTCCACCAATGCAATGGGCTCTAATGCCAGTGCCATCTGGCAAATTTTCAGGAAAGGAGCCTTCCTGGCCAATCCTTGTTTTACACAAATCCATCCTACCTGCATCCCCGTTCATGGAGATTATCAGTCGAAACTGACATTGATGAGCGAGAGTTTACGTAACGATGGAAGAATCTGGGTCCCGAAGAAAAAAGAAGATGCCGAAGCCCATCGTCTCGGTAAGCTTAAAGCCAATGATATTCCTGAAGCAGACCGTGATTATTTCCTTGAACGCAGGTATCCCGCTTATGGGAATCTTGTCCCCAGGGATGTTGCCTCACGCGCAGCAAAAGAGCGTTGTGATGCGGGTTATGGCGTAGGGGAAACCGGGCTGGCGGTATTTCTTGATTTTAAAGAGGCCATCGGACGTCTGGGAAGGAATGTCATCGAAGAACGTTACGGAAATCTTTTCCAGATGTATGAAAAGATCGTGGATGAAAACCCTTATGAGAATCCCATGATGATCTATCCTGCTGTACATTATACCATGGGTGGAACCTGGGTAGATTATGAACTGATGACCACGGTAACGGGATTATTTGCCGCTGGTGAAGCCAATTTTTCGGACCATGGGGCTAACCGCCTGGGAGCTTCTGCCTTAATGCAGGGACTTGCCGACGGGTATTTTGTCCTGCCTTATACCATTCAAAACTATCTTTCCGGTGAAATAAAGATTCCCCGTATTTCAACCGATAAACCTGAGTTTGAAGAAGCAGAGAATAAGATCCTGGAAAGACTTGAAAAACTGATCTCCATCTCCGGTTCAAAAACCGTTGACCATTTCCATAAAGAATTAGGGAAAATCATGTGGGAAAATGTCGGTATGGGACGGAATGAATCCGGACTCAGAAAAGCCATTGACCTGATTCGTAAACTTCGGGCTGAGTTTTGGAAAGAAGTGAAAATTCCGGGTGGGATCAATGAACTGAATGTTGAACTTGAAAAAGCAAACCGGGTTGCAGATTTTCTTGAACTGGGAGAACTCATCGCTCAGGACGCCCTTCACCGTATGGAGAGCTGCGGAGGTCATTTCAGGGAAGAATACCAGACAGAAGAAGGAGAATGTTTGAGAAACGACGAAGATTTTAAATATGTTGCAGCATGGGAATACCTCAACGAAGGAGAATTCAGGCTTCATAAGGAACCACTCAACTATGAAGAGATAGAGGTTAAGCAGAGGGTGTATAAATAATTAAAAATTAAGAATTTGGAATTAAGAATTTAATATGGATCTTACATTAATAATCTGGCGGCAGAAAGATGCCAATGCAAAAGGGAAATTTGAAACTTATCCTCTTTCGGGTATATCTCCTCATTGTTCTTTTCTTGAAATGCTTGATATCCTGAATGAGCAATTGATCTTGAAAGGTGAAGACCCTGTGGTTTTTGACCATGACTGCCGGGAAGGGATTTGCGGAATGTGCAGCTTGTATATCAATGGCCGTCCTCATGGACCGGATGATGCGGTTACTGCCTGTCAGCTCCATATGCGAAAATTCAAAGACGGGGATACCATCGTGGTAGAACCCTGGCGTGCCAAACCTTTTCCGGTTATCAAAGACCTGATGGTCGATCGTTCTGCTTTTGACAAAATCATTCAGGAAGGGGGTTATATTTCCGTCAATACGGGCGGGGCAACGGAAGCCAATAATATTCTTGTCAGGAAAGAAGCCGCTGAGCTGTCGATGGATGCAGCCGCATGTATCGGATGTGGTGCTTGTGTGGCCGCTTGCAAAAACGCATCTGCCATGCTTTTCGTTTCCGCTAAAGTCGCCCACCTGGCTCTCCTTCCTCAAGGGAAAATTGAAGCCACGCAAAGAGTTAAGAAAATGGTTAAGATGATGGATGAACTTGGTTTTGGAAATTGCACCAATACTTACGCCTGCGAAGCAGAATGCCCTAAACTGATATCCCGTTCCAATATCGCAAGACTGAACAGGGAATTTATTTGTGCCAAAGTTATTTGATTCTCTTTCCTTAAGTTTATTTCATCCCTGTATTACCTTTCAGGGATTAAACCGATTAAGCTATAAAAACCTTATGGCTAAATTATTTATTACGCTGTGTACCCGAAATGGAAGACCCTATTTCGGATCCATCATCAACGGGCAAACAGATCTTTCGCTGATCGGTAGGATTGTGGAGTTTGAAGCCCGTAAACTGTCTAAGAAAGAACAGGAAGTCCGGCTTGAGGAATGGATCATCCTGCCAAACCATGTACATCTATTGTTATCCGGTTGCAATGGAGGAATGAGAAAAGAAATCAAGCGGTTTAAATATGCCGTGAAAAATTGGACCAAACTCTGCGGATTTGATTTCCATTGGCGTTTAAGAATTTTCCATTATCCGATTCAGGATGAACCGGAATTGAAACAGCCTAAATGGTACTTCAGAAAAAAATCCCTTGCATGGGAATCGGATCTCCTGAATCAGGAAAATCAGCTAAATTTGTCACAAGAATTGAAATCAACGATGGTCAATCATAAGATCATATGAAATTCAGTGAGATTCGTGGGCAGGAAGAAATAAAACGAAAGTTAATTCAGACGGTTCTGGATCAAAGGGTGAGTCATGCCCAGCTTTTCTATGGCCCGGAAGGATGCGGGAAACTGGCACTTGCGATTGCTTATGCCCAGTTCATCAATTGCACCCATCCACGTCCCCTCCCCGATTCGGGGGAAAACCACAGATTAGGGGCCGATTCCTGCGGTGTTTGTCCATCCTGTGTCAAATACCAAAAACTCATCCATCCTGATCTGCATTTTATTTTCCCCTTATCCACTTCAAAAAAAAATCCTAAAAAACCACTGAGCAACCATTTTCTGGAAGACTGGCGAAAGTTTCTGATCGAACATTCTTATGAAGTAACGATTCAGCAATGGTTTGAAGCCATTGAGATCGAGAACAAGCAAGGCATTATCAATGCAGAGGATTGCAGCGAGATCATTACTACCCTTGGATATAAAAGCTATGAATCAGAATACAAAGTGATGATCATCTGGTTACCAGAAAGGATATTTCATTCCGCAGTACCAAAAATCCTCAAAATACTGGAGGAGCCGCCTGAAAAAACATTATTTCTTCTGGTTTGCGATGATCCTTCCCAGGTCATCCCGACCATTTTGTCAAGAACATTAATGGTTCGGATTCCCCGGCTTAGCGGGTTCCTGCCATTTGAAGAAGTGGATGCAGAGTTTTATCCTTCTTTCCGGCAATGGATGCTACATTGTCACGCGGGAAAAATTCCTGAACTGATAAGTTTTTCAACGGAGATATCTAAAACGGGAAGAGAAAAGCAAAAAAGTTTCCTACAATATGGACTTCAGACTTTTTCCTATTGCAACTCCATCATTTATAGAAAAAAAATACCGGCCCGGATTAAAGGAGATGAACTTGAATTCATTCAGAAATTTTCGAAATTCATTACTGCAGAAAATCTTCCTGAATTTTCGAATCTTATGAATACTGCCATTTTTCATATCGAGCGAAATGCCCATACCCCTACTCTTTTCCTCGACCTGTCGTTGAAAATTGTTAAGCAATTTAAACCTAATTTGCTATCTTTGTAGGGTTTTACTTTAACTATGGAAGAAGCTGAGGGCATTTCCCGGGAAACTAAAGACAATCCATTTCTGAGCCGTGGGTGCTGTCATGCTCCCCGGCCATATCATAAAAATGATGGACTTTTCCAGCATAGTTGCAGTAAATTTGATTCTTTCGACTGGCTGAAATCAATTCCCCTGCCCTTGAATCTGAAACCATTCGAAATCATTGAGGTCAGGTTTAAAAACAGCCGAAAGGATTATTACCGTCTGCCCCCTGAAATGGAAGTGGCAGTGGGGGATATCGTTGCAGTAGAAGCCTCTCCGGGTCATGATATCGGGATCGTAAGCATGATAGGTGAAATGGTGAGATTTTTAAGTTTTAAGCACAAGTCTTTTAACCATGCTGACGACATCAAAAAAGTTTATCGCCGTGCCCGTCTTACTGATATTGAAAAATGGATTGCCGCTGTTGAAACAGAAACAGAAACTATGTTCCGGTCAAGGGAAATAGCCTCCAGTCTGAATCTGCAGATGAAGATCAATGATGTTGAATATCAGGGAGACAATACCAAAGCGGTTTTTTATTATACAGCCGAAGACAGGGTGGACTTCAGGGAGCTGATTAAACTCCTTGCTGAAGAATTCAAGGTACGTATCGAAATGCGTCAGATCGGGGCAAGACAGGAAGCTAGCCGCCTGGGTGGAATCGGGTCATGCGGACGTGAATTATGCTGTTCAACCTGGATGAGCGACTTTAAATCCGTCACCACCAATGCAGCCAGGGTTCAGCAACTTTCCCTAAATCCTCAAAAACTTGCCGGTCAGTGCGGAAAATTAAAATGCTGCCTGAATTACGAATATGAAACTTATGTAGACGCCCAGAAAGATTTTCCCAGTTCCGACATTCTACTGAAGACCAGAAAGGGAGATGCCGCTCATCAGAAAACCGATATCTTTGAGAAGTTGATGTGGTACAGTTATCTGAATGATCCTTCAAATCTTATGGCTATTCCGCTGGACAACGTTAAACAGATCCTGAACGAAAACCTTAATGGAAACCTTCCTGAGAAACTTGAAGATTTCGCCAGGATAACAGAGAAAAAGACAGAAATTGATAATGGCCTTGGTCAGGATGAGCTAACCCGTTTTGATCATTTATGAATATGTTCCAATCGCTGAAACAAAACATATTTCTCCTGATCCTTCTTTTCACCACAGTTACCGCTTGTGATTCTAATCGTCTTTTTGAAGAAAACAGGGTAATTCCAAACAAAACTTGGAGTGCAGGCAATAAGGTGTCTTTTCAAGCCACCATTACAGATACGGCCTTGACTTACAATGTTTACCTGAATATCAGAAATACATTGGACTACCCTTACAGCAATCTTTTTCTCTTTTTGCAAACAACTTTCCCCGATGGCCATAAAGCAAAAGACACCCTGGAATGTCTTTTAGCAGATTATGATGGACGGTGGCTGGGTTCAGGTGTCGGAAGTGTAAAATTCAACCGGTTTCTCCTTAAAAAAGGCGTTTCTTTCCGTGAAAAGGGAGTGTACTGGTTTGAACTGGAACAAGCGATGAGGGTTCCTGAACTTAAAGGTATTGAGGATGTTGGTTTACGAATAGAAAAATGAGCATAACACATATTCCAATATTACAGGAAATGCAACACCGAACCCCGAAAAACAATAGTCGGAAATATTTACTGGGTTTCTGGATCTCATACTGTATTCTTGTGATTTTAACGGTTCTTTTTTTTATCGGGATAACCTATGGATTTTTTGGCAAGATGCCCAGCTTTGAAGAACTGGAAAATCCGAAAAGTAATCTGGCTTCTGAAGTGTTTTCAGCCGATGGAAAGTTGCTTGGCAAATATTATATTGAAAACCGTTCGAATACGCAATTCCAGGATTTATCCCCCAATGTGATCAATGCCCTTATTGCCACTGAAGACAGTAGGTTTTACGAGCATTCAGGGATTGACATCAAAGCTATTTTCAGGGTAGCCTGGGGGATGTTAACCAACTCCTCAAAAGGAGGAGGGAGTACCCTCACCCAACAACTCGCCAAAAATCTTTTTCCCCGGAAGAAAGACCGTACTTTCTGGGAAACCGTAATGATTAAATTCAAGGAATGGATTACCGCCATCAAGCTTGAAAGGAATTATTCCAAGGACGAAATCCTTTCCATGTACCTTAACACTGTTGATTTTGGGAGTCAGTCTTATGGCATAAAATCAGCCGCGAGAACCTATTTCAATAAAAGCCCTGATGAACTTGGCCCTGAAGAAGCAGCCATTCTGATTGGCACCCTGAAGGCCCCCACCTGGTTCAGTCCTGTAAGAAATCCGGGCAGGGCCCTTGATCGCCGGAATACCGTGCTGGGCCAGATGCAGAAATACAGTTATATCAGCCAGGCAGAGCTGGACTCCTTAAAAATGATTCCTGTGGATATGACTAATTACCGCATTCAGGATCATACGGCAGGAATCGCAACCTATTTCAGAGAATACCTGCGCATGGTTCTGGCCGACTGGTGCAATGCTAATCCAAGGGAAGATGGTACCCCCTATAATCTTTATAAGGATGGATTGAAGATTTATACCACCATTGACTATAAATTACAGGAATATGCCGAACAAGCGGTCAGGCAATATCTCGGGAATGAACTTCAGCCTTCCTTCTTTGCCCATTGGAAAGGACAACCCAATGCACCTTTTGTCTTCGAAAAAAACGTTGAAAAGAAAGAAATCCAGAACCTTTTATTACAGGCTATGCGCAGGAGTGACCGGTATTACCATTTAAAATCGGCAGGCGCCAGTGATGAAGAAATTTATGCGGAATTTAAAATTCCCGTCAAGATGAAGGTCTTTTCATGGAAAGGAGAAATAGATACCCTGATGAGTCCGATGGATTCGATTAGGTATTATAAATTTTTCTTACAGGCTGGACTGATGTCAATGGATCCTCATAGTGGTTATGTGAAAGCATATGTCGGAGGCATTGATTACCGATTCTTTCAATACGATCATGTCAAACTCAGCAAACGGCAGGTGGGTTCTACTTTCAAACCCTTCCTTTATACCCTGGCCATGCAGGAAGGCGAATCCCCCTGTGCCCGATATCCCAATGTTCAGCCTGTGATAGATCTTGGAAACGGACAAGTCTGGGCTCCGGAAAGCGCCAGTGACGAAAGGCGTGGTCAAATGGTTACCCTGAAATGGGCCTTGGCCAATTCCAACAACTGGGTCTCCGGTCAGCTCATCAAAAAATACTCTCCCAAAGCCGTGGTTTCCATGGCCCATAAGATGGGCGTGACAAGTGATATCCCCGCGGTTTATTCCATTGCCTTGGGATCATGCGATCTCAGCCTTTATGAAATGGTAGGGGCCATGAGTGTGTTTGCCAATAAAGGTATTTTCAATGAACCTATTTTTATTACCCGCATCGAAGATAAAAACGGAAATCTTTTGCAGTCATTCAATCCCAAATCCAGGGAAGCCATCAGCGAGGAAACTGCTTTTCTCATGGTTACTTTGATGAAAGGTGTCGTGGAAGTCGGAACCGGGGTAAGACTTCGGTATAAATACGGTCTTACCAATCCCATTGCCGGAAAAACCGGCACTACTCAAAACCAATCTGACGGGTGGTTCATGGGCATCACCCCGGATCTTGTCAGCGGTATATGGGTCGGATGCGAAGACAGGGCAGCTCATTTCCGCAGCATCACCCTTGGACAAGGAGCAAATATGGCCTTACCAATCTGGGCGATATTTATGCAGAAAATTTATTCCGACCCCGGATTGCATCTTTCACAAAGGGATTTTGATCCCCCTAAAAAACCCCTCGAAATCGATCTTGATTGTTCAGAATCTGATAACCCCGGTCCTGTAAAAACCAAGAAAAAGAAAGCCATTTTTGATGAAGATGAATTTTAGACACTCCCTTATTTTGTATAAAACCCTGTAATTTTCACTTTGGGTTGGTCTAATTTTAAATTCAGCCTGGATCTGTTCCAAATGTACATATGCATAACATAGTCTTCGCTGTTGTTCAGACTGGTCAGATCTACGGACTCTACTATTTTTACAGGATACCATCTCTCAGGTTTTTCTGATACCGGAATTTTAAATGATTGCCAGCGTAAATGTCGTCCGGATTTCTGATATAAATCGAGTACAACTAACGGATCCTTATTGGGTTCCGCTGTAAATTTGCCAGCCAGAAATTCAATTTCCAATTTCAGGGTGTGAAATTCAGGACCAAAGGAAAGGTCACGGATCATGGAACGAAATTCCCCCGTGGAGTCTGATGGGTTAAATACGAGGGAGTCCTTTAAACGGATTTCTTTAGTATAAATGATTTCCTTAAAAAATAATTCCGGAGGTATCAGTTTATTCTGTTTCGTGACATAAGTGTTGAGTGCCTTAAAATCATTCAGTTCACGGCTCATTCTTTGCAACAACGTAGAATTCCTGATTTTCCTTAATTTTATATCGGGTTGGATCAATAGAACAACATCAGAAGAAAAATAATATTGCTTATTAACATATTCCACTATTTCCTTATTGTTCAGAATAAAGGGGAGAATGTGGATGTTGCGAGGACTTTTGTTCGTATCTATCCCCCTTCCCATCCAAGGGGCAACGGATTGGATTTTAACGTTAAACCGCTTATTCAACATCGCAAGAAAAGAAGGTGTAATATCCAGGTGAGAAGAAACCGAGCGGAAATGTACTGGCGCTTTCAGCATCGGAGAAAAAATAATCAGCGGAACATGATAATGCTCCAAACCAGAGAACCTGAACAAGTTAAGCTCAGGAAGTGCATGATCGCCTGTTATGATGAAAATTGTATTTCTGAATTCCGGTCGTGCTTTGTAATGTTCAAAAAAATTTCTTAACGCATCATCGGTATAAAGAACAGTCGAGAAGATGTTTTTATACTTTTTCAAATCCTGTTGCAATTCCATTGACGGGTTCATCATTTTTCTTCTATCCTCCAACAATGTAAGGTAATAATCCTGTCGTGGAGGGATAAACGGGCTATGCAGGGAAAGGGTAAGATAAATATCAAGCCGTGGGGATTTTTTTACCGAATCCATGATTTCAAAAGAACGATGATATAGATCCAAGTCCGGGAAGCCCCATCCGTATCCCTCGTTGACTACATATTTTTTATATTTTACCCCGAAAGTCCGTAAAATATAATCTGTGCCCTGACGCTCCAGGAAATCTTCCATATAATTAAAAGATGGATCGCCGCTGTAAAAAAAGCTGGCATAATATCCGTTTTCTCTTAAATATCGAATCATCGACAAATGATACGGCATCTTCCCGGCTTCGTTGATAAAGGTCGGATCACCAGGTGGAAGGGAAGCAAACATGGCAGGTAAAACGTTAAAAGTCCGGTCAGCAGTAGAGAGAAAATTGTTCCAGTAGAGACTATGGGCTGATAGGGAATCAAGAAAAGGGGTAAAACTTCCGAAAATATCGTTATTTCCCATAAAACAGGAAGACAGAGACTCAACAATGATGAAAACAAGATTGGGTTTGTCCTTTTGAAAATCAAAAAAATCGCCGAGAACATCAGGAGTGTTTTCGTCGTGAAGGAAGGGGTATTTGTTGCCCAAAAATTTAAATTCCGGATGATCCCTATGATACCGTTTGATGATGGCATCAAGATCGGATTGAATTCCGGAATTTTGTGAACGTGTAAAATAAATACGGCATTTGTTTAAAAAATATGCTGTTTTATTGTAAACCAAATAATACTCAAACGGATTTTTAGATTGATTTTCTTTGGGAGTAATTGGTCCGATCAGGAATAAAGTCATGAGGCTTACGGTCGTTATTGAGAGAAGCAGGGTTTTCTTCAGTTTGATCCTCAGGAAAAAATAGAAACCAGAGAATAAGAAAATCAATATTAGGATAAAGGGCAGAAAAGTGATCAGGTTAAATTTTACACAGCTGCCTGTAATCATCATCATCTCCTTCAGGGTATAGGAAAAAATCACCTGATCAAGTGGGCGTATGGTCAATGAGAAATACTGAAACAATCCCCACTCAACACAAAGAAGGATCATGGAGAGGAGACCCAAAAACAGCCTACCGATCCATTTCCCTGACAATGAAAAAAGGACAAAGGGAATCAGTAATATCCATGAAGCGTACTGCCAGAGTATTATATCCATTAAAAAACCGCGAAATTCAAGGAAGACTGCATGAAACGGAAGCGAATGCATCATTAACAGTGAAAAATACTGCGCCACCCGCATCAGCAATATGACTGCCGACACCGAAAGACTGATCCGAATAAAATCCCTGAAGATTTCGGGAAGTTTATGTTTCAGCCTTTGTATCATGGGTCTGCATATTCGTTGGATACGGTTTAATTTATTCAATAGTCAATTCTAAAATTTCCCCCAAGATATCATTTTTTGGGAAAGGAATATTTTCCTGGGCATAGGGAGATCCTATCCACCACTTGGTATTATGGAATTCCTGGGTTATAATCAGCAACATCTGATTGTTGGGAACGGAAGTCACTTTATCATCTTCATATCCCACAACCCGGAGTTTTTCTTTCGAAGGACCGATCCTCCAGATAATTCGCTCGGGCTGCCAATCGATCTGAAAATAATAAAAGTCGGACCCGAAAAGTTCATCATCACTTTCCAGGGATTTTTCGGTCAAAGCCCGGTAATTTTTATCCCAGCGATGAGCCCAGAAAGTATTGCCTTCAAAATTCACCGGCCAGCACCCATCATGAAAATCAGCCGGTTGCCAGCAAGCCATGTCCCAGTTGGTACAAGCTACGATGATTTTATTATCATTGGCCATAATTTCTTCAGGGAATGAGACATTCCAGCTTGACAGCCGAAATTGATCGTCATTCCCATGGTTATACGCAGGTGGAAGTACCCAGGACGGGCAGTAGGGTACAGTTTTCAGGATTTCAAAATCGATTTCTGAATATCCGACATTTTTAATTCTTTGATCCTGCTGTCCGCCGTAATAATTAGCCATATATCCACCGTTGTTGCAATCCCGTCTCAGGTTCCAGTCACCCTGGTCCATGGTCAGCAGCCAGATCGCATTGGTGATACCATTCCACAGTTGATTTTCATTCAGGAGTTCGGTAAGCTTTGCCTTGACTGTCCATTTCCCGTATGTCATCCCATGACGCGTGATAATTCCCACATTTTGTTTCTGCCATTTCCCAAATTCAGCTTTAGGGTTACGGATAGAAATTTTATGGTTGACCGGATCAGAAATGACAGTTTCACAGGGACGGGCTGCTGTTGTAGCCGTCACGGAAATAAGCTCTTCCTTGCGGTAGAACCTTTTATTCCAATTGTAATCCAGCTTTGAGTACTGATCTTTCAGCACATCTGAAATCACCGGGATATGATCCATCTTTGTCGAAGGATCAACATAGTGGATGAACTGCTCAAAGGCCGCATTTTTATACAGGGCAGAATCCTGGCCACAGAGATCATTTCCGTATTGATCGGCCGTCTCTTTGGTGAAATTATTCGGATTGATATAAATCCCTCCACCCAAGTCGGGTTTGGCCATCACCAGAAGTTGACCTGGATACTCCTGCACTATGGTATTCTGAAGCTTACATCCATCCCCGTATTTAAAATAAAAATATGGATTTATAAAACCCTCAGGAGAGGGTAAGCCGATGTTTTGAATATACTCGGGGATGCGTTTTTCGCCCATGTTTTCAGCCACGGTTACCACCAGTAAAAAACTATATTTTCCAACCCTGGGGTTTCTTTTCCAACGGTCATTTTTACCGTTCAGGTAATAACGTTGTTCATCCCTTGGATTGCCAACGATCCTGAACTTGTTTGTAATCTTATAAAATTGATCATCAGCAGGAATAACATCCGTTTTTAACATGGTAGTCGCTACATTTTCCCAGCTTCCGTAAAAATTTTCCCAGGCATAAGGATGCTGTTTTGCTGTATCCTGGTCAGACCTTTCATTAAATTTATAGGATTCATTCTGGTAATATATTTTATAATAAAATTCTGTTGCCTCTTTTCCTGTATTTTTTATACTGAACTCCAGGTCAAAAAAACCATCTGCTGTTTGACGGGACGAGGGAATAACAAACCCATTTTCCTTGGCACCTGAATAATCGAGGTACAATGGTTTTTCAATATTCCAGTTGGTCAGAGGGGTAAAATCTCTGACAATAAACTGATCCGTAACCACCTGAGCGGAGCTGGGATTCTGATTACAGCCGGAATGGATTCCTGTCATCGGCAATATCCCCATGAGTAAAAACGTCAAGTTCATTTTCATTCGGTTCATTTTTGAGGGAATGAATATAATTCCATAACATCCGGGAGTTCTGTTGTTTCTTCTTTATTTGAACCCAGGATAAAGTAAGTGGTATTCCCCTGAACGGTATATTTTCCTGGAATTATCCGGAGTGATTCATAATACTTTGGGTTATGATCCTTATCATAACCATGGAAATCGACATTGGCCTGAATCTGAAAAGCGGTATCATTAAATGTCAGTTGTTTCAGGTCGAACCGCCAGTCGCGGTTATAACGTAATACCATCCGTCCCTGTCCGGACTCTGAGGCTGAAGTAAAAAAACGATCCGTTGGTTTCAGGGTGTCAAGTCCAATGGTTTTCCCAAAATATTCAGATTTTTCAGGGTATTTCGATTCAAATTTCCCGCCGCTTGAATGATACCAACGAAGGGAATAATCGGATTTCCCAGTCTGTTTATTTTTCACGACCGAAAGTATGACATCCTGCCCTATATCGGCGAGAAAATGATCCACGGATAAGCCGATTTCGAAAACTGACCGGTCCCATTCCCTGACCGGATTCCTGTCGCCTTCGGCCAGAATTTTCCAGGAGTCTTTTTTTGCCTGGTCAAATTGCAGAATTTTCCAATATCCATGGTCCATCAGTAAGAGCAATTCGCTGATTCCATCCTTATTGAAATCACCGGGAAAAACCCATTGATTATCCTTCATATATATCCCCGACAGCTTTTTATCGAAAGACTGCCAAACAATATTAAAAATGATTCCCGATTCTGAAGCACAGGGGCCTTTACTGTTGGTAAACTTACCGAGCATCATGCCATTTTCAGATGCCATGAGGAGTTGTTCTCCCTGCGTAGCTAAGAATTTTCCCTTCCAGATATTGCCGGATGTAAAAAAAGGCAAAGCTGATGACGGGGTATGGAAAGGAATTTTCCGAATCTCGGTTGAACTCGCACAGAATAATAAAAAGAATGGCTTTAATCCCTTATGAACAACCAGAATTTCCTCCAAATGCTCTTGATCATTAAGAAAATCACCGGAAATGATTTTGTCAGAGGGAGAAATTTCCTTCATTTTTTTCCAGCCATGAACCCTTTCAAGCGATACCGTGGGAAATGGCGGGAAATTAAGGCGGGGGTTAAAGGAGGTTTCTTTCGTCATGTCCACGAAAACAGTATCTCCACGCCGGTCAGGCTGACTTCCGAAGACCATATAATAATCATCCACGAGAATATCTGTCGGACTGTTGTTCCAGAAATAAATTTTCAGTTTATATTCAGGTTTGAATTGTACTTCACTGAGGTCAAGTTTCCCGCTGATTTTAAACCATTTCCCACATGGGATTCCTGTACCTGACAAACCGACTCCTTTCCAGCAAATATTCACGCCCAATTCGTTAGAAGCTGCCAAAACAAAAGTTGCATTGACTTCCTTGGTTGTTGGAAAAACATAAACCCAGGTACTGAGGGAAACTTCTTTCAGGTTTTCCACTCCTATCTCTCTGGCAGTACGCTCAATCGCTGCGCCAAAGCTGTTTTGCCCGAAAGCTTTGGCCGAAAAGAGACCAGAATGAGCTATTCCTTTATAAAAACCATCAGGTGTCGGTTTCCCGGGATCCACTTCAAAATCAAAATACAGGCTATTAGGCGCCTGAGCATGGATTTTTTGAGAATTAAGAAATTCTTTTTCTGAAGAGGAAGGAATACTGACCACTTTGTTCAAGGGAAAGTATTTCAGCCCCAGGGTCACCGCAATAATAGACAAGGGAAGTAAAACACCCAAGGCAATCAAGTACCTTTTTTTCTTCATATTCATTTTGTTCCTGTACAATATTAAGGATTTTGTTTTGATTGGTCATACAGATAATTCGCATCACGGTAAAGCATGGTATCCAGGGATACATTCCGCTCCTTTGCTTTCTTTTCAACAGCTGAAAGCCATTCCTGATTCTGATATATGGACAGGACCAGATATATAATGCTGTCTTGCCGGGTTTTCCCTTTTATCTCTTGATAATTATTGTAGAAGGTATATTCTGCATCATTTCTGATAATTTCTTCGAGTGGGCGATGCTGCCTTTTGGCTTTTTTCACTAAAAACCTGAACCAGTTTCTATCATTGCGGATTTCATTTTCCGTACTATAAACCTTATCATCACTGGTTTCCGGATGAAAAGCCAGGTAAGCTTCATCAGCAAAATTCCAGAATCCATTATGCATATTGATTTCAGAGATCATCAAAAGGATGACATCGAACTTCTTATAAGTTGAAAGCAATTCCGATTTATCCACGTACACAGGAGGATTATTATGATGATAAGGATATAATTTGTTGTTGTAATACCAGTACTCCTGATTTTTAAACAACTGATCGGAAATTTTTCCCTTACAGAAATTTACATAATAACTATCGGCTATAACCAATACCGATAAATTTCTTTTTTGGGGATCGTCTTCAATTTTTAAAACCGGATAGGCACCCAGGGTTTTAGGCAGGGGCAAACAAAGATTGAGTATCTCGCCGATATCGTTGTCGGTCAGCCTGGCCGTGTCGGAAAGCACTATCCGCTCGATGGAAATTTCCGGAAGCCTTGAGGATGTTCTTTGTTCGATATATTTTTTCAGGGTGTCTGCGGCCAGGGCTACCCCATAAATACTCCAATGCATCCCATATTTCGGAAAAACCGGGTAGCGGGATGTATCTCTGACTTGTTTGAAATAATCATTCAAATCAAGAAAGGGTAAACCCAGCGATACTGCCTTCGTTTTAATCCATTCATAATTGGACAAGGTTCTTTGTCGCGGATGATAGCGCCCCGGAATAAACTCGGGCATAACGCTGGCTTTACCAGGTTCAAAAACAAAGATCAGTTCAATTTGATGCGACTGGAGACTATCGTACACATTTTTTAATCGGGACATCTTTTTTTCCAAAGTCTTTTCTCCGATAAAAAATTCACCTGTATATTCAAAAATATAATCCTCTTCATACAGGTAATCATTCTTTCCGGCGATAAAACCTTCGGCATGACAGATTCTGAATAAGCTGTAATCCCATTGATTACGTAATCTCAACAAGGATTTTCTAAACCCTATATGATGTTCAATCCGATCCATAAATTCCTGCTGAAATTCCCCTCTGAACCATCTGTCCCAGGTAAAACGCTTTACTTCCGGTGGCTCCACCTTGTCAATAAAAAATCCATGAAGGGGTTTTTCATCCACTCCTTTGAAGACATGCTGTAAACCAAAGGCCAGTAAGACGATAAACACCATACAACAAACCAGCTTTTTTACCATTCGCATTTACCCGTCTCCCCGAGATTAAAATCTGAAATAAATGAAAGGATTGAACCCTGAAGAAGTTATGGCTGCTTCGCTTAAAATAAAGAGTATAATCGACAGCACCGACAGGATCAGAATAGTTGAATTTTCAGGGATATTATAAAGACGATCGATCCAGCCTTCAATTTTTTTCCTTACACCCCAGAAAGAGAAAATCATGGCCAGGCTCAGTATGGTCCAGAATTTCGGGTTTAGCCAGACTTCATTTTCCGCAGATCGGAAGGCAAACATCCTGGCTATGAAAGCCTGGGCATCCGGCAGAGTTTCCGAACGAAAAATGACCCATCCAAGGGTGAGAATAAAAAAAGTAAAGAGTATACCAGGAACTTTTCCGATTTTTTTCAGATATTTTAACAGAAAAAGCCTGTCGATGATCAGGAAAATACCCTGGAAAACTCCCCAGGCAATAAAGGTCCAGGCCGCACCATGCCACAAACCACAAAGGAGAAACGTAACAGAAGTGGCAATAAGATAAATAATTTTATCAGCACGCAATCCGAAATAATGTTCTTTGGGCAATTTCCTGGAAGTGGCATAGGCCAGGGGTAGAAACACATAATCGCGGAACCAGAAAGAAAGGGTGATATGCCAGCGTCTCCAGAATTCAGTGATGCTTTGGGAAATATAAGGACTATTAAAATTCTCCGGGAGTTTAAATCCCATCATTCTGGCCAGGCCTATTGCCATGTCGGAATATCCTGAAAAGTCGAAATAGATCTGAAAAGTATAGGCAATGGCCCCTAGCCAAGCCAGTCCGCTGGAAAGATCTTGCAATTCAAGACTGAATATTTCGTTGACGGTCAGGCCGAGGACATCGGCAATCAGTACCTTTTTTGAAAGACCGATAACGAAGCGGTAAAACCCGATTAAGCGGTCGTCGATTGAATCCCGGTTTTGCCTATCCTCTATCTGGCTTGCAATTTGGCCAGGTCTTACGATCGGGCCAGCCAGTAACTGTGGAAACATGAAAACATATAAAGCATAATCCCAGAAATGCTTAAACCCAGCGAATTGCTTTTTATAAATGTCGAGCGTGCAAGCCAATTTTTGAAATGTAATGAATGAAATACCTACCGGTAAGGCAATTTTTGTCCAGGAGCCGGGGTTGATTCCGAACCATCCTTCCAGAAGTTGAAACTGATCAACAAAAAAATTCATGTACTTGAAGTACAGCAGAAGTCCAAGATTTAATATAACAGAAATCCAGAAGAACAATCTGCGTTTTATCCCAGTGGCGTTTATCATCCCTCGGATCAGCAGATAATCCAGGATTACGGATCCGGCAATGTAAAACACAAAATTCGGCGCTCCCCAGGCATAGAAAAAAACACTGATCAACAGGATAAAACCGTTTTTGAACTGTCTGGGTAATAAAAAATAAAGGATCAGAAAAACCGGTAAGAAATAAAGTAAAAACAGACTACTGCTGAAAACCATAACTTGCTTTTTATTTATTGATCTTTGTCACTTGACCTCTTTTATTGTATCTCTCATTAATGCCAGCACCCGGTCAACAAACCAGTAACCTGCATTACCGTAACCTGCATTGGTTTGAATGAAAACAATAGCATTCTGTCTGTCGATACACGCTTTCAGGTTTAAGTCGCTGACTATCTCTTTTTGCTTGACCCCATTAAGATAAACATCATGATCATAGTACCAGAATTCTTCGTTGCTAAAGATGTTTTTAATATAACCTGATTCAGACCAGCAAAAGTAGAAACTATCGCCAATAAATAAGGCAGATGGCTTCTTTTCAGTATTGGTTTTCCAGTAAAGGATATGGGGATAGGCTAGCGCCGGATGAGGGATGTTCCAGATCAGGTTTAAAGCCTGTGCCATATCATCATCCTTTTCACGGGCAATGCTGGTAAATTCCAGTTTTTCGAGGACAGGCTCAGGCAGGGTTATTTCCAGCTTCCTGCTTAAATAATGTATCAAAGAATCCATTGCAAGATATGCTCCATAGGTGCTCCAGTGAATGCCTGTTTTCGGGTACAATACATAGCGGGAAGTATCTTTAATTTTCAGGAACCATGCATGGAAATCAATAAAATTGACACCCGTTTTTTCCAAGCCCTGCTTATACCATTGATAGTTGGTGGTATCCTTCTTGGATTTCAAATAACGCTCAGGTATTTTTTCGGAATAAAAGCTGCCTTTATCTGGAGCAAAAACAACAAGCATCAGGATTCTTTTTTCATTCCAAAGGAGTTCCTGAAGTTCCTTAAACTGCGAAATCCTGGCATCAATTTTTTGTCTCCCGAAGAAATCATGACCCAGATAGGCTTTGATATATGGTTCTTCGAATAAATAATTATTTTTGCCAACAATGATCTTATGGGCATGGGGAACTCCAAATAAGCTGAAATCTATTTGGTTATGCAAACGAACAAGATCAGGTCTAAAAGGGATTCTGCTTTCCAGAAATGGGTTCAGGCTATCCTGAAAAGCCTGATTTAAAAAACCTCCGATTGAAAATGAAGGTTTGGTGATTGAAGGCTGGTATCCATCCAGGGATTTGGAAGAAAAAAGAGAAACATTGTCCTGAACCAAAGGCAAACACAACAATATCACGAGAACCAGGAAGACGTTTTTTTTTACTCTAATCATGCATTAAAAACTGAGAAAGACTATTTCAGGTATTTCCGGTCAAAAACATTGTATTTCAGGAGGCACCACAAGGCACGGAAAGCATCTTTCATGCCGATTTTTTTCCCTTCCTCATAAGTTCGTCCATAATAGGAAATTCCCACTTCATATATCCTGATCTTCGGGAAACGGGCTATTTTACTAGTCACTTCTGGTTCAAATCCAAATCGTTTTTCTTTCAGGGAAAGCTTTTTTATCAGATCTGCCCTGAATAATTTATAGCAGGTTTCCATATCCGTCAGGTTCAAGTTGGTGAACATATTGGAAACGAAGGTCAGGATCTTGTTCCCGATGGAATGCCAAAAGAAGAGAATGCGATGCGGTCTCCCTCCCATAAAACGGGATCCGAACACGACATCGGCAAAGCCATCCAGGATGGGCTTAAGCAGGATATTGTATTCATTGGGATCGTACTCCAGATCAGCATCCTGAATGATTATAAAATCGCCTCCAGCCTCATGAATGCCACGATGGATGGCAGCTCCTTTCCCCTGATTGGTTTCCTGGGTAAAAGAAATGATTTTTTCTCCCGGATGTTCATGGATGTACGCTGAAACCACCTTTTCCGTTTCATCGCAGCTATGGTCGTTAACAATGATGATTTCTTTCTGCACTCCAGCGATAAGCTCAACTGCCAATACTTTATCCAAAATAAGATGGATAGTATTCGCTTCGTTGTAAGCAGGAATGATGATACTCAGTATGGTCAAGCTCATAGAATAAGGTTATTCATAATAATATATTCTTTTTACCCGTCGTGAAATACCTGTCAGGATCTCATAGGGAATGGTGTCAAGTTGCCTGGACAATTCGGTCACAGGATGTTTCTCCCCGAAAATGATGACTTCATCTCCTTCCCTGGCAGAGACAGGTTGCGCGGTTACAGATGAAGACAAATCCGTGATATCGATCATGGTCAGGTCCATGCAGATATTGCCAATGATGGGAGCCGGTTCTCCATGAATATACAATGAGCCTCGGCCATTTCCCAGCCGTCGGTTCAATCCATCGGCATATCCAACCGGAACGATGGCAATAATTTTGTCTTTCACGGCGTTTCCCATTCGGTTGTACCCGATGGTATCGCCAGCTGAAATATGCTTGATCTGAGTGATCACTGATTTCAGGGTACTCACATTCCTCAGTTGTAATTGTTCTTCTTCATCCATACCTATTCCATAAAGACCAATGCCCAGCCTGACCATGTCCATCTGGGCATCAGGGAAACGGCTTATTCCTGCAGAATTCAGAATATGTCTGATGATGGGATAGCCAAACTTACTGGTTATCTTTCTGCTCATTTCATTAAAGACCCTGATTTGCCTGCGGGTGAACACTTCTTCTGAAGGATCCTCGCTGGCAGCCAGATGAGAGAAAACCGATTGGATATGGATACCGGATTTATCAAGAAGAATCCGGATCAATTCATCGAGCTCGTTTTCCGTGAAACCCAGGCGATGCATTCCGGTATCCAGTTTAATGTGAATGCGAATGGCCTCCTGCCCGGAAGTCTGATTTCTGGCAATGGCTTCTTCGAGAAGGCGAAGAATGCGAAAGTTGTAAATTTCAGGTTCAAGGTTGTATTTCAGCAGAATATCGAGGCTGTGTTCTTCCGGGCTCATGACCATAATGGGTAGCCTGATTCCTGCCTTTCTCAGTTCCACCCCTTCATCGGCATAGGCTACGGCCAGATAGTCGGCATGATAAAACTGTAGTACGTTGGCAATCTCATAGCTCCCGCTGCCGTATGAAAATGCTTTGACCATAACCATTACTTTTGTCCCTGGATTCAGTTTGGCACGAAAATAATTCAGGTTATGAATCAGTGCATCAATGTTTATTTCCAAAACCGTCTCATGGGATTTTTGCTGCAATACGCTGCTGATCTTTTCAAACTCAAAGATACGTGCACCTTTAAGTAAAATGCTTTCATTTTGAAAGGAGGATAGTGGGAAATGGTCAAGAAAATCTTCGGTTTTTTCGAAAAAGATCTTTGACATGCTGAATTTATCGGCATATTTGGAAATATCCCTGCCAATGCCAATAATTCTATCGACCTTTTTCAGGAGCAACAATTCGGCAATTTCCTGATAGAGCTCTTCCTTATTCCTTCCACTTTGCAAAATATCGCTGAGGATAATGGTTTTTTTTCGCTGCCGGGTTTGCTGTTCCAGAAAATCAATGGCAATACTTAGGGAATTGAAATCGGAATTATAACTATCGTTGATCAGTGAGCAATGATTGATGGCTTCTTTCAGTTCCAGGCGCATAGCAATGGGGGCAAGGGCAGCAGCGGGATGCAAGATGCAGGATGCAGGATGGCCCAGCACGATCATGGTGGCCCAGCAATGCATAATATTTTCAATGGAAGCATCATCGATAAAAGGAAAGGAAAATGAATATTCCGATGATTGATAACTCGCGGTGATGTATGTTGACCGCATGGATTTATCAATGGTTTTTAAGTGAAGATCAGCTTCACAGTTCCGGCTCCAGGTAAAGGTTTTCAGCCCTGAAAAGGCAGGATCCGATCGTAATACTTCTGTGATCAGATGATGATCGGCACAATAAACGAGGGTTGCTGAATGGATGAAAAGCTTAAGTTTTTCCTCCACTTTCTGTCGCTGTTCTAAAAAATGTTCATCATGGGCAGTTCCGATATTGGTAAAGATACCAATGGTGGGTTGGATGATGCGTTCCAGTTTAGTCATTTCCCCAGGTTTGGAAATTCCTGCTTCAAAGATGGCTAAGGTATTCCAGGCTTCCATTTTCCACACGGAAAGGGGGACTCCGATCTGGGAATTATAGCTTTTCGGGCTGCGGACGATTTTATAATCGCGGCATAGCATTTGAAACAGCCATTCTTTGACTATGGTTTTCCCATTGCTCCCGGTGATTCCGATCACCGGAACAGTAAACCGCATGCGTTGAAATGCCGCCAATTGCTGCATTGCCTCCAGGGTGTCCGGAACAACAATAAAACAGGCATCAGGCATCTGGTATCTTTCATTTTCCATACGGCTTATAAGAAAATTCCTGACCCCTTTCTCATACAGTTCTCCGATATAATGATGCCCATCATTACGGGAGGTGACCAGGGCGATAAAAAGGCAATGTTCAGGTTGTATCAAGCGGCGGCTGTCAATGAGTAATTCTCTGATGCCTGGATCATCCTGGCGGGTAGCATACAATATCCCGCAGGTAATTCTGACAACCTCCGATACTGTCAGATGATTCATTTTTCTCCGCTTGCCACTTCAGGGAACAATGGATTGGCATGGATTTCATCATATTCCTGCCGATGGGTAAAAATATCGCAAGCCATATACAAGGCATTTCGAAATGCTTCCGGAGAAGCTTCGTTTTTCCCGGCAAGGTCATAGGCTGTTCCATGGGCGGGAGAAGTCCTGACAATGGGCAATCCGGCAGTGAAATTGACCCCTTCTTCAAAAGATATAAGTTTAAAAGGCAGCATGCCCTGATCGTGATACATCGCCAGTATGCCATCAAAATGTAAAAAGTTTGCTGATCCGAAAAATCCGTCTGCAGGATAGGGTCCGAAAGCCAGAATGTTCTGGAGGTAAGCTTTCTGTATAGCCGGAAGGATGATCTTTTGATCTTCATCCCCAATTAATCCCTCATCACCGGCATGGGGGTTCAGTGCCAGAACGGCTATTTTCGGTTTTACAATACCAAAATCCCGGAGCAGGGAGTGATGAAGAATTTGAATTTTCTGAAGCAAGAGGGCTTCGGTTAAGGTTTCTTTAATCTTGTGAATGGGAATATGCCCGGTGACCACTCCGATACGGAATTTATTATTGATCATCAGCATTAAATAATCATCGGTATGGAACTTTTTTGCCAGGTATTCGGTATGTCCCGGAAAAGTAAATGTTTGGGATTGAATATTCTTTTTATTAATGGGGGCTGTAACCAACACATCAACCTGGTTTTTCTGAAGATCATCTGTGACTGCCTCCAGGGATAAAAACGCAAGTTCGCCGGCAATGGAAGTGGATTTCCCCAGATCTATCTTAACTTCTTCATCATGAATATTGATAATATTAGGGCGGCGGGGATGAGCCAGGTCGGCTTTTTTTATCAGGTTAAAATTAAAATCATTGATGTTCAGCGTCTTTCTGTAATAGGAAGCCACTTTAGAACTGCCATAAACGATGATGGTGTAATTTTCCATCAAACGTTGGTCCTGTAAGGTTTTAATGATGATCTCATAGCTCACCCCATTCATATCACCATGAGAGATTCCTACGCGTATTCTCTTTTCCTTATCTATTGTTTGATCCATGTTGAATATTTTTTACAAAGGTAATCAAATAGCAGCCTAACACCGTATCCGGTTCCGCCTTGTCCGCGATAGGTGTCTGTTTTTTCGAGAAAGGCAGGACCGGCAATATCGAGGTGGATAAAAGGATAATCCGTAAATTTTTCCAGGAATTTTCCGGCAATGATTGATCCAGCTTCGGGTTTGCCCAGGTTTTTTATATCCGCAACCTCGGATTTCAGACTTTCGGCATAGTCCTCCCACATTGGAAATTCAACAATTCGTTCATTTACCCTGAACCCGGAATTTTTAAGTTCCTCCATTTCCGCTTTGGCTTTGCATTGCATGCCAACGGCTGCTGAATTTCCTAAGGCACGAACCGCGGATCCCGTGAGTGTAGCCAGGTCTATCACCAGTTCAGGATGAAATTTTCGCGCATAACTCAGGGCATCGGCCAGAAGCAAGCGTCCTTCTGCATCGGTATCCACAACTTCCACATTCATGCCGTTGTGCATGCTGATCACATCACCTGAACATAGGGCTTGAGGGCCGGGTTTGTTGTCGGTAGCAGGCATCAATCCGATTACATGGACAGGTAACTGGGCCATGGCTACAGCATAAATACTTGCAGCAACGGCAGCGGCCCCCGACATATCATCCTTCATGTTCAACATAGAGTTCCCGGTCTTTAAATTCATGCCGCCGCTATCATAAACCACTCCTTTTCCAATTAACACGATGGGATGATTATTCCTTGCTGAATCCGGTTTCCATTCCATTATGGTCAAAGTCGGTGGTTCATGACTTCCTTTGTTGACACCCAGTATTCCTCCCATCTGCAAAGCTTCAAGCTTTTTCTTGTTCATCACTTCCACCCTTGCGCCACATTGTTTTGCCATGAATGAAACCTCCTGGGCAAAAACCAGCGCAGTCAGAAAAGAGCCGGGCTCGTTGATCAAATCACGGCAACGAAAAACAGCATCTGTAAGGATATTCAACTGCTGTATCCTTTGACTTAATTCCTGCAAACCTGACTTTCCTGATCCCTCAGAATAAATTTCGATCTCTTTCAGCGTATGGATATTCTCTTTTTCATTTTTATATTTCAAAAATTGATAATTCCCCATTGACATTCCTTCTGCAAAAGCCATGACTTCCCTGGTTTTTTTTGCTGCATCGAAAATAACCACCTTCTGAATTCTTCTTTCATTCAGGCTTTTCCCGGTTTTTTCACCCGCAATACGACAACATTCCAAACGGTCATTGAATTCTTTCTCCAGCGGAAGAAAAAACAGGTATATCCAAGTATTCAGGTGGTTGATGATAACGGTTTCCTTTTTCAGTTCTTCTTTCTGGTGACGGATAAATGCTTTTTCAGCTTTACTAAAAATTCCGGCAGGCAGGCGGGAAATCCCGGATACAATTATCACCAGGTTTTCGGTTTCCTGGGTTTTGCTTGTTAAAGTTAAAATTGGCTGCATGGATTTTCTTACTTTTGAGACTTCTTTGGAACACAAATTTAGGAAAATTACGGAGAAGCTCATTAAAAAGGCAATGAACGGTGACTTCCTGTCACTGGAAGAAGGAAAATCCATGTTGGAAAACTTGTCTTTGCCGACCTTGATGTTTGTAGGCCATGAGATTCGTAAAAGAATTCATCCTGATCAGCTTGTGACCTGGATCATTGACCGGAATATTAACATCACCAATGCCTGCATTTCCGGTTGTAAATTTTGCAACTTCTTCCAGGCTGCCGGCAATCCTTGGTGTTATGTCACTTCGCTGGAAGAATATATCCATAAAATTGATGAAATGTACCTTCTCGGGGGGCGACAATTGTTGCTTCAGGGAGGGATGCATCCTCATCTGGGGTTAAGCTTTTATCAGGAATTGTTTTCAGCGCTGAAAAAACTCTATCCTGACCTTCGGCTGCATGCCCTGGGACCTCCCGAGATCGTCCATCTTGCAACATTAGAAAAAAAAACCTATCGGGATATCCTTCAACACCTGGTAGATGCAGGAATGGATAGCTTGCCGGGGGCCGGTGCCGAAATTTTATCCGAAAGGGTCAGAAAAATACTTTCACCGGCTAAATGTACTGCGAGTCAGTGGCTGGAGGTGATGAAGGAAGCTCATCAGATGAATCTGACGACTTCTGCAACCATGATGTTCGGACATATAGAAACCCTGGATGAAAGGTTGCAACACCTGGTTTCCCTGAGGGAACTTCAGGACAGTAAACCGACAGGGCATAAAGGATTTCTTTCTTTCATTCCCTGGCCTTTCCAGGACAAGGGCACAATACTGAAAGAAAAATTCAAGGTGGAAAACAAAGTAACTGCTCAAGAATATATCCGGATGATAGCTATTTCACGCATCATGCTTCCGAATATTCCCAACATTCAGGCCTCCTGGCTGACTGTTGGAAAAGAAACTGCTCAGCTTTGTCTTTATGCAGGAGCCAATGATTTTGGCAGTATCATGATGGAAGAAAATGTAGTTTCCGTAGCGGGAGCAAACCATTCTTTTAGTGTCTCAGGCATTCAGCAGGCCATCAAGGAAGCAGGATTTGACCCCCATTTAAGGAACCAGAATTTTGAGTTACTCCCTATTTGAGTAATCCGTTTTTTTGCCAGTCGGCATATATCTGTGAAGCAATCCTGTAGCTGACCTCATCAAGATAGTTTGGGTCATCCACGGAGATATCGGCTGTCCAGATCAAAGCATTGTTTGAATTATCGTAAAGGTTGGCCCTGAGGTTCACCGTGGAGGTCGTAACCCAGTAACCGCCGGTAGTCACTACATTTCCGCCATATCCATAAATGGGATATCCCCAGTTATAGTAATTATAATAATTGTAATAATAATCGGGGTAAACCGTCGTGGAGGGAGGAATATAACTCTGGGATTTTTCCGTACCCTTATAGGTCACGATAAGAATACCGTCCACCCCAAGGCTGTCAAATTTTTTCTCAATGTCATTCAACTCATATTTCACAGTGGGAGAAAGGAATTCAAGGGACTCCATGGCTTTAAAGCCTTTGCTGTTAAAGTAATTGGCGGAATGTTGTTCAAAAGGTTTCTGATACTCCAATTTGTCAAACATGGCCCAGACGACCACATTGCCGATTTTTTTATGCTCTTTGGGGTTGGTCCAGGAAGTCAGGGTAACCGGATTACAAGATGTTAAAAGTAAGGCAGTAAAGAGTCCAAGAAAGAATAAAAAATTGATTTTTTTCATAACACGGTTTTTAGAATTTGGTTTCGTTGATCAAAGATACAAAAACAGTATAAAAAAAGACTAATTTTCATTTCCTAATCGATATTTTTTTGCCAGACCAGTCTGCGGGATCCAAGCTCCAGCGCAATCAGGTTCCCCAGAAAAGGAGTGTTTTTATATACACAACCTGCATCCAGGTTGATGATTTTAGCCGAAGGATTTTCCACGTTTTTACTGATGGCATCCAGGGAAGCGGGAGTATGGCCGTGAACCAGAATATTTCCTTTAAGAAAATGCTCCGGATACTTTTCAATGCGTCCCCAGATCATGGAGTTGGTATCGTCAATAGGGTTTGGGGCATTACCTTCAAAACAACCATGGCAAAGAAAAAACCCAGGGATTTCCTCGTACATCTTCAATCCTGTGAAAAAATCCATATATGCCCGAGGTATTTTCGAAATGGTCGATTGATCAGGGAGCCCCTCATAGATCAAATGAAAATCACGAAGGGTGGTTATTCCGCTGTTGAGCATCCAGAGTTGAAAAAAAGCTGGGTCTTCCCGGGCATACATCAGCATGTATTCATGGTTTCCCATCAGGGGAATCACTTGAAAGGCAGCTTGTTTCTTCAGGGTAAAAATAAAATCAATCACAGCTCTGCTGTCCATGCCGCGATCGATGTAATCGCCCAGCAGGTAAAGGCAGTCATTTTCCTGAAGCTCCAGTTTTTCAACCAATGTACGAAAGGTATGGATACACCCGTGGATATCGCCAATAACCCATCGATTAATCATGTTGCTGTATAAAAGTCATGATTTTATCCGTCGCCCCCCTGTTCTCTTCCACATACTGAAGACAGATGGACGAAACCTGACGGTAGCGGTTGGGATCTGCCAGAAGTTCCCTGATGGTTTGAATGAGGATCTGCGGTTCTTGAATACAATATGCCCCGCCCAGTTCCACGAGTTCCGCTGCTTCCCTGAATTTATGAAAATTTGGCCCGAAAAATACCGGTACCCCAAAGGTAACAGGCTCCTGGATGTTATGGATACCGTTTCCGAAGCCGCCCCCGATAAAAGCAAAAGAAGCATACTGATAAAGCTGGTTCAGTATGCCGACATTGTCAATGATCAGAATATCGGCAGAAGCAGCATTTTCTTCATTGATTTCAGAATACTTTAACACTTTTTTTCCGGAAAAAGAAAGCATAACGGCATTCACCCTTCCAAGGCCGGTATCATGAGGGGCAATGATAAATTTCATCCCGGGAATTCCTGCCTCGGCCAGGGAAACAATAACTGCTTCATCCTCTTTCCAGGTACTGCCACCAAGAAATATCTTCCCTTCCCCGCAAAATTTCCGGATAAGCGGAAAGTCCTTTTTCACCCGGGAAATGGCATAAACCCTGTCGAAGCGGGTATCGCCGACAAGACTTGCCTGGTTAATACCTATAGAAAACAATAATTGAAGGGAGGATTCATTCTGGACAAAAAACCAGCTTACCAGTGACAACTGCCTGCGAAACCAGGCAGCATACCATTTAAAAAAATACTGATCACCGCGGAATATTGCGGAGATAAAGAAAACCGGTATTTTTTCTTGATAGAGTTCGAAAAGATAATTGAACCAGAAATCATATTTAATAAAAAAAACCATGGATGGTCTGACCGCTTCTATCAGAAATTTTGCATTTGCAACAGTATCAAGGGGAAGATAGAAAACAAGATCGGCATATTCATACTTTTTTCTGATCTCATATCCTGAAGGAGAAAAGAAGGTCAGGAAAATTTTTCTTTCAGGATTATTTTTTTTCAAGGCTTCTATCACCGGCCTTCCCTGTTCAAATTCTCCCAATGAAGAAACATGGAACCAGATAATCGGTGTGTGCTGAAATGTGTTTTCTTCCAAGGCACGGGTAAGCTTTTCTTTCCATTGCTTACGCCCCTTTACCCAGAAACTTGCTTTTGGATTAAACAATGCTGCTATCTGCAGTAAAATTCCGTAAAAAAAAATAACTGCAGAATAAACTATTCGCATGGGTTTCAGCGCTGGGGTTAATATACATAATATTCCTTGGGTGTTCTTTGAAAGAGTGGAATCATCCAGCACACTTTGAGACCATAAAACTGGCTGTTGTATTTTGTATTATCCGCTTTTTCGGTGTCAAAATTATAGGCCCTCATGCTTTTTGTCCAGGCCTGAATAAATTCAAAACCCACGTAAAAGTTAAGCAGGCGGGTATTCCCAAGGTAAAGGTAACCGAGAGAAGCTGTGAGGGAAATGCCTCCGTTGAGGTGGTCGTATCCTTTTTTATAATCCCCCAGTAACTGGGGCGCAGTGTTCCCCGGATTATGGATACGGATTTTGTTTTGGAGGTAACCACCGCCAAGCATGATCAGAAACCCCGAATTCGGGTTGGGGGAAAGCAGGGGAATAAGCTTCCCGAATTTGGCGTAAAAACTGAAACCCCGCTCATAATACACAATATCCGCTATCATTCCGTTGGCGTCAATGACAAACCCATCCTTATTGGTGATATTCATCAGCAAGGAATCTGAGTTCTTGACCGATTGCCCAAAAAGGAAATTCCCTTCTGCACCGATCAGCCAGTTTGATTTTGTTTTATATAAAAAGCCGCCGCCAATACTTGAGTTTGAGCCGAAACGTTTGGCCAGATCCCCTCCCGGAAACTGATAGGAATAAGTGGCATAAACCAGGGACGTCCCGATGGCAGAATCACGGATGCTCACCTGAGCTGACAGTTCATCAAAAAAAATAAAGATGAAAAAAAAATAGCATGCTAACTTTCGGTACATAATGCAGATTTAAAACCTGAAAATAACGCCCAGAGATGGATTCAAGGTCATGACGACTTTTTTGATGGAATATTCAATCGGAGCAGAATAGATGGGTTTTTCATATTTTATCCCTGTCACCGGATCAATATATTCTTCATAACCGATAAGCCTGGATCCGAATTGCTTTTTTAAACCCGGCCATCCTCCCAAAATTCCCAGATTTAGTTTTAACGTAAAATGATCCGAAATCGTGTATCCGAGTCCTACAGAAAATTGATAGGCGAAACCTGTTCCTATTCCATGAACATTCTGGTAATTTATGGAATCTATGATCTCCGTGAGGTTAAAATTGGAGCTTGAAGCCAGGAGGACACCACCGAGTAATTTTACATCAAGGCTTATATTATTGAATGATTTCAGAAATACCGGTCCAGCCATGAGGTAATGATTTGACCATGCTCCATCCCCTAAAGGATAGCGGGTTCCGTCAGGGATAATGTTTTTTGCGGCAGTTTTCAGTTGGTTTTGCTGAAAAGTGTACTGAATCGCAAGCCCGAAATTATTATTCCCCATCCAATCAAACGTAAACTGGGCTATCCAACCGTTTCCCGCATAACCTGATTTCTTGTTGGTGGAATCCGTGTTAGAATAATTTCCAAAGGAAACGGCATAACCGGCTGTAAACTCAAGCGCCATATTTTTATTGATGGTCGTTTTGACAACAGGCGCTTGGGTTGTCTGTGAAAACAATGAGGATAACGACAAACAGAAGCAGAGGAAGACAACTGCTTTTTTCATAAAGATGCTTTTAGGACTACAAATTTAGTGTATTTTTGCAAGCGTTATCCTTATCTGTTATGGTGAAGGACACAGAAACTTTTTTATTCATTAAATTAAATGTTTTTATGCGAAAAATAATCATCTCTTTCCTCCTGTTATTGCTGGTGATCGGCTTTCATTCCCACACCCTTGCATGTACTAATTTTATCATTACCAAAGGAGCTTCTGTTGATGGTTCGGTGATGATCACCTATTCGGCTGATTCCCATCAGCTCTATGGGGAACTTTATTTCTGGCCAGCCCGGGATTATCCTGCCGGAACTATGGTTGATGTGATTGAATGGGATACCCATAAGCCCCTGGGAAAAATTCCCCAGGTAAGACATACTTATTCCGTGGTGGGGAATATGAATGAACACCAGCTTGCCGTTGGCGAGACCACTTTCGGAGGACGGGATGAATTGCAGACTCAAAAAGGAGGCATAGTGGATTATGGCACTTTGATATATTTCTCCCTCCAGCGTGCAAAGAATGCCAGGGAAGCCATTCAAGTGATGGGGGACCTGGTTGCTTCTTATGGATATGCCAGTGAAGGTGAATCTTTTTCAATTTCTGATCCTAATGAAGCCTGGATTCTGGAAATGATTGGCAAGGGTGAAGGCCAAAAAGGAGCTGTATGGGTAGCTCTGCGCATTCCCGATGGCTACATCAGCGGGCATGCCAATCAAGCCAGAATCACGCAATTTCCACTCAATGATCCTGAAAACTGTATCTATTCTCCAGATGTCATCAGCTTTGCCCGTGAAAAAGGCTGGTTCGACGGTAGCGATGCAGAATTCAGCTTTTCCGACACCTATGCTCCTGTCACTTTCAGCGGTGCCCGTGCCTGCGAGGCCAGGGTTTGGGCAATGTTCAACCGAGTGAATGCCAATATGGGACAATATGAAAATTATGCCATGGGGCATCTTATCCAAGGGAAATGGGGTTATACACAGAACCGTATGCCGCTATGGATCAAGCCGGATAAAAAAATCTCCGTCCACGATGTCATGGAACTCATGCGCGACCATTACGAAGGGACAAAGATGGATATGACTTACGACATCGGTGCCGGTCCTTTTCAATGTCCTTACCGCTGGCGCCCCATGACCTGGAAAGTGGATAGTGTTAACTATGTTCATGAACGTGCTACTTCTACCCAACAAACGGGATTTGTATTTGTGGCCCAGAGCCGTTCCTGGCTTCCTGATCCCATAGGGGGCATTTTCTGGTTCGGTGTTGATGATACTTATACTACAGTTTTCACTCCTATGTATTGTGGCATCACGAAGGTTCCTCATTCCTTTGCCGCTGGCAACGGAGATATGTTGACGTTTTCGCCGACTTCTGCCTTCTGGACATTCAGCCTGGTTTCCAACTGGGCTTATTCCCGATATAATTATATGATCAAAGACATTCAGCCGGTACAACGTGAACTTGAAACCAGATTTTTTTCAGAAACTGCTGATGTAGATAAAAAAGCAGCAGAACTTTTTAAAACCGATAAAAGCGCTGCCCGGAAATACCTGACCGATTATTCCGTTAAAACCGGAGATGCCACCGTGAAAAGATGGCAGGAATTATTTCAATACCTTCTGGTGAAATATATTGACGGTAATATTAAAAAAGAAAAAGACGGTAAATTTGAAACCAATGGCTATGGGATTCCACTGATGCCTTCCCAACCAGGTTACCCTGAATGGTGGTTGCGTGAAATCGTGAAGCAACACGGAGATGTCATTCTGCAAACTGGCCCCTCCGGTCACTGATTTTTACTACCCCGAAAAAACAGGATATCTGAATAAGGTATCCTGTTTTTATTTTATATTTGCAGCTATAATACTGTAAAAACATGTTTTATGGAAGAGCAAACATCAAGCTCCCGGAATTATAAAATCTACTTATCCATCCTTGCCATTCTTATCCTGATCCTGATCTTCTGGCTTATCATCCAGCGATCGCAACTGATGCGGCTGGTAAAAGAAAAGGAAAGCGAGAAAACAGAATTGCAGCAGGAACTGGATTCCCTGATGAAAGAGCACAATAAAATCAAAGTTTCTTATGGGGCATTGTCCGATTCTCTGGCCACCAAGGACAGCATTATCCAGAAAAACGCTATAGAAATAAAAAAACTCCTGGATACCCAATGGGAATATAATAAAATTCGCAAAAAACTGGCCATGTTACAAGCCATTGCACAGGGTTATGTGCACCAGATGGATTCCCTGTATACCGTTAACCGCCAGCTGACCGTTGAAAATGAAAGGATTCGTCAGGAGGTTAAAACAGAACAGAATCGTAACACCAGCCTGATGAAAGACAAAGAAGCACTGACCGAAAAAATGAACCAGGCTGCCTATATCAAAGCATATGATGTTAACGTCAGGGCATTCAAGCTGAAATCCGGTGGCAATAAAGAACAACTGACCGATAAGGCTAACCGTACCGACCGCCTCAGGGTATGCTTCACCCTGAGTGAAAATCCTCTGGTTAACCCAGGTAAGAAAATGGTTTTCGTGAGCATCAAACGACCCGATGATGTGATCGTAACCAAAAGCAAATACGACACCTTTATTTTCAACGGACAAACTCTGCCTTATTCGCTCAGGGAAGATATTTCCTACGAAGGAAAGGCCATTAATCTTTGCCTGGACTGGACCAAGAAAGACAATGACAAACCCGCCATGAAAGGGAAATATTCCGTTTCGGTTTTCGTAGATGGCAAAGAAATCGGTGAAGGCCGTTTTGAACTGAAATAATTCAAAGATGAAAATCGGAATTCTTACTGCCGGAGGTGACTGTCCCGGTATCAATGCGGCCATTCGGGGCGTTGGAAAAACTGCTATTCTGGAATATGGAATGGAGGTGATCGGAATTTCCTCTGGATTTCTTGGACTGATCAATCAGGAATATGTTCAGTTAGATGAAAACCAGCTTTCCGGAATACTGACTCTGGGTGGTACCATTCTGGGTACTTCACGAGAAAATCCTTTTAAAAAGGGTAGTTCCCTTAATGCTATTGACAAACCAAAACTGATTAAAAAGCATTATCATGAAATGGGGCTGGACGCCCTGGTCTGTATCGGAGGCAATGGCACCCAAAGGACGGCCGACATGCTTTCCCGGGAAGGTCTGAATGTCATCGGAATTCCAAAAACCATCGACAATGATGTATGGGGAACAGATGTCACTTTCGGATTTGATTCCGCGCTAATGATCACTACCGATGCCATCGACCGCCTTCATACTACAGCCAACAGTCATAAACGCATCATGGTCATTGAAGTGATGGGCCATCATGCCGGCTGGCTTGCGCTTTACAGCGGAATGGCCGGTGGCGGAGATGTCATCCTTCTACCGGAAATTGATTTTGATATTCACGTTGTGGCAAAATGCCTGAAAAAAAGAACGATCAATAAAAAACCCTATTCCATCGTGGTGGTTGCAGAAGGGATTACTACACCCAAAGGAGAATCTGCTGCACGTTTTATCTCCGGCAGCATCAGTGAACTGACCGGATTGGAAACCAGGGAAACCATTCTCGGGTATATTCAACGCGGAGGAAGCCCCTCTCCTATGGATAGAATACTGGCAACCCGCTATGGCGCCCATGCCGTTGAACTGATCGCCCAGAAAAAATTCGGTCACATGGTCTCCTTGAAAGGAAATACCATTACCTCTGTTCCCCTGTCTGAAGTGGGGGGAAAACTTCGTCTTGTTCCCGCTGATCATCCTTTAATCGAAAAATCCAAACGTATGGATATCTGCTTTGGATTGGATGGACGCTAACCAGGAAATTTCACATCTTTAATATTCAACTGTAGAGTCACGGATCCGTTCCATTCATTTTCTTCAACATGATAACAGATATTGAATGGAATTCCTTTGTCAATTTTAAAGAAGTGTTCGCCCTGCTGGAAAGCAATGGCAGAAAACGGACCGCCATTCACATCAGGATGAACCACACATAATTTCAAATGATTTTTCCCTACTACCTTTGATCCACCTGTATCCATCACGCCTTCTGTCAGGAAAAGCGGAGTCATGTTCCCAGGGCCAAAAGGAGCAAATTGTTTCAGCACATTATAAAAGCGTGAACTGATATGATTGAGGGGAAGCGGTGAGTCAATTTCCAGTTCCGGAACCAGTTGCACTCCCTGAAGTTTTGTTTCCACCACTTCCTCAAATTTCTTGCGGAATGCTTCAAAATTTTCTGGTTTAAGCGATAATCCTGCAGCAAATTTATGACCTCCGAAATGCTCTAAATAAGAAGAACAAGCATCAATGGCCTCATAGATATCAAAATCCCTGACTGAACGGGCTGAACCCGTCATCAGTCCATTGGAATGGGTAAACACGATAGTGGGTCGATAAAAGGTTTCGGTAAGCCGAGAGGCCACAATTCCGATGACCCCCTTATGCCAGTCTGGGTGATCGATCACCGTCGACCTGGCCTGAAGAAGCCGGGTAGAATTCCCGATCATGGCAATGGCCTGTTGCGTGGCAAGGGTGTCCAGATCTTTTCGTTCCTTATTGTAATTATTGATCTGTACGCCCAGACGATGTGCCTCCCGGGGATCTTGAGTTATCAACAGCCTGACAGAATTTTTTCCGCTTTCAATTCTTCCTGCAGCATTGATGCGAGGTCCAATTAAAAATACCAGGTCAGAAATCGTTAGTTCCCTGTTAAAGGCAAAGCCGTTATTGACTTCTTCTCTTTTCACCACCCCCGAGTATTTGAGTAGGGCCTCAATTCCCGGTCGGGGACAGGTATTCACCAGTTTTAATCCGAAATGGGCAAGAATACGGTTTTCACCGGTGATATCCACGATATCGGAAGCGATACTTATCACGACCAGGTCAAGGTATTGTAAAAGGTCATCAAACGGGATATTGTATTTCTGGGCATACGCCTGAATTAGTTTAAACCCGATACCGCAACCTGAAAGTTCCTTATAGGGATAGGGGCAATCGCTGCGTTTCGGATCAAGTACCGCGATGGCAGACGGAAGTTCAGCCCCGGGGCGATGATGATCACATATAATGAAATCTATACCTTTGGAAGCAGCATAGGCAATTTTTTCTACCGCTTTAATGCCACAATCCAAGGCAATGATCAGGGAGAAGCCTTGTTCAAAAGCAAAATCTATCCCCTGGAAAGAAATTCCGTAGCCTTCAATATAACGATCGGGAATATAAAAATCCAGTTGATCGGTGATTTTATGAAGAAAGGTATAGACGAGTGCAACTGCAGAAGTGCCATCCACGTCATAATCCCCGTACACCAGAATTTTTTCTCTTCTTGCCAAAGCCTGGCTGATACGATCAATGGCACTGTCCATATCGCGCATCAAAAAGGGATCGTGCAACGCCGTCAGAACAGGTCTAAAAAAAACCCTGGCTTCATCAAATGTTGTCACTCCCCTTTGCACCAGTAAATTGGCAAGACAGGAATCAATCCCCAGGGCTTTCGCCAAACCACCTACAATCTCCGGATCCCCCTGAGATTTAATCACCCAACGTTTTTCCATACTTTTTTTGCTATGGCTAAAATACAAAAATAAATGAAATCCTATCTGTCTTTTTAAACTCATACTGGCATGCATTTCCAGATTCTCTCGGCGTAGCTGGTCATGGTTTGACAGCAGAAGAACGATGGAAGAATGGTGGCCTCAGAGCACTGATTATTCCCCGGAATTAAAATTCCGCGTTTTTTGGGGTGCGTGGGAAAGGAATAACATCGCGGATATTTCCCATTCCTGTAACAAAGAGGATAAGCCGTTCAAAACCGAGGCCAAACCCGGCATGGGGAGCTGTTCCGAATTTCCGGGTATCCAGGTACCACCATACATCTTTTTCGGGAATATTCATTTCATGAATCCGGCGCATCAGGGCTTCCAGGTTTTCTTCGCGCTGTGAACCGCCAATGATCTCCCCAATTTTGGGAAAAAGGACATCCATACCGCGAACCGTTTTCCCATCAGCATTCTGTTTCATGTAGAACGCCTTAATATCTTTGGGATAATCAGTGAGCATAACCGGTTTCCCGAAATGCTTTTCCACCAGGTATCTTTCATGTTCAGCCTGAAGGTCGGCACCCCAGGAAACGGGAAATTCCCAGCTCTGTCCCGAGGCCATTAAAATTTCAACGGCACGCGTATAGGTCAGGCGTTCAAACTGACTACTGATGATCGCTTTTATCCTCCCGATCAATTCCTGGTCATACATCTGGTTCAAGAATTCCAGGTCATCGAAACAATGATCCAGGGCATATTTCATCAGAAATTTCAGAAAATCCTCTGCCAGGTCCATGTTGTCTTGAATATCATAAAAGGCCATCTCCGGTTCTATCATCCAGAATTCAGCAAGGTGGCGGGGGGTATTGGAATTTTCTGCCCGGAAAGTAGGTCCAAAAGTATAAACCAGTGAAAGTGCCATGGCACCAAGTTCGGCTTCCAGCTGCCCGGAAACAGTCAGGTTGGTCTCTTTCCCGAAGAAATCCTGGGTAAAGTCTACCTGCCCATCTTCTCTGAGCGGAGGGTTGCTGGGCTCCAGTGTAGTCACCCTGAACATTGCACCAGCACCTTCGGCATCGCTTCCGGTAATAATGGGGGAATGTAAACAATAAAAGCCCTGGTTATTGAAATATTTATGAATGGCATACGCCATGGCATGACGGATACGGAGTATAGCCCCGAAGGTGTTGGTGCGAGGACGAAGGTGAGCGATCTCACGCAGGAATTCAAGGGAATGCCCCTTTTTCTGTAAAGGATAGGTTTCAGGGTCAGCTGTTCCGTAAACTTCGATCTCCTTGGCCTGAACTTCCACATGCTGTCCCTGACCCATGGATTCAACCAGGATACCCTTCACCGCCATACAACTCCCCGTGGTGATGGTCTTCAGAAGGTTTTCATCAAAGCCGGCAACTTCCACCACAATCTGAATATGATGAATCACGGAACCATCATTCAAGGCAATGAAATTGATATTTTTATTTCCACGCTTCGTGCGTACCCAGCCTTTAATCAATACTTCACGCCCAAATTCGTTCGATTTCAACAGATCGACAATTTTATTCCTTCTTGTATGTTCCATTACCTTCCATTTTAATGCTGCAAATTTACTCAAATGTCCGGAATAAAACAGCTGATCCTATGGGCTGAGAATATCTTTCCACGTAACTTTATTTCCTGAAATGCGTCAAAAGGAGCAAAAATTTTTTATTGATGAAAAACCCACGGAATGACAACATGCCCCCTTGGGCACGCCGTATCGACGATTACGGAAAAACCCACTGGCATCATGATAAAAAATGGAGCAAACGTCGAGGAGAATATATTACCTCCATCATTTTCAACCTGATCTTCCTTTGGATCGTGAATAAAATCCCTGAATGGAAACTGAGTTTTATACGCGATAATTTCAGCGCTGTATTATGGATCCTCAATATGAATCTGCTGATCCAGATCGGTGGAAATACCCTGATGCTGCTGATTGATCATCCTGCGATCCGGTACTTATCACGGATGATCCTTGAAGCTTCAGGTTTTATAACCATGATCGTGCTTTTCTTTATTTATCCTTTTAATTTCAGCCATTTACATCATCTTGCCTGGATTGATAAGGTTCTTCCCATCTTATTGATCATTGGTATGGTCATTTCAGCATTAAAGGTCTTTTCCAATCTCTGGAAATTAATTTTCTGGCGGGAATAATCTGTACCTTTGTCCCTGATGATCACACCCCTGACAATAATTCCCCTGGAAGAATGGCTGCCGGTTTCAGCTCAGCCTCTGATGATTGCTGGTCCATGCAGCGCTGAAACCGAAAGTCAGGTAATGGAAACTGCCCGAGCACTATCCCTTATTCCTCAAGTCAGGGTTTTCAGGGCAGGCGTCTGGAAGCCGAGAACACGTCCGGAATCTTTTGAGGGAGTGGGTGTACAAGGTCTGAAATGGCTACAGCAGGTGAAAAAAGAAACAAACCTGATGGTAGCCGTTGAAGTAGCCAATCCAAGTCATGTGAGAGAAGCGCTGGACCACGGGATAGATATCCTGTGGATAGGCGCACGCACGGTAGTCAATCCTTTTTCGGTACAAGAAATCGGAGATGTGCTCAAAGGAAGCGATATTCCTGTTTTGGTCAAAAATCCGTTGAACCCGGATCTGAAAACCTGGCTTGGAGCCATCGAAAGGCTTAACCGGATGGGGATCAGAAAACTCATTGCGGTTCACCGGGGATTTTCATTTTTTAACCGCTCCCCCTACCGGAATTCTCCCATGTGGGAGATTCCCATCGAACTGAAAAGACTTTGCCCAAACCTGCCAGTGTTCTCTGATCCAAGCCATATCTGCGGGAACAGGGAAATGATTCTGCCAACCGCCCAGAAATCACTCGATCTTGAAATGAACGGATTGATGATAGAAGCCCATACCCATCCTGCCCAGGCACTTACCGATAAAAATCAACAACTCACTCCCGCCAGTCTTCAGGCCTTGATCTCTAAACTGATTATCCGACGGGAAAGCGGAAACATTGACTTTGAAAATAAGCTGGAAACCCTTCGTTCAGAGATTGACAAACTGGATGAGGAACTCATCGATATCCTGTCAAGGAGGATGATGATTGTGGAAGACATCGGAAAATATAAAAAGGCCAATAAAATAACCATTCTCCAACTGAAACGCTGGAACCAGATCATTCATGACAGGGTGGAAGCCGGTGTTAAAATGGGGTTGAGCAAGGAATTCATCATGCGTTTACTGGCATCGGTACATGAAGAGGGGATACAGCGTCAGATCGATGTGATGAACGAAGCTGAAGGGCTATAACCAACGCTTCAACTTGAAATATATAAACATCCCCAAAGCGATCACAATCATTCCTGAAGCCACGATAATGAAAGAATATGGATGTTCCTGAATGGGTAATTTGATATTCATTCCATACAGGCTTGCAATAAAAGTCAATGGAAGCAGAATGGAAGAAATCAGTGTCAGGATCTTTATGACTTCGTTGGTCTTATTAACCTGAAGGGAATCGAAAGTGGTTGAATAGCCACGGATCAGTTCAGCATCATCTTCCACCATGTCCCAGATCTTCTGGTTATAATCCAGAATATTTCCCCAGTAGTCTTCCATGTCGTCAGCAAATCCCTTGATGGATCCACTTTGCAATTTATTAAATAAGAGCAACTGCGGTCTGAACATGGTATTCATCAGGATGACATTTTTCCGCGTAATAGAAATTTTCTCAATGGTTTTTTCCGCATTCCTGCTGAAGAGCGATTTCCCGCAACCGTCCACGTCCTTGTCAATTCTCTCCGCCAGTTTCTGAGCTTCTTTCATCAGGGATTCAAGAATCTGGTATAAAAGGGCGTCGCTGCTACCCACTTCCATTTTCTGACCCGTCAGTGACCGGTTGATTTCTTTGTTGAACATTTCCTTGACCAACCAATGGGATTTACTGATGGTGATCAGGTAATCCCTGCCCCAGAATATTTTTATTTCACGGATATCCACAAAGGTTTGGGTAGAATCGAGTGCGGGGAAATGCAGGATAAGAAAATAATAATCGTCGTAAACGTCAATTTTAGGTCGCAGATTAATATAAGAACGGCAGTCCTCCAGATCAAGGGGATGAAAATGGTAGTGATCCTGAAGCGCTTTCAGATCTTCTTCACTTGGCCGAACAATGTGCGACCAGCGCAAGGTCCCAAATTTAATGGTTTCTATCATGGATTGGGCTGGATTGATGAGGGATTTGTTTCCATTTAAAGGTATTGATCATATGTGCAATATCATATTTCAAAAAATCAATCACCGGAGCCAGGGAATCATTGTTTGGAACCAGATCAAAATATAAAGCTCCCCGGATAAAGCTGGATAAACTGTCGGTCAGATAGAACTGGTATACAGAGGCCGCATCCGGACCCCGTATGTCGTATACCAGGCCGTAAACCCGCCTTTCCGGATCAGTGTATTCCCGCTGGGTAATGGCATTGGCTTTGGGAATATGCTTATTGACAAGATTACGCGAATCTTCCAGATATTGTGCCAAGTTATGGTTTACATGCTTAAAACTCAGGTGAAGCTGGGCATGAAATTGCGGATAATGAATATTAATCCAGAAAGGTTCAGACAGTTTTGAATCATCAGGCAATATTCTGGCATATACCGGATACTCAAAAGTGTAAGGGTAAGTGGTATCGAATATACGGTAATCCCTTTCCGGAAAGTCAATGCGGAAATAACCCCTCGGTTTGGGAGTATCCCCATTGGTGCAGGAACTTAAAAAAAGCCCTGCAATAAAAACCAATGAAATGAAGCGTATTCTTTTCATATTATTCCATCAAGCCAAAGGGGTGGGAAATAGCACATTAACTATTTTGCCACCCCGTCATTTCACCAAGCTGATCAGAATGGAAGATCATCCTCCGGGGCGCTCACCATTGGCGCCTCATCAACAGAAGCTGTTGCGGCAGAGATTCCGTTCCCTTCCTCTCTACGTGGAGCCCCGCCCAGCATCTGCATTGAATCGCCCAGAATTTCGTAAATAAATCTTTTCTGTCCTTCTTTGTCTTCATATTCGCGTTTGCGAATTCGGCCCTCCAAATAAATCGAGCTGCCTTTTTTCAGGAAACGTTCGGATACATCAGCCAATCCCCTCCACATCACAATATTATGCCACTCTGTATGCTGTGTTTTTTCCCCATCTTTGCCTTTGTATGCCTCAGTTGTAGCCAAGGTAAAAGTGGCCTTTTTGACTCCGTTTTCAAAATTTTGAACCTCAGGATCTCTTCCCAGATTTCCGATCAAAATCACTTTGTTGACTCCAGTTGCCATTTTCTTTCATTTTTAAATGTTAACACTCCGTGAAACAAATTTACACTTTTTATGCTTAATCCGGGTTGGGATGAAAAGGTAATATGATTAAACCATGATTTTTTAAAATTGTTGAAAACTTTCCCGCAGAATGGAGTCAGATCTTTGAGAAAACAGCAAGGGGCAGGATTACTTTGTCTTTCTTCTGTTTAAAAGATCGTCTACAATGTCTTCTACCACGACGACTCCTTCCATTTGATGGTCTTTATTGACAACCGGGACAGCCATAAGATTATATTTGGAAACAAGTTCGGCCAGCGCATCAACCTTATCCTCATCCAATACGCTGATGGGGTTTTTCACCATGATGTTTTTAAGGGGGGAAGAGGGCTCTGCAACAACCAGCTCCCCCAAGGGAATCGAGGCAATCAGCCGCTCATTTTTATCAACAATAAAAATGGAATAGATGTATGAAGGTTCGGGCTTTTCTTTTCTGATTGCTGAGAGGACTTCCTCAACGGTTAGGTCATCACTGAATGTCATGAAATCAGTCGTCATTAAAGAACCCACCACTTTATCCGGGTATTCGAGCAGTTCCCTGACTTCCTCTGAAGATTCCTTTTCCATTTCATTGAGTAATTCCTCCGCTTTTTCATCTCTGAGTTCATCAAGAATATCTGCCACTTCATCAGCAGGCATTTTTTCAAGCAGATCAGCGACTTTCTCCTTTGGAAGGCTTTCCACAATATGAATCTGGGCATCCGTTTCAAGTTCTTCCAGCACATCGGCTGCCTTTTCCTCATCCAGTGAAGCGAAAACATAGGTCCTCGAAGCCTTATCAAGTTCCTCAATAATATCGGCAAGATCGGATGGGTGCAGGGTAGATAACTTGGAAGAAGCTTTAGACAATTTAATGCTTGCATTGTTGAAATCAACTGCTTCAATATCATCCCAGAGAATAAACCGGTCAGGAATAGATAATCCAATTTGACCTAAAATTTTTTGTAAAAGCCCTTCAAATCCTATCCTTCGCAACAATCCTTCCAGGCCAACATCCACGGCCAGTGCAAAGGCTCCTGAGGGAATCATTACCATTCTTATGTCATTTACCCTAACTAGTTTACGTCCGTTGATATCCACAATCTGTTTGTCAAGGATGTTCTCTTTAATCCATAAGGAATTGGTAAACGTATTTTCACTGAGTTCATTGATCTCTTTGCAGATGATCTTTATTTGTCCTTTGATTTTTTTGATTTCAAAAGATGAAAAATCATACACCCTTACCCGACCATGAACCTTGACCCTGACCGCAATCACCCGTGGCCTGACCGGTTCGTGAATATCTGAGGCCCAAGGTGTAAGATCAATCAGAAAATCCCTTATTTTTCCGATAACCTCTCCTTGCGGACTAATTATTTTTTTTAATAAAAGCTGGCTGAAATAAAACGTGATCTGAGATGTCATGCTTGCTCCTCCTTGCTGTTTGCTGAACAGGGAGATAACAATGCACCTTCAAATGCGTTGCAACACGACCTGTTCAGGGATGGAAAATATGATTCGCCGGGTGATCGTCCATTTGGTGATGAAATTTAGGCTTTATTGCTGCAAAAATAAAAAAAAATAAACATCTGACAACCTGAAAGATTTTTATCTTTGGGTTACTATGTCTGTGATATTGAAAGCGAATCGCTTACGGTGTATTTTACTGATTTTATCAGGGATTCCTTTGCTTTCTCCTGCCGTGAATCTTCCGGATTCACCGCAATCAAAGGAATTTATTATTCAACATTGGAATTCCCAACATGGACTTCCAGTGAATTCGATCCATGCCATGGCACAGACAAAGGATGGCTTTATCTGGATGGCAACACAGGAAGGGCTGGTAAGGTTCGACGGATTTGAATTCATCACATTTTCCCAAAAAAACAACCCTGCTTTTTTATTTAATGATATTTATTCCTTGCTTGTTTGCAGGGACGGTTCCCTCCTGATTGGTTGTCATGCCGGTCACCTTATTCTTTACAAGGACAGAATTTTTCGTTTACTCACCCATCCCGAACTTTACGGTGGAAAAAATGTTACCGCCCTGGCCGAAGATGATCATAACACTTATTGGATCGGAACTTCTGGCGGGGGACTTGGACATTTTCGGAACCAGGCTGATTTTTCTTTTCTCCGCAATACGGATGGATTGCCTGACAACATCATCAATGCCCTTCTCCCAGACGGGCAGGGTGGATTATGGATAGGCACCCAGGCGGGACTCAGCCACTATTTTCAGGGCAGATTTTCAAACTACTGCCAAAAAGACGGACTTACCGACAATTATATCCGCTGCCTGTATCTCGATCAGCAACAGACGCTTTGGATAGGCACCCAAAACGGAGGTCTGAACCGTTTTTACCAAGGAAAATTTTCTCCGTATCATTACGGCAAGCTGAAAAAAAACCAAACCATTGTTTCCATCACCGGCGATACCTCAGGTAATCTCTGGATTGCGGCCAATGGTGAGGGGATTTACAGAATTTCAGCAAGCATGCTTAGTCCCTTTTCATTAGATGAAGGGCTTCCAAGCAATAACATTCATTGTCTCCTGACCGACCTTCATAATCACTTATGGATGGGGACACTGGATGCCGGGATCAGCCTTCTTCAACCCCGGTTGGTGAATGTTTTTACCAGCAAAGACGGGCTTTCTGATAATGTCATCATGCCTGTTTTCAGTGACAAGCAAGGCGGAATTTGGATTGGTACGGCAAAAGGAGGCTTAAATTATTACAACCATGAAAACTTTTCGCAATTCCAGAAAAAAATGAAACTCCCGGGTATTCCATTGACAAGCATTACAGAAGATGCATCAGGTACGCTCTGGATTGGCACAGCAGGATCGGGATTATATGCATGGAAAGATGGTCTTTTAAAAAACTATACCCTGAAGGACGGACTTCTCTCCAATGTGATCAATGCTGTTTATGCGGACCGTAAAGGAAGGCTATGGATTGGTACCGATGGCGGAGGGTTGTCGCGATATGAAAAAGGCAGATTTACCACCCTGACAAGCCGTGAAGGCTTATCTCACGATCAAATCAACTGCCTGCTTCAGGATAAAAAAGGGAGGATGTGGGTGGGTACCAATGGAGGAGGCATCAATCGTCTCGATGAAGAAAAGATCAAATGGATTACCAGTGAAAACGGTCTCAGGGATGATGAGATCCTGAGCCTGTATGAAGATCATGATGGAATCCTTTGGGTAGGTTGTAGTCATGCAGGACTGGTGATGATCCGTAACGATTCCGTGGAAGTCTTTTCTAAGGAAGACGGGCTTGATGCGGATAAAATTCAGCAGATTCTTGAAGATGCGAAAGGAAATCTTTGGATGTCCGGTCCTCTGGGCATCTTCAGTGTTTCAAAAAAAGCCCTTCTGGAACTGGCAGATGGCAAATCAAACAAGATCCTTTCCGTTCATTATGGGGTCAACGAAGGAATGCTGAGTTCCGAATGCACGTCAAAAGTCTTTCCCGCGGGTTGCCGGGGCAGGGACCAGGAACTTTGGTTCCCGACCCTGAATGGCCTGATTATGATTGACGCAGCCAGACAAAAACAAGAGATGCCTTTGCCGAGTATTTGTCTGACCCGTGTCTTTGTCAATGAGCAGGAAGTTGTCCCGGATCAGGAGATAACCCTTCAGCCTGGTCTGATCAACCTCGAAATACAATATACCAGTCCTGGTTTTAACCCCTTGCGGGAACTGTCTTTTAAATATAAGCTGGAAGGTTTTGACTTGTACTGGATCAATGCCGGGTCAAGACGTTCGGCATTCTATACCCATCTGCCTCCCGGAAGATATGAATTCAAGGTGACTGCCACAAACGATTTTGGAGGGGAAAGAAAAATGGAAAGCCTGATTAAAATCAATATTCTCCCCTATTTTTATCAGACTGCATGGTTCTTTCTGATTTGCGCTATAGCTGCCCTGTTCATTTTCTGGTTCCTTGTCCGGTATCAATACCGTAAAATCAAGGAGAAGCAATTAAACCGGCTGGTTGAAGAAAGAACCCGTGAGCTCAGGGAAGAGATCAGGCAAAAGGAATTAGCCCAATCGGCATTATCGGAAGCCAAAGACCGGATTGAGCAATCCGATCGTCTGAAATCGTCCCTGCTTGCCTTCCTTGATCAGGATTTCAGAACACCGGTGAACAGCATCATGGGATTTTCGGAAATACTCATGCAGGATAAAGCGTCTGAAAAAGAGCCAGGAATAAGCCACTATATTCACGAATCGGGAAAACATCTGCTCGACACCCTTGATTCGGCCATGCTCCTGGCTCAGCTCGATCCCGGGAAAGATCCGCCTTCGCATCTTCAGGATCTTATCCCTCTCATCCAGGCGGCGCTGAATCCCTTACAAAAGGTAAGCGAAGGCGGAGAACGCCAGGTCGTAACGGATCCGGAATCAGAAAAACCCAAACCGTTTAAACCCGGGCCTTACCAGCTGCTACTGGTAGAAGATAATGAGATCAATGCAGCTCTGGTCAAGTCATATATCGGTAAAGATTATGAAGTGGACGTAGCCATAGATGGAAATTCAGCCCTGGAAAAAGTAGCAGTTAAACAATATGATGCTATATTAATGGACATAAATCTCGGGAAAGGCATCGACGGACTGACGGCTACTCAAAAAATCAGGGAGATCCCCTCCTATCAGAGTACGCCTATCATCGCGGTAACCGGCTATACGATGGCCGGGATGCAGGAGCGTTTGATTGATGGCGGTTGTTCCTATTATCTGGCCAAACCTTTCGGGAAAAAATTACTGGTTGACCTGCTTATAACGATCTTACCCGAGAAAAAACAAACGGAATAAAGTGGTTAACCTTGAACGTTTATGAACTGCTGATGGATTCAGAATCAATATTCTGTTGCAGGTATTTTTCTATCAGTCTGGGAAATGGATATTGATCAAGACTCGAGGGTTCAGCATAATCAAAGTCATGATCCAATGGTTTTTCTATTTCCAGTTCAAAAAATCTGGCCGTAATCAATTGATGGGTCAGAATATGTTTATATGGTTTTGATTTTTTCATGACCTTCGGTATCTGTATCCCAAAAATATGCTGCCATTCAATTTCCGACATCAGTTTTTCCAGTGAGCAGTGCCTGGATGTTTCTATGCAGGGAAATGTAAAAAGGTTTTTCCAAATATCATTTTCTTTTCTTTTCATCAGATAAAAACCTGCTTTTCCTTTCACATGGATGAGGAAATAATAGAAGTACCGGTTTACCTGAGTGGGTTTCTTTTTTTTAACAGGCAATTGCTCCACCATCTGATGATTAAATGCAAAACATTCTTTGCGAAAAACACATCGGCAGCAATCAGGATTCCGGGGGATGCATTGTTTGGCGCCGAATTCCATCATGGCCTGGTTAAATGAACCAGGGTCTTCAGTATCCATCCGTTCAGATGCAATTGACCGTATGGCTTTTACTGCAGCTCCGGAATCTACCGGATCCCTGAAACCTGAATAGCGTGACAGAAATCTCAGCACATTACCATCCACAACAGCAACAGGTACATTGAAAGCAATGGAAGCAATGGCGGCTGCCGTATAGCTACCTATTCCCTTGAGGCGAACGATATCAGGGTAAGCAGAAGGAAACTTTCCATGGTATTTATCCACGATTTCTTTTGCGCTGACATGTAAATTCCTGGCCCTGGAATAATATCCCAATCCCTGCCAGAGCTTCAGCACCTGCTGCTCGCTGGCAGCCGCAAGATGATAAACGCTCGGAAAAGCATGGATAAAACGGTGATAATAAGGCAACCCTTGTTCAATACGTGTTTGCTGAAGGATGATTTCCGATAACCAAATCAGGTAGGGATCGCGGGTTTGACGCCAGGGCAGATCTCTTTTGTGCTGTTGATACCATAAAAGAAGCTCAGTAGTAAAATTCATTTTACAATGATGATCGGACCACAAAAATAGTTTTTCTCTGAATATTTCTTTGAAGTTCAAAAAAATCCTATATTTGCAACCCCATTTTCAGCGTAAGAAAACATTCAGTATTAATTAAATATATCAATTAGTAATACACAAGTAAAATGACAAAAGCAGAAATTGTAGCAGAAATTGCTAATAAAACAGGCATTGAAAAAGTTGCTGTTCAGGCCACGGTCGAAGCTTTCATGGACTCCATCAAAAACTCCATGGTATCGGGTCAAAACGTTTATTTAAGGGGCTTTGGTAGTTTCATCATTAAAAAAAGAGCTGAAAAAACCGGAAGAAACATTTCTAGGAACACCACCCTGGTCATTCCCGCCCACAACATTCCTGCCTTTAAGCCGGCAAAGACTTTTGTGAACAAAATCAAGTCTCACGTTAAAGTAAAGTAATTTAAATTATTCATTATGCCGAGCGGTAAGAAAAGAAAGAGACATAAGATGGCCACCCACAAGCGAAAAAAACGCTTGCGGAAGAACAGACACAAGAAGAAATAATCCCGGGTTCGTTTACCCGGGAGATCCTGATCGTGAACTTCAGGCGCTCTCCCTGCTACAATTCCTTAGGTCATTTACAATCATTGATACCGTATCAATGATTTAACACATTTATATCGTGAATAAGGAATTAATTATCAATTCAACTCCTCAGGGAGTTGAAATAGCCTTACTTGAAGATAAGCTTCTTGTAGAGTTAAATAAAGAAAAGACTAATAACGAATTTTCGGTTGGTGATATTTATCTGGGTAAAATCAAAAAGATCATGCCCGGATTGAATGCAGCTTTCGTTGATGTTGGTTATGAAAAAGATGCTTTTCTGCATTACCTCGACCTGGGGCCACAGGTTCAATCCTTGCTGAAATATATTAAATCAGCCCAGTCGGGAGCAGCAGTTGGGTTTTCCATTACTGATTTCAAAATGGAAGAAGAAATCCAGAAGACAGGACGGATCAATAATGTGTTGAAACCCAATCAACAGGTTTTAATTCAGATTGCCAAAGAACCCATTTCAACCAAAGGTCCAAGGGTCACTTCTGAGATCGCTTTTGCCGGACGTTTTCTTGTCCTGATTCCATTTTCCGATAAAGTCTCTGTTTCCCAGAAAATAAAAAGCGCGGAAGAAAGAAACCGCCTCAAACGACTAATCACCAGCATCCGCCCTAAAAACTGCGGGATCATCATCCGGACTGTAGCTGAAAACAAACTTGTAGCCGATCTGGATGCCGATTTACGTTCCCTTTATAAAAGATGGGAACTGATCACCCAAAAACTGGCCACAGCCAAACCTCCGCAGAAACTAATCGGGGAAATCGACCGCACCTCAGCCATCCTTCGCGATATGCTGAATGATTCTTTCAACAATGTGATCGTGAACGATGTGGTTCTTCATGAAGAAATCCGTAACTATATCCAGCGTATCGTTCCAGATAAAGTCAATATTGTCAAACTGCATTCCGGGAAAACCCCCATCTTCGACCATTACGGGATCGACAAACAAATCAAGAATTCATTCGGTAAAGTCGTTACCATTAAAAGCGGAACCTACCTTATCATTGAACATACTGAAGCGCTTCATGTCATCGATATCAACAGCGGACACCGGGTGAATTCTGAACAAAACCAGGAAACCAACGCCCTCGATGTCAATCTGGAAGCTGCGACCGAAGTGGCCCGACAGCTCAGATTAAGAGATATGGGCGGGATCATTGTAGTGGATTTTATCGATATGATACAAGGACTGAACCGCCGAAAATTATACGAGAAACTCAGGGAGGAAATGAAACGGGACAGGGCCAAACACTCCATTCTTCCACCCAGTAAATTCGGGCTGGTCCAGATCACACGCCAACGGGTAAGGCCGGAAATGAATGTTCAGATATTGGAAAAATGCCCTTCCTGCGATGGAAGTGGAGAAATCCGACCCAGCATACTGCTTACCGATGATATTGAAAATAACCTGAGCTACCTTGTCCACGAACAAAATGAAAAACATCTGACCCTTGTCGTTCACCCCTATATTCATGCATTTCTGACCAAGGGTTGTTTTAACTATAAATGGAAATGGTGGCGCAAATTCGGTCAACGGATCAAAATAGATAAACAAAATGCACTCCACTTTCTTGAATATCATATATATAACAAGAATGAGGATGAGATAAAAATGTAACAAAGTAAATTCATCAATCGTAAATCGTCAATCGTAAATGGATATTGTTGTCAGCGGAATTCGTCCTACGGGAAATCTTCATCTCGGAAATTATTTCGGAGCCCTGAAGAGCTTTGTTAAAATGCAGGAAGAAAACCATTGCTTTTTCTTTATTGCCGACTATCACTCCCTGACTACACATCCAACTCCCGGCGATCTTCACGGGAATGTCAGAACCGTGCTGATTGAATTCCTTGCCTGCGGCCTGGACCCGGACAAGGCAACCCTTTACGTCCAAAGCGATCTCCCCGAAACTGCAGAATTGTATCTTTTACTTAACATGAATGCCTATGTCGGAGAACTTGAACGTTGCACCTCTTTTAAGGAAAAAATCCGTACCCAGCCAAATAATGTCAACGCCGGGCTTCTTACCTATCCAGCTTTAATGGCAGCGGATATCATCATCCATAAAGCGCATAAAGTCCCGGTGGGAAAAGACCAGGAACAGCATCTGGAAATGACCCGTACTTTCGCCAATCGTTTTAACAGGCTCTATCGCGTTGATTATTTTCCTGAACCCCTGGCCTATAATTTCGGAGAGAACCTGGTTAAAATCCCCGGACTGGACGGGAGTATAAAGATGTCGAAATCGGAAAATGACAACAATGCCATTTTTTTGGCTGACAATCCGGAAACCATCCGGAAAAAAGTCATGCGCGCAGTAACCGACTCCGGACCGGTTGAGCCCGGACAACCCAAATCCAGAGGCGTTGAAAACCTTTTTTACCTGATGAAATGCTTCTCTGCTGAAGATACCTGGAAATATTTTGAAACCCAGTATTCCCTGGGACAGATTCGTTATGGAGATATGAAAAAACAATTGGCGGAAGACATCATCCAGTTCACAACACCTTTCCGGGAAAAGATGACGGAACTTGATAACGATGAAACTTACCTGAAAAAAACCGTCTCTCTGGGCGCAGAAAAAGCCAGAGCCTCCGCCGGGAAAACCATCCGAGAAGTCAGGGAGATCATAGGATTCAAACCTTTCTGAAAATAGTTAATCCCCTATAAATCCAGAAAAGCAGGAAGACTGAAATAAAACCGGCTTCCTTTCCCAGTTTCACTTTCAACATAAATTTTCCCCTTATTCTTTTCAACCAGTTCCCTGCACAATACCAAACCCAGGCCGGTCCCCTTTTCCTGATTAGTCCCTCTGGTCCTGACCTGCTCATCAATACGGAATAAACGAGGAATCACTTCAGCGGGAATCCCTATCCCATTATCGCTTATACATACTTCGACCTGTTTGGGGAGATTCGAAACCAAGGGTAGATCCTTGGACAAAATACTGATATAACCCCCGGGAGACGAAAATTTTATGGCATTGGAAACCAGGTTTCTGAAAATGGTCCTGAGCATGTTTTCATCTGCATAAACCACTGTCCCGAAATTTATGGCTGTAAATAATTTTATCTGTTTTCGCTCTGCCTGTTCCTTGAATAAAATAACCATTTCATTGGCAATCATACTGAGGTCAAGGGGAGCAGGATTGAATTTCATCCTGCCGGTTTGTGAAACAGACCATTCCAAAAGATTCTCCAGCAACTGGTAAGTGTTTTTTGCGGATGAATTGATGTTGCGTATAAAATGAAGCCTTTCCTCTTCTGAAAAATCATCCCACTCGCTGGTAAGGATCTCCGAAAATCCAAGAATAGCATTAAACGGGCCTTTCAGGTCATGGGCAATAATGGAGAAAAATTTATCTTTAGCCAGATTCGTTTCTTTTAAATCTTCAGTATTCGACAACAATTTCCTGCGGGCCGACCATCGTTCCTCTTCAACGCCTATGGCCGAGGCAATAAGCGAGACCAGATACTGATCAGCAGTATCTGGTGTATAATCATACCTGAAACCAGCACAAATTATGCCCACAGGTTCTCCTGAAAACCAGACCAGCTTTCCCAAAAAGGTCCTTAGCCCGAATTTTTTTACATTGGGATCGGATTGGTAATACTTGGTTGAGGGAAGATCATTCAGAAGAAAAACGTCTTTCTCCTTCTGTGTTATGACATCACAACAAATATCATTCCTGAAATTTGTCCTGGGAATATCTTCTTCCGCAATATTCCAGGTACTGAGTGTGGACAGTTTCCCTTCGCTAAGACGGTGATATACTGTGAATGAGGCATTCAGAATTTCACCGCACAGCCCGGTCAATAATTTGATGTTTTGTTGTGGATCTTCCCCGAAAGAAAGCAGACACTCGCTGAATTTCCTGAGCTGGTTGTCGGCTTTTTTTCTTTTGGAAATATTTCTGACCATGGCTTGAAGATAGATTTTTCCATTCAATTCCAATCGGTTAAGACTTACTTCTGCATCGAATTCCGACCCGTTAAGCTTAATATGTCTCCACTCAAAAGTTTGGTTTTCCCCTTTCAGGGCATTACGGATTTTTTCCATGGCTTTTTGCCCCGACTCTGACCCGTCAGGTTGAATAGCAGGGGAAAAAACCATAGGTGATTTCCCGATGATATCTTCCCGTGTACAGCCAAATGTTTCAAGGGTCTTCGGGTTGCATTCCACAAAGACCTCTTGATCCATAAGAAAAATCGAATCATGGGCTGATTCAAAAAGCAGGCGGTACCGATATTCCTTCTGTCGAAGATCCTCTTCTGTTTTTTTTATTTCTGTAATATCCCGGACAATGGATATCATACCCAGGGGTTTACCGGTTTTATGAAATAATGGCGCTGCATTGATGGCTCCATAAAAACGTTCCCCGTTCTTTTTCAATAACCGGTATTGATTTTGCCGGGATTTGACCCCCTGAAAAACACCCTGGATATTTCTAACGGCCTTTTCATGATCCTCCGGGTCAATCCAGTCCAGCACGTTGGTGCCGGTAATTTCTGATTTGTCACTGATTCCGAGCAATTCAAAATCATTGGTGGTGGCGAAAATAATCCTGCCCTGAAGGTCTGAAATGACAATTCCATCCGGAGAAGCCTGGATAATGGTCCGGAAAATATCTTCGGAGTCGGCAAGTAATTCAGTCAGTAATTCCGTTTCCGGATCGCTTCCGGAAGGATTCTTTTTCTTGTCTTTCATGGCCAATGTATTACTTTTGCATCCTCTTGCATATCAACAAAATTAAAGATAAAATCACACTTGATCAATACTGAACAGAAAAAAGAAACCGCGCTACTGATTGGGATCGCCACCCGTAATCAGAACATGGAGCGTACCCGGGAATATCTGAATGAACTGGCCTTCCTTGTGGACACGGCAGGCGGAATCCCGGGCAGATGTTTTGTCCAGCAATTAGACCATGCTGACCCAAGAACGTATGTGGGGTCAGGAAAACTGAGAGAAATCGCAGATTATCTTTCTGTTTCTCCTGCTGATATGGCGGTGTTTGACGATGAACTCTCCCCTGGACAGATACGAAATATTGAAAGGGTGCTTCAATGCAGGATTATCGACAGGAACAGCCTGATCCTGGATATTTTTGCGCAAAGGGCAAAAACTTCCTATGCCAGGACCCAGGTGGAGCTGGCACAAAACGAGTACCTGCTGCCAAGGCTAACGCGTATGTGGACACATCTGGAGAAGCAAAGGGGGGGGATTGGGCTTCGCGGACCCGGAGAACAGGAAATTGAAACCGACCGTAGAATTTTGCGCTATCGTATTGCCCTGTTAAAAGAAAGACTGGAAATCATTGATAAACAACAGGCAACACAAAGGAAAAGCCGCCGTCACATGATTCGGGCAGCATTGGTAGGGTACACCAATGTTGGGAAATCCACCATCATGAACCTGCTGAGTAAATCAGATGTTTTCGCGGAAAATAAGCTTTTCGCTACCCTCGATACCACCGTCAGGAAAGTAGTTATTGATAACCAGGCATTTCTGCTGTCGGATACGGTCGGATTTATCCGCAAACTGCCCCATACGCTGATTGAATCGTTTAAATCCACTCTTGATGAGGTCAGGGAAGCCGACATTCTTATTCATGTGGTCGATATCAGTCATCCCGATTTTGAAGAACAAATCAGGGTTGTTCGGCAAACGCTAACTGATATCCATGCTTCCGATAAGCCAACCATCATGTTATTTAATAAAATCGATACTTTTTTACCGGCCGGAAAAGAAACTGACTCCTTGCTACCTGATGAATATAATGCCTACAACCTTGATGAACTCAGGAAAACATGGATGGCCAGGGAAAATTTTCCTTCTCTTTTTATTTCAGCGACTCGACAGCAGAATATTGAACAGTTAAAGGAAATGATATCCGGAGAGGTCAAGAAAATACGTTTGACCAGGTATCCTGATAATCAGACCACACAAAGTGAAGAGGAGTAATCAATTATTCTGTAATTTTACCCCTCAGATTTACTTCCCATGAAAAACATTCAACTAAGCCGGGTTCATTTTCTTCTGCCTGGTTTGATCAGCGGTGTAATCCTGGCTTTGGCCTGGCCACAGCGCGGGTTTCCCGGTTTGCTTTTTATCGGATTCCTGCCCTTGCTCTGGCTGGAGGAAAAGATTCATCAGCACAGGGATCAATACACCCGTTTCAGCGTTCTGATTTATACCTATCCCGGATTCTTTATCTGGAACCTTCTCACAACCTGGTGGATCGCCAATTCTACCCTGGTCGGCGCCATCATGGCGGTGGTTTTAAATTCCCTATTCATGGCCATTGTGTTCCAGGTTTTTCACTGGACAAGAAAATACCTGCGTTTCCGTTTTATATCCTACCTCGCCCTGATCTGTTACTGGATTTCTTTTGAATACCTTCACCTGAACTGGGATCTGAACTGGCCATGGCTGAACCTTGGCAACGGTTTTTCGGAATACTATCAATGGGTTCAATGGTATGAATACACCGGAGCTTTGGGGGGAACTTTTTGGGTGCTGGGAGCAAATATCCTTGGCTTTGCTTTGATTCAAAAATTCAATGTTCAAAGTTCAAGATTCAAGGTTCAAAAATTTTTTCATCCATCAAAATTCTTTTTTCTTTATTCAACTATTCTTGTTTTTTGGATATTTCTTCCCATTTTGTACTCCTATTTCATATATTTCCATTACAGGGAAGAATCCCGTCCTGTGAATTTCGTTGTCGTACAGCCTAATATTGACCCGTATTCTGAGCAATACAACCTTCCTCCGGGAGTTGTTATCGGTCGTATCATGAACCTGGCTGTCCCGAAAATTGACAGCAGCACGAATTTTCTTGTTGCCCCCGAATCAGCTATCCAGGAAAACATGTGGGAAAACGACCTCAGCACTTTTGCCAGTATTCGTTTATTGAATGAGATCATACGGAAATATCCGGGTTTGAATATCCTGATCGGTGGTTCCACATTTTATGAATTCGGGGAAAAGGAAAAATTGCCTCAAACGGCACGTCAATACGCTGACGTTGAAAGATATTATAATGCTTACAATACCGCGATTCTTATGAATAGCTGCAATTCTTTGCAACTTTATCATAAATCGAAGCTGACTCCCGGTGTTGAAATTCTTCCTTCTTTCAAAGGCTTTAAGTGGCTTGAACGGTTTGCCATAGACCTGGGAGGCACGGTTGGCAGTCTCGGAACCGACAGTATTAGAAAAGTATATAATACGGTGAATACGGTGAGGGTGAGTCCGGTGATCTGTTATGAATCCATATTCGGGGAGTTTTTTTCTCGCTTTGTGAAAAACGGAGCCGAAATCATGATCATTATCACCAACGATGGATGGTGGGGAAATACCGCCGGGCATCGGCAGCATTATTCCTTTGCCCATTTACGGGCCATTGAAACCCGTCGTGCTATTGCCCGTTCTGCCAATACGGGAATCTCTGCTTTCATTGATCAAAGAGGCGATACCCGCCAGGTAACAGAATACTGGAAACCGGCAGTAATCAAGGGAAGTCTTAATGCAAACTCAAAGATCACCTTCTACGTCAGGTATGGCGATTATATTGCCCGCATGCTTGCCTATGCCGGAGGTCTTTTCCTGATTACCGCCATGGTGCTTTATTTCAAAAAAAAACATAAACCCCTGCCATGATGACGAAAAATGCAAGCAATCAGTATCCATTGAACGAATTCGCCAGGAAACGCTGGAGCCCCAGGGCATTTTCACAGGAGCCCATAGCTATTGAAAAACTGCAAAGTCTCTTTGAAGCAGCACGCTGGTCAGCTTCCGCCATGAACGAACAACCCTGGAGGTTCATCCTGGGAATTAGACCCGATGAATCATGGAATAAAATCCTGGAAACCCTGGTGGAAGGCAATAGTATCTGGGCCAAAGAAGTCCCGGTATTAATTCTTTCCATTGGAAAAACAATCTATTCCCATGATGATTCCGAAAACACGGTTTTCTCCTATGATGTTGGGCAGTCTGTTGCCAATATGGCCATTGAAGCCATGAACCAGGGGTTATATGTTCACCAGATGGCTGGATTTTCTCCGGTTAAAGCAATAGAAAATTTTATTATACCTGATGGTTATCAACCAATCACTGTCGTTGCTGCCGGTTATATCGGGGATGCTGAATCTTTGCCTGAAAATCTGAAAATCAGAGAACTGGCAAAAAGAGAAAGGAAAGATTTCAGCCATTTCGTATTTTCCTCCAGGTTTGGTCAAGTTGCGGACATATTTAATCCTTAATTTCAAAATACGCTTCATGAGATATTTTATTCCTCTGTTATTCAGCCTGTTTATCATCGCCTGTAACAATACTTCACGGCAATCCACGGATGAAACAACGCTGAATGATCAGAAAAAAACGAAAGCAGAAATTCCTGATTTTAATGCCGACACTGCATATTTTTTTATAAAAGCACAATTGGATTTTGGGCCAAGGGTTCCGAACACTCCAGCCCATGACAAATGTGCCGCTTTTCTGATTGATAAGATGTCGGAGTTTACGCCAAATGTCCAAGTACAGAAAGGAAAGGTGAAAGCTTACAACGGAACCATGTTGAATTTTCAAAACATCATCGCTTCCTGGAAACCGGAAACCAACAATAGAATTTTATTGTGCGCCCACTGGGATTCCCGACCCTATGCCGACCATGACCCCGATCCGGCGTATCATCGCAAACCCATTGATGGGGCCAACGATGGGGCTTCAGGGGTCGGTGTGCTTCTGGAAATCGCCCGGCAGCTCAGCATAAGACAAACTGAGGTCGGGATCGACATCATCCTTTTTGATGTTGAAGATTACGGTCCTCCGCAGGATCAACGTGAAGACGAAAAATCAGAGGATTTCTGGGGACTTGGATCTCAGTATTGGGCCAACCACCCTCATAAAAGTGGATATTTCGCCCGTTATGGCATCTTGCTTGATATGGTGGGAGCACCGGGAGCCACCTTCCTGATGGAGGGGATGTCTATGCAATATGCCTCTGAAATCGTGAAAAAGGTATGGAATACAGCCAACCGCATTGGCTATTCAGGTTATTTCAGGTATGAGCAAGGGCCTTATATCACCGATGATCATATTCCCATCAATAAAGTGCTGGCCATTCCGACCATTGATATCATTCATCTGGATAAAAACAGCCCTACAGGGTTTTATCGGTACTGGCATACCACTAAAGACAATCTCGATGCCATTGATAAAGCTACCTTAAAAGCTGTCGGGCAAACTTTACTAATCCTTATTTTTGAAGAGCAATAATCACGGCAGCAGTCCCCTTCTCCTGGGGGATGAGGTGGTTTACTCTGTGACCACCACCTTTTGATTCCCCACCTGCTGATTGTTATACATCAGCCTGAACACATACATCCCTCTCTGCCAACCCGAAACATCCAGGGTTATTTCCTCCTTTCCGGCCGGCACTTTAATTTCTTCCACTATCCTTCCGAAAATATCATGAACCACCATTTTTAATTCTTCATTCATTCCTGACTCCTCATTCCTCATTCCTAATTGAACCCTGACCTTGTCCGATGCCGGATTTGGGAAAATGAGGATGCCGTTTTTAGAAGCCTCACCGATTGATTGCACTAGGTTCTTATTAAGAAAAATGTGAGCATACTGAGTTCCTGCACTACTCACGATCTGCATGGTGCTTTCGAAGTATTCGGGTTCAGTGTTCTGTTTTAAGATTGATTCGATATATATTTGAACAGTAACGGTCTGTCCGGGATAAACAAAACGGGGCAGGTTAATTGATATTGATTCTACAATCCACCAGACACCTCCCTGGCAATTTGAACAAGACTTTTGAATATAGGATAAATAGAGTGGCATGGAAGTATTGTTGGATATCAAAAGTGAAGCAGTGTATGATGAGTTCACATATAATGAATCCGGAGTAATGGTCAAGCCATCCTGAAGTGGTTTACTTGAAAGGTTTTTTTCAAATGCTCCGGTTGGAATAGGAAAACTGTCTTGCAGGTTAAAATCCTGTTGGCTCCAAAGGATTTCAGACAAGAGACAAGTAACGATCAATAAAAAAATTGGTTTCATATTCAAAGGGTTTTTAGTTAAATTTCTATGTTCTAAAAAGTTGATTCTTATTTTTGTTTTATTATCTTCTCCACCCTCAACATCTTTTCTCCCTTTCGGATCTCCAGGAAATACACCCCTTCATGCCAACCCGAAACATCCAGGGTTATTTCCTCCTTTCCGGCCGGCACTTTAATTT
>CAYSAU010000017.1:0-72498 GCA_964429135.1 uncultured Prolixibacteraceae bacterium | reverse complement strand
CCCACCTCGAACAGAACCAGGGCGAAGGCATCATTTGCGAAACCGAAGCCGATACTATGGGCAATGTACTGAAACAGGAATGGGGCGGTTATTCTGACATGCTCCGTAAGGCTTTCCATCATGAACGCATTTCCAGTTCAAAGAAAACCAATAATGAGTATATTGAGGTGAACGAACCACGTCTTTCGGTTGCACTGTCAGGCACTCCAAGTCAGGTTACCGGACTGATTGCATCAGCCGAGGACGGTCTTTTCAGTCGCTTTATGTTTTATGCCTACAAGGTTGAGCAACAATGGCGTGATGTTTCACCCTATGCCAGCAGTATCAACCTTACCGAGCATTTCAACGCACTATCCGTTCAGGTATTCCAGTTAATCCAATTTTTAAAGCAATGCCCGACAACAATTGAGCTTACTCAGGAGCAATGGCAATCGTTAAACTCAATTTGCAGCCGATGGCTGATTGAAGTTACCACTTTTACCGGAGATGATGCAGGAAGCATTGTAAAACGGCTTGGGCTTGTTTTGTTTCGTATGGCAATGATTTTTACTGCCATTCGTAAGTTTGAAAATGGTGATGCCTCAACAACTGTAATTTGCACGGATGCCGATTTTGAAACCGCTGTAAATCTTGCCGACCTTTTTCTACAGCACAGTTTGCTCATGTTTCATAATCTGCCAAAGCAAAACGACAATGCCGTTTTCCGCTCTGGCGACAACAAACGCAAATTCTTTGATGCCTTACCGTCCGATTTTAAAAGAGCCGAAGCTATTGAGTTGGGCAAAAAGTACAATCTGTCAACCCGTTCGGTTGATAACCTCCTCAAAGAGCTTACAGAGAAGTATCTTTCACAACCCCAATACGGCTGTTATTCAAAACAGTAGGGTGTTTTACCATACTTTGTAAAACTGCAAACTTTGCAAGGTTTGCAGTTTTTCTTTTTTTTTTTTTTGTTTCTTTTTTTATGTGTATTTTTGTCATTGTTTGACAAGACAATACATAACAATATGAGCCAGTTTAGTGAACATATCCGCAACCTGCGTGAAGAAAGGAATATCAGGCAACGTGAAGTAGCGGCTTGCCTGAAAGCTGATACTGCTTTTGTAAGTAAGTTAGAAAAAGGCGAACGGCAGGCACGCCGTGAACAGGTGCTTTTACTTGCTGAACTTTTCAAAGTGGACAAGGAGGAGTTACTCTCTCTTTGGCTTAGTGAAAAGGTTTATGACTTGGTAAAAGATGAAGAAGTGGCTTTAAAATCGCTAAAAACGGCTGTAAAGAAAATTGATAATAAAAAGAAAAGTTGATAATTTATGCCCACACTCAATTGGATTGGTAAAGAAAAAGTAATTAATCATCATAGGGATGTGCCATTTAAAATATTGGAGCACAAATATGGTTTTAACGAAACAGACGGGGAAACAAATACTCCTGCAAATTCGGGTAATAAAATCATTCATGGTGATAACCTCGAAGCCCTGAAAAGTCTGTTGCCAGAATACGAAGGCAAAATTAAATGTATCTATATAGATCCTCCATATAACACCGGTAACGAGAATTGGGTGTATAATGATAATGTGAACCACCCGAAAATAAAAAAATGGCTCGAAGCTACCCTTAAAGCAAAAGAAAACGGAAAAGAGGCGGCTATTGGTATTGATGATTTGGCAAGGCACGACAAATGGCTTTGCATGATGTATCCACGCCTTAAACTCCTGCAAAAACTTTTAGCTGATGATGGGGCTATCTTTATTTCTATTGATGACAATGAGTTAGCACACTTAAAATTAATAATGGATGAAATTTTTGGTTCAGGTAACTTTATCGAGTACTTTTCTTGGTATAAAACATATTCTCCATCAAATCTTTCCAATAAGAGCAAAAAATGTCTTGAATATGTTATGTGTTATGAGAAGAAAAGAAATAATTCAAGATACAAAGGCCTTTCTAAAGTTAACGAAGCGGATAATCCATTAATTAAAAGTAATAATCAAAAAAAGACTTTGCGATTCCCGAAAGAATCCATTTCAAGTACTATGTCTGAGGATTTTCACTTTACTGCTGGTAAGTATGGTACAAAAGTTAACGAAGTTGTACTTAAAAATGATGTATGGTTTAGAAATGGTAAGTTTGAAGATGATTTATTATTGGAATCAAAATTTATATGGACTCAAGAGAATTTAGAGCAAGAAATTAAGAAGAACACGAAAATTCTTTTTAAAGGCAAATCATTAGCACCAAGGTATGACAAAGCTAATTACGAACCAGAAGTACCTCGTAATCTTATTGATGCAAATGATTATGTCGGTACAACTGAAGAAGGCGGAATAATCTTAAAAGAAATTTTTGGTGATAAAGTATTTGATTATCCCAAAACACCTACTCTAATTCAGTATTTAATCAATTTTGTTTGCGATACAAATTCGATTATTCTTGATTCATTTGCTGGTAGCGGAACCACTGCCCATGCAGTGCTAAATCTAAACAATCAAGATGAAGGCAACCGGAAATTCATTTTAGTAGAAATGGAAGATTATGCCAATACCATTACTGCTGAAAGGGTGAAACGGGTTATAAATGGTTATAGTGATAAAGAAGGTACTGGGGGCAGTTTCGATTATCTGGTATTAGGCAAACCTCTGTTTGTAGGTGAAAACAATGAATATCTGAACGAAGAGGTAGATACCGGAAAAATAAGGGAATACATCTGGTACAGCGAAACACGTAAAGCATTTGAACAACCGGAATTAAAATCTGACACCCCCTATTTCCTTGGCAAAAAAGAAGGTACTGCGTACTATTTTATTTACGAAAAAGAATCGCTTACAACTCTTGATTACGATACCCTTTCCACTATAAGAACCAAAGCGGGACAATATGTTATTTATGCCGACAATTGCCTGTTGCCTAAGGATTTTATGATGAAAAAGAACATAATATTTAAAAAAATTCCACGTGATGTAACCCGTTTTTAATATGGAACTGAAAAGCTATCAACACAAAGTAATAAAAGACCTCGAACTCTATTTGGATTATGTTCAGAGGTTCAAAAAAACCGATGCTGCATTTAATAAGTTTTGGGAAGACCGGATCGGTCCATATAATCCTTTAAATAATGAAGGGATGCAGCCCTATAAAAATACTATTCCCAATGCTGCACATGTTTGTATTAAAGTTCCAACTGCCGGTGGAAAAACATTCATTGCCTGCAATACTTTACATACCATATTCTCGGCTTACTCATCTGAACTTCCTAAGATAGTTGTGTGGTTGGTTCCCTGGAGTAACCTGCTCGACCAGACAGTCAACAACCTCAGCAATCCCGATCACCCTTACAGGCAAAAATTAGATGCTTTATTCAACCATCGTGTCGAAGTGTACGAGAAGAAAGATTTGTTGCAAGGCTCTAACTTCAATCCTACGGTAGTAAAAGAACAGCTTTCCATTGTAGTAATGAGTTTTTCGAGTTTAAGGGCAAGGAATAAAGAGGATAGAAAAGTTTATCAGGAGAACGGGCAATTGGCAACTTTTGCCAGCCAGTATAAAGATAAATCTCACCTGCTCGAAGATACCGACGACACTGCATTAATCAATGTAATCCGCAGCATGAATCCGGTTTTGGTGGTTGACGAAAGCCACAATGCTGAAAGCAATTTAAGCGTGGATATGTTGAATGCCCTCAACCCTTCTTTTGTATTAGACTTAACAGCAACACCAAAAGACAATAGCAATATTGTTAGTCTGGTTCCAGCTATCGAATTGAAAAAGGAGCACATGGTTAAACTTCCTGTTATTGTTTATAACCACCACGATAAAACAGAAGTAATAAACAGTGCATTGCATCTTCAGCGTAAATTGGAATTACTTGCAATCGAACAATCAAAAAACGGAGGCAAATACATCAGGCCAATAATTTTATTTCAGGCACAACCCCGTACGGATGAAGATAATACAACATTTGACAAGCTCAAAGAACAACTGCTTAAAGTGGGCATTCCCGAAGAACAGATTAAGATAAAAACAGCCGAAAAAGACGAATTAAAAGGGATTGATTTAAGCTCCCCTGAGTGTCCTGTCCGTTACATCATTACAATAAATGCACTTAAAGAAGGCTGGGATTGCCCATTTGCATACATTCTCGCATCGCTTGCCGATAAATCATCAGCAGTTGATGTTGAACAGATTTTAGGACGTGTACTGCGTCAGCCCTATGTAATGAAACATTCTGCTGCATTGCTCAATGTTTCTTATGTTTTAACAGCATCTGTAAAATTCAACGATACGTTGCAAAATATTGTCAAAGGTTTGCAAGCATCCGGTTTCAGCGAGAAAGATTACAGACAAAAAGACAATATGCCCGAAGATGAAAAGAAACTGGTTGTTGAAAAACCTCTCGAATCCTTTCTATTTCCTGAACAGAATGAAGAAAGCAAGGATGCAGTCGATGAAATAATTCCGGCAAGAATTTCATTTAATCCAGAAACAATTAGTTCTCCCGACACCAAAATAGAATCTATTGAAGAAATAGAAAACATGGCTGAAACACAAAACAGGGAGATGGAAGAAGTTATTGAAAAACAAAGTCAGCAACCTGTTGACGAAAATATATTTCAGGAAATGGGAGAAAAAGTAAAGCGATACAGAATTGTTGATGTCAATAAAGACTTGGCATCCGGCATTAAACTACCTCAATTTTTCTTAGAAGTTCAACAAAGCGATATTTTCGGTACCGATAAAATATTGTTAAACCAGGAATCTTTGTTGAAAAATTTTAAACTGAGCAATGAAGATTCAAAAATTGACTTCGACCAGATAACTTCCGATTTGTACAAGGTAGATATTGAACAGATAAAGAAAGACGAATACGCCCCTCGCTTTACCAAGATTGAAGATATGCAGGTCAAAGACCCTATCGTTGAATATATTCTTGCCAAACCAAAAGAAGGGCAAATAAAGGATATTGCACATCAGCTTGTTCAGTTGGTTGGTGACATGTACCCTATTCCCGATCAGGAAATTCGGGCTTATGTTGAAAGAATATTAAAACAGTTGAATGCCGAACAACTTCAGGATATTTTGGTAAGAAAATGGAGTTATTCTGATAAGATTAAAGCAAAAATCAGGCTTCATGCGGATTCCTACGCAGAAGGTCAATTTAATGACCTCATAAAAATCAGAAAGGTTGTAACCGAACCAATCTGGAATTTTCCCGAAATGATTGTTCCGGGTCCATTAGGTTCTTCAATTGGTCACTCATTATATGAACGAGAGGGTGCAATGAACAACTTTGAAACTACTGTCATTACTGATATTGCAAGTTTGCCCAATATAGCTTTCTGGCATCGCAACTTAGGCAGAGGCAAAGGATTTTCAATTAACGGCTTTAAATCCAATCATTACCCCGATTTCATTGTTGTTTCAAAATCCGGTAAAATAATCATTGTCGAAACCAAAGGAGATGACAGGGATAACTCTGATAGTGCTGCTAAGTGTCGTTTAGGGAATAAATGGGCGGAGTTGGCAGGAAAAGATTTTCTTTATTTTATGGTCTTTGATAAAAAAGCCATAGACGGAGCATATACTGTGGACAAAGCAAAAGAATTGATTAAACAATTATAAATTCATCATTATGGAAATTAAAGCCGAGGTAAAATCAGTTGAAAAGTTAAAAGATTATTTTTTTGTAGTTCCTGACTACCAAAGAGAATATGTATGGTTGGCAGACACCCATGTATCGAGGTTTCTACAAGATATTAATGATGAGTTTAAGCCATTCTCAAGCAAACAATCCAATTATTTTATAGGCTCAACAATTATTGTTAAAAGAGATGATGGCTCATTTGATGTTGTTGACGGGCAACAGCGGTTAACTACTATTGTGCTTACATTATGTGCAATTCGTGATATTTTAAATGCTTACACAGCACCCGACAATGAATTAGAAACCGCAAAGAATGAATTTTTAAAAGTCGTTAACGAGCTTTTGTACAAGTATGATATATCCACTCGAAAACATACTCCAAGGTTGTTTTTGCAATACACTGAAAGCAAGGATTATTTGAATAAAATCATAGGAAACAAAAAATATGAAGATGAAATAACTCCTTCAATAAAGAGAATGATCGAGGCATATAATACCATTCTTGATTTCCTTAATGAATTAAAAGCCAATAATGATGGAGTTCTTATAAATTTTATAAGTTACTTTCTTGCCAATGTTGAAATGGTAATAATAAAACCTGATGATTTAGGAAGTGCATTAAAAATCTTTGAAACCATCAATGAACGTGGAGTTGGTCTTAATGCCATGGATTTATTAAAAAATTTACTTTTTAGTAATGCCAAAGAAGATGATTTTGAAACTATAAAACAGACATGGAAAGAAATGTTGAAAAATCTTGATGAAAGCGGCGAAGGCGATAAACCATTGCGTTTTTTAAGATATTTTTTAATGGCTCGCTATCATAACGGCATAATTAGAGAAGAAGAAATCTACAAATGGATGATTTCTGATGAAGGCAAAGCAAAGATAAATTACAAACTTTATCCAGTAGAATTTGCAAAGGAATTAAAAGCTGCTGCAAAAAAATATTGCTCATTCATTAAAGCTACTACCAGTTGGAATGCTGACCTGCAATTTCCAAATATTACAGGCATAGGCTTTTTAAGTAAGAAAAACTCTCGTCAACATTTGGTTTTACTATTGGCACTAAAAGATTCAATAGATAATGAAATAATAAGCCTACTTGCTAAAAACATTGAATCATTAATTTTTTACTATGCTGTAAATAGAATACTCACCAAATCTTACGAAGAGAAATTTGCAAATTGGGCTGCAAAGCTGCGCAAGGTGAATACCATTGATGCTTTAAGAGATTTTTTACAAAATGATTTTAACACAGAATTATCTGACCAGCAATCTAAATTTAATTCACAGTTTGCTTCACGAAGTCAAGGTGATTTAAACCCTCAATACAGGATTAAATACATATTAGGATGCATTGAAGAATATATCAGAGCAAAAGTAAATTTCCCTTCGGCAAATTTTACTTTTTATCAAGACCAGCAATTAGAGCATATTTTACCACAAACAGGAGAGAACATACCTGTTTCATTGTTTCCAAATCAATATGATTATCAAAATACGGTATATAAGTTTGGCAACTTATCATTATTGGAAGCCCCAATAAATCAAAGTTTGAATTTCTCAAATGATATTTCAACAAACGAATGGTTTGATGTCAAGAAGAAAGCATATTTAAACTCAAATATCTTTTTAACGAGGACTTTTTCAGAAATAAAAATCGGAGAGCAAACAGCATTTAATGGCTTTGCAACTAATAATTTGAAAACGTTTGATACTTGGAATATGATAACAGTTTCTGAAAGACAGGAAATAATCCGAAAGCTAATAATAGAAATATGGAAACTTTACATTTGATATTTACATTGAAATTCAACAATTTACAATTTGCTCACCTCATTGGTGAGGCGAACAAAATCAAATAAAATTTAAGTATCATGGCTCTAAATCCTGAAATACCAAATAACGAACTGCCTTTATTGCCACCCGACAGGGATGCAATTGAAACCAAAGCTATTTTAAGGCAGGAAAGCAAGGCAGCCGTTGCACTGGCTGAGTTAAAAGGTTTGGCTCATACGCTGCCAAATCAGAATATTCTCATCAATGCCATTGTTTTAAAAGAAGCCAAAGCTTCATCCGAAATTGAGAATGTGATTACTACTCACGATTCGTTATACCAGGCATTAACAGCCAAATCATTCAAACCCGATTCTGCCACCAAAGAGGTGCTTCGCTATCGGGAAGCATTGTTTTCAGGTACTGAATTTATCCGCAACAAAGGATTTTTAAGCACAAACGGTATTATTCAGGTACAGAATATTCTCGAAGAAAACACCGCAGGGCTTCGCCAATTGCCCGGTACAACCTTAAAAAACAATGCCACCGGAGAAACTATTTACACCCCACCCGATGATAAAGATACTATCAGCAACCTTATGTCCAATCTGGAAAAATTCCTCAATATGGATGAGGATGAAGATGTTTCTCCACTTATCAAGCTGGCAGTTCAGCATTATCAGTTTGAGAGCATCCATCCTTTTTATGATGGCAACGGCAGAACGGGTCGCATTGTAAATGTCCTTTACCTGATGCTGAAAGGCTTATTGGATAGCCCTATTCTCTATCTCAGCGGATTCATTATTCAAAATAAGGGAGAATATTACCGTCTGCTTCGTGATGTTACGTTTAATGCAGTTTGGGAACCGTGGATACTCTACATTCTGAAAGGCATTGAACAAACCGCAACAGATACCATAAAACAGGTAAACAGCATAAATGGCTTAATACTTGAAACCATTGAAAGAGTGAAAACCGAAAAACCGTTGGTTTATTCAAAGGAGTTAGTCGAATTGCTTTTTGAGCACCCTTATTCAAAAATCGAACATCTGGAATTTAGAAGCATTGCTAAACGAAAAACCGCAGGCAAATATCTTTCCGAATTAGCCGAAATTGGAATATTGGTTCCACAGAAAATCGGAAAAGAAGTAATTTACATAAATAAAGCACTTTATGAACTTCTTAAAAAGTAATTTTTCAAATATGGGTATCATTTACCCACGTTTCAGGAACATGGGCATTACGTACCCACTTTTTCAATACGTGGGTATTATTTTAATATATTTACTCATATTATTACAACACGGGCATTCCATGCCCACGTTCAAAAACAGCTAATTAATTCATTTTCAATGGCAGAGCAAAATCTTATACTAAACATTCTTACTTTCAACCACCCGGTTGAAAAGAAAGATTTTGCCTTCTACACCGAGAAGAAAAACGGTTGCTTGCCTATAAATCATTACGAGTTCCCTTTAAACATTGAAGAAATTATCCCTGATGCAAACACAAAAAAACTACAACAGCTTTATTCCGATTTTGAAAATGCCAGCGACAAGGAATCCGTAATATCCGTTGATCTTACAAAGTGTACAAGGTTTGCAAAACATTATTATGCATGGCTAATTTACAACCACTTCAAAACCTTTGCTGATGTTGTAAATTCCAACTTTGTAAAAGACCTCGAAGTATGGTTTCATGACAAAAAGGAAACAACCACCGAATACAATGGTTACAAAGTTTTTACCATTCGGGTACAAATTGCACGCAATGCAGCCACGCCGGAGCTTATCATCTCCTATGACGGTATTTCGTTGGTACATAAAAAAAGTATCATTGACCTTGATATTGAAACAACCATGTTTAAAAGGGTTGTTTACGAAAAACAGATTTACAAATACGACAAATTGCCCGATGAAGCAAAGTACCACTGGGAAAACGTCTTTCCTATCCTGAGCAATTCCCTGAAATATGCTCTAAATATTCCTGTTCAGCCCAAAAGAAACGGTACCAACAGGTACAAAGTGTATAAATCAAACCTCGATTATTTCATTGGCACATTCATAAAATCAAAGCAATTCAGCAGTATTATTCCATTGAATGATGAAAATTACTTTAAAGTAGAAACAATCAGGATAAAGAACACCACACCCGGCAGCAATCGTTTACAATTCGGTCAGGATAAAACCGATATTGTTCCCTATACCGGACTTATCGGTAATGGTCCATATTCTCATTGTCCGTTTGCCCATGTCAATATGTTTTTTATTTGCCACGAAAGCGAGAAAGACAAAGCAAACCTGCTATACACCTATTTTAAAGACGGGTATAAAAATTTTCCCAAACTCAATCAACTACTCAAAGTTCCGGTTAACATCATCAAAGCCGACCAAATCACATTTACAAATAACGAGAATCCTTTGCCCGAAATCAGGCAAAGTCTTTTCAGTAAATCATTTGACCCAAATATCCGTTACATTGCCATTTATCTGAGCCCTTTTAGTAAAAACCATCCCGATACAACCAAACGGCAATATTACTTTCAGGTCAAAGAAGAATTACTAAAATACGGTATAACATCGCAGGTAATAGAAACAACAAAAATATCCGACCCTAATTACAATTACAGTTTAGTCAATATTGGCGTTGCCATTCTTGCAAAACTCAATGGTGTACCTTGGCGTTTGCATCGCACATTGCACAATGAATTGGTTGTTGGTGTAGGAGCTTTCAAATCGGCTAATTCATCAAGTCGGTATATCGGGAGTGCTTTTTGTTTCTCAAACGATGGTCATTTCAAAGGTTTCGAGTGTTACTCTCAAAATGATATGTACAAGCTGGCAGGCTCAATCAGCAAAGCAATAAAGAATTACCGCAAACAGAACACCGAAGTAAAACGTTTGGTAATTCACTTTTACAAGACCATGAGCAATAAGGAACTTGAACCGATAAAAAAAGAGTTGCAGGATATGGGCTTGGATATTCCGGTAATCATCATCACCATTAATAAAACAGAAAGCAAAGACCTTGTATTATTCGATTTGAATTGTCCTGAACTTATTCCGGTAAGTGGAACATTTATCAGCATAGGCAGGAATCAGTTTTTGCTTTGCAACAATACACGATACGAAAACACCCTGCCAAAATCAACAGAAGGTTTTCCGTTTCCGATAAAACTGAGTATGTCTGCCAGTGATAACAAGCTGTTGGAAGACGATAAACTCGTAAAAGACCTGATAGATCAGGTTTATCAATTCAGCCGTATGTATTGGAAATCGGTACGCCAGCAGAATTTACCAGTAACAATCAAATATCCCGAGATGGTGGCAGAAATCTTCCCTCATTTCGAGAGCAGCACCATGCCGGAATTTGGCAAGAATAATTTATGGTTTTTGTAACAGATTGAATATGTGTATAATGAAAGATTTTTTAAAAATAAATGTTAATAAATTTGGTTGCAATTAACCTATAGCTTAATTTTGCCATGAAAAGAATTGCTATTGTTGTAGATATTAGTAAACATCAAACTACATTTATAATGGTTGATTATCAGAATGCTGGGGATATTTTGCCTTATATAATGAGGGATAGTGTTGATAAGGAATTTAAAGATATTAGAGCAATTCTAAAAGAAAATCTTAGGAACAAGGAAAAATATTGCAAAGCAGATGTTTCAGACAAAGCAAAAAATATGTTTGAAATGAGATTTACAAACAATGGAAGAAATGATCGAATTTATTGTCAGGAAGCAAATTTTGGTGGTAAAAGAATAATTATAATGGTTGAACTCTTTGAAGGTAAAAAATCACAGGATATTCCGAAAAAAATTAAATCAAGAATAGAAACAATGGGAGGCTATGAGTATGAAATTCAAATCTAAAACTGAAATAGATAAAATTTTAAATACTGCATTATCAAAAGTAGATAAGCAGAATGACATAGAACATGAATATAGAATGATTTCTTTCCGTTTTTTAAGTGAAGTTGAAAAACTATCAGATGAAAAAAATTGGAATAAAAAAGAATTGGCAAATAATATTGGTACTTCTGCAAGCTATATAACTCAATTGTTTCGTGGCACCAAATTAATTAATCTGCCAACTTTGGCGAAATTTCAAAAACTTTTCGACATGACTTTTGAAATTAAAGCTGTTTCTAATAAATCTATGGATATTTATTCAAATATTGATATTGAACAACTTGTTGAACCACAATCGCAGCCTGAGGGATTTTGGGTTTTTCATAAATTTTCGCCTACTTATAATAATAATGAGCCCGTTGGAGAAATTACAGATTTATTAATTGAAAGAAGGAGTGCATAATTATGTTAGCTAAAAAATCACCTTTTATTCTTAAAAATTTCTTACTTCTCAAACAAAGTATTGAATTTTCTCCACCATCCGAAAACATTGCGGTTAATATTCCTGATGTTTTTGAGTCATATAATATTGATATAGATTTCGTCGCACAAGATTTAAAAAATGAAATAATACAACTCTTCGTTAAAATTGAAGTCAATTTAAGTGAACAAAAACTATCAGGATACTCAATTTTTTCTGAAGGTGTTGGCATTTTTGAGTTTGATAAAAATTTGCAATTGACTGATAATGATAAATTTAATTTTATTTACATTTCTGGTTTATCAATTTGTATTAATAGTCTAAGAGCAATTATTACAAATGTCACATCTCATGCACCTTTTGGAAAGTATTCCTTACCATCAATTGATATTAATGACTTATTAATTGCTAAGGGTATTATTAAACCAAAACCAGCCAAATAAGTCCCCCGTGTCTATAAAATCCATCGCCCTCACTTAAAATAAAGCGTTGCGGGCTTTACTGTCTTTTATAGCCACTCCCCACGCCAGCCCTTCTGTTGTTTTTTTCTGTCACACTTTTTGCCATGCCACCGCACAGTAGCACATTGCAACCTGCTTTAGCAGCTCACGAACACCTTTGAAAATAAAATAACCTGTGAGTAATCCTCATTCCGCTATCGCTCCATTGCGGTTGCAAAGAGCTACGCCACCGCTCAAAAGCAAAAATTCGCTTCACTCCAACCACCACCACCGTTCCGCTTGTGCCAGAAAAAAACAACCCAAAGCTATATTAACATAATGTGATCTTATAGGAACAGCCTATTTTCAGCGGTATAAATATCATAATTCGGCTGTCCTATAAGCACATTATGTTAAATAGCCGCACAGCCCACCCACGCCGTACTTCGAGCATTCTACCTTCGATTTAGCTTTTCTTTTTTGCCCTTTGATGGGCAATCTTGGCTATCCCTTAGCCAACACACTCCTCCGCTTCGGTTTTGTCATGGTTTTTGTACCAGCCCTTCGGAAACGGCTGCCAACCCTAAAAAAATATCAGAACAAAGCCCACCCAATGCAAAGCAGCAAGCAGCAAGTATTTAATTTATATTAGAGGTTCATTCACTCCACTTCCATTCCATTCCGCTAATGGTTACGCTTCGCTGCACCAACGCTCCATTTCATTTCAGTTCCGTTCATTTCACCACTAATCATTTTTACATTAAGGTTTTGCAGCTTGCTACTTTGCAGCCATCCCTGATTTGTTCGATATTTTTTGCCATCCCTGCCGTTTCCACTGCCCTGAAAACAAAAACACACGCCAAAACCTCCACCCCGCAGCAATCACACTTCCGTCCCACTTCGCCCGTAGAAACATTGTACCTCTGAACCCACCCACCGGTAACATTTGTACCTCGCATTAACAGCAGTGCATCCCCTTGAATAAAATCAAAAAACATTAGCGGTATCATTAATAAAACCTTAGAGCAAAGTTAAGCCCCCACGCTCTTGCAAGGTCAAGCCCTTCGGGTTTTGCAAAAAAAATCTCCACACCCCTGCAATATTATTTGATTTTAAAAGGTGCAGGGGGTAGTATTTTTTTCGCAAAAACCTTGCAATTCAGCCACCGCACCGCTTTTTGGTTGCCTAAGGTTTCATTAATGAATTATCCTTTTTATGCGAGCCGAAGGCGAAGCTAACAGCGATTTTTTCACATTTAATCAACAATAGCAATGAAAACAGATTTTTTCAAAGATTGTACTTCCTTAGATGAAGTAAAAAAGCGGTACAAAGAACTTGCTTTAAAGCACCATCCCGACCGTGGCGGAGAAACTTCCACGATGCAGCAGATTAATTCCGAATATGAAAACATCATGAAAAATCCCTTCTTTTCGTTTGCCGAGAAATCCGAACAGGAGCAACAGGAATTTATCAAGTATCCTGAAATCATTGACCAGATTATCGGATTGAATGGCATTACCATTGAATTAATCGGAAACTGGATTTGGTTGAGTGGCAACACCTACCCACACCGACAGCAATTAAAGCAAACAGGCTTCTATTTCGCACCCAAAAAGGTAATGTGGTATTACCGCCCACCAGACTATAAAAGTGGCAATAAAAGCCCAAAAACAATCGAATACATCCGTAATAAATACGGCAGTGATGTAATCGAGAATCATTCAAAAAAATTCGAGCTTACAAATTAACAGAAGGGAGCCAAAAACTCCCTTTTCATTTTTATACAAATTGAAGTAAAAGAAAGCATAAGCATACATTACTATCTCAATACCAGTGATTTAGTTGTTTTCAGGTACATTTGATACTATTTTTGTAATGGATTTGTTCATCGAGGTATTTAAGCCGTACCAAGTCCGTATCAAGTCCGCTTAGTTAACAAGAATTATTCACTTTAAATTTAATAACAATGGCTATTGTACAAAATCCGATCACTGGCAGAACCAAAAAGAAATTTGGTACTGCTGTATTCTCAAAACAGTTTGGGAAAAATGTAATGCGTTCAAAACCGATTGAAGTAAAAAATCCTCAAACGGTAGGACAAGTAACACAAAGAAACAAGTTTGCAACAACTGTTGACCTTGTAAGGCAGGTTTTGCCTCTCATAAACGATGTTTATGCAGGTAGCTTGCGTAAGATGTCCCCTTTCAACAAAATCACAAGCATCAATGTAAAAAATGCCTTTGCAGGTGACCCACCTGCGATTGACCATACCAAAGTTGTTCTTTGTGATTTTGATGGTAGCACCTTAAACAGTGTAACTCTTACAGGACAACCGAACCAGGTCATGGATATTGCTTGGGACCCGAATACTCAAAATCCGGATGAGCTTGCAAGCCTTCTGACATTTGTGTTATTCAACTGCACCACAAACAAAGCAATGATTTATCCTGATGCTGCAACTCGTGCTGATGGAGCAGTTTCTGTGGTAGCACCATCTGACTGGGTTGATGCAATGACCGCATTGCACGTTGTAACAACCGACTACACTCAATTTGTATCGAACATGCCAAAAAGAGTGATTAAGTTCAAAGCAGGGAATGATTTAGCCAGCAAGGTTAAGTAGAAGATTCCTGAAACTGAACAGAGCCCTTGGTTAAGATCAAGGGCTTTTTTATTGTCCAAAATTCCCCAAATTTCTTCCTATCTTTGCATTACGATTTCAGTTGATATTTGCTTTTTTGTTGCCCTTTTGTTGCCCAAAACACATAATCAACTGATAATCAATATTACTTTACATTTTGCATCGGAAAGTAAATCAATTAAAGCGTTTCATCTAATACTTTGATTATCAATTTTCAGTATAACAAGATCACTCAAACCTCCTCCTCGTGAACTCCGGAGTCGTTTTATTCTCAATGGTTAAATCGTTAACCACGCTATTAATTAATTCTATTTAAAGAAGTGCATTAAAATGCCCTTAATTTAATTATCAACAAGAAAATGTCATTCTTTAAAAAAGTGCAATATACTGCACTATCCTCTCCCACCCATGGTTTAGCTCGACATTTTTCAATAAAATTACCTGAGAAGAATTCGCTTTAATTGGAAATCCTCTCTGCAAGGATCTTTTTATTCGTGCAGAAGCTATCGTCTCCAACGATCTCGATTTTTTCACCCAGTACCCCAGTTAGATTCTGTCTGCACTGACATGCCTTCAAGGATAGCCTAGACGATTTTTTCATTTGACTTCTTCGGGTTGTAATTCTTGATTGTTTTCGGTATCGAGCTGCAGGATTTCTTCATCAGTGGTCGGGATCTTCAAAAGATGGTCCGGCAGAAATGCAAAATTCGCAATTACTGTCGGAATGATTGCACTTCCGATGACTACTGCAACAAGATAGGAGTATTGTTCTTTTGAGATAATTCCATTGGTCAACCCGTACAAGGCTGAAATGGTTCCAAAAGTCAACCCGGTTGACATCAGAAGAGTATAATACCAGCGTTCTTTCCTGTGGCTGCGAAATCGACTAATAACCGGGAACAGCCCCATCTTCGGCATCACCTTTGACACAAATAATATCAAAATCAATAAGGGTGCAGTAATTAGCGCCGGAATTGAAACCAGTGCTCCAGCCCGGATAAAGTATATAGGTGTGAGAAATCCGATGGTCAGGGTCCTTAGCCTTCTGATAAAATGGTCATCCTTATTTAATGTGGTTGCAAGGACCATCCCGACAATATAAGCCGGCAAAACCGCCTCACTTCCTGCCCAGAGTGCCAATGAACCCAGAAGGAATAATATGAAAAGGACCCATTTCGTCCGGATTGCAGCAGTTTTAAATGCGTAAAGTCTCATCAAATGCCGGGTCAAATAAGGCAGAAAGAAGAAGGCCGATACGGTGATAGCTACAAAAATCACGGTTCTTAAAGTGAAGGGAGCAAAAATTAATCCCAATGCAATGACCGTTCCCAGGTCATTAACAAAACATGCTCCAAGAATCCCTTTTCCGAATTCTGTTTTGTTAAAGCCGTACTCGAGCATGACTGCATAAACTACCGCCATCGAAGTCGTTGAAAGTGCGATACCGGTAAGCAAACTTGCTTTTAAACTCCAGGCAAGCAGGTATTTTGCTACCGCTGCAGCTCCTAAAAACGGCAATAGAAAACCAAGTATTCCGATGATCACTACTTCCTTTCTTTTCGATTTAAGCACTGAAGGTTCTAGTTCTGTACCGGCCAGAAAGGTCAATAAAATGGCTCCGGTGGATGCTACAAACCGGATCCATTCCTCATTGGTTTTCATGATATCCTGTGTGAAATAATGAGTAAGCACATAACCTGCCAAGGCTCCCACGCATAATTCTATCAACGCCATGGATATCTTTAACTTGTTTGCAATGACAGTCGCAACGACTGCAAGGAAAAGCCAAAGGGTAGCGGTAAAAAAAATGTCGATCATATATTTCTATTTTTAGTATTCATGGTATTAAGTTCTTCAATCATTCCCTGGAGTTCTATTCTCATCTCAATGTATGGTTTTTCTATACCGCTCTTCGATTGAACAAGCCGCTGAAGGGTTATAAGCTCATTCAGTATCGTTTTCGAGCTGAACTTGTGATATTCATCGATGATCTTCAGGATCTTCTCCGTCAGAATGGAAATATGCCTGCGAAGGTTCTTTTCTACCTCGTATTCGATCTGCCTTTTGAAGTATTTCGTTAAGAAGGGCCGGATCAGGCCTGCCGGAAGGAAGAAAAAGAATAGATCCAGGTGAGAATCAAAGATCCGGTAAACGGAAATATCAGGGGTCCCGATAGGTAACGGAGCCACGCTTACGGGTTCGATCCTGATATCGACACTGTAGAGATCATGGATGAACTGTTTGTAGGATTGCTGGAAGGTTTTGATGAAATGGGTGTAAAATCCGGCCTTGCCATCCAGGAACAAGTCTATTTTCGGCAGAGTATCTCGATAAGTCTGGTTTACCTCGCTGCGGATAGAATCGATGATCCACTTCTCAAACCACCGGGTCACTTTGTACAGCATCCCCTTGTGCAATTCCATCTCCTTATCGAAAGAACTGTTCAGCTTCCGGATAATCTCTTCCTGGAAGGGGATAATGATATTCTCCAGCATCGCTCTCACTTCACCCTTGAAGGCAGTTGTTGTATATAGCAGTTCCGTCTTGTAATGCTCTCTGTTTTTTTCGATCTCACTGATCACCCCGAGCAGCTGCTTTTCATTGTCCCTGAACTTTTCCTGGCTTCGCAAGACGATTTCCGTGTACTGCAGGCAATCCCTGACCAGGCCCGAGATCTTATGCACCGACACCAAGGCCTTTTCGTCAGCAAACTGCTCCTGCATGGGACGGATGATCTGTTGAAGGATCTTTCCTCTGTAATCGTCGGAATGGTTATAGATGGAGTATCCCAGGATCTGAATCGGGTAATCCGTGGAAATAGATGAGATGCCGGTTTGGATATACTCCATCAGGCGCGGGTGTTCATCCTGCGGAACAAGGTCGATTTTTGTGATGATCAGAGAAATCCTCGGACAGATCTTCTTCAACTCCTCGACGACTCCAAGGTCTGCCGCAGAAAGCGGCCTCTCGGAGCTGATGATGAGAAGGGCGAAACTGGCCTCATTCAGCCATCGGGTAGTCACTTGGGTGGTCTCCTCAGAGATGCTTCCCAGGCCTGGGGTGTCGACAAGGCGGATCTTCCAGATGTCACGCAGAACGGGGTGGTAAACATCGATGACTTCAATCATTTTTTTGTTGCCGGGATTGAACTGCTCAGAACAATACTCGATCAGCTTTTCAGGCGGAATGGTCTCCGACTGCCCGTTTTGATGCTTTAAAATGACCTCAAGGTGTTTGCCATAACGGACCCGGGTTATGACCGAAGTGACTGGCAGAAACCCGGTTGGGATGACCTGTTCTCCCAGGAGGGAATTGATAAAGGAGCTCTTTCCGGCCTTGAACTGCCCCACAACGGCCACATCGATGAAGTCTGATGCAGTAATCGTTGTAGCAATCCGTTGTAGTTCATCAGATTTTTCAGGAAGGTTCAATTGCCTGTAAAACTGCTCAAGTGTTTTCAGAAAATTCTGAAAACCTGGCATCTCCGGTTGATTCCTGTATGGATGTGACTCGGGCATTTGAATGACTGACTTCGTTTAGTCAGGAGTCATCAGTCATTCAGGACGGTTTATGGCAGACTCCATTGCCGGGTGCAAAGATATAACAATTTTCGGGATAGCAAAATCACTCAAACCTCCTCCTCGTGAGCTTAGAGTCGTATTATTCTTTTAAATGGGTAATTTGTTTCTATTCTAATAAAGTCCAATACCCCATCAGCCCCGAAATATTTCCGATCAGAAAATGAGAAAGGCTTACGCCTATAAGATTTTTCTGACGGTGATACATCCAGCCCCAGAGCCACCCGGTGATAAACGAAACTATTGCCAGGTTTAGGGAAGTCATCATGTGCACGGCTCCAAATAGAAAAGTGGTAACCAGGATGACAAAAAATCCCCGGTAACGGAGATCCAGGATCTTTTCCAGAGTGCCCTGTACCGCCCCGCGGGCAATAAACTCCTGGAGGGGAGCCACCCCCAGATAGGTGATGTAGGTGACACCAAAATAGGAGAGATCGAAAAGTTTCTTTTCCCGGAAAAGACCCGGAAGATAACGGTTGCTGAGATACTTTATCACCACAAGCAGGAGAATAAACGCACCGGAAGTGATCAAGGATTCTATGACTGATCGTTTCCAACCTGTAAAAGTTAAACCGAAATCTTTTAGGCGAAGGTTACTGGTCAGAACCATCATGAGTACTGCTATCAGTGAGATAATCTCAACTACCGGATAATTGGTGACAAATTTTGCGATGAATTGATTGGAGAAGGTTTGATCGTGGATAAAACCCAGAACGAAAATATAGCATGTGATCAGCAGGACAATGCCTACAAAGACAATACTGAGCAGGGACCGCTGGTTGTTCAGCAGTTCTATCTGCACATTCTTTTTTTTCAGCTCTTCAATGGTGTTTTCAAGAGCATATTCCCTTGCTTCGATCTTTACCGTCATCATGCCGAAGGTCTCGGCCAGTTCGGCCAGTTCGGGTGAATTTTTAGTCTGGTCGGTCAGCTTAAAAATTTGATCTACATTCTTATACGACCCTGCCACGATCTCGTTGGCATGTTCGGTCAGCGCTTTTATGACTTTGGGGTTCAGGTTTTCCATAACAGAAGGAGGTGTTCATCCATTATTACATTGTTGGTTGGCATACAATTACGAAATCAGAAATAATGAAAGGAAGAATCCGGACGAATGAAGCAAGTTCCGGGTTCTGATAATTATATGATTTCGTTTCTTACTTTCTCTACAACATCGCTGAGCACCATGGCCTTTTCTCGGGGCAGTGATTTCCCTGGTTTCAGGCCAAAACCAGTGAAAACAGATCGCAGCGATGTTAGTCGTTGAAATAAAGCATCCATTTGCTGGCATTCGCGAAATGCTTCCATAACGGTGAGCAGTTTGTCAAGATGATCTTTTTGCTTCAGGATAGCCGAAGAGATCAAGGTATTGTTTTCCGCCACAATATTCAGCTCTGCAGCAAGGTATAACCCTTCCACGAAAGCCCCTGTGGCAATCAGTACTGCAATATAATGGCGATTTTGCCGGGCAAGCAAAGAACTAGTATGCATCAGTATATTTTCAACCATACCGACCAAACTGTCACGGTTATTACCCACCCGTTTGATCCGTTCTACCAGTCCAGCCTCATAAATTCCGGTTATGCTCAATTCATCCGATAATTTTGCCGTACAGGCCAGAAACTTGTTTGTGGCATCCTTCTGACCATAGGTGGCAGAATAGGCCAAATCGGCGGTATAAACTCCCAGGTTCAGCGCTTTTTCTCTTTCTGCGATATATTTCGCTGCATTCACGGGTGGATTGGTGATATCGAAAATATATCCTGCCCTGCTCTTTTCAAGAATTATCGTGATTTCAAGCGGAGTGGGCAAGGCGTATAACTCCTGTTTGATTTCTGTGGATAATCTTGCTTCCGGAAAAAGAGTATCAGCAGATGTCTTTTGAGACGTTTGTTCCCTGATTCCTCCACTGCAATTCCATAACAGCAGTCCGACTGCTAAAAACTTAACGAGGGATTGCATCTTACCATAAAAATTTGTTTTCATAAAACTGGGATTTTAAGGTCAGATTTTTTTGATAAATTTAATTGAATTTTAGAGAAAAACTTTAAAACTCCATTTCGGACACTGGTAAAAATCGATCTGTTCCTGGTTCTCCGGGTATCTTCCGCAATGGAAGTATCTCCAGAAAAAGGTACCATAGCTCAGACAGGTTTTCCGTTGCATATCAATAAGAGGGCATTCCGCCAGTACACAACAGCGGATACATCCGTTGCAATTATCTTTGGGTCCCATCCAGGTTTGACTTATTCTCAGATGAGTTTTCTCGGGAAACATCATGGGAGGCGCTGTCAGTGATACCGGAAAATGGTTGCGGTACTTCTTATGTTTGATATACCGGATTTCGACTTTGATCCACTCCAGCATAATGGGATAAATAAACCGGATGTATTTTGTGAAGTTGAACTCACCGAAGAAATACCAGGAATAAAGAGGGGCAAAGAACCAACAGATGATTCCACCGGTAAGTAAGCCTAAAGCCAAAAAGAAAAAGAAAATCAGCCGGGCACCAGCCCATTTTACCTTTAACAGGAATCCGGCCGGTAATGGTTTCATCTTTAGGTGAACCTGGTTTTCGTTCATTTTTTTTGTTGTTGACTCCGTTTTGCCTGCCTGACGCTGAGAACATATTCTCTGGCGCATTCCCTGTTGATTTTACCCCACGTGCGAGTCAACTGTTCGTCATTCCAGCGCATCCGGATCAGTAGTCTTCGCTCCGGATCCGCTGTGTCAAAAGAAAAATAACTCATATACAGGTAAAGAGCGATCACTCTGTTGTACATATAGATTTCCGAATGATTTTGGTAATCAGCCACCTGAGGGATTAGTAATTTGGCTATGATATAGGGAAAGTCATACATTTTTGACACAAAGGCCATATTCCAAGCCTGGTAAAGGTCAACCCATTTCCCTGGCAAAGGAGGCCGGATCCCTAAGGCTTTCCGGCTCTCTTCCCAGAAGTTCGGTCCTGCACCGGTAGCAGGATCTATCCTGTGTTTTCCTGCTTTGTGGATAGCCAACACCCACCCTGTCATGGCATTGTCGTACAATCCCATCAACCAGTCCGAAAAAGTGGCTTCCAGAATATTGATCTGCAACGCCCGGGAACCAGAACTCTTTCCAAGTTTTTCGGGTGGCCGCTTGTGGGCGCCTATCATCGACCGGATTACCGGTTCAAGAGATATTGCTTTGATCTGATAGAAAAGGGGAATAGCGTTCCAGGACTTTTGTTTTTTACTTCTTTCCCGGAGGATCCTTATACACTCTTCAAAAAACAGGGCATCCTGGTAACAGGCACGGGTGAGTCGCTCCAGTGCCATTGCGAATGCCAGGGCATCTGTGATAACTTTATGACCTTCGGTTTGCAACCGGTGCCGGAGTACCGGAAATGCCTTGCCGGAAGCTTTATCCAGAAACCTTACCAAAAAAGGATTCCGGAGGAAAAGATCCATCATCCGGTTGATGAAGGCATGACAATCGGAAAGACTGACCGACTCCGGAAGCAGAGTGAATGCATAAGATTCTACAAGAGGAGAAGCCCAGGTTCGGTTATCCCGCAGCAGTTGCCACACCCGATAGTGATTGGCCATCCGATCAACCATCTCTTGGTCACCGGACCACGTCAGTTTGTTTGTTACAATACCAGTTATGTTATTGTAGTTCATCATCCCGAAAATCTGAACCAAAATTATATACTTTTACCTGAAATAAAAAGATGATAATGATTATCCAACAAATCAACAAAATTGACGGACAGCAGCTCTATTACGCCTTTCGTGCCGGGGCACAGCGCATTTCACAAAACCAGAAACTGCTCAACGACATCAATGTATTTCCGTTAGCAGACGCCGATACGGGCACTAATCTTGCCTGGACGTTGCGGTATATGACAGAGGCTACCAAACCTGATAGTGATGCAAAGAGAACAGTTGTTGCAATGGCCGATGCTGCTCTGACAGGAGCCCGTGGAAACTCCGGAATCATCTTTGCACAGTTCCTGTATGGGTTCAGCAACGAGATCCCCGACCATGAGACTTTGAATATCAATTCCTTCGCAGAGAGCATGAAACAAGCCGTCAGGTATGCTTACGAAGCCATATCCAACCCGGTTGAAGGGACAATTCTGACGGTGATCAGCGACTGGGCTGACTGTTTGTATAACTTGCGTGACAGGGTAGATGATTTTGTTTCTTTGTTTTCAGAAGCCTACAACCGGGCATTGGAATCCCTGGCAGCCACGACCAGCCAGCTGGCTCTGCTTGCAAGGGCCCAGGTGGTGGATGCCGGCGGTAAAGGATTTGTCTTTTTTCTGGAAGGGATCCGCGATTTCTTCCTTTATGGAGACCAGGAAAGAAGTTTTCTACCAAATACATATGAAGAGGAACAAGCTGAATGGTCTCAGCTTCCTCATGAGAAGATCACTTACCGGTATTGTACTGAAGCGCTCATCTCAGGGGATCGGCTGGATAAGAAAACAATAGCAGAAAAGATAGGAGAACTAGGCGATTCTCTAGTGGTTGCCGGTTCCCCCCGTAAACTTCACATACATCTTCATACCGATCGGCCGGATCAGATGGTAGCCCATCTGCAACAGATGGGAACGTTGAGTTACCAGAAAGCGGATGATATGGTGATGCAGCAGGAGATCCGGCTAAACCGGAAGTCGGATATCGCCTTAATGACCGACTCGGGTTGTGATCTGCCTCAACAGATACTGGATCAATACCAGATTCATGTGATCCCATTCATCCTCCATTTCGGAGAGGAATTTTATCTTGACCGGATCACCCTGATGCCGCTGGAATTCTATGAGAAAATGAAAACCTCATCGATCCGGCCAACCACCTCTCAAAATTCGGCCCGGGAATTTGAACATACCTATGAGTATCTGCTCTCTCGTTACCAGTCTGTTATCGCTGTCCATTTCAGTGAAAAAATGACGGGAACCTGGGCGGCCAGTCTGAAGGTAGCCCGGGAAATGCAAAATCTCTATAAGAAAAGAATAGATGTGGTGAATTCAGCTTCCCTGTCGGGTGGAGAAGGCTTGCTGGTACTCAGGATTGCACGCGCCATTGCTTCGGGAGCCTCGCACGAAGAAATCCTGCAGTGGGTGCCTTTATGGAAATCAAAGATCATCTTACGGGCGGGATTCGATTCTCTGAAGTATATTGCAAAAAGCGGACGGGTAAGTCCGCTAAAAGGTTTCATTGCCAACTTATTAGATATTAAGCCTGCCATTGCTATAAACAATGAGGGAACAGCCGAAGTTTTTGCAAAATCCTTTTCGCTAAAGGGTAGTTTGCAGAATGTTATCCGGAATGTTACGAAAGAGATTACCGGTCGACCGGTATGGGGTTATGCTATTACGCATGCCAAGGACTCTGAAAAAGTTGCGTTTTATTTGGAATTTATGGAGAAGTTAACCGGACAAAAACCTCTGTTTATTGAGTATTCTACCCCGGCGATCATTGCCAATACAGGACCAGGAGTTTGTATTAATGTAATGATGGAATAGCGTTAGGGACAAATTCTATTACAATTTGAGAATAGAACACGAATGACACTGGTACTAAGGATAACCTCGGGTAAAATCGGTGTAATCAGTCTGATCTCTCTCATCAATATGCCAATTAAATGAAATCGTTTTTGTATTTTTGGGCAATGCAGTACCCCATATAGACCATGGCAGAAGAAACAAAAGAAGCAATCCACTCCATCACTGAACATGCCCGCAAGATCACCCAGGGTTCTTACCAGAATGTGGATGATTTATTACAGTATACTGACGAAACCAGGAACCCACCGGAAGTTGCCGAGCTGGCAGAGGTCTTTGGCATGATGTCGGTTAAGGTGGAAGCACGGGAGTTTGCCCTGCAACAAAAAAATGAGGAGCTGGCAGAGTCCCTCAAATTACGAACGGTTGCTTCGAGTCTTCTCCTTTGGTTCGCGATCGGAGTCAGTATTTACATTTTTTTACTTGCATTTTTCTATCAGCCTGGTTTGTTCGATGCTTCCAAACCAGTTTTGATACGTTGGTTTGGGTTATTTTTCGTGCTAAGCCAAGTGGTACTGATGGTCCTCCTGATACGTAAAAGTGGTTTTCCTCTTTCGGCCTATGGAGTTACCCTGAATAACTGGAGAAAATCGGTTACAGAGGCGTTGCTTGCCTCCGGAGTGATTGTTGCCGGTTTGGTGGTTCTCAAGATCGTGATGATACATTCCGAAACATTGCTAAAGGGAAAATCGCTGATTGCCTTCGAGGAGCTGAGTACCTTGTTTCTTTACACTTACATCATCAGCGCTCCGCTACAGGAGTTTCTGATCAGAGGGGTGATTCAGAGCTCTACCGAACTAATACTGTTGGGAAAAGGGAAAGTTTTCTGGTCAGTAGTTGCTGTCTCTCTGATCTTTGGTGCGATCCATACGGTCTATTCGCTCCCTTTTGCCCTGATGACATTTTCAATCAGCCTTTTATGGGGATGGCTGTATGCCAGACATCATAACCTGATTGGGGTAGTGATCTGCCATCTTCTGATGGGATTGGCGTTTATCCTACTGGGTTTCTGGGAAATAATAGCTTTTTAAGATGAAAATCCGAAAAGAGGTCATATCGCATCTTGTAGCAGTCTGGTTGACAGGAGCAGTCATTGCAACAAGCGTGACCTTCTCCGGGATATCATCCAAACTAATGCTTGTCGTCATGATCCCGGTTCTGACAGTCCTGACGGCTTACCTGATCTGGTTTTTCCGTGATCCAGACCGGGATGTTCAGGAGGATGAACGCCTGATTTTATCGGCTGCAGACGGGAAGGTCACCAGCATTAACTGTTTTTCAGCCGCTGAATTCAGGAAAATCTGTCTGGATTCCGGCCTGAAAATGACCACTGTGGACAAACTGGAAGAATTTTCCAATGTACCGGTGGTTAGGATTAGTGTGTTTCTGAGCCTGATGGATGTCCATGTGAACCGGGCTCCAATCGGTGGAGAATCTGAATTCCTGGGCTATTACCCTGGGAAACATCTGTTGACGATCAAAGAAAAATCTTCGGCTGTGAACCAGCATAACGCGATCCGTATCGTAAACAAATATACTGGATGCCTGGTTTTTCAGATCGTGGGTCCGATCGCGCGACGAGTGGTATATTGGCCTGATACAACCCGTTCCGTTCCCGTGAAGCAGGGTGAACGTATCGGCATGATGAAATTCGGGTCCCGCCTTGACCTTTACCTCCCCGAACCGCAGGTAAGAATGCTGGTCAAACCGGGCGAATGGGTCACCGCTGGGGTTACGCCTGTTGCTGAATTGATGACAGTAAGATTGGCATAACATATATATAATTTCAACAGATAAACAAGTTACAGATGAACATCTTCCCCATTTCCGGGTGGAGGCAATGGCTTCCCTGCAGCATTACCATACTTGCGCTGTTCTCCGGTTTTCTAAGCATAATCTTCGTTTTTCATGGAATGGTTAATGACGAGCGAGAACCGGTTGCTATGGGTTGTCTGCTCATCTTCCTGGCCTGGATTTTTGATTCCTTAGATGGGGCGGTAGCACGTTGGGTGCGAGGTACCAGCGCATTTGGAGCCGAACTCGATACCTTCGTCGACTTCCTCTCTTTTTCGGTCGCTCCGGCAGTGTTGGTGTTTACGGTTACACTTCCCGGACAGGCACTGGCAGTCAGGTCCCTCTTCCCCACATTGATGGTCGCTTCCGGTGCGATGCGGTTATCGAAATTCCGGGTGATGGATACGGTACGCGGACTTAAAGGATATACCGGTTTACCGGTTACGCTGATTGCCGGATTCGTGGCGATGTGGATTTTTCTTCTCCTTCCCGACGAAGAGTTGACTTTGCCTGCCTGGGAACAGGGGGTGTTATTTCTAAGCGTGGCGGCAGCCATCATTCTTCAGGTTTCAGGGATTCATTATCCGGCTCCTACTAAAAAACCAGTTGTGATGATACCGATGATCCTGCTTATTGTCATCTTTGCGCTGCTATGGTGGTTTGATTCTCCGCTGGCATTCTGGTGGGGCATGGGGATGCTTGTACTGGGCTACGGGTACAGTATCCTCTACCCTTTCCTGAAGAAGAAAACGCAGGAATAGGATTATATTTAAATTTTTATTTTTGAAGATTCAATGATCCGTTATAAAAAGGGGAAATAATATGCAGGAAAATTCATTTGAGAAGATACCTCGTGGTTTTTTAAAAAAGTGGCAGGAAATAGCGAACTTAATTGCAGGTATTATGCATGTTCCCGCAGCTTTGATCATGAAAACCGAAAATGAATATATGGAAGTTTTCACTTCAAGTGAAACGGAAAATAATCCATATAAAGTTGGCGACAAAGATCATTGGTATGGATTGTATTGCGAAACGGTGATCAAAACGCAAAAAAAGCTTCGCATTCCCAATGCCTTGAAAAATAAGTATTGGGAGAAGAATCCCGATATAAAACTCGGGATGATAGCTTACCTCGGTTATCCGATAAATTTCCCGGATCAAACACCTTTTGGGACTATATGTGTGCTTGACAATAAAGAAAGACCATTTAGTGCTGAGGACGAAATGTTATTGCTGCAATTCAAAAAAGTGATTGAACTGGATCTGGCGTTGATTTTTTCTTTGGGGTTGACAGAAAATTACAGAGATGCCGATATCATTCAAAAATTATCCCGCGACAATGAAAAACATCAGGCAACAAATAAGGAGCTTAAACAGGTGGAGCAGGTGCTTCGCGAAAGTGAAGAACGCTTTAAAGCTTTGCATGATGCCTCTTTTGGCGGTATTACCATTCATGATAAAGGGCTTATTTTAGAGTGCAATCAGGGACTTTCGAAAATAACAGGCTATTCTTACGATGAACTGATTGGGATGGACGGTTTATTGCTTATCGCTCCGGAAACAAGGGATAAGGTTATGAATAATATTTTGTCTGGCTACGAAAAACCTTATGAAGCCGTTGGTTTACGCAAAAATGGAGAATTGTATCCGATTAGACTGGAAGCAAGAAATATCCCATATAAAGGAAAAACTGTCAGAACTGTTGAATTTAGAGATATCACCGAACAAAAGCAAGCCGAGCAAAAGATTCAGCAAGCCTCCCGTCATTGGAGCAAAACTTTTGATTCCATTCAAGATGGGATTGCAATTCTCGATAGTGATCAAAAGGTAGTTCAGCAGAATAAAGCTTTTCAAAAAATTATTGAGCGCGGTTCAAGTAATCCATTTGGAAAACAGTGCTTTCATTTAATCCACGGTACTGAAAATCCGATAGAAAATTGCCCATTCGTGCGAACAAGAATAAGTAAAAACAGAGAGTTGATGGAACTGGCTCTTGGCGAATCGGTGTTTGAAGTGGTGGTGGACCCGATTCTTGACGAAAACCAGGAATTAGTTGGCGCTGTGCATATTATGACTGATATCACCAAGCGCAAAACCACGGAGAAAGAGATCCAGAAACTGAACGAGCAACTGGAACAGCGTGTCATTGACCGCACTGCCCAACTCGATGCAACAATCAAGGAACTTGAAGCTTTTACTTATTCGGTTTCCCATGATCTGCGGGCGCCCTTGCGCCACATTAATGGATACGTAAATTTGCTGATTGATAAATTCAGCGCCGACCTGCCCGAAAAAGCGCAATATTATCTGACAACTATAACAGATGCTGCCGGACAAATGGGAACACTCATCGATGATTTGTTGAAGTTCTCAAGAACCGGCCGCCAGGAGGTCCAAAAAACCAAAATAGAAATGAACAGGCTGGTAAGGGAGGTAGTTGAAACTTTAAAACAAGATACAGAAAAAAGAGAGATTCGCTGGGAAGTACAGGAATTGCCACATGTTTCGGGAGATTATTCCCTGCTGAAACAGGTTTGGGTGAATTTGCTTGAGAATGCCGTTAAATTTACCCGGTTTATCAAAAAGGCAGAAATATCCATTGGCTTCAAAGAGGAAGAGAAAAATTTCGTATTTTTCGTTCGTGATAACGGGGTGGGTTTTAATATGAAATATGCACACAAATTGTTTGGCGTTTTTCAACGGCTACATTCCGTGGCCGAATTTGAAGGCACAGGCATAGGACTTGCCAATGTACAACGCATTATTCATAAGCATAAAGGACGGGTTTGGGCCGAAGCAGAACCCGGTCAAGGGGCAACATTCTTTTTCAGTTTACCAAAAAACAAAGGGTAATGATCATGAATGAATTAAAAACAATATTGCTAGCCGAAGACAATCCTCAGGACGTGGAACTGACCCTTGAAGCATTAAAGGAACATAAGCTCGCGAACCAGGTGGTTGTGGCTAACGACGGTGTGGAAGTAATGGAATACCTGAATTATGAAGGCCGGTTCAAAACCCGTAAAAAGGGGAACCCAGTTGTGCTGCTGCTGGATATTAAAATGCCTCGTATGGATGGCATTGAAACGCTGGAAGCCATCCGGCGCGATGAAAAATTAAAAATGCTTCCAATAGTCATGCTTACAGCTTCTCGCGAAGAATCCGACCTGAAAAAATGCTATGCCCTGGGTGTCAATGCCTATGTGGTGAAACCGGTAAACTTCAAGGATTTTCTTGAAGCGGTAAAACACATCGGCGTGTTCTGGGCCATGCTGAATGAAAAACCCTCAATGGAATAAACGATGAAGGTAAAAACAGAGACCGAAAGCAAAGAACTTAAGGTTCTTGTTCTGGAGGATTCACTCAGGGACATGGAGTTAATGCGCGAACAGTTATTAACTGCAGGTTATCGACTGGATCTGACCCATGTTGAGAATGAAGAAGGCTTCACTGCCTTGCTGCGCGAAACCAGCTTCGATCTCATCCTGGCTGATTTCAAACTCCCGGGATTTGATGCTTTCGGAGCCTTGGAAATATGCAGGGAGCTTTGTCCCGAGACACCGTTTATCTGCGTTTCAGGAACCATTGGCGAAGAAACTGCCGTTGAATTGCTTAAGCTGGGTGCAGTGGACTATGTATTAAAAGACAGGCACGAAAGGCTTCCCATAGCCGTAAAGCGGGCGCTGGAGGAAGCAAGAGTAAAAGCGGATTATCAAAAAACATCAGAGTCGCTCAGAAAAAGTGAATCTCAATTCAAGTCAATGTTTGAGAACATGGCTTCTGCCAGTTGTCTGGATGAGATTATTTACGAAAACGGGAAAGCTGTTGATTACATCATTTTGGATATGAATCCTGCTTACAATAGAATTATCGGAAAAAATCGTGGAGAAGTGATCGGGATAAAAGCGTCAGAGCTATATGGAACAAAAAAGATACCCTTTCTTGAAACCTATGCTCAAGTTGCCGAAACTGGCGAACCAGCAGAATTTGAAGCTTACTTTCCACCTTTGGATAAATATCTCCATGTCACTGCAGGATGTCCGCAAAGGGGTTTTTTCTCCACGGTATTCTCCGACATCACCCAACGCAAGCAGGCTGAGGAAGCGCTGCGACTAAGTGAGAAACATAAAGCTTTTCTGGCTCAAACTGCATTCGAAATGGTTGAGTTAACTTCCATTCAGGAAATCTACACCTATACGGTTCATAAACTCTACGAATTATTTGAAGGCCATTCAATCGTTGCTCTGTTGGAATATGATCCTAGTCAAAACCGATGGAAAATAAAGCATACAGAGGGTATTGGCAAAAAAACGGCTGAACTTTCCAGGCTTCTCGGATTTGACATCAACAAGCTGGAAGGAGAAATTTCAACCAAATATTATGAAAAGATTACCAGCGGCAGATTAGAAGAAATGGAATTTGACTTTCCGGGTCTTTTCAATGACAGACTCTCGGCCGCCATCGGCAATACTGTCAAAAAGATGTTCTCTATCGAAAAGATGTATAGCATTGCTTTTCAACAAGACACGCAAATTATCGGCAATGTCACTTTCACCACAAATACAAAATCCGAACCCATCAACACCGAACTGATCGAAGCATTTATTCAACAAGCTTCCATTATCATCAAAAAACAGAAGACGGAAGAAAAATTAAAAGAAAGCGAGGACAGATTCAAGAAGCTGGCATCTTTTACCTTTGAAGGAATTATTATCCACAATAATGCCATCACCATTGATGTCAATCAAAGCGCAGTAAAAATGCTTGGTTACGAAAGAGATGAATTGACAGGGATGCATTTATTCAACCTGATTCATCCTGTTTCGCATGCAATCGTGAAAGCTAATCTTTCAAAAAAAGTTGCAACACCCTATCAAATAAAGGTAATACGAAAAGATGGCTCTACTTTCGATGCCGAAATTGAAGCCAAGGACATATTTTATAATGGTGAATATTTTAGGGTAGCATGTATAAGAGACATCACTGAACATATACAGTTAGAGGAACAGGCGATTAAACTTTCCAGGATCGTTGAACAAAGTTCAATCTCGGTAATGATAACCAACATAGAAGGCATTATTGAATATGTCAATCCATTTTTCACAGAATTGACAGGCTATTGCTTTGACGAGGTAAAAGGCAAAAAAACCAATATTTTGAAATCAGGGCATCATTCCAAAGCCTTTTACAAGGAGGTTTGGGATACCATTCTTTCGGGCAACAACTGGGAGGGTGAATTTTTAAATAAAAAGAAAAGCGGGGAATTGTACTGGGCAAAGGCGATTATCTCATCCATTGTAAATCGTGAGGGAGTTATCACCAACTTTGTCAGTATTAAGCAAGATATCACCGACAGAAAAAGGACACTCGAAGCATTGGTCGCGGCCAAAGAAAAAGCCCAGGAAAGCGACAAGCTGAAAACAGCATTTATCAATAATATCTCACACGAAATCAGAACACCACTTAACGGAATACTGGGGTTTGGCAAATTAATGTTGGATGAAGGCATTTCTCTGGAAGATAAAGAGAAAATGCTTGCAATGGTGCAACAATCGAGTAACCGCCTGATGAATACCGTGAGGGATTATATGGACATGGCGCGGATTTTTTCTGGCACCATGGAGGTGCATAAAAAAGAGTTCCTCTTACAACCATTCTTTGAAGAAATTACAAAAGATGTAATGCAATTATGCACATCTAAAAGCATATCGTTTGAAACTGATAATCACCATGACGCTGATTTAGTCCTTGATTCTGATCCCGAATTGATCGGTAAAACACTTCATGCGCTGTTAGACAATGCATTGAAATTTACTGAAAGGGGAAGTATAGGCTGTGGATACAAACTTAATGAAGGCTTTGTTGAATTTTATGTAAAGGATACCGGTAGAGGGATAGCACCAAAAATGCTGGATGAAATTTTTACTATGTTTACCCAGGAAGACCCATCCGATAAACGCGGCCATGAAGGCAGTGGGCTTGGGCTCTCCATTGCCAGTGGTTTGGTTAAACTGCTTGGAGGCGCCATTTCAGCCACTTCCGAAAAAGGCAAAGGTTCCTCCTTCACCTTTACGGTACCTTACGTAGTAAGGGAGCATGCCGATAAAACACTTCCAGCCGGGAAGAAAAATACTTCTCCGGTAAGGAAACCCCTGGTACTTTTAGCCGAAGATGAAGAATCAAATTATTTTTACATGGAAGTTGTTTTGAGATTGGCCGGATGCGATTACCTGCTGGCCAAAAATGGTGAAGAAGCCGTGTCCTTATGCAAACAATATTCCGATATTTCGCTGGTGCTGATGGATATTAAAATGCCTGTTATGAACGGGTTGGAAGCAACTACGCGTATCCGTGAGTTCCGCCCTGAGTTACCCATTATCGCAACTACCGCTTATGCACAAACCGGTGATGAACAACGCTTTCTGGCTGCCGGCTGCGATGGCTATCTGGCAAAACCAATACAAAAGGAGAAGTTGTTTGCTATATTGAAGCAATATTCCACATTAACAGCAACGAGAGATTTTGTAGATTAACATTCCACGTCTGGTTTGTCTATGTCACCGTTTGTTAAGGTCAGGTAAAGTATTTCTTTTTGAACCAGAAAGCCAGACTAACCAACCCCAGCATCACGGGGACTTCGACCAGGGGGCCGATCACGGCGGCAAAGGCTTCGCCGGAGGTGATCCCGAAAATAGCGATGGCTACGGCTATAGCCAACTCAAAATTGTTGCTGGCAGCGGTGAACGACAAAGTAGCCGATTGAGGGTAGTTTGCACCCGCCTTTTTGCTCATCCAGAAGGAGAACAGGAACATGATCAGAAAATAAAGGATAAGGGGAATGGCAATCATCACTACATCCAGCGGTAGCTTGACGATGTACTCCCCTTTGAGACTGAACATCACCACGATCGTGAACAGCAGGGCGATGAGGGTGAGCGGACTGATTTTCGGAATGAATTTCGTATGGTACCAGGTTTTGTCTTTAACCCGGATGAGGATAAACCGGGTTAGGAAGCCGGCAATAAAGGGGATCCCAAGATAGATGAAAACGCTCTCGACAATCTGGCCGATGGTGATCTGTTCTACAATCGGATTGGTAGGTACACCGAACCATCCGGGCATGATGGCGATAAACAGATAGGCATAGACAGAGAACAAAAGAACCTGGAAAATGGAGTTTAAGGCCACCAACCCGGCACAATACTCCGTATCCCCTTTGGCCAGCTCGTTCCACACGATCACCATGGCAATGCACCGGGCCAGTCCGATCAGAATGATCCCGTACATATACGGAAGGTTGGAATAATTTTCTCCAGGGAAGAGCTTGATGAATGCGATGGCCAGGGTAAACATCAATATAGGCCCCACGATCCAGTTCTGGATAAGGGAAAGCCCGAGAACCTTGACGTTCCGGAACACCATCCCCAGCTCCTCATACTTCACCTTGGCCAACGGAGGGTACATCATCAGAATGAGTCCGATGGCGATGGGAATGTTGGTGGTGCCGGAGTTGAACATGTTCCAAAAATCCACTACGACTGGAAAAAGATACCCTGAAAAAACGCCAACAAACATGGAGAGAAAAATCCACAGGGTCAGGTATCTATCTAAGATTTTGAGTTGAGTCTTCATTGATTTGAAAATTTGAAGATTATTAGTGTTTTGATTTTGAGGTGCTGATGATTTTTTAATTTTCAAATTTTCTTCCGGAGATTGTGATGCTGAGGATGCCGGTTTTGCCTTTCTTGAAATCAATTATTTCCTTTTCACTGAGGTAGTTTGACAGCAATGTATCGGGAAGTTTGATAGGTTTTTCTTTATGAATAGTGATCTCCAGGAAGCCTGTTTTCCGGATAATGGCTGTATATTGATCCCTGTCGATGGCTCCGGAAACGCAACCGGCGTATAGTTCAGCATCTTTTTTCAGGGCTTCGGGCAGTTCTCCCCTCAGAACTACATCGGAGATACAGAAATGTCCCCCGAACTTCAGTACCCGGAAGATCTCGGCAAATGCTTTTCCTTTGTCGGGGACCAGATTCAGTACACAGTTGGAGAGGATCACATCGAAGCGGTTATCCGGAAACGGCATCGCTTCAATGTCGCCTTTCGCAAATTCCACATTGGCATAACCCATCTTCCGGTTGTTTTCACCGGCCTTTTCGATCATGGCATCAGTGAAGTCGAGGCCGATCACGTGGCCTGCATCCCCAACCAGCGCGCGGGCCACGAAACAATCGTTGCCGGCGCCGCTGCCCAGATCGAGAACATGATCTCCAGGTTTCAATTGGGCAAAATCTGTCGGGATCCCGCATCCAAGTCCCAGATCGGCATCAGGGTTATACCCATCATTTCCGGTATAATCGTCGCTGAACACGGTATAATCCGCTTCTCCGCAACAGGGTCCACTCCCACAGCAGGATGACTGGTTCGCGGTTTTCGATTGATTGGCGATCTCGCTGTATTTTTTTTGTACCAGTTCTTTTAGATTGATCTTCTTTTTATTATTCTTCATAACTTTTTTATTTTCAAATCTTTAAGTTTTCAAATCCTGATAGAATTTCAAAAACCGTTCATGAATCTGATCCCTGACTTTCCGATAGACCGATAAGATTTCTTCCCGGGTTCCGCAAGCATCGGCTGGGTCTTCAAAACCGATGTGGAGGCGGTGTTCAACCTTACCGGTAAAAAGAGGGCAAACCTCTTTGGCGCCATCGCATACCGTAATCACATAATCAAAGGGTTGATCCACAAACAAACCAACGTTTTTAGGTTGGTTGGATGAGATATCGATGCCTGCTTCCCGCATGACCTCCACCGCATACGGATTAGGTTTAGAAGCTGGATGGGTACCGGCTGAAAAGACCTCCAGCGAAGGGTCAAATGATTTCAGAAACCCTTCGGCCATCTGGCTTCGACAAGAGTTCCCGGTACAAAGTATAAGAATTTTCGTCATGTATTTATATTTTAATCTGTTGATGATTAGTGACATGTGTTGTTTCCCGAAATGTTCAGTTCAAGTAACAAGTCATTGGATATTTTTTTGAGATCTTTGATGGCACAGGGGTTCAGGCAATAGTTCACCCGCGTACCTTCTACCGTTCCCTGAATCAGTCCGGCTTTTTTCAACGCTTTCAGGTGCTGCATCACGGTGGTTCTGCTCAGGGGCAACTCATCGCAGATGTCACCGGTCATGCACATTTGCATTCCACCCAGATATTTCAGGATAGTCAGACGGGCTGGGTGACCCAATGCTTTGAAGAAAGTAGCACTGGTTTTAAGATCTTGGTCGAATAGTCCTGTTTTAGCTGCAACCATGTCGATTTGAAAATTTGAAAATGAATGACGCAAATATACGTTGGTTTTTATAATGACGTATTTTTACGTTAAAATTTAACAATAATTTCATTTATTTTTTGTTTTTTCTGTGACGAAAGTTTTCTGCTCGTAAGGTGTCTAACTGATATGAAGTTTTTTTTCCTCCTTTGTTTAATTTTCTTTCATTATCTTCCTTATGCCTTTTCTCAAAAACCGGAAACGGTTGTTTTTTCAGGAATAGTGATCGATTCCTTAACCAGTCAACCACTTGAATATGTCAGTGTGGTTTTATGCCGGACTACCGACACCGCGCTGGTTACCGGTGTGGTCACTACGCAAAAGGGAGAATTCCGGATTTTCGGAGTCACACCGGGTGATTACCTGCTGCGTTGCAGTTTTGTTGGGTATAACCATGCCTATGTACCGGTTCGGCTTCTGGGAAGATTATATCATCTTCCTGATCCCATCGGGCTAAGTCTTTCCTCGGTTTCTCTGAACGAATTACAGGTAGTGGGAAGGGTCAGGGAGCAGGAGACCACAGTCGAAAAGACCACCATCCAAGTTGCCAAAAGTGCGGGATCTGCTTCCGGTAATATCCTGGATGTGCTGAAGAGTCAACCGGCAGTCACCATCGATCACAACGACCATATCTACCTAAGGGGAAATAAAAACATCCTGGTGCTTCTTGACGGTCGACCCACTACCCTATCGGCACTTGATGCAATCCCGGCCTCCCAGGTCAGCAACATCGAACTGATCACCAGTCCGGATGCCGCCTACGATGCCGAAGGAACCGGTGGCATCGTCAACATTGTAACCAAACAGCGCAAAGCTTCCGGGATTTCCGGGTCAGCCAACCTGAACTGGGGGATTTCCAATAAGGTCAATGGAGGAGCAGCATTTTCATTTGCCAACGCGGTCTGGGATGTCGGTATCAGATATACCGGCCGATACGACCCCCAGCAGATCAGCAGTTCGCTCAACCGCACTTTTTTAGCATCCGGGGAGAAGGTGAACCAGACAATGTACACCCGGCGTTTCAGCGAGACACAGCAGGTGTCACTATCAGCCGGATATAGACCAGGGAAACGGGATGTGTTATCGCTGGATGCAAAATTATCTTTTCCCAGCCTGAGGAACGACCAGCAGGTGGAAGGCTCTCAGATTTCCGGAGCCGATACAGTAACCGGACTTCATCGTAGGAACGACATCACTCATGCCCGGACAATGGCGGAGGTTTCACTGAACTACAAGCATATTTTTGACCGGAACCGCCATGAATTCTCCATAGAGACCTTTTTCTCCCGTACCAAAGGAACACGTTTTGCCGATTATTACCTGGAGGATCGCCTCCTGCAGAAATCCGAGGGAGGAGGAGCCCCAACCAATGTGACCATTCATGCTGACTATCTCAGGCCGGTGTTCCGCAAGGGAAAACTGGAAACCGGATTACGTTTTTTTTCCCGATGGAACTCATTTGCCTACAACTTCTGGAACCTGGATACACTTTCAGGTGCCTGGATCCTGAATCCCACTTATTCCAACGATCTGGAGCAACACGAGTACATTTATGCCGGATATGCCATGGCTTCCGACAGTCTTTTCGGCAGACTCTTCTGGAAAGCAGGCATCCGGCTGGAATACAATACCCGAAATCTTCATCAGAACACGACAGGCGAGAACCTTTTTGCGGAGTATTTCTTCCCATTCCCTTTTCTGGAGCTCTCCCTGTCACTTTCACCCACCCAAAACCTCTCATTGGGATATACAAGGCGCGTAACCCGTCCGACCTATCCCCAGTTGAATCCCTACATCAACGTGATTGATGAAAAAACGGTGGAAACAGGGAACAAGAACCTCAACCCGGAACTAACCAGCAAAGTTGAGTTCAGCCACAGCTATTCTACAAAAAACTTCCGCTTGTTAAGTCAGCTGTACTACAGCGATGCCCGGAATTTCATCGTACAGGTTTCATACCTGATTCCGCCTGATACCCTGGTGACTACCTATGCCAACGGCGACTGGCTGCGAAAAATCGGTGGAGGGATTGATGGAACCCTTGATGTTGGCAGATGGATGACTGTTCAATCGGGGATCTCCGTGTGGTATAGCAAATCAGCAGGTAATTTTAAAGGGGTAGATCTCTCTTCAGAAGGCTTTGCCTGGGGCTTTTCGATCAAAGCATCATTTTTCCCTTGGAAACAGGGAGAAATCCTGGGAACCTTTTCTTACAGTTCCCCCTCTGACCTGCCTGAGTTTTTTCTGCACGGGATCCATACTACAGATTTGAGTGTTAGGCAATCCTTTTTTGACAAGAAATTCACCTTATCACTCACCCTTTCGGATATCTTCAACAGCCGCAGATGGATTATCGAAACCACAAACGAGCAGTTTACGCTCCATAATACGAGCAAGACCGATTCCAGGGTTCTTTGGGTTGGTCTCTCCTGGTCGATGCATGCTCAAACCCAGCAAAAAGTGAAAAAACCAACGACCTCTGAGTCAGAGGAAGGGCTGATCAGAGTGGGACAGTAAGGATGTGTCAAGAATGAAACAAGCCATGATCAAAAGAAACAGTTTAATTTTCCGGAAAGGTAAACATAGGAAAGAGTTGGAAATTGTCGTTCTGAAAGTTAGCCAGATTACGAAGGAAACAGATCATAGCTAGCAGGATGGAGACGACAATACCCAGGTCAAACATTGTATAAGCCACTTTCACCAGAAGCTCAATCGCCTCAAAGCGTATCACCATCAAGAACCCAGAAACAACGGCCATACAGATGCTGATGTTTTGGAGATGGTATAACCATCCAGACTTTATGCCGGCCTTTCGCATCACCAGACAGGTATAGATCCCAATCAGGATCGCCAGTCCGCTGATCCAGAAATGATTTTTATCCAGCCACATCCGTTCAGGAAGGATGTAACTGTTCAGTTCTGGTTGGTAATAAACAAAAAGAAAACCGGTAAATGCAATGCCACAGATGATCCACCTGGTGACGGATGTGATCTTTATATAACCTTGCGTTTGATTTACCTTCATCAGGATGGAAAGTACGATCAGTATGAACAGGAGCATAAAAGCGGGATATTCAACCGATTTAAGGATCTGTTCGCGGAAAGCCGACATCCAGACGAAAAAACCGTTCATTCCCATTCGTTTGTACTGAGGTTCAAGCACAGGAGCTCCGTTTTCACCAAATGGATATTTAACGACCTGAGCGTAAAACATAGCGGAGGTAAAGGAATGACATTCCGTGCACCCTTTGATTCCCAGTCCCGCCTTGGCGGGAGCTACATCGTGGTTGTATTTGTATACAGAGGCGTATGGAGAGGATTCCCAATCCTCTTTGTCCAACATTTTATAGGAGTTGCCGTTCGTATACATCCTGTCGTTGTTCACCCAAACCACCTTTCGGGCGGTTAGGTTGTATCCGATGCTGGAAAGGTAACCGCTAAGGGAGTGTATCAGGGCATCGATTTCTTCCGGCCGGTTAACTTCCGGGATGCTGTCACCGTTGTCATCTCTGATCAGGGCGAGTTCCGGGAAAGCGGTCTGATCCTTCCGGTGTTTGGTCCACATGTCATAGACATCCTTCATCCTAGGCTGGTGTAAGCCTGCTTTTCCAGGGGTAAAAATCCCCGGCCAGGCGCTATGAACCGGATTCACCGGGAAGATCTGTTCCTTATATTGCGCATATTGCGGTATAAAAGGATCGGATGGCTGGTCCATGTACGTAAACATGGATAGCTCACCGTAATGATTCCAGTAATTCATCTGTTGATCATAAAAGGTCCAGATATACTTTGCCGGGGGTGAAATTTTTGTCCCGGGATTGTACACATCGCTGACTTGTACCAATGCCGCTTTAACCCTGCGTTCCGGGATATGGCAGGCCTGGCAGGAGAGCTCCTCCAGGTGGAAGGCGGGAAGCCAAGAATGGTTGGCAATCGGAGCGTTCAGATACCCGGTGAGATGGCAGTCTTTACATGTCCGCATCGTGTTGTCGAGATCATCCCGAACATGTCCTCCGGGGTCGTCGCCTTTTCCAAACTGGTGAATCTCTTTCCCTTTAATCCGTTCATCTGTAGACATGGAGCCGGCTGGATGACAATCCACGCACTTCATTCCTTTAGCCATATGGACATCGGTAGTAGCTGAAAAAGAGGCTCCCCGCTTTTTCCACTGTGGTTTGGCATGACAGTTCAGGCAGGTTTCATTACGGGGTTCCCGCAACAAGTGCATGGAAAGCTTTCCGTCCTTGCCGAACTTCGACACGTCATAACTAACGGTTACCGGAACCGAGTCTTTGACAGATCCGGAAACGGATGCCAATCCCGATCCGACTGTGGACATCCAGGCAAAGTTCCATTTCAGTAAATGAGTATTCCGGCCTTTGAAATCGTATTCAGGTAAATGACAAAGCATGCAGTCGCCTTCCCCTACCCCACTCTTATCCCAATGTGCCTGGTAATAATCTCCGTCAAAATTATTTATCCCACCGGCTGAATAACCAAGTTCTTTCATCGCTTCCGGATAACGTTTTCCGTTACGGTCGAATTCAAATGAGCCTCCTCCCGGATGGCATGTTCCGCAACCACTGGTGATAAAAGAAAAGGAGGTCATATCCATCTCTTTTGCCGATGGATTATCCTTAGGGGACAGATAATTGTAAAGCGGAGCCGGTGAACACCAGTTACCGCCATAGTTCCCCGGTGTGGTTACCCATTGATAGCGTTCGGCATAGGCTCCGTAAGCCATTTCATCTTTCCCCTGCTGAAAATGAAACCCTTTGGTGATTTTACTATAATCATGGCATTTCCCGCAGGTCTGTTTCGGAGAATAGGGCACTTGGGCATTGATGTTGTGAACAGGATCGATCAGACTGCCGTCTTCAGCATAGAGATAAAATGGAGGGCAAACACCTGTTTTGGTGATGAGGTTACGATCAGACACAGGGCTACGCTTCTCCTGATGCATAGTCATCATGAAAGCCAAAAAGACAGCCAGCAGCACCAAACTACTCAGAAGATATATTTTCATTTTGGTTGAATTTTTTCAAATAAACCAATCAGTTTTGTGTTGAAAATCTCTCTGATCTGCCTCTCGTACTCCCCGAGGGGCTTTACCGGGATCAGATCGATGACCTGATCGCAGGTCATTCCAGATGAAAACAAGGTTTGTATCGCTTTATCCAGGGTTGCGGCTACTGCCTGGCGCGACTCTTCGCCTGTCAAACCAATCTGTTCACCAATCTTCACACACTCCTGCCATTGAAACCAGAAATAAGTGGGCAACATGGCAGAGACGATGGCATAGGCTTCCAGTTTGGATTCCTCTGTTTCAAAAGTATCGCCCAGTAATCTCAAAAGGTCAAGGATATCCTCCTTAGGCGTGAAGCCTTTGGAAAAGGCAACGGGATTGAAGCCTTCGTTGATCACTGAAGTGGCATTGGGGATTAGCCTGGCTACCTTAATCAACCCGTTCAATTTTCCAGAGATCATTTCGATGGTGATCTTCGGGGCAAGGGAGATCACAATGGCATCCGGGGAAATAAACCCTTTTAATTTATCCAAGGTTTCCATGATGACCGGAGGGTGCAGCGCGATGAAGAGAATTGACTGTTTCGCAGCCTCTTCAGCCGGTGCAATGGTAATAAACGGGAACAGGCGCTGAAGGTTTGCAGTCACATCATTGTTGGTATCGCTCACCACGACTTTAAGGGTAGTAAACCCTTTGTTCTGAAAAGCTTGCAGAATAATCCGGGTAACTCTCCCGCAGCCGATAAAACCGATTGATTTTTTCATATGTGATTGATATATATAACGGTTAATTTTTCAATTGATTCATCCTCAGCTTGGTAATGAACACATGTTAAGCAATTTCAGCCTGTTAATCTTATACCATTCCAAAAATCAACCCTGCAACCGTCGATAGAACAATCACCGTCACTACATATACCAATGTTTTTTGCATGCCAATCACCCCCCTGATCACCAGCATATTGGGCAGCGACAATGAAGGTCCGGCCAACAACAGCGCCAGTGCCGGTCCTTTTCCCATCCCCGAAGCGATAAGTCCTTGCAAAATAGGCACTTCGGTAAGGGTGGCAAAATACATGAACGCCCCTATAACGGAAGCAGATAGGTTTGCCCAAAGGGAGTTACCTCCTACCAGCCAGGCCACCCAGGTGTTAGGGATCACTCCGGGGATGCTCACATCATCGTGAGTCGATCCCAGGAGAAACCCGGCGATCACTACCCCGATAGCCAGCAGGGGAACAATCTGTTTGGTAAATCCCCAGCTTGAAAGGATCCATTCACGGTTTTCACTTTCTGGAGCCTTGTCCAATAAACTGATGATGCTTACAGCCGCGATACCACTTACCATAGAGATCATCGGGTTTTGAAAAAGCAGGGCTGTCAATCCGGTAGCTACAACAGCCATGGCAACCTGCCAGCTTTTCAGCTTCAATACCGTCACCATAATAACCCCCAGAATCAGTCCGAACGCCCCGGTGATGAACCATTTGAGGTGCCATATCTGGTACCATAACCCAGTGGTCTCTCCCGCCTCAGGTTTTCCCCAGTTGGCAAATACCAGTATCAGTACCAGTGTGAAAAAGAAGGAAGAAGTTTGCCAAAGCGGACGGGTTTCCGGAATATCCGGGAAATTCATTTGTTCTTCTGCCTTCGTTCTTTCTTCTTTCCGGTATATGAAGGCCATGATCAATCCTATGATAACACTGAAGAGAACAGCGCCAATCACCCGGGCAAGACCAAGTTCAAATCCTAAAATCCTGGCTGTAAGGATGATGGCCAGGATATTGATGGCCGGACCTGAATAAAGAAAGGCGATGGCGGGTCCTAATCCGGCTCCCCGTTTATGAATGCTGGAGAATAAGGGTAAAATCGTGCAGGAACAAACAGCCAGAATGGTTCCAGAAACCGCTGCCACGGTATAGGCTACCCATTTTTTTGCTTTAGCTCCGAAGTATTTGATCACGGAGGCCTGGCTGACAAACACTGAGATCACCCCGGCAATCAAAAAAGCCGGCAGCAGGCAAAGCACCACATGCTCCCGAGCGTACCATTTGGAAAGGTCCAGAGTAGCATCAATAGCCGTGTTGAATACTTGATTTCCCAACGGTAAAAAAAACACTGCCAAAAATCCCACCAACAACCATCCCAGAATTTTTATTTCTTTCTTAAATTCCATAATTGCAAGATATTATCAAATATATACAGGCTTATATCTTCGAATTTTAACATCTTTAGATCAGAAAAATCAAGATATAATAGATCCCCACCAAAATGAATAGAACAGCAACAACTCTGCGGAACCAAAGTTCGAAAGTTTTAATCTGGTTGTATAGTTTCCCTACATTCCCTACTGCATAGGCAAGCAACCATGCAAAAATGATCACAGGAAGCCCGGTTGCAATGGCAAAGACAACTGGCAAATACAGTCCACTTACGCTGGTTATTGTCATGGGTATGAGCATGGCAAAGTAGAGCACGCCGCTGTAAGGGCAAAATGCCATGGCAAAGACCATTCCTAACATCAATGTTCCCCAGTAGCTGTGTTTGCTGTGTTCTCCCATTTTTTCTGTCAATCCTGAAAATCCGGGAAATTTTATCCTGATGAGATCGAGCATCAACAATCCGATGATGATCAGCAATGGCCCAAGGATTTTCTCACCCCATCCCTGAAAAAGCATTGTAACATGCATTTTACTTGCACCAAAAAACAAAACAAACCCCAGACCTGTATATGAAACTGCACGTCCCAGCGTGTAAACCAAGCCTTTGACAAATACCCGTCTGCGGTTTTCAATATCCCTGCTAATGAAACCGATGGCAGAAATATTGGTCGCCAAGGGACAAGGGCTGATGGCCGTCATCAAGCCCAGGATAAATGCTGTAAGCGCTGCATATTGAGAATTTTCCAATAGGGTTTGTAACCATTGCATAATTTGACGATTTAATGATTGCTTATTGAGATGTAGCAGTGTTGATTAAATGAACAAATCATTTTCACATCACCATATCTTTTAATTATTTCATCATGCCTTCCACCGCTGTCTTTATCTCCGCTTTCAGTTTCTCCGGGCTGTTGTTAGCGTACATAAATCCCTTATCGGTAAGGTCAACACGTTTATCACCGGAAATGATGATCAGTGATTGTCCTTCGACTTTATACTTTGCACCTATTGCTTGACCATCTTTTTCGTCAAGGTTGACACTTGTAAATGTAATCTCGCCCCTTTTCACCTGTGCTGCAAACTGTTTTTCAACAGCCTCCTTGGACACTTTCTCCACGTTGTTGCATGTCATACACCGACGGGTAAAGTGAAAATAGAAAACCTCAATCTTTTTATCAGGAGCAATATATGCTGCTTCGTTTAAATTGTTGGATGAGCTACCTGTGCAAGCATAAATGCCGGTTGCTACGACCAATGCCATAAAAAAAATGATAATTCTTCTCATTTTAATCGTTTTATTTGGTTAATAGTTGTTTGATTTCCTCTGCTGAAGGAACACGTCCCTTAAGGATTACTTTGCCATCAACCACCAGTGCAGGCGTTGACATGACCCCGTACTTCATGATTTCCATAATGTCTTCCACTTTTGTAATGGTGGCGTCAATGTTATTTTTTTCAACCACTTCGTGGGTGAGTTTATCCAGTGTCTTGCATTTAGGACAGCCCGTGCCTAATATTTTTATTTCCATATCTAATTAGTTTTTAAATCTTCAAATCATCTCATTTTCCGAAAAAATCCTCAAACATCTCCCTGGCCTCATCCCAATTGGTTTTGTTGATACAATATTTGATATAAGGAGGATTGATTTCTCCCTGGATGAGGCCAGCCTCCTTCAATGCCTTCAGATGTTCTGAAAGGGTTGATCGGGCAATAGGGATATCTTCAGCCATGTCGCCGCTGTAACAACACTTATCCATGTTATCGGCAAGGAAGTCTAGGATATAGACCCTTGCCGGATGCGCAATGGCTTTCGCATACCGGGACATTTTCTCCTGGGATTCAGTATAATATTTTCTTTTCGTGCTCATATATTTTGTATTTCGTAGAATAACGAAACAAAAATACAAAAATTTTAACACTTTGATATTTTTTTGTGAAATTTAAGAGTTGACCAGATAATCCAGTTAGCATTTTACTCCTTTAGGGCAGGAATCAGTGAAACCCTTCTGTTCGTGGTTTGACGGTACAATATGTTTAAAATGCTAACTGAGAATGAGTATTAGTACTTCCCATAGAAAAGATCACGTTGAGCAAAGGCATGCTCATGTTCAAGCAACCATTTCTTGCGCCACAAGCCACCGGCATAACCCAAGAGTTTACCATCTTTTCCGATCACCCTATGACAGGGGACGATAATAGAGACCGGGTTACTTCCGTTGGCACCGCCAACAGCCCTGAGTGCTTTGGGGTTTTCCATCTTTTTTGCCAGATCTATATAGGATATGGTTTCTCCGTATGGGATTTTAAGGGTTTCCAACCAGACTTTCTCCTGGAAAGGAGTACCAACCAGATCCAGGGGGAGAGAAAAAGATTGCCTGGTCCCCTGAAAATACTCTTCCAACTGATCGGTACAATCCCGGAGTGCGTGAGGTACCCTTGTTATCCTGACCCGGAAATTAACAAAGGATAAAGCCTTGATCCCCTTCTCTGAAGCAATTACTTCAAGATAACCGATCCGTGTCTTTAAAAACGCCCTTTGGATTGATTTCATATCCTGTATTTTTTTTCTTTCGTGTAAAAAATGCAAGTAACAGCATAATCAGGCCAAATACCAGCATTCCGATACCCGACCAAAGGTTCACATTGATGCCTAATGAACGATAATAGAGATCCTGATCGGCATGGGTAAAAATGCCGAAAAAAGTAAGTAAGAGTCCCAAAATTGAGAACATTAATCCGATCGGAAACTTGATGTCAATGCCCATTTTAATTTGATGTTATGATATTTCTAAAAAATGGTAATAAGGTACTTAGATAACAACGTTATATAATACAATTTTTCACCAGAATAATATCGTTAGAAGTATGGCTATAGTCAGTACAATCGCGGCAAGTGTGGAAGAACGATAGTACCAGTTCACATGTTCTTCCCTGTATTTCGGTGTAAGTGAATAGACAAGGCCTTTAAGATCTTCATCTGATTTCAGTTGTTTTGTCGAGCAGGAGATGACGATAGTTAGAACAGTGGCAGAAGTAAAGGCAAAGATAGCTGTCCAGAAATTCTGGGCCATTTCGACCGGATAAATATAAAGTTGACTGATCCATCCCCCTTTCACGAGTGTGATTGCTCCTTGCGGAGCCGTTAGGCCATGATGTAACAGGGCGATGATAAATCCTGAAAGCAAACCGATAAAAGCGCCATGTCCGGTTGTTCTTTTCCAGAACATTCCCAAAAAAATAACAGCAAACAAGGGGGCATTGATCATGGAAAAAATGGTTTGCAGGAAATCCATAATATTTCCGAAAAGGCTTGCCAGATATGCTGCAGCTATGCTTACCACCACCCCGAAAATCGTTGCCATTCTGCCCACCAGCAGATAATGTTTCTCATCGGATTCTTTCTTATTTGTGGACGGGCGAATATAGCTCTGGTATATATCGTAAGTCCAAACCGTATTAAAGGCAGAAACATTTCCGGCCATACCTGACATGAATGAAGCCAGCAGTGCTGTAATCCCCAGTCCGAGCACACCAGCCGGAAGGTATTGCTTCAACAAAGCGATGATGGTATAATCATAATTATATTGCCCGGGAGAAATTTCCGGTAAGGAAAAACCGCTCCCGGGTTTATTCAGGAGCACAAGGGCGGCAATACCCGGAACGATGATCAGAAAAGGAATAAACATTTTCGGAAGGGCTCCGATAAGTGGAGTATTTCTGGCAGCGGTCGGTGATTCGGCTGACATCGCACGTTGAACGATCAGAAAGTTCGTACACCAATATCCGAAGGAAAGAACAAATCCAAGTCCTGCAAAGATGCCATACCATTCCACGCCCAGGGGATTGGACGCTGCACTGGCAGTATATTTCCAGGTAGTGGTCCAGGTATCAGGGGCAAAACCTTTTTCCGCGACTATGGGTGAGAGCTGCTCTTTCATCCCAGTCCAGCCTCCAAGATCAGATAGCGCCAGAATCACGACCGGCAATAGGCCGATAACAATGATAAAAAATTGCAAAACTTCATTATAGATGGCGGATGAAAGTCCTCCCAGGTAAGTGTATGCTAATACAATGGCGGCAGATAAAATCAGGCTGAGATGGAAATTCCATCCAAGAACTTTTTCCAGGAGAATGGCAAGGGCGTACATGGATATTCCGGAAGCGAGGATAGTCATCAGGGCAAACAGTATAGCATTCAAACCCCTGGTTTTTTCATCGAACCTTAGTTTAAGGTATTCTGGCACGGATCTGGCTTTTGATCCGTAGTAAAAAGGCATCATAAAGAGGGCCAGAAAAACCATGGCAGGGATGGCCCCCACCCAATAGAAATGTGCGGTAAGCATACCGTATTTAGCGCCTGACCCCGTCATACCCATCACTTCTAAAGCGCCGAGGTTTGTAGAAATAAAAGCTAGTCCAGCCACCCAGGCAGGCATCGCACGTCCTGCTTCCAAAAAGGCATTGGCAGTATTCATAAACCGTTTCAAGGCCCATCCGATACCAAGCACAAAAACGAAATAAACAATCATGATGACATAATCAATCCAAGTCAAAAAGAACCCAGAATTCATGACCAAAGAATTTAGTGTTGGTTAATCTGTTCAAATTTAAAAAATAATCAGCATCGAAAAAGTATCTTTGCAGCAATAATTCAAGCCGGGAATATTTTATGAAAGTAAGTGCTTTAATCATTTTCCTTAGCCTGGTCACCCTGATATACGGTCTGGTCAACTATTACATTTTCATCCGCGGGCTGCAAGCGTTTATCCCCGGAAGTTCCGGAAGATTATGGTTTACAATAGGGTTCTGGAGTATGGCATCGACCTTTATCCTGGCCCGCATTCTCGAGCGTACCTGCCCCTGTATGTTTACCGGGATCATTACCTGGATCGGGTCATTCTGGCTGGCATTCATGTTATATTTTTTTCTGATTGTCCTGATTCTTGATATCAGCCGGGTAGTGAATCATTTTTTTCATTGCTACCCACGGATTTTCTTCTCAGATTACGCAAGAACAAAGATGTTGGTTTTTTTGGCATCGGTTATCCTGGTCTCCGTCATTGTCGCGGCCGGCTTCATCAATGCAAGAACACCAAGGATAAAAACACTGAACCTTCACATCAAAAAAACTGTTGAGGGATACAAAACCCTCAACATTGTCATGGCCTCCGACATTCACCTGGGAACCCTGATCGCCAATCGTAAAGCTGGTCGTCTGGTCAGCTCGATCAATGCGCTTCAACCCGATATTGTATTGTTTGCCGGGGATCTGGTAGATGAAGATCTCGCTCCTGTAATTCACAACGATCTGGGTTCTGATCTGGTAAGGATAAAAAGCCGTTTAGGGGTTTTTGCCATTCCCGGAAATCATGAATATATCGGAGGCGCTGAATCTGCCATCAACTACCTCTCGAATCATGGAATTACTATGTTACGAGATACCTGCCTGCTCATCCATGATTGTTTTTACCTTATCGGTCGGGATGACCGTGATAAACCAAGATTCTCCGGAAAACCCAGAAAAGAATTATCCTTTCTCACGAAGGGAATAGACCTCTCCCGCCCTGTTATCCTGATGGACCACCAGCCCTTTCACTTGGAACAATCCGCTGCCCTTGGCATTGATCTGCAGTTGTCGGGTCATACCCACCACGGGCAACTTTGGCCGTTGAATTATATTACATCTGCCATATATGAAGTCAGTCAGGGATATAAACAAATTGGAAAAACGCATATCTACGTTTCTACTGGTTTTGGCACATGGGGACCTCCTATCCGACTGGGAAACAGGCCGGAAATAGTACAAATCAACCTTTCTTTTAATTAATCAATATGTCAGGAATTCATTTCAAATTTACCACTGTTGTAGCGTTTACCTTTGTCTCTGTCATCATTCTTTTTCTCTTGGTTTATTTTTTTGTTATCCATCAAAAGACTCCCATTCCGCATACGCCTCCAAAACCTCATATGGCCTATAAAATTAACATCGATAGCCTGGATATTCACCAGGGGAAAGTATCCCATAACCAAAACCTCGCGCTGCTGTTATCACCATACGTATCAGCACAAATGATTGACAAGATCGCGAAGACAACCACCTCTGTTTTTGATGTAAAAAAACTGAAAGCAGGTCAACCTTTTGCCAGGATTTCGAAAAAGGATTCTACCCGGAAAACCTTATATTTTATCTATGAACTCAATGAAATTGAATTTGTGGTTTATGATTTCCGGGATTCCCTGAGGGTTTACCGTGATAAAAAAAAGGTCACGACCCGTGTGAAGACCGCCAGCGGACAAATCACTTCTTCTCTTTGGAATGCCTTTTCTGAAGGCAAACTTGATATGAACCTGGGGATGCACATGGCTGATATTTATGCTTGGACTGTTGATTTTTACGGCCTGCAGAAAGGCGATGGGTTTAAAGTGGTATACGAAGAAATATTGGTGGACAGTATTCCCATTGGATCCAATAAAATCCTTGCCTCTTTATTTTACAGCAGTGGAAAGAATTATTATGCTTTTTACTTTGAACAATCAGGCAAAGGAGATTATTTTGATGATCAATCCCAGAGCCTGAGGCGGTCATTTCTAAAAGCGCCTTTGAAATTCTCACGCATCAGTTCAAAATTCACCAAATCCAGGATGCATCCTATTCTTCGCATTGCCCGTCCGCATTATGGTGTGGATTATGCTGCACCCAGGGGAACCCCAGTCGTTTCACTGGGTCATGGGAGGGTTATTGAAGCAGGCTGGCATGGCGGGTATGGAAGAAAGATCAGCATCAGGCATAATGCTGTTTACACGACGAGTTATGCCCATCTGTCGAAAATTGAACCAGGAATTCAGCCAGGCGTACAAGTGAATCAGGGTGAAGTCATTGGATATGTCGGAAGCAGCGGACTTTCCACCGGAGCTCATCTGGATTTCCGGGTATATAAAAACGGTATTCCGACAAATCCATTGACCATGGAATCCCCTCCGGCCAATCCGGTAGAAAAAGTGAATGTTCCCAACTACCAAAAAATGGTGGCAAAAATGAAACAAAGGCTTGACTCAATCCGTTAGACGCGTGAAAGGATGCTCATTTTTCCACATTTTCCAAACCAGAAAAATCGGTACAAGAGCCCAGGGAGCATTGGCAAAGAGCACAAGGGGCAAATTCAGGGCGGGCGTCTGACCAAATATTTCTTCACTGCAAATGATGAATACATTGGTGAAAAGCACCGGCATGATGACCAAAGTTGGAATGCGAATCCATTCTTTTCCCTTGATAAAAGCGTAAACAGCTGCAGCATAATAAGGACCGAATAAAACAACATCCAGCCAGATGGTGGCTTTCCACCAAACCGGGCGGGCCGACTGAAGGGGATCAAAGGTATTTCCCCACCAGTGGACCATATCGACAAGAAAAGGCAGAGGCCAAACCGGATATTTAAAATTATTCACATCTTTGATCACGAGTTGTTCCAGATCAACGATATAGGTGATATATAACAGATTTAACAGAAAAAAAGCGATGTACAGGTAATCCATTTTTCTTTCTTTCAGGGGAATGGTTTTTCTCATAGTGCTTGTATTTGTTTTATTTTTTTTCTGGCGGTGCTGGCCATCTGTCTGGAAATAATCAAGCGGAACGCAGGAAAATTCGAGATCAGGGTGCCGATTTTGACCTTAAAGGAGGAACACCTTAAAGGACGGGGCTTAATGGCCAAGCGGACAATTTGTCTGGCCACCTCTTCGGGGCTCTGGGGCCGGGTAAAAAGCTTTGCAATAAAATGTTGTTTTTCTTCCATCAGGAAATTCTGTGGAATTTCTCCAATCCGTGACTCAGGTGCTGAACGGGTCGACACATAGCCCGGAAAGTACTCTGAGATTTTCACGCAAGATTCCACCCATTCAGCCTGTATGCTTCGGGTCCAGGCAGAAAATGCAGCCTTTGAACAAACATATGGGGTGTAGAACGGGATTCCCATCATGAAACCGGGCGACCCTATATTGATGATCTGACCAGAACCCTGCTTTTGCATATATTTAATGGCCTGCTGGGTTAAAATGACTGGCCCGCAAAGATTTGTCCTGAATGCTTTCAGCAGGTCCTCAGTCCTGACTGATACTGACGGAACCACGATGATGCTTGCTGCATTGTTGATGAGGATATCGAGACGGCCATAATGGGCAATGGTTCTTTCGATGATGTCATGGCATGCCGTCTCCTCGCTCAAATCACCCGGGATGACCAGGCTGTCCCTTAAACCACTGGCAAGTACCCGTAAATTTTCCTCCCGCCTCGAGACCAGTACAATTCGGCCTCCTTCATCATCGAAAGCCCGGGCAAGAGCCTCTCCAATCCCGCCTGAGGCACCTGTTATCACAATAACTTTTCCTGTGAACCTGGTCATGGTTAATCGATTATATACTATCCCTTCAATGATGCCGAGCGAAATCATGTTATAGACGGAGCCAAAGATAATTTTTTATTTATTTCAAATTTCATTAGGTTTGTGAGGGTTAAAAAAAAAATTATGAAACCTTCCTTTGCATTCATTTTTAAAATATGCCTGCTTTCCATTTTGATTTCCTGCAATGAAACAACTTCAGTGAAAGTTAATGTCAAAGGTTTTGAAGAACCGGAAAATGAGAATACCATTAACGACATGATCTTTAATGAAAAATCAGCTTCTATGATAAAAAAAATAAAATTCGGCGAGGTGGATGGCAACACTGTGTTTTTATATACCCTTTCCAATACCCAGGGGATCAAAGTAAAAATCATCAATTACGGAGCCATCATCACCTCGATCACCATGCCTGATAAAACCGGAAAACAAGGCGATATTGTACTTGGTTTCGACAGCCTGGAACCATACCTATCAAACAAACCCTATTTTGGTGCGATCATAGGCCGGTATGCAAACAGAATTGCCAATGGAAGATTCAGACTTGAAGGAAAAACCTATCAGCTTGCCATTAACAATGGCAAAAACAGTCTTCACGGGGGAATCAAGGGGTTTGACAAAGTCGTCTGGAATTCCCGGGAAGTTATGAACGATACCGTATCGATGCTTGAATTAACGTATGTCAGTAAATCCGGGGAAGAGGGTTACCCGGGAAACCTAAAGGTGAAAGTCACCTATACTCTGAATGTTTATAACGAGCTGACCACGATTATAGAAGCTGAAACGGATCAGGATTGCCCGGTGAACCTCTGTAATCATACTTATTTTAATTTATGCGAGGCGGATACGAATATTCTTGGACATTTCCTGACTCTGAATGCAGATCAGTTTACCGAAGTAAACAATGAACTGATCCCTACCGGAAAACTTGCCGGCGTCAGGGGAACACCAATGGATTTTAACAATTCTATGAAAATCGGAGATGGGATTTCAAGGGTCAAAGGTGGTTATGATCATAATTATGTCCTGAATAAAAAGGATGGAGAATTATCGCTTGCAGCCCAGTTGTATGATCCGCGAAGCGGAAGGCAACTTGAGGTTTTCACTACCCAACCGGCTATCCAATTCTATTCCGGCAATTTCCTTGACGGAAGTATCAGGGGAAAAGGTGGAAAATTGTACTACCAGCATTACGGTCTTTGCCTGGAAACCCAGCATTATCCTGATTCACCCAATCAACCAAGCTTTCCATCTACAATTTTAAAACCGGGAAAATACTATATCCAGAAAACGGTTTACAGGTTTTCTGTGTTGAAATGAGAAGATTGACCCAGGAATAAGAGGAAGAATACAGTAATCAGGTGAATGTTGGTTTCGTCAATATTTTTTGGGTACAAAAGTTTGTTCCGACATGGGTGGTCTGACGTAGGCTTTGTCTTTTTCCAAAGCAGGAAGAATGATGGCCTCACGAGGAACATCCTGATATGGAATCTGGCTCAGTAAATGAGAAATACAATTCAGCCTGGCTCTTTTTTTATCATCCGCCTCCACAACGTACCATGGGGATTGCTTGGTGTCGGTATAGGCAAACATTTCATCTTTTGCCTTGGAATATTCCACCCACTTACTTCTGGATTCCACGTCCATCGGGCTTATTTTCCAACGCCTGGTGGGATCATTGATTCTTTGTCTGAACCTTAATTCCTGTTCTTTGTCGCTAACCGAAAACCAATACTTGATCAGGATGATCCCTGAGCGGATCAGCATGGTTTCAAAATTCGGACAGGACCTGAGAAAATCCCAGTATTCTTCTTCTGTACAGAACCCCATGACCCTTTCAACCCCGGCACGGTTGTACCAGCTTCGATCGAAAAGCACCATTTCTCCTGAGGCCGGCAAATGGGCTACATAACGCTGGAAGTACCATTGTGTCTTTTCTTTTTCCGTGGGAACGCCCAAAGCAACAACCCGGCAGACCCTCGGATTCAGGCTTTCGGTGATCCGCTTGATGGCACCTCCCTTGCCGGCAGCATCTCGTCCTTCGAAAAGTACAACAACCCGGAGACCTTTGTACTTGATCCATTCCTGAAGTTTAACAAGTTCAATCTGTAGCTTAACAAGCTCTTCTTCATAGAGTTTGCTGGGCATTTTATCCACTTCCGTTTTTTCTTCTATTTCAATTTTCTCTTTCTTGTGTTTATGTCCCATAAATCATTGTATTTAAAAATTAATCCTAAATAATCAGGGAAACATATTTATTTAATTTGCCTTACCCCATCTGAAACCTCGGCCAGATAGAATGTTGGTGTCAGTCCTGTTTTTTCGTGGTATTCCTCACCTACCTTCTGAATGAAATTTTCCACAGCATCCGTTTTCACAATATTCACTGTACAGCCACCAAACCCGGCACCGGTCATACGGGCTCCCAGCACTCCATTGATTTTTTGAGCTGCTTCCACCAAGGTATCAAGGGCAAAACCGGTAACCTCGTAATTGTCGCGAAGTGATTCATGAGAAGCATTCATCAGGGCGCCGAATTGGGCAAGGTCGCCTTTCAGCAAACCAGAAACAGCATTCAGCACCCTCTGGTTCTCGGAGATCACGTGACGGGCACGTTTCCGTATCAACTCGTCAGGTATCCTTTCCTGAATTTTAAAAAACTGCATATAGCTTATTTCGCTCAATCCTGAGGCAGGTAAAACCTGACTGAGATAGGCAAGGGCAAGCTGACATTCTGCAACCCGTTCATTGTACTTGGAAGAAGACAGCTCCCTGGGCTTATTGGAATGGGCAATGATCAGTCGGAAATCTTTCAGAAAAAAAGGAATCATTTTATATTCCAGGGTATGACAGTTAAGGAAAAGGGCATGATCCTTCTCCCCGAGACCCACTGCAAACTGATCCATAATACCGCAGTTAACCCCTGCAAAATTGTTTTCAGCCCTTCTGGATAGTTGAATCAGATCAATGTATTCCAGATTTGCCTTCAACATAGTGTTCAGCGCGAAAGCCGTTACCATTTCTATGGAAGCTGAAGAAGCAAGTCCGGCATTTTTTGGAATATCCCCTGAAAAGAACAATTCAAAACCTGAAAGCGGAATGTTTAACTGCTTGAATTCAGAAAAAATTCCTAAAGGATAATTAACCCAGGCATTATTTTTATCCCTGAGCAATTTATCCAAGGGGATTTCAGTATAAAGATCCTCATTGTCCGAGGCAAGTTTGACAATGTCATCTCTTGTTTTCCTGATCAATAAATAAGTTCCGTATTGCAGTGCACAGGGAAGTACATATCCTCCGTTGTAATCGGTGTGTTCCCCGATCAAGTTTACCCTGCCCGGGGCAAAGAAAATAAAAGGTTGTTGATCAGCATGACCATAACGGGAGAAAAAAAGCTCAAGGAGCGGTCTGAGTTCTAACATCATTTTATTAATAAGTGGTGAAATTAAGAATTAATTTCTTTTCTGGTAATTTTGCATCTCCTATTTTATTCCTATGAATCGACTTTTTTTTCTTTTGATCATTAAGGGGCTTATTTGTATTTCTCTCTATTCACAGGATATCCCTTCCATTGATCTGAACGGGGAATGGAAGTTTAGGAAAGCCGGGAGTAAAGAATGGATGCGGGCCATGGTTCCCGGCTGTGTTCATCTTGATTTACTCAGAAACGGCATCATCAAAGATCCTTTTTACCAGGATCATGAAACATCGCTTCAATGGATCAGCGACATCGGATGGGAATACCAAAAAGAATTTCTGATAGAGGAGAAGGCTTTCAAGGCCAGACACCTTGAATTGGTGTGCAAAGGCCTGGATACTTATGCCAACGTCTATCTGAATGACAGCCTGGTGGTAGTTGCTGACAACATGTTCAGAGAATGGATAAGGGATGTTAAACCTTTATTGGTCATTGGTAAAAACATCATCCGTATTCAATTCCCATCGGTAGTCCGGGAGAACAAAAACCGTTATGAAAAATTAGCATACAAATTACCCGGCGATGAAAGGACAGTCTGCCGTAAAGCCGCCTATCATTTCGGATGGGATTTCGGGCCAACCTTGATTACCACTGGGATATGGAAACCCATTTATCTGCGCTCCTGGACTCACGTGGATCTGAGGGGAGTGCAATTCCTTCAGAAGGACTTAAATGATTCACTTGCCGCACTTAGAGCTGAGTTCACGATTGTTTCTGATCTTGCTGATTCAGCCCGGTTAAAAATATCTATGGAAGACGGGAGGATCATTCGAAAAGCTGTTTTACTCAGGAAAGGGATCAATTATCTCAGCCTTGATTTTGAAATTTCAAATCCCAGACGCTGGTGGCCCAATGGTTTAGGTGAGGCCTATTTATATTCTCTGCATTATGAAACAGAATTTGCCGGGCGAATCATAGGAAGTGGAATAAAAAGGATTGGGTTACGAACGCTTGCCTTGGTTGAAGAAGCCGATACAAATGGCGAAAGCTTTTTCTTTCAAGTGAACGGGCAGAATGTTTTTGTCAAAGGAGCCAATTATATCCCTCAGGATGTTTTTCCGACCCGTGTCAGCGATTCAAACTATCACAGGATCATTGAAGATGTCAGATCAGCCAATATGAATATGCTCAGGGTATGGGGAGGCGGATTTTATGAAAAGGATATTTTTTACGATTTATGCGATGAGAACGGGATCATGGTTTGGCAGGATTTCATGTTCGCCAATGCCATGCCACCACCGGAAAAAGAATTTAACCGGAATGTGGTCGCCGAGCTTGCAGAAAATATTTTACGGTTAAGAAACCACCCATGCCTCGTCATGTGGTGCGGCAACAATGAGATTGAAGAAGGATGGAACAACTGGGGTTGGCAAAAACAATACCAATATTCTTCCAAGGATTCTGCCGAACTTTACCTTGCCTATCAGTACCTGTTTCACCGGCTTATTCCAAACCTCCTCAGTCGGTTCGACTCGCTGCGTCCCTACCACCCCTCCTCTCCCTCTATCGGATGGGGAAACCCGGAGAGCCTGACCCGGGGAGATTCGCATTATTGGGGAGTCTGGTGGGGAAAAGAACCATTCTCTTATTACGAAAAAAAAACCGGACGTTTTGTGTCAGAATATGGGTTTCAGAGTTTCCCTGAACTGAGCAGCATTAAAAGGTTCAGTCTGGCGGAAGATCTTCACCTGGATTCCCCAGTCATGAAATCACACCAAAAAAACCTGAGCGGCTTTGAAACCATAGCAGAATACCTTCAGCGGGACTTTAAACAGCCCAAGGATTTTCAATCCTATATCCTTGTCAGTCAACTCTTACAAGCTCAGGGAATACAATTTGCTATTGAAGCACATCGAAGGGCCAAGCCATATTGCATGGGAAGTCTCGTATGGCAATTCAATGATTGCTGGCCAGGAATCACCTGGTCGGCAATTGACTACTATGGGAAAAAGAAGGCTTTATATTTCAGGATGAAAGATGCTTTCCGGAAAATCATCCCGACCGTGACCTTTGAGAAAGGAAAACTTCAACTCTATGTAGTTTCTGATGATCTGCAGAACAGATACGGAGAACTGGATCTGAAACTACTGGATTTTGAAGGAAAGATAAAGATGGAGAAAAAAATTAAAACCGATATTCCACCAAATTCTTCCCGGGTGTATTTTGAGAAATTGAGGAATGAACTGGTCCCTGATTCCGATACTGGAAAACTGGTCCTCTCTGCCGAATTTAAAACCCTTGATGATTCCTCACGCTGTCTGACTTATTTTGCTTCTCCCAAACACCTCTTGCTCCCGACTGTAAATATTCAGAAAAAGATCGAAAAATCCACTGGAGGTTATCTAATTACTTTAACCTCTGACAAACTGGCCAAAGGGGTTTTATTATCTTTCCCTTTTGAAGGTGATTTTTCCGACAATTATTTCGATTTACTTCCCGGGGAGATAAAAACGGTGACTTTTATTACAAAAAAAAGTTCAGGGAATGGATTGCCGTCCCTTTCTGTGAGTACACTTATAAACACTTATTAAAAATGGAAAAAAAAATCCTGTTAATCCTTTCATTTATCCTTCCATTATCGTTTTCCTCTTTCAGTCAGCAGGTTTTTTCTCCATCCGCCTTGGTCAATCCATTCATTGGAACCGGCGGGCATGGACATACTTATCCCGGCAGCAGTCTCCCTTTCGGTATGGTTCAGTTAAGCCCCGATACCCGCCTTGAAGGTTGGGACGGGTGTTCCGGATATCATTACACCGACAGCATTATATACGGGTTCAGTCATACCCATTTAAGCGGTACAGGCTGCTCTGATTACGGGGATATCCTGATCATGCCGGTAATTGGTGAAGTTGAACTTAAAGCCCATGCTTATGCGTCATCATTTTCAAAATCCAGAGAAGAGGCATCGGCTGGTTATTACTCCGTCGTTCTTGATAACTTCAACATCCGTGCTGAATTAACGACTACAGAAAGGACAGGTTTTCACCGTTATACCTTTCCGGCATCTGAAAATGCAGGAATAGTAGTGGATCTTGAACACAGGGATAAAGTGATTGGATGCGGGATCAAGGTTACGGGCAAAGATGAAATTGAAGGGTACAGGATTTCTCAGTCATGGGCTGCAAAACAAATCCTGTATTTTGCAATCAAATTCTCCAAGCCATTTACTGAAGCGAAACTGGATTCTCTGCATTCTATGCTCTCCTTTTCTACAGAAGAAAATGAAAAGATCTTAGTCAAGGTGGGCATTTCGGCGGTCAGTTCAGAGGGAGCTAAGAATAATTTGCTGGCAGAAATACCAGGATGGGATTTCGATTTCATCCGCCGTCAGGCTAGCCAGGCATGGGACAATGCCCTTGCAAAAATCACCTTGGCAGGCGCAACGCTGGATCAGCAGCAAACCTTCTATACAGCCATGTACCATGCCATGCTCCAGCCTAATGTTTACTGTGATGTGGACGGCCAATACCGGGGTCGGGATCTAAAAATCCATAGGGCAGAAGACTTCCGGTATTACACCGTTTTTTCTCTGTGGGATACTTACCGTGCCGCTCATCCTTTATATACCCTTCTGGAAACCAAAAGAAGCAATGATTTTATCCTGACCTTTCTCCGTCAGTATGAAGAAGGAGGGCTATTGCCGGTATGGGAATTATCAGGGAATGAAACAGATTGTATGATTGGTTATCATGCAGTACCGGTCATTGCTGACGCCTACCTGAAGGGGATTCGGGATTTTCCTGCTGACAAAGCCCTGGAGGCCATGAAACACAGTGCTATGCAAGATGCTCTTGGACTGAAATATTATAAAACCAAAGGATATATTCCCTCTGATATGGAAGGGGAGTCTGTTTCAAAAACACTGGAATATGCTTACGATGATTGGTGTATTGCCATGATGGCCAAGGCAATGGGTAAAGAAGATGATTATAAAACTTATGTTATCAGGGCACAGTATTATAAGAATATTTTCGACCCTTCCACCGGGTTTATGCGGGCAAAATCCAATGAGACCTGGTTTTCTCCTTTCGATCCGGCGGAAGTTAACTTTAATTATACTGAAGCCAATGCCTGGCAATATTCCTTCTATGTCCCCCAGGATATAGACGGGTTGATTGAACTTTTAGGAGGAAAAGAAAGATTTGCCGCAAGACTGGATGCTTTATTTACTACTGATTCAAAAATTACAGGACGTGATCAGGCCGACATCAGCGGGATGATCGGGCAATATGCGCATGGAAATGAACCCAGTCATCATATGGCCTACCTGTATAACTATGCAGCTCAACCATGGAAAACACAAGCTCTGGTGAAAAAGATCATCCAGGAGTTTTACAATAACAGTCCGGATGGCTTGATCGGCAACGAGGATTGCGGACAGATGTCGGCCTGGTATATCTTTTCAGCTCTCGGATTTTATCCTGTCACACCTGGTTCCGGTATTTATGTCCTTGGATGTCCCATATTCCCGAAAGCCCGCCTGAATCTTGAAAATGGCAAGATTTTCACCATCCTGGCGAAAAATATCAGCGATACGAATATTTATATACAATCGGTTGTTTTAAATGGGACCCCATATTTTAAATCCTATATCCGTCATGAAGACATTATGAATGGAGGCGAGATTGTCTTTACGATGGGAGCTAAGCCAAATAAGGCCTGGGGTAACAATCCCGGCTCCTCCCCTACTTCCAGGATTCATGATAATTATATTACGCCTGTGCCTTCTGTCGAGATCGGGGAAAAATCGTTTTTTGATGCCACTTATGTCTCACTTGCCAACCCTATCAAGGGTACCACGATTTATTATACCCTGAACGGAACTGAGCCCAGCTATAAATCGGAGCTATATACTGTTCCATTTAAATTTACCAAATCAACAAAACTCAGAGCCATTGCCTCCCAGGAAGGAATTTTAAACAGCTTCCCCATTGAAGCAAATTTCATAAAAATCAAAAAAAACCGTAAAATCAGCCTGAATACTCAATATGCTAATCAGTATTCGGGAGGAGGCGACCATGCATTGATTGATTTTATCCGTGGAGGAGAGAACTTCAAAACAGGTACCTGGCAGGGATATGAAAGAGTAGATGTAAATGCTGTTGTGGACCTGGGATCATTGCAAGCCTTGCATAAAATTTCACTCGGTTGCTTACATGATCAGGCTTCATGGATTTTCCTACCGGAGGAAGTGACCTTCTCGGTCTCAACTGATGGGAAAATATATACCGAGATAGGCCAGGTCAAAAATGATTTGGATGATCATACCCAGGTTTCGACCATAAAAGAGTTCTCTTATCCGATGAAAATGCAGAAAGCTCGTTTTATCAAGGTTGTGGCTAAAAACATTGGAAATTGTCCCGAATGGCACCCAGGTGCCGGACATAAGGCATGGATCTTTGTGGACGAGATAAGCATAGAGTAGTCCTGACTGCCTAAGACAACACTTAACTGGAAATACCTGGAATATTCATTCGTTTTCGATAGCAACTATCCGAAGAAAAATGTCAGTAAAATTCAAATCCGACTTGATCCTGATTCTTGCTGCCGCCATCTGGGGTTTCGCTTTCGTTTACCAACGGATTGGGATGGAGTACCTTGGTCCGTTTTCTTATAATGGTGTGAGATTTGCGCTTGGAACACTAATCCTTCTCCCTGTTCTCTGGTTAAGGGCAAAGAAGAAAAAACCCATGCTGTACAACAAACATCGTTCAGATCGATGGAAAATCTTGATTGGAACATTAGTGACAGGCTTGCTTCTCTTTGGCGGAGTTTCTCTTCAACAGCTTGGATTGCAAACCACAACGGCTGGAAAGGCAGGTTTTCTGACCGGATTATATGTGGTACTTGTTCCTTTCGTGGGCATGCTGTTTGGTCAGCGATCCACATTTTTTATGTGGATCGGGGCAATGCTTTCGCTGGCGGGACTTTACCTGCTGAGCATAACCCAGGGATTTTATATTGATCCTGGCGATAAACTGGTTCTACTATGCGCCCTTGTTTTTACTTTCCATGTATTGTTAATCGGATGGCTTTCCCCCCTCATGGACTCTTTCCTGCTCGCTGTTATACAGTTTGCAATCTGCGCTCTTCTTAGTCTGATCTTTGCCTTTACAACGGAAACTGTCACTTTAAATTCCATCATCCAGGCTTGGATTCCGATTGCTTACGGTGGGATTCTCTCCGTAGGCATTGCTTATACTCTGCAGGTCATCGCACAGAAAACTGCACATCCTGCTTATGCTTCCATTATCCTTAGTATGGAAGCTGTTTTTGCTGTCCTCGGAGGCTGGTTAATGCTTCATGAACTATTGACCCTAAGGATGCTGATCGGTTGTGGACTGATGCTGGTCGGGATGATAGTGGTACAAATTAGAAAAGTAAATGGAAAGGTGATTTAGGGAAAGATTTTTACTTTTGTTTTTCATTTAATAAACAATCAATGATGAGATTAGTATCATGGATATTTTTAACCTTTCTCCTGCAAACTTTTTCCGGATATGCGCAGTCACCCGGCTTTGATACCTGGTTCACTTCCAGGGCATTGAGGGTGGATTATTTCCTGGCCGGGAACGCAACGGAAGAGACCGCATATTTCAGGGAAATGAAGCAGGAGCCTTTCTGGGGTGGTTCACAGCATAACCTGATTGACCCTTATGATTATGGAACTTACCGTTACCTGGCTTTTGATTCGGCTTCTCGAAAACTCATTTTTTCGAAAGGATTCAGTTCACTTTTCCAGGAATGGCAAGGAACGGATGAAGCAAAGAAAATCAGGCGGACATTCCCAATGAGCGCAATAATTCCTTTCCCCAAGTCAACGATACGGTTTGTGATTGAAAAAAGATCGTTTGAAACCGGGGAATTCCTGCCTCTGTATGAATGTTATATCAATCCATCTGATTATTTCATCAACAGGGAAAAACCACATTCTGTTCCGGTTTCCAAACTTTCTTATATGGGTAACCCTGAAAACCATGCCGATATTGTTTTTATTGCTGAAGGCTATGCATTGCAGGAAATGCCAAAATTCCTCAAGGATGCCAGGCGGATGATGGATACCTTGCTGAGCACAAAACCCTACTCAGCATATAAAGATAAGTTCAATTTTTATGGCATTCTTTCCCCTTCTGATTCATCTGGAGTCGATATACCAGGGCAAGGAGTTTATTCAAATACAGCGGTCAACAGCCAGTTTTATACTTTCGACATGGATCGTTACCTGACCACTTTCGATACAAAATCAATTTACGACCTGGCTGCAAATGTTCCCTGTGATGCCATTGTGATCCTTGTAAACAGCAAGCAATACGGCGGAGGCGGTTTCTTCAACCTGTACGCTATAACAACGGTTGATCACCCGCTTTCACCTTTGGTGATGGTCCATGAATTTGGCCATGCTTTTGCCGGACTTGGTGACGAGTATATCGGTAATGTTTCCTATTCAGGTTTTTACAATCTGAAAATCGAACCCTGGGAACCAAATTTAACCACCCATGTTCAGTTTGAACGGAAATGGCAAAATATGATGGATCCGGATACCCCTGTTCCAACCCCGAGGATTGAGGCTTTTCGAAATACTATAGGCATGTTTGAAGGAGGAGGGTATGAAAAAATCGGAATATTCAGTCCCTATATGGATTGCCGGATGAATTCCAATGAAGCGCCAGGGTTTTGCCCGGTTTGTCAGGAAGCTATCCGGAAAATGATCCTTTTCTATGGAGAATGAAGGGCTGATCTTCGATATCCGGCGCTTCTCAGTTCATGACGGACCAGGAATCAGAACAACAGTTTTTTTTAAAGGCTGTCCGTTGTCCTGCTGGTGGTGTCATAATCCTGAAAGCCAGGAAATAAAGTCAGAAGCGACCATAAAGACTTTTAAACTTTCAGGCAAGTCTTTTCAACATCCAGAAACTATAGGAAAATTTATGTCGGTGGATGAAGTGATGCGGGAAGTGATCAGGGACAGAATTTTTTACGAAGAATCTCAGGGTGGGGTGACTTTCTCTGGCGGAGAGCCCATGATGCAGGAAGGATTCCTGCTGGACCTGCTGAAAGCTGCAAAATATTCAGGTTTACATACCGCGCTTGATACTTCCGGGTATTCCAGTCTTGAAGCCATGCAACATATCTCACCCTGGGTGGATCTTTTTCTCTTTGACCTGAAACTCATTGAAAATAAATTGCATCAGCGATATACCGGAGTCTCAAATATTCCCATCCTTGCCAATCTCAGATACCTGGTTCAGAACAAGTATCGTATCATCCTCAGGTTTCCGGTCATTCCTGGAATTACCAATACAAAAAAAAATATCAGTGAGATGAAGGTATTCATTCAATCTTTAGTACCCTGTCATCCTCTTACGATTGATCTGTTGCCGTTTCATGATTCTGCCCGGAATAAATACTGCCGTTTATTGAAAGTGAACAAAGTCGCTGATCTCATCCCACTGAAACCGGAAAATCTCCATTCACTTGCCGCTGAGTTTGAATCTTTGGGTATGAAGGTCAGGATCGGTGGGTAAATGGTACTTTCCGCTGATCATTTCAACCAGGATCACAGTCCAGATCACAATACAGGGAAAAACTTTCACCATATAAGGAATCAGAAATCCTTCTCTGAAACCAACCGGAAAAAGATCAGTCGGAGAAAATGAAGTCAGAACCAAAGCAAAAACGAGCAAAGCCGTTTTCCAGGGTTTAATCTCAGCGGATAAGCCCCATAAACTAATCCCACTCATGGCGATGATAAAGGTAGGCGATTCTGCCTTGTGATTGAAAATCACTACCCATATAAGCAATGAGGCTAATGCCATCAGCCTGAAATAAAAGTGCTGATACTGTTTTATCCTGAGGTAAGGAATCATCAGTAAGATCATACCACTCAGGAGGGTCATGACTTTATCGGCATGAAAACCAAACCAGGCATGCAACCACCCAGCCACTGAAAGGCCATAGGAGGCGGTGAAATCTGATTGCAGGAGTTCAAACCAACGGATGTAATGAAAAGAGAGTTCCTTCAGGCTGATCAATAATAACGGGGCCGCAAGGAAAAGCAGAAACCAGATCAGGGAATAAAGGATTAGCTTCCATTTTTTTGGATAAAACAAAAACATCAACAAGACCAATACCCCGAACAACTTGATATAAAACATACACATCAGGCAGAAACAAGCCATACAATAATGTCGCTTCTCAAGCAATCCGAAAGTAAGGATGATCAAACCTGCCATCAGGCCATTCGCCTGGGAATTCTGAAGGGAGGTCATCAATTCAACCGCGATGACCATAAGCATTAATATTTTTCTTTTTATATCAAGCTGAGGCAGGAATACAAAAGCAAAGAAGAGAATGAGGGCATTGCAGATATTCCACAATATCAGTCCCAGGGCATCCGGTAGCATATAAAAAAATCCAAAAAAAAGGGCAAAACTCGGACTGTATTTATACAAGTCTTTATATTCTTCCGGATAAGCCTGGTACAAATCCTTTGCCTCGGTCAAATGAGCAAAGGATTGTTTAAAAATCATGTAATTATTGTACTTGATATGAGGAGGTTGATCAGCGTTTTCGGGTAATCTGCCAAGCATTACAGACTGAAGGCCGGCAACAATGGCAAGCAGGAGGTATAACAGGAGGATAATCCTGTAATTCCTGAATAAAAAATCCCATTTGAACGTTAACATATATGCTTAGTCGTCAGCGAGAGAATGCAAAAATACATTTATTTTAACCTTTCATCATTTCCTCTTTTAAACTGCACTAGGCCATGTGGACAAATTTCTTGTCAAAGAAAGAACAGTCGCTGATGGAGTCTTTATTTTCAGCTATCTTTGTAAGAAATTACACGGATGACGGATAGGATCAACACACTGAGGGAAAAAAGCCTGAAGGCCATAAACAGGATTTCTGCCGAAAGAGCCTTACTGGTTACCGAATTTTATGAGACGGGAATTGACCGTGAAGTTTCTGTTCCTGTAATGCGGGCCATGACATTTGAATACATTCTCAAGCACAAACAAATCTGTATCAATGCAGGGGAACTGATCGTTGGAGAAAGAGGGCCGGCACCCAAGGCGGTTCCCACCTACCCTGAAATCACCCTCCATACGCTTGAGGATCTTCAAATCCTGAATGACCGGCCTAAAGTATCCTTCAAGGTTGATGAAGAGACCCTGGAAACATACAAAGAAAAAATTATTCCTTTCTGGAAAGGAAAAAGTAACCGTGACAGGATCATGCGGTCACTGCCACAGGACTGGCTGGATGCCTATCACGCGGGTATATTCACAGAATTCCAGGAACAAAGGGCACCTGGACATACCGTAGCCGGGAACAAAATTTATTATAAAGGCATGCTCGATCTGATTGATGATATTCATCATTCCATGTCCCGGCTTGATTTTTTCAATGATCCCCAGGCTTATGAGAAACAAGAGGAGCTCAGGGCTATGGAGATCGCATCCAGGGCAATGATCATGTTTGCCAATCGATGTGCTGATTATCTTGAAACCGAAGCAGATAAAATCCTGAATAATAAAAATTCATCTGATGTCGGTCAATGGTCATCTGCAGAAGAATTACTTCATCTTGCAGGCATTTGCCGTCATGTACCGGCCCATGCACCCAGAACCTTCCATGAGGCCTTGCAATCCTATTGGTTTATCCATCTTGGGGTGATCACCGAACTAAATCCTTGGGATTCCTTTAATCCCGGTAGACTGGATCAGCATTTATATCCATTTTACAGAAAAGAAATGGATGATGGTAGCCTGACCTATGAAAAAGCCAAAGAAATCCTTCAAAGTTTCTGGATTAAATTCAATAATCATCCGGCTCCCCCGAAAGTCGGTATCACCGCCCTTGAAAGCAATACCTATACAGACTTTTGCCTGATCAACCTCGGCGGATTAACCCCTGAGGGCAAAGATGGAGTCAATGAACTGAGCTACCTGATCCTGGATGTCATTGAAGAAATGCGTTTGCTTCAGCCAAGCTCTATGGTTCAGATCAGTAAAATGAATCCGGATCAATTTATACACCGTACCCTTGAAATCATTAGAAGCGGTTTTGGCCAGCCTTCCTGTTTTAATACCGATGCCATAATACAGGAACTTTTAAGACAGGGGAAAGACATTTCGGATGCCCGCTGCGGCGGTGCAAGCGGTTGTGTGGAAGCCGGCGCCTTTGGTACCGAAGCTTATATTCTGAGCGGATATTTCAACCTTCCAAAGGTTTTAGAGATCACCCTGCATGATGGACTTGACCCCAGAACCCTTAAACAGATCGGTATCCATACCGGAGATCCGGCGGAATTTAGATCATTTGAAGACCTGATGACTGCATTCAGAACCCAATTGAATTATTTCACTGATTTAAAAATCAAGGGGAATAACATCATCTCCCGTATTTTTGTCGATCACATGCCTGTCCCCTTTCTTTCTCTGATAATAGAGGATTGTATCAGCAAGGGGATTGATTATAATGCCGGTGGAGCCCGTTATAATACCACTTATATCCAGGGTGTCGGAATGGGAAGCATCACCGATTCCCTGACTTCGCTGAAATATCATGTTTTTGATCACCAGACGATTTCCATGACAGTGATGCTCAAAGCCCTGGAAAATAATTTCAGGGATTTCGAAGCATTAAGAATGGAACTGGTTTATAAAACGCCCAAATATGGCAATGATGATGATGATGCAGATCAGCAAGCTGGAGAAGTATTTGACATTTTTTATTCAGCCGTTGACGGACGATCGAATGCCATAGGGGGAAAACACCACATCAACCTTTTACCGACTACATCCCACATTTATTTTGGAAGCGTTACCGGGGCACTCCCTGATGGCAGAAAAGCCGGTCAACCATTGTCGGAGGGTATTTCCCCGGTTCAGGGCGCCGATACCAAAGGGCCGACTGCCGTGCTGAAATCTGCTGCCCGGATCGATCATCTGCGTACCGGGGGTACCCTGCTTAACCAGAAGTTTTCTCCTTCATTTTTTGAAGGCAAGGAAAGCATCCTTAAGCTGACCGCCTTGATCCGTTCCTATTTCCGAATGAATGGTCATCATACCCAGTTCAATGTTGTATCGGCGGATACATTGAGGAATGCACAAAAACACCCGGAGCAATACCGCGACTTGATTGTCAGGGTGGCCGGTTACAGCGATTATTTCAATGATCTTGGGGAGGACCTTCAAAATGAGATTATCCGGAGGACAGAACATCAGTCGTTATAAGTAATCATCAGGATTTAGGACTCAGGAATTATGAAAAAAAACATCATTCTCTTCATCAGTATCTTTATTGTTTTCAGGGTTTCGGCACAGTTTGACCAGGTCATCCAAGCAGGTAAAATAAAATCCCTTTCTCCCATTGACCATGGAGTATTGATCCGGTCGGAAAACGCGCTTATGATGATATTGGTCTATACGCCGGATGTCATTCGGATCAGGCTATCCCAGTTTGATTTTGCAGATGATTTTTCCTATGCGGTCATTCAGCAACCCTCTGGCAATTTCAACGAGATCAGGGAAGATGGAGGAGAGTGGCAGTTAACTACGGATTCCCTGAAAATATTTATCGATAAAAATTCACTCGCTTTAAGGTTTTTCAATTTGAAAAACCAGGTGATCAGCGAGGACTATCGAGATTTTGCGTATACCTGGCAAGGGACAGCAGTGAGTTGTTATAAAAAAGTCTTTGCCCGGGAAAAATTTATCGGCCTGGGAGAGAAAACCGGTAACCTCGACCGTCGCGGCTGTAAATACGAGATGTGGAACGCAGATGTTCCTGCTTATGGAGTGAATGAAGATCCTTTATATGTCAGCATCCCGTTTTATATGGGTATTCATGATCAGATTACTTATGGTATTTTCCTTGACAACACTTTCCGCACCCATTTTGACTTTGCTGCTTCCAGCGATAACCGCTTTTCCTGGTTTTCAGCTGCCAACGGGGAAATGAATTATTATTTCTTCGGAGCACCTTCCATCGCAAGGATTATTGAAGATTATACCTGGCTTACCGGTCGCATGAAAATGCCTCCCCTGTGGAGCCTTGGATATCAACAATGCCGCTGGAGTTATTTCCCTGAAACAGAAGTACTTTCACTGGCTCAGAAATTCCGCGACAAGAAAATTCCCTGTGATGTGATCTATCTGGATATTGATTATATGGATTCCTATAAAATCTTCACCTGGAACAAGGATCGTTTCCCAAACCCCGGAGAAATGATTAAAAAGCTTAACAATATGGGATTTCACCTCGCCACCATTGTGGATCCGGGCATCAAGATTCAGAAAGGGTATTTGGCCTATGACGAAGGAGTAAAGAACGACTTTTTTGTTAAATACCCCGATGGATCTTATTATACAGGAAATGTATGGCCGGGACGATGTCATTTCCCTGATTTTACCAATGAGCTCGTCCGTAAATGGTGGGGGAATTCATTCAGCAGTCTGACAGAACCCGGTGTGGAAGGTTTCTGGAACGATATGAACGAACCTTCCACCTGGGGACAAAATATACCCGACATCGTTCAGCTTGGTTTCGATGGTCATCAGGGAAGTATGGCCCGTGGACATAACATTTATGGACTGAATATGGCAAGGGCTACCTTCGAAGGAACCACGGCATTAATGAATGGCAAAAGACCCTTTATCCTCTCCCGTGCGGGCTTTGCAGGAATTCAGCGCTATTCGGCAGTCTGGACAGGAGATAACGAGGCTACCGATGATCATATGCTGCTCTCCTGCCGTATGGTAAACAGCATGGGATTGTCGGGAATAGCCTTTGCTGGTCCTGATCTCGGAGGATTTATGGGCAATCCTACAAAAGAACTCTATCAACGTTGGCTGAACATAGGTGTTTTTACCCCATTTTTCAGGAACCACTCAGCCTGGGATACCAAAGCCAAGGAACCCTGGTCGTTCGGAAAAGAGGTGGAAAACCTTTCCATCGAATTGATCTCCCTTAGGTACAAACTCCTCCCCTACATTTATTCAGCCTTTTACCAGTCATCCCAGAATGGCCTGCCTGTAGCCAGGACGCTTGCCATCAACTACACCTACGATGAAAAAATCTGGGACTGGAGTTATCAGAATCAGTATATGTTCGGGGATAACCTGCTCGTTGCACCCGTTTCCTCTACTCAGAATTTTGTCAAAGTTTACCTGCCCTCAGGTGGATGGTACAGGATGAGTACCGGACAGTTTTTCCAGGGTGGCCATGAAGTGATTGTGGATGCCCCTCTCCATGACTTGCCGGTTTTTATCAGAGCATCCGGAATCATTCCCATGCAATCGGTCATCCAGTTCACCGACCAGAAACCCTCTACTGTTCTTGAACTCCATATCTATCATGGCACCCAGCCAAACACATTCATCTACTATGAGGACGATGGGACAAGTTACAAGTACGAAAACGGAGGATATTATCAGAGGGACATTACCTTTAATCCAGCAGAACGCAAAATCAGATTCGAAAAGCCCAAAGGTTCATACCCCTCAAAATTCTCCTCCATCCGACTGATCCTTCATGCATTTCATGATGTCATGGCTGTTCGTTCCAATAGCCTGAACATTAGCCTGAAATTGCAGTCAGACGGAACTCGTGCCGGAGAATGCCCGCTGTTTCCATCAGAATTTGAGTTGACGTATTAGTGTTAAAAAATATTCCTGAAGTTTAGAAAAATTAAAGCAATATCAAATGAATTTCATTCAACAGTTAAGTTGCTTGCGGAGGGTCTGTTCTTTTCTCTTTCTCACCATTCTAATTACATCCTGCCATCACGACCCTCATTTCATTACCAATAAAGCTTACCGGGAAAAGGTTGAGATTCAGTTTGAAAAACAAAAAAAACTTGCAAAACAGCGTTCCGAACAACTTTTTAAGGTATTTGATGAGGATTTAACGACAGCAGAACAAGAAGCATTAAAATTTCTTTATGCCTATATGCCCCTCAGCGATCTTGCTGATTATGATGGAGGGTTCTACCTTCAGCATGTCAGGGCTACATTGGCCGCCAGGGATACCTTTTCATGGGGAAAACAAATCCCGGAAGTGATCTTCAGGCATTTTGTGCTGCCCGTCAGGGTTAATAACGAAAACCTCGATTCAGCAAGATGGGTGTTTTTTAGCGAGATCAAAGACCGGGTGAGAAATTTAACAATGAAAGAAGCTGTGCTGGAGGTCAATCACTGGTGTCATGAAAAAGTCACCTACCGGGGTACAGATGGCCGTACTTCCGCACCTCTGGCAACCGTAAAAACTGCTTTCGGGAGGTGTGGGGAAGAATCCACTCTCACCGTTGCTGCCCTGAGATCTGTCGGGATACCGGCAAGACAATGTTATACCCCGCGATGGGCCCATTGCGATGATAATCATGCCTGGGTGGAAGTCTGGGTCGATGGTAAATGGCATTTCATCGGTGCATGTGAACCTGAACCCGACCTGGATATCGCCTGGTTTACGGCTCCTGCAAAAAGAGCGATGCTGGTCAACACCAATGTGTTCGGAGATTACGATGGACCAGAAGATGTGCTTCTCAGGGATGAAAGGTTCACTCGGATCAATATTCTTCCTAACTATACACAAACCAGAAGGATCATGGTAAGGGTCATGGATAAAAACATGAACCCCGTCGATAGTGCAAGGGTTGAATTTCAGCTGTACAATTATGCTGAATTTTATCCTCTTTATACCACTTTTTCAGACCCCCAGGGCAGAGTTTCTTTTCAGACGGGGTATGGAGATTTGATCATCCGAGCAGCAAAAAACGGATTTTACTCCTCAAAAAAGGTTAACGCCACGGAAAAAGATACCATTGGTATCGTTCTTGACCAGAATCCCGGGATGGAATATATGGAAGAATATGACCTGATTCCGCCTCAGGAACAAAATGTGGTCAATGAGAGAAACGATTCATTGCAGAAGTCAAATGCCGAAAAACTGTCTTTTGAAGATAGGATAAGATTGAATTATGAATCCACCTTCATTGACTCCGGGAAGACATACCGGCTGGCCGGGATACTGAAAATGAATCCAGACACGCTTTGGTTTTTTTTAAAAAAAAGCCGCGGAAACTGGCGTGAATTGATTGATTTTATTTCAGAAATCCCACTTGAATTCAAGCATCTGACCTTCCCTTTATTATCTTCCGTTTCGGAAAAAGACCTGAGGGATGTGAATCCGGAGGTACTTTCTGATCATATTCTTCATTCCAATAAATATGAACATGCTGACCTTTGCCGGGATATGTACGTTCAATATATTCTTTGTCCGCGCATTGATAATGAATGGCTGAAACCTTATAAAGCTTTTTTTCAAGAAAAATTCGATTCTGCTTTCATCCTGCTTGCAAGAAATAATCCACGAAAAATAATGGAATGGATCAAATCGAACATTGCTATTAACAAAACGGCCAATTATAGCAGGGCTCCGCTGACCCCAAGAGGGGTATATGAACTCCGGATATCGGATGAACATTCCAGGGATATTTTCTTCATTGCGGTTTGTCGAAGTTTTGGAATTGCTGCAAGGTTGGAGCCAGGAACTCGTATTCCACAGTATTTTCTAAGGGAAAAATGGATGGATGTCTTTTTTGATGAAGCCCCTTCGGAATCAGGAGAAAGAGGGACATTGATACTATCGTCAGATCCTGGAAATAAGATCATTCCGGAATACTATACCCATTTCACGATCGGGAAATTTTCAGAAGGGTTCTTTACTTCCCTCGATTATGAAGATCATCCCTTGCTGAAGTCCTTTCCATGTTCATTGTACCTTGCCCCGGGATATTATGTCCTGGTAAGCGGGAACAGGATTACCGGCGGAATAGTGCTGGCTGAAATGCAATATTTCAATATCGAGGCCGATAGACTTTTCAAGGAGACCATTCACTTGCGGACCCACTATGCACCATTGGCTGCAATAGGAAAACTTGATCTGAATACCCTCATCCCCTCCCTGGTTCAGGAGAAGAACTCATCCTTCCATACTGACAATGGGTTGATCCTGGCTTGGATGGAACCCGATAAGGAGCCGACCAAGCATTTTGTGGCTGAGATGAAAGCTAAAAAAACTGATTTCGAAAAATGGAAAGGAAACATTTTTCTTTTCTTTAAGAATGATCAAGAAAAGCATGATTTTCAGCAGCAATATCAAACAGTATTACCCGGGGGAACACATTTCTGTACTGCCCATCCATCAGGCATAAAAACTTTGGCAGCAGCCATGAAACAATCTGAAGTGCTGCAGCGACCTTTGGTCTGCTTTTTAAATGATAAAGCAGAAATCCTTTACTTTTCAACGGGTTACCGTATCGGACTCGGAAACGATCTGGTGAATATTATTTCAGCAGTTTCTCACTGATCTCATCCAATCTGGCATCTGTTGCCGCCCATCTGGTTTTCAGCTTTTCTTCAATCAAATGGATGGCTTCCTTCTGTGATTTGTCCATCATTTCTGTTGAATGCAGGATCTCATTGAATTTTTCCTGAATTTTACCTGCATATTCATGATGATACTGTTCGTTTTCTTTCTGCTGATGATTGAATGTCGATGCCAAATCCGTCCACTTCTGTTTCAGCTCATTGTTATGTTCAATGATGGCTTCTGCCTGTTCTGCCAAACCGGAATGTACCTTTTCAAACTCCTTGTTTGTTTTATCTTTTAAACCCTCAACTGCCTCACTGAGTTCAGCTTTCATTCCACCCATTACTGAGCGTAAATAGAAAAATACAATCAGCACAAGGACAATAGAAATGAACAGAAAAACATAAAAATAAACCCTGAAGGAATTGGTTTTTTCCTGGGAAAACTCAACTTTTTCATTGAGTTCCTTAAGGGTTGCGGAATGCATTTTAATGGAATCCGATAGCTTGACAAACTCGGCTTTTAGTACAGCTTGGGTTTGGTTGAGGCTATCCTGCAGTTTGTTTTGAGCAGCTATTGATTTTTTCACACCGTTGATATTTTCAAAGATTTTCTTTTTTTCCGTTTGGAAATCTTTTTTCTGAAGGTAATCTGCATTCTGGGCGGATAAACCCACGCAAATAAAAAACAAGGCACAAATGATGGATAACTTTTTCATGGTTTACCGGTTTAAATTTACTGCGGTAAATATACAATATAAAATACTGAATGTCAAACTGATTTATTGCTTACAAATCAGTAACCATAATAGCTATAAACCCATGTTGAAATGGATATATAAAAAATCTGAAAACAACAGGAATTCCAGATAATCCTTGGGTTTGGGAATAAAAAAACCACTTGCAAAAATGCTGTAAGTGGCTCATTTTCTCGTGACCCTGGAGGGATTCAAACCCCCAA
>CAYSAU010000016.1:0-80458 GCA_964429135.1 uncultured Prolixibacteraceae bacterium | reverse complement strand
TTGGACAATTTTCCAAGCCTCTTCTCTGGTTTTGGCAACAACAAATTCCCCATCGGGAAGATACCAGGCCGGGATTCTCTGTCCCCACCAGAGTTGCCTTGAGATACACCAGTCGGTCACATTTTCCATCCAGTGCCTGTACATATTTTTGTACTTCATGGGATGGAAACTGACAGCGTCATTTTCAACCAGGTCCAGGGCGGGCTTCGCCATTTCCTTCATCCGCATAAACCACTGGACAGAAATCCGGGGTTCTATCGCTTCATCCGTGCGTTCCGAAAAACCAACCTTATTGGTATAATCCTCAATTTTCACTAGGTGTCCCTGATCTTCCAGCGCTTTCGAAATTTTTTCCCTGACTGTAAAACGATCCTCCCCGATAAAGCGTTGAGCGGCTTGGCTCATCGTTCCATCCGGGTTGAATGTATCGATCACTTCCAGCTTATATTTCAACCCCAGTTTATAGTCATTGATGTCATGGGCCGGGGTCACCTTCAGCGCTCCCGTGCCGAATTCCCGGTCAACATAAGCATCGAAAATCACGGGAATGGAACGGTTGACCAAAGGTACGAGAATGCGTTTCCCCTGAAGGTGGCGGTAACGATCATCTTCCGGATGAACACAGATGGCAGTATCACCGAGGATAGTCTCGGGACGGGTAGTGGCTATGGTTACCCAGGTATTGTCCTCCCCTTCTACTTTATATCTTACGTAATAAAGTTTAGAATTGACTTCCTTATAGATCACCTCCTCATCTGATACTGCGGTCAGGGCTTTGGGATCCCAGTTCACCATGCGTACTCCCCGGTATATCAGGCCTTTCTTGTATAGGTCAATAAACACATCGATCACGGAATCATATAAAGCCTCATCCATCGTAAAACATGTACGATCCCAATCACAGGATGCTCCGAGCTTTTTTAACTGCTCAAGGATGATTCCCCCATGTTTTGCTTTCCATTCCCAGGCATATTGAAGAAATTCATCGCGGCTCAATGCGTTTTTTTCAACTCCCTTTTCCCTGAGCATGGCGACAACCTTGGCTTCAGTAGCAATAGAAGCATGATCGGTACCAGGTACCCAGCAGGCATTTTTCCCCATCATCCGCGCACGGCGGATTAAAACATCCTGGATCGTATTATTAAGCATATGACCCATATGCAGTACACCGGTGACATTAGGAGGAGGAATGACGATACAGAATGCTTCCCTTACATCAGGGACAGATTTGAAATACTGATGATCCAGCCAGTAAGCGTACCATTTATCTTCCACCAGTGTGGGATCATACTTGGAGGCAATTTCCATGATTTCAGCAGATTTAACAGAGGCGCAAAATTAGGAAAAAACTAGAACAACCTGGAGCGCTTCATAAGAAATGGCAGCAGAACCTGCTCAAAACCGGAATTGATATCAGTTTCCACAAAATCGATCTGATATTGTCCGCAGCGAAGAAACAATTCCTTTTTGTACTTCTCAATGGCTTCAACATAACGTGCACGCAACTGGGAAGGGTGTATCTTTAATTGTTTTCCGGTTTCCATATCAATAAATTTGGAAGGACGGTTTGCAAAGTCAAATTCAATCTCCTTGCTTTTATCCACCACATGAAAGAGGATGACCTCATGTTTATTATGTCTCAAATGCTGAAGTGCGGAAAAGACATCATCAGCCTGGGCAGTATTTTCAAACATATCACTGAAGATTATAACCAGGGATCGCTGATGAATACGCTCAGCCAGTTCGTGAAGGGCGGAGGCTGCTGCTGTCTGTTTCCTTCTTTCTAACGCATACGGGATCAGTAGTTTTTCAAGTTCCTGATACAAATATTTAAGATGAACTTGGCTTGATTTTGAATGTGTATGCAAGTCAATACTGTCTGAAAAGACACTGATGCCGGAAGCATCCCTCTGTTTACGGAATAAATGAATTAGTGTCGCTGCAGTATATACGGCAAAAGTGATTTTATCCGGATGATCAATATCAGCATGATCCAGAACAGGGAAATGCATGGAAGAGGAGTGATCAATTAAAATCTGACATCTCAGATTTGTTTCTTCCTCATATCTTTTAACGAATAATCTGTCACTACGGCCATAAAGTTTCCAGTCAATATTTCTGACCGACTCCCCCGTATTGTATAGACGGTGTTCAGCAAATTCAACGGAAAATCCATGAAAAGGGCTTTTATGCAAGCCTGTAATAAAACCTTCAACAACCTGTCTGGCAAAAAATTCCAGCGAAGAAAATTGTTCTAACCTGCCCTGATTAATGGATGGACACATAACTCTTTCTGCATTTCCGCTGCTTCATTACCGCAAGGTTTTACTGTTAAATATGCTTTTCAATCAAGGCTTTATAGCTTGCCTTAGGTACCGCTCCTACCTGTTTATCCACCACTTCTCCGTTTTTTAAAAAGAGAACCGTGGGAATATTTCTGACCTTGAATTGCCCCGTGGTCACGGGATTTTCATCCACATTCAGTTCACCGGCAACAATACGCCCGTCATATTCAGTAGCCAATTCATGAATGATCGGAGATACCATACGGCAGGGGCCACACCATTCGGCAGAAAGATCAACAACAGCCAGTTTGGTTGTTTTCATCACTTTTTCTTCAAAATTTGCATCGGTAAAAATTTCGAACATAGGAGTATCTTTTAAGGGTTAAAATTCTTTTTATTGCTACGAAGTTACTAAGATTTTTTTAATCCGTCAATACGCTCATCTGTATACCAGGGAATGAGTCAAGCGCTTGCATTAACTCTTTGATGTTAACCCTGAACTTTCTCGAGGGAAGATCAATGAGAAGGTGATCTATCTCATCAAAAATCCTGATACGGAGATAACCTTTGCCTTTATGACTTTTCATCAATTGGTGAAGCATGGAAATAAAATCAGGGAGCAAGTCATTTAATTCAATCGTAAGCATTAATCCACGGGCAAGTTTATCCATGGCTTCAGACAGTAATATCATACTATTCACCCTTACCACCAGCTGATCGGGATGGTCAAACCTGGGCTCTACCCTGGCCTTGATAAAAACATATTGCCCTTCATCCAGAAGATGCTTCCATTTCAAATATTCTTCAGAAAAAACTGTCAGGTTTATGAAATTATAATAGTCTTCGATAACGAATGAACCGTATTGTTTTCCTGTCTTCCCGATCTTATGGTTTGTTTCGATGATGATTCCGGCAAAAGTCACTTCCTTTCCTTTCAAGGGGCGAAGATCTGCTTTCAATTCTTCAATGGTTACATTGCAGAACTGTTTCATTTCAAGCTGATAATCATCCAGTGGGTGACCGCTCATATAAAATCCGGTAATTTCCTTTTCGAATTTCAGTTGTTCCAGTTTGGTCCATGGCCGGCATTCCGGAAGGCTCAATTCTTTTAATTGCACCACTTCGGCTTCCCCAAAAAGGGATTGTTGCATAGAATCCTTGCGGGCATGATAATCGGAAGCATGACGAATGATTTTTTCCAGAAAAATCGTATCATCACTGTTTTCCTGAAAGAAATACTGCGCTCTATGAGTGTCCTCAAAGCAATCGAAAGCACCAGCTTTCGCAAGTGATTCAAGACAGCGCTTGTTAAGGGTATGTGAATTCACCCTTCGTGTAATGTCGAAAATACTGGTGAACATACCATTTCGATCACGCTCTTCAATCAGGTTTTGAACAGCTGCTTCCCCAACATTTTTAATGCCCGCCATACCAAAACGTATTTCTCCTCTTTTATTGACCGCAAAGGTGGAAACGCTTTCATTGACATCTGGCCCAAGAACGGGTATCTGCATACGTTTACATTCGTCAAGAAATAGGGTGATCTCCTTCAGGTCATTTAAATTCCGGCTTAAAACTGCCGCCATAAATTCGGCTGGAAAATGAGCTTTCAGGTAAGCCTGACGATAAGCCACATAAGCGTAACAAGTGGAATGTGATTTATTGAAAGCATAATTGGCAAAAGCTTCCCAATCTTTCCAGATTTTATTGACGACCGTCAGGTCATGCCCTTTCTTTTTACAACCATCGAAAAATTTTGGCTTAAGTTCATTCATCAAATGCTCAATCTTCTTACCCATGGCCTTTCTCAGAGAGTCTGCATCCCCTTTTGAAAACCCTGCAAGCAGTTGAGAAAGCAACATGACCTGTTCCTGGTAAACCGTAATCCCATAAGTATCTTTGAGATACTTTTCCATTTCAGGGATGTCATAAATAATCTTTTCCCTACCGTGCTTACGGTTGATGAAACTCGGGATATACTCCATTGGGCCAGGACGATAAAGGGCATTCATGGCGATCAGGTCATCAATTTTATTCGGTTTTAATTCCCTGAGATATTTTTTCATCCCATCCGATTCGAACTGAAAGATACCTGTTGTTTTTCCCTGACTGAAAATCGAAAAGGTTGGTTCATCATCCAGCGGAACAGATTCGATGTCGAGGTCAATACCTTTGGATAACCTGATGATCTTTAAAGCATCGTTGATAATCGCCAGGGTTTTCAGCCCCAGGAAATCCATCTTCAGCATTCCGACTTTTTCAATATAATCGCCATCAAACTGGGTCACCAGGATTTCGGTATCCTTCTGTTTGATGACCGGAATATGTTCGATCAAGTCATCCCTGCCAATGATGATGCCACAAGCATGTAAACCAGTCTGGCGTATTGATCCCTCCAGGCTTTCGGCATATTTCAATGTCTCGGAAATCACTTTATCACTAGAATGACGGGCTGCTTTTAATTCCGGGACCTCTTCATAGGCCTGCCTGAGTGTCATCCCAGGCCTGGAGGGGATAAGCTTGGTGAGTCGGGCTACTTCATCCAGCGGGAGCTTATGAATCCTTGCCACATCCCGGATGGCCCCTTTGGCAGCCATAGTCCCGAAGGTGATGACCTGAGCCACCTTGTCTGCTCCGTATTTGTTCAGAACATATTTCAATACCTTTTCCCTTCCGTCTTCATCAAAATCGATATCGATATCAGGCATTGAAATACGGTCAGGATTTAGGAAACGCTCAAATAAAAGATCATATTTTAATGGATCTACATCCGTGATCCGAGTGCAATAAGCCACCACGGAACCGGCTGCTGAACCACGGCCTGGACCGACAATCACATTCATCTCCCGGGCAGCATTCAGAAAATCCTGGACAATCAGAAAATATCCCGGATAACCCATCTTTTTAATCGTCGCCAACTCAAAATCAATCCTTTCTCTAATCTCTTCCGTAATGGTCAGGTATCTCCTTTTCGCTCCCTCATAGGTAATATGCCTTAAGTATTCATCGGCATCCGTAAATCCTTCAGGAAGCGGGAAGTTGGGCATTATGGGCTTATGGTCGAGGTCATAAACCTGGATTTTATTATATACTTCAAGAGTGTTCTCCAATGCCTCCGGTAAATCTCCGAAAAGGGCCGCCATTTCCTCCTCTGATTTGAACCATTCTGAACCGGTGTATCGTAACCGGTCCGTATCATCCATAACCTTGCCGGTATTGATACACAACAGGCGATCATGGGCTTCTGCATCCTTTTCATTTAAAAAATGAACATCGTTAGTAGCCAGTAATTTCACCTTATGCTTACGCGAAAGTTCGACCATTACCTGGTTTACGACATTCTGCCTTTTTAAAACATCACCGTCCCTATCAGCCTCAGCGGGGGGATGCCGCATAATTTCAAGGTAAAAGTCATCACCAAAAATTTCCTTATACTCAAGGATGACCCTTTCCGCCTTCTCAGCGTTGCCCGCCAGAATGGCCCTGGGTATTTCACCTGCCAGGCAGGCACTGGAAGCAATCAATCCCTGATGATAGGAACGTAAAAGATTTTTATCAATACGTGGTTTATAGTAATGGCCGTCTTTCCATGCGAATGAGATGAGTCTGACTAGATTATGATATCCGTTCAAATCTTTCGCAAGCAAAATAAGATGATCGCCTTTTCGGTCACCCATTTCAACTTTATCCTTGTGATCGCGACGGGCTACATAGGTCTCACACCCGATGATTGGCTTAAAGCCCTTATGCGCACAGGCTGCTTCATGAAATTCTTTGAGCCCGAATAAATTGCCATGATCCGTGATGGCTACCCCTTTCATGCCAAGGTCAACTGCTTTTTTTACCATTTCCTTGATACGACAGGCTCCATCTAAAATAGAGTATTGAGTATGTACATGTAAGTGAATAAAATCTCTCATTATTGTAAAAAAGAAAAGGTTAATTGGGCTGGTAAAATTAAACAAATTCACCAGAGGAAATCAGGTGTTGAAAACTAATGTGCTTGACAATTTTTAAATTTCTCTTTATATTTGAAGAAAAAAATATGTTCAGTATAAATCATTTTCACCCAATGATAGTCCATTTCCCTATCGCCCTGATTGCGGTAGGCTTTTTTGCTGACCTGATCAATCTTTTTACCAAAAAGGAACCCTGCCTTTCGAAAATCGGCTACTATCTCGAAATTCTGGGTATGATTGGGGCCATCCTTGCATGGGGAACAGGATATTTTCTGACCAGCCCTATGGAAGACGAACCCGGATTGATGCGCGACAAACACGAGTTTTATGCCACATTAACCCTGATTACCATCGTGTTGGCAACCATCGCAAGGACTATTTTGAATTATATCGGAACCCAACATACAAAATTCAAATATATCCCGCTGACACTCTATTTCCTTGCCTTTCTTTTTGTTTCATATACGGGATATCTAGGAGGAACGCTGGTGATTGAATACATGATAGGATTATAAACATTGGGGAAACCGGATGCAGGAATGGAAAAACAATTTGTCTAAATAATTGGTGGATTCAAAAAAAAATCCGAAATTTGCACCCCTTTATAATATTAAATCTAATCATTCATTCAATCAACAAATTAACCAATGCCAACAAAAATCAGGTTACAAAGAAGAGGTAAAAAAGGACAAGCTTTTTACCACATTGTTATTGCGGATGGTCGTGCACCACGTGACGGAAAGTTCATCGAACGAATTGGCAGCTATAACCCGCTTACCAAACCCGCCGAAATAACCCTCAATTTTGATAAGGCCCTCGACTGGGTAAGAAAAGGAGCTCAACCCACTGATACCGTTAAAACCCTTTTGGCTTTCAAAGGTGTTCTTTACAAAAACCATCTGTTGAAAGGCGTTGAAAAAGGAGCCTTGACCCCCGAACAAGCTGAAATCAAATTTCAGTCCTGGATGGAGGAAAAACAACAGAAAATCACGAGCAAAAAAAATGAACAGGAAATCAGTCTGAAGGATTCCCGTAAAAAAATGCTCGAAGATGAGAAAAAAGTAAATGAAGCCAAGGCTGCTGCTGTAGCCAGGAAACTTGCCAAATTGCACCTTGACGAAGCCGCCCAGGCTTCAGAAGCTGCACAAGAAGTTACTCCTGAAACAGCAACCGAAGAAGTTCCACAGGCAGAAAAGCCCGGACAGGAAGAATCCTAAAATAATTGTATGGCCAGGGAGGATTTTTATTACCTCGGCAAAGTCCTGAAGACTTTTGGTAATAAAGGTCATGTTTTGGTTGTCTTGGATGTGGATGATCCTGAAGATTATCTTGCTATTGAATTTGTTTATCTTGATCTTGCCGGAGAGAAAATCCCCTTTTTTATTGATGAACTTGAACTCAAACCCAAACAAAAAGCCCTGATCCGCTTTCAGGATGTCAATACCCGGGAGGATGCCGAAATCTATATCGGTCGTGAAATGTTTATGACTATTTCAAACCTTCCGCCTCTTGAAGGGAAACATTTTTATTACCATGAGGTTATTGGTTATAAAGTAGTGGATTCCCTTCACGGAGATATCGGACAAGTGCACGGAATTCTTCCCCTTCCCCACCAATCCCTGATGCAGGTGGTCAAAGACCAAAGAGAGATCCTTATCCCTCTGGTTGATGATATCATCCAAAAAATTGACAGAGGGAAGAGAATTTTTTATATCTCTGCCCCCGAAGGATTGATCGAAATTTATCTCTAATATCATGCCATTTCGCTTTAAATACTTCGAAGTGGAAGATGAGAAAAGCACCCTCAGGGTAAACACGGATGCCATGCTGCTTGGGTCATGGGCAAAACCCGGAAATGCACGAAGTATCCTCGACATTGGAACCGGATGCGGGATGCTGGCACTGATGATGGCTCAAAAATCCAAGGCCCTTGTTCATGCCATAGACATTGACCAGGAATCTTTGGAACAAGCCGGAATAAATTTTATCAAGAGCCCCTGGGGTGATAGAATCACTCCCCTTTTGATCTCTTTACAGGAACTTGCCACATCCGCGAAAAAACCTTACGATTTCATTCTTACCAACCCTCCATTTTTTTACCGTTCACTTCGGTCTCCTTCGGAAAGAAAAAATAGAGCAAAACATCAAACTGACATGAGTCGCAAAGACCTGCTCGACGGGGTATCAAAATTGCTTGAAAAGAATGCCAAATTCTCGCTTATAATACCAGCATCTTTTGAAAACGAATTTAAGGCTGATGCGTCAGCCTATGGTCTTTACCCTTTCCGGTCACTAAGAATCAGCTCCATCGAAGATCATCCGCCCAAAAGGGTTTTACTTGAATTTTCAACACTGAATACAAGCCATGAAACCTGTGGAAGTATGTTCATCCTCAATAAAAACCATGCTTATTCAGAATCCTATCTGCAATTGACTTCTGAATTCCATCAGTTTTAGTATATTTGTCCTAAACATCTCTGCGATGCATATACAGGACATCTATTTACACGCTATTACTGTTTTCATGGGTTTTTTCGCCATGCTTAACCCTTTAGGAAACATCCCTGTATTCCTGGGTATGGTACAAGAATTTGATGAAAAAACAAAAAGAAAAGTGGCTTTCAAAGCCGTTTTTTCCGCTTTTATCATCATCACCATTTTCTGTGTGTTCGGTCATATCATTTTCCGCCTTTTCGGGATTACCGTTCCGGCCTTCCAGATTGCAGGAGGAATCATAGTTTTCATTATTGGCTTCCAAATGCTTAACGCAAAGGAGAACCCTATCCATGAGCAAACCAAGGATGATAAAAATAATATGGATAACGCTGCTAATGAAATGGCCATCTCCCCACTCGGTATCCCTTTACTTGCTGGCCCTGGTACTATTTCCACTGCCATGAACTTTGTGGGTGCAGAAAAATCACTCCGTAATGTCATCCTCGTAATCGTCATTTTTGCCATTATGTGTGGAATCACTTACCTTCTTTTCATTTCCTCACAAATGGTTGCCAGAAAAATCAGCCCAAGCCTTTTAAAGGTCGTCTCCAGAATTATGGGACTGATCCTGGCAGTTATTGCCATTCAAATGCTGATCAATGGAATAGGAGAAACGATTCACCTGTTTATTCATGTTTAATGATACATTTCAGCAGGTTTTTTCTTCTTTTTTTTCTTTGCTCTCTTTTCACTTCATGCACAAGGGTAAAGACAGATATCTGGCCTGGAGGGGGGAAAAAATCGGAAATTCAAATGAAAGGGAATAACTATGAAGGATCGGCAAAATATTGGTATGAAAATGGTCATTTACAGATGGAATGCAATTATAAGCATAACCAATTGCAAGAAAGGCTGGTCAGGTATTATCCTGATGGAAATAAAGAAGAAGAGAGATTTTATCAGGACGGACAGATTCATGGACTGAATCGTTCCTGGAATAATAACGGATCTCTGATCAAGGAATCCGTTTACAAAATGGGAAAATTGAATGGCTATTATCATGAATTTTATTCTGATCAGCGACTAAAAATAAAGGGGGAATATGTGGCAGGCCAGATGCAGGGAAGATGGCTGTATTATGACCAACTCGGTAACATCGTTCAAATAACAAATTTCAACAACAACCTGAAGGATGGATGGGAAGTTATTTATGCCCCTGATGGAGGCATTGTTTCAAAAAAATTTTTTACCCAGGGTGTAACTAACAGTAAATAATAACCTTAAAATAGATGCACAATGAAAATGACTTATGTTTTATTCATGGTCAGCCTGTTTGTTTCAGGATCAGCCCTTCTGCAACCTATTAAAACCACTGCTAAATTGGCAAAACCAGCTCCAGAAACAACTACTGCAACTGTGGTCCAGAAAAGAAGTTCTTCTTCAGCGACAGAAAAACCCGATGTAAAACGCCCCAGCATAGCTCAGGCTAAGACTGTTATCGCCGACTTTTTCGGCGATTTCCGCGAGGGTTTGTGCGCAGTGAAAAAAGGCGATAAATGGGGCTTTATAGATACCACCGGTAGCTTGGTGATCGACTTCGTTCTGGATTTCCACAACATAAACTATGAATATCCTTACTTTGCCTCCGGACTATGTATGCTGACATATTCAAATAAAGGATATAAAGCATTGAGATACATCGATAAAAAGGGAAAAGATATCATCAGCAATCCGAATTATATCGATGGCACTCCCTTTGTGGATGGTTATGCCATGGTTAGTACGAAAACCAGGAAATTTATTTATATAGATACCAAGGGGGTCCAGATTTATCCTGGTATTGCCGGTTCCCAGGAAACTTTTGTCTCTGTAAAACAGGCCTGTCCCTTCCATGACGGGCTTGCGGCTTATTATGACTTCAGTAAAAAACTTTATGGATACATTGACCGGAAAGGAATGATAAAAATCCTTCCGCAGTTCACCGAAGCAGAATATTTTTCCGAGGGGCTGGCTGCCGTTCAAAAGAAGACATCTACCAATGAAATGAAATGGGGCTTCATCGATAAAGCCGGAAAAGTGGTCATCGATTTTATTTTCACGAATAAACCTGGTAATGTATCCGATGGTATGATTCTGGTCACCTCAGCCGATAATAAAAAAGGGTATATGAATACTGTCGGTCAATTGCAGATTGACACAAGGTTTTCAAAAGCCTTCCCATTCTGCGAAGGGATGGCTTTTGTAATTGAACAATCTCAACGTTTTCCAATTGTCATAAATAAAAAAGGAGAGAAAGTAAAAGATTTAGATATCAAGGATCTCGAACTCGTTGCACCAATGGATAACGGTATCATGGTTTACTCAGAAGGTTATGGATATTCCTGCGGCACCATTAAAGCTGACGGGACAGTTGTTCTGAAAAGCTATATTGATAAAGTGGGCATTATTTACAAGATGCTGAAACCTTTTAACAGCGGATTGTCTCACTGTATCGCCCCCATCGACAATAAATGGATTGAAGGTTTTATCAATTATTCTGGAGATTTTGTCATTGTCAAAGGAGAATCAAAATTCTAGCCCGGAAATCATCAACTCATAAGAAAAATAAACGTTTTCCTTTGGATATTGCCCATAATAAAATAATTTTGCATTTTATTACGGAACTGAAATCATATTCAATAACTATCAAACACAGTATTTTAATAACCTACAAAATTGAATCAACATGAACCTAGAGAAAATCATGAACGACCTGGAGAAAAAGAATCCGGGTGAAGTAGAGTATTTACAGGCTGTTAGGGAAGTATTGGAGTCCATTGAAGAGGTCTACAATGAAAACCCTCAATTCGAATCAGCCAACATCATCGAACGCATTGTTGAGCCCGACCGGGTTCTAACCTTTAAGGTTTGCTGGGTGGATGATAACGGAAAAGTCCAGGTTAACAGGGGCTACCGCGTTCAATTCAACAACGCCATCGGACCGTATAAAGGCGGGTTGCGTTTTCACCCCAGCGTGAACCTGAGTATTCTTAAATTCCTAGGATTTGAACAGATTTTCAAAAACAGTCTGACAACCTTACCTATGGGCGGCGCAAAAGGAGGTTCCGATTTTGATCCCAAAGGAAAATCAAATGCTGAAATCATGAGGTTCTGTCAAAGTTTCATGCTTGAACTCTGGAAACTCATCGGACCTGAAACAGATGTTCCTGCCGGTGACATCGGAGTCGGTGGAAGAGAAATCGGATTCCTCTATGGAATGTATAAGAAACTTGCCCGTGAAAATTCTGGTGTGTTGACCGGGAAAGGCCTTAGTTGGGGTGGCAGTCTCATACGTCCTGAAGCTACGGGTTTCGGTGCCGTTTACTTTGCCAAGGAAATGCTGGCCACTAAGAACGAAACCTTTAAGGATAAAGTCGTTGCCATTTCAGGTTTCGGCAATGTCGCTTGGGGTGCTGCACAGAAAGCCACCGAACTGGGGGCCAGAGTAGTAACCATTTCTGGTCCCGATGGATATATCTACGATCCTGACGGAATATCCGGAGAAAAGATCGAATATATGCTCGAACTCCGGGCTTCCAACCAGGATATCGTGAAACCCTATTCCTATGAATTCCCGAATGCTCAGTTCCACCAAGGTAAACGCCCATGGGAGGTGAAATGCGATATCGCCCTGCCCTGTGCCACTCAAAATGAATTAGGGAAAGAAGATGCACAGAACCTGATTAAAAATGGGGTGATCTGTGTTGCTGAAGGGGCTAATATGCCAAGTACCCCTGAAGCAATTGAATCATTCCTTGAGCATAAAATCCTTTTTGCTCCCGGGAAAGCAGTCAATGCTGGTGGCGTTGCCACTTCCGGACTTGAGATGTCGCAAAATTCAATGAAACTTAGCTGGCCCATGAAAGAAGTGGACGAACGCCTTCACCAAATCATGTGCAGTATCCATAATTCCTGCGTGAAGTATGGAAAAGATAAAACCGGCTATGTTAACTATGTTAAAGGAGCCAATGTTGCCGGATTCCTGAAAGTTGCCAACGCCATGCTCGATCAGGGCGTGATTTAATAATTTATTTTATGAAAGAAAAGGCGGCCTGAAAACCGCCTTTTTCTTTGATAATATTTATCTTTGATCATGAATTTTGTTCACCCTTCCTTTCTGTTCGCATTTTTTTCCCTGGCCATTCCTATCCTTATTCATCTTTTTAACTTCAGAAAATATAAAAAAATCTATTTTACCAATGTCAGGTTTCTGACCGAAATTCAGCAAGAAACGAAGAGGCAGTCAGAACTGAAACAATACTTGCTTTTAGTCTCACGTCTACTTATGATTGCCGCCATAGTGATGGCTTTTGCCCAACCCTATCTTCCTTCTGGCTTGTCGGAAAAAAAAAACACGGGAAGCAAATCAGTCAGCATTTATATCGATAACTCATTTTCCATGGAAGCACTCTCTGCCAATGGAAAATTATTGGATTTAGCCAAGTTGAAAGCCCTCGAAATTCTGACTACTTACCAGGAATCAGATGTCTTTCAGTTACTCACTAATGATTTCGAAGGAAAACACCAACACTTCTGCACAAAAGAAGAATTCAAAAAAATGGTGGAAGAAATACAGCCTTCCCCAGTTTTCCGGAAATTATCAGATATCATGGCTCGTCAGAAAGAAATGTTTTCCTCCTCCTTACATAAAAACCATGACGCTTTCATCCTCTCTGATTTTCAAACCCGGTTTGCCAACTTCCATGAAATCAAAACTGATTCTTCTGTGTTTTGGTTCCTATATCCCCTTAGTCCACAAAAAAGAAATAACCTTTATATCGATACCCTGTTCTTTGAATCTCCTGTTCACCAACCCAACCAAGCGGTCAGACTGAAAGCTAAGATAAGGAACGCTTCGGATGAAAACCTTGAGAAAATTCCGGTAAAACTTAAAATCAATGGGATTCAAAAAGCCCTCGCCAGTTTTTCAGCTCCACCCAGATCAACGACTGAACTCATTGTTCCATTTACCGAAAATTCCGGAGGTATTCAGAACGGAATGCTTGAACTGATGGATTATCCTGTTACCTTCGATGATCATTTCTATTTTTCTTATCCCATCCTCCCCCTTATTCACATCCTGGCCATCAATGGGAAAAATGACAACCAATACATGAACATGGTATTCGGTTTGGATTCTTCCTTTTTTTATGTGACAACTTCCGATAAGAAAATCAATTATGGGTCTCTGCCTGAATTCTCACTGGTCGTACTGAATGGGTTACAAGAACTTTCCTCAGGTTTAATACAAGAGCTTGAAAGATATCTTTCAGAAGGGGGAAATCTCCTCATTCTTCCCCCAGAACAATTGATATCCGAGTCCTACCGAATATTCCTGTCCTCCATAAATATGCCCTATTTCTTAAAACAAGACACCACTCGGCAACTGATCTCTGAAATGGCATTGGAAAGTGATCTTTTCAAGGATATTTTTGAAAATAACAGCTCAGAAAAAATTAAGCTTCAGGGAAATCTCGATTATCCAACAGTATTTAACCACTATACACTCGGCAATACGCAGAGAAGCAACCAGGAAGTTCTGATCAGGCTTCAGTATGGACACCCCTTCCTAACTTCGGGCTCAGTGGGAAAAGGAAACATTTACCTTTTTTCATCACCCTTCCATGAACAATGGAATAATTTCCCGAAACATATCCTTTTTTTACCTGTCCTATATAAAATAGCTTTAATGTGTGTTTCCTCCCCTGAAATTTTTTATCTGATCGGAGAGGAACCAAAAATAGAAATCCCGATTGACACATTGGATGAAAAAAAACTGATCCGTATAAAAAACTCCAAAAGTGATTTTGAAATGATACCGGAAATCAAATACTTTGGTTCCAATATTTTTATCTTTCCACATGATCAGATCAAAGAAGCTGGTTGGTATTCTGTATTGGAAGGAAAAGAACCAATTACCGGCCTGGCCTTCAATTATGACCGCCGGGAATCTGATCTGAAATGCTTTACACTTGAGGATATTCGGGAAGAAATGAAAAGATTCCCATCGAAATCGGTTTATCTGCTTGATGAAAAAAAGCCATCTCTGTCTCTACAGCTTAAAAAAATTAATGAAGGAACTCCATTATGGAAATATTTTATAATTTTAAGTTTATTATTCATAATATCAGAAATACTGATTATCCGTTTTATCAAACCATAACATTATAGCTATGAAAAAGGTATTAATTCTCATCCTCGTATTGTGGATTACATCAGTTTCCTTCGCTCAAAAGAAAACAATCATTGCCATCCTTCCTTTTAAATCAGACTACCTGTTCAACTCCTCCGATCAGAATGCTATTGCTGATATGGTTTCTCTGGTATTTGCGAATTCAGGACGATTCAATATTTTTGACAATGATCGCCTAAGACAAATCATTGCCGAAAAAGCATTACAGAACAGTCAGATTGATGAATCCAATGCCAACAGTTTCCTGGAATTGGGAAAATCCCTGGGGATTGAATATTTCATTGCTGGAAATATTAAAAATATTGCTACCAAAACGACACTAGATCTTACCAATTCTACCGCATATACCGCACAGATTAGCTTCTCCTTGAAAATCATTAACGTAAGTACAGGTGAGATTGGGAAAGTGAAAGATTTTGACAGTTTTAGCTCTATTGGGGGCATCGTCAGCCTTTCTTATGATACCGAGCAAAATGCCATTCTTAAAACCATCCAGCTAATGAAGAAAAGTGTGTCCAATTTTATGGAGGACAATTTCCCTGTAACTTTCGCCCTGATGAATATCCTTTCCGAGAAAAACGGAGAAGCAGTCACCGTTGAAATTATGGGAGGAAAAAGCCTTGGATTGAGTAAAAACATCAAACTCAAAGTAATCAGTATTACGCAACGGGAATTTAACGGAAAGCTCATTGAAAAGCGCAAAGAAATAGGAACCATAAAAATCACAGAAGTACAGGGAGATGAAATTTCAGAGGCTAAAGTCGTTGCCGGTGGAAAAGAAATCCTTAATCTCTTCAAGGAAAATCCTTCAAGCATTATTTGTATGACAGATTAATGCCAAATTTTTTATCCTACCCCTCTCTCTCCGAAATAAAACCTTTAGATTTTTTCATTTTTTTTGTTTTCAGCTTGCTTTGAAGTGTCAAAATTTTAGACACTAGTGTCTAAATTTTTGACACTTTTCGAACTAAAAACAATCAACAAAAATCGTATCTAATTGATATTCAATTCTATTAAAATATGGCACATATTTTGCTATAGGGGGCAACAATTGCGGAGGCCGAAAAGCATTAAGAGTAGGCAAAAAATTAAAATTCAACAAAATGAAAACTTTAAGTTTAGTTAACCTCTACAAAGCAGAAATCAAGAAAAACATTATGGCTCAAATCAAAGGCGGAACCGATGTAAAATGTATTTGCGCAGTGAATAATCCTTATGTATCCACAAGGGAAATGGGTGGGCCAGTAACTCAGATGTGTGTTTGTAACATCAATGATAAAAACAGCGCTACCGTTCAAAACAAAACAGGAAACCAGTAATTACCGGTTTTTCTGAAAATAAATAACTTTGTTATGCTATCCCCGGCAAATAATTCCCGGAGAATTAAAGTATGAAACATGCTGTAATTTTTCAAACAGTTAATGATAACCATTACTTATACAGTCCTTTCCGGAACCAGATCATTATCTGCCATCCGCTAATTCCCATTTTGTTTGAGATTGATGGAAAAAACCATGGGTTAAAGAATTTCCCGAACCGCTTGACCATCAAGCAAAAGGGGAATATTCCAGAGCTTGGTTCTTATAAAATTTCGGAGATTAAGACTCAATTAAAGAAATTTTATTTTCTTAAAAAACACGGATATTTCAAACCTGTTCAGACTAAAAATCTCCAAGGAAAAATTCATCCCGGACTGGTTGAAGATAACCTTGGAAAAGTCAGGCAGATTATTTTTGAAATTACGGAAAACTGTAATCTTTCTTGTACCTACTGTACTTATAGCAAGTTTTACATCAATAAAAAAAGAGGGCAGCGGGAGTTCAGAATAAGGGATGCCATGTCCCTGTTGACTTTTCTCCTTTCCAAACGTCCGTTGAAATTGCAGCAGGAACTGACCCTCAGTTTTTACGGTGGGGAACCCCTGAAAAATTTCAGGTTTATAGAGGATATAGTCCACTTTGTGCATCCTTATACCAAGCAGGGGTATAATTTTAAGTTTTCAATGTCGAGTAACGGTTTGTTGCTTTGTAAGCATATTGACTTTCTAAAAAAGCACAAGTTCGATGTGGCTGTAAGCCTGGATGGCGATGAAACAGGAAATACTTACCGCCGGTTTAAAAACAATGAGCCTTCCTTTAAACAGGTGACCGAAAATCTCGATCAGGTAAAAAAACTCTATCCGACCTACTTTAAAAAACATATTTCTTTTCTGACCGTCCTCCACAATAAGAATTCTTATGCCTCCTTATATCATTTTTTTCATGAACGATACCAGAAGTCACCCCAGCTCTCGAGCATCAATACCCTGAATATCAATGAAAAATACAGCATGGAGTTTCGGGAAACATTTTTACATGAAAAAAGGAATGATCCGCTGGATAATGATACAATGAATGCAATGTTCACGAATCTGCCTCAATTAAAATCAATGGCTGATATGGTTGAAAAATATTCCGGTTCTTACTTTGAGGATTTCAGACAACTGATCTATATGAAGAAATCCCAAAAAGATATCAAGAAATATATTCCGACAGCCACCTGTCTGCCTTTCTCTTTAAGGGTGTATTTTACCGCGGATGGGAGCATTCTTCCCTGTGAACATATCCCAAGGATTTTTGAACTTGGCCGGTTTAAAAAAGAAAAAGTAAGCCTGGATTGTCACAAAATCAGTAAAGATTATAATGAATATTATCAAAAGATAAGGCCGCTTTGCGAAGCATGTTATATTCACGATCATTGTAAAGAATGCATTTTCAACACAAGAATTGAAAGCAAACATCCGGAATGCGATTTTTTTACCGACAAAAAAGCGTTTTCTGATAATTTGTCGGAGAACATGAAGCATTGTGAATCGAATTTCCCCATATTCCTGAAAATAATCAAAAAAGGTTTAAATGCTTGAGATAACTGATTACTGGCTCATTCTTGAACCCTTTGTACAGGTTGTATTCAAAGGAAATCAGGCGCTTTTTTACAATACTCTGTCAAAAACTACCCTCGTGATATCCACGGATAGTATAACGGGGAAGCTGATTCGTCACCTTGTCAAAAAAGTGAATGCACGTGTAATCCTCCTGACAGAAAATGAACTAAAAAAGCCCTTGGTGAAGGAAATGATCAGGAAATTAAGTAATTCATTTATGATTGAGATCCTCCCAGTGTATTTGTCGAAGCAAAAACCCGTAAACCTGATACCAGAACCCGTAATCAAATACGGATTGATCAATAAAAAGCCAGGGTTGAAGGAATATCTTTTCGAACTTAACCTTCATCTCAGTGATATTCTTTTATCCGATCCTTTTCCATCAAATGGATTCCGGCAATTTCTCTACCCCAGGATCGCTGGAAAAAAACTTGAGTACATGGATGTCGGGATGATCCAAAGCATACTTAATCAACTGACTCCGCTGGAAAAATTGAAGATTAATTTATTGGGAGGGGATTTTTTAAAAATCCCTGAATGGGATTCTATATTCGAGCTTTTTAATAAAAGTTATTTTTCAATCCATTATCATATCCTTGTTCCCGGATGTGATCCAATTTTTCCTGAGACACTGAATAAGCAGTCCAAGCTTGTTTATATCCTGAACCGGCCATATGGAAAAAAAAATCACAGTGCAATCATGAATATAATGGCACGCTGCGATAAAAAGCGTAAACCGGAATTCAATTTTATTGTTGAAAATAATGAGGACGTGAAGCACGTGAGCAAGATTATCAGGGAGCTCCAGCTTGACAAGGCCTATTTCAAGCCATATTTTAATGGAATGAATCTCTCCTTTTTCAAAGAAAATGTTTTTATCAATCTGGAGGATATTTTTTCTTCAAAACCTGATCAAAACCAAATCTTTTCAAGAAAATTAGTTAATGAAAATGATTTTGGAAAACTGAGTATCCTCCCAGATGGCACTGTGTTTGCAAATATTAACGACCCTCCCCTGGGTGATTTGAAACAATTTTCCTTAATCCAGATGATTGCCAAAGAACTTCACCATGGGGTGAGCTGGAAACGTGTTCGTCCGAAAGTTCTTCCCTGTAAAAACTGCATTTACCACTGGCTATGTCCACCAATTTCTAACTATGAGATATTCATGGAGAAATACAATTTCTGTTATCTTTGCCAATAGACTTCGGTTGATATGATGCTCCATACCCTGGGCACTTCCATACGATTACTGCTCAAACATAAAACCTATACTGCCATCAACCTGACCGGACTGGTACTTGGTTTGACAGCTTCCTTTATCCTTTTTACTTTTATCATCAATGAACGAAGTTATAACCGCATTGAAAATTCAAAAAGAATATTCAGGGTGCTGACCATGGATCATACCCAACAAAAAAAAAGCAGCCTCACTCCTTTTTATTTATCGGATGACCTGAAAGCCAATTTTCCACAAATAGAACAATCTTCCCGATGGATCAACGTGGAAAACTTAATTGGGCCAGTCAAAATAAATCAAAATGGGATATTCCGGATTAATTCTGGTTTTTCCTGTGCGGATCCCTCCATCCTGCCTTTGTTTGACATCAAACTCAAGGGGTTAAAAAACTCCCAACCCCTTTCTGACAGCAATTCTATTATGGTTTCCTGCAGCGCGGCAAGTGAGATGTTCGGAACTATTGATCCCCTGGGCCAGTCATGCCAGGTTCAGGTCAACGGGGAAATATTTTTCCTTAACATTACCGGAATTTTCGACGATTTGCCTTGGAATTCGACCATACACGCGGATTTTATTGCCGGCATTTCTTTTTATCGGAAACTCCTAAAAAACATTTCATCAGAACCTGAGAAAATGCTTAATTCATGCGATATTAATACCAATGAGACATATATCCTTCTTAAAAATAATACCCAAATAGAGGACATTACCAATAAAATAAATGCGCTATATAAGCATCATTATCCGGCGAATCCCAGTTTTACCTATTTTTTCCAGCCTTTTCCTGATATTTACCTGGGTTCTTCAGATTTCATCAATGATTATAACCTAAAAGGAGATCGTTCAAACCTATATACATACGGTTTATTAGCCGCTTTTATCCTTTTCCTAGCCGGCATGAATTATGCCATCCTGAGCACGGCCAGGTCGTCACTCCGATATAAAGAAATAGGGGTGAGAAAAGTTTTCGGCGCCACGGGAAAACAATTACAGATACAGCTTATTACCGAATCTGTTATGCTGACTTTTCTTTCATTTCCGATTTCGCTTCTGCTACTTGGACTGATCGATCCTTTCATGGAACAATGGTTTGGATTTTCCGTGAACATTCACTTTAGTAACCTCCTGATCTATTTTTCTGTTTTTGCCGGAATAACCATCATGATCGGGTTGCTCTCCGGGATCTATGTTGCTGTTTACCTGGCCTCCCTCGATCCACTTTATGCACTGAGAATGAAACTTTTTGCCTATAAACGCTTTACCCTTAGCAAGTTTTTCATTGTTTTCCAGCTTGTCATCACCCTTTCATTGCTCATTGGTTTTATCGCCATCTACAGACAGATCAGCTTTTTCCTGAACAACAGTCTTGGCGTACAAAAAGACAACCTGATTGTCGTTCACTTTAATCCGGAAGAATTCAAATTCTATCATCAACTTAAGCAAACCATATCAAAACAAACCGGTGTCCTTGCTGTTTCAGGTTCTTCCATGACGCTCCCTGTCATATCTTCATCCGTTATCAGATTAAGCATACCCGGTCCTCCAGAAAAAGAAATCGAACTCGACAGGTATTTTGTTGATTATGATTTTTTCGAAACCATGGGTATTAAACTTAAATCAGGCAGTGACTTCAACATCAACGACAGCCTAATCAATTACTCTAGGATTTTGCTGAACCAAGAAGCGGCCAAAGTTATGGGCCTGCAAAACCCATTAGAAATAATGATTGGAATGTATAAGATTTTCGGGATCGTTGATAATTTCAATATCCGGACTCTGCATCAGAAAATCCAACCGGCCATGTTTTGTTTTCAGCCACAGTCCTGTAAAAATGTTTTAGTAAGATATAAAACCGGCGAACAGGAACAACTGATCGCTGCCATAAAGAAATCCTGGTATCATTTAGCACCCTCCCTCCCATTTAATTATTCAGTTTTCGATCAGGATCTCGAGCGTATGTATATCAAAGAAAAAAGATTCGGGAAGGTGGTGGCCGCATTTACCCTGCTGGCATTCGTGATCACCGGTATGGGATTGTTTGGACTTGCCTTACTGATCACGGAAAGAAGAAGAAAAGAAATATCCATCAGGAAAATTTTCGGTGCTTCCAACATACATCTCATGATCAGGCTTCAGCGTGAGTTTTATATTTACATTGGCATTGCAACTTGTATCAGTTTCCCGGTTTCCTGGTATTTGATGAATGAGTGGTTACATTCATTTTATTATTATATTCCATTAAATGCTTTTATTTTTGTGATCTCAGTGTTGTCGGTTTTCATTTTTGTCGCCTTGATTCTATTGTACCGAACCATTGTTGTGTTAAAAGAAAAACCCGTTGATGTGCTGAAATACGAATGAAACCTTTCCCATTTATTCACCAGCATGATTCCACCGATTGTGGCCCGGCTTGTCTGCAAATGATCGCTGCCTACCATGGGAAAAATATCCATCTGGAATCCCTTAGAAATCTTTGTCATATCACCCGGGATGGAACTTCTTTGCTCAGTCTAAGTGAAGCTGCAGAAGTACTGGGATTGAAGTCTATCGGTGTCAAAATAACCTATGACCAATTGATCAGTGAAATGCCCTTGCCATGTATTCTGCACTGGAATCAACGTCATTTTGTAGTGGTTTATGGATACAGACATCGCCGGGGAAAGGATTTTATTCTGATCGCAGATCCGGCGCACGGGAAAATAAGACTGGAAAAGCAAGAATTAATAGAAAGCTGGATTTCGGATCATGATGATATAATGGAAGGTTATGGCCTTGCCCTTGAACCAGGTCCTGAATTTCATGAACTTAAAGAAGAAAAATCTGGTAAAGCATCCTTTCGTTATATTTTCTCCTATTTACACCCCCACCGCAGTCAGATGATGACACTGGCGTTGGGATTGCTCCTGGGGAGTTTGATACAACTGGTCTTCCCTTTTCTTACCCAGGCTATTATAGATACTGGGATTAAAAATAAAGATCTGAACTTTATTACCCTAATTCTACTGGGCCAATTTGCCCTATTTCTGGGACTTGGTAGTGTGGAGTTTATAAGGGGCAGGATTTTACTTCATCTTAGTACACGTATTGGCATTTCTATGATTGCAGGATTTCTGGGGAAAATTATGAAACTTCCTTTGGGTTTTTTTAATTCGAAAATGATCGGAGACTTGATGCAGCGTATCAATGATCATCACCGTATTCAGTCATTTTTAACCGTTAGTTCTCTGAATATTTTATTCTCTGCCGTCAGCTTCCTGATCATGGGACTGGTATTATTATTTTACAATGGTTTGATTTTTGTCATTTTTCTCGTCAGCAGTCTGCTTTACACGCTATGGATTTACCTATTTATGAAACGTCGAAGGGAACTGGACTACCTGAGGTTTGCCAGACTTTCGGAAAATCAGAATACCCTGATCCAGATGATCACCGGAATGCAGGAGATTAAACTGAATAATTGTGAAGAGCAGAAACAGGGAGAATGGAAAGGGATTCAGGAAAAATTGTATAAATTGAATATTAAAAGTCTCACCCTCAGTCAGTATCAGAGTGTGGGGGCATTGTTGTTTATCCGCAGCAAGGATGTTATCATCACTTTTTTATCAGCTTCACTGGTTCTTCAGGGTCAGTTAACCCTGGGAATGATGCTGGCCATTCAATACATCCTCGGGCAGTTGAATAATCCAGTGGAACAAATGGTTAATTTCATCCGGGAAGCTCAGGATGCCAGCATCAGCATAGAAAGGTTAGAGGAAATCAATCATCAGCCTGAGGAAGAAGATCTCAGGGAAAAGAAGTTGAATCAACTTCCTGAAGATAAAAGCATCCACCTTTCCGGACTTTCTTTTCAGTACGAAGGTCCTCATTCCCCAATGGTACTGGACCATCTCGATCTCGAAATCCCTGAACATCGCGTGACAGCCATTGTTGGTTCGAGCGGAAGCGGTAAAACGACCCTGATTAAATTATTGCTTGGTTTTTATCAGCCACAACATGGACAAATCATGATCGGGAGTATTCCTTTTTCTGATCTTTCCTGCAGGTTTTGGCGATCGGTCTGTGGATCTGTTATGCAGGATGGATATATTTTTTCAGATACCATTGCTAATAACATTGCGATGAGTGATACTCCACCTGATCCGACCCGGTTAAAATATGCCTTGAAACTTGCCAATCTGGAAGAATTTATCAAATTGATGCCCATGGGACTGGAATCACGTATCGGACAAGATGGAAACGGGATCAGTGAAGGCCAGAAACAAAGGATACTAATTGCCAGAGCCGTTTACCGTAATCCGCAATACCTTTTTTTTGATGAAGCCACCAACGCACTTGATGCCAACAATGAAAAAGTAATCATGGAACATCTTAATGAATTTTTCAGGGGGAAGACAGTGATCGTGGTTGCTCACAGACTCAGTACAGTTAGAAATGCCGATCAGATCGTTGTCCTTGAAAGAGGAAGAATAGTGGAAAAAGGAAATCATTTCAGCTTGACACAAAAAAAAGGAGCCTATTATGAATTGGTCAGAAACCAGCTTGAACTTGGATGATAATAATAAAGGAACTATGATCAGGACTCATGAACTGACCAAAATTTTTTCCGCCGATGAGGTGGAAACCCTGGCACTGAACAAAGTTAGCCTTTCGGTTGATTCCGGTGAATTTGTCGCCATTATGGGACCCTCCGGTTGCGGAAAATCGACTCTTCTAAATATTCTAGGCCTGCTGGATCAACCCAGTCAAGGAAAATACTTTTTCCTAGGTGAAAATGTTACCGACTTGAATGAAAAACAAAGGACACGACTAAGGAAACATAAAATCGGATTTATCTTTCAGAATTTTAACCTGATCGATGAAATGACTGTATTCGAAAACGTGGAGCTACCGCTGATCTATTTGAATATTCCCATCAAAGAAAGAAAAACACGGGTGATTTACACACTTGACAAATTAGGTATCCTTGCCCGTCAGCATTATTTCCCTATGCAAATATCGGGTGGTCAGCAACAAAGGGTGGCCATTGCCAGGGCTGTGGTCATGCAACCCAGTTTAATCTTGGCAGATGAACCCACAGGGAACCTGGATTCATCAAGAGGAGAAGAAGTCATGAACATGCTGGCAAAACTCAACGAAGAAGGCAGTACCATTATCATGGTAACCCATGCCAAAAGGGATGCGGAATACAGCAGCAGGATTGTGAACCTTTTCGACGGACAAATCGTCAATGAGAGAATCTGATTGATTATATTTTTATAACAAAAACTGTTTTCCCTTCCCTGGAAATCTGCAAATCAAGGCTTCCACCATGCAGGCGAATAATTTGGCGGGAAAGGCTAAGACCTATTCCTGATCCTTCAGCTTTGGTAGTAAAAAATGGGACAAAGATGTCATCCACTACCTCGGAGGGAATCCCGTTTCCGTTATCTTCCACTTCAATAATTACTCGTTCCTGTTGTGATCGAGCCCTCAAAATAATCCTTGGAGAGGCAATTTCTGAACAAGCTTCAGCGGCATTTTTGACCAGGTTGATCAGCACCTGTTCAAGTAACACTTTATCTGCATGAAAAAGAAGGTTTGGATGGCAATCAACCACCATTCGGATATTTTTTTCTCTTCTCTTTCCTTCAAAAAGCATGAGAACCATATCCAGTAATTCCCTCGCATTGATCAGAGAAAAATTTGGTTTGGGCAAACGGGTGACTTCCCTGTAATTAGCAATAAACTGAACCAAACCATCACTCCTGTTTTCGATAAGTTCAAGGCCCTTCAGGGTCTTTTTAATGATTCCGGGAGACAGGTATTCCGGAGATTTCATCATACCGGTCTTTTTATCTTTGTACAAGCTGATAATGGAAGAAACATTGGAAATAATGGGAGTAATGGAATTCGTGATTTCATGGGTCAGAACCCGGATAAGCTGCTGCCAGGATTCAATTTCCTTCTGTTCCAGTTCCGGTTTTATGTTTTGAATAGAAACCAGATGTATGGTTTTCTCATCCGTTTTAAAGATCACTTTGCGAATGGCCATCTGGATTAATTCTCCTTTGATAATAACAGGAATCACATCCGTTTGGTTGGTAGCCTGATGGATAAGGTGATTACTCAATCCCTCTTTATAACAATCCAGTTTATCCACGTTCTTCATCACATGCATCTGAAAAATCCGTCTGGTGGCATCATTGTAAAATTCAATCTTTCCATCGGAAGTGAAGGAAATCAAACCGACAGCCGCATGATCCACCAGGGTTTTGAAGTAATTGTTCTGGATTTCATACCTCACTCTTGACGATTCTAAATTCAGGTTAAGTTTTTTAAAATAATCGTACATTTCTGAGAACTCATCCTTTTTTTTGTTGCGGATAAAGCTGGTTGTGACTTCTCCGCTTATATGGGAGATAAAAAAATCTTCAAGTTTGCGGTTGATTTTGTTCAGGTAACGGATCAACGCCATTACCTGGCCAAGAAATGCTAGAAAAACAATGATGATCAGGGATATATTGGGGAGTGTAAAAACACAGAAAAACAGCAACAGACATGAAAGTGCAATTAAAAGGATACGAAGAATGAGGAAGTGATAGTATCGTCTAGAGACCATATTTCCTGATCTTGTTATAGATAGTCTGGCGGGTTATGCCCAACTCTTTGGCGGCAATAGACAAGTTACCCATATTTCTGAGCAAAGTTTTATGAAGAATTTCTTTTTCATAATCATCATAGGCTAGTGGACTGTCATTGGAGAGATGTTGAAAAGGAACTTTTTTCAGGAAAAGGTCATCTGCCTTGATCATTTTTCCTTCTGCCAGAATCACAGCCTTTTCTATCGAATGTTCAAGTTCACGTATATTTCCTGGCCAAGTATAATTTCTCAGGGCATTAAGGGATTCTTTGTTGAAAGACATCTGCCCGCGTTCGTATTTAACGGTAAACTTATCAAGAAAATAACCTGCCATAAGCTCGATGTCGTTACCCCTTTCCCTTAGCGGGGGCAAATCGATTTGAATGGTATTGATCCTGAATAGAAGGTCCTGGCGGAAAAGACCTTCCATAACCATTTTCTCAAGGTTTTTATTGGTGGCACAGATCAAACGAATATTGATCGGGACAGCACTGTTACTCCCTAATGGAACAATGTGGCGTTCTTGTAATACATTTAGAATCTTGGTCTGCATATTCAACGAAAGATTTCCTATTTCATCGAGAAATAAAGTACTTCCGTTAGCAGATTCAAACCTGCCGATTCTGTCGGTTCTGGCATCAGTAAATGCACCTTTTTTATGACCGAATAGCTCACTTTCAAACAGTGACACGGGGATAGAGGATAAATCAACCGTAATCATGGTTCCTTTATTTCGTTCCGACAGACGATGAATTTCCTTAGCGATCAGACCTTTTCCTGTACCGTTTTCCCCGGTGATAAGAATATTGGCATCAGTTTTGGACACCTTTTCCACGATTTCCATGACCCTTTGGATGGAAGGGCATTCCCCTATGAAGTCAGGAAATTGCTGTTTCAGGTCAGTTTCAGAATCAGCAGTCTGAACCGTAAGCTTTTTCAGTTCAATGGAAGAATGCCTGAGTTTAAGACCAGTTTTCAGAGTGGCCAGCAGTTTATCGTTATCCCAGGGTTTCAGCACAAAATCAGTAGCCCCATATTTCATGGCTTTAACTGCCAGTTCTATATCGCCGTATGCTGTCATCATGATCACACAAATAGTTGGGTCTATCTTCATGATTTCATTCAGCCAGTATAAACCTTCATTCCCATTGTTAATGCCAGAAGTGAAATTCATATCAAGTAATACCAGGTCGTAGTCATTACTTTTTAATGAACCGGGGATTAAATTCGGATTGGTGAGTGCATCTACCTGGTTGAATTCATCTTCCAGAAAAAAATGCAAGGCTTCAAGAATCTCAGGATTATCTTCGACAATCAATAAATTACCTTTCTGTGTCATGGGATGTACATTTTATACAAAAATAGAAAAAGTGTCTAAATTTTTGACACTACTGTCTAATTTTTTGACACTTTTTGAAAATATTTATTTTTAAAAAAAATTTATATCATTGAATTTCAATGTTTTAATAATTTGGCCTGATTTTTGCTAAATATATGCCCCAAAAAATTCCAATATGGACTCACCAAATACACTTTTCATTATCCTGCAAGTCATTCTGACGGGTAGTTTAGTATTTTTAATTTTCCGTTTCTGGAAAAAAGATTTTTTTCATAAACAGGAGAGACCTGAAGGGAAAGAATCCCCGGGGGACAGTAAGCCGCTCACAGCGAACCTTAACCTGGTTACGAACAAGGAGCATATGCGTTTTGCTGAAAACCGTTCAGCTCTGGTTGATTTTTTCACTCATCTGAATGAATGGATCTGGGATGGTTTAAACATCGGGGTTCAGGATTACAACCATACAAATTATTCTGAACTCAGCGGGAAAATTATCCATTTAAGAGAGTATTACAACCGGGCAAATGTTTCTTTCGGGCGTTTACAGTTGCTGATTCAGGATGACAAATTGCTGAAGGTCGGCTATGAAACCATACTTGAATCCCTGAAATTGCATCATTTTGTAGAAACAACATTGAAGAACTTTCAGCGGACCTTGTCATGGGAAAAGAGTCTGCTCGATAAAATCACTTCCAAGGACTATGATTTCTTCAAAATGACGCCTGACCTCACCGCTTTGTATGAAAAACATGCACGAGAAACGGAGACGGAAAGGAAGGAAATCCTGAATGGATACAATGAGCGGCATTGGGAGTTATTTGGCCCGGTTATTAGAAAAAGGAATGAATTCAGGGATCTGGCCAAAAAGGAGATGGTCGAGGATAAAAAAGAAACCGCCAATGGGCTTACCCAGGGGCGCTGGAATGATTTTTTCTAATATCAATGAAATCCCTTATGGAGAATCCCCTTCGGGAATCTTTTTCAGCATTGCTTTGTCCCTTTGTGAAAAAAGGAATTTATTCTCTAACTCTTCACGGATATCAGATGGATTGGTAAGAGGCATATCTTCCTGGTGAATTTCATATCCCAGGAGTTCTGATTTTTTAAATTTTTCGAATAACGGCAGTTTTGTCCTGTGGGTTGTTTCCAGGTGATTGCCAGAATTGTCAACGATAATCACCTTAGGGCAAAAAACGCCTTTCCTCCCAATGAATTTATGCATGATTCTTTCTGCCTTGGCAAATTCTTTCCGGGTGGATCTGCCTAAAGATTCATACTTATAAATTTTTTTCCCATCCCAAGTATAGATGATGGCAAAGCTTTCGGAAATCCTCTCATCGATGGCATTTTCCAAGTTAAGCGTATCATGACCTGAAGGCATCAGCAACACTTTCCCACCTCCTCCTTCAATGTTGGCTGCATACCTGGGCATGGTAATCCCGGATATCCACCCCTGAAGATGTTTGATATAAATTTTCCCGATTTGCACCGGGGTGATAAAATGGACAATGCCTTTTTCTTTATGGCATTGCAGGAGGTAATACGGATGTACTCCAATCCAGAACATCCTCCTGAAGGTTTCAGCCAGGGTCTTGAAATAATCATTGACATGGTTCAGGAGAACTGTCTGATTCCTAATCGTGAATCCATGATTGCGGATTTTTTTTACAGCCGCCGATAAATCTTCCGTAATTTCCTGGTAATGGTTGATATGAATCATGAAATATACATATTTTTCATTACCCTGTGTGTATCTGTTGGCTGATTTGTTGATAAGTTCAAGTAGTTCATCCGTAATCCCCATGGGAAGTACAACAGGCATCCTGGTTGCGATTCTGATTACCCTGAGATGGGGAATTTTGCTCAGTTCTTCAAGGATATACTTTAAACGGTTTTTATTGATCATCAGGGCATCCCCGCCTGTAACGAGAACTTCATTGATATTCCTGTTGTACCCGATATAGAATAAACCCTTATTAATTTCCGAGATATTCACATCCACCGTTCCATCAAGCGATTTCGACCGTTGGCAATGAACGCAATAGGATGCGCAACTGGTATTTTCAGCAACAAACAGCGCTACCCTGTTTGGATAGCGTTGGTAAACAGCCCCGAAACACCTGCTGCCTTCTCCCATAGCGCCTTCCACGCCTGTATCGGGGAACAGGAGATTGGCAGGGGTAGGTACGCTTTGCCAGAAGATGGGGTCAAGTCGTTTTTCACCTTTTTCACCTTTCATCATCCTGGGGTGAAAAGGATCCTGCTGCATAAGGGAAGCATAATAAGGTGTAATCCTCAGGGGTTCTTTCCCCTGTTTTCTCAAGGTTTCGACAGTTCTTTTTATCTCATTTTCCTGATATTCATTAAGCAGGATAACTTTTTTTAAGGTATCAACGCTACGAATGGCATTTTTCTTTTGCCATAGGGGATTATACCATTGTTCCCGGCGGATCCCTTTCCACAACTCAATCTCTGTAAAAGGTCTTGGGTGATATAAAAAATCTTCATTGCTGTCCATGAAGGATTTGATTTTCAGATTTTCCATTCCCAGATTTTAGTGACAGGATTCTGTCGTTTTACCACGCTTGCCGGGTTTCCGGCCACTATCGAATAAGCAGGTACATTTCTTCTCACTACGCTCCCTGCTGATACTACCGCATGTTTCCCTATGGTAACTCCTGAAAGGATTACACAGTTGGCAGCGATCCACGCTTCATCTTTTATCACGATGGGATTTTTTGTCACTCCCTGACGGGAAATCGGAAGGCTATCATCCTCATATCTGTGATTTAAGGCAGAAATGACTACATTCTGAGCAATCATGACGTCGTTCCCAACTTTCACTGGACCGATCAGCGTGCAACCCAGACCAATGCGTGTACGGTCGCCGATCCATATATCTCCCACTCCGTTGTTAACTGTTGTGAAATCTTCTATGGTTGAATCGTCCCCAATGTAGAATTGATTAAAAGGTAAAATATCCATCCTACTGTGTCTACAGATCGTGGTTCTTTTTCCTTTATGATGGATAAAAGGATTAAGAAACCAGATTACCCATTTCCTCGGGCGTGCCTGATTGCGAGGAATCAAAGCCCAGGAAGCCAGTTCCTTCAGGCGAGGATTATTTTTTATCTTTTCGGAAAATGTCATATCCGTGATTTAAAGCTAAGCATTTAAAACTTCTTCCAATCAAAATTACAATTTTTCCTTTTAAATTTCAAGAAATTCTTGTCAGAAAACATGGTCACATGATTTTTGATGTAGCTGGCCAAAATTCACGGAGTTCCTATAGGGTTATAATAAATCAAGGGTTTCAGATCTTTATTTTCTGAAACCCTTGATTTTGCTGGTCGGGGTAGCAGGATTCGAACCTGCGACCTCCTGCTCCCAAAGCAGGCGCGATGAACCGGGCTACGCTATACCCCGAAGTGGATGTTTCTGCCTGCCGGCAGGCAGGGGCATGGGTGTGAGTGTGTGGTGTGTTGAGATTCAATTATTTTCCGTAGGAACGGTACATGGCGAGCAGCATTTTGGAGCATGACTCATAACCCTGGTACAGTTCGTTGTATTCTTTTTCTGTGATACAATTAAGATCTTTTATAAGTGTGAGAATGGAAACGGATTCATATACGCTTCCCCTTGCGATGGTCAAAAAGTGACGTTTATCCTGTTCTGACATGCGGCCGGTGCCTTCAGCCAGGTTAAAAAGGATACTGAGACTGGCTCTTTTCCATTGATCCATTATATATGGATCAATGGACTGATTTGATTTCAAGATAGAAAGCACCTTAAGGTTCTGCGCCTTTACAATTTGATATACATCCAATTTCTCAAAATCAAACATGTCTCTTTTTTTCACACACTAATTTAAAACCCCCACCTCCACCTTTCGTCAGACAGGCACATCTGCTTTGCGGAGAAGGGGGGATTCGAACCCCCGGTACAGTTTCCCGTACGACAGTTTAGCAAACTGTTGGTTTCAGCCACTCACCCACCTCTCCAAAAACCCAATAACCAATCTATCCGGTTATTGGGGCTGCAAAATTAGAAAATCCCGTGGGTTTAGCAAAATATTTTTATTTTTGTCGTTAAGCAATCCATAAAATCAATGACAATGAAAGGAAAAACATTCGCAGAAAAGATTTTCGGAGCAGAAAAGGGAGCCATTGTTTTTGCCCGACCGGATATCATTCTGTCCCACGACAATACATCGAGTATATACAGTACATTTAAAAAAATGGGAGGCAGCACCCTGGCCAATCCCGATGCATTGCTGATCACCCTTGATCATAATGCCCCACCCACCAATTCTAAACTTGCCAATGATTATCAGGTGATCCGTGAATTTGTGGAAAAATTCGGTATTCAAAAATTCCATGACGTTGGAGATGGAATTTGTCATCAATTGATGGCGAATTATGCCCGGCCTAAAATGATCATTGTTGGCAGCGACAGTCATACCAGTACAGCCGGAGCGTATAACGCTTTTGCTGCAGGAATCGACCGCACAGAGACTGCAGGATTATGGAAACAGGGTGAAACCTGGTTCAGGATTCCTGAAAGTTTAAAAATCACCCTGACCGGAAAACTGCCAACCGGAGTTTTTGCCAAGGATCTGGCCTTATGGATCATTGGAATGATAGGTTCAAGTGGGGCTGATTACATGTCGATCGAATATCATGGCGAAGGTGTCAGCACCCTGAGTATTTCAGATCGTATGGTACTTTCCAATCTTGCCTCGGAAATGGGTGCCAAGAATGCAGTATTTCCCGCTGATGAAGTCCTTGAGAAACACTTTGGACATAAAGTGGATGGAATCTGGGCAGATCCGGATGCCGATTACCTAAAAGAAATCAACATCCGGCTGAATGAAATTTTTCCAGTCGTTGCGGCTCCACATCATGTGGACAATGTCAAAGCTGTGGCGGAACTTCAGGGGACAAAGATTCAACAAGCGCTTATCGGGACTTGCACTAACGGACGCCTCGAGGATTTACGTGAAGCGGCTGCTGTTTTAAATGGCAGAAAAATTCCTAAATACATGCAATTACAAATCATTCCTGCTTCCAAAGAAATTTATTTGCAAGCGATGAAAGAAGGCCTCATTGAAATTTTCATGGAAGCCGGTGCTAATGTCCTTTCCTCTTCCTGCGGCCCCTGCCTTGGGACAGGTCAAGGAATTCCTGCAGATGGATACAATATTATTTCAACAGCCAACCGCAATTTCAAAGGACGCATGGGAAATCCCGCCTCCTTCGTATATCTTGCTTCCCCGGCTACCGTAGCCACATCTGCATTAAAAGGGGAAATTACCGATCCCAGGGGAATCCCATCCCATGACCAATATCCATACCATAGCCCCCAAAGCGCCAAGGTTGATATTGCAGAAAAGGATGATCGCTATGCATCCGGAATCTGGAACTACAGCGATGTGGACAACCTGAATACCGATCAGATGTTTGCTGGAAACCTGACATATAATGTTCAAAGTACGGAACCGGAAAAGATTATGCCTCATTTATTCAAGGGGTTTGACAACAGCTTTTCAGAAAGGGTGAAGCAAGGTGATATCATTATTGCCGGCGCCAACTTCGGTTGTGGAAGCTCAAGGGAACACCCTTCCGTGGGATTGGCCTATGCAGGCATAAAAGCTGTGATATGCAAATCAGTTAACCGGATTTTTTACCGCTCTTCTGTAAACCAGGGACTCCCGATCATCCTTGTACCCGATGCCGTGAAGGCTTTCAAGCAGGGAGATACCGTATCTATTGACTTCGAAAACGGTTTTGTTAAGGTGAACCAGGAAAAATTTGCTTTCGCTCCTTTACCAGCTAAACTACTTGAGATTTTCGAAGCAAAAGGGCTCATCAATTATGTGAAAAACAAATAAATGAAAAAAATTCTGAAGCCGGTGATAGTGGTTCTGCTATCGCTGGCTGTTTTTTTCATTCTCCATCCTGCCTTCCCGAAGTATTCGGGTATTTTAATCCTGCTTCTTGTGTATCTAATCCTGACCCTGTACTTATGGAGTGGGATAGTGCAGTTTTTTAAAAAACCGCATAAGAAACTGCGTACTATATTAAAGCTCGTATTCTGGTCGCCGCCTCTTCTCCTTCTCTGCCTGATCGTACTCGGTTTTTTTTACCCATTCCGGCTATGGCCGGTAATCCTTAAGGCAGAGGTAGTGAGCCTTTTAATCATTGCCTCCATCAGCGCTTTGATTCCCATTTCAGGATTATTGCTGACTGATTTGCATCGCATCTTCCTTTTTCTTAAATCATGTATTTCAAAAAAGGATAAAAAAAAATACCATGAGATAATAAGAAAAAAATGCTTTTTTCTAATCACCTGTCTGCTTGGTAGTTTTTTGTTTCTCCTGCTTTTTTCCGGGATGATTTGGGGAAGATATAATTTCATCACAACAGAAAATCATGTGAGCTTAAAGAGATTACCATCGTCATTTAAGGGATTCCGAATTGTTCAGATTTCAGATATCCATCTGGGAAGCTGGTTATCCAAAAAAAAGTTGTCGGAAGCAATATCCAGAATCAAAAAGCTTAAACCAGATATTATCGTTTTTACAGGGGATATGTTCAATTATTCCACTGCCGATGGAAATGGCTATCAGGAGATTTTAAAAAAATTGTCGGCTCCAATGGGGGTTTTTTGCGTTCTCGGAAATCATGATTATGGGGATTATATCATATGGAAAAAGCCTGATACTAAGGAACAAAATATGAAAGACCTGGTATCTTATTACCATCAGATTGGATGGAAATTATTAAGGAATGAGAACATCATACTATATAAAGGATATGACAGCATTGCTCTGATCGGAGTAGAAAACTGGGGGGCAACCCATAGGTTTCAGCGATTGGGAGATATCGCAAAGGCTTCACAAGGAACAGAAAATATTTTAGTAAAAATCCTTTTGTCACATGATCCCACCTATTGGGATAGTATAATCAGCCGAGAGTATCCCGAGATTGGACTTACCTTGTCTGGCCATACCCATGGGGGGCAAATCGGTATAGAAGGTTTAGGCATTCATTGGTGTCCTGTCAGCATAATCTATCCGCATTGTTGTGGTTTATATCAAAATCCCGATCACTCCATACAACAATACATTAATGTGAACAAAGGTCTTGGTACCATAGGATATACCGGAAGAATCGGGATGAGGCCTGAAATCAGTCTGATCATCCTTGAATAAAATTCAGGAATTACAACCAATCCAAAAAAAAATCCTATTTTTATCGTTTATTGATATTGTCTTTCCATTTTCTGCAACTCCATGATTACATATAAAAAACACTTGTTTGAAACCATGAACTCCCAAAATGAAAGACTCGAACAGATCATCAGAAAACAAAATATCCTATTGGATTTAACCAAGAGGGTATTAGATGTAAACTGTGAAATATTTCAACACATTACTGAAACAGTAGCCGTTTTTTTTGATATCGAAAGAGTCAGTATCTGGATTACCGATAATGTTGACAACAGCATTATTTGCACTGATCTTTTTGATAGAAAAAAAAATACCCATGAATCAGGAGATCGGATGCTTTTTAAAGATTATCCGGATTATTTCGATGCCTTGAAAAAAAACAATTGTATTGCGGCTGATGACCTTACCGCAAATGTCTGCTACAGAGAATTAGTTTACCCTCCTTTTTCAATCCTTGGCATTCAATCGAAAATGGATATCCCCATTAACATTGAGGGAAAGTTAAGAGCAGTTTTGTGCTGTGAAAAGTCAGGGACTAAGAAAAATTGGACCCTTGAAGAACAAGACTTCGCATCCTCCTTAACTGATCCTATTTCCCTTGTGATCAAAACGGAAGAAAATCGCAAGTTAATCCTCCGGCTACAGGAAAGCGAAGAAAATCACCGAAATATTATGGATAATGCGGTCATCGGTATTTATAAAACCAACTTTGCAGGTCAAATACTTTATGTCAACCAGGCTTTGGCCGACATACTTGAATTTGAATCCATAGAGGAGGCATTGTCCTATGACATTTTGAAAACATACAAAAACAAGAAAGACCGTGATTCTTTTTTAGCTCAACTAAATGAAAAAAAATCCACTCATCAACATGAACTAACCCTGGTCTCAAAAAAAGGGAACTTTCGACATGTTTTGATCAGTTCCTTCGCAGAAGGAGAAAATATCCTGGGGATGATCATGGATATTACCGACAGAAAAAAAGTTGAAGAAGATTTACATCAGGCAAGGTTGAAGGCGGAAGAGTCTGATCGCCTGAAAACCTCCCTGATGGCCAATATGAGTCACGAATTCAGGACGCCGATGAATGCCATACTGGGTTTTGCCGCCTTAATTACTTCTGAATCCCATGATCCTGATATTGTTTTTTTTGCACAGAAAATCCATACAGCAGGGCAGAGACTGATGATCACTCTGAAATCCATTCTTGATCTTGCTGACCTTGAGGGTACAAAATCAAAATTAAAACTTCAGGAAATCAATGTTCAGAAAACACTTCATTCCACACTTCAGCCTTTTTATCCCGTTGCCAATGAGAGAAACTTATACCTAATCACGGAATTGAAGGACAACCTCATTGCCCTTGCAGATGAAAACCTGCTGCAAATGATCCTTTTCAATCTTATAGATAATGCCGTAAAATTTACTCACCAGGGAGGAATCACCATCGAGGCCGACATCAGAAAAGTCAATGATGAATCACGGATAGTAATTCTTATCAAAGACACAGGAATAGGAATATCCAGAGAGCACTTCTCAACCATATTTCATGAATTCAGGCAACTTAGCGAAGGATTTAATCGCAGTTACGAGGGAAATGGATTAGGCTTGACGCTTGCTCAGCGTATGGCAGGGATGATCAATGGATATATAACCGTGGAAAGTGAAGTCGGGCTTGGTTCCATTTTCACTTTATGGCTACCGGCTTCCCTGAATTTCAGTCGGGAGACGAAAGTGGATCTCGAATATACTCCTGTAAGCACCGATACACCCACACTGCATATCTATGAGCCACGCGAACTTCCCCTTATCCTGATCGTGGAAGACAATGATGACAATGCAGAAATCATCAAATTGTATCTGAAAGGAAAATTCAGAACGGAAAGAGCTTCAGATGCCTATGCTGCCATCAGTATGGCCTCTATGCAACAATTTGACGGTGTACTGATGGACATCAACCTTGGACCTGGTATCGACGGCTTAAAAGCGGCCAAGGAAATACGCAAACTCGATCATTATCAAGATGTTCCAATCATTGCAATAACAGGATATACCATGTCAGGGGATCAGGAGAAATTACTTGCCGGCGGATGCAGTCACTATTTAGGAAAACCTTTTAGCCAGCAAGGCTTACTTGAACTCATGCAGTCAACCATTAAATGTCACTGAAGCTTATTGATATTTCCATGCAGAAACTTCCGCAAACTAACGAACAACTGATCCTTGAAACGATTATTGATTATCTTCCTGCCATGGTTTTTTATAAAAACCTGGAAGGGAAATATGTTGCCGCCAATAAAGCGTTTTGTAAACAACTTAAGACAACTCCCGAACACATTGTGGGAAAGACTGATTTTGATTTTTATGAGGAGGTACGAGCCTTAAGTTACCAGCAAACAGATATTAAGGTCATCAATACCGGAGAGATCATGGAGGGTTTTGAAGAGGAAATTACAGTAGACGGAGAAAAACGAACTTATGCAACCCGTAAGGTGCTTGTCCATGATAACAATAACAATCCTCAAGGAATCATTGGTTTAGTCTATGACATCACAGAGACGAAGAGAATACAGGAAGAACTGATAGAGAGTCGAACACGATATAAATATTCCTCAGAAATGTTTCGACTGATGGCAGATAATATGCCCGACCTGGTTTGGGCAAAAGACATGAAAAAACGTTTCCTTTTCACTAATAAAGCCATTTGTGATAAATTACTCAAAGCTGTTGATACCGAAGAACCCATTGGAAAAACAGATTTATATTTTGCTGAGCGTGAAAGGAAAAACCATCCTGATCAGCCTGAATGGCATACCTTCGGAGAAATATGTACGGACTCAGACGAAGTGATTTTTCAGACCAAGAAAGAAGGAAGCTTTGAAGAATTCGGTAATGTTCAGGGGCAATTTTTGATTCTTGATGTCAATAAAGCGCCTATTCTTGATACAGATGGGAATATGATGGGGGTCGTGGGAAGTGCCAGGGATATTACCAAGGAGAAGCAGATTGAGAAGGACCTGGCCATGGTAAATATTAGAAACAAGGCCATTCTGAAGGCGCTTCCTGACCTTATGTTTCTGTATGACAAAGAAGGTAATTTTATCGATTGTTATGCTTACGACACCAGTCAGCTTCTGGCACCGATGGAAATGATCATCGGACATAATATCACTGAGTTCTTTGATTCCTCATTTGTTGAAAGATTCAAAAAAGTCATCGAAGAATGTCTGTCGACAAGGGATATCATCAATATGGAATATGAACTGGAGATCAACGGAACAATCAATTATTATGAATCACGGCAGGTTTATGTTGATAAGGATCAGGTATTGTCGATCAGCCGAAACATTACGGAAAGAAAGTTATTACAAAAAGAGCTCATCTCAGCCAAAGAAAAAGCTGAAGAATCCGACCGTCTGAAATCCACCCTTTTAAATAATATGAGCCATGAGCTGAGAACGCCTTTGAACAGCATTCTAGGTTTTTCGGAAATTCTGACCAATGAGTTGGGGAATCTCGAATTTTCCGGGATGGCAAAACATATCCATAATTCCGGAAAACGACTGATGCGTACCCTTGACTCCATTTTACAACTTACTCAGCTGGAATCAGGAAACAATGCCTTGAATTTCCAACAAGCCTATCCAGACAAGTTATTTGGGCAGATGATGGAAATTTATCATCCCCAGGCAAGGCTTAAGGGATTATACCTCAACTTAATAGAGGTCACATCAAATCCTGGCTATCTTGACCATTTCTTTTTTATTCAATCGATTACCAACATTCTCGACAATGCTATTAAATTCACCTATGAAGGCGGGGTTTCAATCATGGTCAGGGAAAAGATAATAAGCTCACAGCGATGGTTATTGATACAAATTGAAGACACCGGCATTGGTATTTCCACAGAACATATCCGGATTATTTTTGACGAGTTTCGTCAAGTTAGTGAAGGACATAATCGTGGATTTGAAGGGTCCGGCATCGGTCTCACCATTGCAAAAAAGATGATTCATCTGATGGGCGGTACCATAGAAGTAAGCAGCAAGATAGGTAAAGGCACTCAATTTCTAATTGAAATTCCCTTTTCGGAACAGCCTTTGGGACCCCGGGATGCAACCATCCATACATCCGATGATGTCTATGAAACATTGACTAATGAAAACGTCTTACCCTCACAAAAGGAAATTCTTTTGGTTGAGGACAATGAGGTGAATATGCAGCTAACCTTTGCATATCTAAAACAACACTATAAGATGGACTGGGCATCAGATGGAAGCCAAGCGATAGCAAAAGTGAAGAAGAAAAAATATTCAGTTATCCTAATGGATATCAACCTCGGTACGGGCATGGACGGTATTCAGGCTACCCAGGCCATCAGGAAGGTAGAAGGATATCAGGATATTCCAATCATTGCCCTGACCGGATATACACTTTTCGGCGACCGGGAACGTTTAATAAAAGAAGGATGCAGCGGTTATCTTTCAAAGCCATTTACAAAAAGTGAGATTCTGAAGATACTCCGTCCAATCCTTGATCGTTCATAATCGACTATTCTATGCTTTCCCTTCGGACAAAAATAATAGGATTGATCGTGCTGGCAGCCATTATTATGTTGGGTAGTACCTTTGCCTATCATTTTGCCAGAACAAAGCAAGAACATAATTTCAATTATGTTTACCATGAAAATTCGAAGGCCAGTATTCAAAGCATTCTGAATATTAAAAAAGAGAGTTTTCTGAAAAGTACTTTGAATGATGCTGCATGGGATGAACTGGTCGCTTTTGTCCGTAATCACCGATCAAACTGGGCCAATGACAACCTGGGCACGATCTATGAAACCCTTGGTTTTAGTTTTATTCAGGTTTATAATCCAGCATTCGAGCTACTATACACTGTTATAGATTCTTCTCACTTTCAGTTCCCGGAGTTATTCATTCCTGTGGAGAACCTGAAAAAAGCCTCCCTTCTTCATACCAGTTTTCATTTTTTTCTTCTTCATCAAAACGGAATAATGGAAATCTTTGGCGCATCCATTGTTCCCACCATCGACATCAAACGTAAAACACCGGCTTTGGGCTGGCTGGTTACAGGAAGGCTGTGGAACCAGCAATATCTTATTGATCTGCAGAATGCTGCGAATGCAAATCTCGAGATTGTTCCTGTTGAAAAATTAACTCAACAAGCATATGCTCAAGATCGGAAAGAAAAAGAAATGGTCGTTGTTCAGAAATTCATCCACGATGCCTACGGAAGGGTCATCGCACGCCTTGATTTCCTTCCCAGAACACAGTTGGGGCTTGACCGGAAATTATTCCTGTACTTTACTGTAATCCCGATCTTTGTCGCTCTACTGGTCATTATTATCTTTTCACTTTTCATCAGAAGATGGATTACCTCCCCTTTAAGTCGAATCGCACAGAGTCTGAGTAATGAAGACCCACTTCCCCTGTATAAAATACGGAAAAAGGATGTAGAGTTTTTTGCTATCTCTGAACGCATGGAAGCATTTTTTGAGGCTAAGAAAAAACTGGAGAATGAAATCAGGGTCAGGAAGTTTGCTGAAGAAAGAATAGAACAATTTGCCAGGGAGCTAAAAGCATCCAATATCAGTAAAGATAAATTCTTCTCGATTCTTGCCCATGATCTGAAATCACCTTTTCATGCCTTGCTCGGGTACACAGAAATCCTGGCCAATGAATATGAAACACTGACCGAAACGGAAAGAAAAACTTATATCAGAATCCTTAGGGAATCCATCAAAAATGTTTATGGTCTCCTTGAGAATCTACTGCAATGGAGCAGATTACAATCAGGGAAGATGGATTTCCTGCCAGAGACTCTGGATCTTTCCAATATGATTGAAGAGGCTGTTGACCTTTTTCACGGCAATGCCTTAAAAAAGAATATCAGGGTGACCTACCGTTCAGGAAAGAAATACATGGTTAAAGCTGACCATAACATGATCCGTTCTGTACTTCAGAATTTGATATCTAACGCCATTAAATTCACACCTGAAGGGGGAAAGATTGACATCATGGCAGAAAAACTGCCTGGATTTATCGAAGTCCTGATCAAAGATACGGGCATCGGAATGTCAACTGAAGACCTGGATAAATTATTTCGCATAGACATTTCTTATACCCGAACAGGTACTGCAAAAGAAACAGGTACCGGGCTGGGGCTTATCCTCTGTAAAGAACTACTTGAAAAAAACGGAGGAAAGATATGGGTGGAAAGTGAAACAGATAAAGGCAGTAACTTTCATTTCACCTTGCCCTGTGAAACCTTATCTTGATCTGGAAACCTGAATAAACGACACTTCTATATCTCCACCCTGGGGATAAAGACTGATCCAGTTATTTTCCATCCGGTACCAGGTATCCTGATCCTTAACACTGATCAGACGCTCGTTGACCTTGCCGTCAGGGGTGACGTTACGAATCACGACCCCGCCACCGGGAGACTTGTCTTTTCCATAACGTAACAGAACATTAAAAGTCTTATCCGAAAGGTTTCTCAGTTTGATGTATATGAAATTATCTTTCCTGGAAGCCATATTTACTGGAGTGAAGGAGAATTGCTTTTCTTCACCGGCAGCAATGGTAACAGTTGATTTAAACACATCCACAATGGCATTCTCGGTAATGACTTTTCTTATTCTCAAAACCATTTCCCTTGGATAATTTTCCATGGGGAGAATAGTCATCGCTTCATTGTAAGCATCAATAGCTTTATCATATTCATAATTGCTAAAATATCGATCGCCATCGCCGATCACTTTATCGTATTTACCTTTGTTGGCACGATAGATGGAATCTATTTTGGCATTCACCAAGGCTAATTTTTCCCTTGGCTCCGAAGCTTCAGGGAACAATCCTCCGGCCTGGGTATAAGAAGCCAATGCCTGAGAATAATCTTTTTCCTTCAGGAATGCATCTCCTCCCGACATCAGGTTATCAAAAAGCTGTTGTTTCCCAAGAATTTCTTCCAGAATTTTATTAATGTCCGCTATTCTCTGAATGGGATAAGTCGCTTCAGGCTTGATGGCGGATGCATGCTGATATTCTGCTTTGGCCTGATCGTATTTGTTGTGTAACAGCAAATCATCTGCCTTTGTTATTGAAGTTTTAAATGACTCTTCTTTCGCTTTATTTTCAGCAATAATACCGTCTAAAAGCAGAATCCTATCCTTAGGATACTGCTCCTCAGGTTTGATATTGCCAGCATTGATGTAATCCATCCTGGCCTGTTCAAATAATTTGTCCTCCATGGATTTATCGGCTTTCGCCAAGGCAGCACTGTAACGCTGATCCAGAATTCTGAGTGCTTCTATTTGTGCCAGGATTTTATCCGTTTCAGCGATTTTATTTTTATGATATTGCTCTCCGGGTTTGATCAATCCGGCATCCTGATAAGCAGATTTTGCAAGGGCATAGGAATGATCTGCAAAAAGGCTGTCAGCTTTTTGCAAGGCTTCTGTGTACTGGTCATCCAAAACCTTTTTTTTATTTATTTCGGCCTGGATTAGATCAATTTCAGAAATTTTTGATTTTGGATATATTTCAGAAGGTTTAAGGGTCAATGCTTCGACGAATTTCGCCCTGGCTGATTCATAAGATTTCTCGACAAGGTCTTTATCAGCGGAAGAAATCAACTGAGTATAATACGCCTCCAATTCTTTTTGTTTAGCTAACCCTGCAAGCACCTGATCAATTTCAGACATTTTTGATTTTGGATATGTTTCTTCTGGTTTTAATTCTGTTGCATGCTGATATGCATCAAGAGCCTGTGGATATGACTTTGCTGCAAGAAGCTGATCTGCATTGTTAATCCATTGCGCATACTGCTCTTCTTTTGCTTTCCGGGCTGCAATTTCGGTTGCTATCTTATCAAGTTCAGCAATTTTATCTTTGACGTATTGATCCGTAGGCCTTAATAATTCGGCATTCAAATATTCTGCCCTGGCCTCTTCGTAAGACCCGGCAAGCATGAACTTATCTGCTTTTTGTACGATAGCTGCATACTGATCATCCAGGATCTTCTGTTGCTGCAGGTACTGAAGGGCAAGATCAATTTCTCTAATCCTTGACTGGGGGTATTCCGATATGGGTTTAATTTTCAATGCTTCCTGATATTGCATTTTAGCCTTTTGGTAATCTTTTGCTTCCAGCAGTTGATCTGCAGTAGTTAATAACTGATTATAGAGGGCATCTATTGACTGCTGCTTCTTAATGGCTGCCAATGCCTGATTGATCTCTGCAATTTTATTTTTCGGATAAAGCTCAGCGGGCTTTAGTTCAAGAGCTTGGAGGTATGTGTCCTTGGCCTGCTCATATGATTTTTCCGAAAGAAGAAGGTCGGCATTGACAATAAGCTGAGCAAATTGTTCCTCACGTGATTTTTTTGCTGCAATCTCCAATAAGATCTTATCGATTCCTGCAATTTTATTCTTAGGGTATTGCTCTTCAGGTTTCAAGCTGCCAGCATTCAGGTATTCTGTCCTGGCTTGTTCGTATGATTTATCCAAAAGAAGTTTATCTGCAAGTGTAAGAATGGATTGATACCTCTCATTCAATTCTTTTTGCCGTCTCAGATCAGAGAAAATACTATCCAGTTCCCTGATTCTTTCAGCCGGGTAGGATTCTCCCTGTTTTATTTTGAGTGCCTGTTCGTATGCGTCCCGTGAGGGTTGATATTGCTTGCTGGTGAAAAATTTATCTGCTTTTATAATAAGGGCATTGTACTGATCCACCTGATTCTTGTTTTTCAACAGTTTATCTAATTCTGCTTTGATTTCTGACAGTTTCTCTTGTGGATAAATTTCTGCTGGTTTGATTTTTAATGCATTCTCGTATTCTGATCGTGAAGCATCATATGATTTCTCAGCCAGAAGCCTATCTCCATTGGCTATGTATAGAGAATATTGATCATCGATGTTTTTAGCTATTTCTGATTCCTGTGTAGTCAGCAGGCTTTCAGCTTTTCTGACCATTTCCCGGGGATAGGCTTCGGCAGGTTTAACCGATAAAGCGAGTTTATAATTTTCCCTTGCCCTGAGGTAGTCCTTGGCAATGTATAAGCTGTCGCCAAGATTGATGTATCGATCGAAATCTTCGGCGATTCTCTTCTCCCTGGCAAGGATACGGTCAATTTCCGATATTTTTGTTTTTGGATAAGCCTGATCTGGTTTGATTACAAGCGCGTCCTTATATGCTTTTTCTGCATCCGAGTATTTCAATGTATTCATCAGCAGATCAGCCCGGTCAATAATCTTTTTATAGGCCTCATCCCTAACCTGCATGGCTTTAACGATAGCCGTAAGCTGAGTTACCCTGTCGGCGGGATATTTTTCTTCCGGTTTAAGTGATGCGGCAATCTGATATTCCGGAAGGGCAGCCATGAAGTTGGAGTCATGAAAAAAAACATCTGCTCTGGAGATAGACTGTGCGTAATTTTCTTCCAACACCTGTTGATCAACCAGGATTTTAATGATTTCGTTTACTTTTTGTCTTGGATAAGATTCAGAGGGCATTAACCTGGAAGCGTTTTCATATTCCTGCCTGGCCCTCTCATAATCCTTTTGCCGGAAAAGTTTATCCGCGCTGGCCAGCGCTACATCGTAAAGGATATTCTGAGCCTTTTGCGACCTGAGGATGTCCATAGTCTGATGCAGTTTCACTTTTGCGATGCTGTCGGTGGGGACTAGATCGATGGCCACCTGATAGGATGCTTTGGCATTCAGGTAATCTTTGTTTTTAAAATATTGATCACCCCTGGACAAGGCACGCTGAAAAGGAGTGGAATCAGGGACTGCATTATTCAGAATATGAATTCCGTTTGGTTTCTGTTCGATAACCGGAAAAATTGTCGGACGAAATAACCCGAAAACTATGCCAGATATCAAAAAGATAATAAATATCGAGAAGGGTTTAATGAATCGTGTCATTTTCATGAGTCGGCCAAGCTTGCGTTTATGAATGGATAATTCCATCCTTGATGGTAAGTTTTCTGTCTGCCATATTTGCCAGTTCAAGATTATGGGTTACGATGACATAGGTTTGATTAAAACTATCCCTTAAGCGGAAAAACAATTTATGCAGTTCTACAGAAGCTGCGGAATCGAGATTTCCTGAGGGTTCATCGGCAAGGATCATCCCCGGGTCGTTCATCAATGCCCTGGCTACTGCAACCCTTTGTTGTTCACCACCCGACAGCTCAGAAGGTTGATGATGAATGCGATCCCCCAGGTTCATGAATTCAAGAATTTTTTTCGCCTTTTGAGCTGTATCTTTTTTCTTCTTCCCCGCAATGAAAGCGGGAATACAGACGTTTTCCAAAGCCGTAAATTCCGGAAGAAGATGATGAAACTGAAAAACAAAACCAATATGCTGATTACGGAAGGACGCCAGTTTCCGATCGGATAATCCCTGGATTGTTATTCCATTGAGTTCAAGCATCCCTGAATCTGCCATATCAAGTGTGCCAAGAATATGCAGTAAGGTTGATTTTCCAGCACCTGAGGCTCCTACAATGGAAATGATTTCGCCTTTTTTTATATCCAGGCTGATTCCTTTCAGAACTTCAAGAGAGCCATATGATTTTCTAATGTCGCGGGCAGATATCATAGATCCGTTATGAAAGTGCAAAGGTAATAAAATCCACCGTCAGGGATTTGGATATCCGTAAGAAACTCCTATTTTTGATCTTCCAATACAATCCGTTCCGATATGAATTTACATGAATTTCAAAGCAAATCCATTCTCAAGCAATATGGCGTTGCTGTTCCCGAAGGTGTTCTGGCACATACAATAGAAGAGTCGGTAAAAGCTGCTGAGTACCTGGCAGGAGCCACCGGGACTGACAAATGGGTCATAAAAGCCCAGGTACATGCAGGGGGTCGGGGTAAAGGGGGTGGAGTTAAAGTAGCCAGGTCTATTGAGGAGGTCAGAGAAGCTGCTGATACCATTCTGGGCATGAGATTGGTGACTCCCCAAACAACGGCTCAGGGAAAGCTTGTCAGAAAGGTATATGTGGAACAAAATATTTTTTATTCCGGTCCCTCAGAACCATCGGAATTATACATGAGTGTCCTCCTCAACAGGCAAAGGGGTCATACCATACTGATGTACTCTCCCAGGGGAGGCATGGATATTGAAAAGGTGGCTGAGGAGACACCGGAACTGATTTTTACGGAAGAAATCGATCCAAAAATCGGACTTCAGGCTTTCCAGGCAAGGAAAGTTGCCTTCCATCTCGGATTAAAAGATGATGCCTATAAAAATATGGTCAAATTTGTGTTTGCCGTATATAAAGCATATGAACAAAGTGATGCTTCCCTGGTAGAGATTAATCCTGTTTTTAAAACCTCAGACAATAAAATCCTGGCTGCAGATGCCAAAGTCGTGATCGATAATAATGCATTATTCCGTCATCCTGACATTGCAGCCATGCGGGACTATGATGAAGAAGACCCCACTGAAGTGGAAGCAACACGGCATGATCTGAATTATGTGAAACTTAACGGGAATGTCGGCTGCATGGTAAATGGGGCCGGACTGGCCATGGCCACGATGGATATCATTAAACTTTCAGGGGGCGACCCTGCTAACTTCCTTGACGTCGGTGGCTCTGCCAGCGCCAAAAGGGTGGAAGAAGGTTTCCGTATTATTTTAAAAGATCCGGCAGTAAAAGCCATTTTGGTGAATATTTTTGGGGGTATCGTACGCTGCGACCGGGTTGCTCAGGGGGTCGTCGATGCCTGCCACAACATCGGCGAAATTAATGTTCCCATCATCGTCAGGCTTCAGGGGACCAATGCCAAGGAAGGAAAAAAAATCATTGACGCATCAGGATTAAAAGTCCATTCAGCGATAACTTTACTTGATGCTGCCGAGCTGGTAACTAAGGTGCTGAATTAAAAATCAATGATCGATCTGCAGTCTTTCGAATAAACCATCATTATTGATCACCTCAATGGCTTTCTGGACTTCCTGATCACTTTGATTTACAATCGCATAAAGTTCATTCATATCCCATAATTTCTGGGCGATCAATCCTTTAATCTGTGATTTGATCAAAACTTCAGAAGCAATATATCCTTTTTCATCTTTTTTCACCCCTGCTTTTTCTGCAGCTTCAAAAAAAGTATTCATAAAAGCCTCATTCAGGGTGAAATTTTTATCAAACTCTGCAAACACACGATAATTTTGCTTTAGGTTTTTACGCTCACGGTCCACATAATCCCCGACAAATGAATTAATCACATTTTTTCGCCTAAGATCAAGATAATAATCACTTACCAAACTTGAATCCCAGGGAATGAAGACATCAGGCATGATGCCTCCCCCACCGTAAACAACCCTTTTCTTTGAGGTGAAAAATTTCAATGAATCCGGAAACTTAATACTGTCTGCATGCACCAGTTCACCATGCCTGACTCTCTGGCTGAAATCTTCGTAGTAATTATCCATTCCCGCCTGGTACGGTTTCTGAATGCATTTGCCGGAAGGATTATAGTACCTTGCTGTAGTCAGGCGCATCTGTGAACTATCGGGAAGTTGAAATGGGCGTTGAACCAGCCCCTTCCCAAACGATCTCCGTCCAACGATGATTCCCCTATCCCAATCCTGTACAGCACCCGATACAATTTCGCTGGCAGAAGCCGAATTTTCATTGATCATAATCACCAGCTTTCCTTTTTCAAATAGCCCCCTGGCAGTAGAGAAAAATTCCTCTTTAGGGCTGCGAAGTCCCTGGGTATAAACGATCAACCGGTTAGGACCAAGGAACTCATCTGAAAGATCGATCGAGGTACCCATATAACCCCCGGAATTATTCCTCAGATCAAGGATAAGGCTTTTCATTCCTTCAGCTTTCAGTTTAAATACGGCTTCTGTAAATTCCTGCATGGAAGACTGTGAAAACCGATTCAGGTTGATATAACCTGTTTCCGGGGTAATCATATAAGCTGCATCTATACTGTTAATAGGAATTTTATCCCGGGTGATAAGGTAGTCTATCAGTTCCTTTTTTCCTTTACGGTAAATGGAAACTCCTACTTTTGTACCCCGTTTCCCGCGCAGATGATCCAGCACGAATTGATTGTTGATTTTTTTACCGACTACCAGTTCGGTATCAATTTTAATAATTTTATCACCAGACATGATTCCCAGTTTTTCAGAGGGTCCACCGGGGATGGGATGAACGACTGTAATCGTATCCCTTATTATTTCAAATTGCACTCCGATTCCGTCAAAATTTCCCTCCAGGGGTTCATTGGCGCGTTGAACTTCACTTTTGGGTATGTATACAGAATGTGGATCAAGTTCTTTAAGCGTTTCAACAATGGCCTTTTCAACAAGTTTACCTTCATTGATGGTATCTACATAAGCAAACTTGATGATCTGCATGGCAGTATTGTACTTCTTCATCCCTGTATTCGGATCAGGTTTTTGAGCCTGTAATCCGGAATTAAAGAAAGCTAAGAATAAAAAGGTCAAAGCAAAAAGCTGAAAGTTGGAGAAAATTTTGTAATTCATCATGAATGGCTTATAAATAAAAGGTTTTGAGCATTCAAAGGTAAGTTAATTTTAATTTCGGTTGTCCGTTTATGGTAATTTTAACTAATTTTAACCAGAAATATTATGCCATGTGGCTGAAACAGATAAAATAAGATTATTCCGGAGTTTTCTTTTTCCTTTCATGTTTGTTCTCCTTTTATGGCTTATCAAGGGGATTGATCTTGTTTTCGACTTGAATTTGAATCAATTCGGGTTATATCCGCTGGAAACAAAGGGCTTGATCGGTATTTTGACTTGCCCTTTTCTTCATGCTGATGTATCGCATTTATTTGCTAATTCCGTTCCCTTACTGGTACTCGGGGCACTATTATTTTTCTTTTACAAGGAAATTGCCTGGTTGATCCTCTTCCTTTTATATTTTATTACCGGTCTCTGGGTATGGACTTTTGCCAGGGGTGGGGCTGCCCACATAGGTGCCAGCGGGATCATATACGGCCTTGCCGCTTTTCTGTTCTTCAGCGGGATCATCAGGAGGGAACCTGCTTTGATGGTGATCACCCTGTTGATCACTTTTCTATACGGAGGATTGATCTGGGGAATTTTTCCTGAGTTTTTCCCCAAGCAAAGGATTTCCTGGGAATCTCACCTGATGGGACTACTGGCAGGGCTGGTCCTTTCAGTATATTTTCGCAAATCAGGGCCTCAGGCCAGAGAACATCATTGGGAAGAAGAAGAGGAAGACGATTCAGGGATCGATTCTGAGATAGGGAGTGATCCGCCTGAACACTGAATCATTGACTAGGGGTATTTTCTTTAACTCTTCCAAAGCGCTGAATTTTTTATTCTTTTGACGGTATTGGATAATGCATTTCGTTAATTCAAACGGGAAATACGGATGACGAAGCAATTCCTTGAAAGTAACCTGATTCAAGTTGATGGTTTTAATGGAATCCCCTTCAACTTTGATATATTTCTCAATGAGTAAATAACGGGCAGAATCCATTCCCCAAACCTCCAGCAACTGATCTTTTCTCAGAAAACCGCCCAGTCGCTCCCGGTGTGAAAGAATTCTCCGGGCAAAGGAAGGGCCTATTCCTTTCAATCGCTGAAGATCAAATGTATCGGCAGTGTTTAGTTCAATGGTAAAAATGAGATTTGGACTCTTTTTGATTGTTTTTGTACAATCCTGATGCGAAGGTTGATATCCCCGGTTTCGATGATGTAATCTTTTCGTTCTATCTGCATTTTCTTTTTTCCGGCCATTTTCCCATACCATTTCAAATCTCAGAACTTCATTTTCAAAACTGGAAAAATCAATGGGTTTTTGTCTGATTTCCTGTGGATAATACGCATTGATGAGTATCATAATAACAAGGAGCGTGAGTAAAATAAATATTCCTCTTAATTCTGTCCGGTTAAAGCAAAGGTAATCCCTGATCCAGTTGATTTTTTTCATGGGTTTTGTTTTTCATGATTTGATGACCGATTCTGCACTCCAAGCAACGTTTGAAATCACAATATGTGCGTTTCAACTGTATCAACGCCTGGGTATCCAAGGCTGAATTCGTTGCTATTCCTCCATTTTTCCATAGGGATAATTCCCGGTTATTCTCAGCGGGAAGCAGGTCGAGCATTTGCAGTGCCCGATCAGACAGGGTTGGAACTGATTTTTGACGGGAATAAAAAAAAAGAAAAGGGAGCAGCGCATTGACGATTAAAAGGTTAATGGAAGATTCTCCAAGAATCTTTGGTTTATATGCTGATTTTTTATCGAAAATAAAATGCTCATTCCAGTACACTGAGGCTTTGACGGATAAAGCCTTCCGCCAGACTTCCAGATCATTCTCCAATAAAAAATCGAAAAGATTTTCCTGATGATGATGGAGAAATGCTGCCCATTCACTCAACCGGATCGTCGGAAAATTGCCGGGCCTTAGTCTTAAAAACTTCCAAAGCCCGGAAGATATGGGTTGAAGCTGATACTTTTCCCGGAAAAAATCAAATTCACGTTTCAATGCTTTGGGGTAATCATCCCTGACTCCCGGAAGAATCAATCCCGACATCCCATAGAGTAAAGACTCCAGCAAGAACAAATCATATCCCTGTCGGGTCATGACTTTAAAGGGTAAGGCCTTGGCCAGTAATTCAAAGGGCAGGGCATTAATACGAAAACCGAAATTCAGGGACATGAATCGGTAAAAACTTTCCTTCCAATCCTTTCCGCAGGAATCCCAGAGCGGATAGATAGTCTCTGATTTTTTTTTCAATCGCTCCAGAGCCAGTACAGTCATCCAAACGGAAAGCTCCTGTTTGTTTAAATCCTTCAGCAACGCATAACATGGGATCCACTGATGCGATGTCATCATGTTCTGATAATGGCTCAAGAGATGGGCAGGGTATTGTTGCTTTAATTCCAGGGTAGGGATCAAATGAGAATCAGAGGTTTTCACTTCCTGATCACTTTCATAAACCACGTGCAATACAATATTATCATAGGCTTTGTCGCGATGATGTCCGTGCCGATACCAGTCTGAAGCTTTTCCATGGATCTCAACATTACCCGCCCATGTAGTCTGCCCTATCCTGATCCGGGCATTAAAAAAATCAGGTCCTCCATCATGATTATATACTCCCGGATGCAGGACGGTTAACGGTTCTCCACTGAGAAGCCTGAGTTGGAGATTCAGCAATCTGAATTTCCAGAGATAATGAAGAAATTGCTCTTCCATCCTTTTTCATATTATCTATACCCTGCTTAATCTGGTTAGCGATAGAAAAGTAATACATGGTTGAAAAAAATTATCTCTTCATTAATGTTGTCCGGCATTTACTGAATGCTTATATTTGCATAAGAATATTAAATTCGTTCTCATGGGAGATGTTTCCACACTGGTTTCCGGCATTGAATATAAAGTCAGGAAATTGACGGAAAGAAATCAACTGCTGAAGACGGAATGTGAAAAATTATTAAATGAAATTGACGAACTTAAAGTAAATTTAACCCAGCAAAAGAAAAACATAGAACAGTTAGAAGAAAAAGTAAACCTATTAAAACTGGCTAAAGCATTTGAAACAAAAGAAGGAAACGTTGAAGCGAAATTAAAAATCAACGAATTGTTGCGGGAAATTGATAAATGCATTGGGCTTTTAAATACCTGAAATGGATGAACTTTCCATATCGTTAAGCGTTGCTGAAAGGAATTACCGACTGGTGATTGAAAAAGAACATGAGATATTATTCCGTAAGGCAGCGAAATTGATTGAAAAGCGAATAAAAGATTATTCAACCAGTTATGCGTATAAAGATAAACAGGATCTGCTTGCCATGGTTGCCATTGAATATGCGACAAGTTTTTTACAGGATGAGCAGTTGCTGAGGGATAAGGAAGACCAATGGGAGTCATACCTTATGGAAATTGACAGGACACTGGACGAACAACTTCAGGAATAAGCCACTACGTTCTTTGAAAAAATAATTCGATTTTACCCGCAGTAATTCAGACAGTTTGTAAACCTAACATTACAAATATTAGGGCAAAGCTCATCAACATGTAGGACAGGCCTCACTTCGTTTCGGCGAAGATCCGGATTAGTTTCCGGGCAGTGGAAGTTCGAAAAGTTTGGCAGCTCTATTCGTGTCAATTGAGGTTTATCAATACCTCGCTGGTTATTGCGGGTTTTTTTTGTCCTTTAACGATCCTTCATCATTCATAAACTCAAAGGCGTGATCCAATCACCCTTTACAAAAACACTAAACGATGGAAGGTATGATATTATTTTTAATTATTGGGGTGACCGGCATTATCATTGGCGGGGTAATCACAGGAACTATCCTGAACAAAGCCCTTGAGCGCAAACGTGATGCATTGCTTAAGGAAGCCATGGACAAAGCCGAAGTCATCAAACGGGATAAAATCCTTCAGGCAAAAGAAAAATTTCTTCAGTTGAAGACCGAGCATGAAAAATATATTCATGAGAAAAATGAAGAAGTCAATAAAAATGAAAACCGTCTAAAGCAGAAAGAGTCTACCCTGAATCAGCGAATGGAAGAGCTGACGAAAAAGCAGAAAGAAACCATGGCTGTCCGTCAGGGTCTTGCACAGCAGATGGAAATTGTCAATAAAAAACAGGCTGACCTTGAAAAAGCCATGAAAGTCCAGGTGGATAAGCTGGAATCCATCTCCGGCCTTTCAGCCATGGAAGCAAAGGCCCAGCTTCTGGAAACACTCAAAGAAGAAGCCAAGTCGGAAGCCCTGGTTCATATCAAGGATATTATTGATGAAGCAAAAATGACGGCCAATACAGAAGCCCGAAAGATCATCATAGAAACCATCCAACGGACTGCTTCTGAACATGCGATTGAGAATACCGTTTCCGTTTTTAATATCGAAAACGAAGAGGTAAAAGGGAGAATCATCGGCAGGGAAGGCAGAAACATCAGAACCCTGGAGTCGCTTACCGGGGTTGAAATCATCATCGATGATTCCCCGGATGCCATCATCCTTTCTGGCTTTGATCCGGTTCGTCGAGAAATAGCCCGTCTTTCTCTCCATAAGCTGGTCACCGATGGACGAATTCATCCCGCCCGTATCGAGGAAGTTGTCGCCAAGACCAGGAAACAAATCGAACAGGAAATCATTGAAACAGGCAAGCGGGTTACCATCGACTTAGGGATTCACAATATCCACCATGAACTGATCCGTATGATTGGGAAGATGAAGTACCGTTCCTCATACGGACAGAACCTCCTTCAGCATTCCATCGAAGTCGCCAAACTCAGTGCCACGATGGCAGCCGAACTGGGTTTAAACCCGAAACTGGCTAAAAGGGCTGGATTGCTACATGATATCGGGAAAGTTCCCGACACGGAACCCGAATTACCCCATGCCATACTGGGAATGAAAATGGCTGAAAAGTTCAAAGAAAAACCGGAAATCATCAATGCCATCGGGGCACATCACGATGAAACGGAAATGGACAATCTCCTCTCCCCCATTATCCAGGTTTGTGATGCCATCTCAGGCGCCAGGCCTGGAGCTCGCCGCGAAGTGGTGGAAGCCTATATTGAAAGGCTCAAACATCTCGAGGAACTTGCACTGAGCTATCCCGGTGTGGTGAAAACCTATGCCATCCAGGCCGGCCGCGAACTTAGGGTCATCGTCGGAGCCGATAAGGTTACCGATGTTGAAGCCAATACCATTGCTTTCGACCTTAGCAAGAAAATCCAGAGCGAAATGACCTATCCCGGGCAGATCAAGATCACCGTGATCCGTGAAACAAGGGCCGTCAGCTATGCAAAATAAGATTGCATTTCACACAGCACTTACACCCTGAATAAAAATTTGGTTATGCGGTCCCGTTTGTAATGGAATAGTCTCTTCAGTCACGCTACTCGTATCCAGTCCCAATACCTTGATTTCACTAATCCCAATTTTCTTAATCATGGAATAAGCGTTGAGGATTATCTGGTCAAACATCGGAAAGTCAAAATCATAATTCTGTACGCGGTCAATGAGAATAAACCGAAAATCTCCTGTTATATTAAATCGGCGAAGGGAATCGTATCTGCTTAATAAATCTATTTCATGATTCCGGTTCATCTCTTCCACTACCTGCCTGAAAAAAAGATTGATTCTTGGTTGCACTTTAAAACCAATTCTAAAATCAATCTTTATCAAAATATTGGGAATCACCTGGGTTACACGATACTCCATAAGGTGAGGGTCGTCATGAATATCCACATGTAAAAGCCAATAAACATCTGCCCTCTTGGGCTGCCTGTTTAGAATCGAAAACAGGATTTTCGATTCCACTTCTGAAACCCTGTTCGCCTTAGTAATAAATACAGCATGGGTTGCATATTTTGGAATGGATTGATCCTCATGCAGGGCAATGAGTATCTCTTGATAATCTTTGACCTTGACAAATTCAGTAAAACTGTTTCTGATTTTTCTTCCCCGGTACCAAATAAACATGATAGTACCGATTATTCCGGCAAGAAGAATGGTAAACCACCCCCCGTAGATGAATTTATTCATGTTCGCCATTAAAAATGAACATTCAATGGTCAGATAAACCATTAGTAATAGTACGATTACATACATGGAAACTTTGAATTTATAAAGGTATAAGGCAAGAAGCAGGGTCGTCATCAGCATCGTGATAGTGATCGACAACCCATAGGCAGCCTCCATATTTGAAGATTCCCTGAAAATCAGTACCACAATAATACAACAAGCAAAGAGTGACCAGTTAATGGTCGGAATATACATTTGTCCTTTGACCCTGGTCGGATAAATAATCCTAATTTTCGGCCAGAAATTGAGAGAAATCGCCTCGCTGATAAGTGTAAATGAGCCACTGATTAACGCCTGGCTGGCAATCACGGAAGCAATCGTCGCGATCACAATTCCAGGAATGAGAAACCAGTGGGGCATGATTTGATAAAAAGGATTAGCAAAATCTGATGATTCTGAAATCATCCCAATCACCCAGGCTCCCTGACCAAAATAATTAATCAACAACGCCGACTTGACAAAGCCCCAGCTGATCCGGATATTTTTTAATCCACAATGACCTAAGTCAGAATACATGGCTTCAGCTCCTGTTGTTGCTAAAAAAACAGCACCTAGCAATAAAAAACCTTCGGGATAAACAGTAAGAAAACGATAGGCATATATCGGATTGACCGCACGCAAAACACCAGGTTCATGGGCAATCTGAATAGCTCCAAGAAGGGTCAGCATAATAAACCAGATCAGCATCAGTGGCCCGAAAAATTTTCCTATCGTATGGGTTCCAAATTGCTGCATAAAAAATAAAAGGGATAAGATACCAATGGCAACCAGGATGACGGGAATCCGGGGATTTAATAATTGTAAACCCTCAACGGAAGAAAGAATAGTTAAAGAAGGAGTGATCACACCATCTGCGAGAAGCGCGGCACCCCCGATAATGGCAAATATATAAGCCCATTTTGCCTTGCTCCTGATAAGCGCAAAAAGACTTAAAATACCACCTTCCCCTTTATTATCTGCCCTTAAAGTTATGATTACATATTTTACGGTAGTTAAAAGGGTCATGGTCCAGAAAATACAGGATAACCCACCGTAAATAAATAATTCTGTAATGTCATTACCGCCTGATATAATGGCCTTGATAACATATAAGGGGGAAGTTCCAATGTCTCCGAAAACAATTCCAAGCGTAATGATCAAACCCGCTCCACTGACTTTGTTGATACCACTTTTCCCTATCCCCATATCATCTTGTTGAAAATAATTCCAAAGGTAAATGAGGAGTTATAAGGAGCCTGTTAAGATTAACAGCTTGGGCATAAAGATTCTATAAAGAGATGTTCAAAGGATGCATTTTATTGCTTATGTTTGAATGGAAATTCTTACCATGACTATTCCTAATCCCAGATATAGCTTTTTGGATTTTATTATTGCATTGGCTGCCAGTATTATGGTAACAGCAATATGTTACCCGATCCGGGATGCCATAGGGTATCAGTCCGTCGGTCTCATTTTTCTGATGACCATTTCCGTATTGTCTCTTTTTTTAGGGCGAGCAGCATTGATTTTTACTGCGATCCTAATTTTCGGGATCTGGAATTTCTTCTTCATTCAGCCCTTATACACCTTCAGGGTTCATAGTTTGCATGATCTGATTGCTTTGTTTACCAACCTTATCGTTGCCATTGCTGCCAGTGCTCTGATCAACCGGATCAGAAAAAGTAAAATAACACTACAGCAAAGCCAGGAGCAGCTTCAGCGCATTCACCGCTTTCTCGAATCCTTAAATGATTCCGTTTCTATAAAAGATGTGGTTAAACATGCTGAAGAAGGAATCTTAAATAATTTCTGTAGTCCTGTGCTTATATATCTCAAAGAGAAAAATGGGGATGGATTATCCTGTCGTCCTTTTGGAGATGCACGTTTACACAGCGATCAGTCCTTTCATGCAGCCCTGTCAGTATTTTCCGATCCAACTAAAACATATACTGTGACGACTGAAGGTGTTATTTTTTATCCCTTGACAGTAGCCAGAAAATTGATTGGTATTATCGGTATTCAATTACCAGATAAAAAAATTCCAAGAGATGAACAACTGATTTTATTACAGTCGTTACTTACCCTTCTTGCTTCAGCCCTTGATCGGGAAATGAATATCGATCAGGCAAAGGAAAAAGAAATTAGCTCAGAATCTGAAAAATTATTTCGGACTGTGCTTAACAGCGTATCACATGAGCTTAAAACTCCTATCTCCATCATTTCTGCAGCCGTCGCAAATTTGAACGACACGAAAACCTATTCTGAACCTGAACTGAGGAAACAAATTGGGGAAGAACTTGAAATTGCCTCTTTAAGGCTGAACCACCTGGTGGAAAATATTCTTGATATGTCACGTATTGAATCCGGGATCCTTAAGCTAAACATGCAGGTTTGCGACATTGCAGATCTTATAGGCATTGTCAATAATGATCTGAAAATATGCGAACATGCCCTGAAAATCGATATCGAAGAAAACCTCCCATTTATACGTGCCGATATCAATTTGCTTAGACAAGTACTGTTCAATGTTCTTCATAATGCCGTTTCCTATTCACCAAAGCAAACGCAAATAATCATTATGATAAAAAGATCTGGTGAGGAAAATATATCCATTACAGTACAAGACGAAGGTCCCGGGATACCGGAACAATTTCGTCATCAACTGTTCGAAAAATTTTTCAGGGTACCGGGTACCCGAAGCGGAGGAACCGGATTGGGACTGACTATCTCAAGGGCAATTACTGAATTGCATGGAGGAACCATAAACGTTAATAACAGGCCTTCAGGGGGGCTTGAAGTGATCATCAATTTGAAAATCAACCATGGAAAACAGCAATAAATATAAAGTATTGATCATTGATGATGAACAGCCCATCCGGCGATTGTTAAGGATGATGCTGGAGGCGAATAACTTCAAGGTTTTCGAGGAAGGAAATGCACATGAAGGGTTAATGGCTGCTGCCATGCACAGGCCGGACGTGGTACTCTTAGATCTGGGGCTTCCAGATGATGACGGTCTTAACGTATTGCATCGTCTGCGTGAATGGTCTAATCTGCCCATTATCGTTCTGACCGTCAAAGATGATGAATCTTTAAAAATTTCAGCGCTTAATACTGGCGCTGATGATTATATTACCAAGCCTTTTAATACCGGAGAACTATTGGCACGGATAAGGGTTGCCATCCGACATTCCCTCCGCCTGGATGAATCTCCCGTTTTTACCAGCGGAGACCTTGAGGTTGATCTTAATTCCAGGATCGTTAAAGTTAAAAATATCGAAGTCAAATTGACCGTCACCGAATTTTCGTTACTCAGCCTCTTCGTCAGAAATGCGGGAAAGGTTTTAACACATTCATTCATCAGTGAAAAAATCTGGTCAAATCCCTATTCCTCAAATGCCCAAATTCTCAGAGTTCATATTGCACAGCTCAGAAAAAAAATCGAAAATGAACCCTCTTTGCCCGTTCTCCTTATCACTGAACCCGGTGTCGGTTATCGTTTAAAAAGCAATCTTGGATAATATTATTATTTTATAGTAGAGTTGAATTTCCGTATAGTCCGGGGTAATACTTGTACTAAGAGCTAAACTCATTTAATAAAATATGAGCATAAAAAAAGCCCCGGGCTGGGGCTTCAGCGGACCGGACGAGACTCGAACTCGCGACCTCCGCCGTGACAGGGCGGCATTCTAACCAACTGAACTACCGATCCTCAATTGGAGGCACAAATGTACATTTATTTTTCCAAAATGCAAACATCTTTTTTAAATTCCCTGACGAATGCCCCGTCTCTTGTTACAGCATGACAGGAAATACGAAACATTGCTGCTTCCTTCAACCATTTTGTTACATTATATGGATGGTTACTGGCATCAATCACGATTTCACCCTGAGGAAAAAACTTACGAAGCTCCCGGATACTAATTTTTGGGTTTCCGCTAATGATGATAAAATCCAAGAATATCACTGCATTTGTATCCGGGGAAAAATTTTCATTGACTATGGCGATCCTTTTTGACTCAAACTGCATAAAATGATTCCACTTTTTCCACCTTACATGAGTTGGATCTCTGGCATTTTTCACCGATGAGGATCCCAACCAATATAATCTTTTCCGTTCAATTTTTCTGGCTTCCCAACCAGGTGTGATCAACGCTGTTGCGTAGTCGAGCTTCTGGGAAAATCCTTTTATCACATGGGAGTCATAAAAAAAATCAGCCCTGTCGTTTCCGCTCAATTCAATGCCGGATAAGCCCTTCAGATTATACACCGTAATCCTGTTCATTTCTAACCTATCCAATTTATAGTATAAAAACGAAAACTGCAAGATGATTATACAGATGAGAATGGGAAACACCAAAACTTGTTTCTTCTTAATCAGGAAGATACACGCAAGAATGATCAGCGTATAAAAAATAAGCAACTCAGGCATTGTCAGGTAAACACCGCTGGTTATAGAAAAGGGTAAGCTTTCGACAAAGCGGATGATGAAATTCAACCCGCTTACAAGACCTCCGAGAGCAGATGTCATAATTACTGATACCAATGGAACAGCGCCAAAACCCAGAGCAATTATGCCCGTGTATATGATAAGACTTGACAAAGGTGCGATGAAAAGATTAGTCAGTAGGAAGTAATTAGGAAACTGATGGAAATAGTAAAGACTTAATGGTCCGGTGGCCAGTTGGGCTACCAATGAGATGGAGAGTACAGACCAGACCTTATCCCAAAACCATAAGGAGGTGACCATGCAGTCATATACCGGTTTATAGAGCAGATAAATGCCTGTTACGGCCAGATAAGAAAGCTGAAATCCGATTTCCCGGATGATCAGCGGATCAAGGATAAGAATAAAAAACAAGGACGCAGCAAGGATATTAAGCGGCTCAGGATGACGGTTCAACGCTTTTCCCGTGATGATAAAGCTCAGCATTGTCGAAGCCCTTACCACAGAAGGAGAAAGCCCGGTTATGAAGGCATATCCCCATATCAGAAACAACATGATAAAGGTCTTTAAAAGGCGTCCTGTTTTTCTTCTATCGAGAAATCCAAGGAAAAAATTAAAGAACAGGTATATCACCCCAACATGCATACCGGAAACAGAGAGGATATGCATGGCGCCAGATGCAGCATACGCTTTTCTCAGTCCGGTTTCAAGTTCATTTACCTGACCAAGAAGCAATGCAGCAGCCACTGCGAATTCATTTCCTTTCAGCTTGTTATTTCTCAGCAAATCAAGCAGATGATCACGTAAAGTAAAGGACCATGATTTCAACCATCCACCTGACCTGAGCACTTTTATCCAGTCACCATCCTCCACCCAGGCCTGATAATGTATACCCCTTCTGGAAAGATATTCTGAATAATTAAAACAATTAGGGTTAGCGGTATTTCTGATTTCCTGCCAATTGGTTTTTACAACAAGAATATCCCCATAAAATAAAGGCCTTTGAGAAACATTCATTTTCATATTCAGCAGATAATTGCCCGTTACCGGAATCCATTTCGCCTCCTGATCACGTTTATATCGGGCCTTACAGAAAATTCTCATGTAGGATGACTTGACAACAGGTTGTTCTGTAAGTTCCAAGAGGTAGAAGCCGTCTTGTGGACTGGATTTCTGCCTGCACAGTTTGGTGATCGCAGAATGACTGAGCTCATAGCCGGTGAAAATAAAAAAGACGAACAGTAGTAGTCCGGTAAAATAACGAAACCTGAATCCGTAATACCTTTTTGAAAGCATGATCAGGAAAAAACTGATCAGTGGGATGAGGACATAAACAGGAGTCGGAATTGCGGAAAAAACTGGCAGGCAGATTCCAATGACGATTCCGGAAAGGAATGGAATAATTAAACGAAGTAAGGGATAAGGCCGCCAGAAATTCATTCTTGTTTTTCCGCTTAATCCGGAAAAAAAAGAAAGGTAATACGGCTATCTGACAATATTATTGACAGAACTTTTTAATCAATTCCTCAGCTGTTTTTTCCCCATAGGATAAAGCGATTTTCCAATCGGCACAGGCACCTTCCAGATCTCCCATCAAATGCTTCACTTTTCCTCGGTTGAAAAATGCATTAGGGTACTCTGCTTTCAGGCTGATGGCCTTATTTAAGTCATCCAGTGACGCTTGAAAATCTTTGGAAGCAAGTTCAGTTGCGCCCCTGTTATTATAGGCATTGGCATCGTTACTATCCGCTTTGATGGCCATACCGAAATCATCTATGGCTTCCTTGTATTTATTCAGGTAATGATTCATCATTCCACGGTTCGTATAAACATCCGGAAAATTCGGATTCAGACGGGCAACGGAATCATAGTAAAGGTATGCTCCCAGATAGTCCTTCTTCAGATACCTAAGTGCAGCGAGATAATTATAGGTCAAGGGATTCTTTTTATCAAATTTGACAGACTGGGTCAGGCTCTTTTCCGCGTTTTCATAATCACCTCTTTCAAAACTGATCACGCCTAGGATGAGGTGCGCTTGGGCGTTAAAAGGCAATAGCTTCAGTCCTGACTTGGCATCTGCAACTGCAGAATCAAAATTTTGCAGCGCGAGATAGGTATAACCGCGACGCACATAAGCATTTCCATTTTCGAATAGTGCCAGCGATCTGGTATAGTCAGCGATGGCTCCTTCATAATCCTTCTGTTTCACCTTAAGATTTCCCAGGTTATATAATTGCAATGCTTTTGCCTGGTTGGTGTCAAGCGGTCGTTGAAGCTTAGTCGGCACTTTCTGTTCCGGCTTACCTGAATTCAGTTTTTTGTTCTTTTTTAAAGTCGTCGTATCGGGTTTTACCGGGTTGACGGTAATCGTCATTCTGCCGGTATCACCCGGTTTCTGTAATTCGGGTTGGGCATAAAGAAAATGGCCAGAAAAGAAAAAAATTAAGAGAATTAAGAAAATTCGTTTCATAAAATAAAATTTAAAAATCAACTCAATTTTCAGACAAATATTGTATCATCAACCGGGCAGTATTATGTGATGCCCCTGGTCCGCCGAGTTTTTGGCGCAGGATAGAATACCCCTCAGAAATTTTTCTCCTTACAGAGAGATCAACAAGGATTAGTCTGAGCTCCCGGATCAAGTTATCTGATGTGAGCTCTGACTGAATCAGTTCTTTGACCAGCGGTTTATCCAGAATCAGGTTGACAAGCGAAATATAGTTAACATGGACAATTTTACGGGCGATGAAATAGGAAAACGCATCTCCCTGATAACAGACAACCTGAGGTGCACCGAGAAGAGCTGCTTCAAGCGTGGCGGTTCCTGAAGTGACCAATGCTGCTTCACAATGTTTCAACAGAGGATAGGTCTCATCGAAAAAGACAGTTAGCTTATCATTCTTAACTATGTCTTGATAAAAGGAAAGCGGAATGGAAGGCGCCCCTGCAATAATAAACTGATAATCCTGAAAAAACGGGATCACCTTCAGCATTTGTCGCAGCATTTTTTGGATTTCCATTTTCCTGCTCCCAGGTAACAAAGCAATGACCGGCCGCTCAGGGAGTCGATGTTTCTGAAGAAAAGTTGCCCGATCCACAGCTAAGGGTTCATCCCTGATTACATCCAGCAAAGGATGGCCAACAAAATCCACAGGATACTGAAAACGGGCATAGAAATCCTTTTCAAAAGGAAGTATCACAAAGGTGCGATTAACATATTTTTTAAGGATGTTCACCCTGGATGATCTCCAGGCCCAGAGCTGGGGTGAGATGTAATAGAATACCTTGATCCCATGCATGGCTGCAAATTTAGCCATTCTCAGGTTAAAGCCCGGATAATCGATCAGGATAAGCACGTCAGGATCAAATGAAAGGATATCCTTTTCACAAAAAATAAAATTCTTCCTGATGGCAGGCAAATGAGTGATTACCTGAAAAAAACCCATGAAGGCCAGGTCCCGGTAATGTTTGACCAGGCTGGCTCCGGCAGCTTCCATTTTATCTCCTCCCCAGCCGCGAAAAACTGCATCCTGATCAAGCAGATGCAATTCAAGCATCAGGTTGGAGGCATGCAGATCGCCTGAAGCTTCTCCTGCAATCAGGTAATATCGCATGGGAACATTCTTTGAACAGGTTCAATGGCATGGTTAGCCGTAAAATCAAACTGAACAGGAACTACGGCAACATAATGATGTTCTAAGGCCCATTGATCAGTATCGGGACCATCTCCTATTTTGGCAAAGACCCCTTTCATCCAGTAATATTTTCTCCCATTGGGATCCTCACGTTCGTCAAAATCCTCCAGCCAGGTTCCTTCTGACTGACGACAAACCTTGATTCCCCTGATATCGCTTTCAGGGACATCAGGAATATTAACATTCAGGCAGACTCCCCGGGGTAAACCATGCAGTATCACTTTTTCCACAATGGTTTTGATCACGTTCCGGCAAGGTTTAAAATCAGCCATCATACTATAATTATCAAGAGAAAAACCCACCGATGTCACTCCCCCCATCGCCCCTTCAAAAACTGCTGCCATGGTACCGGAATAGATGATATTAATGGAAGCATTGGTGCCATGATTGATTCCGGAAAACAAATAATCGGGGCGGCGCTTCAGAATGACCTTGAACGCCAGCTTGACACAGTCGGCCGGCGTACCGTTACATGTATATTCTTCATAATCCTCTTCCTGGCTGATCAATTCGATACGAAGGGGAATATTGATGGTCACAGCATGAGCTGTTCCGGATTGGGGGCGATCAGGTGCCAATACAACCACTTTGCCGAAAGGGCGTACAATATCTATCAACGCCCTGATTCCAGGGGCTTTGACACTGTCATCATTGGTGATCAGAATAAGAGGTTTATCAGGCATTGCAAGAAATTTCTGAAGATATATTGAGTATCGTTCAGCAAAATTAGGAATAAATCATGTAGCTTTGAGGTCTGATTTTATAAAATACCTATGCTCAGGCATTCTTTTATCCTTATCTTAGTGTTTATGGGTTTCAGAATAATTGCACAAAACCTGATCCCTAACCCGGGCTTTGATCAAAAAAATGCTTGTCCGAAGCAGTCTGGTCAAATTTCCCTTGCCAATTTCTGGTTTTGCCCTAACCAAACAACACCTGATTATTTTAATGAATGTAGTACTTCCCTTGACTTTGGAACCGAATTCAATAAGAAGGGCGGACAGCTGCCTCATTCAGGTCATGCCTATGCCGGTATTCAGGTGTATAATATGAACCACAACGAATATTTTGAATACCTGTCCACTCCTCTTGATAGCGCTTTAATCGCCGGGCAACAGTACTGTGTCAGTGCCTGGGTGAGTCTTGGCGATTCAAAATATGCACTCAAAGAACTCGGAGTCGTTTTTTCCGTCAATGAACTTAAATCAGCCAGCCCGAAAAAAATCAAAATCCCCTACCTCAGCCTGAGAAACATCAAACCTTTAAGCGATTCAGAGCGATGGATGTGCATCAGGGGAGTATACCGGGCCAAGGGAGGTGAACACTTTCTGACGTTCGGTGATTTCTCTGAAAATGATAATTTTATAAGTCTTCAGTATGGCAATGCTGCTGATACACTATTCAAATCAGCCTATTATTTTGTCGATGACATTTCTGTTGAATTAATAAAGGATTCGGGGGGATGTAATAATGATGTGCCGGGGGAATAAACTCAAAACTTCAGCAATTCCTCATATAATTCTTTAACAGGCAAACCCATCACATTGAAAAATGATCCCTCAATCTTGCTAATCCCGATATAACCGATCCATTCCTGACAGCCATAAGCACCTGCTTTATCAAAAGGCTGGAAATTCTCGATGTAATAGTCAATTTCTTCCGAACTTAAAGGTTTGAAATAAACGAATGAAGAGTTGAAAAAGGTAATCTTCTTTTTTTTCGATTTCAGGCAAACCCCGGTAATCACCTCATGCCTGCATCCTGATAATTTTTCCAGCATGATGAATGCCTCTTTGTAATTGGATGGTTTTCCAAGAATTTCACCCCCAAGGTTGACAATGGTATCCGCCGCGATGATGATTTTGTTATCAGGAAGACGGGCAGTATCAAAATTATCCGCTTTTAATGCTGCCAGGAAAACAGCAATTTCCCTGGGTTGCATACCCACGGGAAAAGTTTCTTCCACCTGAGTAGACATGATCTCGAAATCCAGACCCAACTCTTTCAGCAGGTATTGCCGCCTCGGCGATTGAGATGCCAGAATTAGTTGCTTATTTTCAAACCTTTTGTTTATCATAAGAATTTATTTTATCAGCAATAAGAGAAACATGGATAAAATGCCATTTAACATGATGAGCTTTGAAAGCTGGCTCATCCGGTAAAACTCCCTTTTACTCCGGGACAAAGCAGTCATAAATGCCAGGAGCAGTAATGGAAATTGTATCAACACAAGAAAATACCAGAAAAGTATTTGTAACTCCATTCGGAATAAGATCCATAGAACTGATCCCATGAGAAAAAAAGTGATCAGGATAATAAAGATGACCAGCCAACGGGTAATCTCCGTTCCAAAAACAATCGGAAGAGTTCGGCAGCCCAGCGCCTGGTCACCCTCCTGATCTTCCATATCTTTAATGATTTCTCGAAAAAAAGAAACCAGAAAAGCAAACAAGGCATAAGCCAGGATCAGTCTGACCACTCCGGTCTGATAAGGTCGATAGTTAAAAAAAAGTTCAGGATCAAGCGCTAAAAAATAGAAATCATATAACCAGACGATCAGGATGACCAAGGATGAAAGCATTGATACCAGAATATTTCCCCAGAAAGCCATTCTTTTGAGGCGGGCAGAGTAAAGCCATAAAAGTCCGGCAATTAATGGAAAAATCAATCCGAAGGCGATGACCCTGATGCGATAACTTAGGATAAAACCGATGAGGATCGCAAGGATATTCACTGAAAGGTGAATTTTCACGGCACCACGGTAAGAAATAAAGCCAGATATTATATGTTTTCCCGGGTGATTAATCCGATCAATTTTGACATCATAGTAATCGTTGATAACATAACCACCGATAGCAATTAAGAGGGTAGCGAAAAGCAGGAGAAGAAAATCGGGTAAGGGAGAAAGGTTTTCAGATTGTCCCAGATAGAGGAAATGTTGTAAGATACAATACCGCAACAATACCTGAGTAAGGATAATGATCACCAGATTTGGCCAACGAATCATCTGTAACAATGGACTGATCCATTCCCTGCTGCGGATCGTTGTTTTTTGCATCTTTTATGTATTTTCAGCCTACCAATGGTAAGCATCATCATTCATCCACTTCCCTTGAATTTTCAGTACCTGTTCAATGACATCCCTGACGCATCCTTTTCCTCCACCAAGATGGGAGATGTATTTTGCTATCGATTTGATCTCTTCGGCAGCATCTGCCGGACAAACAGCAACACCGCAGGCAAGCATGACTTCATAGTCGGGAATGTCATCACCCATAAAAAGAACCTGAGCAGGGCTAAGATGGTGCTGTTGAAGATACCGGTCAAAGATATCCCGTTTATTTTCGACGCCCAGAAAAACATCTGTGACTTGAACCGTGAGCAGTCTTTTCATCATTGATTCTGATTGAGCTCCGGATATCACCACGACATTGTATCCTTTTTTTCTGGCCAGTTGAAGAGCGTACCCATCCTTTACATTGGAGATCCGGTAAGCCTCTCCCTGATCGGTCATAAGGATGCTGCCATCGGTTAAAACGCCGTCATAATCAAAGACAAAAGTGTTGATTTCTCTGAGTAATTCTTTATAATTTCCCATCTTTCTTTTTAAATTGGATAATATTTTGGCTGATCAGCTTGTATATTTCCCTGTAAGCCGGGTAATCGTCGAGCATATCGAGGTGCTGCTGTATCACTTTATGATCGTCACGAACCGCAGGTCCAGACTGGTGCAGGAAGGGGTTCTCATATTCCGCGTTCAGCGCTGTTTGCCTGATCAATGGTCGCAGCAATTCAATAGGTATTTTTCGTTCCTGAAGCAGTGCCCCGGCCAGGGTATACATGAAATTGGTGAAGTTATTGGCAAAAACCGCGGCCAAATGGAGTACTCTCCGCTCTTCTTCATGAATAGGATACACCCTGTTTGAGATCATTTTCCCGATCTCAAGGAGAACCTTTTCATCTTTCTTATGATTTGCTTCCACACAAACCGGAATGTCCTGAAAATCTGCCTGATAAAAATGAGAAAAAGTCTGTAACGGATAGAACACCCCCCTTCTAGAGGAAACGGAACAAAGCACATCCATGCTCACCGAGCCGGATGTATGAACAACGCATTTTCCAGGTAGTCGAATTCCTGCAGCTAGTTCAGAAATTGCATTATCGCTGATGCACAGGATATACAGATCAGCATCGGTATGTATCTCAGAAAGCGCTGAAATATATGTAGCATTTATTTTTTTCGCGAGTGCTTTTCCACGTTCGGAATTCCGGTTGTATATCTGGGAAATCAGCATACCTTTGTCAGCAAATGCCAACCCTAGTTGTGTTGCCAGTCTGCCGGCACCGATCAGGACGATATTTTTACAGGGCATATTGACCATGTGGAATAATAATACAAAAAATACAAATATAGGGTATTCAACGTATATCATCTGAAGGAAATTCACCGTTAAATCTTCAAACCTTACTTCATGAAAAAAATAAACCTTTTAATAATTTTCACTCTGGCGTTTTCCTTGCCCAGTGTTTTCAGTCAGAACCGTTCCATACGCTTCCTTGAAAAACCCTGGCTGGAAATACTACAAACGGCAAAGAAAGAAAATAAAATGATCTTTCTCGATGCTTACGCAGCCTGGTGCGGACCTTGTAAATGGATGGCCGCTAATATTTTTACGAATGATACCGTAGCCGATTATTTTAATGAGACCTTTATTTGTGCCAAAGTTGATATGGAAAAAGGGGAAGGTCCAAGACTGGCCATGAAGTTTGATGTAAAAGCTTACCCTTCATTGTTATTTATCGATACAAGCGGAGCGCTGGTTCATAAAAAAGTAGGGGCAGACAAAAAAGCTCAGGATTACATTAAGCTGGCAGGGATCGCCAGGGATCCTGAGCAATGCCTTGCATACTATATCAAACAGTATAATGCAGGATTCCGCAGTCCTGATTTTATGCTGAATTATTTTGACCGGTTGACGGAAGCCTATTCCTCCATCGAAATTCCGCTTAAACAGTATCTTTCTTCGATGCCGGATTCTGCATTACTGTCATTACCAAACTGGAACATCATTTACAAATATGTGAATGACAAGAACTCAAAAGCCTTTGGTTTCTTACTATCCCATAGGCTACTGTACGAGCAACTTTATTCACCGGATTCGGTCAGGCAGAAAATTTGGGGAGTTTATGCCAATGCACTGGTTCAATCCATCAGAAGCCAGCCATTCTCTCAGGATAAGTATGAACAACTCAGGGAAGAAATTTTAAAAAGTGGCTTTATTTTGGCACCCGAGCTGTTAAAAGCATCAGATCAATGGCTTCAGCAGTACAGAGGGGTGCAAAAACAATAAAAAACGATACTAAAAACAAAAGATCGTCTGAGTTTATCAGGCTTGAGCAACAGGAGGCAAATTCAGGTTAAATGGTATTTCTCCTTCTGCATCCCTGATTTCTCCATACATATTTTCATATTTTGCCACATTTTCCTTCAATGCCTTATACAGCCGCTTGGCATGCTGGGGTGTCAGGATAATCCTTGATTTCACCTTGGCCTTTGGGACACCGGGCATCATTTTCACAAAATCGATAATGAATTCGGCAGGGGAATGAGTAATGATGGCCAGGTTTGAATAAATACCTTCACCTACCTCATCAGAAATTTCGATATTGATCTGGTTTTGTTGTTTTTTATTATCCTGCATATAGCCTTGGTTTTATTCTTCTTCTTTTGAAGCCAGAAGCGTTTCATATTCTTCCTTACTGCCCACGATCAGTCCTTCATAATCACGGAGTCCGGTACCGGCAGGAATAAGATGTCCGACAATGACATTTTCCTTTAAGCCAGCCAGGTCATCCTGACGTGCATTAATGGCAGCTTGGGTAAGTACCTTGGTCGTCTCCTGGAAAGAAGCCGCTGAGATCCAGCTTTTGGTTTGCAGTGATGCCCTTGTGATCCCTTGAAGGATCTGGAAAGCAGTAGCAGGTTTTGCATCCCTAGCCAGTACCAGGGTTTTATCCTTACGTTTCAACATGGAATTTTCATCCCTGAGTTTGCGGGCACTGATTATCTGGCCTGCTTTCAGGTTGGGGGAATCCCCCGGATCTTCCACGACTTTTTTCCCGTAAATCCAGTCATTTTCATCCTGGAAATCGATCTTGTTGATCAATTCTCCTTCAAGGAATCTTGAATCACCAGGATCTTCGACTTCCACCTTACGCATCATCTGACGGACGATGGTTTCAAAATGTTTATCATTGATTTTCACACCTTGTAACCGATACACTTCCTGAATTTCGTTGACAATATATTCCTGAACCTTCATAGGGCCTTTAATGGCCAGAATATCGCTGGGGGTAAGAGCACCATCCGAAAGTGCGGTGCCGGCCTTTACATAGTCATTTTCCTGGGCTAGGATTTGTTTACTGGTCGGAATTAAATAACGTTTTTCCTCTCCGGTCTTTGAAGTAATGATAACTTCGCGATTACCTCTCTTCAGTTTTTTGGCGAAAGAGACTACCCCGTCAATTTCGGAAACGATGGCAGGATCTGAAGGATTACGGGCTTCAAATAATTCCGTCACCCTGGGCAATCCACCGGTAATGTCGCCAGCCTTACCAATCGCTCTAGGAATTTTTACAAGGATCTCTCCGGCCTTGATTTTGGCACCATCTTCAATGATGATATGAGCGCCTACCGGAATATCATAAGTCTTGATAACCTCTCCTGAAGCCGATAGAATATTGATGGCCGGGTTCTTTGCTTTTTGCCGGGATTCCACCACAACTTTCTCATGATAACCGGTTTGTTCATCGGATTCAATTCGATAGGTCACCCCTTCGATGATGTTCTCAAAACTGACTTTACCGGCTAATTCCGAAAGAATCAAGGCATTATAGGGATCCCAGTCAGAGATCAGCTCACCTTTCTTCACCATATCGCCATGTTTGAAGTACAAACGGGCACCATAAGGAATATGGGCAGAGGTAAGGGCAATATGTGTATTTCTGTCAACAATCCTCATTTCGGCAGAACGCCCGATCACAATCTGTGATTTTTCTCCTGAAGCACTTGTATATTCAACAGAACGAAGCTCTTCGATTTCAAGCAATCCTTCAAATTTCGCTTCAATACGGGAAGCGCTTGCAATGTTTACTCCGGCCACACCTCCCACGTGGAAGGTACGTAAAGTCAGCTGAGTACCCGGTTCTCCAATAGATTGGGCGGCAATTACACCCACTGCCTCTCCCCTTTGAACCATAGTTCCGTCAGCCAGATTACGGCCATAACATTTGGCACAAACCCCTTTCTTAGATTCACAGGTCAGCACGGAACGAATTTCAACGCCCTCAATCGGTGAATCCTCAATGATAGCTGCAATTTCTTCTGTAATTTCCATCCCTGCCGCGATGATCAGGCCACCAGTATGAGGATGATAGATATCGTGCAAAGTAACACGGCCAAGGATACGATCGTATAAAGACTCCACGACTTCTTCCTGCTTTTTAAGTGCAGTAATGGTCAATCCCCTTAGCGTACCACAATCTTCTTCAGAAATGATGACGTCCTGGGAAACGTCCACGAGACGGCGTGTCAGATATCCTGCGTCTGCGGTTTTCAGTGCCGTATCAGCCAAACCTTTACGGGCACCGTGAGTAGAAATAAAGTACTCCAATACAGAAAGTCCTTCTTTAAAATTCGCAAGAATTGGATTTTCGATAATTTCACCACCAGAAGCGCCTGATTTCTGTGGTTTGGCCATCAAACCACGCATACCGCCAAGCTGTCTGATCTGTTCCTTAGACCCACGGGCACCAGAATCCAGCATCATATAAACCGGATTAAATCCCTGTTTGTCTTTGGTCAACTGATTCATCAGCATAAGGGTAAGCTGAGAATTGGCATGGGTCCAGATATCGATGATTTGGTTATACCTTTCATTGTTAGTGATAAAGCCCATGTTATAGTTGCTTACAACCTCATCCACTTCGGCAGAAGCATCGGCCACCAGTTTTTCTTTCAATTCAGGAACGATGACATCATCCATGTTAAACGATAAACCTCCTTTGAACGCCATACGGAATCCAAGGTCTTTGATATCGTCCAGGAACTTGGCTGTTTTTGCAGTACCGGTTTTCTTCAGAATCTGACCGATAATATCTCTCAATGACTTTTTCGTCAGCAATTGATTGATATAACCGAATTCTTCAGGAACAACCTGATTAAACAACACACGGCCCACGGTTGTTTCCATTATCCGGGTCACTTTTTCCCCATCCTCAAGGAAGGAATGTCTAACCCGGATATTGGCATGAAGATCCACGACTTTTTCATTATAGGCGATGATTACTTCTTCCGGAGAATAAAAAGTCATGCCTTCTCCTTTAACGATGATATTCCCTTCACTTTTTTTTGCCTTGGTCATATAATAAAGACCCAGCACCATATCCTGTGAAGGTACAGTTATTGGAGCGCCATTGGCGGGATTCAGAATATTGTGTGAAGCCAGCATCAGGAGTTGAGCTTCAAGGATGGCGGCATTGCCCAGTGGGACATGCACGGCCATCTGGTCACCGTCGAAGTCGGCATTGAAAGCGGTACATACAAGGGGATGCAACTGAATGGCTTTACCTTCGATCAATTTAGGCTGAAAAGCCTGGATACCGAGGCGGTGCAAGGTGGGTGCACGGTTCAACAAAACCGGATGACCTTTCAGAATATTTTCCAGAATATCCCATACTACGGGATCTTTACGGTCAACGATTTTCTTTGCTGATTTAACGGTTTTTACAATTCCCCGTTCGAGCATCTTACGAATAATAAACGGTTTAAAAAGCTCCGAAGCCATATCTTTCGGCAGGCCGCATTCGCTCAGTTTCAATTCCGGGCCGACCACAATGACAGAACGACCTGAATAATCCACTCGTTTTCCGAGAAGGTTCTGGCGGAAACGTCCTTGTTTCCCCTTCAAACTATCGGAGAGTGATTTCAGGGCGCGGTTTGATTCGGTCTTGACAGCACTGGCTTTCCGGGAATTATCGAAGAGGGAGTCCACGGCTTCCTGGAGCATACGCTTTTCGTTCCTAAGAATAACATCCGGCGCCTTGATCTCGATCAATCTTTTCAGGCGGTTGTTGCGGATGATCACCCGGCGGTATAAGTCGTTCAGGTCTGAAGTGGCAAAACGTCCGCCATCGAGGGGAACCAGAGGGCGCAACTCTGGAGGGATCACGGGAACTACTTTTACAATCATCCATTCCGGACGATTTTCAAGGCGTTTCTGAGCATCTCTGAAGGATTCGAAAACCTGGAGTCGTTTAAGGGCTTCTGCCTTACGTTGCTGGGAAGTTTCCGTATTTGCCTTGACACGAAGATCATAGGATTCCTTATCGAGATCAATACGGGAAAGGAGTTCGGCAAGCGCTTCAGCGCCCATTTTGGCTACAAATTTTTCCGGATCTGAATCATCCAGGTACTGATTTTCCTGTGGAAGCTTGTCCATGATATCAAAATATTCCTCTTCCGAAAGAAAATCAAGGTAATTGATCCCATCAGCCTGCTTAATCCCTGGATTAATTACCACATATTTTTCATAATAAATGATAGATTCCAGTTTTTTGGTAGGTAACCCAAGTAAAGAACCTATTTTATTCGGGAGGGAACGGAAGAACCAGATATGAGCCACGGGAACCACGAGCTGGATATGCCCCATGCGTTCCCTTCTGACCTTTTTCTCAGTAACTTCTACTCCACAACGGTCGCAAACAATTCCCTTATAGCGGATACGTTTGTACTTCCCACAATGACATTCCCAGTCTTTCACAGGTCCGAAAATCCTTTCACAGAACAAACCGTCCCGTTCAGGTTTATAAGTCCTGTAGTTAATGGTTTCCGGCTTTAATACCTCACCGCTTGACATTTCAAAAATTTTCTCCGGCGAAGCAAGATTGATGGTAATCTTTGAAAAGCTGCTGTTTACCTGACCGTCTTTTCTGTAAGCCATATTTTATAATTTGACATTAGAAACACACAATAAACTCAATTAACCGCTGCTCAGGCCGGGTTTAATCAAAAGTAAGGTTAAGTCCCAGTCCACGAAGTTCATGGATCAATACATTAAAGGATTCCGGAATCCCAGGTATGGGCATGGATTCTCCTTTGACGATGGTTTCATACGCTTTGGCACGGCCAATGACATCATCTGACTTAACGGTCTGGATCTCAAGAAGGATATTGGCTGCTCCAAAAGCTTCCAGTGCCCAAACTTCCATTTCACCAAAACGCTGACCTCCAAACTGAGCCTTACCACCCAAGGGTTGCTGGGTAATCAAAGAATAAGGTCCTATGGAGCGGGCATGCATTTTATCATCCACCATATGGTGAAGTTTCATCATATAAATATAACCCACGGTGGTAGGCTGATCAAACCTCTCTCCGCTAAGCCCGTCATAGAGGTACACTTTCCCGTTTCTGGGAAGGCCGGCTTCCGTCAGATATTCATTGATCTGATCGAGTGAGGCTCCGTCAAAAATCGGAGTAGTGAAACGCAATCCGAGTTTTTTTCCGGCCCATCCGAGGATTGTTTCGTAGATCTGGCCCAGGTTCATACGGGAAGGTACGCCCAAGGGGTTCAGTACCACGTCCACCGGAGTTCCGTCCTGGAGGAAGGGCATATCCTCTTCCCTTTGAATACGGGCAACAATTCCCTTGTTTCCATGACGCCCGGCCATCTTATCCCCAACTTTCAACTTACGTTTCTTGGCAATATATACCTTTGCCATCTGAACAATCCCGGCAGGAAGATCATCACCGACCACAGCCACAAACTTTTTGCGGCTGTGAATTCCCATGACTTCCTTATGTTTGATGATGTAATTATTGATCAGGATTTTGATCAGGTCATTTTTTTCCTTATCGGTCGTCCATTTATTGGGATTGACATTCATGTAGTCGATGTCGATCAGATTTTTTTGAGTAAACTTGGCTCCTTTGGCAATAATTTCCTGTTTGAAATTATTATATACGCCCTGGGAGACTTTACCGCTGACCAGAACATTTAATTTCTCGACCAGTTTAGTCCTCAATTTGTCAACATCTTTCTGGTAGTCGTCATCCAGCTTTTTCAGATCATCTTTTTCTTTGGCTTTTGCTTTTCGGTCTTTGATGACGCGGGAGAATAATTTTTTTTCAATTACCACACCCTTCATGGAAGGAGGTGCTTTTAGGGAGGCATCCTTGACGTCTCCGGCTTTATCGCCGAAAATAGCACGCAGCAATTTTTCTTCTGGTGTAGGATCGCTTTCACCCTTAGGGGTGATTTTTCCGATCAGGATATCGCCTTCGCTCACTTCTGCCCCGATACGGATCAGGCCGTTTTCGTCCAAATCCTTAGTAGCTTCGATGCTGACATTGGGAATGTCGTTGGTCAGTTCTTCGACTCCCCGCTTGGTGTCACGTACTTCAAGTGTAAACTCTTCAATATGAATGGAAGTGAAGATATCCTCTTTCAGGACTTTTTCAGAAATAACAATGGCATCTTCAAAATTATATCCTTTCCAGGGCATGAATGCTACCATAAGGTTTCGTCCAAGTGCCAGTTCTCCGTCCTTAGTAGCATATCCTTCACAAAGCACCTGTCCTTTAACGACCTTGTCACCCTTACGCACAATAGGGCGAAGGTTAACGCAGGTATTCTGATTTGTTCTGGCAAACTTGGTCAGTTTATAGGATCTGATATCATCCTCAAAGCTAACCAAACGTTCTTTTTCATCCCGTGAATACCGGATTAAAATTTCGTTGGCATCCACGAATTCGACCACTCCATTGCCTTCTGCGTTGATGAGTACACGAGAATCACGGGCCACAAGACTTTCAATACCCGTACCTACCAGGGCGATTTCCGGATTAAGTAAGGGAACTGCCTGCCGCATCATGTTTGATCCCATGAGTGCGCGGTTGGCGTCATCATGTTCGAGGAAGGGGATCAAGGAAGCCGCTATAGAGGCAATCTGGTTAGGGGCGATATCGATAAGGTCAACACCGGTTTTAGCAACGATTGGGTAATCTGCCAGATAACGAACCTTAACTTTATCATCCGTGATATTTCCTTTAGTATCCATAAGGGTGCTGGCCTGAGCAATAATTTTATGCTCTTCTTCTTCAGCAGTCAGGTAAATGGGTTCATCCTCCAGTGCTACTTTTCCTTCAATTACCTTATGATAAGGGGTTTCGATAAAACCAAGTTTATCGATTTTGGCATAAACGCAAAGTGAACTGATCAGTCCGATGTTGGGGCCTTCCGGGGTTTCTATGGTACAGAGCCTACCGTAGTGTGTATAATGCACGTCACGTACTTCAAAACCGGCACGTTCCCTTGAGAGGCCTCCGGGTCCCAGGGCAGAAATACGGCGTTTGTGGGTCAATTCCGAGAGGGGGTTGGTCTGGTCCATGAACTGTGACAACTGGTTCGTTCCGAAAAAGGTATTGATAACGGACGAAAGGGTTTTGGCATTGATCAGGTCCATTGGGGTAAAGACTTCGTTATCCCTGACATTCATTCGTTCCCTGATGGTCCTTGCCATTCTTGACAAGCCAACGCCAAACTGGTTGTAAAGCTGCTCGCCCACAGTACGGACCCTACGATTGCTGAGGTGGTCTATATCATCCACTTCAGCTTTGGAATTAACCAGTTCAATCAGGTATTTGATGATGGAGATAATGTCTTCTTTCGTGAGGACTTTAGTCTCCATGGGTATATTCAGATTGAGTTTGCGGTTGATCCGGTAACGGCCTACATCTCCAAGGTCGTAACGTTTATCTGAGAAAAAGAGTTTTTCAATGATTCCCCTGGCCGTTTCCTCATCCGGAGGTTCGGCATTACGAAGCTGGCGGTAAATGAATTCCACTGCTTCTTTCTCGGAGTTGGCCGGATCTTTCTGAAGGGTATTGAAAATAATGGAGTAGTCGGTAGCGAGTGCATCTTCGCGATGGATCAGTATGGCTTTAATTCCGGCATCGAGGATCTGGTCTATATGTTCGTTTTCAAGCAGGGTTTCCCTTTCGATAATCACTTCGGTACGTTCGATGGAAACGACCTCTCCAGTATCTTCATCAACGAAATCTTCAATCCATGTTCTTACCACCCTGGCTGCCAGTTTGGAACCTATCACCCTTTTCAGTGCGGCTCGGCTGACTTTTATTTCCTGAGCCAATCCGAAAATTTCAAGGATATCCTTATCTGTTTCAAAACCGATTGCCCTCAACAAGGTAGTTACCGGTAATTTCTTCTTCCGGTCGATATAGGCATACATCACATTGTTGATATCGGTGGTGAATTCTATCCAGGATCCCTTGAAAGGAATGATACGAGCCGAATATAATTGGGCTCCGTTAGCATGGAAGCTGGTACTGAAGAAAACGCCGGGTGAGCGGTGAAGCTGTGAAACCACAACACGTTCCGCACCATTGATGATAAACGTCCCCCTCGGGGTCATATAGGGGATCATTCCCAGATAAACATCCTGAATGATGGTTTCGAAATCCTCATGTTCAGGGTCAGTGCAATACAACTTTAATTTGGCCTTCAGGGGTACGCTGTAGGTCAAACCACGTTCAATACACTCGTCAATAGAGTAACGGGGAGGATCAATAAAATAATCGAGGAATTCGAGCACAAAATTATTACGTGCATCAGAAATGGGGAAATTTTCCGCGAAAACCCTGTATAATCCTTCGTTGACCCTGTTTTCAGGATTGGTTTCCAACTGGAAAAAATCCTGAAATGACTTTACCTGTATATCGAGAAAATCAGGACATTCAGCTTGTATCTTTGTAGATGCAAAACTGATTCTTTCGATTTTTTTTGAAGCCAAGGTCTGTTTATTTTAGGCCCCGCCAGCGGCAGGACTGGTTAGAAATTAATGTTAACTTTCAATATCGTAAAAAACAAGTTATAGACCACCCCTTTCTCGGGGGTAGTCTATATCCCATGATCAGAATGCGAAAGTAATGTCTTACTTAATTTCAACCTCTGCTCCAGCCTCCTTTAATTGATTGTATAAAGCGTTGGCTTCATCCTTGGAGACACCTTCTTTAATGGCTTTCGGTGCAGCGTCAACCAATTCCTTGGCTTCTTTCAAACCAAGGCTGGTCAGTTCCTTAACCAGTTTAACAACGGCTAATTTCGCCTGGCCTGCACTTTTCAGGATCACATCAAAAGATGATTGTTCTTCGGCAACAGGGGCTGCGGCGGCGGCAGGAGCTGCGACTGCAACAGCTGCAGCAGCAGGTTCGATACCATATTCATCCTTCAGGATCTTTGCCAGTTCGTTAACCTCTTTTACTGTTAAATTCACTAACTGTTCTGCAAAAGCTTTTAAATCTGCCATTTTTCTAACTATTTAATATGATTACTAAAATTTACTTTTTTATTCAGGTTTTTCCGAAAGAGTTTTGACAATCCCTGATAATTTGTTACCACCGGTTTGTAAAGCCAGGATGACATTGTTGGCAGGAGATTGCAGCAAACCGATCAGATCACCGATCAATTCAAATTTTGATTTAATGTTAACCAGGGCATCCAGTTGATCATCACCCAGATAGATGGTTTCTTCAACATAAGCACCTTTTAACAAGGGTTTGGTAGAAGTACGCCGGAATTCTTTGATCAGTTTTGCCGGATCGTTTGCCACTTCAGAAAACAACACAGAAGTAGGTCCGACCAATACCGGGTAAAACTCTTCCAAAGATTTCCCGCTTTTCTCCATGGCCTTTCTCAGCAGCGTATTCTTGACCACTGTCAGCTTAACATTCTTTTTAAAGCACGTCCTTCTGAGCCGGCTGGTTGTTTCTGCATTCAAGTTAGAAGTATCAGCCAGGTAAAAAGTAACGGAATGTTTAAGCTGTTCTGCCAGGGAGTCGATAAGTTGGGATTTTTCGTCTTTTCTCATGATTTATTTCTCTCAAAAGTTCAGTAATTATGCGGAAACCGATTTGGGATCAACCTGAATGCTCGGGCTCATGGTACTGGAAATGTAGATACTTTTCACATAGGTACCTTTAGCGGAAGAGGGTTTCAGTTTGATGATGGTTTGGAGCAATTCTTTTGCATTATCCACGATCTTTTCTTTTTCAAAAGACACTTTCGCAATGGAGGCATGGATGATGCCGAATTTATCCACTTTAAAATCAATTTTACCGGCTTTCACATCTTTCACGGCCTTACCGATTTCCATGGTAACAGTCCCCGTTTTGGGATTGGGCATTAATCCTCTTGGTCCGAGAATTTTCCCTAATGCACCAACCTTGGCCATAACACTGGGCATGGTAATGATCACATCGACGTCAGTCCAACCGCCTTTAATTTTCTCGATATATTCATCGAGACCGGCGAAATCGGCACCTGCCTGTTTTGCTTCTTCCTCCTTATCAGGAGTACAAAGAACAAGAACACGGATGGTTTTACCGGTACCATGCGGAAGCGTCACGATACCTCTGACCATCTGGTTTGCCTTACGGGGATCTACCCCAAGGCGAACGTCAATATCTACGGATGAATCAAATTTGGTATTGCTGATTTCTTTAACAATACCTGCTGCATCCGACAGCGTAAAAACGGTATTCTTATCATATTTCGATAAGGCAACCTTCCTCTTTTTTGTCAGCTTTGTCATTGCTTTGTTTTTATATTTAATTAATGAGGTCAGAATTGAACACTAACCGGCTGCGGAGATCAGTGTTTTGAAGGAACGACACCCGTGATGGTAATGCCCATACTTCGTGCAGTACCCGCTACCATTTTGATGGCAGAATCAATGGTAAATGCATTCAGGTCGGGCATTTTATCTTCAGCGATCTTTTGTACCTGTTCCCAGGAAACTGAAGCAACCTTGTTACGGTTTGGCTCCGGAGATCCCTTTTGAAGTTTCGTTGCTTCCATCAATTGCACAGCTACAGGCGGAGTTTTTAAAATAAAATCAAATGACTTGTCCTTGTAAACTGTAATGATGACCGGGATCAGTTTACCCGTTTTATCCTGGGTACGTGCATTAAACTGCTTGCAGAACTCCATGATGTTCACACCCTTGGCACCCAGTGCAGGTCCGACAGGTGGTGAAGGATTTGCAGCTCCTCCCTTGATCTGTAATTTAATAATACCACTAACTTCTTTTGCCATTGCTATTAATTTTATTTTCTTCTATTCCTTTTGAACTTGCATGAAACTCAGCTCCAGGGGAGTTTTTCTTCCAAAAATCTTCACCATGACCTTGAGTTTCTTTTTTTCCTCATTGATTTCTTCTATCACTCCGCTGAAACTGTTGAAAGGTCCGTCGATCACGGTAACCGTTTCGCCTATGATAAAAGGGATATTCATTTCCTCACCCTGTTCTGATAATTCATCGAATTTTCCAAGGATACGTTTCACTTCTGAAGGACGAAGCGGGTGAGCTTCTCCTTTGGCTCCAAGGAAACCCAATACGCCGGGAATGTTACGGATGATGTGAGGTACCTCACCCGTCAAGACGGCTTCAATAAGTACATAACCCGGGAAATAATTCCTGTCTTTGCTGACTTTTTTCCCGTTTCGGATCATGTACACTTTTTCAGTTGGAATCAGCACCTGTGAAATGTAATCCTGAAGATTCTGATTGACTATTTCACTTTCAAGGTATTGTTTCACCTTCTTCTCATTTCCAGAGATAGCGCGGACGACATACCATTTTTTGGCCAATTCACTCATACTTGTAATGAGATTGATTCTTGAAAAATACTGTTTTATTCAGATAAAAGGATCCTTATTATCGTTAGAAAAGCTGGTAAAACTGAAGAAGTACATTTCTGAAGACTTCATCCATTGCAAAAACAATGATTGCAATGATGAGGGAGGCGACAGAAACCACGATTGCACTACCCTGCAACTCAGCCCAGGTCGGCCAGGAGACTTTGTGCATCAATTCATCGTAGCTTTCTTTGATGTAGTTAACTACTTTATTCTTTGCCATTTATCCAACATTTTGCACGGGTGGTAGGAATCGAACCCACAGCCTACGGTTTTGGAGACCGCCACTCTACCAGTTGAGCTACACCCGTGTGTAATTAAACTTCAATTTTCTCAGTCAAGAATTTCAGTTACCTGACCTGCGCCAACAGTACGTCCTCCTTCACGAATAGCGAAACGAAGACCTTTATTCATGGCGATTTCAGCAATCAGGTCAACCGTAATGGTGATATTGTCGCCAGGCATACACATTTCAACTCCTTCAGGAAGATGAATTTCACCAGTAACATCTGTTGTTCTGAAATAGAACTGAGGACGGTACTTGTTATGGAATGGAGTATGACGTCCACCTTCCTGGGTTTTCAGTACATAGATCTCAGCTTTGAATTTCTTATGGGGAGTGATGGATCCAGGTTTTGCAATAACCATACCACGGCGGATTTCATCCTTATCGATACCGCGTAGCAATAAACCGGTATTGTCACCAGCTTCACCACGGTCCAGGATTTTGCGGAACATTTCCACACCGGTAACCACACTTTTCAGTTTTTCAGCTCCCATACCAATGATATCGACGGGGTCGCCGGAGTTGATCACACCGGTTTCAATTCTGCCCGTGGCCACTGTGCCACGTCCAGTAATGGAGAACACGTCTTCAACAGGCATCAGGAAGGGCTTGTCAACATCACGAACGGGTAAAGGAATATAGCTGTCAACAGCATCCATGAGTTCCATAATTTTCTCTACCCACTTCGGTTCCTTATTCAGTCCACCGAGTGCAGAACCTTGAATAACAGGGGCGCTGGCGCCATCGAAACCATAGAAAGTCAAAAGGTCACGGATTTCCATTTCAACGATCTCGAGTAATTCGGGATCATCCACGCTGTCGCATTTGTTCATGAAAACAACCAACTTTGGAACACCCACCTGACGGGCGAGAAGAATGTGTTCACGGGTTTGGGGCATGGGACCATCGGTTGCAGCAACCACAATGATGGCGCCGTCCATCTGGGCAGCACCGGTAACCATATTCTTGATATAGTCAGCGTGTCCGGGGCAATCCACATGGGCATAGTGACGGTTTGCCGTTTCATACTCAATATGAGCCGTGTTGATCGTGATTCCACGTGCTTTTTCTTCCGGTGCATTGTCGATCGAATCGAAAGACCTGAACTCGGATAATCCCTTCTCTGCCAAAACCAGGGTGATGGCAGCGGTCAAAGTAGTTTTTCCATGATCAATATGGCCGATTGTACCAATATTGACATGGGGCTTGTTGCGATTGAATTTTTCTTTTGCCATTTTAATTAAAGTTTAATTACAATTTGAAATTTTGGTTGATTACTCCTGAGCCTTTGAGCAGAATTGAACTGCTGACCCCTTCCTTACCAAGGAAGTGCTCTACCCCTGAGCTACAAAGGCAATGAGCGGAAGACGGGGCTCGAACCCGCCACCTGAAGCTTGGAAGGCTTCCGCTCT
>CAYSAU010000015.1:0-82930 GCA_964429135.1 uncultured Prolixibacteraceae bacterium | reverse complement strand
CTTATCAATTCATAATTTCAAAGAACATTTAGTAATTTTAACCGGACACTACTGATAAATTATATCAATTTAAGAAATAAAAGTAGGAAAATATTTTTGTTATTATCACGGATTTTTTTAATTTTGCAGACCTTTTAAATAAAGCGGGAATAATATGGCTAAGAAGAGTAAAGATCAAAGGATTCAGGTTATTCTGGAGTGTACGGAACAAAAGTCAAGCGGAGTTCCGGGAATTTCCAGATATATCACAACCAAAAACAAAAAAAACACTCCTGAGAGATTGGAAATTAAAAAGTATAATTCCTACCTGAAAAAGGTGACCGTACACAAGGAAATTAAATAATATTCATTATGGCAAAGAAAGTAGTTGCTAGTTTTAAAAGTTCGACGGGAAAAGATTTTACAAAAGTTATCCGTATGGTTAAGTCCCAAAAATCAGGGGCTTATGTTTTCAAAGAAACCATCGTTCCCAATGATATGGTGAAAGATTTTTTAGCAAATAAAGACAATTAAATCCGTTTTTTTTTGCAGAGAAAAGCTTTTTTCTGAGGAAAAAAGCTTTTTTTGTATCATTAATGGTCAACACCCTCTTCAAAAGAAAAATATATGGGTCTTTTTAATATTTTTTCAAAGGATAAAAAAGATATCCTTGAAAAGGGGCTTCAGAAAACCAAGACCAATTTATTCTCCAGGCTATCCAAAGCCATTGTTGGAAAATCGAAAATTGATGATGAGGTACTTGATCATCTGGAGGAGATTCTCATAACTTCTGATGTCGGAGTCGAAACAACATTGCGTATCATTGAGCGGATTCAAGCCAGGGTTGCCAGAGAAAAATTTATTGGCACAGCTGACTTAAATGCTGTTTTAAAAAACGAAATTGCTGCCCTTCTTCTTGAAAATAACATTATAGACTTTACCGAATTTGGTTTACCGGAAGGGAAAAAACCGTATGTCATAATGGTTGTTGGAGTTAATGGCGTTGGTAAAACCACCACTATCGGAAAGCTTGCATTTCAGTTTAAAAAAGCCGGAAAATCTGTCCTCCTAGGTGCGGCAGATACGTTCAGGGCTGCGGCTGTAGATCAGATCAGCATTTGGGCCGATAGGGCAGGGGTGGCTGTTATAACCCAGGGGATGGGGGCAGATCCTGCCTCTGTTGCCTTTGATACGGTTAAATCGGCCATCGCTAGAAATATCGATGTCGTGATCATTGATACAGCCGGTCGTTTACATAATAAAATAAACCTGATGAATGAATTGTCGAAAATCAGGAAAGTATTACAGAAGGTGATTCCTGATGCACCCCATGAAATTCTGCTAATCCTGGATGCATCCACGGGTCAGAATGCCTTTGAGCAAGCCAGACAATTCACTTCAGCCACGGAAGTCAATGCAATTGCTCTGACAAAACTTGACGGAACCGCAAAAGGCGGTGTGGTAATCGGCATTTCCGACCAATTCAAAATCCCGGTCAAATACATTGGGGTTGGAGAAACCATGGATGATCTCCAGGTGTTCAACCGACTTGAGTTTGTTGATAGTCTTTTTACTTAGTCTCCTATTTCGGTAATGAAAAAAATGACACGCTCTAAAAAAATCGGAATGGTGTCACTGGGGTGTGCCAAGAACCTTGTGGATACGGAGCGTTTAATGAAACAGATGGAGGCCAATCACTTTACCCTCATTCCTGATCCATCGGAAAATGATCGGATTGACGTTATCATTATCAATACCTGCGGATTTATCATGGATGCCAAACAGGAATCCATTGACACCATCCTTCATTTTGTCAGGGCAAAGGAATCTGGTCTTGTTAAGAAAATCTTCGTGATGGGTTGTCTTACTCAACGTTATGGCACACGGCTTGCCCACGAAATACCTGAAGTTGATGGTTTTTTTGGCATTGCTGATCATGAAAAAATAATTTCCCAACTTGGTGGCAATTACAAGTTCGAATTAATTGGTGAGCGAAGAATTTTAACCCCGACCCATTATGCCTATCTTAAAATTGCCGAGGGCTGTAATCGTGAATGCTCCTTTTGTGTCATTCCGTCAATACGGGGAAAGCATGTTTCCCGATCCATGAATGAAATTCTGATTGAAGCACACAAACTTGTCGACAGCGGAGTTAAGGAATTGATCCTTATTTCCCAGGATACTACCTATTACGGACTTGATTTGAATAAAAAAAGACAACTCCCCGAACTGCTTAAGAAACTTTCAGGTATACCAGGATTTGAATGGATCAGGATTCATTACACATTTCCCTCCGGATTTCCCATGGACATCCTTCAGATCATAAAACATGCTCCCAACATCTGTCAGTATATTGATATTCCCTTACAGCATGCAAGCACCAGAATACTGAAATCAATGAAGCGGAATATGACCTTGGAAAGAAGCAGTGAACTTATATCAAAAATAAGGGAAGTGCTCCCTGAGGCCGCCATCCGGACCACTTTTATTGTGGGATATCCAGGAGAAACAGATAAAGAATATGAAGAACTTGAACAATTTGTTAAAAATAGCAAATTTGAAAGAATGGGGGTATTCACCTATTCCCATGAAGAAGGTAGCGGTGCTTATAAACTAAAAGACAATGTCCCCGCAAAAGTTAAAGAGGAAAGAACAGCTAAACTAATGCACATCCAGGAAGAAATATCATTCTGTTCGAATATTAAAAAAGTAGGAAAGATCATGAAGGTCGTTATCGATGCTGTCGAAAATGAATATTATATCGGCCGGTCCGAATTTGATTCTCCAGAAATCGACAATGAAATTTTAATTAAAAAGTCAAATAGAACCCTTCAAATTGGAAATTTTTACCAGGTGAAAATAATTCATGCAGGTAATTTTGAATTATTTGCCGAACTCATTTAATTTTGCAGAACCTAATAATTATAATCCCATGAAAAATATTATACGCTTGCTGTTTGTCATGATTTTTATGACACCCTCAATCCTGAATGCCCAGGTAAAACCTGTGGAAACCATGCCCAATGATACCATAAACAGGTTGGATGAGAAAAAAATGAAAACCGGATACTGGGAGGAGAAACTTGGAGAATTAACCTTAAAAGGTTTTTATGTCAGTAATCTGAAAACAGGTAACTGGGCCTCTTTCTATGCCAACAATACCTTATCAAAACTTGAATATTTTTCAAATGGACTCAGGGATGGTATTTCCATTCAGTTTGATCGCAGAAGTAAAATTTCCCAATTGGAATATTACAAGAATGGCCTTCTTCATGGACCTTCAGTGACTTACAACCAGTATACTGATTACCCTTCCTCTGAATCATATTACCTCAATGGTAAAAAAAACGGAGTGACCCGTTTATTTTATGATAATAATAAGCTTCAGGAAGAATCATATTATAAGGATGATTTAAAAGACGGATATTCCAAATGGTTTGATAAAAATGGCAGAACCCTGGCTGAATATAATTATAAAATGGGGAAATTTGAAGGCTTGCAAAAAACCTTTTATGAAAATGATACCATTCAGTCCTTGGTGACGTATAAAAATGATCAGATGTCAGGCCCCACAAATGAATATTACCGGAATGGTATGCTAAAAACTTCAGGACAATATGCGAATGGTCTTAAAGAAGGAATCTGGACGGAGTACGATGAAACTGGCAAGGCCATTAAAACCATTAAATACAAAGCAGGGGTTGTCAAATGAAAAAGATTGAAAATCCCTATTTACATCTTGAGGGTTATTACTGTTTTGGATGTTCCCCTGACAATCCCAACGGACTTCATATGAACTTTAAGGAAGGGGAAAAGGAGGAAATAATCTCTGTATGGGAACCAACTCCTTCTTTCCAGGGTTACTTAAATGTTTTACATGGGGGGATTCAGGCAACCCTGATGGATGAAATCGCAAGCTGGACAGTTTATGCTAAATTAAACATCTCAGGAGTGACCTCCAAAGCTGAAATCCGTTACAAAAAAGCCGTTTATATTGACCAGGGACCAATCACACTAAAATCCATTTTAGTGGGAATGCGAAAAAATCTGGCAGATGTTTCCGTTAAACTCTATTCATCAAAAGGGGAACTAGCAGCAGAAGGAAATTTCACGTTTTATACTTTCCCTAAGTCCACCTAAAATTTCCTGCTATTTTTGATCACATAATCTTTTCTGACCGGCTTGGATTTGAAGTTGTACCTGTAGTTGTAATTATTCCGGTTTTTTTTGATCTTCACCATTTTCTGCTGATTGTTCGTATTGCAAAGAGCCATCCTTGATTTGCAGGATACAAGAACAAAGCCTACAAGAAAATTCAACATAATGATGAAGAAGAAACGAAATAACCATTTTGACTTCATAGCAGAGAAAATCATCTTTAAAGCGCTTACAAATTTATTAAATATCTGGTTTCGGGAAGAAAAAAAATTTACTTTTGCAGGACAACGTTAAATCGACTCAGGAAAATTAAAGAATTGATAATCAAATAAAAATTTTGAATATGAAAAAAATAACCATGCACCAATTAATCCGGATCACACTGACCCTAATCATACTTACATCATTGCAATTAAATGCCCAGAAAAATGAATGGCTGAACCAGGTCATTACCGTGAATAGCGGTAAATATGAGACCACTCCTCCTTTTGTGGATTATGTTACTGTACAAACCTATAATCCTGTTAATCATCAAACCTTGGTTTTTGATAAAATCTATACCCAGTCTGCGCAGGACGTTGTCATTAAAGGTGATTTTGCCTATGTTGCTGCAGGGGATTCCCTGATCATGTATAATATCAATAACCATCAACGGGTGGTAGCAAAATCTGACTCTGGCATCAATAAGCTCTATGTACATAATAATCGCTTGATTGTCAGCAAACAATGGCCTATCAAACGCTTCTTCGTAGAAATTCTTGATGCTACCGACCTTTCTCTGGTTGCCAGAATTCAGAATATTTCAGGAGATTGTGCGGGAATTATTGCTGATGGAGATTCCATTTATGTTGCAGTTCCAGGTAGTTTCGGAACAACTGTGGGGAAAATTGCAGTGCTTAGCACCAACCCCTGGTCATTGGCAAGAGAAATCAACCTGGGGACTGATGCACTTGGAATTTGGAACCTGTATAATATTAATGGCCATATTTTTTCTGTTAACCGTACCTTGATCGGGGGAAATCCAATCGGAAGCATTTCAAGATATACTTTGTATACATTTACATACTTAAACAAAGTCTTTAATGTGACCCTGGGGGATGGTATTGGCATCTATAATGACCTGCTCTATGTGAATATGAATAACGGGATAGGTACCATAAATCTATCCAGCCTTTTGATTGCAGATACCGCCCTGATTCCTGATCCGGGATTCGTAAACCGGGTTTTTATTACATCGGGTGGAATTGAATACGTTAACGGAGATATCTTCCTAAATGTAGGCAATAGAATTAATTTTGGCGTTTGCATTCAATATACTTCATCCGGCGATTCAAGTACTTCCTATGTGACCGGAATCAATGCAGATGCCCTGGCTTTTGATTACAGAACTCCTGTTGGGATCGATATTAATTCCGAAAAAATAAACCTCGAGATTTATCCAAATCCTGTTCGCGATAATGTCTGGATTAGCATTCCCGGCCCTATTTCAATGACTGACATTGAAATCTCAGATCTGATGGGTAAATCCTGTATTAGAGAACAGGTCAATGGTAAAAATTTAATCAGTATCAGTTGTACTGACTTGAAACCAGGTATTTATTTTATCAACGTAGGAACCGGCCAGGGAAAGTACACTAGAAAATTTATTAAACATTAGGAGTCAATTATTCTTCATTTCCGTTGTTTAAGTATTTACAATGAAATTATTAGCGGAATATTTGATCTTCATAATCGTTTTATCCTGTAGTATAACTTCAGCAGGTTTTTCACAGTTTCCGCCTCCTGCCGGTCAGATCGGTTCGACTGCTATTTATTGCGACAGCTCTATTTTAATTGGCTGGGCAAAATCATGTACAGTGAACAGGGGTTATATTAATGTTGCCGATACCGATGAATATTACGGTGGTTCTAATAGGGCCTCCTATGGGAACGAATACATGACTTCCGATAAAGCTGATAACTTTGTTCTGAGTCTTGGCGATGGAGGATCAGCAACACTTTCGTTTGAAAACCCGATTTCCAATGGACCTGGCTTTGACTTTGCCGTGTTTGAAAATAGTTTTGGAGATGAATTTCTGGAACTTGCGTTCGTTGAAGCCAGTTCTGATGGGATTCGTTTTGTAAGGTTCCCATCGGTTTCTTTAACTCAATCAGATGTTCAAACCAGTACATTCGGAACCATTGACGCTACCAAAATCCATAATCTGGCTGGGAAGTACCGTGTATTGTTTGGAACTCCTTTCGACCTTGATGACCTGAAGGATAGTGTAAACATCGATTTAAATCATATTGTGAAAATAAGGGTAATCGATGTTGTAGGCTGCATCCAGAATGAATTTGCAACAAGAGATGCCAGTGGAAATATTATCAACGATCCATGGCCAACACCATTTAATACTGGAGGATTTGATCTGGATGCCATCGGGGTGATTCACTTTGCAAGCCAGGGAGTAAATGATTCTCAGCCATTACTGAACATACAGGTTTTTCCTAATCCTGTTTCTGACTGGCTGACTATCCATGTTTCAGATCATCACATCCTGAACCTGAATATCCTGGATCTTTCTGGAAGAATTCTCCAACAATTACCCATAGAACAGCATTCAAAGATTGACCTGAAATCTTATCCTCAGGGGATTTATCTGTTACATTTCTCAACGCCTGAGGGTCAAGTTATTTTTAGAAAATTTTCCAAACTTTAAACTGCTGAAAAACCTTAGATTTATTTTATTCCTTGCCGCAATTTCTATTATCTGTTCCGGCCTGTCGGCTCAGAATATGGAGGATACTTTACATTTACCCGAATTTGAGGTTAAAGCAAATTATGTGATCGATAACCATGGATTTAAAAGGATTAAATTCGATTCCATTACCCTGATTCCTCACATTGCTTCAGATCTTTCACTCATACTTTCTGAATATTCTACCATTTTTGTTAAATCCTATGGAAACGGAACTCTTGCCACACCTTCCTTTCGGGGGACAACCGCACAACATACACAGGTGCAGTGGAATGGGATAAACCTCAATTCTCCCATGCTCGGACAGATAGACCTGTCTCAGATTCCTGTTGCTCAGTTTGAAAAGATAGAGATACTTTATGGCGCGGCAGGAATTGCACTCACCAGCGGAGCTTTCGGAGGTGTGATCAATATGGTAAGTAGCCCTGATTGGAATAATAGATTTAATATAATGGGAGCTCAGAGCCTTGCCAGCTTCGACAATTACTCCACCAATGTCAGCTTGGCTATGGGTAACAGCCAAGTACAATCGCATACAAAAATCAATTATTCTTCAAGCCTGAATGATTTTCCTTATTTTAATGATCAGTTGCAGGAGAAAGTCTATCAACAAAATGCTTCATTTAAACAATTTGGGATTTCCCAGGAATTTTACTGGAAATTAAAAGACAAACACCTGTTTTCTGCCCGTTTATGGTATAGCCAATCCGACCGCAATCTTCCTCCAACTATCCTTTCTGACCCAAACCAATCAGAAAAGCAGAAAGATGATATTTTACGTGCCATTATTGAATATAAATATGTCGAAAAAAGGTATTATTTCATGATCCATTCGGCTTTGTCCGACCAGTTCATGAACTATCGCAACGACAGTTTGAATGCCAATCACCAAGTTTATACCTGGATCAACAGGGCTCGCTTCACGTATAACGGAATTAAAAAACTCAGCCTTAAACCAGGGCTGGATTTTAATTATGACTGGGCTTTCTCAGATGGTTACCAGGGGATGAAAACCAGAATTACCACCAGTTTATTTGCCGAGATATTTTATGATTTTTCCAAGAAAATTAAGGGATCAATGGTGTTTCGTGAGGAATTGATCGATGGAAAATTGATGCCTGTCATTTCAACCCTTGGAATGGAATATAAACCGTTTTCCAAAATTAATTTTGTTTTTTCATCAAACATTGCCAGGAATTACAGGTTCCCGACCCTTAATGAATTGTACTGGAGCCCAGGAGGAAATCCAGATCTCAAACCTGAATTGGATTATATTGTGGAACTTGGGACCACTTATAATTTTTCATCACATCACAGCAGTTTGTTTCTTGAGGCCTCATTATCAGGATATTATTCCTGGATATATGAGATGATTGTATGGGTGCCGATGGAAGAAAATACAAGCCTGTGGCGGCCTGAGAATGTCAATGAGGTTTTAGCCCGTGGATTTGAACTCAGTCTGAATCTGAAATGGACTATTTTTGGATTTGACTTGGGATTAAAAAATAATTATTCTTATAATCGATCAACTTATGAAAAGTCATCCTCTCCCAATGATCAGAAACAGGGTAAACAATTGATTTATACACCGCTGAATTCATTAAACAGCATGGTGTCTATTGAAAAATGGAAATTCTTCCTCAGGTATAATTTTATGTTTATCGGGAAAAGGTTTACCTCTAATGATAACCTTTCGTACATGCCTGCGTATAACTTATCTAATATTATTTTAGGAAAGAATATTAATTTGAAAAATATTTGTTTAACTTTACAAGCAGAAATTAAAAACCTGTTCAATCTCGACTATCAGTCAATTAAAAACAGGCCGATGCCGGGTATTAATTATGGACTCACATTAAAAGTCTCATTTATCAAAGGAAACAGGTAGAAGTTTAATCAAAATCATTGACCGTGAAGGTAACCCACCACAATCTAAATATTATAACAATTTCTTTTTTTACCCTTGCAATAACTTTTTTTACTTCTTGCTCAAAGGATCCCATCAGAGAAATTACGGATGACCCAGATACAACGACGATTCACACTTCATTCACAAATGGCATTTTTATCATCAATGAAGGTAATTATAACTGGGGCAATGCTACCGTATCGTTTATTGATGAGAAAACAGGGAATGTTCAGCAAAACATTTTCCAGAAAGCAAACCAACGGAGCCTTGGTGATGTCGCTCAATCCATGGGAATTTTCCGGGATTTTGGTTTAATCTTAGTGAACAATTCCAACAAAGTTGAAGTAGTGGACTTGAAAGATTTTAAATCCGTAAAATCAATTACTGGATTTACATCCCCGAGATATCTGGCCATTGTTGACTCAAATAAAGCTTATGTGTCTAATCTTAAAAAAGACATTACGGTCATTAACCTGAAAGATTTTACTGTCGAAAGAACGATCCAAACTCCAACCTGGACTGAGGGTTTGATTAAATTTGATCACTATGTTTTCGTGACAAGTATTGGAAATTATTACTCTTCCAATATGAACCGCAAGGCTCAGATTTATGTCATTGATACTGATAAGGATATCATTGTGGACAGTATTGTGACTGGAAAGGAACCTCTGGGCATTGTTATGGATAGAAAACAGAAAATCTGGGTTTTATGCACTGGTGGATATGATCATTTTGAAGCACCGAGTCTGTTACGCATTGATCCTGGTTTGCGCCTGATCGAGAAAACATTTACATTCCCTTCAAATAGTGGAATTCCTTCCCGCTTGTGCATTAACCCGACTGCTGACACCCTATATTTTATTAAAGACGGTATATATCAAATGCCAGTTGCATCGGCTGAACTTCCATCCACATCTTTTATCAAGTCTGAAGGAAGGTTGTTCTACGGATTGTCCATCCATCCACGAAGCGGGGCAATATTTGTCTCCGATGCCATAGATTATGTTCAGAATGGAATGGTTTATCAATATCATCAGAAAACTGGTCAGTTGATTAGATCATATACCGCCGGTCGTATTCCCGGGTCATTCTGTTTTACTTCCAATACCGGAAATTAGTATTCCAGCAGATTTTATAAGTTCATGGAACTCTGCTAAAATCATTGCCGTCGCCCCCCAGACAATATATCCATTGATTTCCCAGCAAGGGACTCGGAAACTGAAACCAAGTTTAATTTTTATTCTCCGGGTTTTTACGTTTTGCTCGTTCATTAAGTCACTCAAACGTACTTCAATGATCTCTGCTACTTCTCTGTGTTCAGGTATAAAATCAGGTCGACTTTTAGTAAACCCGATAAATGGATTTACCATGTAATTACTTGGAGGGATATAGAGAGGTGTTAATTTTCCAAGAAAATGAATGGTTGAAGAAAGAATTCCAATTTCTTCTTGGGTCTCTCTGATAGCCGTCCCCCATAGGTCGGGGTCAGAATTCTCAAACTTACCTCCGGGTAAACTGATTTGGGATGAATGAACTCCATTATAATCAGATCTCTGGATGAGAACAAAAGACATTTCTTCCTGATACGGATAAAGAAGAATCAAGACACTGCTTTTTAACGGGTTTTCAGGTTTACTTCTCCTCCATCTGGTAATCCGCTTCAAAGAAGACATTCTTGCTTGTGCCGAAATTCCGGGTAAAGTACCTGATAATCTATCTGTTAACTTCGAGATAATAATTTCTGAATTCATGAAATGAACAACTTTTCAACAATATATAAACAATCATCTATTTTCACTTTTCTAATTTACTATAAAACAGATAAATATGAGAATTATTTTATTCACAATTTGTTAATAACTTCGGTTAAGAAGTTGTTCTTACAAATATTTTAAAAAACTTGCATTCCGCATTCTTTTCATTGTATATTTGTTTTTCAGGTGAGCGATAAAAGGCCCAGAGAAATCAGGAGTTTGAAAGCAAAAATCGCAAGATAGCTGCACTCAATAATCCAACCCGAAGTTAAGCCGAGACCGCAAGAATCGTGCCTATTAAGGGTGATTTTAAAAGGGGATCCGGAGCGAAGCAGACTGTAAGGAAAGCCGAGTAAAGGAACCGGGGAGGAAAGGGAAGGGGAAACCCGGAACAAGTACAACCAGCCTAAATAACCGTAACCTGAACGTACCAGGTAACTACGGTTACCAGGAAAACGGGATGGGAATTTCTTCGGCCAGAAGAGGTTCCCATCGGTGTTTTACCCCATACATTTATTACAGTAAATAGGGCAGCACAGCTTTGCGGTTTTTGGGATAATCCGAGAAAATCGAATGATACCATTGATGATGATGCAAGGCTCGGGGCAGGAGATTGACAAGGGTCCAGATGGCAAATGCAAGCCCTGGAGAGCTCCAGGTAAGCAAAGCAAAACCAAACCATTCCAAAATCTCTCCAAAATGATTTGGACAAGATACAAACCTGAAAAAGCCTTTCATTGGGATAATATATCCTGTTTCTCCTGGTTTTCGTAAATGAATAAGAATATTATCCGATTGCCAGTTAATAAACATCCCGAAGAAAAATATTATAATTCCAGAGATAAACCTGAAATCAAGAAGGTAAGAAAGGGGGTAATGAGAGTCATTGGCCAAGCTGCCTAGAAAATACCCATTGATAAACCCATTGACGAAATTAAAGCCAATGGCCATGAATACAATGGCAAGGGGCATTTTTTTTCCCTTGGTTCTCAAACGGAATGGAAAGATGAGTGTCCGGTTGATATAATGTAATACCCAGAGACCAAAAAAAATCCAGGTCACTGTTGGATGCATTCCTGAACCAAAAAGATAAAAACCTGCAAAAACAAGCAATGCTGGCATTTCCATTAAAATCCAACCTGCACGGTTATCAATCATGGTTCCCCATTTTTTTGTGGCATGACGGCCATAGGGTGCAATGATATGGATAACCACAGGAAAAATAAAGATTGCTATGGCAATCCAGATATAAACAATGAGATAAAAAGTAGATTCCTTCATCTGTTATTAATTTTTTAAATAATCATTCGCCTGAAACCAAACCAACATATCACGCAGGGAATCACTTAAGGGCCTAGGATCAAATCCAAGCTCCTGTTTTGCTTTGTTATTACTTATCAAACGATTTCCATCTTTTATAATGGTCAGTGATTCACTGGTATAAAGAGGTTGAGTACCTGTCATTTTACTGAATAAACTGATCAAAGGCAAGCCCATACGAGCCAACCAGAAAGGCAGAACGGTCATCACGGTTTTTTTTCCCGTATGTTGCCTAATTAGCCCGGATAATTCTTTGATGCTGTGCCAATGCCCTGAAAGTAAATATTTTTCTCCCTTCCTTCCATTTTCAATTGCGGAAATAGCAGCAGTAACCACATCTCTGACATCTACCCAATCGTAACCACCGGGAACAAGAGCCGGAATTTTTCTGTGATACAGATCAAGAACAGCTTGGCCTGTCAGAGAAGGTTCGGGATCGGCCGGACCGATGATGGCGGTAGGACTTAAAACCAAAGCATTCAGCCCCTGATTCACTGAAGCCATGACTGCTCTTTCTCCTTCTGCCTTTGAACGATCATAGGCAAATCCATCACTGGAAACGAGAGGTCTGTTTTCATCGAGGGATTGATTCAGAGGTTACTGCCTAAAGGCATGTATAGAGCTGAAATGTATGAATTTACGAACGTTACAGCGGATGGCTACTTCAATCAGATTTTTTGTACCTTCAGTATTGATCCGGTTGACCATTCCATCCGGATCACCGGTAATGGAAATTTTGGCGGCCAAATGAAAAACTACATCGGCGGCAGTGAGAAATGGGGAAAGTGACTCCTTAGCTAGGAGGTCTCCCTTGTACAACTTGACTGCTAAATTTTTTAATCCTTGTGAATTTTTATGGGTGAATGCCCTGACTTCATGACCCTGTTCCAACAGGGTTTTACAGAGGTTTACACCAACATGCCCGTTGGCTCCGGTTACAGCAATGACCATTGTATATTGGATTTAATTACAAAAGTAGCAATATTTTAATATCGTATCGCTATCTCGAGAAGCAGTTATTGTGGTAAAAGCATGTGAACTCTTCTTTTTATCGGGATATGAAGAAAAATAAAAATCTCACCATTCTCAGCAATGCGGATAATTGGTTGTATTTGGAAATAGGGAATTTGACTGGAATTGGTATCAATTTCCCTAATTTACAATTAACTTAGTTCTTCCTTTGCATTCACCAATTTTATCCGTCAGAATGAATAAATAGATTCCAGGCAAAATTGAACCCGTTATTATAAGAGGCTTATTTTGATAAATTGTTGATTTATAAACCTGTTTGCCTGAAATATCTATGATTGTAGCTGTACAGCCTGAAACATTTTCTTTAATAAATATTGGTTCTCCAGATGTAACAGGATTTGGAAATACCATTATTGTTTGCAGCTCTGATATTATTTTTTTTGTAGTAAGGAGAACATCACAATCGGGAGCAAAAGGAGTGCCCCATTCTTCCTTTCCTTTCTTGTAATAAACAAGATCTTTTCTATTCACCTCATGATATGTTCCATTCCACCATTCATTATACCATCCAGTTTCTCCTAAGCCTTCTCCATAATATTCATAATCCACACTATAGTTATCAACTCCTCCACAGTATTCAGTCCAGCAACTGTCGGGATGGCAAAAAAACCACGATGAGAATTTTTTTTGTTCTCGGTTATTAAAGGTTTCAACTGTTTTAAAAAATCTGTCGGCATGCCATTCTCCATTATAATAATATGGCTTGAATTGCTCCGGAATTGATGTAAAAATTGCGCCCCCGTCTCCAGTTATAATAACTGTGACTGTATCATGGTAGGATTCTGTATTAGGGGGCGGAGTTGGGTACCATTTGATCCAACAAATTTCCTTACTATAGATTATAGTGTCGCCAGCTGCAAAATTTTTTTGAAGTATCTTTTCTATAATATGAGTATTGACCATCCCTGAAAATTGAGAATATAGATAATGAAATTCATCTCCAGGTTGATAATCAAAGCATTGTTTATAGCTGAAATCTTGTATGCCGACTTTTGGATAACTTTTCCCTTTCATTGTCCAAATACCAGTACTGTCTGGGAAATACCACCATTCTATTGTCTTTGCAAAGCCAAAATGTTTGCTGAGCAATATTTTAATACCATTAATTGGATGAGGGAAGACGGTTCCATTTTGATTCCTTGCCATAAATGTTATTTCCTTTACCATGTCTATCGTATCAGCAACAGTATCTGATCTAATGTCAGTTACCTGAGCGTCGACACGTCTCCCTTCAGATAAGGCGCAGCATGTCCAAACTTGATTTAAAGATGCCTGGCTCAAAAACAGAATGGTATCACCGGAAATTTTTAGAAGTTTGAATGTTCCATCAGATTTTCTAATAATTGTACGACTTAAAATCGGCGCAACTGAAGTATCAGCACAGGAATAGAAGTTAGTTCTGAGAATCAATCCCGGAGCTTGATAAACAGAATCAACTCCGTTGAAGGTGACGGAATCATATCTGTATCCGAATATCTCGGAATTACCATTGTTAAAAAAGGTCAGACCTGGTGTTGCAATATTGTCATAATTCTGAGCGAGTGATGAAAATACCTGCAAACACAATGTAAAAAGAAAAAATTTCTTCATATAACCTTTTTAAAAATTATCATTGCTGAATTAAAATACAAAGCAAAACTACCTGTTTTCAATAAATAATTGCTTAACAACATAAGAAAAATGGTTTATTATTCTGTAAGGGAGAGATGTTTAATTTAAAAAAATTATATAGCTGAGTATCAGAATAAAAGACTTACTAATATTTCTTATAATTAATATTATGTTAAGTAAAGGATTTAAAAATGAAGTCGTAATAATACGACTTCTTTAAAGGGTATTTTACCCCTATTTTTTTCTTAGTTCATTGATCTTAACGTTTATTTCCTCAATTTTCTCCTTCTTTCCCTGAATTGAATAAATTTGTTTAAGTGAAAGCAGCGTATTCATATCGCTGGGATCAAGTTCATTTGCAATAGTTAAAAATGGAAGTGCAAGCTCAAAATTCTTTGTTCCCTGATCGGAAAGTTTTTTATACTCTTCTGCTTTTTCCAAAGGTAACTTGTTGGCAGCATTATGATAATTTGCGCCAGTATTAAAGTACAAGGCACCAAGATTAAAGTAGGCATCAAAATATTTTGGATTTATCTTAATGGCCTTTTCATAGGCTTTTACAGCATTACCAAAAATTAAACCTCTTTCCTCCACTGTTTTAAGGGTATCATTATATGCTTTGTCGTACAATGTGCCCATGACAAAGAATACCGATGGATTTAATGAATCGGTTTGTGTGATCACTTTAAGTTTTTCGAGTGCCTTTTCATCTTCACCAAATCCCAGATACATATTGGTTTCAGCTTTAATCAGATCTTCATCTTTTGGATAAAGATCACGACCTTTCTTCATGATATCATAGGCATTTTCTTTTTCCCTTAACTTAGTATAATAATTTGTCAAACCAATATAAACTTCAGCTGTATTTTTTCCAGCTTTCAGTGTACTTAAATAATAATCGCGGGCTTTATCATATCTTTCTGCTTTATCAGCAGCTACAGCAGCAATGAGTAATAATGCAGTATCTGTCTGATTGACAATTTGAAAAAGATTTGCTGCACTTTCAATTTTGAACATTGATTCTTCATATTTTCTTTGGTTGAACTTCTCCACCCCTTCCTGATAAAACCTTTGTCTGAGTGTATCAATATTCACCTGAATTTCTTCGGTATATTTCTTCTTGGTATCAAATTCATAAGCATTTTTAAAGGACGAAAGAGCAATGTTGAGAAATTCCTGATTAACAGGATTATCCCTGTACAGATTAATATAAATCAACGCTTTATAAAACCATGTCTTAGCATCTCCAGATGTTTCAGAATTGACAGAAGCATCATCAATATATTTTTTTGCCTCAGCCAATTTTTTTTGTTTATCGTCCTGGCTTTTTGAACGATTATACTCTTTCAGAAAATTGTATGCAGTTTGTGTATTAACACTCTGAGCTTTAACGTAAATAATAGCCAGAACAAGCAATGAGCCGACAAGAATCCTTTTCATATTAATCCTATTTTAAATATTTATGCCACAAAGATAAAAAATATGGTTTGAATTGTTGAGTATTTGTAACAAATTAATTTTCAGTTTCAACACTGCTTTCCTCTTGGGAGGTTACTGGATCGCCTTCTGTCACTTCATCATGTCCATTCTCCGCATCTTCCACTACATCAACCTTTGTAACTGCCGCGATGGAATCACCCTCATCAATTTTTATCAATCTTACCCCTTGGGTTGCACGTCCTACAATTCTTAACTCAGAAACAGCCATACGAATAATTACACCTGAACGATTAATAATCATAAGATCATCATTATCAGTTACATCTTTAATGGCAATTAAAGCACCTGTTTTATCGGTGATGTTGATGGTTTTAACTCCTTTTCCTCCGCGGTTGGTTACCCTGTAATCATCAATACTTGAGCGTTTCCCGAATCCGTTTTCAGAAACAACAAGAATTTCACATTTCTTTTCTATGGGAATACAAATCATGCCAACCACTTCATCTTTTGATCCCGATAGGCGTATTCCCCTGACTCCGGCTGCATTTCGCCCCATAGGTCTGACGGTAGTTTCATTAAATCTGATGGCTCTCCCGGATTTCAGGGCAAGTACAATTTCATCAGATCCCTGAGTAAGCTTTGCTTCCAAAAGTTGATCTCCTTCATGAATGGTGATTGCATTGATCCCATTTTGTCTCGGTCGTGAATAGGCTTCCAGTGATGTTTTCTTGATTGTCCCGTTTTTTGTCGCCAGTATGATAAAATTGTGCGTGATGTATTCGATGTCTTTCAAATCTTTAATATTGACGAATGCCCTTACTTTATCATCACCCTCAATGTTAATCAGATTCTGGATGGCTCTTCCTTTTGAAGTTTTTGCTCCTTCAGGGATCTCAAACACCCTCAGCCAGAAGCATTTCCCTTTTTCAGTAAAAAACAATAAGTAATTATGGTTTGTCGCCACAAATAAATGCTCAAGAAAATCCTCATCCCTTATTTCAGATCCTTTTACGCCTCTCCCTCCCCTGTTCTGACGACGGTATTCCGATAGCGGTGTCCGTTTGATATAACCAAGATGAGAAATAGTGATGACAACATTTTCATTAGCAATTGTATCTTCAATCCTGAAATCCGAAGCAGAATATATAATTTGAGTTCTTGGTTCATCCCCGTATTTTTCTTTAATCTCAAGTAATTCCTTTTTAATGATCTCCATTCTTAATCCAACATCACCCAATAAATCTTTATAATATGAGATTAACTTCAATAATTCAGCATATTCTTCCTTGATTTTATCTCTTTCCAGTCCTGTTAAACGTTGCAGGCGCATGTCAAGAATTGCTTTAGCCTGTATATCAGAAAGTTGAAAACTTTCCATTAATCCCTGTTTTGCAATTTCCGGTGTCTGTGAGGCCCGTATCAAGGTAATTATTGCATCCAGATTATCCAATGCTACCAGTAAGCCTTCAAGAATATGTGCTCTTTTCTCCGCCTCAGCAAGATCGAATTTAGTTCGACGGATTACGACTTCATGCCTGTGCTCGACATATTGAATAATGAGGTCTTTTAAGTTAAGGATAACCGGACGACCTTTGACGAGTGCAATATTATTGATGCTGAAAGAAGTCTGCAATGCGGTCATCTGATAAAGCTTATTGAGAACAACATTGGTTATGGCTTCTTTTTTAAGCTCGTAAACAATTCTGACTCCTGAACGATCTGATTCATCCCGGATATCAAAAATTCCTTCTATTTTTTTATCATTGACAAGATCCGCCGTTTTTTTAATCATTTCCGCCTTATTGATCTGATAAGGAATGGAGGTAACAATGATTTTCTCACGCCCATTTTCTTCCTGCTCAATTTTTGTTTCACCTCGCAAAATGATTCTTCCCCTGCCGGTTTCGTATGCCTCTTTCACGCCTTCATAACCATAAATAACTCCACCCGTTGGAAAATCAGGAGCTTTGATAAATCTCATCAGCTCAGGAATTGTAATGTCACGATTGTCAATATAAGCAATGATCCCATCCACTACTTCACTAAGGTTATGGGGTGCCATATTTGTTGCCATCCCGACTGCTATTCCGGAAGCTCCGTTGATTAAAAGATTGGGGATTCCTGAAGGGAGTACCGTGGGCTCCTTTAAAGTATCATCAAAATTTAAACGCATATCAACTGTATCTTTTTCAAGATCAGCCAACATCTCTTCTGCAATTTTTTTAAACTTTGCCTCAGTATAACGCATGGCCGCGGGACTATCCCCATCCATGGATCCAAAATTGCCCTGTCCGTCGACCAATGGATACCTTAAACTCCATTCCTGGGCCATACGTACCATGGCATCATAAACGGAAGTATCACCATGTGGATGATATTTCCCCAGCACTTCACCTACAATCCTGGCTGATTTTTTATAGCTTCTGTTCGAGAACAGACCCAATTCGTACATGCCGAAAAGTACCCTACGGTGTACTGGTTTTAATCCATCACGAGCATCCGGTAAAGCCCTTGCCACAATGACTGACATCGAATAATCAATATAAGCCGTCTTCATCTGGTTCTCTATGTTCACCTGAATGATCTTTTCTCCGTTTTCCATTTTTATATTCTAGGTTATATGATTGAAATACAGATAGATAATTTTGATTTTTCTATTCAACGAAGATAAGAATTATCCGTGTGATAACCATGAGAATCTGATGAATTATTTTAACCCATTACTAACATGGAAATGTTAATAAATTAAGGGTTTTTGAAAAAAAATACAGGGTTTGAAGCCTACCTTTGAAAAGTTATGACAGAATGCCGTTTTTTGGATATGGTTCAATTTTTGTTAGTTTTATCCGTTTATATGAAGTTCACAATTTTATAATTATGGAAGCAAGGTTTTCTCAACGTGTTAAAGACGTTTTAATATACAGCCGCGAAGAAGCTCAACGATTGGGTAACGATTACATCGGACTTGAGCATTTTTTACTTGGCATTATCCGGGAAGGGAATGGTTTAGCCATCAGGATATTAAGAAATCTAGGTACAGATCTGAAAGAAATCAGAAAAAAAGTGGAATTGGCTGTAGCCAGCCATAAAGAGGAGACAAAAAATCCCGAGAATCTTCCGCTGATCAAGCAAGCTGAAAGGGCCTTAAAAATCACTTACCTTGAAGCAAAGCTGTTCAATAGTGAATTAATTGGAACGGAGCATCTGTTGTTAGCCATTTTAAAAGATGAAAACAACTTGGTGACCAAAACATTTTCAAATTTTGGAGTCAGTTATGAGTCTGTCAAAGAGGAACTAACCCTGATCTTAACCAATGGTCAAATCAATAAACAGTCTGACCCTCAGGATATTTTACCGAAAGATGATGACGAAGAAGATCCTGAAGAAGGGTCGAAGGCTTTTAGTTCCGGTCAGAAGAAACCTCAGGATTCCAAATCAAAAACACCTGTTCTTGATAATTTTGGAAGAGACATTACAAAATCAGCAGAGGAAGGTCGTCTTGATCCAATTGTCGGAAGGGAGAAAGAACTTCAGCGGATTGCCCAGGTGTTAAGCCGGCGTAAAAAAAACAACCCTATATTGATCGGGGAACCTGGTGTCGGAAAGTCGGCAATAGCCGAGGGACTTGCTTTACGTATTGTACAAAGAAAAGTATCCAGAGCTTTGTTCAACAAACGCATTGTTTCCCTTGACCTGGCTTCTCTGGTTGCTGGAACCAAATATCGCGGTCAGTTCGAAGAACGTATGAAAGCGGTACTGAATGAACTTGAAAAAAATTCAAATATCATTCTTTTCATTGATGAGATCCATACCATTGTTGGTGCAGGGAACGCCTCAGGTTCTCTGGATGCCTCAAATATGTTCAAACCCGCCTTGGCCAGGGGTGAAATTCAGTGCATCGGTGCCACTACGCTGGATGATTACCGTCAGTACATTGAAAAAGACGGAGCTCTTGAAAGACGTTTTCAGAAAGTGCTTGTCGACCCCACCACAACGGAAGAAACCGTTGAAATTCTTAATAATATTAAAGAAAAGTATGAGGATCATCATCTGGTTCAATATACCGATGATGCAATAAAATCCTGCGTTTCATTGACCAACAGGTACATCAGTGACCGTTATTTACCAGATAAGGCCATTGATGCATTGGACGAGGCAGGAGCCCGCGTTCATATCTCAAACATCCATGTCCCTGATGAAATAGTGAACATTGAAAACCAGATCGAAGAAACCCGGAAGCTTAAAATGAATGCCATAAACAGCCAGAAATTTGAAGAAGCAGCTGATTTGAGGGATCGTGAAAGAAAACTACAGGAAAGTCTTGAACGTGAAAAAAGAAAATGGGAAGAAAACGCGAAAATAAACCGTCAGATAGTTACCGAAGAAAATGTCGCTGAAGTTGTTGCAATGATGACCGGTATTCCTGTTCAGAGGATCGCAAAAAATGAAAGTGATCGCTTACTGAATATGGAAGATGAACTTGCCGGTTCAGTCATAGGTCAGAATGAAGCCATTCAGAAAGTTGTACGATCTATCAGGAGAAACAGGGCAGGACTTAAAGATCCGAATAAACCTATCGGAAGTTTTATTTTTCTTGGTCCCACAGGGGTTGGAAAGACCCATTTGGCAAAAATCCTTGCCAGGTATTTATTTGATACTGAAGATGCTCTAGTCAGAATAGACATGAGTGAATATATGGAGAAATTTGCTGTTTCTAGGTTGATCGGAGCACCTCCGGGATATGTCGGGTATGAGGAAGGGGGGCAATTGACCGAAAAAATTCGACGTCGCCCCTACTCCATCGTACTTCTTGATGAAATTGAAAAAGCACATCCTGATGTATTTCATCTTTTATTACAGGTACTCGATGATGGCCAACTGACAGACAGCTTTGGACGAAAGGTCGATTTCAAAAATACCATTGTGATCATGACTTCCAATATCGGATCCAGACAATTGAAGGATTTTGGACAGGGTGTCGGTTTTGTTACTTCAGCAAGAGAGGCTGCCAGCGCGGAGCATACAAGAGGTGTAATCGAGAATGCCCTTAAGAAAGCATTTGCCCCTGAATTTCTAAACCGGATTGATGATGTTGTCATCTTCAATGCCCTTGAGCGGGAAGATATTCATAAGATTATTGACATAGAGTTAAAACAGCTCTATGAACGGGTTAAAAATATGGGTTATCAGATAACCATCAGCACTGAAGCAAAAGAATTTATTGTAGAAAAAGGATGGGATGCCCAATTCGGAGCCAGACCCCTGAAGCGTGCCATTCAGAAATATATTGAAGATAAACTTGCAGAAGAAATCATTAAAACAAAAATCACTTCAAACGACCTAATTGTCATTGATTTTGATGAAGAAATTGCGGAAATCAGTGTCTTGGTGAAAAGTAATGAGGAGAAAGATTAAAACCGGTTAAACAAATCCTCATCTTTTATCCCCTTCTGAACATTTATGCCATTCATCTCGCCAGAAGGAAAAATATATCTAAACAAATCATTAATCTCCTTGTCACCGACGAAGAGGTATTTCAGATTAATTGAAAATCCATTATTTTCGTAAAACAACTCATTTCCCATAGGATCAGTGATGTAAAATAAATCAGTATTCAATGTCTGATGGTCAAGATATTTTGAAGAAAGTGTACCTACAATCTGTGTCGGTTTTATGCTCTGCATTTCCGTAAAGAGATATTCGCCCATCACAAAACGCTCATCAATAAAATAGTACAATGACTTCATCTTAATTCCGCCCAATAACTCATTGAAACCTACAACTTTGACCCTTGAATCACCCATCCTGGCCGTATTGATGCATTCGGGATTCCCTTTTTGCCTGACAAGGTTTTTATAGGATGATAAATATTTCACTTCTCCAAACTCAAGTTTTGTTTTGGTAATGAAGTGCTCCGCATTCTTCATTTTTTTAAAGAAGGGCACAAAATGCATGGTTATTTCATCACGGATACAGTTATTATGAGGATTTCTCAGGTTATGTTCCTTAAAAAATTCAATAAACTCAAAGCTGAACTTTCCATAGACCAGAATGATATACCAGAGACGAAAAATCGGAAAGACCCTTCTTCTTAAAAAAACAAGACTGATTAAAAATATTAATATTACAACAAGCGATACGATAATATTCCTCAGGGTCGGATCCATGGATGAGCTATCATTTGAAGTTCTGACCAGAAAAATCAAGCCCAGATAAGAATTCAAATTAAGCATTTAAAATTTCTTTATTAATCATTAAAACTTATATGTATTGTCATCGATCAGTTTATCTGCAATCTTTCTCCTGGATTCTTTAACATTGATTGCCTGAACTTGTGATAAAATATCAATGGCATCATTGACTACAAGCATCTCATTTCCAGTTGAAATGGAATTTATGGCATCATGGGCGGCTTTCTTTATATTTCCGGCAGTGTCATAGATCAGTACATCCAACATTTTCTTGTAAAAATCAGATGCATCCATTCCTTTTATTTTTTCTAGCTTTTCCACCCTTAGCAACAGTGATTCAGCAATATAAATTCCAATAATGGCATCAGAAATATTGTTGAGGACTTCCTGCTCCTGTATAAGTTTCTTGTCGAAATGATGGGATGCAGCATGAATGACCAGGAGAGCAATTCTTTTAAAATTTTTAACGTATGCTTTCTTTTCTTCGAAATATGATTTTGTACTATTGGTCTCGGGCTTAATTTCGCTGACCCCATGAAAGATTTTTTCTGCCTCTCCAAACAAGTCAAAATCACCCTTCATGGCTCTTTTCATCGCGGTATCAACAACAAGAAGACGATTGATCTCGTTGGTTCCTTCAAAAATACGATTGATTCTGGAATCCCTGTATCCACGTTCAACCGGCATCTCTGCTGAATAGCCCATTCCTCCATGAATCTGAACAGCTTCATCGATGACGTAATCCAGCACCTCAGAACCATAAACTTTCAGGATGGCAGCTTCAACAGCATAATGACTGATCCCTTCAATACTTGCATGACCTTTTTCCATGCCTTCAGCTTTATTCTTTTCGATCTGGTCGTCGATATCTTTACTTAACCTGTAAATGGCTGATTCGAGGGCAAATGTACGGATTACCTGTTCAGCCAATTTATACTTGATAGCACCGAAAGTTGAAATGAAGACTCCGAACTGTTTACGTTCATTTGCATATTTAACAGAATCGCTGATTGCTTTTTTTGCCGCGCCCAAAACATTGGCTCCCAGTTTGATTCTTCCCATATGGAGGATACTTAAGGCAATTCTGAAACCTTCACCTCGAGCTCCAATTAAATTTTCAGCCGGAACTTTGACATCATTATAAAAAATCTGAGCAGTAGATGATCCTTTGATTCCCATTTTGTGTTCATCCGGGTTGACAATCACACCTGGAAGGCTGCGTTCTACAATAAAAGCGCTAAGTACCCTGTCCCTTTCAATTTTAGCAAATACGGTTTGAATATCGGCAAAGCCTGCATTGGTAATCCACATTTTCTGTCCATTTAAGAGGTAATATTTTCCATCTTCTGAAAGGACAGCGGTGGTTTTTCCCGAATTGGCATCACTTCCTGCACCAGGCTCCGTTAGGCAGTAAGCACCTAATAGATCCCCGGTGGCAAGGCGGGTGACATATTTCTGTCTTTGTTCCTCATTGCCGTAATACATGATCGGTAGTGTACCGATTCCAGTATGGGCCATGAAAGCAACAGAGAAGGAGTACCCTGCGCCAATGGTCTCAGCTGCCAGCATTTGGGTTACAAACGACTGGCCAAACCCCCCATATTCCTCGGGTAATGAGATACCCATCAGTCCCAGATCACCAGCTTTTTTTAAAATACTTTTCATGAGGTTGATATCAGGAGCATCTATTTTATCGATGACAGGATACACTTCTGTTTCCAGAAAATCCCGACAGGTTTGGGCAATCATTCTTTGCTCTTCGTTGAATTCTTCCGGAATAAAAACATCATTGGATGAAATCTCATCAACGAGAAATTCTCCACTTTTCAAAACCTTTCTATTTTCCATATTTGCTAAATAAGTTACTATTGTCAGTTTTTATAACCCAAGGTTAACGGCTATGATTTCTGCAATATCATAATTTTTAACCTTTTCTTCCCTGTTTTTATATTTAATGCCATCCGTTATCATTGTCATGCAGAAAGGACAAGCGGTAGCAATAATTGAAGGGTTTGTTGCCAAAGCTTCTTCAGTCCGTTCAATGAAGATTTCCTTTTGGCCTTGTTCTGCTTCTTTGAACATTTGTCCTCCACCGGCTCCGCAGCAGAGTGCAAAACTTTTATTTCTTTCCATTTCAATAAAAGTTCCTGAAAGGGTTTTCAGGATTGATCTCGGTGCCTGATAAATACCATTTGCCCTTCCTAGATAACAAGGATCATGATAAGTGATGGTGTCTTCGGCAAAAATATTCTGATCCAGTTTAAGATGACCGGAATTGATGAATTTTAGAAGAAAATGCAGATAGTTTTCCACTTCTATTTCCGCTCCGAGGTCAGGATATTCATTTTTAAAAACATTATAGCAATGCGGGCAAACAGTGATAATTTTTTTAATATCATAGGATTCGAAAAGTCTAATGTTTTGCAATGCCTGCATTTGGAAGAGCATTTCGTTCCCTGCACGGCGTGCTGGATCACCTGTACAGGATTCTTCCCGTCCCAGTACTGCATAACTGACATTAAGAAAAGACAGGATTTTCGCAAAAGCTGCAACGACTTTTTTAAACCGGTCGTCGAAGGCACCGGCACAACCAACCCAAAACAAATACTCAGGTCTTTCTCCCCGGGCAAAGACATCCGACATAACAGGCACTTTCACTTTCAGATCTTTGGCCCAGAGCAACCTGTCCTCGGCAGAATATTGCCAGGGAGCTCCGTTATTTTCGATATTGCTGAAAATCGATTTCAAACCACCGGGAGCTGACCCTTTTTCCATTACAAGATACCTCCGCATATCGAGGATCAGACTGGGATGGTTGATATTAATCGGACATTCTTTGGCACATGCATTACAGGTTGTACATGCCCATAATTCTTCTTCCGTGATATAATCAAGTACAAGTGCTTTTTTGTCATCGTAATTTTTTCCATTTTTTCTTAAACCCGGGCCCTTTTCTTTCATCCTTGCTCTGACATCCATCATGATTTTGCGGGGGGAAAGTTTTTTCCCTGTCAGATTGGCCGGGCAAACCGAGGTACATCTGCCGCATTCAGTACAGGACAGGGCATCAAAATAATTTTTCCAGGTTATGTCTTCTGCATCTTTTACCCCGAAGCGCTCGACTTCTACAGAAGTATCTGCCGGGTCTGCCATTTCGGGATATATCATCAGTTTCACTTCCCTGGTTACTTGGTCCATATTTGAGAGTTTCCCCAAAGGATCGAGTCTGGACAGAAAAACATTAGGTACAGACATGAATACATGAAAGTGCTTGGAATAGGGAAGTATATTCGCAAAAATAAAAATCAACACAATGTGCATCCACCAAAAGAACTCATAAAGGAAAGAGATTTGCATGCAGGAATATCCCTGGAAAAATATTGCAAAAAACTGACTGACCGGATAATACCCTGTAAAATGTCCATCGTTTGCTTCACTAAGTTTTATATATGCGATATTCATGCCCAGTAGGGAGATCATCAGCAGCAGGATCATCGTGAGTGCAATATTGGCATCAAGATGAGATATCTTTTTCATCTCGATACCTTCAAATCTTTTGATATGAAAAAACAGCCTCCGGAAAAGAAAGATCAGAATTGCAATGGCCACAAGTAGTCCGAAAATATCACCTGAGGCTACAATGATGTTATATATACTACCTAGACTGCTTAATGATTTCTCTTTCCCCCAAAGACCATCTATAACCATTTCAATGCTTCCGAAAAGAATCACACAGAATCCCCAGAAAACGAGTGCATGAAAAAAACCGATTACCGGTTTTCGAAAAAGCTTTGTCTGCCCGAAGGCAACCCTTAGCATTAAAAAAAATCGCTTTCCTAAATTTTTCACCGGAAAAGCAGGTCGTGTCAACCGAAAGAAGCCAATTATCCTGCTTACAGTGAACCCAAATACACCCAAGGTAATGAGGAGGGTAATTGCGAATACCATTTGTTTGACCATGGGAATGGACTATTTCATTTTCATTTCTTTCACCGCTTCCACCAATGAGGGTAATATTTTGGAAGCATCACCGACAATACCATATTGTGCAGACTGGAAGATCGGGGCATCTTTATCCGTATTGATTGCCACAATGATTTTTGAGGCACTAACCCCGGCTAGGTGCTGGGTAGCACCAGAAATTCCAATGGCGATATAAAGATTGGGTGCGATAATCTTCCCCGTCTGTCCAGTATGTTCTCCGTGAGGTCTCCAGCCTTCATCCGATACTGGGCGTGAACAAGCAGTGGCAGCACCAAGTAAACCCGATAGTTCCTCAAGCGGGCCCCAGTTGTCAGGTGATTTCATTCCCCTACCTCCGGAGACAACAATTTCAGCATCCGTCAAAAGAATTTTACCTGTTTGCCTCTGCGTCTCCCGAACTTTTGTTTGAATGAGATTGTTTGAAACCGGAATGGTAATTTTTTCATAAGTCACATCCACCGATTTTTCAATTAATTCAAAAGAATTCTGTGCCAATGTGATAATCTTGTTTTGGGATTGAATTCGAACGTGAGCATAAGCGCTTCCCGAGAAGACCTTCTTATTTACTATAAAAGGGTCGGTACTTAGCGGCAGTTTACTTACCCCTGAGGCAATTCCAGCTTTTAATTGAACAGACAGCCGGGGGGCAAGGGCTTTCCCGGTAATATTATTGGAAAGGATCACTATCGAAGCAGATTCTTTCTTAGCTACCTCGGCAATGGCTGAAGTATATGCCTGAGTATCAAAGGTGTTGTATATTTCAGTATCGAGCGTGAGAATTTTTTTAGCTCCGTATTTTCCTAATTTCTCAAGTTCTGTTTGCTCCACTTTTCCGATCGATAACGCTATAGGCACAGTAGAAAGCATCTCAGCAACTTTGGAAGCGTATGAAATCAATTCGAATGAAAGTTTTTTAAACTTACCATCCCAATTTTCAACAAAGATTAAAACTGCCATATTTCGTATTGGTTAAATTTTGATTATATAATTTTAGCCTCTGTTTGGAGTAATTCTATCAATTGCCGGGGATTTTCAGGATCAATGAACTTGCAAGACGCCCTGGGTTTTGGCATTTCGAAATCCATGATTTCCGTCAATGGTTCCAGTGGTAGAGGTTCAAACACTTTGATGGGTTTTGTTCTGGCCATCATGATTCCCCTCATGGCAGCAATTCTGGGTTCTTTAGCAATGCCTTTCTGAACTACTGCAACCATGGGTGAGGAAATGTTAATAATTTCTTTTCCCCCATCAATTTCGCGAGTGATTATAAGTTCCCCATTTTCAATTTCAATATTTGTAACTGAGGATACTGAAGCATAGCCAAGCAGTTCGGCCAGTATCCCTCCTACGTTAGACCCATTATAATCACTTGATTCTATTCCACACAGAATGAGATCAAAAGGATTTGTTTTGATGACTTCTGCCAGTTGTGCAGCAACGAAATAGGCATCCAGTGGTTCAGCATTAATACGTATCGCATCGTCTGCTCCTATGGCCAATGCTTTTCTTATGGTCGGTTCAGATGCGGTGAGACCAACATGTGCGATTGTCACAGATTGAACTCCCAGGGCTGAATTATCTTTTAATTCTAATGCCCTTGTCAACGACAACTCATCCCATGGATTAATCACCCATTGAATTCCATTTACATCAAGGGTTTTATTCTCATGAATGAATTTTACCCGTGTCGTGGTATCGGGAACATGACTAATACAAACCAAAATTCTCATTGAAATAGATTTTGTTTTCTTTAAAATTATCGGGTTGCAAAGATACAAGAATTTATAACTGTTTTTTCAGCATTCAAGCTTCTTCCTCCAGGCATTTATTATATTGTGTCATGGCCTTGAGACTCATGGCCATACTTGAAAAACCTCCGTCATGAAAGATATTTTGCATGGTTATTTTACGACTAAGATCCGACAGGAGAACAATTGAAAAGTCCGCACATTCTTCTGCAGTAGCATTGCCCAGAGGTGACATCCGCTCGGTAAAATCAACCAACCCGTCAATTCCTTTAATTCCACTGCCCGCCGTAGTTCTCGTAGGTGATTGGGAAATGGTGTTTATCCTGATTTTTTTTTCACGTCCATAGATATACCCAAAACTTCTGGCAATGGATTCCAGTAATGACTTAGCATCTGCCATATCATTATATCCATATAGCGTTCTTTGTGCAGCGATATATGAAAATGCGAGCACCGACCCCCATTCATTGATGGCATCCAACTTCTTCGCGACTTGCAATAGTTTATGGAACGACAATGCAGAAATATCAATCGTTCTTAGAAAGTAATCATAATCCAGATCATCATACTCTCTGTGTTTTCTAACATTCAACGACATCCCAATGGAGTGCAGAACAAAATCGACTTTTCCACCCAAGATTTCCATAGATTGTTTAAATACTTTTTCCAGGTCGTTGACACTGGTGGCATCGGCTGGAATAATTTCCGCATTACAAAGTTTTGCCAGTTCATGTATTTCCCCAAATCTTAAGGCAACAGGAGTATTTGAAAGGGTAAAAACAGCCCCCTCCTCATGGGCTCTTATTGCTGTTTTCCAAGCGATTGACTTATGATCAAGAGCACCAAAAATGATTCCCTTTTTACCTGACAGGAGATTGTATGCCATGAGATTATTTTTAAAGTAATGGTTTAGTTAACATTAATATCTAACTATTAAGCAATTCTTTAGCAGTCTGTAAGGCTGCATCTGTCACCTTGTCATTGCTAAGCATTTTAGCTATTTCTTCCATGCGTTCTGTTGTCGATAATTGCTTTATATAAGAAGTTGTAAAATCTTTTTTTTCAGTTTTATATACTTTGTACTGCCATTCACCTTTCCCTGCAATCTGAGGAAGGTGAGTGATGGCTATAACCTGCATATGGCTTGACATTTTTTTTAGAATATCCCCAACTTTCCCAGCAATTTCTCCGGAAACTCCAATATCGATTTCGTCAAAAATAATGGTTGGAAGCAAGTTTTTCTGACTGACCATTGATTTAATACAAAGCATCAATCTTGAACGTTCGCCTCCTGAGGCAATCTTTGATATTTCATCAGGTTCAACTCCTTTATTGGCACTAAAGAGAAAGCGAATTCTGTCAAGCCCATCTTTACTCAACTCAGGCTGATGTTTACATTCAATGATTAGATTTGCATTTTGCATACCTAATCGGGAAGATAATTTTAAAATTTCTGTTTCAAATGCAGGGATTGCTTTTTTTCTGGCCTTGCTTAGCATTTCTGCATTTTTTAAAAGAAGAGCAGAAATATTCTCAATGGTAGATTTGACATGCTTTATCTTTTCTTCTAAATAATCACCTTCAGATAATTTACTTTCAATATTATCTCTGATGTTTAAAAGTTCATCAACAGAAGTCACTTTATGCTTCTTCTCAAGTTGATAAATTTGATCCAGACGGGTGGATGTGTTTTCGATTTCAGCAGGGCTGAAAAAGACCTTGTCATTGATCCTCTCTATGCTTGATGCAATGTCCTTGATATCGATTAAATTACTTTGCAATCTTTCCTGAATATCTAAAATGGTTTCCTGAAAGCTGGAAACGGAATGCAGATGGTGAATAACCTCAGAAAGCCGGGAAAGAACATTAAACTCATCTTGAGCAAGAATTTCAGTAGATTTATACAGCCCTGATTTGATTTCTTCAGCATGGGTAAGCACCTGAAGCCTGTGTTCTAATTCATCCTGCTCCCCTATTTTTAGTTCAATGCGATTCAATTCATGGAGTAAAAAGGATAAATAATCTCTTTCTTCTCTGGCTTTAATATCCCTTTCCTGTAATAATTTTAGTTCATTTTCGAATTTCTGAAGTTCATGGAAGCTGGTTCTGTATTTTGCGACATTTTCCAAATGACCTGTATAACTATCCAGGACAGCCAGTTGAAAATTGGTGTCGTTGAGGGTAGTGATTGCATTTTGCGAATGTATATTCACCAGCCTGTCTCCCAATTCCTTTAAAAGTGAAAGACCAACGGGTGTATCATTGATAAAAGCCCTTGATTTTCCCTGGGGATTAATTTCCCTGCGAAGAATGGCAATATTATCCTGATCAAGATCATGGGCGATAAAGAATTCATCAAGGTGATAATTTTCGATATTAAAAGTCCCCTCAATAATACACTTAAGTGATTTATTCAGAAGAACATTGCTGTCTGCACGTTGCCCTAGAATTAATGACAATGCCCCCAGGATGATTGATTTTCCTGCTCCCGTTTCTCCTGTGATCACTGAAAAGCCGTGGCAGAAATCAATCTCAAGGTCATGGATCAATGCATAATTTTTGATGGCAAGTTTCTGGAGCATAAAACAAATTTATCTTATTTTGCATCAAGAATTGCCTGATATTTAGAGCTATTGGCAGGATCGATTTCTTTCAATAGATTGGTTACATTCGTTTTTTCCATTGGAGGGACACGCTGATCAGAATAAATATTCACAAATTCATCCCTTTTCGCGTCAAAAACAAGTTGCAGGGCATATAAGCCCGGTTTGGCATTATAGACTTTCTGGAGCAGATTAAGGCTTTCCGTCGTATTATTTCTTCCCTGATCAACTTTTTCGTACATCTGATCGAGTCCGAGACGATGAAAAGAATAAGTAAACTCTCTTAAACCGGAATTTGCCGGATTCATATAACCATTGATCAGCCAGTATCTGTTTTTATCATTTTCATATGCTTTCCATCCAGGTTCCTGGGCATTTTGAGCGGCATTCACCACTTCCTGAGCTTTTTCAAGGAAAGGAGATCCACCGTTAAGAGAATACGAATCAAAATAAAGACCCAGTAATACATAGGAATAGTATGCCATAAGGGAAGTTAAATTGGATGTAAAAGTACCATCAGAATAATCCAAGGGTTGATATTCGACATATCTGAATTGGATTCCTTTGTCAATATAGTTCAGCAGGACAGAGTTATAGGCTGTATTTAAAACGGGCCGACGTAGAACGACATTCAAATTGGCTCTGAATTCATCAGATCCAAGGCGGTCAGTTACTGTCATTAACATAGTGCATTCTATTCTTTCTTCAGTTTTGAAATTATAATTGGACCATTTTCGGTTGTTCATGAACTCAAAAAGGGCATTTTGCAAAGTTTCAAAAATCTTTTTATCCGTTCCTTCAAGCTGGGGAGCGGTCACATTTAATGAACAATTAAATTCCTGAGAATGAAGATCAAGGAAAGTCAGCAGAAACGCAAAAACGAATAATAGTTTTTTCATATCAGTCTGAATTAATATTCTGTTTTTGACTGCAGATAACATCAAAGATGTCGGAGGCAACATTCTTTTTTGATTTCAATACGCCATGAATGACATTACCTTTTTTATCTATGATTGTAATTCTGTTTGTTGGACCATTGAACCCCTCACCTTTAACATTTGCAGCATTCAATATGATAAAATCAAGTTTTTTGGTTCTCAGTTTCTTTCTGGCATTCTGAATTTCATTGTTCGTTTCCAAGGCAAAACCAACGATGATTTGATGTTTTCTTTTCTGTTGACCAAGTTGATAGAGAATGTCAGGGGTAGGTAAAAGATCAAGATGCAAAGGTTTATTTTCTTTCTTAATTTTCCGTGACTGTGGTTCCTTTACTTTAAAATCAGCGACTGCAGCTGCCATTATAATGATATCTGCTGATGTTGACTCACCCAGGCAAGCCTGATGCATCTCATCTGCAGATTCTACATTGATTCTGCTAATGGATGGGTGATTTACTGAAAGGTTTGTGGGGCCTGTGATCAGGAGAACTTTTCCTCCTCTTAAGGCTGCTTCTTCGGCCAAAGCGAAACCCATTCTGCCAGAGGAATAATTTCCAATAAACCTCACAGGATCAATCTTTTCATAAGTTGGTCCTGCAGTTATCAGAATTTTTTTTTTACTTAAGCTCTTGTCTTTCTTAAAATATGACTGAATGAGATGGAGGATAATTTCCGGTTCCTCAAGTCGTCCTGGTCCAGAAAGACCACTGGCCAATTCTCCCACCTGAGGCTCAATGATGGTATTACCGTATGAACGGAGTTGTGCAATGTTCTTTTGGGTGGAGGGATGCTGATACATATCCATGTCCATTGCGGGTGCAATAAAGACCGGGCATTTGGCCGATAAATATGCCGTGATAACAAAATTATCGGCAATCCCATTTGCCATTTTTCCAAGTGAATTGGCGGTTACAGGGGCAAATAGCATCAGGTCTGCCCATTGTCCCAATTCCACATGGTTATTCCAACTACCGTTTCCAGGGTCGAAGGGGTCAACCATGACGGGATTTGAAGACAAGGTTGCCAGGGTTAGAGGTGTCACAAAATCTCTGGCGATGGGAGTCATGATAACTTTGATTTCAGCACCTTCTTTGATAAGCAGACGGATCAGCAAAGGGATTTTATAGGCAGCGATACTACCTGTTATGCCAATAACTATTCTTTTTCCCTTTAGCATTGTGATTGTTTTGAAGAATTAGAAATCTTCTGCTTTTTCCTTATGGGGATTCCTGAAGTACACTTCATCATTCAGGTATTCATGAATGGAGATCAGGGTTGGTTTGGGAAGATGTTCATAATATTTCGCAATTTCAATTTGTTCACGATTTTCAAATACTTCTTCCAGATTATCCGTTGTGGTAGCAAATTCAGAAATTTTCTGATTTAATTCTTCTTTCATTTCCAATCCGATCTGGTTGGCTCTTTTTGAAAGCACTGCCACCGTCTCATAAATATTGTTCGTTCCCTTTGTGAAATCTTCAATATTACGCGTTACGGCATTGAGTTCAAGCTTTGTTTTCTTGTAATCCATGGTTTTATAATGGTTTTATTAAGGGTTCTGTTTTTCTTTGATCCTTCTGATAGATCAATTCAAGTTCTTTTCTGGATTTTTCCTTTAAATCTTTTGCTTCTGAAAGAAACTGACTTTCGGGGTATTGACTAATAAATTCATTGTAGGCATTAATCGCTTTCAAATGTCTGTCTTTTTTCTTTTCCTCAATACTTTCTTTCGCGAATCGATGATAAGATTTAAAGATAAAAAAAAGAATTTCTTCCTTACGGTTAGTTTCGGGAAACTCTTTCAGTATATTGTTGAATGCCTGGATTGCAGCAGCATAATCATCCATTCTGTAATACATTTTGGCTATCCGATAATCCTTGTGCTCGAGTTTTTCTCTTAGTTTATCAATCAAGTCATTGCATTCCGATACTCTTTTACTTGTAGGGTAAATATTTGTAAAAAGCTGCAGATCTTTGATTGCATCGTAGGTGATGGTTTGGTCGAGAGTAAAATCGGGGGAACTGAGATAATTGCAGTAGGCAGACATGAATAAACATTCTTCAGCAAGCTGGGAATTAGGAAAATTGTTTGCATACCTTTTAAAATAATAGGAAGCCAGGGTATAATCCTTCTGATTGAAATAACAATAAGCATAGGCATAATATATTTTCTCTGATTTGTCTGTCGCCCTCATCACCCCTACCAATTGATCAAATAGTTGAAGTGCTTTGGAATAATCTTTATCATTATAATATTTCATGGCAGCTTCATATTTTTCATCCACGGACCCATTTTTGACCAGTTTCTGAAAGCCGCATGAATAAAGGCTTACAATGAGTAAAAAAGAAACAAGAATACGGAAGGTTAATTTCATGGTGCAAAGGTACAATTTTTCATTGAAATTTTGGTATTTTTGCCAGCGAAAGCAATATCTATTCTAACGTAAAAATCAACAAAATCTTATCTGCCGTGGATATTTTCGAAAAAGTAGTGAATCATATGGGGCCATTGGGCCAACTCGCTGATTATGGATACGGTTATTATTTTTTCCCAAAACTTGAGGGGGAAATATCTAACCGTATGTTTTTTAGAGGAAAGCCTGTTCTGGTCTGGAGTTTAAATAATTATCTGGGGCTGGCGAATCACCCGGAAGTCAGGAAAGCTGATGCTGAAGCATCAGCAGCTTATGGTCTGGCATCCCCCATGGGAGCAAGGATGATGTCGGGACAAACGGAATATCATGAAAAGTTAGAAAAGGAACTCGCGGAATTTGAACATAAAGAATCTGCATATCTGCTTAATTTTGGTTATATGGGCATGGTTTCCATCATTGACTCCCTCCTCGACCGTCATGATGTAGTGGTTTATGATTCGGAATCCCATGCCTGTATTCTGGATGGTCTTCGGCTGCATATGGGCAAGCGGTTTGTTTTCCCGCATAACGATTTGGAAAAGTTTGAACAGCAGCTTAAACGTGCCCGGAAACTTGCCGATCAGAACAAGGGTGGAATACTGGTCATCACAGAAGGCGTTTTTGGTATGCCTGGAGATTTAGGAAATCTTAGCGGAATGTTACAGTTTAAAGACAAATATGGATTCAGGCTGTTGGTGGATGATGCACATGGATTTGGCACCATGGGAAAAAATGGGGCCGGTACTTCTGAAGAGCAGGGAGTAGTCGATGGCGTTGATGTTTATTTTGGCACTTTTGCTAAAGCCATGGCCGGAATCGGTGCCTTTGTTGCCAGTGAAAAACGGATCATCAAAGCCTTGACATTCAATATGCGTTCACAGATTTTCGCCAAATCGTTACCTATGCCCATGGTTATTGGTTCCCTGAAACGCCTTGAATTACTCCGCAACCAGCCTGAATTAAAAGAAAAATTATGGACTATTGTAAGGGCCTTGCAGCATGGATTACGGGAAAAAGGTTTTGACATTGGTCGTACCCAATCACCTGTAACCCCTGTTTTTCTAAAAGGTGGACTGGGTGAAGCCACGCAGATCGTTGCAGATTTACGGGAGAACTATGGAGTATTTTGTTCCATGGTGATTTATCCCGTTGTCCCAAAAGGAGTGATTATGCTGAGACTAATCCCTACTGCATCGCATACCCTTGAGGATGTGACTTATACCATTGATGCATTTTCCGAGGTCAGAAAAAAACTCGATGAAGGGAAGTATTCTTCGGGAGTTATTCCCGATGTTGCCGATATTTATTAGCCATTCATGGAGAAGGAATCGCATTCCACACGGGAACAGATTTATCGTATCTACCGGAGGATTCGTTTCCTGATCAGGCATTCCTCGAAAAAAAGGACACCCTTAACCATCACTGAACAGGTAGTACCAAAAAAGGAATTAACCCTTCGGTACAGGATCTACCGCGTTTACAGAATACTCAGGTTTTTATGGCGAACGGGGGCACTGACAACAGTACCGGTAAAAAATATCTCAGGGTCATTCAGGTTTACAGATTATCCAAAGCGAACATATCTGGCCATTGGAATTAATTCTTTGGCCGTTTTTCTGATCACCTATCTGCTTGTTTATTTTTTAAGCCACCTGATTACAGCACTTTCTGCTTCTGCCTTCGGCATAAGGACAATATTATATTATTATGATGTGGAATATCTGATCCGGGGTTATGACTGGACAGATGACGCGGTGAAGGCTGTATTCAGCAGCGCTCCCTTGTTTTCTTTACTATTTGCCCTATTGCTGTTAATCCTTTATCTTTATGTTGCTGCAGAGACGGGATTACTGAGATTATTCGTATTATGGGCTTTCTGTCATTTTATACTCCGTTTTTTTGGTGATATGTTTGTAGGGGTCATCCTGGATGAAGGTTTCGGTTATGTCATCATGTATCTTTTTGTCATGGATACCGGAAAAATGATCCTTTGCTTATTTGCATTTATTTGCCTTTTTACGCTTGGTTATATGATGACACGATATTTCCTTTACTCTGGAAATTCATATTTTAACGCCATAAGGAGAAATAACAGAATCAGGTTTGACCTTGCTCAGTTTATTCTACCTATGATTCTTGGGAATATCCTTATCATACTTGTAAAAATTCCTCAGATTACCTTATTTGAAATATTCCTGAACGCTTCAATGCTCTTTTTACTTTTACCGGTTTTATTAAGAAGCATCAATCTTCAGGATCTTTTCTTTGATGAAGACCCCAGAAAGGTAAAGATCGTTGTGAGATATATTATTCTGGCAATACTGCTTGGCATTGTTTTCCGGGTTGTGTTGAGTATTGGAATCAAATTTTAAGATTTCTTAGTAGATCCCGGAACAATATTACCTCAAGAAAAGCTTATCCTGGAAAATTTTTGATGTATTGGATAACCGTATAATATACATGCCTGACGGCAAACCATTACGATTTATACTGATTTTGACATCCATCTGGTCACCCTCAATTCTTTGCTGGTATTGAATTTTGCCGGTAATATCCATCATTGATAACAACCAACCCTGCGCATCACAGTATGGTAAATGCAGATCAAAACAGCCCTCATTAGGGTTAGGAAAGATCATGAATTTTTGGATACTGTTTTCAGGCAGAGAAATGTTCAGGGGACGAAGTTGCACATCGAGGCGTAGCTGTTGTCTTTTTTGGATATTGATATCATTGATAGTTTTTGGGAAATATCCGGCTGCAGAAAAGGTTACACTGTAAGTGCCCTGGTTGATGGGGCGGGCATAGAAACCAGATGGAAGTTTGGAATAGACGAAAGTACTGTCACTCTGAATATCGTGATTAAGTACAAAGACTTTTGCATGAAGTTTCTCTCCGGTCACGGTGTCGGTAACGATACCCTGAAATCCGTAATTGGATTGCTCAATATAATTCAGGAAAGAGCGGTAATTATAGTTCCAATGAGCCATTAATTGAGAGGCAGGTAAAAAATGAACAGTGGAAATCTCAATGGTGACTTCCCTGCAATGTTGAAAGAAATTCATATAATCCTGTCTTCCACCAAAAATTTGATACCAGGCATATCCATTGGTTATTCCGTTACTAAGGTCATCAAAATACCCTGCGGGGCTATATTTTTGTGCTGTATCGGCATATTCTCTCCCAGTATATCGCCACCAGTTGTCATCCGGGGTCAATTTCGACCAGCGGTCCCAAGGGTAATTATAGACTTCTATACCCCCGTGAAAATTGGCTGCCATAACAAAATGGTTATTGCTGGCATAGTCCATAAATCCAAGGGTTTCGGGTTGTTTTACACCCGTATTTACCCCTCCCGGATCAGGAAAGTTTCGATTCAGGTCAACTCCGGCATAATTACCCCTGGTAGGATTGGTTATGGTCGATCCATTGCGATAGGTTCCGTCAGGATTGGCGAGGGGGTTAATGAAAATTTCTGTATTGTTGACGATTTCGGTAATCCTTGGACTGACACCATATCCAGTGACTAATGAGTCGATAAGATGGAGCATAAGTACATAAGCTGTTGTTTCATCACCATGAATGCTGGAAGTATAAAAAAATTCAGGTTCAGCTTCAGAAACATTAACAGAATCACTAATCTTAAGTGCAATGATTTTCCTTCCTAAAAGAGTACTTCCAATCGTATCCAGTCGGCAAAGTTCAGGATAAGTGGCTGCATAATAATGCATTGTATCCAGGTATTGCTGATAGGTCGGATAGAAATTCCACAAACCGGCAGATTTCGAAAAACCATCTATAAGTTGCGGATGTATCTCAGATAGAGGCAATAAACCACCAGGGTTGGGAAGAATGGTATAAGGAATATTCAGGCTTAGGAAAGATTCAAATTCAGATCGGTTAGCATAGGCATAAACCTCCTGGTCCTTGTAATTATCAATAGAGATCGTCCTTGTCAATAGATCGAGCGCATTTCTGTCGTTCAGGGAAAATTTAAAATAAACTTCTCCCCAGTCCCTAAAAATACTGTCCGTTGTTTTCTGTTCTATGGATTGTGAGAAAAGATCAAGTGTAAAAAGCGATAAAGACAAGGTTAGCAGAATGACCAGTAGCAGTTTCATAAGTGATCCATATTATCAATGATCCATTTAATTTGTTTATAAACATCCTTTTTCACAGGAACAAGGGGTAATCTTAACAGATTCTGGCAGAGTCCCATAATATTCAGCCCGGCTTTGATTCCTGAAGGACTGCCATCAAGGAAAAGGGTATTGATTAAATCAATTAAGCGGTAATGTAATTCCCTGGCTTCTTCAAACTCACCCTTCAAGCCTTTACGTACCATTTCAGAAAAAATCCGAGGGTAAGCGTTAGCTACTACAGAGATCACACCATCGGCACCGGCGGACAACAATGGCAGAGTTAACCCATCATCACCTGAAAATACGAGAAAATCTTTGGGCTTATTTTTGATCACCTGGTAAATCTGATCAAAATTGCCGGAAGCTTCCTTTATCCCTAAAATATTGGGAACTTCACAGGCCAGCCTGATTGTTGTAGATGCACTGATGTTGCTGCCTGTTCGGCCTGGAACAGTATAAAGGATTACCGGCACAGGACTAGCCTCTGCAATGGTTTTAAAATGAAGATAGATTCCCTCCTGCTGGGGCTTATTATAGTATGGAGATACAGATAAAATAGCGGCTATATCTTTAAAGGGTGTAGCATGAATATTTAAAACAACATCGGACGTGGAATTACCACCAATACCAACAACCACCGGCACCCTGTGATTTACCTTTAAAACCGAAAATTCAATCAGGGCTTTCTTTTCCTGTTTGGAAAGGGTTGAAGCTTCCCCAGTGGTGCCAAGAATAACAACAAAATCCACTCCTCCGTCAATCACATGGTCAAGAATTTTTTCGCAGGCATCAAAATCAATGGCACCTGACTTTTTAAAAGGAGTGATCAGTGCAACACCGGTTCCCTTAATATTTTTCAATCCCTTTTTCACGGTTAATTATGGTTAGATAGTGTTTTACATATCCCAGGTATTCATCAAAACCGACATTTGCTTTAGGATCAATCATTAAATCATAGTACTTGGCATTCTCTTCTGAAAAACGACCGACTTTACAGCATGACTTAGACAAGCCGCAGATATATCTAAGAGGGAAACTATCCTGGAGGCTCAGATCAATCAGGATATCAAATTCCCTTGCAATAAAATCTCTGACTGTGGCATGTATAGGTTTATAAAACCAGGTCATGTCTTTTTTTGAAAAAAAGTCGAAGGAAAGTCTGGGGAGGAAACGGGAGATCAATTCACGGTTCTTAACAAAGCCAAGTGCCTTCACTTCTTTATGATCATGCTGCAATTCGGCGACAAATTCCGAAACTTTTTCATAATCAGGAACATCCTCAAGCGTGTAAATAACTCCAATATGCTTTGCATCCATCAGGTTCACCATTCGTTTCTGACGCGTATGATGTGATACTTCTTTCATGAAAGCGTAAATTCCTATACGTCTACGAATAGCTCCAAGCATGATAACGTTTATCAGTCTTTTGATCTTGCAAAGTTACTATTTTCCCCAATCAGATATCCTTGAAATGTATAATTTTGACGAAAAATCATATTCAGGATGCAGATCATATTTTTAGGCACAGGAACTTCCCAGGGTGTTCCTGTCATTGCCTGTCATTGCCCTGTATGCGGTTCTTCCGATTTCAGGGATAAAAGATTAAGATCATCCATCCTGATTCACCATGGGGATAAGCGCATTGTCGTGGATTGCGGCCCTGATTTCAGACAGCAAATGCTCAGGGAGAAAACAGACCGGATTGATGCCATCCTGGTTACCCATGGGCATAAAGACCATATCGGAGGACTGGATGATGTCAGGGCATTCAATTATATACTGCAGAGACCGACCGATGTATATGTTGGACAACCGGCTTACGGTGTCATACAAAGAGAGTTTTCCTATGCATTTGAGAAAAATCCATATCCGGGTGTCCCGGAAATTAACCTTATTGAATTTCGAAATGAACCTTTCCAAGTTCAGGATATTTCTGTCATTCCCATCATGGCTTACCATTTTAACCGGGATCAGTATGTTTACGGATTCCGAATTCAAGATTTCACTTACCTGACTGATGCCGTCCACATTCCGGAACATGAAAAACAAAAAATATACGGTAGTAAGGTTTTGGTGTTAAATGCATTGAGAATAAAGAAGCATTACTCCCATTTCAATCTTGAAGAAGCCTTGACCCTTATGAAGGAATTTAATCCGGAACGCGGTTATCTCACGCATATCAGTCATCAGATGGGAAAACACGAAGAAGTAAATGCAAGGCTGCCTGTTAATGTCCAGCTTGCTTACGATGGACTAAACATTACTGTATAGTTTTCCTGACCCTTTTTAATGTCAACAGATTCATGGGATTGCTACCTAATCCATGGATATTTTTCCTCACAAACCTTAATACCCTGTCATAATACAGAATGATTACCGGGGAATCACGCATGAGTATTTTTTCCATTTCGCGATAATAGATTATCCTCAGACTGTCGTCAATGACCGATAAAGCTTTTTCATAAAGTTCGTCGAAGGTAGGATCAGAAAAATGAGTATAATTTGGTCCCTTGGGACAAAAGTTCTTGCTGTAGAACAGGGATAAATAATTTTCGGCATCTGGGTAATCAGCAATCCATGAAGCCCTGTAAAAGGGTAATTTTGCCTGGGCTTTCATTTCCTTAACAGCCGCCGGAGGACTGACTTCAATGTTGATCTCAATTCCAAGCTCACCTGCCTGAGACTGAATAAATTTGCAAATATCCAGGTAGTCGGGGGTTGAAGTAAGGGTTATCGGGCTAAGCCCCCTTCCAAATGGATATCCGGCTTCTTTCAACAACTGCATCGCTTGTCTGGGGTTATAATCATAAAACAAATTCGCCGCGTCAAAGGAAGGAAAACCTTCTGGGATAATGCCATTGACACCTGGGGTTCCGATTCCATTTCTCAAGTAACGTATCATTTTTCGGCGATCAAAGGAATAATTAATCGCTTGTCGGATTTTTTTTCTTTTTAACGGATTGTTTTTCATTACCGGGTTCAAGCTATCCATCATAAAACCAAGATATTCCGTATTTAAATAAGGTTGGGCAATGAGCTGGATTTCTTTGGTATATTTTTCTTTAAGATCTCCCTGAGGAGTAAGTAATTCATCTTTATAGGTAGGATCTATTCCCGACATAAAATCCAGTTTGCCCTTGATAAATTCCAGAAATGCAGATTGCTTATCTGACACGAAAGTGATGGCCACCGCATCAAGGTATGGAAGTTGTTTTCCATCCTCTGTTTCAAAGTACTTTCTGTTTTTCACCAATATCAGTTTCACTCCTTCTTTCCACATTTTCAAATTAAAAGGGCCTGTGCCGACAGGATTTCTTCTGATATCACTGCCATAATAAGAAATGGCTTCTTCGGGCATCACGGAGCAATATTGCATGGTCAGAAGTCCGAGAAAGGGTGGAAATGCTTTTTTCAATCTGATTGAGAATGTTGAGTCATTGATGGCATGAAATGCTTTTTCGCCATCCTTATCGATATCCACATTCGCAAAAATCCATGCCCCGGGAGAAGCCGTTTTTTCATCGATTATTCGGTTAAAGCTATACTTAACATCAAGAGCGTTGACTTTTCTTCCTTTACCTGATTTGAAACATGGATTATCATGGAATAAAACATCTCTACGAAGGTGAAAAGTATAAGTGCAGCCGTCACAGGATATTTCCCATGATTTTGCAATACAGGGAAGTACTTCCAGTTTATCGTCAAGCTGCACTAAACCATTAAATAGCTGATGGGTTACCCATATTGTGGATTGATCCCTGGCAAATCCCGGATCAAGGGTGGTGATGTTCGCCGGTTCATTATACCTGAATACGCTTTTTCCTTCATTCCCGTGTTTATGATTACAAGAAAAAAGAATAAGAAAAACGAGTATGGTGATGCTGCTCGAACCTTTCATGATATGAGGCAAAATTACTTTTTTTTTCTTATCAGGAAGTCCTTTGATACCCCTATAAGATTTTCATGTACCTTTGTAAATTAACCATTACATCATGAAAACATTTTTTCTCCCTTTCTTCATTTCTTTCTTTCTTCATTTTTTTTGTTATGCCCAGACAAACTTCACCGATGGAGCCAGGGAATGTTCATTAAGAAAATCAATGCTTCAAAATATCCCTTCACGACCAGCCTCCCCTGAAAGTGGTCCTTCCCATGCGTTTGATGTTTTAAGCTATTCCTTGAATCTTAATTTATTTTCCTGTTATACAGGAACTTATCCCAATAGTTTCAAAGGTTCCAATACCATAACCTTCAGGGTTGATTCAAGCCTCAATGCTATCATGCTGAATGCAACAAATTCATCCCTGATTATTGATTCGGTAAGGCTGGCGGGGGCATCCTTTACGCATTCTGGGAATATGCTCAGTATTGCACTCGACCGCCAGTATTACCCGGGTGAAACGGCAACTGTTAAAGTATTTTATACGCATAAAGATGTGGAGGATTATGCTTTTTATTCAAGCGGAGGATTTGTTTTCACTGATTGCGAACCAGAGGGGGCGAGAAAATGGTTCCCTTGCTGGGATAAACCATCAGATAAAGCCAAGGTAGAATTATACGCCAAAGTACCCTGGAATGTAAAGCTAGGTTCTAATGGCAGCCTTATTGACTCGACATTTTCTGGAAACGGGGATACCCTGACTTATCATTGGGTAAGTGAGGAGAATGTAGCTACTTACCTGACGGTTATTACCTCTAAGGTAAATTATAACCTGGATATTGTATATTGGCATAAGCTCAGTAATCCCGCCGATAGTGTTCCGATAAGGTTTTACTACAATTCGGGAGAAAATCCAGGGGTGATTAAGGATATGATTGTTCCGATGACCAATTGGTATTCGGAAAATTTCTGTGAGCACCCGTTTACGAAGAATGGTTTTGCCTCCCTTAATAATCAGTTTGGCTGGGGGGGAATGGAAAATCAGACACTGACAAGCCTTCGACCCTACGGATGGCAGGAAGGACTGGTTGCCCATGAGTTTGCCCATCAATGGTTTGGGGATATGATTACCTGTGCAACTTGGGCAGATATCTGGATAAATGAAGGTTTTGCTACCTGGAGTGAAGCCTTCTGGTATGAAAATTATGGGGGTTATCCTGCCTACAAGTCACAGATCAATCAATATGCAAATGATTATCTCGCTTCTAATCCCGGTTGGGCCATTTCTGTCCCCTCCTGGGCTGTGACCACACCCAATTCCAATACACTTTTTAATTATGCGATAACATACGCCAAGGGTGCCTGTGTTATTCATCAGCTCCGATATGTTCTGGGTGATTCATTGTTTTTCTCCGTTTTAAAGACCTATTGTGCCGACACCAACCTCAGATATAAATCGGCGGTGATCAACGATTTTATGGATATCGTCAACGATGTCTGCAATGACGATTATAATTGGTTTTTCAATGAATGGATCTTTTTACCCAATCACCCTTCTTACCATAACACCTATAATATTCATGAACTTGGTAATGACCAGTGGCAGGTCAACTTTTTTGTTGAACAGACCCAGTCAAGTCCTTCATTTTTCAAGATGCCAATAGAAATTAAAATCAAGTATGAGGATTACACCGACACCCTTTTCCGTGTCATGAATGAAGCTAATTACCAGCAATATAGCTGGATATTCAATAAAAAGCCCATCATGTTATTGTTTGACCCCAATAAAAATATCGTTTTAAAATCCGCCAATACCATTGTCGGAGAACCCGGGATTCTTCCTCAAGGAGATCAAGAAGCATTATTTCAGAATTATCCCAACCCTGTCCATGGAATGACAAGGATTTATTATTCTATTGATCAACCCTGCCAGGTCAGGATTGAAATTATTGATGGTTTAGGTAGAATTTTGAAAATCCCACTTGTTCAATATAAAGAGACTGGCAAACATTTCATTGATGTGGATTGCATAGGACTTTTCCCTGGGGTTTATTTTTATCGCCTGAAGACAGAAGACCAGGTAAGAACGAACAGGATGATTATCAGTCAATAACTGATTTTAAAAACCTTTATATGAAATATGCAATTCTAACGGTCTTTTGGTTGACCCTGGGTATGTTAATGATCTTGGTCAGAACAGGATCAGGACAAGTCACTGTGGATACTGCACATTATTATATGAAGCACAGTTATGATGTTCAAAAATACACCTTGAATCTTGATCTTTACTCCTGCTATTCGGTTCCTTACCCGAAAAATTTTTCAGCCGGAATAATGATAGATCTCAGGGTTGATTCAGCTTTAAATTCCATTACACTCAACGCGGTCAATACTTCGCTTGACATCGATTCGGTTTGCTTAGCAGGGGTTTCATTTACCCATGAACAGAATATCCTTTCAGTACAATTAAACAGGACTTACCAGCCTGGAGAATTTCTGAGTATAAAAATATATTACCATCATAAAAATATTTTTGACCAGGCCTTTTATGCTTCAGGGGGTTATGTGTTTACTGACTTCCCGCCGGAAGGTGCAAGAAAAGTAATGCCATGCTGGGACAGGCCTTCGGATAAGGCCAAATGGGAGGTTACGGCCAAAGTTCCAATGAACGTGAGGCTGGGTTCTATTGGTTTGCTGGCCGATTCCACAATCATTGCAGACACGATATGGTATCATTGGATCAGTAACCATCCCGCATCTACCTATCTTTTTACCATCTCCTCCAAAATGAATTTTCTGATCCAGAAAACATACTGGCTCCATCTGGATAACCCCAACGATAGTGTTCCGGTATGGTTATATTATAAAGCAGGTGAAAATCTAAGCATTGCAAATAGCTGTATCGGGGATATCACGAATTTTTATGCTGAAAAATTCGGAGAATATCCTTTTGAAAAGATTGGTTTTGCAACATTGAGCAGCTCGTTCCCATGGGGAGGAATGGAAAACCAGACCATGGTCAATCTTATGCCTGGAGGTTATTCAAATATTGATCTCATTGCTCATGAACATTCCCACCAATGGTTCGGAGATTTGATCACCTGTGGGACCTGGGCAGATATATGGCTAAATGAAGGATTTGCCACATATTGTCAGAAACTTTATAGAGAAAAAAGCAATGGGTATGAGTTTTACAAATCAGAGATGAACCAGATTGCGAATAATTATCTGTCAAGTAATCCAGGTATTCCGATATATAATCCCCTCTGGGCGGTACAGACTCCGAATGCCAATCTTCTTTACTCCACAGCATTGACGTATAACAAAGCTGCCTGTGTGCTCTTTCAGTTACGTTATGTGCTCGGTGATTCCTTGTTCTTCAGTATTATGTATGATTACGCCACAGATACAAACTTTACCTATAACAATGCGGTGACCCTCGATTTCATCGGTAAAGTCAATTCAGTAACGGGACAGGATATGAATTGGTTTTTTGATCAATGGATTTATGAGCCCAACCATCCGAAATATGAGAATATTTATGGGATAGACTATTGTGGAAATGGAAGCTGGAAAGTAACATTCCTGATTGATCAGACACAGACCAATACGGTTTTCTTTAAAATGCCGGTGGAAATTCAGATTGAATTCACAGATGCCACCGACACCTTAATCCAGGTTATGAATGATCAAGACCCTCAAAGTTTCGAATTTCTTTTTCAGAAACAGCCGGTGAATGTGATTTTTGATCCACAAAGAAATATCCTCTTAAAAAATGCCACCCTGATCGTAGGGACTGGGATGAATTCTGCACCTGAGAAAACCGAATTAAAACAAAACACTCCCAATCCGTTTACACAATCCACCCTTATCGAATACCAGGTTGGGACTCCCGGCGAAGTGGATATTTCCATTCTGGACAACAAGGGTCAGCTCATTGAAACCCTTGTTCATCGCAAACACGAGTCAGGCCACTATCAGTTCCTGTACTCCAATGATTCTCTCAATGCAGGTATTTATTACCTAAAATTGGAGGCCGGTAAATTTTCTAGCATCAAAAAAATGGTGATTTTGAAATAGCCACCAACACTTTTATTTTTTGAAATTATTTTGACCTGATTGGATAATCAAGTTGCAAGGGGTTTTTAACCTTTTCACTCAATAAAGCCAGATTTCCAATATCTTTCATTTCTTCGATGTAATGGAAGGACAGACCCTTGATATAATCTGTTTTGATCTCTTCAATATCCTTTTGGTTTTCTTTTGAAAGGATCACCTCAGCAATTTTTGCCCTTTTAGCAGCCAGCATCTTTTCTTTAATCCCTCCTACCGGCAATACTTTCCCTCTTAATGTAATTTCACCAGTCATAGCCAAACGTTTTTTTACTTTTCTTTGAGAAAAAGCAGACGCAAGGGCTGTGAACATGGTTATTCCGGCAGAAGGACCATCTTTAGGCGTTGCGCCTTCAGGAATATGAATATGAATATTCCATTTACCAAAGATATCGGGATCAATATCGAATAGTTCTGAATGGGCTTTTAGATAAGCCAGTGCTATCGTTGCTGATTCTTTCATCACTTCACCAAGATTACCTGTCAATGTCAAGTCTCCTTTCCCGTGGCTCAGGCTGACTTCTATGAAAAGAATTTCACCCCCTGTCATCGTCCACGCAAGACCTGTTACGACTCCGGGAATTTCGTTGGTAATAAACCGATCTGCTTGAAAGATGGGTGGTCCCATGATCTTTTTAAGATCCTCTTCCAAGATAATTTTATTGAATTTTTCTTTGGTAACAATGGCTTTGGCTTTATTTCGGATTACTTTGGCTATGGCTTTTTCCAATCCCCTGACTCCGGATTCCCGGGTATAATCTTCAATAATTTTCTGTATCAGAACTCGCTGGAAGCTGAGTTGTTTTTTTTTCACCCCATGTTCTTTGAGTTGTTTTGGTACGAGGTGACGGACTGCAATTTCCTTTTTTTCTTCCATGAGATATCCAGGAATATCGATCACTTCCATGCGATCGCGCAAAGCAGGATGAATGGTGGATAGCGTATTGGCTGTGGCGATGAACATGATCCGGGAAAGATCAAATTCGATTTCCAGGAAATTATCGTAGAATGCCACATTTTGTTCCGGGTCGAGAACTTCAAGCAAAGCTGCCTGAGGATCTCCGCTGATGTTCATTCCTGCTACTTTGTCAATTTCATCAAGAACAAATACGGGGTTTGAGGTCTTAACTTTCTTAAGGCTTTGTATAATCCGTCCCGGCATGGCTCCTATGTATGTTTTCCGGTGCCCCCTTAATTCAGATTCATCCCTAAGCCCTCCCAGTGACATTCGTGTATATTTTCTTTCCAAAGCCCTGGCGATGGATTTTCCCAGTGAAGTCTTCCCGACTCCAGGAGGGCCGACCAAACAGAGAATGGGCGATTTCTGGTCGCGTTTTAAAGCGATAACCGCCAAATATTCGATGATTCTCTCTTTGACTTTTTCAAGACCATAATGATCTTCGTCCAGAATTTTTTTTGCGTGATCCAGATCAAGATTATCCGAAGAATACTCATTCCATGGAAGTTGAACCAGGGTTTCCAGATAATTTACCTGAATGGAATATTCAGCGGCGGCTGGATGCATCCGCTGGAGTTTATTTAATTCTTTTTCAAAAATCTCAGCGACTTCGGCTTTCCATTTTTTGGTTTTTGCCTGTTCTTTAAGGTTATTTACTTCCTGTGCATTGGGATTGCCTCCTAATTCTTCCTGAATGGTTTTTAACTGCTGATGCAGAAAATAATCCCTTTGCTGTTTATCCAGGTCAGTTTTAACTTTATTCTGTATCTGTTGCTTCAGGTCAATCATCTGAAGTTCTTTGGTCAGGTACGAAAGAACCAGTTGAGCCCGCTCGGTGACCTCAGCTATTTCCAATAATCTCTGCTTATCTGCCAGATCAATGGTCAGGTTGGAAGAAATGAAGTGGACAAGAAAAGAAGGACTTTCTATATTTTTTATTGCGAAGGCTGCTTCTGATGGAATATTCGGCGATTTATTTACAATTTGCACCGCCAGATCCTTTAAACTGGCGATCAAGGCATTGAATTCGCTAGCCTGGATCATATCCTGTTTCGGACTGTCGAATGCTTGAACCTTTGCCATAAAGTATGGGTCCGTTTGCAACTGTTCAAGGATGGTAAACCGTCTTTTTCCTTGAATGATTGCCGTATTGCTCCCATCTGGCATCTGAAGGATCTTAATGATGTATGCCACCGTGCCAATGATATTCAGGTCGGTGAATGCCGGATCTTCAATGGAAGGATCTTTTTGGGAAACTACCCCGATGATACGATCACCCTTATAATAATCACGGATAAGTTTGATCGATTTATCTCTCCCGACGGTAATGGGGATGACCACACCAGGGAAGAGCACCGTATTTCTAAGTGGCAGAATGGGAAGAATTTCCGGGATTTGTTCGGTATTCATTGTGTCTTCATCCTCAGAAGATAAGAGAGGGATGAATTCCGCATCAGAATCCATTAAGTCGGAAAAAGAAAAAAAATTCTTTTCAAAAGTATGTTCCATAAATTTTTTTCAAACCCGGTTTAAAGGTGTTTATTCTTCAATGTAAGATTGTAAACACATGAAAGAAGCTCCTGCTCAACCGGGTCAAACACCAAATTTCTTCGTTTATATACAATTTCTGCCACTTCCAAAGCTTTATTCAGGGTATAATTCATATGACCAGAAGACATACCCCAGGTGAATGAAGGAATAAAATTTCTCTGAAAACCGGCTCCGAAGATGTTGGCATTTACCCCCACCACGGTACCTGTATTAAACATGGTATTAATGGCACATTTTGAATGGTCACCCATGATGAGTCCGCAAAATTGAAGATGAGTATTGATGAAAGTTTGCTTGCCATAGCTCCAAAGCCTCACAGCATCATAGGTGTTTTTAAGGTTTGAAGTATTGGTATCGGCTCCCAGGTTACACCATTCTGAGATGACAGAATGACCAAGAAAGCCATCATGGGCTTTATTGGAATACCCGAACATTACAGAATTATTCACTTCTCCACCCACGCGGCAATAGGGACCGATGGTGGTAGGTCCATATATTTTTGCAGCCATTTTTACCTGGGCATGTTCGCATAACGCAAAAGGTCCCCTGATCAAACTGCCTTCCATAATTTCCGAATTTTTTCCAATATAAACAGGCCCTTGAGTGGCATTGATCACAACGCATTCCACCCTGGCTCCTTTTTCCACAAATATATTTTCCTCACCGAATACATGATTCGTCTTACTGATTAGCTGGGATTTTCGGCCTTTTGTAATCAATTTAAAGTCGTCTTCTAAAGCCATGCCATTTTTGGAGAATATCTCCCAGGTATGATTGACCTTGAGGGGAGTCTCTTTCACGGTAATTTCTTCTATTCCCTCGGTGGTGGGATCCCCTATTTTATCCAACTCATCTTCTGTTACATGAAGAGCAATGATGGTGTCGTTATTGACAATGATCTGATTCGCTTTCAAATTTTTAATGGCTGTCACAATTTCCTCGTTAGGGCATACGGACCCATTAATCAGGACATTTACCCGCTCTTTCAAAATGGGATATTTCTTCGACAAATAGGGATCGGTAAGTGTGGAGGTTTTCGCCTTTAGGTGCTTTTCCCATTTCTCACGAATGGTAAGGATCCCGATACGAATATCGGCGACAGGACGCATAAATGTAAGGGGTAGCAAATTTGTCCGGACAATACTTTCATCAAAAAGAATATAATTCATCTTGTCAGTATTACATATGAAAATTAAAACGTCATAAAGGATACAAAATTACAATTTAAATACAAAAAAAAACCCCCATCAGAGGAAGGGGGAGGATTTTTTTTTAACCAGAAATCCTTATCAGTTGCCAGCTTTCTTATCCATATGCTTTTGATACCTGGTTTTAAACTTATCAACACGTCCGGCAGTATCAACCAGTTTCATTTTTCCGGTATAAAAAGGATGAGAAGTATGCGATATTTCAAGTTTTATCAATGGATACTCGAGACCATCTTCCCAAACAATGGTTTCTTTGGTCTTTACTGTGGATTTGGAAAGAAAGGAATATTCATTTGACATGTCCTTAAAAACGACCATTCTGTATTCCTTTGGATGAATATCTTTTTTCATGAAAGCAATTTTTTTATTTGAAGGCTGCAAAAGTAAGAAAATTTTTTGAAATCCAAAAATAATTCAATCAATTCGGCTGAAGGATAAAATTCATGGTATCGATGCTATCCGCATAGTCCCATAAGTCGGGCTTCTGACTCTGCCCCGGTGGAATGCCGTTTAACCCTGTACCCGGAGTACAAACGACACACTGAATAAATTCCTTCTCTTCCAAAATCTTATTCTTGAGTATTTGATTATCAATATATTCCTCATAATAGATAACACCGATATTTGATTTAAGTTGAACAGTATGTGTAAAAAGCAAAAATCCTGTATCCTCAAAGGGTATTTGATTGAGGTTAAAGATAGATTTGTTGTAATTGTAATTATTCATGTATTTATTATGTCCGATGTAATAGCGATAAGGTTCCAGAGCTGTCATCAAAGCCTTGAAGTCATATCCCCGAGGGACAAACAATTTGGACACATTACGGCAGCCCAAACCAAAGTATTTCAGCATATCCCCGGCCAATGCCTCAAGCTGAACACTGGTCTCCCTGCCATTCAGAACAGCAACAGAATTTCTATTATGCCGGAAAAGATAAGGGTATTGTTTAAAATAATAAGTGTAATGCCTGATGGTATGGTTGGTTCCCGTGGCTATGATCTTCTGAAAATCCGATATCGTATTTTCAGAAAAATGAATATATTTTCTCCATTCCGGGTCCAGACTCTTGAGAATTTCTGCCATAGCGGAAATTAACCTCCTGTCCTGTGAGGAAAGTTTTGCTATCAGCTTATTACCACTGATAAGCACGCAAAGGAAGTCGTGAAATCCGACAGCAGGAATGTTTCCCGCCATCACTACAGCAATATTACATATTTTCTCATTTTTTTGGATCTGATGCTGATAGGGTTCAATCCATTGTTCAATTTTTTCCTCCATGAGGGATTCACCGATAGAGACTAAGGCAGAGCTGATACTATCCTGGGTGAACCAGGGATTTTCCTTTTCAGCTAAGATAGCCTCACTGGTCAACACAGGCATCCATTTATTTTCAGATTTAAAAGGAAATTCCCTGAGGATCTCCCCCAATTGCACGAAAGTTTCTATCCTTCTCCTTAATAACATCTCCCGGACTTTTTGCAAAAGTACAGGATTCAAAATAAAGAAGCAGAATTATCGTTTTTAATTCAATGCATTTAATAAATAGCGGGATCAGAAAAGCAGTGCTTCTGATTGCTCTTTTTGGTGGCATAGCCCACCTATTGACTGCACAGGTATTTCATTCCTTAAAAAATGCTGAAGACTCTGTCAGTTTATTTCTCTGCACAGATACCGTCGAAAATGACCCAGAGCGGAATCAGCGGCAATTAAAGGTACAATCATTGCTTGCCAAGGCATTGGAATTACCCGGCTCTATTTCTTATCCCTTTGCTGCATTAAAAGGAATCGGACAAGTTTACTCTCCGGATAAGACATTCAGGATTTTCAACTGGAATGTTTGTTTTCAAGATGGAAGCCATAAATATTATGGAATCCTTCAATTCGCCAAGGGAGGGAAAAACTCAGTACTTCTGCTAAATGATCATTCAGACCGCATTGAAAATCCGGAACAGAAAATCCTTGTCCCGGAACAATGGTACGGCGCTTTATATTATAAAATCATCCCGTTTAAAATGGGGGACAATGAGGATGCTTACATTTTATTAGGTTGGCATGGTAAGGACGCCCAAATCACGGAAAAAGTCATTGAAGTGCTATACATGGATAATCAAAAAAATGTTGTTTTCGGTGGGAGAGTTTTCAAGCAATACAAAGAAGAACTGAACACCCGGGTAATTTTTCGTTTTTCCTCCTCCGCTTCAATGGTATTACGTTATGAGGTGCAAAGGATTTCATACCAACCAAAATGGAACGCTAAAACCCGTGAATTTATCCCTGAGTCAAAAAAAATGAACATGATTGTCTGTGATCACCTAGTCCCCTTGGATCCCAGCCTTCAAGGAAAATTTCAATACTATGTTCCCTCGTCAGATCAGGTAGATGGCTTAATTTTTGAAAACGGTTACTGGGTATTTTTGTCAGATATCGATGCGAGAAACAGAGTGGAATAAATTTATCCTCCTCCTTGATTTTATGTTTTGAAATTCCAATTAATTTCTTTTCCTTTGTCTTATTAATATGAAATTCAATTTTAAATTTTTGATTTATGAAGAAGCACAATTTTAACGCCGGCCCCTCCATTCTCCCCCGCGTTGCCGTCGAAAATTCGGCAAAGGCTGTACTTGACCTAAACGGCATCGGTTTATCCCTGCTTGAAATTTCTCACCGAAGCAAAGATTTCCAGGCCATTCTGGATGAAACAATGGCCTTATTTAAAGAACTTCTGAAGATCCCTGCCGGGTACCAGGTAATTTTCCTTGGCGGTGGGGCAAGCATGCAATTCTGTATGATCCCTTATAATTTTCTTAATACAAAAGCAGCCTATTTGGAAACAGGCGTTTGGGCTGAAAAAGCAATTAAGGAAGCCCGTTTCTTCGGAGAAGTCAATGTGGTAGCCTCATCCAAGGATAAAAATTTCACTTATATTCCAGCCCATTATAGCATTCCTGAAGATGTGGATTATTTTCATATTACGACCAACAACACCATCTACGGATCAGAGATCCGTAAAGATATGGACAGTCCGGTTCCACTGATCGCCGACATGTCATCGGATATCCTAAGTCGCCCGATTGATGTTTCGAAATACTCCATGATCTATGGCGGAGCCCAGAAAAATCTTGGTCCTGCTGGGGTTACTTTCATTATCATCAAGGAGGATATGCTGGCAAAGGTCGAGCGTAAAATTCCTACCATGCTGAGCTATGCTACCCACTTAAAGGAACCCTCACTTTATAATACACCTCCGGTTTTCGCCATATATACTTGTCTTGAAACGCTCAGGTGGATCAAAAACCTGGGCGGGGTTAAAGCCATAGAAGACATGAATTTAAAAAAGGCTAATCTCCTATATGATGCCATTGACCGCAGTAAGATGTTTGTTGGTACCGTAGAAAAAGAAAGCCGTTCGCTGATGAATATCTGTTTTGTCATGAAGGAACCATACAAGGACAAAGAAGAAGCCTTTATGGAATTCACAAAACCAAGGGGTATGATCGGCATCAAAGGACACCGTTCTGTAGGGGGCTTCCGGGCTTCCACCTACAATGCTCTTCCTTACGAAAGTGTTCAGGCCCTGGTTGACGCCATGCAGGAATTTGAAAAGTTAAACGCTTAACCGAATTAAAAGATATGACAAAAGTAATGGTTGCTACCGACAAACCTTTTGCTCCAGTTGCAGTAAAAGGAATTAGAAATGTAGTGGAAAATGCCGGCTTTGAATTAATTCTTCTGGAGAATTACACCAGTCAGGAGGATCTGATCAAAGCGGTAGCTGATGTGGATGCGCTGATTATCAGAAGTGATAAAGCCGATCAGGCAGTGATCGAAGCAGGAAAAAATTTAAAGATTGTCGTCAGGGCCGGTGCAGGTTATGACAATATTGACCTGGCTGCTGCTACCTCAAAAGGGGTTGTTGCCATGAATACACCAGGACAAAATTCAAATGCTGTGGCTGAGCTCGCGATGGGGTTGATGGTTTACCATGCCCGTAACTTTTTCAACGGCAAGTCAGGTTCTGAGCTGATGGGAAAAAACCTGGGTATTCATGCCTATGGCTTTGTGGGAAAGAATGTTTCCCGAATTGCCAAAGGTTTTGGAATGAGCATTTATGCTTATGATCCTTTCGTGTCAAAAGCTGACATTGAAAAAGATGGTGTGATCGCTTTGGATACTGTCGCCGAACTTTACGGTAAATGCCAGTATATATCCCTGCATATTCCTGCCAATAATCATACCAGACAATCCATCAACTTTGACCTGCTGTCAGCAATGCCTGTGCCGGCATGTCTTGTCAATACTGCAAGGGCGGAGGTCATTCATGAAACCGATTTGTTGAAAATGTTTCAGGAACGCAAAGACTTTGCTTATCTTACCGATGTTGAACCAACCAACAAAGCAGACATTGAAGCCAATTTCAGAACCAGGTATTTCTCCACCCCGAAAAAGATGGGAGCTCAGACGGAAGAGGCCAATATCAATGCTGGTATTGCAGCGGCCAGACAAATCGTGAACTTTATTAAAAACGGAGATAAAACATTCCAGGTCAACAAGTGAGATATTATATCATCCGCTTCTCTTAAACTCATATTTTATTGACATTAAAGCCATGGAAAACGAACACGAAAGACCGACCACATTCTTCAGATTTGAAGACCTGAGAATCTACCATAAGGCCCTGGAATACGTCAATTGGGTTTATATCATGTCAAGGAAGACTGACCATGATCTCTTTGCAAAATCGTTTTTTGAACGGTTCCTGGCATCTGCCAACGGAATTGCTTTGAATATCGCCGAAGGATCGTCGAGAAATAAGAGTCAGTTTGTATATTATCTGAAAATGGCAAAAAGTTCTGTCAGGGAGTGTGTAGTTATTTCGACCATTGCCAGAAACCAGAAATTTATTCAGCCTGAAGCCTACGATGATTCAAAAAATCATCTGATGGAGATGACTAAAATGATTGGTGCCCTGATCGGATCACTGCAACGCAGTGTAAAACCCGGTGAGCATGATGATGAAGAAGAAGTTGATGACATTTGATCTCCCTGTAACCTTAACTTTTAAATTAAATTAAAAATGGCTATTTTGAAAGCTTTCAAAGGCCTGAGACCACCTAAGGAAATCTCCAAAGAGCTCGCCTCAAGGCCTTATGACGTTCTGAACTCGGAAGAAGCAAGAGCAGAATCAAAAGGGAATCCCTATTCTCTCCTCCATATCATTAAACCTGAAATTGATCTTCCTGCAGATATTGATATCCACGCTCAAGCTGTTTATGATAAAGCCAGGGAAAATTTTGAAATGTTTCAAAATAACGGATGGCTTATACAGGATGAATGTGATATGCTCTACATCTATGCTCAGACCATGAACGGGAAAACCCAATATGGCATCGTTGGCTGTGCAGCTGTTGATGACTATATGAAAGGGATCATAAAAAAACACGAACTGACCCGAAAAGACAAAGAAGAAGACCGGATGAAGCATGTTCGCATCACCAATGCCAACATGGAGCCTGTTTTTTTCACTTATCCTGCTATTCCTGAAATAGATCGCATTGTTTCTGACTTTGTTAGTAAAAATTCAGCGGCATACGATTTTATTGCCCAAGACGGAGTGGGGCATCAGTTCTGGGTAATCCGCGATGAATTTATCATACATAAGCTCATTGAGCTATTCAGCCGTATCCCTTTTACCTATGTCGCTGATGGTCATCATCGCACAGCCGCTGCAGCCCTGGTCGGGAACGAGAAAAAGATGAATAATCCGGGACATACAGGTAAAGAGGAATACAATTATTTTCTTGCCGTTCATTTTCCAGATAACCAGCTATCCATCATTGACTACAACCGGGTGGTCAGGGATCTGAATGGATTGACCCCTGAAGATTTTATCCTAAAGCTGGAAACTGTCTTTGAGATTGAATGCAAGGGTAAAACCATATATAAACCTGATCAACTCCATAATTTCGGCTTGTATCTCGAGGAGAAATGGTATTCCCTTATGGCAAAACCTGGCACTTACAATGATTTGGATCCGATCGGAGTACTCGATGTGACGATTCTTTCCCGTCTAGTCCTGGATCAGATTTTGAACATCAAAGATCTCAGGACTTCAGACAGGATTGATTTTGTTGGGGGAATCCGTGGCCTGGGAGAGCTGGTTAAAAGGGTTGACAGCGGAGAGATGAAGGCTGCTTTCGCACTTTATCCGGTGTCCATGAAACAACTCATCGATATTGCAGATTCTGGGAATATCATGCCACCAAAAACCACCTGGTTTGAGCCAAAACTGAGATCAGGTCTGGTGATACACAAGCTCGATTAGTCTAAGGCAATCCGCCATTAATCATTCATGTATTCACTGAATACAACCTGAAGATAGGCTTTCCCTTCTGTTTTGATGCTGTCAGGCGTATCGGGATTTGTCCACCAGTAATAAAAATCCGGACCTTTATCATAAGTAAAATAAGCGTCCTGTCGTATCCAGCCCAATCCGTCTTCTGTAGTATAATAGGCGAAGTCAGAAACATAGGGATTGAAAAGGTTTTTACTGAAATGAAATGATTTCCCGGAAAGGTTCAGTTGTCCAAGTAAAGTGGCTGCCATGTCATGCTGATTTCCAAGTTTATGCCATTTTATCCCCTGAAATTCATCCTTGATCACATTCCCATAAAATAAAAGCGGGATTCTATGATATTCCCGGGTGTTCGGATGCCAGTTATAATAAGAATTATGACTATGGTCGGCTACAATAATAAAAAGGGTATTGTTGAACCATGACCTGGATTTTGCATGTCTAAAAAACTCACCGAGGGTGTGATCTGTGTAATATGCTGCATTAATGTATTCCCTTTCATTATCTCCCCATGTCAACGGTTTAGGAAAAGGCTGGTCCCAGGGAGAATGTGTACTGAGTGTAAACAATGAAGAAAAAAATGGCTGCTTCATTTTATCCAGGTCTTTCAACATAAAGCTAAGGGTGAATTCATCATGGATTCCAAGTTTACCCCTGGGGATGGTTTTAGGAAAATCCTTTCCTTCCATGATTCGGTCAAAACCATTGAAGATCATGTAACTTTTTATGTTCCCGTAGATCAGTTGTCCTCCAAAATAAAAGGAAGTTGAATAACCCTGTGCTTTCAAGACACTAACAAGACTGGGCAGTTTAACAAATTTATCAGGCTGAACCGTGATTGAACTAACGGGATGGGATGGGAAGCCACTGAAAATGGATGCCATCCCCTGTTCTGAACGGGAGCCAGAAGCATAAATCTGGTCAAATAAAATCCCGTTTTTCTCCAGCTTTTTGAATTCCGGTGTAATTCCTGGCTTTCCCCCCAGGGATTCGATCAGATCCGCTGACCAGCTTTCCAGGATCAATAGAACCATATTCGGCCTTGTTGTAGTGAGAATTGAAATACTGGTATCTTTCGGTACTTGATAAATCTTTTCGATAATCAATTTGGCTTTTGCAGCCTCCATAAACACATATGGATTATCATTGAAGTTTTTCAGATTTTCAAAGATGCTGATGTACAAATTGAAAAGATTATTGACAGATGAAATATTCAGGATATTATAACCCGAAAAGTATGATTGACTTTGATTGATAGGAATTTGCTGAAATCCGCCTCTCATACCTAAAAATAAAATAATGGGAGTCAGAATAATAAAGGGAATTTTGGCATACCAGGTAATTTTTCCCGGAGAAATTTTCATAGAAACCCATCGGAAATAAACATAAATTCCTGAAAATGAAAGAATTAAAAAGATAAAAACCAAAATAAAGAAAGTCCCGGTTTCCGCAGAATTGTATATTTCTGATGGATGCCTAAGGTAATTGATGACCTTATACGTAAGTTTTGTTTTCCATTCGGCGTAAATCCCCATCTCAGCTGTTGCGGTCAGGCTATAGATGACAATGACCAGGCTGGCATAAATTTTATTCACTACCACCAACCAATTCCGTTGGTGAAAGGTTTGTATAACAAATAAAAGAAATGGCAGTAACAGAATATAACAGGTAGTTGCCAGATCAAGCTTAAAAGAGTACAAAAAAACGCCTGCCAATTCATCCAGACCGATTTTTTCGACCCATATGATTTTAAGATAGTAAATCAGGAATACCAGGCGGGTTAAGTTGAAAAACAAAATCCAGAATACAATTTGCCTGGTAAAAGCAAGCAGAATTCTTTTCATAACAACCATAAACTGCAAAGGTAAGGTTTAAAGAATAACCTTACAATTTGTATATTTGTCCGTTTCCATCGGATAACATAAATGGAAGTTTCAGAAAATATTCAACGCATCAAAGCGGAAATCGGGGATCATATAAAGCTTATTGCTGTTTCCAAGAACAGAAGCAGCAAGGAAATTCTTGCTGCTTACCAGGCCGGACAAAAGCAATTCGGGGAAAACAAGGTTCAGGAACTTGTGAAGAAATATCACGAACTGCCGAAAGATATCGAATGGCATTTACTCGGTCATTTGCAAACCAATAAAGTGAAGTATGTCTCTTCTTTTATTTCTATGATCCAGAGTGTTGACAGCGTGAAGCTATTACATGAAATCAATAAAGAAGGGATCAAATCGGGTCGCATCATTCCTTGTTTACTTCAGTTTCATATCGCCTGTGAAGAGACAAAATTCGGGATGAATATGGAGGAGGCAAAAGCCTTACTGGAATCTCCCCTATTTCATTCCCTGCACAGCATCTGCATTTCAGGTGTTATGGGCATGGCATCATTCACTGACCATGCTGCTCGGATCAGAAAGGAATTTCAGTTACTCAGACATTATTTTTCAATGCTCAAGGCGAACTATTTCAAGGATAATGACGATTTTTGTGAAATTTCAATGGGAATGTCTGATGATTATCTTTTTGCCATTGAGGAAGGTAGTACCATGATCCGGATTGGCACTAAATTATTCGGAGAAAAAACCTGGCTTTAATATCCTGAAGTATGAAAAAAATTATCCTTCTCTGCCTTTTCGCATTGACCTTTCCTGCCACAACAATTGCACAGAACACCCTTCCCCGGCAAGGTTATTTTCATTTTAGCGGCACCCTGGGGGAAAAGATTCAGGCCACGCTGGATTTGATCAAGATAAACGACAGTTTATATGGTGATTTAACTTATTCATTTTTCTCCGATAATCAAGCAGAACATCACATTTTTTATGGGCAGAGTAAACAACTTTCGGGCAAAATGATCAATGCTGATCATTTTCGTATGAAAGAGGTTTCTTCAGAAGAAGGCAATGTCTTTTCCGGAAAATTTCTTAACAGCAATACCATCAGCGGAAGTTGGGAAACCGTGAAAAAGGAAAAAATCCCGTTTAAATTCTATGAGAAATATGCTGAAGGTTCAGTCCAATTTAACCTTTACCATGAAAAATCAGTTAGACATCTTGTCAAGAAACCCAAATCTCCTCAGGCAAGCATTGATCTTCTGATTTTACTACCCGGTGAGTCGAGCAATACCGTCTTATCCGACACCTTGAGAGGCATGATGCTGCAATCCTATTTTGGCCATAGCACCAAGTCTACTTCGGAGGAAATGATTAAAGAAATGAAAGAAGTGTTTTTCAACAATTATATTGAAAGCAACGAACAAATATTCAAGGAGCATCCTGATGGGGGGAATTTTAACTGGGAACTTTCAAAGTTTATTCATATTACCAATAATGATCAATATCTGCTGACCTATTATATTCTGACATATGCATTTACCGGTGGGGCCCATGGACTTGAAACACATGATTACTATTCCATAGATTTAAGAAATGGTGAAAAAATTCAACTTAAGGATGTCATCATGCCTGGAACAGAAATTGAGCTTATATCACTGCTCACCAAAAAACTCAAAGAGATCATTGGATTATCCTCAGACCAGAAACTCACCGAATCCGGATATTTTTCCGATGAAGTCAAACCCAATGAGAATTTTTATGTCACCAAAAACGGAATGGGTTTTTTTTATAACCATTACGAATTGGCCCCGTATTCATTTGGGTTGACTGACATTTTCCTGAGCTATTCTGAATTAAAAGGAATTGTTAGGTAATCATTTGAGATCGGCATACCAGTATGAAGTATCATCGAACCTGGGTTTTACTTCTGCTTTTACCAAACGGTCTTTTCCATGGATATCTTTAAGGACTTCCACTTTCTCGAATCCTTTTCCCATAAGCATTGTCCGTATAGGATTTCCAAACCTTTCATTGATCTCAAGATACAAGTTCCCAGGTCTTATCAGATGTCTCAAGGCAAAATCAGAGATGGCCTTATAAAATATCAGTGGATCCTGATCGGGGACAAACAGCGCCACTGGTGGTTCAAAGTCGATGACATTGTGCTGCATTACACCGCGTTCTGATTCAAGTACATACGGAGGATTACTTACGATTACATCAAATTTTTTGCTTTCATCCATGCTGTCGTAACCAAGGATGTCAAATTGTTGAAAGTCAATCTTGCAGTTATGTTTAACCGCATTAAGTTTGGCCACAGAAAGTGATTTATCGGAAATATCTATGGCAGTAACCAGCGCATAAGGGAGCCTCAGCTTCAGGTCAATGGCAATGATCCCTGATCCAGTACCGATGTCGAGTATGGAAAGATCCTGATATTTGCTGTTCATCTGATCGTGAAAAACCAACAGACAAAGCTCTTCCGTTTCCTGGCGTGGAATGAGCACATCCGGGGAAAGGAAGTATTCATGCCCATTGAACCAGGTTTTCGAGATGATATATTGTATGGGTTTGTGGGTTTTTAGTTCTTCCAGAGCATGGAGGAAAAAGGCAGATTGTTCATCTGGCAATACTGTATCCAAAGCTGTATTTAATTGGATTTTTGTCCAGGAAAGATAGGTTTCGAAGAGTAAATAAACAAACTGCCTGACCTCCCTTTCCTCATAAATGGAAGTAAGTTGAAATCTAAATGTTTCGATAATATTTTTTACAGTCACAAGGAGGAAATGAATGCCTCTAAATTAAAAATAAAAGTAATTTAGCTGACATGATAAATGTTTCTGACTCCTATCTAACCATTGCCGGCGAATCCAGTGGAAGTTATCGTGAAAGAGCCAGTAAATTCATTGCCATTGCTTATCCGGTAAGTCATGAGTCAGAAATCAGGAACAGGCTGGAGTATCTTCGAAAAAAATATCACGATGCCAATCATTTCTGTTATGCCTACCGCATAGGTCATGAGCATCCGGTATACCGTGTCAATGATGACGGGGAGCCCCCAGGCTCTGCTGGAAAACCTATTTATAGTCAAATCCTATCGAACAATCTTACAGACCTGTTGATTGTTGTAATCCGCTATTTTGGAGGTAAAAAGCTGGGAATCCCTGGTCTTATCAATGCTTACCGTACTTCTGCGAAAGATGCCCTTGCGCAGGCCCAAATCGTAACCAGGCACTTATGGGAGGACCTCTTCATTCAGTTCCCCTACCCATTAATGAACGAAGTGATGCATATTTTAAAAGATGAAGATGCAAAAATCAAAATATTGCCTGCTGAAGACCGATGTAACATCCATTTCTCAGTCTTCAAAAGCAGAACAGAAGAGGTAAAATCGAGGTTGAACATTTTAAACGGACTAATAATCAATACAATGCCATGATTTTGAATACAAAACAAGTTTAGAATTGCTAACTATCTGGATCATAATGAACATGAAATTTAGAGGAATTATAAATAGTAACTAAAAAATGATATGATTACATAGCAATGCTCTGAAATAATGGTCAATAAGCAAATCCAGGAGTTAAATAAATGAAGAAAATTGAATTTTTATAGTGTTTTTTTCTTATAAATCAAGGATAAATAATTTTTTTTATAAACTTTTTTTTCTAAAATTTGTTAATTAAATCAAGCATTCTTTCTGGCCCTGGTTTATGGCTTGCGGACATAAATCAAAACCTTGATAATCATTTTTTAATATTGGCTCTGTTTAATCTTTCAAGGTCGTTCTGTTAATGGAAAAAAAAGCAATAGAAGTTTGGGAAAACTGCCTCAAAGTTATTAAGGACAACATCAACTATCAAAGCTTCAAAACCTGGTTTCTTCCGATCCGGCCGGTCAGACTTAAAGAAAAGGTGTTGACGATACAGGTTCCCAGTCAGTTTTTCTATGAATGGCTTGAGGAACATTATGTCACGTTGTTGAAAAAGACCATTAAAAAGGAATTGGGTTCAGACGGCCGCTTAGAGTATTCTATTATTGTTGATAATTCCGATCAGGAGCCTGGGCCTTATACCATCAACATTCCCACTGGTGAAAAAAAAGCAACTTCAAATCCCCCTGTTTCTATGCCTATTGATTTAAACAGAGGAGCTTCCAAAGAAATACCCAATCCTTTTATCATCCCCGGATTAAAGAAAATCAAAGTAAATTCCCAGTTAATTGAGAGTTACTCTTTTGATAATTTCGTGGAAGGCGATTGTAACCGCCTGGCACGTTCTGCAGGATTCGCGGTAGCAAACAATCCCGGAAAGACTGCGTTCAACCCTTTATTGATTTATAGTCATACCGGATTAGGGAAAACTCATCTTTCCCATTCTATCGGACTTCATGTTAAAAATAATTTTCCCGATAAAACGGTTCTCTATGTCACGACCGATCAATTCATCAACCAGTTCATTGACTCTGTAAGGAATAATAACCAAAACGATTTCATCCATTTTTACCAGATGATTGACGTACTCATCATTGATGATATTCATAATCTGGCCGGCAAAGAAAAAACCCAGGATGTTTTCTTTCATATCTTCAATCATCTCCATCAGAAAAGCAACCAGATCGTACTGACTGCCGACAAACCCCCGGTTGAGATGAAAGGCATTGAACCCAGGTTGTTATCACGGTTTAAATGGGGTTTATCTGCTGATCTTCAGGTCCCCGATTTGGAAACCAGAATTGCGATCCTGCATAAAAAACTATACAATGACGGGATACAAATCCCTCCCGAAGTGGTTGAATATCTCGCCTATAGCATCAATACCAATATCCGCGAGCTGGAAGGGGCTCTTATTTCCCTCCTGGCCCAGTCATCGCTTAACAAAAAGACCATCACACTGGAGCTGGCCAAGCAGATGATCGATAAATTTGTTAAAAATACCTCCCGCGAAATATCTATCGATTATATCCAGAAAGTAGTCTGTGATTATTTCAATATCCCTGTGGAAATGATCCATTCGAAAACCCGGAAAAGGGAAATTGTTCAGGCACGCCAGCTTTCCATGTACTTCTCAAAAAAACACACTAAGGCTTCTTTAGCCAGTATAGGGTTGCATTGCGGCAATAAAGATCATGCCACTGTACTCCATGCCTGCAGAACGGTTAATAACCTTGTGGAAACCGACAAACAATTCCGGCAGTTTGTTGAAGAACTGGATAAACGTATTAAATTATAACAAGTCCTGTCAGGCTTTGAAAAAGATTCTTTTTGTATGCACCGGAAACATATGCCGGTCGCCAATGGCTGAAGGTATTTTAAAAGAAAAACTCTCGCGCTTGAATATTGCCGCAGAAGTTGATTCATGCGGTTTTGAATCTTTTCATGCTGGAGATCCTCCCGACAGTCGTGCCATTACCATTTCAAAAACATACGGGATTGATATCAGCCGGCACAGGGCCAGGCTTTTTACCAAATTGGATGTGGAGCGTTTTACTCACATCTTTGTCATGGACGACACTCATTACCATAAAATTATGAATATGGTAAGCGAAAAACGTGACCTCATGAAGGTGGATTATGTTATGAATTCCGTTTACCCTGAATCCAACCTCCCTGTTCCTGATCCCTGGTATGACGACCTCAATGCTTTTGAACATGTTTTTCATATGCTGGATACTGCTTGTGAAGGTATTATCAAACTCAACTTTGCAAGAAACGTTTTATGATCTCCGACAACATTGCATATCCAGAAAAATCCGACATTGTCAATGCAGCAAAGCGCATCAAACCCTTTATCAATCATACCCCTGTAATCACTTCATCCACGATCGACCGCCTCTTTCACGCCAGGTTTTTTTTCAAATGTGAGAATTTTCAGAAAGTCGGGGCATTCAAAGCAAGAGGAGCTTCGAATGCAGTACTTTTACTTGATCAAGGAATCATCCAGAAAGGAGTGGCCACACATTCCTCAGGAAACCATGCTCAGGCCTTGTCCTGGGCAGCATTACTGGCAAAGACCAGAGCCTATATTGTGATGCCTTCGAATTCCTCAAAAATCAAAACTGCTGCCGTAAAGGAATATGGCGGCAACATCACTTTCTGTGAACCAAATCTGGCGTCAAGGGAAGAAACCCTTTCAAGGGTCATCCAGGAAACCGGAGCCACAGAAATTCATCCCTATAATCATTACCATATTATCGCCGGTCAGGCAACCGCTGCAAAAGAGCTGATAGAAGAAATCCATGATCTGGACCTCATCATGGCACCCGTGGGTGGTGGAGGATTGATCAGTGGAACAAGCCTTTCCGCCGCTTATTTTTCTCCGTGTACAAAAGTTATTGCCGTCGAACCTGAAATGGCCTGTGATGCCTGGCATTCATTTCATCAGAAAACATTGATTCCTTCTGTTCATCCTAATACTATAGCCGATGGATTGAGGACTTCACTGGGAAATCTCACTTTCCCTATTATTTCTAAACATGTTGATCAGATTGTCACCGTTTCCGAAAATGGCATCAAAGAAGCGATGCGTTTTCTTTGGGAAAGGATGAAAATCATTATTGAACCTTCTTCAGCTACTGTTTTTGCTGCAATTCTTGAAGAGAAAATTGAGTGCCGTAACAAGAAGGTTGGCATCATTCTTTCAGGAGGCAATGTCGATCTTGATTCCCTACCCTGGAACTGTCATGCATAAAGGAAAACTTTACCTAATCCCCACTCCCCTCGGAAAAAGTTCTCCCGACACTATTTTCCCGAAAAGGAATTTAGATATTATCTGCAAACTGAACCATTTTATTGTTGAAGAAATCAGAACGGCCAGGCGATTTCTCAGGATAGCCGGTATTGATAAAGATCTTCAGGATGAAATGTTCATGATCTTCAATGAGCATTCCAAGAACGCTGATCTTCATATTTATCTTAAACCATCAATCGATGGATTTGATATTGGCTTACTTTCCGAAGCCGGATTGCCCTGCGTTGCAGACCCCGGAAGCCTGATTGTCGCTCAGGCACACCAACACGGAATTCAGGTGATTCCCCTGACAGGACCCTCATCAGTCTTTCTGGCCTTAATGGCTTCAGGTTTCAATGGACAGAATTTTACATTTTCGGGCTATCTTCCAGTGGATAAGACACAAAGGAAGAAAAGCATCCGGGAGTTGGAAAGAATTTCATATGAAAAAGACCAGACCCAGATATTCATTGAAACTCCTTACCGAAACCTGCAGCTTTTCAATACCCTGTTGGAAACCTGTAACGAGAATACAGCGCTGTGTATTGCGGTAGATCTTTCAACGGACGATGAATGGATCATGACGAGGACAATCCGGGAATGGAAAATGATCCATCCGGAGTTAAGGAAACGTCCCGCGATTTTTCTTTTATACTTCAGATTGTAACCCAATGAAAATGTTCACGTCTTAACGTCACACTTTTGAATAACTTATCCCCTCAGATTTTGGAAACAATCTTAACCATCAACGGAATTTCGAAAAAGTACGGAAAAGTACAAGCGGTTAACAATCTGTCAGTGACAGTAAAAAAAGGACAGGTATTCGGAATTCTTGGGCCAAACGGCAGCGGAAAAACCACGACTTTAAGCATCATTCTTGATCTTTTAAAGCCTGATAAGGGTGACTTTGAATGGTTCGGCGCTCCGCCGTCCAAGGAATGCCGTAAGCATATAGGGTCAGTGATTGAAAGTCCCAATTTCTTTCCTTATCTTGATGCCTGTCAAAATCTCCAGATTGTCGCGGACATCAAGGATATGGGTTATGACGACATTGACAGGGTACTGACAATGACGGACCTGATCAGCCGTAAACATTCCAAATTCCGGACTTTTTCTTTCGGGATGAAACAAAGACTGGCCATTGCATCAGCACTGCTTGGAAATCCTGATGTACTGATACTTGATGAACCAACAAATGGTCTCGACCCTCAGGGAATAGCCAGTATCAGAGAGCTTATTTTGCAGGTGGCATCCCAGGGAATTACCATCATTATGGCCTCTCACCTCCTTGATGAGGTACAAAAAATATGCAGTCATGTTGCCGTTTTGCATAAGGGAAAACAATTATTTGAAGGCAAAGTCAGTGAAGTGCTCGCAATTTCTGATTCCTTTGAAATTGCCAGCGACACAATCCCTGAACTTGAAAAGCTGATTGTGCAATTCCCCGGTTTTAAATCCATGAAACCTCATGGGGAGAATTTACAGATTTATTTCAGCACACAGGTCAATCCCGGTGAAATAAACAGGTTTTGTCAGCAACACGGGATTCTTCTGACCCATTTATCGGAACGCAAACGCAGCCTGGAACAACATTTTCTAGAACTATTACAAGATAACCAATGACCAAACTACTCAAGATCGAATTTAAAAAAGTCCTGACCTATAAAGTATTCTGGATTTTATTTGGATTATATTTTTTATTTCTCGCCTCCGGTATTTTATTGGCGGAGTTTATGATCAATCATATGGTTGATTCCATGAACCATCATCTTCCGATACCTCTTCCTCATGTGGCCATTTATTTTTTTCCTGATGTATGGCAGAACATTGCATTTTTTGCTACCATCAGGTATATTCTAATCTTTCCGGCCATCGTGATCATCATTCTGATTACCAATGAATTTACCTTTAAAACCATTCGCCAGAATATCATCAATGGCATGAGTAAAGCTGAATTTCTTGTTTCTAAGTTGCAGTTTATTTTACTGGTCTCTATTATTATGCTGCTATCGCTTACCCTTGGTGCATTAATTATCGGTTTATCCCATAGTGGTATTCAGGATATCTCTTTTTTTTCAAAAGGAATTCCATTTATGGCAGGATTTTTTGTCAGCATTTTTTCCTATTTAATTTATGCGTTCTTTTTTGGCTTTCTTTTAAGAAATACTGGCCTGACCATCGCGTTATTCACGCTTTACTCCCTGATTGTGGAGCCGGTACTGTACTTTTTCCTGAAAAGTCCGATCTTTTTTAAAAATACTATTTCCACCTACCTTCCTGTTAATGCTGTCCTCAGGGTTACGGAGTACCCTGCCATACCGGTATTGAAAAAAGTTATGGGACTTGAATTACAGGGTAATGTCAGCCTGGTCTCCATGGCAATTCCACTGCTTTATGCAACAATCATGATTGGAATTGTGTTCTGGACTTTAAACAGGAAAGATTTATAAACCACTGCGTTTTCTGATCGTCCATTCGGCTGAAAGGAGGATGAGTATAATAGCGAATAACCATGGATTTCCGATCAGGTCTGTAAACTTTTTTTGCAGATTGGAAATGGAATGGATATCGTCTCTTTCATCCAGCAATTGTTTTATTTTCTGAAGTTGAGCCGGGGGAATGGTTTCTCCATTATGTGAAGTGGCAATCCTGGATAATAGATGATGGTCTGCAAGGAGGTTGACCGCCTCATGATTGACAGGCATCACCGTAAAACTTCCTGATTTTTCGTACTGTTTCTGTCCATGTTTTACGAATGCCTTATAAGTATAGGTTCCGATGGGAAAAATGCCCAGATTAAGCTGATAAGCCTGATCTGTTTTATTAAAAATGTAGGGGTAGGTTTTTTTTGTTGAATCGGTGATCAGCAGGTTCACTTCCGGATCATTGATCAGCTCATAAGATTCGTTATACAATTCGGCTTCAAAGAAAACAGCTTCATTTTGCATAACGGGATCCTTAGTTTTTACCCTGAAAAAACTTTTATCTTCTGTTACGGAAAGCAATTGCACAATTTTATTGATCAAGCCGTCGAAGGCATCGTTGTTTGAATGGGCAATAAATTCAGAGAGTCTCCACTTCCAAAGATTTTCTCCTGCAATGATCCCTGTTCTCCTGTTATTTTGGACAGTAAACAGGATTTGTGGGATCCTTGTATTCACCATCCCGATCTTCTGGAAGCATAAAATTTCACTGATAGGATTGTATTGATAAGCGCCCAGAGGGCTGAGTAAGGGTGGATAAGCTGCAAATGCTGCGGAGATATTTTGGTCCAGGGTGAATAAAGAAAAATTCTCATTCATAACCGGTTGAGCTTCGGTTACATTTGTTTTTACTGCATTAATATTCAATCCCTGATTAAGTTTATTGAATGCGTTCAGGTCAGATTGTGTTCCAAGGATAAACAAAACAGGGGTTCCTGAATTGAGAAAAGGATCCAGCTTCACATCAGACTGTATGGAGGGGAGCTGATGAAAAATCATCAGGTCAAATTTTTCAGATAAGGCAGAAAAATTCTCCAGAGAAGCGGTTGTGATCTCATAACGCCCTGATTTTGACAATGCTTTTTCAAAGGCAGCTATATCCGGATGGGGTGCATGGTAAAGCAGGGCAATCTTTTCCCTGGAATTCAATACCTGTATAACGATTCTGCTGGAATTATTTGCTTTGCTGGTTTCTTCATCAACTGGATCCAAGCTGATCTCAATGAACTGCCGACCAATTTCTGTTGCATCCAGGTAAAGTTTTACCTGAGCATTGACCTCCTCTGAACCCGGGATGATCTCTTTCGAAAAAACAGTTTTTTTCCCTTGTTTAACCATCAAACGGGTTTTCATTCCCTTGCAGAAATAGGCAGCATATCCTATCTCCAATGGAAATCTATCGCCCAAAAAAACAGTCGGGTTAAAGTCAACCTTCCGGAGAATTACATCCCTGTGCTGAATCGTGTCTCCAAGTGGAACACAATATATCCTGAAAGGAAGGTTACTGGCAGCGTAATAAGGATCCAAACCTTTGTTATAAATCCCATCCGAAACCAAAACCATGGCTCCGACATTACGATTTACATAAGCATTCTCCATTTCCGATAAAAAACCAGCTATATCGGTTTGTTTCTTGTTAAAATTCGCAAATGAATATGGTTCGACCGATTCTCCGAATGCAAAGACCTTAACCTCATAATCTTTTTTCAAGTTTTCAATTAAGGAATTCAATTTTTCTGGAAGTACATTTTTATAAAAAAGTGAATCCTTATTCATCAGGATTGATTCGGAATTATCGATTCCCATCAGAATCAATGGCTTTTCAATGCTTTCAATGTTTTGTCGGATCAAGGGAGATAGAAGAAGAAATGATATAAGAAAAACAGATACAAAGCGCAGCCCCATCAGGGAATATATTAAACGATCTGAGGCATCTGTTTTCAGTCGAAAGAAATATAAAAAATAGCTTGCCAATGCCCCAAAAAGGATGCAAAGCAGAATCAGCCAGAAGGAGTATTCAATAACCAGTGTCAAGGTTCAGGATTTGATCAGGTATGAAGTCCTCCACAAACTGTGATCACTTGTCCGGTGATGTATGAGCTCAGGTCGGAAGCCAGGAATAGGGCAAGATTGGCAACATCATCTGGGGTTCCGGCGCGTTTCATGGGAATATCGCTGGCCCATTTATCTATATACTCCTGGGGGAGTTTTGCGGTCATTTCTGTTTCGATAAAGCCGGGTGCGATGGCATTGCATCGGATATTCCGGGAGCCTAGTTCCTGTGCCACTGATTTTGAAAAACCGATGATACCCGCTTTGGAAGCAGCATAATTTGATTGTCCGCCATTCCCTTCAACCCCTACGATGGAACTCATGTTGATAATGGACCCTGACCTTTGTTTAATCATGAATTTCTGCACTGCTTTGGTTAGATTGAAAACGGATTTAAGGTTGATGTTAATAACCCTGTCCCAGTCCGCTTCATTCATCCGAAGTAAGAGATTATCACGCGTGATGCCCGCGTTATTGACCAGAATATCCAGGGCATTAAAATCATTCACCACCTTGTTGACCAGTTGTTCGCTTTCCGGGAAAGAACTTGCATCAGAAGCGTAACCTTTCGCTTTTACCCCATAACTTTCAAGCTCTTTTTCCAGGCTGATTGACTGATCATCATAGCTGATATCTGAGAATGCAACATTTGCACCATGCTTGGCAAATTTCACGGCAATACTCCGACCTATTCCCCGGTTTGCACCGGTTATTAACGCTGTTTTTCCTTCTAACAATTTCATATTTAAGTTATTATAAAAAAAATATTGAATTCAAAATCAAATCCATTTCACCAGATTAAAATCTTGACGATGAGGCAACAAAGGACTTTTCGGAAACAGACGAAATACAAAATCATAAACTCCAGCCTGATTGATGGGAATTTCGCAAGCAAAAGAAACAATATTCTTCTCTGATTTCATCATTTCCAACTCCTGTATCATCAAAGGTTCTTTGACTTCATCATTGACTTTCTTTCCGAAGATTACTTCAATTCCAATATCTGAACCCGATAATTCATTCAAGTCCAGAATAATTTCAGCCTTAAAAGATTCTCCCAGGGATAAAGGTTTCTGGTTGGAATCAGGGACTTTAACTGAAAGCACTTCTATGCTATCCCATCCCCTAAGAACTTTTCGTTTCCAGCTGGCAATATGCCGTGACATTTCGTAGTTCTTTCCGGCCATGATTTTGGACCGTTTAAACAAACGGGTATAATACTGACGGTAATAATCGTCTAACTGACGTTTCATCGTATAATGAGGTGCAATGTCAGAAATCGTATTTTTGATATAGGTAACCCATCTTTCAGGAACATTTTTCTCATTTAAATCATAGTAAATCGGAACTATTTCTTCTTCCAGTATAGTGTAAATGGTTTCAGCATCAAGATCATCCTGAAATTGCATATTATCATAAGTAGCTTCTTCTTTCAGTGCCCAACCCGCGTTTGGACGATAACCTTCAGCCCACCATCCATCCAGCACGCTGAAGTTCACAACACCGTTCATCACGGCTTTTTCACCACTGGTTCCAGAGGCTTCCAAAGGTCTTGTAGGGGTGTTCAGCCAGATATCGACACCCCTGATCAGGTACTTAGCCAGTTCAATATCATAATTCTCGATAAAGAGGATCTTTCCAAGAAATTCCTGCTGATGTGAGATTTCGAAAATACGTTTGATCAGATCCTGACCAGCTTTATCGTTTGGATGAGCTTTACCGGCAAATAAAAACCTCACTGGCTTTTCCTTATTATTAACGATTTTTGAAAGCCGGTCAAGGTTACTGAAAAGCAAGTGAGCTCTTTTATATGTAGCAAATCTTCGGGCAAAACCGATCGTAAGTGCAACAGGGCGGGTAGCTTCTCGGATTTTAAAAATCAATTTGGGGTTTTCATGCCTTACGGTCATTTCCTCAAATATTCTTCCAAACAAATATTCATTGAGTTGTTCCTTCTGTTTGAGTTTTGTTTTCCATATAACTTCATCCTCCACATTATGGATACGGTTCCAATAAACGGGGTTGGACTGATCATTTAGGAAGTCTTCTCCGAATTCCTTCTGAAACAACTGCTGCCATGATTTAGCTGTCCAGGTCGGGTAATGTACTCCATTGGTCACGTACCCGATATGCAATTCCTGAGGATAATACCCATTATATAATTTTGCAAACATTTCTCTGGTCACATTCCCGTGTATTCTGCTCACTCCATTGATTTCCTGTGAAAGTTTCGCGGCCAGCACGCTCATAGAGAATTTCTCATTATGATCATCTTCCACCATTCGACCAAGATTAACAAACTGATCCCATTTTATATTCAGATGATCAGGATAGTGTGACAAATAAAGCCTCAGCAAATCTTCCGGGAAAGTATCGTGACCGGCAGGTACTGGCGTATGGGTTGTAAATAAGGTGGAGGAACGTACTACTTCCACGGCCTGTGGATAGGTCAGTTTTTCATTCTGAATTAACTTTCTTAATCTTTCCAAACCTATAAATGCAGAATGTCCTTCATTGGAATGATAGATGTTTGGTTTGATCCCCATACCTTCAAGCATACGGATCCCTCCAATTCCAAGAAGGATTTCCTGTCGTAACCTGTTTTCCAGATCTCCTCCATAAAGTTGATGTGTAATGCTACGATCCGCTTCGGAATTTTCTTCAATATCGGTATCCATAAGGAATAAAGGAACCCTTCCGACGTCCACCCTCCAAACCTTAGCATACATGGTACGGCCTGGCAGGGCAAAAGTGACTTTCAACCAGTTCCCTTCTTTATCGCGGATAGGAATTAAAGGAAGGTGTGTGAATTTCTGAGGAGAATAAACGGCAATCTGATCCCCGAACAGGGATAAGGTTTGCTTGAAATATCCATAACGGTATAAAAGTCCGACACCAATGATATTAACATTTGAATCACTGGCTTCTTTAAGATAATCCCCTGCCAGCAACCCGAGTCCTCCAGAGAAAATCTTAACGGTATCATGCAAGCCATATTCCATACTGAAGTAGGCGACCATATCAGCAGGTTTTTCTTCGGCTTTTGCCATATAAGCATCAAATTTGGCTGTAACCCGTTTCAATTTGCTCACTATTTTCTCATTGGCGCTTAAATCCTGAAGCTCATTATAGCTCAGGGATTCCAACAAGGCAATCGGATTAAATTTCAATTCATACCATCTTTCTTTGTGAATCATTTCAAAAAGCTCTCCGCCTTCATAATTCCATGACCACCATAGATTTTTTGAAAGACGTTCGAGACTGGTCAGGTTATCAGGAATTTTTTGCTGGATGAGGACTTTTTTCCAGTCTGGTTTATTTTCCAGAATGGTTTTATAGGCTTGTGTCTGAACCTGGGGTTGTTTTCCGGCAAAGAGTTCTGTCCTTCCACGGGTTTCCTCAAGCGCCAGGGAATAAGCACGTTTATAATGATCTATCATATTTCCCCATAAGGCTGCACGTGAAATCTCAAAGGCTTTGATTCGTATCTTAATGATTTCCTTTTCGGTTTTGAGGCTGCACTGAACTACATGTCTGACGATCTCCTCGACAACCTCCTGGTCATTGTCATCATTTCTTTCAATCACCGCGGTGCAATCTTTCAGGGTGGGATACATGGTTTTAATCCATTGCCCGAATCCAGACAGGGAGGTGGTAATGGAAGGGATATGAAAAGCAAGACTTTCCAGCGGTGTATAACCCCATGGTTCGTAGTAAGAGGGAAATATGGAACCGTCAAAACCAATCAAAAAGTCATAATATTTTAGATTAAAGATGCCATCATCTCCATTGAGGAATGTAGGCACATAAATAATCTTAACTTTATCATTGATACTGTTTTTGAGGTTGTTTTCTGCAATCCGTTTAAGGATCCTGTCATTTTCAGGTTCATGTAGCCCATGGGTTAAATATTCCTCTTTCAGGGGCTCGTAAAACTCCTTTTTAGTTATTCTACTGATCAGTTCTTTTCTTGGCCCAACCTGGGAAGCAGGTACTGCAATAAAGGCAATCACGGTTTGAATTAACCTGGGATCCCTGTTTAATTTCCCCATGGCATCAATAAACAGATCTATTCCCTTATTGTGAAACTCGTAACGTCCGCTATTGATGATAAAGATACTGCTCCTGGAAAGTTGTTGCCCGAGCAGGCCTTCAGCGACTTCAAACATTTTATTTCGGGCAACTGCGCGTCTTGCATAGTAATCTTCCTTAACAGGGACAAAGGAATCGTCAAAACCGTTAGGTGTAATCGTATCGGCTTCCTTTTCCAGGAATTGACGACATTCATTATTGGTTAATTCACTTAAGGTAGTAAAAACATCGGCCTCCTCGGCTGAAAGCCGCTCTAAAGAATGTTTTGAAACCAAACCAAACTGCTTTGAAATGGATTCTCCATTGTAATTTTCAAGGTTTTTATACAAGGGAAGCCCATGGTCCGCAATACAACGACCCAAAACCGTTCCATGTGCAGTAAAAACAGTCCCTACCTGGGGAATGTTTTCATTTACATAAAGAACACCGGTTCCGGTCATCCAGTCATGAAACTGTGCAATAATTTTATCGTGGTGGGATAAATTAAAATTATAAAAACTTTCAATTATTTTTCCAGCAGCATAGCCAAAAAGGGCAGGTTCAACATAATCCCAACCTCCGGTCAGACTATCCAGTGCATATCTTTCCCAAAAGTGGGCAAAAATTCTATCCTTTTCCGAAAAAAACGGTGTGAAATCTACCAAAATGACAATTGGTTTGCCATGGGTATTCCAACGACCTATCTTTAAACGGAAACCTTCACTTTCTGCTTTCTCTCTCCATGATTTATATAGAAATTTATCCTCAGTGAATTCAGGATTCTGATGGGTTTCTTTCCAGACATCAGGGCCGATCAGAATATAATTATCCTTGAATTCATCCGCTAATATTGCGGCTTTTGTCGAAAGTGCGGTATGAATACCCTTGCCTTCATTGCAAACTTGCCAGCTTGTCTCAAACAGATAATCCGGGATATTGCTATGTTTTTCTTTTGTCACCATGCTATTTTGTCAGGTTATTGATTTCCTTCACGATTTGTTTACGGTATTTATTCACTTCTGTAGCGGTCAGTCCTTTAATGGTTTTTAAAACCTCCTGATATGATTTTTTTGCCCTCACTCCAAGGTTTTTTTCGACCTTAGCCTGAAGGTCTTTATCGGCTCCTTTCATGGCACAGGTAATGATCCTGACATCCACTTTCCGGATCAGGTCTTTAACTTTCTTATCATTTAATCGGATGATATCATCGAAATTGAGCTTTTTATAAGCTTCCTCCTTTTTCTTGGGCCTTGGAACTGTTGTTTTTGGTTTCTTTTCCTGTTGTTCCTTTTTCAAAGGAGTTTCTTTCATCAGTGCATCATCCACACGGATCATAAAATCAGAAAGAACGTTCATATAATTGATGAATGCTTCATAGGGAGAGCTATAGGGGTTGAAATACTTATGAACCTCTCCTGCAGAGAACCACTTGGTACACATATAATAAAAATGGTTACTGGTTTGAAGATATTCCCAGTCCCTTAATATTTCAGGGTCTTTACATTTTTTAACATATTCCTTATAAGAATACAATTTGGCAAAAGCCTCATCCTGAAGTTCATTGCCCAGCCAGGCTGTAAGGTCCCTTTCTTCGTCGGCCCAGGAAATCGGATAGGGAACGGAGATGGCCGCAACTGTTTGCAAGGTTTGGTATAATTCCTCAGGGGTATGGAAACTGAATCCTGATTTGGAGAATACTTTTTCCGGCAGGTGTTTAAAGAAATCAAAAATGCCGGTTTCTTTCCATTGATGCTCCCCGATGGTTTCATAATCCAGGAAAATATTGACCACTTCTTCATTGGACTCGATGGCATTCAACCAATTAACAAATTTTTCAGCGGTCAATGGCCATTCCGACCAGTTGGTATTACTAAAGCGGAAAGTGATGTCATCACTGAGTCTGAAATTACGCAGAAGTAATTTTAATTTGGGGTTAATGGCATTACAATAAAGAAAATTTGGGCTTTTCCAACCCAATACATGTTTAGCGCCTTCGGTCAGTATGGTATGAAAACCCAAATCAGCTACCATGTCACCGATCTGATCAGAATAGATCATTTCCGTATTCCGGAAAGTAGTTGGCCTTTGCCCGAAAAGCGATTCGATTTTTTTACGATGCAGATCCACTTGACGGATAAATTCATCGCGCTGGTTCAAAGAAGCCAGGGAATGTGCATAGGTCTCTGCGATAAATTCCACTGACCCGGTTTTTGCCAGTTGCTGAAAGCTTTGTATGACTTCAGGAACATATTGCTGCAACTGGTCAAGGGCGGTTCCGGAAATGGAATAACTGATTTTAAAAGCAGAACCAAACTCATGGATCAGGTCCAACATCAGTTTATTGGCAGGCAAATAACATTGTTCTGCCACCCGCTTAATGATATGACGATTCTGATAATCATCATAATAATGATGATCCTGACCGATATTAAAAAACCGGTAAGTTCTTAATCGAAAAGGTTGATGAACCTGAAAATAAAAACATATGGATCGCATAATGCAGGTATTATTTGATTAAAGCTTGATGATAAACTTGGAGCATATTAAAAGCGGCATTCTCCCATTTTAGGTTATCGACTTCTTCTTTTCCGTATTTCATAAACATTTTCTTAAGCCCGTCATAATGCAATATCCCGTATATCGCATCAGAAAGGGCATCAATATCCCAAAAATCCACTTTAAGGGCATGTTTCAATACCTCAGCCACCCCTGATTGTTTCGAGATGACCACAGGGACATTGGATCGCATGGCTTCGAGGGGGGAGATACCGAAAGGTTCGGAGACAGACGGCATGACATAAACATCGCTCATGGCAAACATACGATCCACCTCAGCCCCGGCAAGGAATCCAGTAAAATGAAATTTAGTGCTGATTTTCAATTGGGCCACCCGCCTGATCATACGGTTGAGCAAATCGCCCGAACCCGCCATAACAAAACGTACATTATGATCCTTTTTCAACACTTTATGAGCTGCTTCAACAAAATAATCCGGTCCTTTCTGATACGTCACACGGCCAAGGAAGGTGACAACCTTTTCCTTAACGTGCTTCTGTATCCCCTCCATTTCTGGACGGTCGACAGGCTCCACAGCATTATGAACTGTGATGACTTTTTCAGGAGGAATTCCGTATCTATCAATAACTATCTGACGGGTAAGATTACTCACTGTAATGATCAGGTTGGCTTCTTCCATGCCTTTTCTTTCGATATCGTAAACATTCTGATTTACATTCTCGCCGGAGCGATCAAATTCTGTGGCATGGACATGAATAACCAAAGGTTTGCCGCTGATGTGCTTGGCTGCAATTCCGGCAGGATAAGTCAGCCAGTCGTGGGCATGAATTATGTCAAAAGACTGGCTTTCAGCAACAGAGGTAGCAATGATGGCGTAACGGGCGACTTCTGTCATTAGATTTGGTCCATATTTTCCTGAAAACTGGAACTGCCGTGAAAAAACTGCCTGGGTGTAGGACTTGTTTTCAAGTCTTTCCTGGGATACCATTTGTTCGAATTCTTCTGGACCTACATAGGGAATCAGGTTTGATCCTATCTCCATATACTTGATTTTATTCCAATGTTCCTGGCTGTGGGTCTCATTAAAATCAACAATAATGTCACTGGCATTGATGAGCCGGAAACCCTCTTTGGTTTCATCACCATATGCCTTCGGAACCACGAAAATCACTTCAACCCCATGCTTGACCAGTCCTTTGGTAAGACCATAACAAGCAGTGCCAAGGCCTCCGGTGATATGAGGAGGAAATTCCCAACCAAACATTAAAACACGCATTTTTATTTACGATTAGCAGATTTACGATTTATTTTAGTTTTTTCCTGATTTTGTTCTTTTTCATAGTGTTTGATCAGCCATCCTATTCTGAGCACTTCAGCCACGCTGCCTGCATGGGAGATGGCTCCTCTGGGGGTAAAGGGGGGATCACCGTCGCATATCTCCGAAATGGTGCCTACACCATATTCCGTCAGTACGGGATGCAAGCCTTCATAGATGTTTTTAATCAAAGAAATTCCGCTCTTCCCATGGATTTTAAGATATCCTTCCACAAAATGGCCAAGCAGCCATGGCCACACGGTTCCCTGATGATATGACATATCGCGTTCAGCCGGATTGCCTGCATAATTGCCCATATATACGGGACTTTTTGGGGTCAGCGTACGAATTCCTCTCGGGGTCAACAGTTCCTGTTTTACACGACTGATCACTTCTTTTCTGATTTCTTCCTTAACCGGAGAATACGGCAGTGAGGCAACGAAAAGCATATTGGGCCTTACTGTCCAATCTTTATATTCTCCATCGACATAATCAGCCAGATACTTCCTTTCCGGGCTCCAGAAGGTATTCTGGAAGGACTCAGGAATCTGGTCTGCAATTTCCTGCCATTTTTCAACAAAACGCTTATCTCCGGCATCGGTGGCAAGTTCAATGGCAAAACGTATGGCATTATACCATAAGGCATTTATCTCGACAGCCAAACCGAGTCGGGGTGTAACCGGTTTCCCATTTGCGAAGGCATTCATCCATGTCACGGCTTTGCCAGGAACACCAGCATAAAGTAAGCCTCCGCTTACCATATGAATATTTAAATCAGTACCGTCCCTGAACGATTCAAGGATAAGTTTCATTTTTTTTCCGTATTCTTTCCATATTCTTATTCCGGGCTTGGCATGCAGAGCTAATTGTTGAAGAGTCCAGAAAAACCACAAAGAGATATCTGCGGCATGATAGGAAAACCCTTGATCAGTATGGGAACTGGGAAAAAGCGGACCGTTCATATCGCTGATCAGGGTATCCAGAATGGCTTTGCAGGTTTTTTCATCCCCCTTTAAGAGGGTAAGTCCGGGAAGCGAGATGAAAGCATCCCTTCCGGATTTCTCAAGCCAGGGGAATCCTGATATGATTTCAGTCCGCTTAACCCTTTTTAAAATGAATTGCTGAGCGGCATTAATCAAACAATTTTCAAAACTATCACGGGGTATTCTTTTCCTGAGTTCAGCATTAAAAGCCCGTTTCATTGACGCCGGATTGAGTTCCTTGATCCCTACTGAAAAATATACACTGTCGTTTTTTTTAATTTCAAATTCAAAAAAACCAGGAACGTAAAGATCCTCCTGATATTCGTACCCTCTTTCCATCTCTTCCTGATATTCTATATTATAATACCAATCCGGTACATGGGTGTATTCATTGTTACAGGAAAGCTGCATGAAAAGATTGGTATATCCATGGTACATCCTGACTTTTATTCCCCCGGCGACCTCTTCGTACTTTTTATCCGCGAAAATATTTTCACGTGATAAGGTATGAACATTACGAAACGCAAGAAAAGGTCGCAGGCGAATTTTAGTCGGGGAATGAGCTTCCTCGAGCGTATATTTGATAATCATCCTGTCTTCATGCGTCGTAAAAATCATTTCCTTGGTCAGGATAACCCCTCCTACCCTGTATATGATCTTTGGAATGGGTTCAGTAACAAAATCACGAATATATTTATGTCCTTTGGGACTATAATGATTACCCGGATATTTATGAATCCCGAGATTAAACTCGGAATCCCTTTGAATCACTGTTTCATCGAGAGAAGACAGCAACACATGATTGCCATGATCAATACCCGGCTGTGGAGTGACAAGCATACCATGGTATTTACGGGTATTACAATTGATGATGGTTGAACTTGCATAGGAACCTGCCCGGTTTGAACGCAACAATTCACGATGAAGGGAATATTCCAGATTGACCAATTGGGACTTATCAAAATTGATATAGCTCATGATTGTTTATTTACCTGAATTGTCAAAGATAACGATAAAAAATCGGTTTGCAAATTTACAATTTTCCCCTCTTTTTACGTTAGTCTATTTATAGGTTGATTTATTCATTAAGTTTATACCATAAAACATTACTTATGGCCAGTAAGAAATCCGGGAAATTGTTTTTCATGATTATGACCCTTTGCATCATGACTTTTATTGCTTGTAAAAAAAGTGACAAAATCGATCCAAGTGGTGATTTGAAGTTGGGCTTTTCTACGGATACTGTTTTTTTTGATACGGTTTTTACGACCGTGGGTTCAGTGACACAAAAACTCATGGTTTATAACCCCAGTAAAAACAGAGTACTTATTTCTTCCATTCAACTCGCCGGGGGATCAGCATCCATGTATAAATTAAATATTGATGGGATTGCAACTGACCATTTGCAGAATCTTGAACTGGCAGGCAAGGACAGCATCTATATTTTCGTTCGGATAACCATTGATCCCAATAATCAGTCAAATCCTTTTGCCGTAACCGATTCCATTCATTTTCTGACCAATGGAAACCTTCAAAAAGTTCAGTTGCTGGCCTGGGGTCAAAATGCAAATTTTTACCGGGATGCATTGATTCGTGGTAATACAACCTGGGATAGTTTGAAAGCCCATGTGATTTATGGATCATTGCGTATCGATACTGGCTCGACACTAAGCTTGATGCCCGGGACGAAAGTGTATTTTCATTTAAAATCTTATCTCACCGTTTCTCATGGATCCTCTTTGAAAGTGAACGGCAGTCTCAATCACCCCGTTAGGTTCCAGGGAGACCGCCTCGATCCTTTTTACAAGGATCTGACCGGGCAGTGGAGCGGACTATTTCTGGAAAGAGGAAGTAAAGAAAATGAAATTAACTATGCGGTGATAAAAAACGGTGAAACCGGTGTTTTCGTTGATTCAATCGGAAATTCTTCCCAACCAACCTTAAGGATAGAAAATACCATCATCCAGAATATGTCATCAGACGGCCTTCTCGCCTATAAGAGTTTTATCGAATCAAGTAATTGTGTCATTGTCAACTGTGGGGGATCGGCCATAGGAATAGTCAGTGGCGGAAGCTATGATTTTCGCCAGCTTACCATAGGCAATTATTATACTAGTTCCGTTAGAAATTCTCCCTCCCTTTACCTCAGTAATTATTCTTATGATGGAATGGGGAACAAGAAGCCTAATCCTCTGACAAAAGCATATTTCGGTAATGCGATCATAACGGGGTCAGCCAATGAAGAAATAGGGCTAGATGCAGACCCGTCCTCTGCTTTTGAATTTATTTTTGATCATTGTTTGTTAAAAACACAATCAGGCACCTCGGATCCATTGCATTATAAAGAATGTCTGGTAAATGAAGATCCCAGGTTTGTAGATATCGAGCAAAACAATTTTGAGATTGACAGTATTTCTCCGGCCATTGATAAGGGTATCCCGATGGATGTTCCATTCGATATTAAAGGTATCTACAGGGGGTTGACACCAGATTTAGGCGCCTTTGAGTACCTCAAGCATCGTTGATCCTATGTCTGCCGGAGAATCGACAACAAAAATCCCGCATTGTCGTAATATCGTTTTCTTAGCTTCTGCGGTATCTGATTTCCCTCCGATGATGGCTCCCGCATGTCCCATCGTTCGACCTTTAGGGGCGGTGGCTCCGGCAATAAAGCAAACTACCGGCTTTGTTCCGTATTGTTGTATCCAGTACCCTGCATCGGTTTCCATGTTACCACCGATTTCGCCTATCATCACAATACCCTCGGTGTCAGGATCAGCCATAAAAAGTTTGATCACATCAACTATACTCGTACCAGGAATGGGGTCACCCCCAATACCTATCATGGTTGATTGCCCCATACCTATCTGAGTGATCTGATCTACTGCTTCATAGGAAAGGGTTCCTGAACGGGAGACGATGCCGATTTTCCCCGGGCGATGAATAAACCCAGGCATAATTCCGATTTTCGTATCGGGTGGGGTGATAATGCCCGGGCAATTGGGGCCGATCAGACGAATATCATGACAACTCAGATATTCTTTCACGGCAATCATATCCCTCACTGGAATTCCTTCCGTGATGCATACAATGATGTGGATTCCTCCATCGGCAGCTTCAAGGATAGCGTCTGCTGCCAGGGGTGGTGGAACAAAAATAACAGAAACATCAGCTTCTGTTGCTTTGACTGCATCCTCCACAGTATTAAATACCGGAATCCCCAAGTGCATTTGACCACCTTTGCCGGGGGTCACTCCACCCACAACATGAGTTCCGTATTCCATCATCTGGCTGGCATGAAAAGAACCTTCATGCCCGGTAATACCCTGGATGATGACCCGGGAGTGGTGATTTACAAGAATACTCATTATAATTCTCAGGTTAAAGCTGCTGCTTATCATGAAAAAGGATAAACGGCAAATAGAATTGATATTGATAATTATGACAGTCAAAGATAATTTCTTTTCCAGATAGAAATGTAAAATTTTAATAAATTTGTTCAAATAAACCCATTGTTACTTATCTATGAATGGTCAGAACATACAGGATACCATTTGTGCTTTATCGAGCCCACCTGGAACTGGTGCAATAGCCGTTATCCGGGTATCGGGTAACCTGGCATTCTCTGTATGCAGCCGGCTTTTCAGATCAGACAAACGAAAAATCAATTTGGCAGATTTCCCCTCACATACCATTCATTACGGGGTGATTGGGAAAGGTGAAGACCTAATTGATGAGGTTTTGATTAGCCTTTTCAAGGCTCCACGATCCTATACAGGGGAGGATGTGATTGAGATCTCCTGCCATGGGTCCCTTTTCATCCAGCAAAAAATTCTTTCTTTGTTAATGGAAGAAGGAATACGTCAGGCCAGGCCTGGTGAATTTACTTTAAGGGCATTCTTAAACGGAAAATTTGACCTTTCCCAGGCCGAAGCCGTAGCTGACCTGATCCATGCCCAATCCAAGTCGTCACACGACCTGGCACTCAGACAAATGCGGGGCGGGTATTCTGAAAAGATCAAGAATTTAAGATTGAGGCTGATCCATTTTATTTCTTTAATTGAACTGGAACTTGACTTCAGTGAGGAACAGCTTGAATTCGCAGACCGGTCGGAATTCCTAGAACTGCTCAATGCCTTGAAAAGTGAATTGTCCTCTTTAATCCAGTCCTTTTCCCTTGGCAATGTAATCAAAAACGGTATCCCTGTAGCCATTATCGGAAAACCCAATGTAGGAAAATCAACCCTTCTCAATGCCATCTTAAATGAAGAAAAAGCCATTGTATCTGATCTTCCCGGAACGACACGAGATTCCATTGAAGACACGATCGTCATTGGCGGGTACAGTTTCAGGTTTATTGATACGGCAGGCTTGAGAGCCGCTGAAGATAAAATTGAAACCATGGGTATTGAACGTACCTGGCAGAAGGTATCTGAAGCAAGCATACTGCTATTCGTTTTCGATGCCACTACCGATTCCTTCGAAGACGTGAAATCTGATCTTTCAGGCTTTATGGATCTACCTGAAAACCGTGAAAAAAAAATCATCCTTATCGGAAATAAGACGGATAAATTAAATGAATTACCAAAAGGATTTAAAAATTTTATGGATTATGAAACTCTTTTTGTATCCGCAAAAAGGAAAGAGAATATCCACTTGATTGCCGAAAGTTTACAGACTACCCTAAAACTATCAGGATTGGGTGAACTAACCATTGTTTCCAATACCCGTCATTATGAATCCCTGTTATCAACCGAAAAAGCTATTGATGCGATAATGGAAGGCGTGCAATCGGGATTGAGTCCCGACTTGCTGACCGTTGAAATGCGAACTGCTTTATATCATATTGGAGAGATAACAGGAGAAATCACTACAGAAGAAATCCTGGGATCTATTTTCAACAGGTTCTGTATCGG
>CAYSAU010000014.1:0-97665 GCA_964429135.1 uncultured Prolixibacteraceae bacterium | reverse complement strand
TCTGTTTTGTTGTATTACCGGGACTCTCCTTCGGTGGGGAAGTTATTACGGTGGAATGATTTTATTTTATATTTGTTCCTAATTTTATTAAAAAACCTAGCCCGGGGATATGAAAAGGACAATTATACTATTCATCATTGCTTTATTCATTAGCAGTCTCCATGCGCAGCAACGGCCATATAAATTTGGCATTAAGGGGGGGATTAATTACATTCATCTTGAAAATTACGGAAAAGGCTTCTACTCCGACTTTGATGCAAAGCTTGGTTGGAGTTTCGGTGCTTTGTTTCAATATACCTGGGGTGGATTTTTAAACTACTCCCTCGTACCGGAAATTCTTTTTACCGAATCAAAAACTGATGTAGACCTGCTGTACATTACAGATTGTATGTCAACCATTCAAACCATTGATATTCCAATTAGTTTTAAGTTGGGGCTTCAGTTAAGTAAAATCTTCAAACCCTATATTTTGGGAAATGTTTATGGATCATTGATGGTCAACCATCATGGGGATTTTTTTGAAATGCTTGATATCGACTCCACTTCAACTTCCACCAAAATAAATAAAATCTTTTTTGGTGTGGGGGCCGGAATGGGGTTCGATCTTTGGAAATTCCAGTTAGAAGGAAGGTACCGCTGGAACCTGAACAGAATCAAAACCGATGACTATTCAGCCCTGAAACAAATGGGGCTGGAATTTTCTTGTGCTTTTCTTTTTTAATTAAAAAACATCAGCCGAACTATGAAAAAGTTGCTGTTTTATTTCCTTATCATTCTTGCTTTTAATTCCTGCAAGAAAGAACCCCTGACAGATTTTCTCTTTCTGGTTAAAGTTGAAAAAGTTGAAGTAATTGACAAGTACACCCTGGCAAGCAGACTGAAACAAAACCCAAATTCTACGCTTTACAAAGCTTTACCGAATAAAAAAATCAAGATCGTTTCAATCATTTATAATACCGTGGGGCCTGAGGGAGATCCAATACTGGCCTCGGGAGCAATATTTTTTCCAGCGACAGACGCGGGATATGAACGATCTGGAACTATTTTAGGGGTTCATTATACTTACGGAGCGGATTACGAGGTACCATCGCAGAAAATGGCGGTAACAGAAGGTCTTTTCTCCTTGTTTGGTTATGCTGTAGTTGCCCCCGACTATATTGGATATGGGGCTTCCAGAGATAAGGTCCATCCCTATTATGATGTGGTATCTACAGGACAGGCCTCCGCTGATATGCTCCTCGCAGCAAAAGAATATTTTGCCTCCATCAGTAGAAAAATGTCTCATAAAATAACCGTAATGGGATATTCTCAGGGCGGTCAGGCTTCTCTTTGTTTTCTCAGATTTGTTGAAACAGAACCTTTATACCAGGATGCGTTTGTGATAGACCAGGTATTCGCCGGTGGCGGCGCTTATGATCTGATAAAATCATACGATACTTTCGTGGAAAAAGATTATAGCAGCCAACCTGTTACCATTCCTCTTTTAGTTTTGGGACTCAATTATGGAGAAAACCTGAACCTGGATCTTAAAAAAATGTTCGCGGAACCACTTTATTCCCATTATAAGGAATGGATTTTATCAAAAAAATATACGACCGATGAAGTTACTGCCATGATGGGGGAGACAAAACTTACCAAAATTATGGCTCCTGAAGCCTTTGACAGATCAAACCCCAATACCAAAAAGTTTATCAATGCATTAAAAATCAATAGTTTAATTGTTTACGGAAAAGTGACAACCTGGACTCCAAAAGCAAAAATCACTTTATTGCATGCAACTGATGATACCATCGTGCCTTATGAGAACACGGAAAGTGCCTATAAAGCATTCCTGGCAGCCGGCTGTAATGTGACCAAACATGATATCCCAAACAAGGATCATAAAGAAGCTGGCCAGGATTTTTATACTTATTGTATGATGCATTTACTGATATAATAGTTTCCGGAATGAAGCCTAAAATAACTATTTTGATTTTGATGTTGAGTCCCCTAATACTCAGCGCTCAACATAAATCCTATGCAAAACATAACAAAGGGTATTTCTTTGATGTAGGGATGGCTTTGGGGGCTACATTCCCTAAAAATAATGATCCCAAAGCAATCTTTGAGGTTTATACAACTCACGGTTACCAGTTTTCCAATACTTTTTCTTTGGGAGCAGGACTTTCAACCTACAATACGGAGAACATAACCGTTTATCTTCAATTCCGGTTCAATTTGCGTGATATCAATGAAACCAAAACCCATTATACTTATATTGCGCTAAGGGGAGGTTATTCATGGAGCACCTGGACGGGTGATACCTGGGGCGATGACAAAGGCCCTGTTGTTGATCCTCGTTTCGGGTGGTCATTTTATACTAAACAAGCCAATTTACGGTGGTCAGTGTTTGTGGCTCCCAGTTTCTATCAATTCCATTTTATTCCAAAAGCTGGATTAGCTTTTGAATTTTAGGCTGATTGGTAAACGGACGTGACCCCTTCATTACTATTAGAAGGGGAGCCAGGGATGCTACTACAAGAATCGGCCGCCAACATTATCCCAGTCAATCAACTTCCAGAAATCAGCAATATAATCAGGCCGTACATTTTGCTTATCTAAATAATAGGCATGCTCCCACACATCGCAGGTAAGTAGTGGTTTTAGTCCATGTTTCATAGGATTACCGGCATTGCTTTCCTGGATAATTTCCAGACTTCCATCCTGCTTTTTAACAAGCCAGGCCCAACCGCTGCCAAACAAAGTGGCAGCAGCATTGGAGAATTTTTCCTTGAACTCGGCAAAAGAGCCGAACTGCTTGACAATGGCATCAGCAAGAACACCTGTAGCCTCCCCTCCGGCTCCGGGTTTTAAACAGTTCCAATAGAAAGTATGATTCCAGACCTGGGCCCCATTATTGAAAATTCCACCGCCTGCTTTCATTACAATATCCTCCAGACTGGCATTTTCAAATTCCGTTCCGGGGATCAACTTGTTCAGGTTGTTAACATAAGCAAGATGATGCTTACCATAATGAAATTCGAGCGTTTGTTTCGAAATATAGGGTTCCAATGCATCCAATGCATAAGGTAATTTAGGCAATTCGTGTATCATAATGATGAGTATTTAAATGGTTAATCATGAATCAAAGATACAAAATAATTGACAAAGTAACAAAGTGACAGAGTAACCAGGGATATCGCCCTATCGCATTTCGTCTATCGCTTTAATAAATGCAGGATCTATCGTATTCAGGATGGGATAAAACCCTTCATTATCCAGAATATTCCGTCCGATATAAGCTTTGAGCAAAATTCTGATGTCATGATCAGATTTTTGGGGAATTTGAAGCGGCCGTTTTACGCCTTTACTTTCGGTATATTTAACAAAATCAGAAAAGACAGCATCAGTAATAGTAAATCCCTGTGCAAATTGATCAATGTCTCTGAATCGCTGCAATTGCTGACGATAGCGATCCGTATAATCAAACGCGAACTGATAAACCAAACCTTTGTTTGATACGGTGTTATAATATCGCAAGGCACTGTCTTTTTCAATAGGTATAAAAATATCTGGCATAATTCCTCCACCACCGTAAACCGTTTTCCCATTAGGTGTTGTATATTTTAAAGAGTCAGGAAATTTAATACTATCTTCATTTTCCAGTTCCCCGTTGAGGATACGTTGGTAAAAATCATTATAATAAATCTCGAGGCCATTTTTGTAAGAGCGTTGTATACAACGTCCGGCAGGTGTATAGTATCGGGCAATCGTCAACCTGATCGCACTTCCATCTTTAAAATTATGTTGTTCCTGAACCAAGCCCTTACCAAACGAACGCCGTCCCAGAATCAACCCGCGATCATTGTCCTGAATGGCCCCGGCAAGTATTTCAGAAGCCGAAGCAGAACCCTCATCAATCATGATGATTAATTTTCCTGATTCGAATAAGCCTTCTCTCCTTGCATAGGCCATCTCCCTGGGATGATGCATCCCCTCAGTATAAACGATCAGTTTTCCCTTGGGAAGAAATTCATCGGCTACATCTATGGCCGCCTGTAGATAACCTCCTCCATTTCCCCTCAAATCAAGAATCAGTTTTGTCATCCCCTCCGATAGCAAGGTTTCCAAAGCATGATGCACTTCATCTGAAGTTGTGGCAGAAAAATTATTGAGACGAATATATCCGATATCAGCATCCGCCATATAGGCGATATCCATGCTGTAGGTCGGGATCACATCTCGTATAATTTTGAAATCCAGCAGTCCGGAAACACCCCTACGAAAAATGCTGACATTGACTTCCGTCCCTTTGGGACCCTTGAGCCTTCGCATCACATCTTTGTTTAAAATTTTTATTCCGGCAACCTTTGTTCCATCAATTTTTACAATTCTGTCGCCGGCCCTGATCCCGACTTTTTCTGAGGGACCTCCGGAAATAGGTAAAATCACAGTAACCGTATCGTTTTCTATTCTGAACTGAACGCCGATCCCTTCAAAACTACCCAGAAGAGGATCTGTGGCATCATGAAATTCTTCAGGGGATATATAGGCGGAATGCGGATCAAGTGCTTGCAATAGCCCATTGATTGCCTTTCCTTCTAAAATATCCCAGCTCAGGGTATCTACATAATTCTTTTCAACGTACTGAAGGACTTCATTCATTTTTTCATTCTTGGCAGGCATTCCCAAGAAATTTCCGTTGCGGTTTCCCAGCCATAGACCCAGGAGAATACCAAAAATAAGTACCATCGAAAACCAGACAGGAAGAAATGGATTTTGTTTTTTGTTTTCCATGGATATGATATCTGTGAATATTCGTTATAAAACGTAAATTTACAGTTTTCGTATAAAGAAAATTCGGATTTTTGCTGAAATGAACTCGAAAAACGATGAAACAATTCTATTTTCCACTATTTATTTTCTTATGCTTTTTGACTGAAGCCGTTTGCTCACCTCATCTCTCTGGTCCCGGTACACGGATTCCGGTTAAACCTTATGAAAACAGTCACTTTGCCATAGTTGATTCGGTCAGTATTCACTACCGCGTCTGGAATGACACCCTCTCACACCCGAGAGGCAAGGTAATTCTAATTCATGGTTTTTGTGGCTCGACATTTTGCTGGAGAAACAATTTCGATGCACTGGTAGCTGCAAATTATAAAATCATTGCCATCGATCTTCCGGGATTTGGATACAGTCAGCGATCACCAACACTGAACCAGTCACAAAGCAACAGGGGAAGATTATTATGGGGTTTGCTTGCACAAATCGACGGGAATGACAGCACCAAGTGGAATATTGTCGGACATTCAATGGGTGGGGGAACAGCCGAAGCCATGGCATTAATGAACTTGAAACAAACGCAAAGCCTTACCATTCTTGACGGCATGATTTTTATTAAGAATGATAATGTTAACCTGACGGTGGTCGGACTTGTAAACCAACCGCTTTATAAAAAATTATTACTTTCCTATACCGAGCACACATACCTGTCTTTTAAAAACTTCAGGAGAGAACTGAAAAAAACATATGGTTTTCTTCCCGACACCCTGACAGTTAACGGATATCTGGAGCCATTGAAGATTGATGGTTCAGCTGAAACCGTTGTTAACCTCCTTGCCAATTCCAAGGAAATACAACAACTGAATGCCGCGAATTTAAAAAACATCCCTGTAATGATCATTTGGGGTAAAAAGGACAGGACCATCCGCCTGAGTACCGGAAAAAAACTAAAACGGATCGTCCCCTCAATAGAATTGAGAATCATCTCCTCCGCTCATCATATGGCCATGGAAACACACCCTGAAGAGTTCAACCATTTATTGATTGAGTTTCTGGATAAAAATAATAAACACGCGAAATAGTCATTAAGGGTCATCGGGAAATTTCTTTGATTCGGTTACGGGCATAATCTAAATAAGATACCTGCTGTGGATTGCTCGATACAGACTCCTCGTTTTTTTTCATATCCCTGATAAATATCTGATAATAATGTAATGCTTCCTTTGGATTGCGGAGGTGATAATCATACTGATAGGCGATCTTAAATGCCAGGGTGTTATTTTGAGGACTTCCTTCATACGCATTCTTCAATAAAATCAAGGCTGTGTCTGTTTTCCCGGACATATTATAGGCCGCTGCAAGTTCAGTGTACAATGTTGAAAGGAACTGATCAGATGGCATGAGCAGGGACAGCGTCTTCCTTAGAAAAATCAAGCCAGTATCAGATACGGGAAAAGTCCGGAAATGTGAAACACCAAAATAAAAGCAAACTTCTGTATCTGTTGTGTCTGCAGCAAAAGCTTTTCTGAAAAAGGGGGCAGCTGAATCGTACTTATCCTGTTTATAAAATGAAAGTCCGTAATACTTATACAGGAATTTCGACTGGTCGCCAGCTTCATTTGCTCTCGCAAATCGTGCCACAGCCCCAAGGTAATCCTTATTCATATATCTTGAATACCCGTTTAATTTTAATATTCCCGGGTGCATCGAATGCATGGATAAAAAATGATCGGTTAACGAAATGGCTGAAGAAAAATCCCTCCTTCTGATCAGAATATTTGTCATTTTTTGGGTCACACCAGGATCAAACGGCTTTAATTTCAACGCTTTCCAGTAATAAATCATCGCAGAATCGATTGACTTCAACTCATAAAGACATCCGGCCATCTGTTTCAGGATATAAAAATCATTAGTTTCGTTTTGATACAAAGCTTGGAAAACCGGTAAGGCACTCTTATAATCCTCATTTTGCAGATAAAGGCTTGCCAGCTGAAGAGAGAAATACGGGTTATCCGGTTCAAGTTCCGTGATCTTATGGCATGTTTTTATCGCCTTTTCTGTTTCACCAAGCTGACGATAAACCTCGGATATTTCTAAAAGTACCGGGGTATTGGTCGAATCCTTTCCAAGCGCTTTACCGAAAGTTTCAAGTGCTGACTGATAGCGAAACAAGGCAAACTGAGATTTCCCCTTCAGGATAAGGATATCTATACGCGAGGAATCGGTCGCTAAAATCGTTTCAGCCAGGCTGATGGCTTGGCTGAAACGATAGGATGTCATCCATGATTTTATTTTTTCTCCCTGATCTTTTTGCTGGGCTGAAAGTTGGCCTGAAATTAACAACAAAGTGAGAAGGAGGATCTGGATTTTCATTTCACCTGTTTACTGCTTCTTATCCTTTTTACCCGCATCGAGTTTGAACTTAACTGGCAAGTTAAACGCTACATCCACCGGCTTTCCCTTGCTCTCTCCAGGATTCCATTTTGGCATCATTTTCACGATCCGTAGGGCCTCTTCATCACATCCTCCTCCGATTCCCCTGAGTATCTTCACATCCGTAACCGATCCGTCAGCCCTGACAATAAAAGTTACGTAAACCGTTCCATGTATCCTATTTTTTATGGCGTTCTCGGGATATTTAATGTTTTCCACCATAAACTTGACCATGGCTTCATCTCCCCCCACATAAGAAGGCATTTTTTCCACCACTTTATAAGTCAACTTATCCCCGTCAACCGGAGTGTTATGGGTTTGTTTTTCCTGCTTTTTCTTATCCTGGATCAAAGGAGGCAAAATTGTACTAGTAGTGCTAACGGCTTTATTAACTGTTAGATTTACTGGCATTGAATGACTAAATGATCGGGCCGAAAAAATAAACCACAGGATCAGAAGAACCGGCAGGACAAAGAACAGTTTACTTTTAGCCCAAATCCTTGATTTTGATTTTGTCATCATAAGAATTCGTTTTTTAAGTAATGAAACATTAAAGTTATTGGTCAGATAATTTACCTGAATGCCCATGGTTTCATTCAGGATCATTTGCTGGTATAATGAACGTCTGATGCCGGTTTGCAATACTCCTTCATCAGCCAGGTATTCATGAACACTTTTCATTTCACGCCAGGTTAGCCAGGCAAAAGGATTAAACCATTGAAGAATGATTAGAATCTCCATCAGAAAAAGATCAATAGTGTGCATTTGCCTGATGTGCACATTTTCATGATTTAGGATGGCCTCAAGGTTCTCTCCAAGAACCTCTTTTTCATTGATAAAAACCCTGTTAAAAAAAGAAAATGGGGAATAAGCCAGGTCCACGCAAACAACATTTAATCCTTTCAGTTTTTTCATACCAAAACGCCGGGATAAAAGCATCAAGTGGATCAATTGGACAAGAAAGCGGAACAGAAAAATAAACATCCCTGTGAGGTAAACAATGAATAAGCCTTCTATCCATCCAATACGACCTGCATGAGCATTTACCATCCTGGCCGGCATGACCAACACAGGTTCAAGTATGACCACTACACTGGCAGCAGTGCCTGTCGGAACCCAAGAAAACGTGAACAAGGGGAATAGAACAGAGAAAATAACCATTGTAAGAAGATAGATCCGGTTCATCAGGAAAAAAGTATCCTTCCTGAGAAATATCCAGTACACTGCAAACAGCAGTGAAATACAAAGAACAGATTTCGCCAGATATGGAATGAAAGGATTCATGATTTTATCTTGTTTTTTTGTACGAAAAGTTCTTTATCGATGGTTTGTTGAATATCTTCTAGATCTTTTATACTCAGATTCCCGTCATGAGTAAAAAAGGATGCCAGTGATTGATACGAATTATTAAAATAATTGGAAAGAAAATTCCTGAAATAGGAACGGGTGTATTCCTTTTTGTTAATCAGGGGAAAATACTCGTGAGTGCGGCCATATGCCTTATGACTAACAAAGCCTTTCTGTTCAAGAATCCTGATAATGGTAGAAACAGTGTTATACGCTGGTTTGGGGTTGGGAATTTTTTCGAGTATCTGGTTTACCATCCCCTTTTCGATTTCCCAGAGCACTTGCATGATCTCTTCCTCTGCACGAGTGAGTTGCAGAGGGAAGTCAGTAGTCATTTTTCGTGTTTTCATTTCAACAAATAAAAATAATGTGAATTTGAAAATTATGTCAGACGCAAAAATACAACTAAATATTTAGTTTGTCAACTAAATATTTAATTTTATAACGAGATTATTAGGGAGTACGCCGATTAAAACAGTCATTACACAGAGAGTCTCAATCTGACATGTTTTGTCTTTTTCTTAATATTCGAGTATTTGATCGCGTCCGACAACAAGGGAAGACAGTTTGAATATGAAAAGTTTTTTCATATTTTTGCTTTATTGTTTTCAAATTTAGTATTCCTTAAATATGCTCAAAAGTTTTCCCCGCTATCATTTTTCATTTCATCGCTACTGCTTATTGTGTTTTTTACCTTTTTTCATTATGGTATGCAGTAACAACTGGGATAGTGCTGATCAACAAACCATATACACAGATAAGCTAAGTAAGTTAATGCAAACCGTGCAGTTTGAAGATGGCGATATTGTTTTCAGGCGGGGTATCGGCATGGCCAGCCAGGCCGTATTGCTTTCTGAAAAAAATTCCATGTACTCACATGCAGGATTGGTTTTCATTATCAAGCATTGCCCATATGTAATTCATGCGGTCCCAGGAGAGTCCGGATCTGAGGCTGAAGTGATGAAATGCGAGAAACTGACTTCTTTTCTTGACTATCACAAAGCTACCCGTGCCGGAATATACCGTTGCTCTTCCAATGAAAAACATGTCGGGGCCATGGCTCTTAAACAAGCCAAAATAGCATTCGACAAGAGGCTTAAATTTGATGACGCCTACGATCTTGATTCAGATGATAAATTATACTGTACCGAGCTGATCTGGAAATCCTATCGTGCCGCTGGAATCGACCTGATCAAAGGACGATTTGATCTAATAAATATTCCATTATATAAGGGATTGGTCATCCTCCCTGGCAGTTTTATCCATTCTGAATCATTGACCGAAATTTATTCTTATTAATTTAACTTAAAACCAAAAACAAATGAAAACCACAAAGATTTTATTAAGCATCCTTGTCCTGGGAGCTTTTTACGTTTTAGTTTCCTGTGGCGGAGCTTCCTCCAGTTCTCCATCCTCAACAGTGAAAACCTTTGTCGATAAAATGGCAAAGGGAGAATTTGAATCTGCCATTACCTGCATATCACTCAATGGTAAAGAAATGGATGAGGAATCAAAAGCAAAACTAACCGGACTGATGGCCATGGGGAAAGCACAGGCAGATAAAAAACAAGGAATCAAAAACCTTGATATTCTTAGTGAAGAGATTGCCGAAGACGGAAATTCTGCTAAAGTAAAAGTTAAATTTACCTATGGTAACGGCGAATCCCATGAAGATGATTATAAGCTGGTGAAAGAAAACGGAAAATGGATGATTACAATCAAATAGGAGCTTCCCCGCATATTTTGCTAACAGGGGGATCAGGGTTCCTAGGGAAAGCAATTGTCAAAGAATTACTATCGAAGGATTCCCCTTTATCACCGGGAATCCTTCGCATTTTTGACTTAAAAGATTATCAGGGCATCATTGATTCCCGCATAGAATTTATAAAGGGAGATATCAGGAACCCTTCAGAAGTTTCTGCAGCATGCAAGGGAATAGATATCGTCATTCATACAGCAGCCATTGTCGATTGGGGAACAAAGCCGGATAATGAAATATTTTCAGTTAATGTCAAAGGAACTGAAAACGTTTTACTTGCCTGTAAAGATCATAAGATCAAGTTCCTGGTTTACACAAGCTCCCTGGATGCTATATTCCAGGGAAAGCCGCTGGTTGATATTGATGAAACCCTCGCCTATCCTGAACATCATCCCAATTCATATTGCAAAAGCAAGTTCCTGTCCGAAAAACTGGTGATCCAAGCCAATGATAGACAGTTAAAAACTTGTATTCTCAGACCCTCCGATATATACGGAGACGCGGATCCTTTCCATATCGGATCTTTGATCAACATGGCCAGGGGTGGTTTTTATGTCCGTTTAGGGGATGGTTCATCCAAATCACAACATGTATTTGTTGGAAACATCGCCTGGGCACATGTCTTGGCTGCACATGCTTTATACAATGGGAATACTGATGTGCCAGGAAATATTTACCTGATCACCGATGGACCCCCGTCCAATTTCTTCCATTTTTTTGATCGTATCGTGGAAGGGTCAGGCTATCGAATCTGGCCAAAAAACCTATGGCTACCCAGATGGTTTGCTTATTCCATTGGGAGCATTTCTGAAGCTATTGCATTAATGATGCGACCGTTTAAAAATTACACGCCGAAATTCAGCCGGTTTGCGGTTATATATACCTGCAACGATTTTACTTTTAAAACCGATAAAGCTTTCCGGCATTTTAATTTTATCCCCAAGTATAACGAAGAAGAAGCCTTTGAGCTAACCATTGCCGGATTCCGGTCATGAGCGGATATGGTACCCTCTCGCCAGATAGGGTTCAATGGTTCTATAATCAAGGAAAGATTTGGTGTCCTGATAAACTTCAAGCATATTGGGAATAATAACCAAAGGGTTCCCAAAAAAAAGAAATGGATTGATAAGATCCGCTTTTGTCCGGAAATGTTCTTCAACAATGCCATCCCATGGTGTTTCTGTTACACATTCTACTTCTCTAACCACATTTCTGTTATAATGCCAGAGCGGATGTATCCTCATGGAGAGCGGAGTATGACTATGATGCCATCGGTCAAGAAAAATATTCTGATCCAAACCTTTTTTCTTTCTGAATAAAGTCAACAGACAAACTCCAGGTGTGATTTTGCCGTTTTCCCACGTTTTTCTGTAACTCACCGGAATAGCTTCTTCCACAGTATATATTCCTGAAAATCCTTTGGCATTTGCCAGTCTTTCTAATATACCATCATGACCATGGGTAATGGATATGGCAGCCATTTTTTTCTTTTTAAACGGAATGATGGAAAATATGGGAGGCGGCTCAATGGTAAGCGTGACATGAAGGGATCCGGTTTGCATTATCCCGGCAGCAACGTTTGCGTATTCCATTATCCTGCCTTGGAAATCTCTAAAAGATTCCCCTTTTATCCCCGAAATCAAATAAATTTGTTTTTTCATTAAAGGCAAAAGTATTATAGTTTATTTTTGAAAAATACAATAGGCTAAAAAAAAATTCAGAAATTAGTACTCCCAAATCTGCTATATGAGGAAAACATCTACTCCTTTGATTTCGATTTTTGAAAATGCCATCCGTGAGAATTGGAAATTCCGCGCTCTTTCCGATTATGGAGGCAACAGTTATACCTATCAGGATGTGGGTGAGCGCATCCTCGCCATCCATACTATTTTTATAGACACAGGAATTAAAAAAGGGGATAAAATTGCCCTGCTTGGCAAGAATTCAGCAAACTGGGGCATCATTTACCTTGCTACGATCACTTATGGAGCAGTCATTGTTCCCATACTCCCGGATTTTAAACCAGCTGATGTCCAATACATCATCAATCATTCGGATGCCCTTGCCCTGTTTGTTGAAGAATCATTTTTTAAAGAACTGGATATCCATTCCCTTTCCCAGATAAATTTGATTCTTGGCATCCAGGATCTTTCTTTATACTATTCCCGAGACCTCTCGCTAAACCCGAATAGACAGATACAGAGCATTACTCCTGAACAGATCCATTTTTCTCCGTCATCAGATGAAGATATCGCAGTGATCAGCTATACTTCAGGTACCACGGGATTTTCAAAAGGAGTGGTGCTGCAACATAAAAGCCTGCTAGGAAATATCCTGTACGCCCAACACAATATGCCTTTGAATCCGCAGAATAAAATTCTGTCTTTCCTTCCCCTGGCACATACTTATGGCTGCGCTTTTGAGTTTCTCTTCCCTTTTTCCCTGGGTTGTGATATCACTTTTCTGACCAAAACGCCTTCCCCAAAAATCATCATTCAAGCTTTCCAGGAAATCTGCCCGGAACTGATTTTATCGGTTCCTCTGGTCATCGAAAAAATTTACAAAGCCCAGCTAATTCCGGTCCTGCGTAAACCGGCCATGAAAATCCTTACCCGTATCCCGGGTATTAATCAAATCATTTTTAAGAAAATCAAAAAGAAAATGTGTGCAGTCTTCGGTGGGAATTTTCGTGAATTGGTCATTGGAGGCGCTCCCTTTAATTCTGAGGCAGAACGTTTCTTCGCCAAAATACATTTTCCTTTTACTGTAGGCTACGGAATGACCGAATGTGGCCCCCTGATCTCATACGCGTCATGGAAAACAACTAAAATTGGGGCTTCAGGCAGAATCGTAGATGAACTTGAAATAGCAATCGATTCGGAAGATCCCCTCAGAAAAGTAGGAGAAATCATGGTCAGGGGAAGTCATGTCATGATGGGATATTACAAAAACAAAGAAGCGACTGCACAGGTGGTTGACCAGGAAGGATGGCTTCATACCGGCGACTTGGGAATCCTCGACAAACATGGAAACATTTTTATCAAGGGAAGAAGTAAAAGCATGATTCTGGGACCCTCTGGTAAAAACATATATCCTGAAGAACTTGAGTCGGTATTAAATAATCGTTTCCTGGTTATGGAATCACTGGTGATCGAAAGAAATCAAAAACTCATTGCCTTGATCCATCCCGATGCGGATGCTATGCAAAAAGCCGGAGTCAGCAGGGAACAACTTCCGGAACTATTTAAAGCTTATATTCATGACCTGAATCATAGGATTCCCAAATATATTACAGTTGCTGATTTTGAAATTTTTCCTACGGAATTTGAAAAGACTCCCAAGAGAAGCATTAAACGGTTTTTATATTCCTGAATATTGAAACGGGAAACTTATGACGTAGTGGTAGTCGGCGCAGGCCCCGCCGGACTGATCGCTTCCGGTAGAGTTGCATCGCTCGGCGGAAAAGTCCTCTTACTGGAAAAAATGAACGTTGCCGGACGAAAATTACTGATCACCGGAAAAGGCCGCTGTAATATTACCAATGTAGCCCCTCGGAGTGAATTTCTAAAACATATCTATCCCAATGGCCGGTTCTTAAAACATGCTTTTTCGGTGTTCTTTACCGGTGATATTATTGAACTTTTATCGTCCCAGGGATTGGAAACTATTGTTGAAAGGGGTGGTAGGGTATTTCCGATCAGCAATAAATCTTCGGATGTGCTTTCAGCTTTACTTCGTTGGGTTAACAGCCTTCAGGTGGAAATCGAATATGGGCAAAAACTGGATAGCCTGGTCATTAGTGAGGGCAGTATATCAGGAGTCCGCGTACTGACGCAAGGGAAACTGAAAGTAATTAAAACCCAAAAAGTCATCCTTTGCACAGGAGGATGCTCCTACCCTGCCACAGGATCTACCGGAGATGGATATAAAATAGCTGCCGCATCAGGGCATAAAATCGAACCTCCCCGGCCAGCCCTCGTTCCTTTGGAAACCTACGGTGATATCGCTCAGAAACTTCAGGGACTGAGCCTGAAAAACGTGAATGTTTCTATCTGGATCAATGACCGGAAATTCAAAGAAGCTTTTGGAGAAATGCTCTTTACCCATTTTGGTGTTTCCGGACCCATTATTCTCAGCTTGAGTAGATTTGTGGTGGACGAAATCCTTCAGCATCACCGTGTTGATCTTTCCGTTGACCTTAAACCAGCCCTGGATGAAGCGAAACTTGATCTCCGTCTGATCCGGGATCTTAATGAGCATGGTAAAAAAAAGATGGTTAACCTATTCCGTTTGTGGCTTCCCGCTCTACTCATCCCTATATTTCTGAAAGAAACGGGAATAGACGGTGAAAAATCAGGACATCAGCTGAGTTCAAAAGAACGGCGTAAAGTAATGCTCTTAATGAAAAATTTTCGACTTCAAGTAAAAGGTTTCCGATCTTTTAAGGAAGCCATCATTACAGCCGGCGGAATTCCGACCCAGGAGATTAACCCGGAAACCATGGAATCCAAAATACAAAAAAATCTATATTTTGCCGGTGAAATTATTGACCTCGACGCCGATACAGGCGGTTATAATCTTCAAATGGCTTACTCTACTGCATGGTTGGCTGGTCAATCAGCCATAAATACAATGAATGCTTAGTTTTCTTTGGAAATAATCTGCAGGGCAATTTTTATCCCGTCTGCTGCACTTGATATAATCCCCCCGGTATATCCTCCTCCTTCTCCAGCCATGAATAAATTAGCAAAACCACTGCACAGCCCGTTTTTTTCCCTGATTACTTGAACGGGAGAGGAGGTTTTACTTTCAAGTCCCAGTAATATACCGTTCTCATAATTTTTAATTTTATGACAAAATGCCTTTAATCCTTCCTTCATGGAGGGGACTATTTCTCCAGGCAGCATTGCCCAAAGCGGAGCAGGAGTTATTCCGAGAGGATAGCTGCTGTCAGGAATGTCTATTGGTTCTTTTCCTGAAAGAAAATCTTTGATACTGCAAAATGGCGCCCGGTAATTACCGGAATAATCATAAAAAGTATGCTCGAGAGCCTCCATCCAGGATAACAAGTCTTCGGGGCTGATTTTCTTTCCCGCCAGCTGATCGGGATGAATACCGGCAACACAGGCAGCATTGGCAAATCGTCCGTCCCTTCGATAGTTGCTCATTCCATTCACAATGTTCTGGTGAGCATATGTCGCTGCCGGAACCACCATTCCTCCCGGACACATGCAAAATGAATAAACAGGATGTTTCCCGTCTGCTTTTGAAGTTAGTCGATATTCTGCCGCTTTCACCCCTTGCAGTTTCTCAACGCCCCATTGGGCGCTATTAATCTCCCGTTGAAGATGTTCTGCACGGCACCCAAGGGCAAAGTTTTTAGTACGAAAGCCAACCCCTCTTCGCATCAGCATTCGATATGTTTCATAGGCTGAATGGCCGGGAGCAACAATGAAATAATCCCCCTTGAATGCTTCCCGTCCGGAAATTGCTTCTTTAACTTCCCCTTGCTGAACGGTCAGGTCATCCATTGACGTCTCAAACCTGATCATTCCTCCCAGTGAGGAATATTTTTCCCCAAGGATTTTAACTACCATCCTTAAGTGATCGCTCCCGACATGAGGATGGGAAAGGTACCTAATCTCCTCCGGTGCACCGGCATTGATGTACGATGAAATGATGAATGCCCTCTCCCTTGAAATATGTTTCGACCGCGAGGTAAGTTTGCCATCGGAAAAGGTACCTGCACCTCCTTCACCAAAAGCATAATTTGATCTGGGGTCAAACTCTCCTGTTTTTTCAAAATGAAGAATTCCCTTTTCTCGATTATTAACATCCCTGCCCCTTTCCAGAATCAGGGTCTCAAACCCTGACATTTGAAGGATATAAGCAGCAAAAAATCCGGCCGGCCCGCTTCCTGTGACCACAACCTTCTTATGGCGATTTTTATACGATATGTTCAATGACGGAGAAGGTTCTTTTTCATCCCCTTGAATGTTATCACATGAAACAGCTACCCTCAATTGCCAGAAAATATTGCGCTTATTTCGTGCATCAAGGCTTTTATTCATGATCTGATACGTAAATTGTTTAGCCCGGAACTTTTTTTCTATTTCCTTTTCTAATTCCTTAACTGTATAAGCCGATGGCATCTTCAGTTCAATGGATTTGGATCCCATACTTCAGCATTGAGATTTAATGAAGTAACTTATAATCAGCGCAAAGATAAAGGAACTGAGTATAAGGCATTGAAAACCCTGACAGAAATTTATCAGCAAAGTTTCAGGGCGGAAGCGTATCTTTGCTGTTTCTGTTCCCTTGGGAGAACTACAAAATTACTTTATGAAGATATTGTTAATCAGTCCTGGAATGCCTGATGATGTTGACAGTAGAATAACACAGGGAATCCCTTTTCTCTTTGCCAAGACGCTTTTTGCTCCCCATGCAGTTGCAGCGGTTGCCGCACTAACCCCTACTGAACATGAAGTGGAAATCCATGACGAATATACCCGGGGACCAGTGGATCAGGTCATTCAAAACAATGTTTACAATATCATCGGCATTTCTGTAACTTCCAACCAGCAGAAACGTTCCCTGCGGATTGCAAGATTTTGCAGAGAGATTAACACTTCTGCCCTAATCGTGATGGGAGGAATTGGTGTTGAACACTTTATTCATAAAGAAATGACCGATATTGATGTCATTTTTCATGGGGAAGCAGAAGAAACCTGGCCGAAATTTTTAGAAGATTACGAAACCGGATCATGGTTGAAGGTTTATAGAAACTACACCAAGCCTGATATGAGTCAAACTCCAGCTCCACGCTGGGAGTTACTGAAACAGGATCTTCCTTCATATACATCTGCTTTACTTCAAACCACCAGAGGGTGTCCATTCGACTGCAGTTTCTGTGACGTGATTTATACATTCGGGCGCAAACTCAGAAGTAAGACCATCCCTCAGGTTCTGGAAGAAATCAGGAGACTTCACGCCCTGGGTGTAAAAATGATTTTTATCGCGGATGATAATTTCGCCGGGGATAAGCAATATACCAAAGCCTTGCTGAGAGAAATGATCCCTTTAAATAATTCCTTTAAAGCACCCATAGATTTTATTACACAGATTGATATCACCATCGCCCAGGATGAAGAATTACTCACCCTGCTCGCCGATTGCAATTTCCAGGCAGTAATGATCGGGATTGAATCGGTCAATGAAGAATCTTTAAAGGATTTCAATAAGCAGCAAAACATGCGGTTTCCAATCCGTGAATCAGTGATGAAAATCCAATCCTTCGGCATCATTGTCCTCGCCCATATGATCATTGGTGCTGATTCTGACGATTCTTCGGTATTTAAAAAAACCAGCGATTTTATCGCCCATGCCAATATTGTTCATCACCTCTGTCATCCCCTGGCTGCTCCTCCAGGGACAAAAATGTGGTATGACCTTAAACGACAAGGGCGTATCGTTTTAACAGAACAGGATGAAATCAACGATAAACTAGATATCATATCCAATATCATTCCAAAACAAATGAGCAGGGTCGAACTGTTCGAAGGACTTGCACAATACTGGGAGCACATCTATGATCCCCGGGAATTCACTCAACGCGCACTTTCATTCCTTGATGGAATTAACTATAAGCCCAAAGTGAAAGAAGCGGGAATTTCATCCCTTTGGACACTACGTAAAATGCTTTGGAGGCTTTTTACTTTTTTTATGTTTGAAGTTGAAAAGCCGCATAAAAAGGCATTCTTTACCATACTAAGGGCAACGAAAAGAAAAGGCATGTACCTTTTACCAAAAATCATATATCTCTATACAAGTTATCTTGTTGACCATAACCGTTCTCTTCATGATGCAAGAGTGGCCAGAACACATGCCCAATGGGAAAAAGATAATCCTGAGAAAATCATAGTGGATGATACGACCATCCCCATTTCCGAGAGTTTTAGGGAACATTCCACCGCTTTATTTAAAGCTGCGTATCAAAAGGCAAGGCCCAGGGTTTCATCGAAAGAAACGCTGTACAACGTTGTGATTGCCGCGATGGTAGACTTTAACGATCGCTTTGGGAAAAATTTCGAAGGCTATGATGAACACCAGGGAGAATTGGTCCAACTGACATGTGACAGAGTCATGAATCAATTTAATCTGCCTGCTGAAACATTCAATAATGGTCTCCCCATACATCCCCCCCCGGGGTTTACACGAGAAATCCTGGATGCACTCGATAATGCTGTACGTTATCGTGACAGCAATCATTAAATAATATTTTTATCTTAGCTTCGTTTATCAAAAAACACCCTCGGATGAAAACAATCTGTCTGTTATTTCTTTCTCTTTTAATAGCTGGTTCTGTTTTAGCGCAACAAGAGGATCCTCAAGGGAAAAAAAACGAAAATCCTGAATTCAAAACGATTTTTGGAAAAGGGAACCACAGCCGTGTTCCCATCGGGTATTTTATTGACCTGAATGCTGGCTATACTATATTTAACGGAAAAAGTGTTTTTCTACCTGGTCTCAGCGCCGGTCTTATTCTTAATCATCATTGGACGATAGGACTTACAGGTACTTTTTTAGGAAATCCCTGGAATCTCTATTATAATGATATTTATTTTGACTCTGTGAACTTCAGTATGCATAATGCGAAACTTAGCGGAGGCTTCGGCGGTGTTTTGCTGGAATATACACTTCTTCCTTATGCTGCTGTCCACGTTTCATTTCCCCTCGCCATCGGGTTTGGTTATCTGCAATACACTTCAGATGATTTTTATGCTTGGAATACAAATCATAATCATTTCTGGAATTCACACCTTGTGGCAAATTCCTGGATTTTTTATCTTGAACCCGGCTTGAGGGCTGAATTCAATTTGGCTAAAAAATTACGGCTCGGGGTTGGGATCAGTTACCGCTATTCCCCAAAAGTTGATTTACCCAACACCCCCACAACCCTGGTCAATCAATTCACAGCAAGAATAAATCTTCGTTTCGGTAAGTTTTAAAGTTTCACTTTTTTCCCGGACGTTCCTGTTTTTTTTTCAAGGCTGTTTTTCTGTTTTTCTGCAGGGATATTCTTTTGTTTTTCCACAGGAACTACCGGCTTTGATTTTGAATTCTGCACTTCTTTTTTCATTGGCGGTCTTGTTTCTTTCGTATTAGAAACAGCTGGTTTTTCGGTTTTCACGGTCGATGTCTTGGATTTTGTGTTCGGAGAAGGATTCACCCTCTGCTTGGTATTTGTTCCTTGATTAGCCGGACTGGTTTTTTGAGGATACATTGTTTTTGATTGGTTATTAACCCCCTGATTTTTTTCCACCCGCCTTAAACCTGGGTTAATATCATCCCTTTTCCCCTGATTATATCCCGGATTTGGCGTCATGGATCGTTTTCCCGGTCCGGCACTATTATTTCTCAACTCATAGGTTTTTGAATAGACTCCGCTTGTTCTGTTGTGTTTGACCGTGGGAGAAGAAGAGCTTCTGGATCCGTACCAGTGATTAAATTCAGGATTTCTGTAATGTGGAGAATGGTAATAATACCCATGCCAATATGGGTGATGGTGATAATAATATCCGTAATAGTTCCTCCAGTACCAGGGAGACCATGGCCTCCACCAGGGTGGATAAGAATACCAGTTCCAGGGAGAAACATAAAGGGTATAAGTCGGAGTATAAATATACCTGATTACAGGCCAATAAGAAACAGAAACATAGATGGTTGTCTGAGTTCCTGCTTTTTCCACTATTCTTGTCTCCGAATGAGCGGTTTCTGAAGCTCCTGCTTCTTTTCCTTCTGCAAAGTTTTCATTGGGTTCAATGATATAATCTTTGCCGTAAAGGTCTTCATTGCCAATGATCTGAACATGATATGTTCCGGATTTATCTTTATCAATATAGATTACCGCTACATCCTGGTTTTCTGTTTTTGCCACAGGGACCTGAAGAACAATGGCATGATTTTCGCCATCCTGATGATCTATGACCCTGATATAGTCGGTCTGATCATCATTATTCAGATCAAGGTTATTAATCTTTGAATCTTCCAGGTTAAGTTTTTTCTCAAATTCTTCAAGGGTTTTGCATTGCTGAAAAAGGTCAAGGACAGCAAAAAGATTCAGGTTATCACCGGGTAAGCCCAGTGAATCCGGTACCGGCACATCCTGCGTGCGGGCATTTACCTGTATTGAGCTGAAGGCAGCCATCAGGATCAGTGACATCAGTAAAAAGACTTTTGTTTTCATGAGAGTATTTTTTAAAATCAGTATCATACTTCCCTTCATAACAAATATCATGCCCAAAAAAAAGGTCACCTGATTACTCAAGTGACCTCCAGGGGTATTCATCCAAACTAAAGCAAATGCTAGTAAATATATTGGGTATTTCTATAACCAGGTTTATTCTGGAACCAGTCTGGATAGGATTGTCCACCACTTACCGCCCACTCAATAAAGTGATTATACGCTGCAGGGATATTTACCCTTTCAATAGGATAAGCAAAACTTTCATAAATATTTATGGCCCATGGAAGATTATTTTCAGTTTTGTAATATCTTTCTAACGCTGGGTCACTGGTGTCATCAGCCTGACCAAAAATACTTTGATCAGCCAGGGAGGTGGGTGGATAATCCGGCAAATGAACTTCAAGACCACGGTTGAGATTTACCATGATAAAGGGATTGAAGTTAGCGATATCCAGGTCATTATAGGAATATGTATTGGGTTTGAAGGTGATATTCATCACCAAGGTAACTGGAGTAACATAGGGAGCAGGATGTTCTGTATTCACACCTGTTCCCGAACCGGGGTAAGCCATTTGTTTGAAAGCATCATCAAAGAGAATAAAGGTAGGTTTTATCTGACCAGCTTCTGTGCCATTTCCCGAAAGGGTAATATAATTTTCAGTAATTCTTGAACCTGTCACCGTTAAATCTTGAGGATTGATATTTCCCATAAACTGGAATCCAAATCCATTATGGAGTTCTGCGCCAAATGCTTTAATCACAAAAGTAGCTTTGACATTGTCAACCATATTGGATGGGGTTGAGGTAATTTCAAACTGATAATCAATCACAAGGTCATTAAAGTCATAATCCCCTTTCCCTGGCCAAAGATCTTCGAATCCAAGAGTGCCAAAACCTAAAGCAGGATAAAGATTGATAAGGGGTAAAGACGGGTTCACCGTAATACTTACTGAAGCAGAATTATTTTCCGGAACTGGATCGTAAGTACTGCTAATCACGGTAGCCGTATTTTCAATGATGCCTGTAAAACCATCTATGGCTGTGACGATCAAAGAAAGGGTTACGGATTCTCCATTATCCAGGTTTCCGATGTTCCAGTTTGGAGCTGACCATGTTCCGACAGAAGGGTCGACAGAGGTTAAATTCAGGTTGGGGGAAAGCAAATCCTGTGCAACGACATTCTGAGCCTGACTGGGACCGTTATTGGTTACCGTGACAGTATAAACAACCCCCTGTCCGGCAATGACTTGATCAGGCATGGCTGTTTTGGTAATGGAAAGATCACTTGAAACAACATTGACAAATACTGTGGCGATATCACAACTTGAAGGAGCTGCCAACATGCAAATCTGATAAACAAGCGTATAAGAACCTGCAGGTGTACCGGGATTCACTGTTACAGCCCCAGTAGAGGTGTTTAATACAATGCCAGGATGTGAAGCCGGGGTTACAAGGGAAATATTAACGGCAGAAGGGACCACAGGAGATCCATCATACAAATCATTGTCCAGCACATTGGCTACTGCTGTTCCACCCGTTAGGCTGCTGACCGGAATTCCATTATCATCAACCGCAACCGGTAAAGGATTATTGACTACTATGGGGTTACTGAAAGCTCCTCCGGCAACACCAAACTGCACCGAATAAAATCTTTCAGAATTTGCACCGCTTTGTCCCAAAACGAAAGTAATTTTATTGTTTGGGTTCAAATATCTCGAAATAAAAGAGCAGGTATTATCAAAAGTAACTCCATCGAGGTTTGTAATTCTGCCCAGAAACTTTGTTCTCCCTGTTGTGTTATTGGTGGAGATCACAAGCTGTGTAGGGTTATTTACCTGATAATTGGTATACCCTCCTATTTCGATAAATTCACGGTTACTTGAAGAATTTCCATCGATGTCAACGGCAGTCATATAATAGTTATATACAAAAACCGGCTGATTGTCGGCAGTATTGAAAAATTCAAGCTGATAAACGATGTTTCCGCCCCCGTTTCCTGTTCCTATTCTTGGTTGAAACCTGTGCATTTCCCCGGTAATGGCATCATCATCAAAATTGGTGATGGTTGCATTATTTTGTTCCAAGATGGTCATCATAGCATAAACCGTAATCCCATCTTTGGTGATTACATTGCTGTATTTATGAACAGAACCCTGGTTGGTTCCTGAATTCCCGGTATTTACAATAATGGTACGTTGAGCATTGGTAAAGCTCATGGGGTTTGCCTGAAGATTAAGAATAAAAGACTGGCTAAAGGCATTATCCCCAATTAAGATTAACAAAAAAGTGATGGTCAGTATTTTCAAAAAATTATAATATGTTATCGTTTTCATGGTTTTTTGCTTATTTTAAATTTTTCGATACAAAATCAAGGTTTAAGAAAAGTATAAGTCACATTTTCAGTACCCGTTTGAATTTCGATGTTCTGCCCCATGTATAGAAGATGAATTTTCTTTTCATAAGCCGGCAGTGTGATTTTCATGGAATAGGGCTTATGCTGCTGGATAAACGCCCGCTGATAAGACACCCCATTGGGAGAAGTAACTTCAACGAGACCGTTCACAAAACCAGTTACGGTCACTTGAACATCATGGGTTGTTTTCCAGGTAAAATCATTAGGGATATTAACTGTATTCAGATTAAGGGTCGTGTCTTGTTTGACAACATCCAGGTTTTTTTTACATGAAGATAAAACAACCAGACCCAGAAAGAACATTATAGCGATTTTTTTCATAAGGTTCATCTTTAAAACATTGTGTTGCAAAATAACAATAAACATATTCAAATTAAAATATATAATAAGCAGATGTCTCCACAATATAAGTATTTGTTGTTTTTTAAGGGGTAAGTGTAGCGATTTCACGGGTAAGTGTCACCAATTTCTGGATTGTTGTATTCTATATTAAAAATCATCCAAACCACATTTTTAATAATAAAATCGTAATTTTGAATTAACCATATTATTCCTGGAATATGAATAAATCTTTCCTTATCATTTTAATAATCATTGTCTTTTCGATAGAAAGTCATGCCTGGGTTTATCCTGAGCACAGAGATATTACACTATTGGCTATTCAGAAGCTGGATTCATCTCATAGGGCCATTCTTGATCAGCTTTGGAACTGGGCCAGAAAAAATCATGAGGCAAGGCTTTCTTTGACTGTCATTGATTTGTCACAGGATGAACATCCCTTGTGTCTTGACTTTGCCGCTTGGCCCGCGATTGGTGGGGACCATTCTACCTCTTCTCAGAATATGCTCTTTAATATTTTACAGACAGCGTGGATCATGAATGTTGCGGATATTGCTGCCAGGTTAAAAAACGGGTTGGCTAATTCCAAAAACCGAGGTGACCGGATCAATACACTCAGGGATTCTGACATCCGGTTACTCCGGGCTGATCCCGAATATGTGAGCAGAGCGGGAGCCAACAATGGTCATTTTATGATGGCACGACCAGGGGTTTACACAACAGCTGATGTATATTTCGACAGTTGTTTTCGCAAAGGCTGTGAGCCCAATCCTGTGGGGACCTATAAATGGTTTCATGCCAGCGCTCTTCTGAAAGCTGCAAGGTTACGTACTGAGGTATTATCTCCTGATCAACGATCTGCCCTGGCTTTGGCTGCATTGGCAGATGAAGCTTTTGCCCTGCATTTTCTGGAGGATGGATTTGCCTCCGGACATGTAGCTGGAATATGGGGAGATGCTTCCCAGCGTAAGGGGACTCATGATTATTACAATGAGATGGGGCTGGAAGTCACAAACTGGAAAGGTGAGCGGTTTGTCCTGATGGGAGATGCCTATATGCGTCCAGAAGATGCTGAAAGGGCTGCTTTTTCCGTGAAAATGAGCTTAGAACAATTACTTGATGCTTGCGTTTCATCCCGTGAAATTCTGCTAAACAATGACCGCCTTGATTCATTTACTCCGGATACCTTTAATGTAAGTAAGGCAATATCCATCCCTTTTCGTCAGCTTGACACGGCTTTTGCAAAGATCTTCAAACCTGTCCTGGTCACCACGCCGGTTCCTGGCTTAGCCAACGGATTGGGGGAGCTTCCCAGATTTCGCTCCGAAATCGGTCCTTTTATTGGGATCTCACCTGCTGCAAGAATGTCTGTTTTATCCGGAGGATTTGGGGTGACACAGAAATCATTAGGTTTTGTTCCCGGACTGGAGTTAGGCATACGTATTGGTTTAGGTATGGAAGGCGTATTGAATGAATCCGGCGATGGCCTTGTTTTTCTTGACCTTGGCTGGAGACAAGATGGGGCATCCTCCATGCAGGTACAAAACAATAAAGATCTTAAACCCTTTGGTTCAATCTTATCGGCCATTCCAAGCCGTGATGCTTTTTATGCCCGTATTCGTCTTCCGTTCTTCCTGATCCCGGGAGATTTGCTTATTGCAGGGCCGATTCTTCTCCTTTTTTCTCCGGAAACACTCAATAAAATGATTGTTTCAGCGGGCAACGGAGGGCTAATCCCCTGGCAGTCGGGAATGGTCAGTCCAATCGGCAGGTTTCAGTTTGTCCTAGGTCGGGAAATAGGCGTCTGTGTTTACGGATCCGGCAGGGGTGCAGATTCCTTTATCGTACCTGATGAAACCCTCGGCCCTGATGAACAGGCTTTGATTTCAATGTACACCACCCAATTAGATTTTCCAATTCTCGAATATCGCCCCTACCGTACTTTTTCATCACGTCAGAGTTCCGGTTTACTCCTTCAAATCAATGCCGGATTGGATATCCCGGGAAAAGTTTCCGTAATCCTACCCAAAGACGGGAATAAACCAGCCATGCGAACGAACTGGTATTTCGGATTTCGTCTTGTTTTTGACTGGAGGTATTATTTTGCCAAAAAAAAACATAAATAAAAAACTAAAGCCGTGAATCAATTTGTTTCATTTTAAATTCTATGAATATGAAAAAAATTACTTTATTGGTCTTGATAGCCTTATCATTGACTTACTGTAAAAAATCCAGCGATCCGATACCGTTTTTTCCAACGGAACTGAACACTGCGAGCACAAGCTTGGGCTCAACCTTCGATTCTCTGAATAATGATCTTTCGATGAAAGCCACAAATCTTGTGAACCATATTCAGGATACGGGTTTTGTTCGAACTGAAATGGCTGATCTTGTCAATCGTTCGTCTTTCGTCCTTGAGTTTGCTTTTATCACTCCTCAGGGTATAATGAAAATCATTGAACCACCGATATACTATGCTTCCCAGGGATCTGACATCAGTCATCAGGCACACATCATAAAAGCCTTTCAGACAAAACTTCCCGTACTGAGCGGTACATTTTATGCCGTAGAAGGATTTTATGCTGCAGTAGATATTCACCCCATTGTGGACAACGGGTTATTACTGGGCGGGATCACCTCCTTGTTTCTACCTGAAACGATACTGAAAAGAACCATCACGCCCTTGATTAAGAATCAAAATTTTGAAATGTGGGTCATGGAAAAGGGAGGCAATGTGCTTTATGATCAAGACAGTAGTGAAATAGGCCGAAATTTATTTACAGATACATTATACACCCCATTCCCTGAACTGATTGCTGCGGCTCATAAAATTGATACGGAAAAAAGCGGGACGACCACCTATTCTTTTTATCAGACCGGGACAACCATAAAAGTCGTTAAGAAAACCTACTGGATCACTTATGAATTATATGGTACTGAATGGAAACTGATCTGGGTGAAACCGGAATAAAACAAGCTATTCCCTGAATCATTGAGCATCTATCATGAATTGCCTGAATCCAGGGGTAAAGTCGATGATCATTTTATTGTTTGCATCACTACAGATAAAATAGGCTTCAGTACCCGGATGGGAATTCAGAAAAATTTTTGAAGCTTCCATCCCCATGACCATGCAAGCGGTGGCATAGGCATCGGCCGTCATGCAATCATCAGCAATTACTGTTACGCTAAGTAAATTATGTTGAACGGGATAACCCGTTGAGGGATCAATTGTATGGGCATACTTCCGCCCATCACGTATAAAAAATTTCCGGTAATTGCCAGAAGTCCCCACCGACTTCCCATCCAAACTGATCCTTTGCTGAACCACCTGCCCGGCTGAATCATTCTCAGAAGGTTTTTCAATTCCAATGATCCAGGGTTCATCACCGGGTTTCTTCCCCGAAGCCCTGACTTCTCCCCCGATTTCGATAATATAATTATGAATGCCTTGGTTTTCAAGTAGAGAGGCAACCAAATCAACGGTATATCCTTGGGCAATGGCATTGAAATCAAGTCGAATCCCTGGAATTTTTTTAATTATTTTTCTCCCGTTTACTACCAAATATTTATAACCAGTCAATTTTTTCAGGCTATCAATGCTGCATGATGGAAGATCTCTCCCTTGTTTCCGATAAAACCCCCAGGCCCTGACCATGGGACCTACCGTAATGTCAAAGGCGCCTCCGGTTTCTTCTGAAATCTCAAGGGAACGTTCTGTGAGGCGGATGAACAGATCATTCAGTTCCACTTTTTCATTATTATTCAGGCGGTTAATCATGGAACCAGAATCATATAAGGAAGCGGTCCGGTTCATTAATAAAAACAATGAATCGATCTGGCGAATTAACGACAGGCTATCGCCTCCTCCAAAGTAACGGATCATAAAAGTGCTTCCCTGAACAAATCCTGAATAGGTAACTGGATTATTCCTAATCCGCGTACAAGAATTAAAATGCACGACAAGAATCAGTAGGAAGAAGGATGAGAATGGTAATTTCATTGGATACACTTTTCGGAATTTTTAACTATACTGAACTTTATGGTTTTTCCGAGTTTCCCCCTGAAAATCCAGATCAATGTAAAATAGATCACGAACACAAACAGGGATGCAATGGCTGTAATACCATCCTCGAACCCTATTCCATGAAAAAGGAAGAGGACGATCAGAAGAAAAAAAACAGGTAGAAGATATGCCAGGACCACCGCCAAAACCCCCAGCGATGACCTCATGCTTACATTAACCGACTCTCCGGGTTTAACATCTACATTCGGATTCCTAATGAATATTTTTTTTTCCTTCATTTCAGAAGCCGGGCATGCTCCCCGTGAATGGCAAGTCCCACAGGCTGATTCAACAGAAATCGTCACTTCAGCCCCCTCATCTGTTAATTTGGTCACAATGCCCGGATGGGTAATAACATTTTTCATAGACCTGTATATCAGTATATTAAATGAACATATTACAAAATTATTATATGATACATCAATATATGTTTATGGTAATACAGAAGAATCTTTGTAATATTGCAAAGAAAGTCAAAAAAGTGATATGATGAACCTTTCTACCTCTTATATGGGGCTTCGTTTGAAGAATCCCATCATCATCGGCAGCTCAGGGCTCACAAAATCTCCGGGAAATCTTCTTGAATACGAAAAACGTGGTGCATCGGCAGTGGTCATGAAATCCTTGTTTGAGGAACAGATCATGTTTGAAACCAATAAGTTGCTCAATTATCAACACCTTGACAATAATTATCCTGAGGCATTGGATTACATCAAGGGTTTTACCCAGGAAAATTCCGTAGGTGAGTATATGAATTTGATACGGGAGGCAAAAAAAGCCATTAAAATTCCTGTTTTAGGCAGTATCAATTGCATCTCTTCCAACGAATGGGTGAAGGCGGCAAAAGATATTGAGAAGGCTGGGGCTGATGGACTTGAATTAAACATTTATTTCATGCCCGGAATTCTTGATATTGATGGAGCAGAACGAGAAAAAATGTACTTTGATATTATTGAAAATGTCAAAGCGCATGTCAGTATTCCCATTGCCCTGAAGATAGGATATCATTTCACTAGTCTGGTTCAAACGATTCGTAAATTTTCCTGGACCGGAATAAAAGCACTGGTGTTGTTCAACCGTTTTTATACTCCGGACATCAACCTGAAAACCATGCATCTGCAGGTTTCAAATCTCTATAGCAGTCCTGCCGAACAGGTAATTCCACTTCGCTGGATCGCCATGCTATCCGACAAAGTGACTTGTGATATTTCAGCTTCCACCGGGCTTCATGACGCAGATGCTGTAATTAAGCTGCTCCTGGTGGGCGCAAAAGCGACACAACTTTGTTCCACCCTTTACCTTCATGGAGCTGATCGTATAGCTGAGATTCTTGAAGGACTTACCCGCTGGATGGAACAACATGGACATCAATCCATTGATGATTTTCGTGGTAAATTAAGCGTCAAAAATGCTGAAAATCCTGTGTTTTACCACAGAGCCCAATACATGAAACATTTATCCGGAACTGAATAATAATATAACAACCTTAAATATTCCACGTTTTGAGTACCATTATCATTTTTGTTGTAGCCACCCTAAGCATCCTTGGCGTGGTTTCGGCCGTGATCCTGTATTTTATCGCTCAAAAATTCAAGGTGATTGAAGATCCGCGCATTGACATGATCGCAGAAATTTTACCTGCTGCCAATTGCGGGGGATGTGGTTATGCCGGTTGCAGAAATTTTGCAGAGTCTATTGTGAAGAATGAAACCCTTGATAACATGTTTTGCCCTGTTGGAGGGAATGATCTGTTGAAGCTGATTGCTCCGATTATCGGAAAGGAAGCGGCGGAAAAAGATCCCATGATCGCGGTTTTACGATGTAACGGAACGCTGATAAATGCTCCCCTGAAAACAACCTATGAAGGAATTGATTCATGTTCCTTTATGCATTCGCTTCATTCAGGCGATAACGGTTGTCCTTACGGTTGCCTTGGCGGAGGAGAATGTGTGGCCGCCTGCACCTTTGATGCCATGTATATGGATAAAGAAACCGGGCTACCGGTCATAATTCAGGATCGATGCGTGGCCTGCGGAGCATGTGTCAAAGCCTGCCCGCGGGATATTATCGAATTACGTCCAAAAGGGAAAAAAGATCGCAGGATATTTATCAGTTGTGTCAATAAGGAAAAAGGTGGCATTGCAAAGAAGAACTGTGAAGTGGCTTGTATCGGATGCGGGAAATGTGTGAAAGAGTGTAAATTTGAGGCCATCTCAATGGAAAATAACCTGGCTTATATTCATGCTGAAAAATGTACGATGTGCAGAAAATGTGTGGTTGTTTGTCCCACTCATGCCATTTGGGAGGTAAATTTCCCGGAACGAAAAAAGCAGGTCTCTGAGACCGAAAATAAGGAAGTTAACAGTCAATGATCTTGCATTGGTTGTTTAAAAGAAAATAATATATGCTTTTAAAAACATTTACCCTGGGCGGTGTTCATCCTGAAGAGAGCAAGATTTCTTCCGATTGCCCGATTCGACAGCTTTCTCTCCCCCCGATAGTCACGGTGCCATTGGCTCAACATATCGGAGCTCCTGCCGCAGCCATTGTGGCTAAAGGGGACAAGGTCAAGGTCGGACAATTAATCGGTAAAGGGCAGTCCTTTATTTCCGCAAACGTTCATTCACCCGTTTCCGGCAGCGTGCTGAAAATTGATGATTTCATGGATTCAAGCGGTTACCGTAAAAAAGCCATCCAGATCGCCACAGAAGGTGATGAATGGTTAGAAACCATTGACAGGAGTGAAAGCCTAAAGGAAGAAATTACCCTGAGCCGGGAAGAGATCCTTTCCAGGATCAAGGATTCTGGTATTGTCGGGATGGGTGGCGCCACTTTTCCCACCCACGTTAAAATGATGGTACCTGAAGGGAAGAAAGCTGAATGCCTCATCATCAACGGAGTGGAATGTGAACCCTATTTGACTTCCGATCACAGGTTGATGTTGGAAAAAGGGGAAGAACTGATGGTTGGAACTCGTATTCTAATGACTGCCCTCGGGGTGGAGAAAGCTTATATCGGCATCGAAAACAACAAGCCGGATGCCATCAGTTATCTGGAAAAAATCAGCCTCCGGCATTCTGGCGTTGAGATCGTTCCCTTGAAAGTGAAATATCCTCAGGGGGGAGAAAAACAGCTCATTAAAGCCGTCCTGAACCGTGAAGTCCCTTCAGGCAAGCTGCCTATTGAAACCGGCTGTGTGGTGCAGAATGTCGGAACGGCAGTGGCCGTTTATGAAGCGGTTCAAAAAAACAAACCCCTTATCGAAAGGGTGGTGACTGTAACTGGGAAATTGGTCAAATCGCCTTGCAATCTATTGGTCAGAATCGGGACACCCATTTCCATGCTGCTTGAAGAAGCCGGAGGCTTACCTGAGGACACATTGAAGATCATCAATGGGGGTCCGATGATGGGAAAAGCTGTCGGTTCGACCGATATCCCGGTGATTAAAGGGATGTCAGGATTAGTCGTGATGGACAGCAAAGCGGCAAAACGTCCGGTTGTTTCTCATTGCATCCGATGTGCCCGCTGTTCTTTTGCCTGTCCGATGGGACTTGCCCCCTACCTCATCGCCCAGATGACCGAGGCGCAGCTCATCGAGCAGACCGAGTCGGAAGGTGTAATGGATTGTATGGAATGTGGCTCATGTTCTTTTACCTGCCCATCCGGTCGGCCTTTATTGGATAACATCCGAATCGCCAAATCTAAAGTCGGACAACTGATGAGAACCAGAGCAAAATAAAACACTATGGCAAACTTGTTAATTATCTCCGGTTCACCGCATACTCACGGAGATGCTTCGATAAAAAAAATCATGTGGGGCGTGGTGATCGCCCTGATACCAGCACTCCTGGTATCCTTCTGGTATTTTGGGATTGGTGCCATTTTCATAACGGCTGTTGCTGTATTGTCCTGTGTGATTGTGGAATACGTGATTCAAAAGTTCCTACTGAAAGAAAAACCCACAATATCCGATGGATCTGCTGTGATCACCGGTCTTCTTCTGGCGATGAACGTCCCCAGCAATCTGCCCTGGTGGATGGTAATCATCGGGTCTGTCATTTGTATTGCTGTTGCCAAGATGAGTTTTGGTGGTTTGGGAAAAAACCCTTTCAATCCTGCTCTGGTTGGACGTGTATTCCTGCTTATTTCCTTCCCGGTTGCCATGACTTCATGGCCATTGCCACTTCAAAATCGCTTCGTTTTGGTCGATGCAGTGACCGGGCCAACCTCTCTGGGAATAATTAAAGAAGGACTTCACAAAGGGGATGCCATTTCAACCCTTATGGGGAAAGTGCCCTCTTATGCTGAGATGCTGATTGGAAATATGGGGGGTTCGCTGGGTGAAGTTTCTGCCCTTGCCCTTCTTCTGGGCGGATTATATATGATTTTCCGTAAGATTATCACATGGCATATCCCGATTGCTTATATTCTGACTGTATTTATTTTTGCTGGTATCCTATACCTTGTTGATCCCACCCGTTACCTTGACCCCGTATTTCACTTGCTTGCCGGAGGGTTGATGCTTGGAGCTATTTTCATGGCTACCGATATGGTCACTTCACCGATGAGTAAAAGCGGAATGCTGATCTTTGGTTTCGGATGCGGAGTACTCACCATGTTAATCCGTGTCTGGGGCGCTTATCCAGAAGGGGTATCCTTTGCCATTTTGATTATGAATGCATTCGTTCCATTGATTAATAAAGCTTTTAAACCTTCACGTTTCGGGAAGGAGGTAAAACATGGCTAAAAAAGAATCAACTTTCCTTTCCATGACCCTGACGCTTTTTCTTGTCACATTCCTTGCCTCTGCCTCACTTGGGGTGGTGTATGAGCTGACCAAAGGGCCAAAGGCTAAAGCAGACAATACCAAGAAAAATTTTGCGATCAAGAAAGTCGTTCCGGACTTCAACAATGAACCCAACACTGAAGCTTACCGTATTCCAACTGCCGATGGCAGCGATTCCCTGACCTGTTACCCCGCCAAAAAAGACGGGAAGCTGATAGGTACTGCCATTGAATCCTATACCATGAAAGGTTTCAGCGGGCTGATCCGTGTGATGGTCGGCCTGTCTCCTGAAGGAAACATCATCAATACATCGGTGCTGCTCCAGAAGGAGACGCCGGGACTCGGCACCAAGATAACCCAATCCTTCTTCAAGGATCAATTCAATGGAAAGAATCCGGGTACATTCAGGTTATCAGTAAAGAAAGACGGGGGGGAAGTAGATGCCATCACCGCTTCGACCATTTCGTCCCGGGCTTATTGTGATGCGCTGCAACGCGCCTACGATGCTTACATGAAAGGAGGCCGACATGAGTAATCTTGGAGAATTTACCAAGGGTTTTATCAAACAGAATCCTGTATTTGTCTTACTTCTGGGGATGTGTCCCACCCTTGGCACCACTACTTCAGCCATCAACGGCCTGGGTATGGGACTGGCCACTACCTTTGTCCTGGTTGCTTCGAATGTGGTGATTTCATTAATAAAAAATGTGATCCCTGACAAAGTTCGCATTCCGGCTTTTGTTGTCGTAATTGCTTCCTTTGTCACCATCGTAGACCTGCTGATGTCGGCCTACTTCAACACTCCTGGTCCCAACGGGGAACCGAGTCTATATGACAACCTCGGGATTTTTATTCCGCTGATCGTAGTCAACTGCATTGTACTTGGGCGTGCTGAGGCTTTTGCCTCAAAAAACAATATCTGGAAGTCATTTCTTGATGGGCTTGGAATTGGATTGGGTTTTGCCTTCGCCCTGATGATCCTTGGAACGATTCGGGAACTTCTGGGAAGTTACAGTTTTTTCGGTTTTCAGCTTATCAAGGCCGATGGTATCCTTGTCTTTGTGCTTGCACCGGGTGCTTTTATTGCCCTGGGGTTCATTATAGCCCTTATCAATAACCTGAGAAAAACAAAATAGATAAATTATTATGGAATATATAATTCTAATCATTTCCACGGTATTTGTCAACAATATTGTACTGGCCCAGTTTCTGGGGATATGTCCCTTCCTTGGGGTATCCAATAGAATTGCTACTTCGACGGGGATGGCGGCTGCTGTAATTTTTGTCATGACACTGGCCACTATTGTTACCTGGATCGTTTATACTTATCTGTTGCTCCCTTTGAATATCGGCTTTCTTCAGACCATTTCATATATACTGGTTATTGCCGCACTGGTTCAGATGGTGGAAATCATCATGAAAAAGATCAGTCCGGCACTTTATCAGGCTTTGGGGGTTTATCTTCCACTTATCACGACCAACTGTACTATTCTCGGGGTAGCTATCCTAGTCATACAGAAGGATTTTGACCTGGTCAAAAGCGTGGTGTTTGCCATAGGAAATGCCATTGGTTTTGGTTTTACTCTGGTATTATTTGCGGGGATTCGCGAGCAACTTGAACTCGTCGGTATTCCCAAAGGCATGCGCGGTGTTCCCATTGCCCTGATTGTGGCAGGGTTGATGGCACTTGCATTCATGGGATTTTCCGGGATCGTCTGATGGAAAAAAGTAATCATCAATATTTCTAACCTGAAATTTTATCGACTATGTTTACCTTAATGATTGTTGTTTTTGTCCTTGGTTATGCAACCATAGCCTTGGAGCATCCGCTCAAAGTGAACAAATCAGCCACTGCACTTTTTCTCGCAGTTGCGATGTGGGTGTTGTTTGTGATCGGTGGCGACCAGCTCCTTGTGAACCCCTCTTCCTTCCATGAATACCTATTGAAAAATCCCGACGGGAGTTTTTTAGATTGGTTGTCTCATCATGCACTGCTTGAACATCTGGGAGAAATTTCAGAAATTCTCTTTTTCCTGCTTGGCGCTATGACCATTGTTGAGCTGGTTGATTCACATGAAGGATTTCGCATCATTACTGACAAGATTAAAACGACCAACAAAGTAAAATTGCTTTGGGTAATCAGTGTCATTACCTTTTTCCTTTCCGCTGTTCTTGATAACCTGACCACTTCCATCGTGATGGTTGCACTGTTGCGAAAACTGGTAAGCGATAAAAAAGAACGCTGGTTCTTTGCCGGGATGGTAATTATCGCTGCCAACAGTGGGGGCGCTTTCAGCCCTATCGGCGATGTGACCACCATCATGCTCTGGATTGGAGGCCATGTGACTACTGTCAATATCATCATTAAAACTTTTATCCCCAGTGTTATTTCCATGGTCGTTCCTCTGGCCTTGCTATCCATGACAATGAAAGGGAATATCCAAAAATCAGCCCAGGCAGATGCTGAGCATGTCAAGAATCCTACCACCTATTTTGAGCGAAATCTCGTATTCTGGCTCGGCATTTGTTCCCTGCTTTTTGTTCCTGTCTTCAAGACCATCACACATCTCCCCCCCTATATTGGGATTTTACTCGGACTTAGTGTTTTGTGGATTGTCACCGAGATTCTTCATAAATCCAAAAATGACGAATTTCGTTCAAAACGAACTGTAGCAGGGGTGCTTCATAAAGTTGATACGGCAAGTGTCCTCTTCTTCCTCGGTATTTTGCTGGCCGTGGCTGCGCTTCAGACGGTAGGTCATTTAGACCTGCTTGCAAAATCACTGGATAAATACGTTGGAAACCTTTACGTGATCAATGTCATTATCGGTGTACTTTCATCGGTGGTAGACAATGTTCCTCTAGTTGCCGGAGCCATGGGGATGTATCAGAACACCTTCATGCCTGACCATTACTTCTGGGAAATGCTGGCTTACTGTGCAGGAACAGGAGGGAGTATGCTCATAATCGGTTCTGCTGCAGGAGTCGCCGTCATGGGGATGGAAAAGATCGATTTTATCTGGTACCTGAAAAAGATCTCCTTATGGGCATTTATTGGATATATTGCAGGCTCTGTCACTTATTGGGCTTTAAGTGTTCTGGTCTTTCATGTTTAATTCGCTATAATCTGACCCCGTGGTTTACTGACGCATGTATTCTTCCAGCCGTTTTTTAAACTCAGATTTTTCACTGATTGTCAACTGGTAATCCAGTCTGCCCAACGATTGCTGGAGTTTAAAATAATTTTTCACGAAAGAGCTGAAAGTAGTATTTACTGACATCCCGGTTGTGAGATTTTGTCGTTGTGCATCCAAAACATCAAGAATGCTTTTCTTCCCGAGGAGATACTGGTTGTTGACGATATCAAAATTCTTTGCCGCAGCTTTTTCCGCGATTAACATTTGTTTATAATCATAATAGGCCGACATCAAGGCAGAAAGATTGGAAAAGATGGAAGATTCGAGTTTATCGATAACTGATTGTTGCTCACTTTTCAATTGAGCCAGTGTCAAACGATTCTTCTGAGCGATGGCATTGTTTTTTAAGCCTGTGAAAAGCGGGATTTCGACTTTAGCTCCAATCGACCAGGATTGACTTGGGTTAATAGCAGTTATACCTCCCGGTAACTGATAAGGCGACTGATACAGATAATTGTTGTAATTTCCAAAAGCAGTTGCCGTGGGAATATATCTGGAAATACTGCTCGATTGATAATATCGTTGCTGAGCTTCTATCAAGAATTTATACTGACTGAGCGTTGGTGAATTAGCGATGCCTTCCTTGACCAGAAAATGTCCCAGTTTCTGTAAACGGATAGGGTCATCAAGGATCGACAGAAAGCTTGAATCGGCGATCATCAGGCCGGATTTCTCCAATTTAAATTCAGCAATATCATAGGAAGTGAGGCTTTTCGCGTGTACGAGCTGAACCAGTGTATAAGCGCCCTGAGTGATGGAAGCATAAGACGAAATGACATTCCTCTTGGATTGGGCCACTTCGATCTGCCACCTCAGTACTTCATCTTCTCCTGCAGAACCTGTTTCCTTTTTCATGCGTGCAACCTCAAGGTTTGATCTGGCAATCATCAAGTTATTGATCAGGAGATAAAAATTACCGCGATATTCGAGAATATCGAGATAAGCCTGAGCAACCTGGTTGCCGATCTCAAGTTTTTGAGCGTTAAGTTCTTCCTCACGGGCAGATTGCCTGGATTTTGCAACTTTTACCTCAGCCCAATACGGTTCTGAGTAAATTGTCTGAGTTCCGCCTGCATTGGCCGTGATCATTTGCGGAGGTTGATAATTCAGCTTATCGTTTAAGGTTCCAGTCGCGTTGATATTGATGTAAGGAAGAAGTGCAGCACGAGCAATGTTAATATCCTTTGATCCAGCAAGAACATCAAATTTTTTGGCTACCAGATCCTGATTGCTATCTAGGGCTACAGTAATCAAATCGGGAAGGGAAATAAACCTTACTGCGGTATCCTGTTTTTTCAAATCCACGATGGTGGCCTCGGTGAATAGATCCCAGGAAATGAGTTTCAGTCCCAGTTTCCCGAAAGTCCCCAGATTTAGAAAATATCCTTTCCCTGCAAGCAATTCAACCGGCAGAACGGAAGCATTATGTCCCAATAAAATCTGTTGCACATTTAAAGCCATTCGTTTCGACAGTCTGGCAATGATCCGCGGATAGACAGAAGCCAGTACACCCTCTTCAACCAAGGTCTGATCAAATCCAAAGCTGGGTATTTTTTTTGCATTCAGCGAGTCGATCATGCGGTAAAATTCCTTATCAGGCATACGGAAGAGGGCGTCGAGATAGACTGCTTCCGCATCATCCGGAATAGAGTTTAAAATTGCATCTGCTGAAGTATCCGCAAAGATCAGGTTGATCCTGACTCCAGCAACAGTATCAAAAATTCCAAGGGGAATATGGTCGGGATTGATCACTCTATAGTAATCCCTACTGATCACCATAGAGATATTCCTGAATGGAACGATTTTTTTCAGCTCTTTAAATTCGTTATCGAGGGAAGGTTTTAACTGGATATAGGAGAGATTTGGTCTGCCGCTGCTACCATTTGACCAGGGGATCTTTTGCAATTCATGGTTAAGGATCATCCCGGCAATAACTGGTTTTGATAAGGCCGCTCGTTCAGCCAAATCCTGAGAACCCAGGACTCCCATGGAGATGATGATGTCGACGCTGGGATCGGAGAGCAATTGATCATGGATGGCATGAACCGTCTCCATTGTCCATTTCCCAGTGGTAGGTTGGATATCCATAAAATCAACATCCACCTGCCCGGCCATCAGGCTTTCCACTTCCTGAACAATATAGTTTTGAAATTCCTGGTTAACCCTTGCAGGGCCATCATAAACGACAGCGATCCTGATCCTTTGGGTTTTAAACGTCAATGCTTGCTGGGCCTGGGAATTGCTGGAAAGGGTAAAAAGTAAGATAAACGGCAACCATAATTTAAAGTTTGTTACTGATCTTTTTGCTTGATCTATCATGATTTTATCCTCTCCCTGTTTTTTTCTTTTCTCGATGAATGTCGCCATTTTCTCATAAATGATAGGTACGACAATGAGGGTTAAAAACATAGAGCTGGTCAGGCCGCCAATTAAAACCCAGGCCAGGCCGTTTTTCCATTCTGCACCTGCACCTGAAGCCGTCGCAATGGGAAGCATCCCGAAGATCATGGCTAAGGTAGTCATGAAAATCGGGCGGATACGCATTCTGCCAGCATCAATCAATGCGTTGCGGATAGTTTCCCCTGCAGAACGTCTTTCATTGGCACGATCAACAATAAGAATGGCATTTTTGGCAACCAGTCCGACCATCATGATCAACCCGAGAATGGAAAACACATTGATTGTATTACCTGTGATGGCAAGGGCAAGAATAGCTCCAATCAGGGCAACCGGGATAGAAAATAGGACCACAAAAGGATATACGAAGGAATCGTAAAGAATCACCATGATAAAGTAAACAAAAAGGATTCCGGCAATAAGTGCAACAAAAAGGCTAAGAAATGAAGTCAGCATTTCATCCTGATCTCCCCCAAACCTGATCCTTGTCCCCTCAGCCTTTGAATCCCCTATTTTTGCCGTAAATGCCTGGATCACGGAACCACTGGGGGAACCATCGGTGTAGGCACTAACGTTGGTCATGGCATTGCGGTTCTTCCGCTCTAGTTTGGTTGGGCCAGAGGATTGATAAATGGTGGCAAACTGCTGTAATTCGATGATTTCTTTCTTCGGATTGATAAAAGAAAGATGGGCAATGTCGTCCGGATTACTGCGATCGAACTTATCGAGTGAAACACGGATATCATATTGATTAGAGCCCTCACGATACTTTGAGTCATTATTGCCGGTAAGGGCGACCTGCAGGGTGGTGCCCACATCCGTGACCGTAAGTCCCAGGGCAGCCATTTTCTGGCGGTCAATTTCCACCCTGGTCTCAGGGTTCCCTTTTGTAGCAGAAAATTTAAGATAGGTCACTCCTGGGGTCAGAATAAGATTGCGGGCTACTATTTCAGCAGTTTTCATGATACTGTCGAAATTCACCCCGGTGATTTCAACGCTAACTGGAGCGCCGCTCGTTCCACCGGTAAAATCAATCTGGTTGATATACACCTTGACCCCGGGAATGTCTGATGTTAGTTTTTTTACTTTCTGTCCCAGTGCCACAGTTGACAATGACCTAAGTTCTTTTGCACATAAGGATACCACAATTTCAGTTTGATTATCTGTTGATACGCCATCACCCCCTTTCCCTATGTTGGTAAGGATGCTGGTGACTTCTGGCAGGGCAGCAATACGTTGTTCGATTTTTTGGGTCTGGCGATTATTGCTTTCAAGGGTAGTTCCCGGGGCAAATTCCAAGGCAACAGAAAACTGGCTGCGATCGGTTTGTTTCATAAATTCAAAACCCGTAAGGCCGGCGATGGGAATCAGCAAGGTGAGCAAGAGACCGGCGGCGACCAGGGTAAGCACTTTGTTGGGATGTAAAAGGCTCCATTCAAGCCAGGAAGTATATTTTTCAGTAATATAACTGAAGCCTTGTTCAAACAGTTTCCCAAAACGGTTTAGCAAGGATCTGGTTTCGTATGATTCAAGTCTGGCAAAACGTGAAGCCAGGATCGGAGTAACCGTAAATGAGACCAGGAGGCTGGTCAGGGTTGAGACCAGAATAATAATGGAAAACCCCCGGACAATATCGCCGATAAGTCCTGTAGTAAGGGCTAAAGGAACAAAGACAACAATATCGACAAAGGTAATGGAAACCGCAGCAAAACCAATTTCAGTTCTTCCTTTGAGTGCCGCGGAAAATTTACCTTCTCCCTTTTCCAAATGGTGATATATATTTTCAAGTACCACAATGGAGTCATCCACCAGAATGCCGATGACAAGGGATAAAGCCAGTAAAGTAAAAAGATTTAAGCTCATACCAAAAACCCACATCACAACAAAAGCAGAGGTAAGAGAACAGGGAATGGATACCATTACGATCAGAGAAGTTCTGAATGAATGCAGAAAAAGAAACATTACCGAAGCTACAAGCAGGATCGCCAATCCAAGATCTTCCATTACGGCATTGGCTGCTTTCATGGTATAAATGCTCTGGTCATCCGCGATATCGAAATGCAGCCTGATGTTTTTAAAATCGGATTCCAGCCTTGATAATTCCTTATGGACAAGTTCGCAAACCTTAACCATGTTGGCATCATTTTGCTTCTGAATCTCCATGCCCAGTGCATTAACCCCGTTAAACCTGCTAATTCTTGTCGGATCAACTGTTCCGTCTTGAACTTCAGCAACATCACTCAACCGTATTTCACCTCCCTGAGCTGAATAACCTACGACAAGATTTTTCATTTCTTCCAGGGAAGTAAACTTTCCGGCTACGCGGACAACAAACTGGTGGGAAGGATCCATTAACTTTCCAGTAGGAAAATCAATATTGGCCGTATACAGCGAATTTGCCACCTGACCTATCCCAAGACCATAGGACCTTGCTTTCTGAGCGTCTACATTGACCCGGATTTCTCTTTTTGAGCCACCGGTAATGATGATATTTCCTACTCCGGGAACCCTGGACAGTCCTGGCTTTATCTGGTCGTCTACCAGGGTATAAAATTTCGCAGGAGGCAAATTAGAAGTCAGGGAAAGCCTTAGAACAGGCATCTGGCTGGCGGAATATGTCAGGAGCGCTGGAGTTTTTGAATCTTTGGGCAGAGTGGAAATGATTTCGTTTACCTTTCGCTGAACATCCTGTACGGCAAAATTGATTTTAGCCGATCGATAAAATTCAAGAAAAACAATGGAAAATCCTTCATAAGAAACGGAAGTGATATTTTTAACTTTTTCTATCCCGGACAAAGCATCTTCAATGACACGGGTAACATTACTTTCCACCTCAGCTGGTGAAGCTCCGGGATAAATGGTCTGAACCGTAACATAAGGGGCTTCAATTTTGGGCAGCAATTCATACCCCAGCTGAAAGTAACCAAATACTGCTATTAATCCAAGTGCCAGGAAGATTACAATAATAAAAGAAGGCCTTTTGATTGCTAATTCGGTCAAGGACATTTCGTATGATTTAAAATTGAAGAATGTAGATGTCCGGATTCAATATTTTGTTACTTAATAATAATCACTCTGACGTTATCTGAGAGGTTGCTTTGCCCGCTGCTCACCACAAGTTCTCCTTCTTCCAATCCATTTAACACTTCTAACAACTGACCGGATTCACGTCCAATCGTAATGTTACGCAACCTTGCCATATTTCCGGTAATGACGAAAACCCGTGCATTTTTTACGCTGCCTGTCAATGCTTCACGGGGAATTGCGAGCGTGTTCCTTGAGGTAATGGAAATAAAATTGACCCTGGCAAACATACCTCCCTTCAAGGGATATTGTGCCGAATTGGGAAGTTTGATCTCGATAGGAAAAGTGTGGTCATCATCCGCCTTTGAAGCAATATTATCGACAAAGCCGAAAAAGGTCTGCCCTGGATAAACATCCGTAGTAATTCCGACCGAATCGCCGGGGTGAAGCATAAAAGCATCTTTTTCAGAAACATTGACCCTTACTTTAAGGGTAGAGATATCCACGATATTACCAAGGGTCGAATTTAATTGGACGTAAGAACCTTCATTCACTTTTTTAGCATTGATTGTTCCGCTGATGGTCGCTTTCACTTTGGTATCGTCAAGGGCTTTTTGAGAGCGGGTCATATCATTCTCAGCTGATTGCATATCCAACCTCGAGAGGTCAAGTTGTGCAGCAGAGATGGAATTCTGCTCATACAACGTTTTATTTCGCTCGAAATCACGCTTTGCCTTGAAATAGTTAATTTCCGAACGAGCCATATCTGATTTTCGCACAAGGTCATCAATTTCAACCAGCACCGTTCCCTTTTTTACTTTATCCCCCACTTTAACATGAACTGTTTTCACAACACCCTGGGCTTCGGAAATGATATTCACATCGTTGACCGGATTGATAACCCCCACCATACTCACCAGATTGGACAATTGCTGCTTTTTCATCACATAAACGTTAACCGGAATATCACTGAGCACATCCTGACGAATGGTTGTTTCTTTTCTTCTGCCGATATAAAACAATAAAATAATCACTAGTATGATGACGACTGTCACGATGGAGGGAAAAAGAAATTTTTTCATTTTGATACTTCAAACTTAAGCTTAAGTAAAGATAATATTTATTAAGACGCAAAATCAAGATATCTTTGTAATCCCATTCTTCAATTATTATTTCAGGAATATGTGGAAAATCCTTTTCCTATCCGTCGTTATTTTGGCTATTGCTATAGCAGCCATGTCAATAAAAATGTTCCTTATTAAAGGGGGTGAATTCAAAAAAACCTGTTCCAGTGGTGATCCTAAAAGCGGAAAACCCATGAAATGTAGTTGTGGACATGGGGAAGGCGGAGCAGACTGTAAGAACAAAGACGCAGGAACAGGGAATTAGCCTCCAAAATCATCAAAGGCGATCATTTCTTCTGGCACACCATAGTCGTCAAGCATTTTTAAGACTGCCGCATTCATCTGTGGTGGGCCACAGAGGTAATATTCAATTTCTTCCGGTTCAGGGTGATTGTTCAAGTAAGAGTCCATGATGACCTGATGGATGAAGCCTACAGGCCCATCCCAATGGTCTTCGGGCATGGGTTCCGATAGCGCCACATGGAATGAAAAATTGGGATTGTCTTCTGCAATTTTTTCAAACTCATCCATATAAAACAATTCCCGTCTTGATCTGCCTCCATACCAGAAACTGGCTTTGCGACTAGTGTGTTTCGTTTTGAAAAGATCAAAAATATGGGACCTCATAGGAGCCATCCCGGCCCCTCCCCCGATGAACATCATCTCCCTGTTGGTGTCCTTGATAAAAAATTCACCGTAGGGTCCGGAAACAATGACTTTATCCCCGGTTTTTCTGGAAAAAATATAGGATGAACAGATTCCCGGGTTGACTTTCATAAAAGTTCCTGTGGTTTTATCAAAGGGCGGAGAGGCAATCCTGACATTAAGCATTACGATATTCCCTTCAGAAGGCTGGTTGGCCATTGAGTATGCACGGAAAATGGGTTCGGGATTGATCATTTTTAAATCCCACATCTTATACTTATCCCATTCCCCACGATACTCCGCTTCCACATCGAAGTCCTTGTAATCCACTTCACATTTCGGAACATCAATCTGAACATACCCCCCTGATTTAAATTCGAGGTTTTCCCCTTCCGGAAGCCTGACGATGAATTCCTTAATGTAAGTGGCCACATTCCGGTTGGAGATGACTTCGCATTCCCATTTTTTTATTCCGAAGATCTCAGCAGGGATAGCGATCTTCATGTCTTCCCTGGTTTTGACCTGACAACCCAGTCTCCAGTGTTCCTGCTTTTCTTTCCGTGTGAAATAACCAACCTCTGTCGGAAGGATGCTGCCTCCACCTTCCAGTACTTGACATTTGCACATGGCACAAGTACCTCCACCCCCGCAAGCTGAAGGCAGATAAATACCGTGAGTGGAAAGGGTAGTTAAAAGACTCGACCCCGGATCGACTTCCAGTTCTGTTTCTTCGTTGATGATTATTTTTACTTTCCCCTGAGGAATGAGCTTATTTCTGGCATATAGCAAAATACCTACCAGAAATAGCAGTACAAGAAGAAAAACGACGATGCTCGATATTACTGTGATTCCAATACTGACTTGCAACAACATGTTCTTTAATTAGAGCGCTTATATTTTAATTCCCAAAAACATCATAAAAGCTATTCCCATAAGTCCAGTAATTATGAAGGTTATACCCAGCCCCTTTAAGGGAGCAGGGATATTCGAATAGCGTATCTTTTCACGTATGGCAGCAATACCCACGATAGCCAGGAACCACCCAATCCCGGAACCCAGACCGAAGGCTGTGGCCTGGGCCACCGATTGGTACTCCCTTTCCTGCATAAAAAGAGAACCGCCTAAAATGGCACAGTTCACTGCAATTAAAGGAAGAAATATCCCTAGGGAATTATAGAGTGCAGGGGAAAATTTTTCAATTACCATCTCCACCAGTTGCACCATGGATGCAATCACTGCAATAAAGACAATAAAGGCGAGGAAATCAAGGCTGACACCGGCAAATTCCTGCCCCAACCAGGCCAAAGCCCCAGGGCCTAAAAGGTATTCATTGATCAGGTAATTCACAGGGACAGTGATACCCAGGACGAAGATGACTGCAATACCCAATCCGACAGATGTTTTAACGGTTTTCGATACGGCAATATAAGAACACATGCCAAGAAAATACGCAAAAATCATGTTGTCGATGAAGATGGACTTGACGAATATACTGGCTATTTCTTGCATGATCGGATGATAAAAAGGTTTTACATCAGTGTTCTTCAATGAGATCGCGGAACCTTGACCGCTGAATCCAGATGATCACCCCGATAAGGATCAGTGCCATGGGCGGAAGGATCATCATTCCATTATTTTCATAACCAAGCTTATATAAACCCATTTTTTCCAATACCGGATATCCCCAAATGGAACCAGAACCCAATAATTCCCTGAAGAAGCTGACAATAATCAGAATCAAACCATAACCCGCCCCATTCCCGGCGCCATCCAAAAATGAAGGCCAGGGTTTGTTGGCCATACTGAAAGCTTCAAATCTCCCCATGATAATACAGTTGGTGATAATCAGTCCCACAAACACCGATAACTGCTTACTGACCTCAAAGGCAAAAGCCTTTAGAAACTGATCCACCAAAATGACCAGGGTAGCGATCACCGTCAACTGAACAATAATCCGTATCCTTGGGGGGATGGTTTTTCTCAGCAACGAAATGACTACATTTCCCATGGCCGTCACAAACACTACTGAAAGGGCCATGACCACTGCCGGTTCCATCTTGGCTGTGACGGCGAGGGCAGAGCAGATGCCCAGTACCTGCATGGTTATGGGGTTCTGCCGGTTAATCGGGGCACTGACCAGTTTGCGATTTTTTGAAGAAAACAACAGATCTCTTTCCTTTATTTCCGCACTCATGGAATAATATTATTTTTAATATAAGTGAGATAATTTTCAAGACAGTTTTTCAGCATTTCACTAACACCTTGACTGGTAATGGTACCACCTGAAATGGCATCCACACCGTGAATCTGCATGGAGGGTGACATTGAGGAAGCTCCGCCTTTGACTACTAAAACTGAACTGAAATTTGCTTCAGGATCAAAAATCTTCTTCCCTATAAACTGATTGGAAAAACCTTTCGTGGCAATTTCTGCCCCGAGCCCCGGAGTTTCCTTGTCATGGGAAAATTCAGCTCCCACAATCTCATTGAAATCCGGTCCGAGAGCAATATTGCCATAAAGCGGCCCCCAGAGTCCTGCCCCGCGCAAAGGAACAATATATATAGTTTTCCCTTCGACTTCGGCGATAAATAATGGGCTTAAAAAGGGCTTTCCTGATTTTTTATTATATAGTTCTTTCTTCAAGTCAAGATTAAACGACCTTACTGCCCCCTTTTCAAGTTTTCCATCCTTGTAGATACTGGCAACTTTCCCTTCCTTGTCAATAGCAAGCTCAGCTTTGATGTATTTGTTGTACAATGCTTCTGCATTTTCCGGACTAGCTTCAATATTCAAGGCTGCAAGCATACCCTGTATTTTGGCAATCGTCATGTTTTTCTGTTGGCGGGCTTGTAAAAACATGGCCGTGGATGACAACAATACGGCCACCATAATCACCATTACAGATGAATAAATAAATATGTAGCGGTTACTGAACATTGATTTTATGCATTAAAGATAAACGCGTTTAAGTCTCAACCGTTGATTTCTGCCATCTTTTTCTTCTTTTCCTGATATTTGCCTGAACCACATAATGATCGATCAGGGGGGCGAAGATATTCATGAAGAGGATAGCCAGCATCATTCCTTCCGGATAGGCCGGATTAAACACCCTGACCAGGATGGCAAAAAACCCGATCAGAAAGCCATAAATATATTGTCCTTTGATTGTTTGGGCACCCGTCACCGGATCCGTAGCCATATATACTGCGCCAAAGGCAAATCCGCCCATGATCAGGTGTTCCCATGCAGGGAGCTGCATATAGGAATTTAAAGCAACAAGGTTAAAAATCCAGCCCATAACCAGTCCGCCAAGTACTACCGTAAACATGATCCGCCAGCTTGCCACCCCGGTAACCAATAAAATCAATGCTCCAATCAGAATGGCTAAGGTTGAAGTTTCTCCGATAGACCCAGGAATAAATCCAAAAAACATATCCAGGGGGGCTGGGATATGTTCCACTTTGCCAATCAGTGCCTCCCCAAGCGGAGTAGCTCCGGTAAACGCATCCGGTTTATCAACGATCCAAACCTGATCACCTGACATTTCCTTGGGATAAGCAAAAAACAAGAAAGCCCTTGCAGTAAGGGCGGGATTGAGAATGTTCATCCCTGTCCCGCCAAAAACTTCTTTTGCAAAGACCACGGCAAAAGCTGTAGCCAGGGCCACCATCCAGAGGGGAACATCGGGAGGCATAACCAGAGGAATCAGCATTCCAGTGACCAAAAAACCTTCATTGACTTCATGTCCCCTGAATTGGGCAAAGCCAAACTCAATGGATAGACCGGTCACATAAGAAACAATGACGATAGGTAAAACCTGAAGGAAACCAAACCAGAAATTATGCCAGAGGGTACTTTCCATTCCGTTGGCAAGAAAGTGCTGATAACCAACATTCCACATGCCGAAAAGCAGGGGAGGCATCATAGCCAATACAACGATGCTCATGGTTCTTTTCATGTCAACGGCGTCACGGATATGACTCCCGCCTATGGTCACTTTATTGGGAACAAAAAGAAAGGTTTCAAAAGCATCAAAGGTCGAATGAAGCTTTTCAAACCGGCCGCCTTTCTGAAAATGAGGTTTAATCCTGTCGAGATATCGTCTTACTCCTTTCATTATTATCGGAAGTTAGCTTTTTGTCATTATATCGTTTCTTTCCTCATCATATCCAATCCTTTTCTCACAATGGACTGGATTTCAATTTTTGAAGGATCAATGAATTCAATCAGGGCAAAATCCTCGCTGTCGATTTCATATATCCCCAGGTTTTCCATCAGGTCAATGTCCTCAGCAAGGATCGCTTTGAGTAGTTGCATGGGATAAATGTCGAAAGGGAAAACTTTTTCGTACTGACCCGTGAGCACAAAAGCGCGTTCCCCTCCATGTAAATTGGTGTCAAGGGAATATTTCTTTTTAGTAAAAAGACGGGAAAGGAAATGATTGTAAAAACTGAACTTATTCAATCCCGGCATTGCCCAGCCTAAAAATTCATAATGATCTCCTTCAGGAATAACCGTAATCTGAGAATCATAAAACCCGGCATAATCATCCTTATCTATTCGTGTACCGGTCAACACGTTACCACTGATAACCCTGAGTTTCCCAGCATGCAGATGGTCGTTTAAAATGTCCCCCACACAAGCTCCTGAAAGAGTTTTGCAGTAAGCAGGATACTTAACCATGGATCCCGTAATGGCATAAATTTTCGTGGCATCATATTTTCCTGAAAGGAATAATTTTCCGATCGTCAAAACTTCCTGGGGACGAAGATACCAGATCACCTCTCCTTTGTTGATCGGATCCAGTCGGCTGACCTGGGTGCTGATATTGCCTGCGGGATGAGTCCCGCTGAAGCGGTTGACTTGAACGCCTTTGGTTTCCAGAAAGAAGGTTGATTTAGCTGAATCGTCATGAATGTTCAAGTGAATTTTCCCGGATGTCAGCTTGTGTAAGGCATCAATCCCTGTCTGGAAAATGTCCGCCTGCCCTTCCAGCATATAATTGTAATCCGGTCCCAATGGACTGGTGTCGAAGGCTGAAATAAAAATGGCTTTGGGATGACTGACAGGATTGGCGATGATACTGTAAGGTCTTTGCCTGATAACCGGCCAGATTCCGCTTTTCAGCATTTTTTCAATGATTTGATCACGGGTTAAAGCATTAGGATCTGCTTTCCCAAAATCAAGATAATCGATGTCCTTTCCGGTTTCAATGATAATTTCCTGGATAACGCGTTTGGGACCACGCTTTATTTCTCTTACCGTTCCACTGACAGGAGCAGTAAAAACGACCTGCTCCCTATACTTGTCGGCATAGATCGGTGTCCCGGCTTGAACCGCCTCCCCTTCCTGGATAAGCATCTTTGGGAATACACCGGTAAAATCAGTCGGCTTACAAGCAACAGTCCTTGGGGTTGTCGTAAAAATGCTCTTCGCCGCCTCCCCCTCAAGTTGGATATCAAAACCTTTCCTGATTTTAATGCTTGCAGGTATCATACTTATATATCTATATAAAATAAAACTGCAATTTTACGAAAATTCATTCACAAAACTTACTATTCCCCTTTAAATTCCGGTTTTCGCTTTTCATAAAAAGCATTAAGCCCCTCCAAGTAATCCTTGCTGGTCCCTGCAAGTTTCCTGAGCATATCAATATGTTCAAAGGTTTGGGGCGATAGTGGCATGGCATTTCCAAGAATATTCAGTTGTTCCTTGATTACACGGATACTCAGCGGAGAATTGGCAATGATTTTTTCTGCAATGTTTAGGGTGATTGCTTCTAATTCTTCAGCTGCGACAATATGATTCATAATACCCAGTGCAAGGGCTTTTTCGGCCGAAATTGGTTCAGCGGTGAAAAACATCTCTTTGGCAATATGAGCCCCGATGATGTCAAGGAACTGGAGTATCCCGGAAGTATTGTAAGGGACCCCAATTTTAGCCGGGGTAATGGCCAGGGAAGTGTTTTTCGTGCCGATCAGGATATCACACACGAAGGCAATATTGCAGGCACCTCCCCAGATGCTTCCTTCCGCCATGGCAATGACCGGTGCAGGAAATTCCATGATGTTTCGGATCACTTTCTGCAGGGGGTTATCATATGCTAATGGGTCGCTGCCATCCCGAGGTAATTCCTCGATGTCAAATCCGGCTGACCAAACTTTTGCTCCTTTATTGGCGCGGATGATCACCACGCGTGCTTTCCTGAGCATCATCTCATCTAAGGCATCCATCAGGTTGCATAACATTTCAAAACTCAGGGCGTTCCGCTTGGCATCATTGTTCATGGTGATCCAGCCAACACGATCCCTGTATTCAGTATTTACAAAACTCATGGTGTGGGAAGAGATTAATTTTTCCCTCAAAGATATATAAGTTCAGTGGAAAAATCAATTACGGAGTAAGATCATTCATCCATTCGATTTTTCCGATAATCCCCTGAAGTGCTTCGTTGAGTTTTATTTCAGGCGTGATGGTATTGAAATTACCCCAGAAAGCAGGATCACTATCGTAGGGTTGGTCGGAAAATATCACATTGGGTTTCAGGGTTTCCTGCTTAGGAAATTTCTCCACTTTGGAAGTATCAATGTTACAAGTGGCCAACTCAAGGTAGGTGTGAAACTGATTGGTTACAAAATGATGCTTCTTCCTTGTAGTCAGTTGCATATCACATCTCACATGATGAAGGTAATATTTGCCATGAAAGGGTATATAGCTGACCGTATAACTGATCTTCTGAAGTTTAACGATCAGCTTGCGGCTTTTCTTCAGGATGAGGAACTCCTCTGCCAGATTCAGATAGGCGGGGTTGATTTCAAAATCAGCGCCAAGAATGGGAAAGTTATCTTTCCCAATATAAAGCGTTCCCGAATATAATGCCCTTTGAATGCCGGGATTTTGCGTAAAGGAAATCGCATAAGCATCCTGATTATGGTAAGATACCAAGTTGGTATACCTATAGGTATATTCGACGGGAGGTGACTGATCAAGAAATCCCGGAATGAACTTAACCACATCCAGTTGGAGGGCAGATTGCACACCGGCTTTCAGTTTCAGAATAACTGTATCCCCTGAACTCGAATCCTGAATTTTTCTCGATTTCAGTAGTTTCACTTGATCGGATTGCCCGCTTTCAAAAGGAGATTTATAGACTTTAAATACCGCTTCCGAATAACTCATGTACTTGTTATTTTTCTGTACACCCTCCCGGTAAAAAGTGGTCAGATAGACAGGATTGCCCGGATAGTTCTTCCCCCGATGTTCCATTGCCTCCTCTATGATCAGATTCGGATCCATATAACGGATTATCACTTCCTGAATAGAATACACCCTTCGGTGAAGGTAGATATCAACAGGTCTATCCGTGATCAGTTGAACCGGGATCTGCTGACTTAAATATCCCAAGTGAGATACAAACAGGGAAGTCTCCCGGAGTGAATCCGGGATTTTAAGTAAAAAAAAACCGTCGATGTTGGTGACGGTCCCGATATTCTTCTCAGCAACACCAATGGTGGCAAAGGGAATTGCCGCTTTGCTTTCTTTATCGTAAATATACCCTCTGATTTCAATATTTTTCACGATATCCAATCCCGGCATAGGCGGTTGGATTATTTTTACAGGCAGTTCATTCCGATTTGTTCTGTAAATCAGGATATGTTTCCCGAGAACCCTGTAAGCAAGACCAGGATTAGAAAGTAACTCGTCGAGTACCTTATGGAGGGGCTGTTGGTCAGCATGCAATTTAACCCGCTTATTGTTTTCCAGGGTTTCGCTATCATAGATAAAAAGACAATCGGCATTTTGCGATATCTGATTCAGTGCCTCGTAAAGCGTTGTTTTTTGTTTTGGGATACTGATATTTTTTTCGAGCAAAGAGCCCTGGCCGAAGGCTGAATTAAATGAAAACAAGATCATCCCCGTGAGGATAATGAAACCCTCAAAGCAGGCACTCCAAAGGCTGAATTCACAACCTTTAACGCTGTTCTTTACCTTTCTTATGTTCAAAAAAAACCACTTTTCCATCGATTTTCTGACTTGTCAGGCCCAGGGTCATACAAATAAGCTCAGTCATTGTTTCGGGTGTTTCGTCATGGAAGGTAACGGTAAGTCTATGTTTTCCGGTCTCCCTATCGGCCAGGACAAAGTTAGTATTGAAATTCCGGTTCAACACATGAATGATCTGCTGGAGAGATTCATCTTTAAAATGCATGTGTTGTTTGTACCAGGAATTGGCTTCGCTTGCAATATAATCCGACTTTACCAGGCTATTCTTGATGGCTGAAATCATTTCACCGGCCATCACCATTTGACTGTTTAACGGATCCGTCTTCAACGTAACTTTCACTTTCCCGCGGTTAACATAAAGTTCAAAAGCATGACTATTTCTGGTTTTAACATTAAATTCCGTACCCATGACCTGAATCAGGGCTGTTTCTGTTTCAATGATAAAAGGTTTTCCTGGATCAGGTGCAATATCGAAAAAGGCTTCTCCTTTCAACTCGACATTACGAGAATCGGATTTAAATTTTTCAGGAAAATAAAACGATGAATTTCCGGCGATATATATGACTGAGCCATCGGCCAGGGTCTTGATCAGGGTATTCGTTGCATTGGCAGTATTCAACTGAACCAGTTCAACCGAAGGTTTGCGGCTCATGGTTAAAAAAACAACTGCACCGATACCCAACAGGATCAAAATTGCAGCAGCAATTTTGATCACTGGCTGTATCAACCAACTTTTCCCGGTAATCGGCTGTGCCGGTATCAACTTCTCATCCTGAAGGCGATCGTGCAGTTTTCTCCAGGCCTTGCGGGTATCAGGAGGAATAGAGATAGCCGCTTTAAATTCACTGGCTTCCACTTCGCCTATTTCACCACTCAGGTATTTTGAGATTATTTCCGCTTCTTTGTTTTTATCTCTGAATGTTTTCATAACGATCCCTCTCTGGTATAATCCTTCAATGATATTCTAAACAACTTCAGCGCTTTCCCCATTTCCGCTTCCACTGTTTTCACCGAAACAGACAAGATCATGGCTATTTCGCGATATTTCTTCCCTTCGAAACGGTTCATGCGGAAAATCCGGGCGCAGCGTTCCGGCATCTCCTTTAATGTTGCATTAATTAATTTGCCCAGATCATTATACTCAGCATCAGTAAAGATTTCAGACGGTGCTTTGTCGCGGAATTCGTTGAAAACAAATTCTGCATGATTTTTCCTGACAGTAAGGTGTTTGAGATAGTGTAAAGCATTGTTTCGAATCGACTGATACAAATAAGCGTTTAGTGATAATTTCAGGCTGAACGATGTTCTGTTTTTCCAGAACTGATAAAAAAAATCCTGAACCAAATCTTCTGCCGTATCCATATCTTTCACGATTTTATCCGCATAATGACACAAGGGTTTGTAATATTTTGTAAACAAACGTTCAAATTCCCCAATATCTCCATCCTTGATTTTTCTTTGTATGTTAAAACCTGAAAGAGGCATAAGGAATGATATTAAATTATTGATTTTTTCTGGCTACTTTTTCATGCCTTTAGAAAGCTTTTTTATAGCATTTTCAATAGAATTTTCCGGTTCAATGATATTATATTCCCCCCAGAAATCAGCATCCGCGAAATCCTGTATTTTTTCCGTAAATACCATATTTGATTTAAATACCTCCTGATTGGCAAATGTAAGTATATTATTCTCCCGCCTGTCGGTAATGGCTATTTCCGACATCACGGAATAATGATTTTTAAATAATCTTTTTTTCCAATCGCAGCGGAATTTCAGATCAACCCGTACATAATTAAGATAATATTTCCCGTTTTGTTCTTTATAGGTCACCAGATAGCTGGTAGAGGTCGGCATAAAACGTAATCCCACTGGTTTTTTCTGGATGAAAAGGCGGGCAGCTTTGGCTTCGTCCTTGAGGTCAAGGCTGAACTCAGCCCTGGTAATGGCCATATTGTCCTGAGCAATGTAGAGCTTCCCGGAATACAGCGGTTCTTCTTTTTCAAGGGCAGGTGAGAAAGAGATGACCCAGTTCATTTTATCATCAATGTTTACCATCGATTCCAGTTCAAATTGATAATTATCCAAAACGTCCAGGGTAATGCTGAGATCGGTATGCTTCACGATATCGAGCAAGAGGGAAACATTCGGTCCGCCTTGCAGCTTTACCATCAGGGTATCTGCTTTTTTCACATTGGAAGCCATACGTCCCTTATAGATTTTGACCTTGTCATCCTCCCTGGTAGTATAAGGAGCTTTATAAATATCCACAACCGCTTCGGAAATAGAAAGATAATCACGGCGCTGACGGATGTATTCACGGTAGAAACCATTCATCATATTGGGCACCCCACAATAATTCTTGCTGATATTTCCCAGCGCCATTTCCACAATGGTACGTGGATCTTGGGGGACAATGGAAATTTCTTTCAATTGAATGGGTTTCATGTCAAGAAAAAAAGTCTTATCCTTTCCTACTGCATCGCTGATTTTGAATTTTGTGGTTGCATAACTGACATGAGATACTTCAAAGTATTCGGCATTAAGCGATGTATTCACCTTGAGGAGGAATTCTCCGTCGGAATTTGACACGGTTCCTATACCCGTGTTGGGAACGGAAATGGTTGCATAAATAATTTTTTCACCGGTTTTAGCATTCTTTAACTGTCCGCTGATCGTTATCAATGTGTTCTGTGGAAAACCGACAAGATAACCGGCAAAAAGGACAAAGAACAGGCCTGTACGGATTACATTCTTCTGAAACTTTTTCATGACTGATGGTTTTACTGGTTTAAAATTTTAAGGTTTTATACCAATAAGATACGCCAAGATGAAAATACCCTATAAAGCATTCATTAACGAATCGATTTCTTCATTTGAAAACCAGCCGATGGCTAGAAACATTCCTGATGTCGGACACGCCAATTAGATTACTGTTTTTCATCACATAGACACTTTTTACGACAATTTTACCGGTCAAAATGCGGAATCGATACTAGGGTGCGAAATAAAAGAATTAATGCGATGCAGTAAGGACTTTATAAACCTCCACCATAACCCTTGATTCTTCTTTGTTAACGAATAATCTCCTTGACTTACCGATTACATTTCAGCGGGTCGGTTGCATCTTATAGTTTTGTTACCTGAATTTCTTACAACCATTTTATGTATTTAAATTTCTTCACGATCCTGGTGGTCATCAGTGTATTTCTGACTTTGTTTCTTTCCCTGTTCTTTTTTATTACCCCAAAAGGGGTGAGATCCGAAAACAGGACATTAGCGCTGCTTCTTCTGATTTTTAATCTGCAGATTATTTATTCATTTATGACTAGCGAATACGGTTTCCGGTTTTTCATAAATTGGCATAAATCCATTTTCATGATGAGGCAGACATCCTTCCTGATTGGCCCTTTGCTTTACTTTTATATTACTTCATTTTTGAAAAAGAGGGAAATTTTCAACCTGGCTAATATGGTTCATCTTATCCCCTTCGCGACAGTTACTCTATTCTTATCTGTTTTTTACCATTATACCAGCAATTTTATCATCTGGGAATCACCTGTGGATCTCTATACGACCATCCTGATTCTCGGGTTTAATTTTATTTACATCATGATTTCTTTAAGAAGTATGAGATTGATGAAGATCAGCTTTCGGGGCTTCGCCGGAAACCTGAACACCTCCCCGCAAAACGCTTGGCTGCAAATCCTGCTGACAGGTTACGTGGTGATATGGATCGTGAACCTGAACTCATTTGCCATTTTTATGATCCTTCGACGACCGGGTTGGTGCGCCTATACCGCGAGCATTTACGCACTTACTTCGTTTTTATTTGTCAATGCCGTGATGCTGTTCCTACTGATAAGACCCGATATTTATTATGTCCTGACCAAATACAGGTACAATAAACTGCAGGATTGCGATAAAACCGAATACCTGCGCCGGCTGAATGTTTACATGGAGTCGCATAAACCCTTTCTGAATCCTGATATATCACTGGAAATGCTGGCCAACGAGATCCAGCTCAATCCAAGGATTCTCTCCATGATCATCAATGAAACTTTTCACAAGAGTTTTAAAAACTATATCCTCGAATTCAGGATAGCAGAGAGCATGAAAATCCTGGCCGATCGGAAAGCCAGCCGACTCACCATTCTGGAAGTCCTATACCAGGTTGGGTTCAATTCAAAATCGTCCTTTAACAACCAGTTCAAACTGTATACCCATCATACACCCCAGGAATACCGGGCAAAATACGTCAACTGACCTGGATCCTGTTTGGAATTACACCATGAATAGTATGACATTATTCATCTACAGTGTGGCACTGCTGGGCATGTTTATGACCACTTTGCTGTTCTTTTTCTTTTTATTAACTCCCAAAGGCAGTAGAATTGAGAATAGAATTTTAGCAGCCCTGTTGATTGTTTTCGGGTTACAGATATTTATCGCACTGGCAATGGGGAATTATGCGAATCAGTATTTTATCAGATCTCATCTGTACATTTATGTGTTTAAATTAACCCGGCTCACAGCCGCACCTTTGATGTATTATTACCTCAGAGCGTTTCTCAATAAAAACAAACCAATTACAATTCATTTCATTCATTTTATTCCATTTTTTTGCAGCCTGGGTTTTTTCGGCTATTTTAACTTCGACCTGAATGTGATTGCAGGGGCAGGGCTTTATGTTGATGCAGTCTGCCTTATTCAGAGTCTTGTTTACATCATCTTCTCCATAGATTATCTAAAAAAAATGAATGTTCAGTTCAATCCTGTGGTTCACGGGTTCAGTGACTTTTCTGTAGTAAACTGGTTACAAATTGTTTTATATGGCTTTATAACGATCTGGATCGTTCAGCTCAATTTCTTTTCCGTTTATGTGATTTTGAGACAACCTGGCTGGTGTGCCTATACCAGTAGCATCTGTATGCTGCTGATCCTTGTTTTAACACTGATAATCATGTTTGTGTTATTGTTGAAGCCAGACATTTACTGCGCCTTTAAGTATAGAAGCAGCAGGTTGAATGACCGTGATAAATCCGACTACTTGCAAAAACTGAACAGCTACCTGGAGCTTGAAAAACCATATTTAAATCCGGAATTGTCGTTGAACCATGTAGCTACAAAAATTTCAATTAATAAAAGGATGCTTTCACAGGTAATCAACGAATCATTTAAGATGAATTTCAGGAGCCTGATTAATGAATTCCGGATTAAAGAATGCGTCAGGGTGCTCTCCGGGGATACCCGGGGCGAAAAGACCATCCAGGAGGTATACTATGCAGCAGGATTCAATTCCAAGTCTGCTTTCAATGAATTGTTTAAAACTTATACAGGCATGACACCAAAGGAATTCAGGGAGAAAACCAGGCAACATGAAATCTGAATTATTATTGGTTCGGGAACCTGTTTCTGAACCTGCAGACAGGGAATCCTTGTTTTATTTGTGAAGTTTTTCACTAAAAACAGATATTCCCATGAAAAAATTAAGGTTGACATTGTTGCTTGCAGGTTGGTTTATTGGAACTGCCTTATCGCAAAACATTCCTGATTCTGTCTCCTACCTGGGGCAAACACCTCCCGGTACTATCAGAAAGATTTTTAACCTCACTCCGGATCCGGGTTACTACGCTGTTGAAAAAATTGCCATTTCAGCGGATGGAACGGAGATCTTTTTCGAAGAAACAAACAACAGCTGGACCTTTTTCAGATTTAAATACTACAAGTATGAAAATGCTGCCTGGAATGGTCCTTTCCCTCTATTTAACAATTACTATTGCCTTTCATTATCCCCGGATGGGGAGCGTTTGTATTTTGAAAATAATAATTACCGGGATGGCTGGATTTCTCACAGAACAGCAACAAGCTGGGCTCCTCCTTCACGGTTTTTAAATTCATTCCAGGTTCATTCCCTTAATGAAACAGAGAGTGGTAAATTTTATTTTTCATCGCACCCCGCGCAGGGACTTGGTCAGTTTGACATCTGTAAGCTGGCAATAGAGAATTCCGATACTACCTTGCTTGGATTAGGGTCTACGGTTAACTCGGGGTCAAACGAAGGCGACTTCTTTCTTTCAAAGGATGAGTCATTCATGATTTTCATGTCCAACAGGCCCGGTGGTCACGGAACTACTGACTTGTATATTAGTTTCAAAGACAACACAGGCACATGGACCAATCCTCAAAACCTGGGGACAAGGGTAAATACTCCGGATGACGATTTCGGGCCTTTCGTCACCGCAGACAATAAATATCTATTTTACGAAAGCGGTTATAGCAGTCCAAGTTCAATTTACTGGGTGAAAATTAATGATCTGATCGACAGTTTGAGAACCGTAATTTTCACCGGGACTCATGAGTCATCTGAAACTCCCGGAAAAAATTTTCAGGTCGTGCCAAACCCGGCAAAGGAGAGGATTAATATTTTGTTTGATGGGAAATCTTACAAGGAGATTTCTATCAAAATATTTAATATTGAAGGGAAATTGGTGCTATCCGACACATACCATGATCTGTCGAATATTACTGTTAATTTAGCAGGATTTTCCAAGGGGATATATTTTGTCATTGTATTGACCGGCAAAGAACAATTTTATAAAAAATTCATGTTGGAGTGAGTAAACAGACACTACTCTCTGATCCGCCTTCAAAAAAACAGTCCGTTAAAACGGAAACGGTCGACAGGTGTCAACATTCATTGTAATAATTCCAACAGGACAATGTATCGCATGATTAAAAGACTATATATGAAAACAGGTAAAATACAATTAATCCTTTACTTCATTTTACTTTTAACTTATTGTCAGTCAAACATATGCTTAGCCCAGCAAAAGTATGGTGATTTAGTGATAGGTGATAAAATCCACTTTGATTCCAAAATATTAAACGAACGGAAAACCATTGTTGTTATACCTCCTTATAACTATAAAGATATGCCAGAGGAAAAATTTCCAGTAGTCTATGTTTTAGATGTTGGAAACAATCTTTTTGCGACCTTCGGTATTATAAATTATTATTCTGTAGTGTTAAAAACCTTACCTCCAATGATACTGGTGGGTATTGTTTCCAGTGACAGAGAAAAAGATTATTTGCCCTCTCCTTCGAAAGAGTGCCCAACAGGTGGTGGGGCAGATAAATTCCTTAAGTTTATTAGTTCAGAATTGGTCAGTTTTATTGATTCAGCATATCCGGCTGCTTTTGACCGTTGTATTATTGGACATTCAGCCGGTGGATTGTTTGCTATTTATGCTTTAGAAAACCAACCTGATTTATTCAACTCGTTCATATGCATTGATCCAAGTTTATGGTATGACGATCAATCTTATGTCAAAAAAATTCCAAATTTTATGAAGAACCATAAAAATATTAAAAAATCAATTTTTATTTCGTTGTCAAATGAAAAGGAAATGGGAGTTTTTCCTTTTATTGATGCGCTTGAAAAAAATGCACCGGAAGGATTAATATGGGATTACGTACATTATAAAAATGAATCTCATAACTCTTTGGGATTTAAAAGCATATGTGCAGGTTTTGAAATGATATATAAAAACTGGAAACCTGAAAATAAAAAATAACAACGAATGTTAAACTCACCGTCATTTTTTGCGAAAAAGCAAAGACGCTTGCCGGGACACCACCTCTTCCTTAAATAAACAGTCCTTTAACACGATAACGGTCGACCAGGGTTAAAATAGGCAGTTATTTTGCCGGAAAAATCAGTCATCCTTTTTCCCTGCATGATCAAATTCCACTTTTAAATGAAATCAACGATCGGATTCTTTTCTGCTTATTCGAGTTCATGCGCTGCACACGTGGTTTCTAACACACCAATGCCATGAAAATCAGGGCAGGAATGAACACTAAATGCATGAATCCATGAAATATATTCTGTTTGTAATGACCTGCTTCCTGATGTCGCAGGCGAACCTCATTGCCCAGGAGCCTGTCACCATCGGGCAGGTAAACAGTTTCAATTCCGGAATCCTGTGTGGTGAAGTCTCCTATCTTGTTCACCTACCGGATGGGTACTCCGGATCTAACATGACCTATCCTGTTGTGTATCTGATGAACGGCCAGTGCGCTGCAACCTTTGCCAATGCCTGCGCCACGATTGACAACCTCAGCAGCGAGCGGATTCCTGATATGATCCTCATCGGGATATCGAATACTGGTGTGGCACAAAACTACTGGGGCTGCCCTGATGATTCAGATCAATTGAAAATGGCCGAGAAATTTTACAGTTTTCTGGAAAAGGAACTGATTCCCGAAATCAATAAAAACTACAGTACCAACAATTATAAAATACTGGCAGGGCAATCAAACAGCGGGCTGTACGTATTAATCAACCTCCTGTTTCATCCCGCACTCTTTGATGCCTATGTAATTGCCAGTCCGATGCTGGGCTGGTGCCCTAGTTTCCTGTTGAATGAAACCAGAAGATTTCTGGAGACCAACCGCGGACTCATAAAAAAACTATACGTGAACCACGGAGAGTTGGATTATGTTGAAGTGCTGGATACGATTCAGGAATTTGAGAAGATACTTGAACAGAAATCGCCGGAGGGATTCACATGGAAGCTTGAAATGATCCGCAACGACGGCCATGTGCCTTACGCCTCGCTGCACAATGCGCTGCTCTTTTTCTTCTCCGAATGCACGGTCACCCTGGAAATGCGAAAATTCAGCATCGCTCAGATGAAATCCCATTTCGATGAACTATCGAGAAAGTATGGCTTTACGGTTCTACCCAAAGGTGATGTGCTGTTCGATATGGCCCTCAACCTGAAAAATGAAAAAAAGTTCGATGAGGCGATTGACTGGTTCAGGTACCTGATCAAACTGTACCCAAACATAGCGATCTATTATTATGGATTTGGATTAACCTGTTATCAAAAGGAGGATCTCAACACAGCGAAGGGCTGCTTTAAAAAAGCCCTAGAAATTGATCCGGATGATGTCCGCTCCAGGTCGATGCTCGAAAAAATAAGCAAATAAAGGTGGACAATAGTGCCATAATTGCTGCTACGCTTGTTTCACAGAAGATAACCCGTGAAATAAGAATGGCTGCATGCAAAATGATGGCATGTAGTGAGTACAAAAGACAAGAACCAATATAATTAAGGAGGAATTAACAATGAAAATATTAGTAACTGGCGGCACCAACGGCATGGGAAAAGGAGTTGCGAAAGTATTGGCAGGAATTGATCAACAGATGCATGAAATCATCCTGCTGTGCAGATCCAAAGAACTTGGTGAGTCAACGATCAGGGAAATTGAAAGCATCACCATGAATAATAAAATATCCATTATTCAATGTGACCTTGCCAAACTCAGCGATGTTAAGCATGCGATCAATGAGATTCAAAGTAAACATACGTTTCTGGATGGTATCTTTATCAATGCCGGTTTAGGTTATGCGGCCCAAAGGGTAGAAACTGAAGATGGAATGGATTCACATTTTCAAGTCAATTATTTATCTCATTTTATGTTGACGTTGAATTTATTGAATTTATTGGAAAACGCTGAAAATGGGGGGAGAATCATTTTCAATGTCACCAGGGGGGGTAAAATATGCTGGAATGATATGCAGATGAAAAAGTCCTGGAGTTATGTAAGCGGCATCCATCAGGCCATGGTTGCTAAAAGAATGTTCTTGGTGAAGTTACATCATTTGCATAGGGGTATAAAAGGATCAAAACTTTCCTTTATTGGTTTTGAAATATCTGAAACAGTATGGAGTAATCAACTGAATATTATTCCTGTTCCCATGAGAATAATGGCGACGCTCATGAAGATGTTGGGAACATTTATTTCAATAGAAAAATGTGGGATGATCATGGCTCCTTTGTTTACTGAGAAAATGGAAGAGAGCCTGAAGAAATCAGGCAGGTTTATGACGTGGAAAAAAAAATTTACTGATATTACTGAGGAAGAAATCGTTTTAAATCGGGCAATGCAGGATAGATTATGGTTAGCCAGCCTGCAACTATGCAAGGACGAAAAAACCACTCAAATTGCCGACAAAATTTCTAGATATGCAAATACGATGCACACACCATGAACCATAAAAAGATGTTGTTTTTTCTTTTTGTTTTGATTATTGCTTCTTGTAATAAGGAAGAGTGCAACAGATTTTCTGTTTGCAACGATCTCATATTTTCAAATTGTGATGGCTCAAGTCAGGCGGCGTATTGCCTGTTCGGTCTCCAATGGGATATGACCAATTCCAGGCAAATTCAGCGTTCAGACTCTTTAACACTGTCTTACTCATTTTTGGATTCAGGTTATACATTTAATACGCATTCGCAGGATGATGTAATCAGCTTGTCTTTTAATCAGGTCATCGATAGTTCAAAAGAAAGTATCAAGAAAGCACTTTTAGAATGGACATCTGTGGTACCTTTAAAATTTATTGAGATCCCAAATAATGAAAAAGCAGATATACGAATTGCAATTGCCAATATCACACAGGGAGGACTGGGATATCCGCCTTTTTCAGGCGAACCTTGTCATCAGTTGGCAGGTTTGTTGGTCATCAGGCCTATCGCGAATGCCACATGTGATTCATATTACTACCTGGCACTACATGAGATCGGGCATGTTCTGGGGTTGGGACATGTTCTCAGCAACAATGTAATGAACCCAAACCAGTGTTATGAAACGCTTCAGCAGGGAGACATTCAGGGGATACAGGCAATTTATGGAAAGTAGTAATGGCGGTGGTCAATGAATTTTAACAGTCAATCGAATAAAGATATAGGCATCCTGAATGGTTTGCGATTCTATCTGACAGTCATCATGCTGTTTTGCTCGGTCTGTTCCTTTGCACAAACCACCGTCGAGGGTTGGGTTAAAGATTCCAAAACAGAGGAGCCCTTGCTCTACTGCAGTATTTCAGTCAAGGGAAGCACGAAAGGGACGATAACAAACGGTGAGGGGATGTTCCATATTTCTGTCGACCCCAACAAAGACACCCTGCTATTCTCCTATGTGGGGTACGAGCCTCAGGCCATCCCGGTTACACTTCTGTTGAAGAACCTTTCCATATTGCTGAAACGGAAAGATGTTCTCCTGGATGAGGTTGTTATTCATTCAAAGGACGACTTTATTTTCGACATCCTGGACCGGTGCAGAAGGAAACTTATAATGGATCAAACCAGCCGCACGGCAAAGGTGTACTACGGTATAGAGACCCAAACCAAAGAGCAACCGATTGAGCAACTGGAGTGCTATTATAACGGATACATGAATGGAATTTCCTTTGAAAAACTGGGCTTTAAAAATGGGAAGTTAGGTCTGGCTGTACTGGATAAACGGTATTTTTTGACCCTGAATGCTTCAGCAGCCATCAGCAGGATTAACCTTACGAAAAGAGATGAGTTCTATCCTTTTATCCCTTTTCAATTGAATAAACGGGAATTGAAAAGATATTTCCGTGTTAAAATAAAACCTGGTGATCATGAAACCTACCAGATTGAATTTCAACCCCGGAAAAAGGAGATCAGTTGCTTTTCAGGTGAGGTGTGGATGGATAAAGAGACCTTCGCGATGAGAAAGATCAGCCTGAATATTGAAAATACCTCGAAACACCCTTTCCTTCCATTGTTTTCCAAGGATTCACTCTTGAATGTTAACCTGAAAATAGATATTACGATTAAGCAGGACGGCAACTCCGGGCTACTTGATCATATTGACTTTAACTACGATGTAGCATACAAGAGTGTCAGGGAAAAACCAACTGTCGAAATTCCTTCGGTCATTACAAGGGACATCATCACAAAAGGCGTATTGTATTTTTATGATTATGACAATCCCTTCATTCTGCCCTGGTTTGAATACGATAATGGGTTTGATGATTATCGCAAAATGACGTTCATCCCATACAATAACTTTTTTTGGAAAAGCAATTTTACCTTGTGTCTTACCGAAAAGCAAAAGGAAAATCTGGGTTTCTTTTCCCAAAATGGTCATCTGATAAATTATGGAGAAGGTAATTATGGTAAAGACTTTCTGAAATTTTCACATACCGATTCCACATTTTCAAAATTGTATGATTCCTATTATACCTTTTGGTCACCCGATAAACGAATTCGGCTGAACCGGGAATTAGCTCAAAATAATATTTATCCACAGGAAAAAATCAACAACAGTATTCAAAGCAACCTGTATGATCTGAAAGTCCAGATATTGCTGGATGTTACGCAATCGGGCGACACCCTGCATCATCGTTCATACACTGTTTTCGATGCCGGTAAAACTTTTTTTCATCTTCCTGAACAACCCTATACGACCGTGTTTTTAAATATCTGTTTCGATCTCTGTGAAATTGAAAGACGAAAGATGGAAAAGGGACTCAGCCTGAAATCATGGACTGTCGCACAGGTCGATTCCATTTATAAGGAAACAATTGAAAGTATTGCGATAATTACCCGGCGTTATCTTAAAGACGTACAGCTGGGGAAAAATGAAAAATCGTTGCATGCATGGAATGAATATGTAATTAAGAATTTAAACATCGATAATATTGCGCTGTTTCCCCATTCAACTAACCCATGAAAAGCAGACTCTCCGCAAACACGAACTCGTACGCGACGTTTATTGTACGATGAATATTAGTTTCGTGGAGATTTCAACTAAACCAAAATAACGACCAATAGGAAAAACCTTTGGAACTATTTATTTAACCGCAAACAAAAAATAATATGAAAAGACCACTTGCTGCATTGTTGATTCTTACAACATATTCCGTATGTTATGCCCAGGATGATTGTGATTGCAGAAGGGCATTGACCCGGATGATCACAACCGTGGAGACCAGTTACCCTGGTTTCAATGAAAAAACCCCGGATAAACTGCTTTACACGAATTTCAAGGAGAACCTGGATGCAAGGTCCTCAACAACCTCTGATCCAGAATGCGTGAAACTGCTGAAGGAATACGTCTCCTTTTTTCGGGATGGCCATATTTCCATTTTTGCATCAGACGATGAAACCGGGGAAAAGACGGCAGTCGGGAAAGCAGATAAATGCATGCCCGACATGGTTCAGTTTGCTGAAAGGATCCGGGCGGCAAAGGATCCGTTGGAAGGCATTTGGAGCTCCTTCACCTATAAAGTAGGAACTACCAGGCAGGACAGCATGTACACCGGGTTCATCATAGATGCTGATACCGCATTCTGGAAGCCTGGACAGGTCAAGTTCAGACTGTACACGGATGGTACCGCAGATTTTTACATGAGGGACCATTCGCTCATCAAAGAGAATTGGAAGCTGGTTGACGGATGGATCCTGTCATTTTCGGGAGCCAATTATATCAGGGAGCTGCCAATCCCCGCACTTACGGAGGAAGATAAGAGGAGACGGCTGGATGAAGTAGAAGGATTTTATTTCAAGAAACTGACCGATGCGACCTCCTTACTCTGTATTTCCAGTTTCCGCCATGAGTTCCTGGAAAGGATTGGCAAACTGATCGAATCCAACCGCGAAGCAATAGAATCCTGCGAGAACCTCATCATCGATATCAGGAACAACGGGGGTGGCGTTTATGAAGGTTATTCAGGCCTTTACCCCTACATCCTGACAAATTCACTGAGAGGTCTTGGCCAGGAATTCCTTGTGACACCTACCCTTCTTCGGGAGATAGAAGGATGGTACGAAGGAGAGGATGGAAAGGAGACGGTAAAGAGGATGAAAGAAAAATTTAACGGCAAGACCGGGCGGTTCGTCAATCCCGATACATCCGATGTCTGCATCGACACGATAAAACGCTCGGTGCGAAGCCCGAAACAAGTCGTCATACTGGTAAATAAAGGGACTGCCAGCTCAGCGGAAGCGTTTGCCCTTGATGCCAGGCAGAGTAAAAAAGTTAAAATCATGGGTGTCCCGACGTATGGGGCGCTTGATTACGGCTCTGCCTGTTTTTTTGATTTTGGCTGCAGAAATTACAAACTGATGCTGCCAACATGGCGGTCGGCAAGACTTCCCGATTTTCCCATTGACAACATCGGGATTCAGCCCGATTTCTTTCTCGATAAATCGGTTAAGGACTGGGTCCGGTTTTGTGTGGATTACCTTGAAGAGAAGTAACTACCCTGATTAAGTAGGACTTTCATGATTTTGATATATCTGAAAATACCGTCTCTTTTTCTCACCAATACGATTGCAAAATGAAAACCGAACTGATTATTACTGCTTTTCTTTTTACAACTATTTTATCTGGCATATTCGCCCAGAAACCTGATTTTTCAATCTACCTGGCTTCCGGTGGGGGCGTTCATACTTCCACTCCTTCGGTCGTTGATAAAAACGGAAATATTTTTGTCGCCGGAGGAACAAGGGAGGGGCTGAGGGTTACAGAAGATGCTTTTCAGAAAAGTTATAAGGGGCATACGGAGAGTGATGCAACCGGTGGCGATGCGTTTTTAATGAAATTGTCACCCGTGGGAGAGTTGATCTACTCAACCTACATCGGAGGTTCCGGATCGGAGAACTATTGCCTGCAACTGGGCATGGATGATGAGGGCAACGTTTATGTTGGCTTTACAACCGATTCGCCGGATCTGCCATGTTCACCCAATGCCTTTCAGAAAACGCTGAAGGGGGAGAATGATCATTATATCATAAAATTCACCAATGATTGCAAGTATGTAGCTTCTACCTATCTGGGAGGTTCAGGCTCCGACCATTGGACAAGACTCGCAGTCAATCATAACACCCTGTATTTATTTGGCAAAACCGAATCACTTAATTTTCCCACAACCGCAGGCGCTGTTCAAATGAAGTACGATAATTCCGCCCCGCCCGACACCAATAATCGATGGCTGACGGGTGACATAACCATTACGGCAATGCCATCAGATCTTGATAAAATATTGTACTCTACATATTTTGGAGGAAAATCTTTGGACCATATCAGATCATTTTCATTTGGGGTGGACGGAAAAATTATCCTCGCCGGCCAAACCTACTCTGATAATTTCCCGGTTACAAAGAATGCATATCAAAAATCTTTAGGTGGAAAAGATGATGGATTTTTCACCATCATCAGTAAAGATCTCTCCAAGCTATATTATTCAACGTTTATCGGAGGCGATTCAACAGACCAGGTCAATGCCGTTATTGCGGAGGATGCACATACCATTATTCTTGCCGGGCACACGAAATCACCCGGTTTCCCGGTCACCTCCGATGCATTGAATCCAAAATATTCCGGCGGAAATGCGGATGGTTTCATCATGAAATTGGACTTAGCAGCCAATATTCCTATATATTCATCCTTTATTGGCGGGTCTAAGTCCGACTGGATCAATTTTATTGCGAAAACCGATAAGGAACACTATGTACTGGCAGGCACCTCCGCCTCAAAAGATTTCCCGGTGACCAAAGATGCGCCCTATCAATCCATCCAGGGCGGGATGAATCTGGTGATTTTATTGCTTGACAAATCGCTGAAGAAGATTGAATATTCAACATACGGAGGAGGCTCAAAGCAGCGACTTATGGATCCTTGCGTAAACTATGTCAAAGGCGGCAAGTTGATCATCTCTTCCATGTGCATTTCGCCTGATTTCCCGGTGACCCTTAAATTTGCCGAACCGGATAACACCTGGACGAATTGCTTATGGAAATTTGATCTGACCAGCAAATAAATCCAGGAATGAAAAAGAAACGAGGCCTCCATCAGTATTGGCTGGAAAGGGATTTGATTTCGAAAGTATGACACGGATGATAATTGTCAGCTTTTTTCGACTGGGGCAAGTGAAAAATCTTGTGTTATTGCTGCTCGCATTTTCAGTTTCCATGAGGCCTGTTTGCTCGCAAACAAAATCAGAATCGAATCAATCTGAATTGATTGGCACGGCAATAACGGAAATTGTTAATGACGGGAGATCTCCCGGTATGATTGCTGCAATTATTTCAGCGGAAGGTGTGACCGCGGCCGCTTCGGCGGGTGTGCGGAAGGCAGGTTCCGGTATTGCGTTCACCACCATGGATGTGGTCCATCTGGGCTCCTGCACCAAAGCGATGACCGCTGCCATGATCGGCACGCTGGTAGCCGAAGGAAAACTTAAATGGAATACGAAACTTGTTGATGTATTTCCTGAATTGAAGGGAATTATCCATCCCGATTATAACACTGTTACACTATGGCAATTACTTACGCACTCTGCCAGTGTTCCAGCAAATCCGACAGATTGGGATGCCTACAGTAAGGATGAGATCAAAGAGCGGCGCCTGGCCATTCTGAAAGACAATCTTAAATCACCTGCCCCCTTTACTCCCGGCGAGCACCATTATTCCAATTTCGGGTATATGATTGCAGGATGCATGGCAGAAAAGATAACCGGTTTAAGCTGGGAAACTTTAATGCAAAATCGTTTATTCGATCCGTTGGGGATGACCTCTGCAGGGTTTGGCGTTCCGGGCAATCCAGCCCAGATTGATCAGCCATGGGGCCATGGAAGATATGGTGATAACTGGCGTCCAAGTTTATCTTACGACCCGGATGCAATCGGGCCAGCGGGAGAGGTACACTGTAACATCCAGGACTGGGCTAAGTTTCTTTCCCTTTGGCTTACTGGTAAAAACGCCATTCTTGATAGCACGATTTTAAATAAATTAGCTCAGCCTTTTGGTTTTTATGCCGGAGGATGGGGCGTTTCAGAACAACCCTGGGCTAAGGGGAAAGTGCTGTCACATAACGGCAGCAACGGTATCTGGTACGCCACAGTTGCTGTGGCACCTAAGCTAAACAGGGCTTATGTTGTCGTCACAAATTCGCGTGAATTCGGAAGTACCGAAGATATTTGCAGGAACATGCTCAGCAAACTGATCAGGATGGACCAGAATTAACGATGAAGTCGATGTTCCAGGAGTCTATAAGGAAAAAAAATAGTAGTAAATAAAAAGTGAAAATAAAAGCAATTTTGATGAAAAGAGTTATTCTAGTCTGCTACTGCTTGGTCACAGTTTCAATTTCCGCTTTGGCCCAGGAAAATAACCCTGCAAAACCGGCAGAGATCAATAATTTTCCTGCACCTTCAGTTGACAAACGGATCGAGCTGCTCAGCATTGTGTTCAGACTGGCCGGCAACTGGGAATATAATGATGAGCAGTATAAGAGTTATACTGCGGATATTCACAAACACTTTGATCAGCACAAGGATCATGAACTGATCACCTTTGCAAGAAAACTGAGAGATAAAAACGGGGTGTCGTTTGATGCCGTCATGAAGATGGCCATCCACCTGGATCAACCTCCCGGATTAATCCCAGTTTTAGATTTTACCAAAGATATTCCTGAAGGAAGATGGGGACTGGATAATGCGACAAAATTTGTAACACTTCTGCAGAAATTCTATGCCGATGCCAATTGTGATGAATTTTTCAAAGCACACGAGCAACTTTACAAAACGGTTCCTGAACGGTTTAACAAGGTTTATCATGCGTTGGATATTTCATGGTATCAACAATACTACGGCGTTCAGCCCAACGGCAGATTAATTGTCGTTCTGGGACTGGGCAACGGATGCGGCAATTACGGACCGAAGATCAGCTGGCCAGGCGGAAGGGAGGATAATTATGCCATCATGGGAATCTGTCCGCTCGACAGTCTTGGCGATCCCGCCTACAGCACCGACAAAAACCTGCCCACCCTGATCCATGAATTCAACCATTCGTATGTAAACCATCTCACCGATCAATACAAATCAGCATTTGAAGCCTCTGGAGAAAAGCTCTTCGGTATTGTGAAGGAGAGTATGCGGAGGCAGGCTTACGGGAATTGGCAGACCATGCTGAATGAGGCGCTGGTGAGGGCATCGGTGGTGCGATACTACCTGAAGCATGATTCCGACACCAGCGTGGCCAAAGCAAAAATGATCACGGAATTCAACAACGGTTTTTTCTGGATCAACGACCTGGTTAACTGCCTGGGAGATTATGAAGCGAACCGGAACAAATACCCGACGCTTGAAAGCTATATGCCGGTTTTGGTTGAATTCTATGCCCGAACTGCGAGGAATACCGCATCAATGTTTGAGATTAAAAAAAATTTGTGATGTCGGTTTCCGAAACAGTTTTAACTTCGTATAGAGGAACATACGACCAGAACGAAAATCAAGTCCATGTATATATATAATGAACTCAGCGTTAATGATTCGCTGGTATATTATATCAAAAGAATATGGATATTTGACAACCATACCATTAGTTTATCGGTAACAAAAAAAACCATTGTCCCCAACGGCTGCTTTAATATTGCTTTTATTACCGGGCAAGGTTCAGTCGTTTATATTGATAAGAAACCTTTACGTCTAAACGCGGGATATTATTTTTGTGGACAAGCAACAAAATCGGTAATCGTGGACATCTTACCCGCAACCAAAATAAATACGGTTCAACTGTTTCCATGGGTAATGTCGATGCTGACTGATTCCGACATGAAGCTTTGCAGAGATAGAATTATTCCACTCAAAACAATTAATAAGGCATTTGAAAATGAAGCAAGTGGGTTAAACCTGTTTGATGAAAATCAGCTTTTAGACTTCCTGGACCATTTTACTGATTTTTTGTTTAAAAACGAACACACCCTTGTTATTTACAATGCTTGTATCGGCATCATAAACAGTAATGGCAGTGTTTCAATTAAAAACCTTAGTGAGCAATTAGGCTGTTCGCCCAGGTATCTTCAGAAATTATTTCTTCAATATATAGGTCTGAGGCCGAAAGAGTTTTCGATTATCATAAAATTGAGAAATGCAATCGAATTAATGGCATACCCATCGCCCGCCGCAAACCCTTCATTAACACAACTTGCGATGGACAGTAATTTTTACGATCAGGCTCACTTCATCAATACGTTTAAAAACATTGTACGAACATTACCCGGAAAGTTTATTCCTTCAGGATTTATTTTGGCAAACAAGAAATAAACTGAACTGTTCGCATTTTTCCAATTCTAAATGTTTTTTAGTAACGTATTTTGCTTCAGCTAAAAACCTTTAATCGAGATCGTGTGTAATACTATAATGCCATGAAAAAACAAACGTCTGTCTGCTTGCTTGTGATTTCGGTACTATTTCATGCAAGTTGTCTTAGGGCACAATCAACTGTATATTCGCCCGAAGTTGAGAAAAACATACAGCAGGTTGAAAATAATTTAACCCGGTGGGTTCAAACACAAGACACCTTAAATTGGACACTGAAAGACCGTATGGCGCATTATAACATGCAGGGGTTGAGTATTGCCGTAATTAACGATTATCGGATTGAATGGGCAAAAGGGTATGGTTGGGCCGATTCATCTGAACATCGTTTGGTAACACCTCAAACGCTTTTTCAGGCTGCTTCGCTGAGCAAATCTTTACATGCCGTTGCTGTTTTCAAATTAGTACAGGAAAAGAAACTCGATTTAAACGCCGATATCAATCAAACCCTTACAAGCTGGCAATTTCCGTATGATTCGATCGCAAAAAACAAAAAAATTACAACGGCAAATCTTTTAAGTCATACCGCAGGATTAACCATCGACGGTTTCCCGGGATATTGCAAAGACGACACCTTGCCGTCAATTATCCAGATTCTCGATGGCAAAAAACCAGCAAACACCCTGGCGGTTCGTTCACAATTTGAACCGGGTATAAAATCTGCTTACTCCGGCGGCGGATATACAATTTCGCAATTGATGATTACAGATATTACGCAAGAACCCTACGATGAATTCATGTGGAAAAATATCCTGAAACCCATGGGAATGACAAACAGCTTTTTTACCCAACCGCCACCCAAAAGTAAAAGCTTGTTGATAGCAACCGGATATTCCGGTGGGAAAGAGGTCAGGGGCAAATATTATCTGTATCCCGAAATGGCAGCAGCCGGATTATGGTCAACGCCTTCCGATTTGTGCAACTATGTTATCGAAACACAACGGTCATTCAATGGGAAATCAGGAACAATCCTGTCGCCTGAAATGACAAAATTGCGGTTGACTCCCTATATGGAAGGTTCACCGGCCTATGGCGTTTACATAATTAAAATGGGGGACACCAGGTATTTTACCAACGATGGTGGCAATGAGGGTTTTGTTTGCCAGTACATGGGCAGTTTTGATGGTAAAGGAGTGGTGATTATGGCCAATTCCGATAGCTGGGATATTTTTCAGGAAATTGTTTACAGCGTCGCAAGTGTTTATCACTGGAAAGATTATACACCGGTAAAAAAGAAAGTTATTACAGTACCCGATACGGTTTTAAATACATATACAGGAACTTACACACGAAAAGGGCAGCAATTTACGGTTACCAGTAAAAATGGTGATTTGTTTCTTAATGTAAGTGATGTATCATGGAAAATGAACTTTACGTCCCATGTTGATTTTTTTGTTTTCGAAGTAAAAACCGATTTCAAATTTTTATCAGATTCCCGAGGAACCATCACGGGATTCGTTTTTAACGGAGTTGAGGCGATCAAAACCGATGTCACAAAAACCGAGTAAAAACAAACTAAACAATATGAATAACAGGCAGGTAAAAGAGAAAATATTTTGGAGTCATTTTGCGGCGCATTACGATACGTTTATTAAAATCATGTTTCGCAAAACCTACAAAAAGATTCTCCTCCAACTGGATTCGGAAATGGAAAGCGGACAAAAAATATTGGATCTTGGTACCGGAACCGGGATTATACCGTTTTCAGTTTGCCTGAAAGTAATGACTGTTACAGCCACCGATATTTCTCCTGAAATGATAAATACTGCCATACAAAAGCAAAAAGCTTCCGGTATTGAAAATATCGATTTTCAGGTTCAGGATGCGTATGATTTACCTTTCCCCGATCAATATTTCGATGTAGTTATTGCTACAAATCTCCTGCATTTGCTTTTTGAACCCGAAAAACCTCTCAGCGAGGCTAAAAGAGTACTGAAGGATAGTGGGATATTAATTGCACCGACCCTGTGTGCAGGAGAAAACTTGAAAAGCAGGGTAATGGCTGATATTTCGGCGATGGTAGGAATCCGGTTTGTTAACAAATGGAGTATCAGGGAATTTGAAGATGTGTTGGAAACAAATGGTTTGATTATTTCCAAAACAATCAAAATAAACGGCAGCTTTCCATTGGCATATTGTATTGCGCGAAAAAGCTGAATATGTGATAGCTACACGGATACTGAATGTACACTGAATTACACACAATAAATGAAAAGTATGAAAACAACAACCTGGCTTTTAGTGTTTCTAATTACTGCCACATCGCTACTGGCTCAGCGTAAATCACAAAGTTTCGATTCATTTATCCGAAAGGCTGACTCGCTGTATCGCTCAGGAGATTTCAAAAATTCGGCTTTCGCGTTTTCGGAGGCGTTTAAAGTCCCTGATGCAAAAATCACGAAGAATCAGCGCTATAATGCAGCTTGTTCCTATGCATTGGCAAACAATCCCGACAGTGCTTTTTTGCAGTTGAACCAACTGGCCACTTACATGAATTACACCAATTACGGGCATATAACCACTGACCCTGACTTAAAATCCTTGTACGCCAACAGTCGCTGGAATGAACTTATCCGCATCGTGAAGGCCAATAAAGATAAAGCCTATGCCAGTTTGGATTTTATCACAATAAACGGACATAAAATTGAAGTTTTTGTGGCCGGAATGCACAATAATCAATCCGGTAAACCTGTGGTTGTTTTTGAAAACGGAATGGCTGACAACTATACAAGATGGGCTTCAATACTTGATGAATTTTCGAAAACCAATGCAGTTTTTGCCTATAACCGTCCCCGGATTGGGGAATCGGAAGACGACAGTTTGCCTCCAACCACGAAACATATCGTTGAAAATCTGAGGGCAATGCTGCTTGAAAAAGGGCTTAAGCCGCCCTATTTATTGGTGTCGCATTCGTTCGGCGGCGCTTATATACGGAGTTTCGCATCCAATTATCCAAACGAAATTGCAGGGCTTGTTTTTGTCGATCCCGTTGATTTCACGAAAAAGAAAGACATGGGCGATTTGCCGTATCTCGAAATTGGTTTAACCCGGCATCAGATTGATTCTTTATTCGGGCAACCGTATAAAAATTTCACCGAAAAACTATATGCCGAAATGCCAAGGTACTACGTGGAAGAGGTAAAAATACTACGCCAATTAACAAAAACTGATTTCGCCGAATGCGACGAAAATCCTTTGCCCGACGTACCGGTTCATTTTATTAAGGCGGGAGGTTTCTCAGCTACCGAACCACCCACCATCTACGACAGAGAAAAAATGTGGCGAATTAACAGCAATATACAAATGAAGCGATGGATGGAGCTATTGTATCCACTGAAATATGGTCGTTTTTTTTATAGTTCAGGTTCAGGGCATATGATGCAGACGGATGACCCCGACATTGTTATTTCAAGTATAAAACTGGCTTTGATCGATTATGATAAAACCCGGCAAGAATAAAAGAACCATGATGAGAATTGCTGAATTGATTGTAAAAGTAGTTTTAACCGGGATGATCATGGCCATCCTGGTTTCCTGTTCAAATCGGGAAAGCGCCAAAGACTACCTTGGAAAGGTAGTCAAAAACCTTGAAAACATTGAATCAGCAACTTACCATTCGAAGGGTGAAGCCTGGGTTCCCGGTGATACGGCTGCCTCCTTCATAAGCCAGCTTTATGTTAAAGAATACAATAATCCTGCAGATACCACGATCGGCGCCAGTTTTGTGAAACATCTGCAGGAGGATACAACCCGTATGACTTTTTGCTATGATGGCAAAATGAGAGCATCGATTTACGAGTGTATGCTGTGGCCCCTGCAAGGCATCCACCCCTTTTTAAAACAACTGGGATCCGCTTACAACAAGGAGAATTTCAGCTTTGTTGCAATCGAATGCACCGGCAGAAGCATGAACGCCTTGATCAGTTACCGGGAGCGGAACGACTTCGGCTACCCGTTTTTATTGTCGGCCGGTGATGTCGCCAGGGACTACCAGGCAAGATCTTTCCCGGTCTTCTTCATCCTGGATAAAAACCGGATAATCAGAAAGGTCATCCGGGGATATGGGATTGGCTTGACCGATCAGGAAATCAGGAAGGCCATCGATGAACTATGAAAAATTTAGTCCATTAACGTGTTCATGGTCGACCGGCCCCCGGATTTCGGTTTTCTTTGCGTGAAAAACACGCCATGATCACGAAACGATTTTTATTCACGGGAGTCGTCACCTCACTGGTCAACCTGCTCCTTCATGCCCTGGCCTATGCCTTTGTGTTAAAGGATGTTTACGCCGCCTTCCCGGCCGGATCGAAAGAGTTTACAGAGCAGCTTGCCCGCAGACCTGGCGACCTGGTCATCTGGGCTATGGTGGTAACCACCTTTACCATGGGTTTCTTCATCACCCTGATCATGAAATGGTCATGGGCAAGGACATTCACCACAGGCCTGAAATACGGAGCGGCTGCCGGATTGTTGTTTTGGGGCTCGGTCAATTTCGGACTCTATGCCTCATCCAAACACTTCTCGCTGGAGAGCGTGGTCATTGATTTTGTCTGCAGTTCCGCAGTCATGACGGTTTCAGCCGCTTCTGCGGCCTGGATGCTTGGATTGCCAGGGGGCCGCCCAAAATGATGCCACAATAGGAAAAAATAGTCCATTGACATGTAACAGGTCGATTCAGCCATTTTTTTGGGTTCAATTTGCAGCAGATTTACAAATTAAGAACCCGTAGTATGAAAAAAGCAACCTTTACGTTAGCAATGATCCTCATGATGGGATGCCTGGCATCCGCACAATCAATTCCACCCGATAGCCTCTACCTGGGACAAACGCCCCCGGGCAACACCCCTCAGGTATTTGCTCCGGGCATTGTATCCAAACCCGGAAGAGTTGAATATGGCATCACCATCTCGCCGGCCGGCGATGAGATGATGTTCGCGCTCGGAAACTATCCGAACAAGCGCACTATGATCATGAAGTATGAAAACAACCATTGGTCAGCACCGGATACGGTATCATTTTCTGTGACACGGTCGGCCGAAGAGGCCATCTATTCACCCGGTGGGGAAAGGGTCTTTTACTATGCCTTTAATCCGCCGAACCCTGTAGGCGGGGCCGATTTATGTTATAGTATTAAAACCGGTTCGGTCTGGGGAGAACCGATCAACCTCGGAACGCCTCTGAATACCACCCAGAATGAATTCCATCCCTGCATGGTGGCCGACAGCTCTCTCTATTTTGAAAACGTTGCAGGGAAGATCTGTTATGCAAAGTACCTGAATGGCGCATACCTGCCAAGGGTTTTAATGCCCCCCATTTTCAACGACCCCAACCAAGCCTGGGGTAATCCGTATGTGTCGCCCGACGAGAGCTACTTTATTTTCAACTCGTCGCGCCCCGGAGGTTTCGGGGGGACCGACCTCTATATTTCCTATAAAAAGGCAGACAGCACCTGGACCAACCCAAAGAACCTGGGTAATATTATAAATACCGCAACAAATGAATGCGGAAGCGAAATCACAGATGATTCTTTGTATATGACTTATGTATCGAACAATGACGTTTATTGGGTCGGATCGGGTTTTATCGACAGTCTGAGGTACACAAACTTTATCCCGTATGTATTGAATTCTATTTCTGATCAGACGGCCCGCAAAGGAGAAATATTCACTTTTACCATTCCCGACAGCACCTTTGTGGATGATGACGGCCTTAACACGCTCACCTATCATGCGATGCTTATCAATGGCAACCCCCTGCCCGGATGGTTGACGTTTGATACCCTTACCGGTATCTTTTCCGGCACCCCGGAAGAGCTCGGAACGCTGAACATCAGGGTTACCGCGACAGATACTGCCGGTGCGGATGTTTCAACGACCTTTAAAATCATGGTCCAAAATCCAGTAAATACCGAAACGGATCCCGGGCATAAGCAGGGGATATTGATCTTTCCAAACCCGGCAACGGAGTTTATCAACATACAGATGGATCCGGACTGCGGGAAGAGCGCCCTGGCCGAACTCTGCGACCTGCAGGGCCGTGTCCTCAGCAGATGTATGTTCGAAAAGCGCGTCAGGGTAGACTTAAAAGCCTATGTTCAAGGGGTCTACTTTATCAGACTGCTGGTGGATCAAGTGATGACCGTACATAAAATCTCCATTCAATAAGGCTGTCAATTCATAACAATACATACGAATGAAACCCATAGCACTTATTCTGGTCCTGACAGAAAATGATTTCTACTCCCGACAGATGAAGAAGGCCATGACCCGGATTTCAATAATCTCTGCAAAGAGCAAGGAGCGGTCGGGAACCCGCGACTGGGAATTGTTGATACTGGTTGATGCAATTCATTGACCTGGCTTGTTTTGCATGCATCTTACCGATTGAAAAACTGTCCAGGAAAACGATTTCAGAAAAAAACAGATTGACCATTATAGTCATGCGAATATTCGCTATTTTTGATGGTTATGATAATAGCTTATTACGTTTTATCTCGAGATACCGTTAAATGCAAAATAGTAATATCCTATAAGTTAAGATAATGAAAACGCACTTCTTTTTAATGATCCTGTGGTTCAGCCTGATTTCATCACTTCTGACGGCGCAGGAAGAAGCAACTGTCAGTGAGGAGCAACTAAAGGCAGCTCCTGCCCTGATTGTCATCGATATCCAGAACGGGTTCCTGGGCTATATGTCGGAAACCGATAGGCAACCGGTAATGGAAAACATCAACAAGATCATTACATTATTCCATAAAAAACAGCTTCCGGTGATCCGGGTATACCACCATGATCTCAAATACGGCGGGCCTCAGCCTGGTTCGAAGGAATTTGAATTCCCCGAATCGGTATGCATCAGCGACAAAGACCCTAAGGTGATCAAGCATTACGAAGATGCCTTCAACAAAACATGCCTCGACAGCCTGTTACGCACTCTCAAAGTGAATGCCGTATTCCTTTGCGGGTTAAGCGCAACCGGTTGCGTGCTCGGCACCTATTATGGTTCACGCAACCACGACTACTATGTTTTCATGGTGAAAAATGCGATCCTGAGTCCCAACATCGTCCATACCGATGTGATCAGGGAAATTTGTTCCGGGATGAGTTATGATTCCATCGCCGCGATGCTGAACAGGAAGGATTAAACCATCAATCTGCCTGATATAGGAATCATTGACCAGCCTGAACTCAAGGCCTGCTGATACCCGAAATTCATGAACTCGTCTGTTTGACCAGTGTACTGGCCAGTAATCAATAATCAAATAAGGCTTTTAAGTAGTACAACAAACCCTTAATTCTTTGGGACTGGTCTTTTCCCAGATTAAAAACAGTCCATTAACACGTAAATGGTCGACAATGGTCGTTGGGTTGAATTATTTTGCGCAAAAATTATTCATCACAAAATTTCACCTTTATGAAAAATTTAGTGTTATGCTATATCGTGGTAGTTTTGTTTTATAATCTTTCAACAGCTCAAGCCATCCCTCCCGATAGCCTCTACTTCGGCCAAACACCCCCCGGCAACACCCCACTGCTATTTGCCCCGGGTATTGTTTCCTTACCCGGTCGGAATGAAGCCAACATCACCTTTTCCCCCGACGGAACTTCGGCATTCTTTTATATCGAAAAGTACCCGGCACCGGGTGATCCTTACATCCTTAACGCCACATACACTAATAACCATTGGACCACGCCCGATACCATCTCCTTTTCGGTTGGCAGAGCTTGTGCCGAGCCAATTTTTGCCTTCAACGGCAACCGTCTGTATATGAACGCTGTCAATACTATTAACCAGCAGGGCATACGCGATTTATGCTATTCGGAAAAGCAGGGAGCCTCCTGGGGCACACCCATCAGCATGGGCAATCCCCCGAATTCCGAATCGTACCAGTACCACCAGTGTATTGTGGCTGATAATTCGGTGTATTTTTCGAGCAGTATAGGCTATGTTTGCAAGAGCCAATACACCAACGGTACCTACGAAAGCAGGGTCATTCTTCCACGACCAGTGAACTTCATCGGTTCCCAAACGTGGGGTGATCCCTATGTTGCACCGGATGAAAGCTTCATGCTGATCAAGGCGATCAGGCCCGAGGGATTTGGCCAGAATGATATTTACATCGCTTATAAAAAAACGGATGGCTCTTGGACAAACCCCAAAAACCTGGGCAATGTGATCAACACGCCACTGGATGAAACCACCGGCGACATAACCCCTGACGGACTATACATGACCTTTGGCTCTAACAAGGACTTGTATTGGGTTGGGACTGATTTCATCGACAGTTTGAAACTCACAAATTATATCCCCTATGTAAAAAATCCAATTCCCGAATAGGTGGCGTATGTAGGCATTCCTTATACCTATGCCATTCCCGACAGTACCTTTTTCGATGATGACGGGAATAATACATTATCTTTCAGCGCTAACCTTACAAACGGAAACCCGCTTCCTTCCTGGCTTACTTTTGACTCCCTTTCCGTCACCTTCTCAGGAACACCGCCTTTGTCCAGTATTCTTTTCATTCGGATCATAACAAGCGATACGGCGGGGGCCAATACGTTAACAACCATGAAACTCCAAGTTAAGGTTCCCCCCACTTCGACCGGACAGGAAAAGGAAAAAGACATTCATCTTTATCCCAACCCAACTCACGGGTTGTTGCATCTCTCACTGGATCCTGTTTTTGGAGAGGACGTGAGTTTTGAAGTGCTGACCTTAACGGGTCAGGTTGTCTTCCGTAAAAGATCAGGGAAGGACGATAGGATAGATCTTTCTTCTCTTCCCGGAGGGCTGTACCTCCTCAGAATTACCGGGACAACTCAAGCCGGTACCTGCAAAGTTGTTATTTTGGATTGAGCGCAAGAGATTATTTGAAGTGTAGCCGCCGCTCCACTACTTCCAAAAACTTTGACCTATCGGGATAAAAGAAGTACTGATGCGAATCTGACTTCCTTCTATTTAATTGATCCGGTTGGCTGACATAATATAGGATCTGTGCTCCTATATGAATTCATGAGATAGAAATTGTTATCACAGACATCTATGATTTTCATTTCTCAGCAGTTCTCCAGTCTCAGAGAAAAATTCAATTGCGTTTGATCAACAAGAATCTCCATGTTACAACAGGACAAACAAAGTACTTCACGCCAACAATGAAAGCTGACGTTTTTTAACGTACAGGGTGGAATCGTTGTCCGAACTGAACTATCAGGAAACACCTTCAGGTTCAGGATCCGCGACATCCTGTGGGGGTGTATATTTATACCCTTCCGTTTACAACAGTAATTTCCTGGAGCAAATTCAGGAAATGTTGTATTTGTTGAAAAATATCATCTTGTCAAAATCTTAATACTGATACCCTTTAAGGTTTGCCACCCCTCACGATCGGTCAACCTGACCATCAAATGGTAATCACCTGGATCAACATTTGCCGGAACTGCAATTGATTCACTCGCAACATAGGTTGTTGATCCTTCAGGAATGATGTATTGCCTGATGATTACCAACGGGTTGACCGGTGTTTTTATTTGATCAAGCGAACACTCCACAATGGAACTGCTGTGAGTATGATGATCGAAATTCTGATGCATGTCGATGCTGAATGCACCCAGCTCCATATTGTCTGTGAAAAGGGCATGGAAGTTGAAGGACTCCCCGAGATAAACTGTGTCACAATCTTTCGGAAAATCCTGGGCTCCGGTCATATCTATTTCAGGATAAACATCGTCCTTGCCTGTTTTGCTGCATGCTTCGACAAGAAGTATGTGAAGCAATATAGCCAAAATGAAAACGATTCTGTTTTTCATATTCATAAGTATTAGTTGATTACCACTGTGTAATGTGCTGAAAAACCAACATTTCCGCCAAAGGCATCGGACGATTTTACCAGTATATAATATTCTCCTGACGTCCAGATGATGGGTTTCGGATCAGGCTCATCATTGTCCATCACAGATCCAACGTTCAATTGGGCATGGAAAGTCACCGACGATGGGTCATGAAATTCATGGGTGTGCAAAAGGGTTATGGTATTTGTATGATTGACCAGGGAATCAGGCAGGCCCTGGCTTTGGGCAACCAGGGCGATATAAATCCCTGCAACGGCAATGTCGTCGGTTACAACCCCCGATATCGTTATGTTCTGGCCATTTATAAATATCTGTCCGTTTGAGGGAGCGTTATTCACCGTTATCAAAGGAGCTTCATGGTCGACCGGAATGGTGATGTGCAGCTCATCTTCAACCGTCGTGCGGTTCCCTTCCATATCGGTGACAATAAAATGAAAATGATAGTGACCAGTATCTGCGGTAGCCGGTATTTCGATGTGTTCGTGAAATTCGGTATTTTTCACCCCGGCATATTTTTCGGTATAAATGGAATCAAATTCCCATGATCCGGTAAAGAGCGCTCCCCCGGATTTATTGTGATGTTCGCTTTCAGGATGGAGTTCAACAATGATGCTGGCAATCTTTCCTTCAGCCACTATGGTGGCCTCAATGTGCAAATCTGATCCTGGATAAGCTGCCTTATTGTTTTCATATCCTAGTTCCATGAAGGTAATAGTCGGTTGGCTAATTTTCTCCTCCTTTTTGCAGGATATGGCTATGAAGATGATCAAAAACAGAATGGAAAGAATAAATCTCAAATGTTTCATATGTTTTAAATTTTTATGGTTGTAAAAAGCAATCGTTCATTGTTTCGCCGTTATCGCAAACGGTATCAAGATGTTCAGTGAAAAATTCCTGCCAGGTTCCGGCACCTCCATAAGCCGGTAAAAGCTAGAGTGATTATAATATATGATATTGAACAGGTTCTGTAGCTGAATGTTGACCTTCCAGATTTGCTTTCCGACCCTGATGTCGGTTCCCATCAGGATATCCACAACGATGTAGCCCGGTGTTTTTTGTTCGGGGGGCACGATCTGGTTCTGTGCAGCGGTTAAGTTTAGGTCAAGGGAAAGAAAAGCATTGATAAAGTGCTTTCCAAGGTTCGGTATGTACTTCAGGTCCACAATCATGGAGGCTGGCGGAGAGAAGGGCAGGGTAAACCCTTTTTTATCCCCCGAGAGTTGTCTTGAATACACATATTCCACGATAAGTCCGGTCATCAACCTTCTGAATAGCTGGTAATGTACTTGCAGTTCACTACCCCACCGAAAAACCCTGCCCTGCGTATATTGATAAACCTGGTTTCCTGCACCGTAAGTATAATCGTGGAAGTAGGTGGGGTTCAGAAATATGTAGTTCGGAAAATAGTTGACAAAAGGGCTTATCACTAAGGCGAATTTCGGAATGTTCCATTCCAAGCCCGCATCGAGCTGGTATGAAACTTCCGGCGAGAGGCCGGGATTGCCTTTCTCATAAATGAAATAATGATAATTCACCCCGTTTACTGCCAGTTCCTTGGGTGTCGGCATTCGGAAACTCTTGCCGATATTGATCTTCAAAGTCAGTGCCCATTTCGAATAACTGAATCCGGCCGACCAGCTTAAACTTCCGAAAGTGCGGCTCAGTTGAGCCGCCCGCTGTGCATAACTCCAGGTTGTATCTGTTCCAGAAAATGATGGTGTTTTAAACCAATCGTTATAGGACTTGATGGAGACAAATCCTATATCGTAACGAATCCCACCCAAGAGGATGAAGTTTTCGTTCATCTGAAACTTATTGATCAGAAAGATGCCTGTGGTTATCTGGTCGAAGGATGGGATGATGAATGACCAACCGCCGATACGGTTGTGCTGATATTCGGCATTGATCCCACCGGTTAGTGAATGTTTCGAAAATATCATTCTGGTCGTGCGTAGGTTCAGAGAGAAAATATTTTTCCTGAATTCCCGGGCCAGTCCGGGTGGGAAACCGAGTGAATCGGGCAACACGGCAGGCATATATCCATGACCGATATATCGATTCAGTTCCTGCCTGACATTGTTCTGAAATCCAATCTCCGATTCGCTTTTCCAAAGGCCATGAAACAGGACACTCCGACTGATCGCTTTTAGGTGGTTGACCCATTGATACGGAAGCTGAATGTCGCGGTTCGACCGATCATAGGTTGAATCTGTAATCAAAGGCATGATGCCTTGCGCATTGGCAAAGAAACCTGACCTATTGTAAACATCTGAAATATAGACCGAGGATGTGAATTTCTTCCTGATCAATCCGACAGTGAGGTGTGCATCAAACTCCTCTCCTGCCGTGTTCCGCAACCAGTGTTTGTAAAGCGGTACCCGGTAGGAGTTGATGGTCACGCTGTCAACAGGAACACGGTAATCCCCATAATCGAGCGCAGTGATCCGGCCTTTGGCATACCATTGTCCTTTTCGTCCTGAAAGTTGCAAAGATCCTCCAACGAGGCCGTTGTTACTTTTCCCACTCAGGTTAACACTGCCTCCGAATCCATGATCCTCAGGAATGGTTTCCTGGCTTAGTTCGATTAGCCCACCGATGGCATCCGAACCATACAGTAAGGATCCCGGCCCTTTAATCACTTCTGCAAGTTCAACGGCATACTGGTCAATTTCCAACCCATGATCGGCCCCCCATTGCTGTCCCTCGTGCTTCACCCCCTGATCGGTAACTACAACCCGGTTAAAGCCAAGCCCGCGGATCACCGGTTTAGACTGGCCTGAACCTATATCCATAGTGGTCAGTCCGGGAATGCGGTCCAGTGTTTTCATGAGACTTCCCGACATATTCTGAAGTATATATTCCTGTCCAACCAACTCTACACTTTTAGTATCCTCTTTCCTTCGCTTCACCGAATACTGGTCGTTGATCACCACCTCATTCAACTGTCGCACAGATGGCTGAAGCATGATCTTCAGCGTGCCGGTAATCGAATCAAGGCTGATCTTCTTTGAATAGGAACAGTAACCGATAAATGAGACCTCCAGGAATACTTGTTCAGTGTAATCTGCAATGAGTCGGAACCTCCCATCTTTACCAGAAACAGCTGCCTTTTCACCCATGTTGAGGAGGACCACTGCTCCTGGCAAGGGCAAATTGTTTTCATCAACAACAAGACCGTTGAGGGAATGAGGTTCCTGAGCAGAGGTCATAAAAGCAATAAAACAGCAAATTATCAATGGCCAGATAAGCCTGTAAAACAACATGGCAACAGAAAAATGGTAAATAAAAACAACCCGTCATAACTAAGAATGACGGTTTAGCCTAAGATGGAAAAGTAAAGTTAATTAGGTGAGAGGCGGCGCCCTGAGGCAGAAATGAAAACCACGAAAGGAATCCAAACAGGGGATGATTTCCGTATGGAAACGAAATGAAAAAAAAACCGGTTGCGGCAGCCAGGTTACGTCAGAGGATTCTTCACACTTAGCAAACTCATAAGAACAAATCGCACATTCCGACTCAAAAACAGCATATTGCAAATCATCCGTACAGGAATGGTAGCGGTGTTGAAGTGCATGGTTAAACTGATGTCCTGATTGCCAAATTATTGGAAAAAGAAAAATAAGACAAAAAATTATGGCGATATTTTGAGAAGGCTTGTTCATGAATTACAAATGTACATAATATTTTTTAAGTTTTTTTTACATTTGACCTGATATAATCTCAATCATGCCTCATGGAAAATTTGATTTACGTTAAAGATACACCCCAGAAAGGGAGGGGAATTTTTGCGTTTCGCAACATACGGAAGGGTGAAATAATCTCAACTTTCACAGGCCCCCGGGTTAAGATTGAACGGCTGGATGAGTTTCCTCCCGAGGTGGTTGATCACCTCTTCAATGTAGGAACCCATGAATATCTTGTGGCAAGGGAACCTGAGGTGAGGACCAACCATTCCTGCGATCCGAACGCGGGGATCATCAGCGATGTCAGCCTTATTGCCATGCGCGACATTCAAAGAGATGAAGAGATCACTTTCGACTATTCGATGATCATGGCAGACGATTGGGTGATGGAGTGCCGTTGTGGTTCTCCGCTTTGCCGGAAAATCATCGGGAAATACCGCAACCTGCCTCCGGAAATTAAACTTAAATACAGGGACTATGTCCCGGAATGGATCAAAACATCGTGAAAGATTCTGTTTTTTAGATTAAACAAATTGGCAAGTACAGACATTTCATGATTCTCCCGGAAAAGATATGGCCTCCCAGGAATCCCCAATCCAAGATACATGAACATCTATTATTCAAATGACGTCTGAAAGGTTACAGAAACTTATCTCTTCCTGAGCCATTCCAACACATTTGAAAACCAGCTTATCCTCTTTAAATCGAAAATCTGAAATAACAGATGATTTATTCCGGAATGATCGCAAAAGGATAAAGATGTTACAAAAACCAAAAGGAGGATGAAAATCCATCGATTATTATCCTCAACTCATCGGGGGTTACCACTGATCAATCGAAGAATTCTGTTCAGCCCAATCAGGTCGATATATCTTTGCCTCATCAAACTCAAAAAATATAAAAATGAAAGCAACAACGACCATCTTCGCAGTAGTTTTTACGCTCTCCATAAATGTTCTTTTCGCCAGTAATGACGGAGCTTCTGTGAATCGTGAAACAAATGCGGGCCACACTGCCTTAACCCCTTCATCTCCTGCCGAAGCAATATTTGAAGAAATGAATGATGTTACTGCTTTCCTGCTTGCACCAGTCACTCCGATAGAGGCGGATTTTTCGGATGTCATCTCAGAAACAACTATTGATATTACAACACTGGCCCCTGTTACACCATTTGAAGCAGATTTTGCAGATGATGAAATCATAAACGTCAGTGTTCTTGCTCCTGTTACGCCCTCTGCTGCTGATTTTTCAGATGGGATCTAAACTCAAAACTTGACTCGTCTTACGCTTTAAGCCGCTCCCAAAGGGTGGCTTTTCTTTTGTTCTGAGCAATTAATGGTAATGATTAACTTTAACAACTAACTTTCAATAAAAAATGAAAAAAGTAATGTATGGCAACGAAATGGACAGAATGTCGAACTGGGCGTTCAAAATGATGGCTTTTATATTCAATGTTACGGATTTGGTGAAATCCCCAAATCAGAGACTTGATCCTTTCGGTATCCAAAAAGGACAAACGGTTGTCGATTGGGGTTGCGGCACCGGCAGATATCTGAAACAAGCATCTGAAAAGGTTGGTGATAAAGGAAACGTATATGCGGTGGATATTCACCAACTTGCTATTGAAAAGGCCTCCAATATTATTAACAAGTATAAACTGAAGAATGTTCAAGCTGTCATTACTGATGGTAAAACGGTCAGTATCCCGTCTCGAACGGCTGATTTAATTTATGCCCTGGATATGTTCCATATGGTCAGGGATACTAACGCTTTCCTCCAGGAACTTTGCAGGATCACCAAACCCGATGGCGTATTAATTCTTGAAGACGGCCACCAGCCAAGGGCATTAGCAAAGGAGAAAGTAAACCATTCTGGCTGCTGGGAAATAATCATTGAAACAAAGGGGTACATGAAGTGTAGACCGGTTAATCAAACCAACTGAAAATTGTTATTGTAAGAACAAGCTGGCCAGGTAGTTGTATCTGATCTCCTTTCCCTTATTTGTCTCCCTATTAGTCAGTTAATATAATGCTTAAACCTGTCTTTATGACCGACAAAAGAGGGGATTAAATAACATTTCATTTATCACGGATTCCGCAAGCAGTTGGCATCATAGCCTGTTAATCCTGCATGCAAGAAGAATCACACCTTTACTCTATAAGGAAAAATTTCTTTTTCCCCGATTATGCATTCTATTAGTGGGTAACAACATTGTTGCTCGTGGACCTGGAAGTTCCAGGTGGCACTCCATATAACTTTTGTATTACAGAAGTCCTTGGAGAGGAAGAAATGCATTGATTTCCGGGGGAAAATGAAAAAGAAAAAGTTTAAAGTCCAAAGTCTAAACTGCAAAGTACAAATTATTGCACTTTGCAGTTGAATTTGTACCCGGAGCCGGAATCGAACCGGCACGAGTGTTACCTCATTGGTTTTTGAGACCAACGCGTCTACCTATTCCGCCATCCGGGCAAAAAGGTGATGCAAAGTTAGCAATTCCTCCCAAACCAAAAAACATTATAAATTACAAAACCAATTGCCCTATTCTCAAATCTTTACTGTAAATTCACTCCTCATTCCTCATTCCTCATTCTTAATTCCTAATTTTCTTGCGCATCCCCTAATTATAATTTATCTTTGACCTCCAATAAATTCCCTCCTCTTATGGCAGCAAAAGTGAATATCTTTTCAGGTCAGGCTACCACCTACCTGGCTGAGAAAATTGCACTAAGTTATGGGGCTGAGCTGGGGAAAGTCACTGTCGTGAAATTTGCCGATGGTGAATTCCAGCCCTCCTATGATGATAACATACGGGGTACCGATGTTTTCCTGGTGCAGAGTACTTATGCTCCATCCGATAACCTCATGGAACTTCTGATGCTTATCGATGCGGCACGTCGTGCTTCAGCCCGTTCGATTGTCGCTGTTATCCCCTATTTTGGCTATGCCCGCCAGGACCGCAAAGACAAACCCCGTGTTTCCATTGCTTCCAAACTTGTAGCCAATCTCCTTTCCGCTGCAGGAGTTAACCGTATCATTGCTCTCGACTTACATGCCGACCAGATACAGGGATTTTTTGATGTCCCCGTAGATCATCTCTTTGCTTCCTCCGTTTTCATTCCCTACCTTAAATCCCTTCATCTACCCGAATTGATTTTTGCCTCCCCTGACACCGGAGGAACCAGAAGGGCAGGATCTTATGCCAAAGCATTCCATACCAACTTCGTGATCTGTTATAAACACCGCTCTAAACCTAATGAGGTGGAGAAAATGGCCCTGGTCGGAGATGTGAAAGGTAAAAATGTCATCCTCCTCGATGATATCGTTGATACCGGTGGAACCCTGTGTAAAGCCGCTGAAATCATTATGGGAAACGGAGCTGAATCTGTCAGGGCCATGGTTACCCACCCCTTGTTATCGGGTCATAGTAACGAAAATATTGAAAAATCACAACTCACTGAATTGATCGTGACCGACACCATCCCCCTCCATTGTGAAAGCCCGAAAATCAAAGTTCTCAGTACCGCCGACCTTTTTGCAGAAGTGATCCGGCGCTTAAGGAAAAAGGAGTCAATCTCCTCCCTTTTCAAACAATAAAGAAATTTTTTCTATCTTTGCAGCCCGAAAAAAGCTTGTGAGAGAGTGAGTTTGTAAACTCTCGAGTTCACTTGTTAACCAACTAAATTAATTATTAACCTAAATAAAAAATCTATGAAATCGGTATCATTGAGCGGTTCCCTTCGCGGGAACGTAGGGAAAAAAGATGCCAAGAAACAGCGTCGTGAAGGCAATGTACCTTGCGTAATGTATGGTGGTAAAGATCAAATTCACTTTGCAGCCAGCGAAAAAACCCTGAGCAAACTTCTGCATACTCCGGAAGCTCATATTATTAAACTAACTGTTGAAGGGAAGGAATACGACACCATTATGCAGGATGTTCAGTATCATCCCGTAACCGACCGTCTCCTTCATGTTGATCTGTTGCAAATCCTCCCCGGGAAACCGGTTACCATTGCTGTCCCCGTGAAACTCAGCGGCACTGCCCCTGGCGTTCTTCGTGGAGGCAAACTCATAAAAAAATTACGTAAGCTGAAGATCAGCGCTTTGTCGGAAAACCTTCCGGATGATGTGACGGTCAGCATAGAAGGCTTGGAAATCGGAGATTCCGTGAAAGTTTCCCAGTTGACCCTGGAAAATGTTACCTTCCTGGATGCCCCTTCAACGGTAATCGTTGGTGTTCGCACTGCACGGGCCGTGGTAGAAGAAGTTGCTCCCGGTGCTGAAGGTGCTGCTTCTGAAGGCGCTACCACTGAGGGAGAAAAGAAAGAAGAAGGAAAATAGTCCTTGAGATACCTTATTGTCGGACTCGGCAACATCGGTGACGAATATTTGAATACACGCCACAACATCGGCTTTATTGCTGCCGATGCTGTGGCGTTTTCATTGAAAACCTCTTTCAATCCCGACCGTTATGCCTCGGTTGCCCGGATGTCGCTGAAAGGGCGTCAGCTCGTGGTGATCAAACCAACGACTTTCATGAACCTGAGCGGGAAAGCCGTGCGTTACTGGATGCAGAAAGAAGATATTCCCAAAGAAAATATCCTGGTGATCGTAGATGATCTTGCCCTCCCATTGGGAAGCCTTCGTTTACGCGCCAAGGGTAGTGATGGGGGGCACAATGGACTGATCAGTATCATCGAAACCATACAAACTAGTGATTTCGCACGCCTTCGTATAGGTATCGGTAACGACTTTGCCAAAGGATACCAGGTAGATTATGTATTGGGCCGTTGGACCCCGGAAGAAGAAAAAGTACTGCTTCCCCGTATAGAAATGACGGTTGACCTGGTGAAAAACTTCGTACTCATCGGGATCGAAAGGACTATGAATGTATTTAATACGAAGGGGAAATAGGTAAATTGTCGACAAAGCAACAGGGTGATTTTCAGACCCAGCCCATAAACCAGTAATACGTTATGGCAAACCATTCCCTGATCACCAGAAACTCATATTTCATCTGCGACCAGAATTGGTAGCGAAGGGTGATGTTTTCCCCGGCATCAGGTATGAATTTCCTGCCTCCGAGTTTCCTTGCATTAAAGCTGATATCTGATTCTATGGCTTGTTCAAAGGCAGCTAACCCATCTACTTTTATAAATCCAGCTTTTTTAAAAGTTTTCACGGCACGATAAAGATGCTCGGGAGAAGTCACAATAAGCAATGAGGAATGTTTTTTAAGAATTCTTAATTCCTCATTCCTAATTCTTAATTCAATGTTAATGGCCTGTGAGCGGGTATTTGTTCCCGAATCTTCAAGTAAAACACGTTCTGGTGAGATGCCCCGCATGATCAACTCTTTTTTCATCAGTTGTATTGAACTTAGGCTGTCCCGGATATCTCCCGGCAAGGCCACTATGATTTTCGAACGGGTGAAATAATTTCCGGCAATGGCCGCGTAATAACAACGTATCAGTCCGGACTCACTGGGCATTCCGCCTCCGCCCATCAGCACGATATAATCGGGTGGACGGTGAATCCCGCAATGCTTTGTCCCCAGTCCATACCATATCCAGAAAGGGGCTGATGTAAAAGCCAGTATGATCATCAGCATGGCAATCGCCCCGGTTGAGAGAAGCCAAATTTTAAAAATTTTCCAAACCCTTTTCACTTATTCGCCAACTTATCCTTTACAATCTCTTCTATGTCTGTTATGGAAACCCTTTCCTGACACATCGTGTCGCGGTCGCGCAGAGTCACGGTATCATCCATCATAGTCTGGTGATCGACAGTAATACAATAAGGAGTTCCGATGGCATCCATGCGGCGATATCGGCGGCCAATAGTATCTTTTTCTTCATAGAAACAACGAAAGCCGTATCTTGTCTTGTTCATGATTTCCCTTGCTTTTTCGGGCAGTCCGTCTTTCTTTATCAGCGGTAAAATGGCCAGTTTAATGGGCGCCAACTTTGGTGGAATCCCTAGAACCACACGCTCACTTCCGTCTTCGAGTTTTTCTTCCCGAAATGCATAACTTAGAATGGCCAGAAAGGTTCGGTCGAGACCAATGGAAGTTTCCACAACATAAGGGATGTAACTTTCATTGTTTTCTGTATCAAAGTATTGGATCTTGCGCCCCGAATGCGTCTGGTGTGCACTCAAGTCGAAATCAGTACGGCTGTGAATACCTTCCAGTTCCTTAAATCCAATCGGAAAATCGAACTCGATATCTGCAGCAGCGTTGGCATAATGGGCCAGCTTTTCATGGTTATGGAAACGATATTTCGAGGCTGGGATGCCAAGCGAAAGATGCCATTTCATACGCTCTTCTTTCCAATATTCATACCATTGAAGTTCTTCTCCCGGTTTAACAAAGAACTGCATTTCCATTTGTTCGAATTCCCTCATACGGAAAAGGAATTGACGTGCTACGATTTCATTGCGGAAGGCCTTCCCGATCTGGGCGATCCCAAAGGGAATCTTCATACGGGCTGATTTCTGAACATTCAAAAAGTTGACAAAGATGCCCTGTGCTGTTTCCGGTCTGAGAAAAATCTCATTGGAGTCTTCATTAACCGATCCCATCTGGGTTGAAAACATCAGGTTGAACTGACGCACATCGGTCCAATTTTTTGTCCCTGAAACCGGGCAAACGATACCCGCGTCCTCGATCACAGCCCTGACTTCATCCAGATTATTGCGATCTAACGCAGAAAAAAAACGAGTTTTTACTGCATCCATTTTTTCCCGGTATTCTTTTACCCTGGGGTTGGTTTCCCTGTACATCTTTTCATTGAAACTATCTCCAAAACGCCCGCGGGCTTTTTCAACTTCTTTCTGAATCTTGTCTTCTATTTTTTGGATGTAATCTTCGATGAGGACATCTGCACGATAACGTTTTTTTGAATCTTTGTTATCGATCATGGGATCATTAAACGCATCCACATGCCCTGATGCCTTCCACACGGTTGGATGCATAAAAATAGCGGAATCGAGCCCGACGATGTTTTCATGATAACGGGTCATAGAATTCCACCAGTATTCTTTAATGTTGTTTTTTAATTCAACCCCAAAAGGACCGTAATCATAAACCGCGCTTAATCCGTCATAAATTTCACTTGAGGGAAATACAAACCCGTATTCCTTTGCATGGGAAATAATTTTTTTAAAAAGTTCTTCGTTGGAAGCCATCGTAAGGGTATTTTGGGCTGCGAAGATAAGCAATTTGCACCATAGGGTCACTCATCGCGGATGCACCTTACTGAAAGGGCGCTTGGCATATATTCTTCATAAAGATCTATATGGCTCGTTTTGTAACTCAGTGTCACGCCCACTGCTGTCGTTTCCGATATCGTTTCGGACGACCAAAAATAACCTCCGGCATTCTGATCATGCCATTGCTGTGCCATCTGGTCTAAGTATCCACCGGGTAAAGCCATAAAACCACTGCTGTTGGTGGCTCCTACATTAGGTGTGGCCCAACCGTTGGATCCTGTATATTTCATTTTCCCTCCCGCCATATCTTCACCTCCCAGAAAGCGTATCAGGGCTTTCCAGTCCTCGCTGGAAGGAATATGCCATCCGGGAGGACATATCCCCCTGGCTTTTTCCGTACGCACATATTGCATCATCTCATTCCACTGATACAATCCTCCCCACTGGTCACAATTGACAAAATCATTCCCGTAACAGTACTTTTCAAGCACACCGTTATTTGTCTGTGTTTGCTGCTGGCTTTCATCAGTCCATTTCCCGATATTCAGGTTTTCTTTCATCCAGCATTGGGTTCCTATTATCACGGTGTGATAAGTTTGACCTCCATAGTCCAGCATCCCGCAGGAAGTGCTATCGTTTTTCTGAGCCTCAACCCCAATCAGCGTTAAAGCCAGATATCCCGAAAGAATAGTTTTTTTCATCACAGCTCTTTTTACAGTAAAATAAAAATATTGATCATTATAATTTCGGGATATTCATCCCTTTTTGGGTGATAAATTCGAATTTTTCGTTTCCGATAAAAACCATCAAAACTCTTTCTATTTGTTTTAGCGAACAAGGCATGTGGCGTGATTTGGCAATATGAAAGAGGGTGATGGCTTTCTCTGATCCATCCCCCCGTTGAAAATTCACTACTTCATCCGGAAGGGCAAGCCGGTTGCCGTCATAGATTGACTCATCTGGCCAATGCTGAAGGCAGTGAAAGACAGCAGTTATATCCATACCTATAAAATGATCAAGGGACACAGGGTTGCGCTCAAAAGCCGCCTTAAGGAAAGGTTCCCACTTGCAGGTATCCATGTAACGGCCGGCATAGAAGGCGAGATCGGCAACCAATGAGACGGGATGCAGGTTACAGGATGCAGGATCAGATTTCCCGGATAGTTGACGGAGGGAAGAAAGGTATTGAATGATTTCCTCCCTGGTGTCGGCAGGAGATATTTTTAATTCACTACAGCCTGTGCTCACCATTTCACTTGCATTCATATATGTTTTATTCCCGGGAGGTAGTTTGGGAATAATGTGGATAAATTGTTTGAGATCAGTGAAAAAATCTTGCTGGTTTTGCAGTCCCGGATACATTTGTTTTAATGAAGTGACGAACTCCTGGTAGGTTTTTTTTTGGAAAAGGTCATCATCAGGTGCAAGAAGAAAGCGGGAGTCAATGGGATTAAGACTGAGATCTTCTTCATCCATTTCGCATAAAAGCTTACTGCTGGTTTTATTTCCCAGGCGGTTTTTACTTCCATGTTCATAGCCAAAGGCTTGTTCAAGGCGGATATACTTATATGAACCCTGACACAAAAAGCAGATCTGAAAATATTTCTGGTATCGCCTATATTGGCGAAAGAAATTCATAAAAATCTCGAAATCAACATTTGTTTCCAGAAATTTTGTCAGTTTTTCCCGAAAACATCTATATTTATCAGGAGAAATGGTCGCTTCGGGGTAAAAGGAATGTATGTAACCGGAACAGTGTGAAACAATGGTTATTTGCTCATGTTCAAGGGCACGGCGTGCCAGGGCGGAAAGCTCGGTCCCGTTGAACCACATGGATTTTGTCACGATGCGACGGTTATTCGTCAGAATACCATCTTCTAAAAGAATAAAATTTTGAGCGTGTAAGGGAGTCCCCATTAAAAATATCTTCTCAAGTGGAATGCCTGCCACGATAAACAATGCGGCGGCATAAAGACAGGCCAGGGAAACACATTCCCCAGCCCCGATTTCATGACTTTCCTTATACCTGAAAGCATTCATGGCCTCAATGGTTTCGGTCTTCCAGTATGGAATAATATCCGTATCATATTTATCCAACCCGAAATGCCTGCGGATATCCATGTCGAAATAATATTTATCACCCTCGTAGCCAAACAAAGCATTGGATCTGGAGAGCATATCCATATCCACAAAATCAGAAAAACGGTTTATTTCTGTTTGCTTATCCGTCAATCCCCAGGTTTCCAAGTCGAGGTTAAACCCATAATGATCCATGATATATTGTTTGACCCGCTGGACTTTTTTCAGGGGACTCATTTTCATTACCCCCTTAAACCATGGGTCATCCCGCCATTTCCAGATTTCCGGAGACATGATATTGGCCAGTACCAAAGAATAGAGAAGTTCGGGAAAGATAAAAATCTCCATATCAGAAAGAGTAAAAGCCGAAGAGTATTTCTCAAGGGTTTTCTTATCCATCATATTGCAAAGATAAGTGGTTTGAAAATATCAGAAATATTTTAAATTTGTAAGGTTAAAATAATGTTCATGCAATTTCCCGGGGAAGAAATCATCACTTTTGCTGTTCGGCTCGAAGAAAATGGTCATGCATTCTATTCGGCTGCCGCTGAATTATTTCAGTATCCCCATGATTGCAAAAATCTTTTTCTCGACCTGGCTGAAAAAGAAGTGATGCATATTGCCATTTGCCAGAAGCTGGCAGAAAATTTTAAGTTGGAAATTCCGGAAATACGCAAAGAAGAACACGCTGACTCCCTCCACCGACTGTGTGAAACCCATATTTTCGGAGAAAAAGACTCCGGTGCGCGACGGATAAAAACCATTGAAACCCCGAAACAAGCCTTGGAAATTGCTTATCAATTTGAAATCGACTGTGTTTCTTTCTATTCTGAGCTTGCCAAACTAACCCGCTTTGATTCCAGGCACCTGATACGACAAATCATACGGGAAGAGAAAGAGCATGCCGCAGAGATCAAGCGTTTTTTATAAGTCTATCAGAAATAACTCGACCCGTCCCAGCAATAGGTACATAATCTTTCTTTGGGCAGACCGATAGATTGAACCAAATCGGTTAGCAACTGATATTTCAAACTGCTGCAGCCCAGTTGAATAGTCCTCCTTAATCCCGATCACAGCATCCAAGTGCGGCCCCACTCCTATGCTGATTTTTAGCGAATCCTGAATTGAATTCGAGAAACTATCATACTGATTGATCCCAGATTTGTTTTCAAAGCAAAAAAATTTATTTCAGGTGCCATAATTAATTTTTAATTTTGAAGGATGAATGCCGTCCCTCTCGTCATTGCTGCTCTCGCTATTTTTGCTCTGGCCTACCGTTACTATTTCGGGTTTATTGCCGCAAAAGTATTGACGCTTGACAACCAGAACGTCACTCCTGCCGGACGTTTATATGATGGTCAGAATTATTATCCCATGAGTAAATGGGTGTTGTTCGGCCATCATTTTGCAGCCATTGCAGGGGCCGGGCCATTGGTAGGACCAGTACTTGCCTGCCAGTTCGGGTATTTTCCCGGTTTTGTATGGATGGTTGTCGGTGCAGTAATGGCCGGATCTGTGCATGATATGGTGATTCTGACGGCTTCTGTACGACACGACGGGAAATCCCTGGCAGAGATCGCCCGGGCAGAGATCGGCAAGCTAACCAGCAGCATCACTGCTTCCCTGGCTACTTTCCTGATTATCATCATTGCCATTGCGGGCTTGGGGCTGGTGGTCGTCAATGCCCTGAGTGAATCCTCCTGGGGGCTTTTCACTATTGCTTCCACCATTCCCATTGCTATTTTTATGGGGATATGGATGTTTCAGTTCAGGAAAGGCAGGGTGGTAGAGGCTACCATTATGGGTGTAATCCTGCTTTCAGCCTCCGTAATTTTTGGGAAGTATGTTCCGGAATCTTCTTTTGCTTCATGGTTTACTTACGATCATAAGACCCTTGCTCTTTTACTCGCCGGATATGGATTTTTCGCCTCCGTATTACCTGTCTGGCTATTGCTCTCTCCCAGAGACTACCTGAGTTCAATCATGAAACTGGGGGTGATCGCCATGCTGGCCATCGGCATTATCATTGTTGCCCCCAACTTAAAGATGCCTGCTTTTACTGCATTTATTCACGGGGGCGGTCCCATCATTCCCGGAACCCTTTTTCCTTACCTTTTCATCACCATTGCTTGCGGAGCCATATCCGGTTTTCATGCCCTCATCAGTTCGGGGACAACGCCGAAGATGATCATGAAAGAGTCGCACATCCGTCCTATCGCTGTCGGATCTATGCTTTCTGAAGGGCTGGTCAGCATTATGGCATTGATTGCAGCCGCCAGTCTTCACCCCCTGGATTATTTCCAGATCAATGTTTCCCCTGAAAAATTTTCAGCCCTTCTTCCCCAGTTGCAGGCCATGGGTTTTACCACGACAGAGCTTCCAAAACTGGCCGCCGAAGTGGGTGAAAACATTACCGGAAGAGCAGGCGGAGCGGTTTCTCTGGCAGTTGGGATGGCACAAATATTTTCCTCTATCCCGGGTATGGATAAATTAATGTCGTACTGGTATCATTTTGCCATCATGTTCGAGGCCTTGTTCATTCTTACTACCATAGATGCCGGAACCCGTGTGGCACGCTTCATTTTACAGGAATTAATGGGGAAGGTTTATAAACCATTTTTAAAAACTACTTGGCTTCCTGGCAACCTGATTTGTAGTGGAATAGTGGTTGTTTTTTGGGGTTATTTTATTTATACCGGAAGCGTTTCCACCATCTGGCCCATGTTTGGTGCAGCGAATCAATTGCTGGCCACCATTGCCCTGGCCATAGGGACTTCCTACATCATCAATCGCGGGAATGCCAGGTATGCGTGGATTACCCTGATTCCACTGGCCTTCGTCGGCATCACTACTATTATTGCCGGAATCATGAATATGACAGGAATATACATTCCCCAACTTTCCATTCCCACCAGTCAGTTTAAGGGCATCATCAACCTCAGCCTGACCCTTGTCATCATGATTTGCGTATTTGTCATTCTTTGGGATGCAATACCCGCCTGGGTAAAAGCGATCAGGGAAGGGAAGAGTTAATAATTTTTCGATCCAGCTTATATCTAATATTTTGACCATAGTGTCAAAAAATTAGACAGTAGTGTCTAAATTTTTGACACTATTTTTCTAAAATTTTCCAACAAAATTTTCTATTATTTTGTTTATCAGCACTTTAAAAATATGGCATGATAATTGTAATTCCAGTGGCAAAAAAATACCCCCTTTACACTTTGTAAGCAAACAATGATCAGCATAATCATACTCACCAACAAAAGAAAGGAGGCTGTGCAAAGATAGAAATAATAGGTTGTTGTTTTTATTGATAAGGTCATTAAAAACAGGGTGAAGTTCCTGTCTCCTTAAAAGGAATGGTTAAATATTAACGTTGAATCTAAAAATACTATTTTATGAAATCATTGAAATTATTTGGTATCTTCGGATGTACGCTTATAATTCTCTTAGCTTCATGTTCCAAGGACAAGCAATTACCATAAATAATATCGATAAAGACTTTGCCAAAGCAAAAACACAAAGAATACTGGCATTTAAAGCCAATCTCCAATTGAAAACATCCGGGCAAATGGCATCTGACAGCGCTGCCTGGTATACAGAAGGCCTTCTAAATCTTGAACAGGCACAAAACAATCACAATTTTGAAGACCTGCAATTTTTCAAAGACTCGATTCAGATTATTGATAATAATGGCCTGATCTCAATGGATCAGATCAATATTGCTTATGAGTACTTCACCAACCGGCTCGATTCCATTGCAATAGAGCATGGGGCTTCCTTCAAATTTAATCTTGTGGATATCAGCCTGAATGTTACAAGTCTCAAAGATGGCTCAGGCTACCTGGGAATGGATGCTTCCGGTGGGAATAATATTATCCCACTTCCCAATTACAGGCCGTTCGGGGAAACGGATTATTGGTATTGGGCATCTAATTTAGGAAAGTGCGGAGGTTATTCCGGCGGAGTAGGCAAGGATGCAGCAGACAAACTGGAACAGGCTTTTAACAAACTTTTTCCGGTAATTCAACCTGATGGTTATTATACAGATATTGTAGAAATTTGGCTTTGTCCTGATGATTATGAGGATACTAGTAATCCCGGTCCCTATTGTGATCTCATGATCTTTTCGACAATTAATTGTTCACCGACTCCATGCCTTGCTCCAGATGAATTAAATTATTATGTCAGTAAATTTGAATATCTTGTAGATTTTAATAATCCCGGAGGAGGAAAATCATTCAGTAATGTTGATGTTGAAGAAGATGTCATTGTTGGGAATCCCCCTCCCAATACTCTTTTATATTCTTATTATCTGTACTATGGAGTTTTTACTATCAATAATCAATAAAAGCTTTTATTTCACTGTTTTACATTAACGTATTAAATATTTTCATGCCGTCGGAATAAAACTGAAATAGCTAAATGATCATTCACATTCCGACGGCTTTTTTAAGATTTATTTTGAACCTTATTAATAATACCTTAAAAAACATGAAATTACAACAATGTTCTCTATGGCTAATATTCGCATTTATGTCAATGGTAGCCGTTGGTCAGTCAACTTTTTTTAAAATTTATCCTGCAGCAGATAACTCCATTGGAGTCAAGTCAATAGAAACAATCTCCCATGGCTTTTTTATCGTTGGAAACAACGGTTATTATTCCTCGATACCAAGAGGTATTATCATGAAAATAAATTCAAACGGGGATCTTATAGAAAAATTAATTTTACCAGAAGATGCTACCCCTTCTGGATTGAGCACGATAAATAATTTCGCTGGAACAGAAATTCATTACCTTTTAACCGGGTACAAAGATACTGTGATAAGTGATGTCGTTTACACAGTGATCAAGATGTATGTCATAAATGAATCACTTAATTTCATTTCCGAACATTTGTTTTGGGCCGGGAAGGAGTTGTCTATTTATCCATGGCAATTAAAAACAGGGGGCAATAATTTTTTCTTTCTTCTTTGTAATGTAGATTCTACAAATCAACCCACCTCACCCAGACAATTCTGCGTTTTAAAGTTTAATAATGAACTTGACAGCGTAAGTGCGTACTTTTCTCAAGGAAGCTCCTATCATCTTATTGGGGATCTACTTTACGATGAAAAACAAAAAAAAGTCGATATTTTTTATTTTGGCCCCTATATTACTAAATCGGGATCATCCATGAAAGTTTTAGAACTTGACAGCAATCTGAATTATATTGCTTCACTTTCATTGCCCGAAAATATTATAACAGAACCCTATACTTCTCCCCATTCTTAGGACCAAAAAGTTAAAGAGTATTGTTGTTTAACGG
>CAYSAU010000013.1:0-100311 GCA_964429135.1 uncultured Prolixibacteraceae bacterium | reverse complement strand
TTAATTCCTGGGCAAAGTCCTTGTTAAACTTATCATCGGTTAGTTTATTCTTATTCCTTGTTTTGAATTCCTGGTAAACAATGGTCATTTCAATCTGTATCTGCTTGGCTTCCTGCTGAAGTTTTTCCACCTGTACTGAATCAGCAGGATTGGCTGCATATACCCTGTTCATGATTTCAATGTTTTTACACATAACCTCGGCGATATCTTTGGCATCTTTTTTCAATTCTTTGTTACCGCCACAACCTGCCAGCACAAAAACCACGACGATCATCAGAGGATATAAAATACGGAGTATTTTCATAAAAAAATTTTAGCAAAGTTAACAATTCCCTCACCAACTCACCAGCTCACCAACTCACTATCTCACCATCTCACTCCTGATATCGGGATCAAGGCTTCTTCATCGGGATATCTCATCGCATTGACCAGTTTGCATCCGCTGAACTTCGGCAAATCCTTCGGACGGATGTCGGCTTCCTTCAGCCAGCCCTCTTCCAGTAAACGGTCCCGGCAGCTACCTTTTAGCAATGGAGTAGCCGGGGTGATCCGGTTCAGCCCATCATAAAAAATAATATTCGACATCGAGGTATCGCTGATGAGCCCATTTTTTACGATCAGGATATCATCGCATACTCCCCGCCGGGCAAAAAGGAGCTCCAGCTGGCTGCGGTCCTTAAATTTCCAATGGTAATCAATCGTATCGCAAATGACCAGCTTTAATGAGCGTATCATGCGTTTTTCATAAGCTTTAAATATAATGTCTGTGATTTCCGGCCCGTAATGAATATTGCAGCGAATGGTTCCAGCGAAATATTCCGGTGGAACATGAATGAGGCCGGACAGTTTCACCGGTATGCTTCCGGGCCAGAATTCCTTAATCGCCTGGTCCATGCGTCTTTCATGCCATGAAAGATGCTGCGGAATTCCGTTTTCTATCCTTATCGTTTCAAACAACCGGCACATAAACCTTCGCTATCAGTTCATTGTATTCGCTTTCCATTTCGCTCAGCGCTGTAATCCCTCCCCCGCTTTTGAATACCAGTCCGCTCCCGGTATCTTCAATGAAACGAATCGCAACGGCTGAAGTAAGGGTGTTTCCATCGAAATAGCCAAAAACACCAGTATAAAATCCACGTTCGTAATTTTCAGTCTCCCGGATGATCTGGACGGTTTTTTCTTTCGGAGCGCCGGTAACAGAACCGGCAGGGAGCAGGGTATATAGAATCTCCCCGAGATGATTAAGGTAGCCTGATGGAAGATCCCCCACAATTTCCGAACTCATTTGCAAGAGATCTCCCCGGTTGGTATGGATGCGGTCAATATAGCGGAAACGACTGACGTTTACCCTGGTCGAGACCATGGAAAGATCGTTGCGGATAAGGTCCACAATGGTGTTGTGTTCAAAAAATTCCTTTTGATCCTCCAACAATCTTTTTTCAGCATCTGGAATGCTGGCATCTATTGTTCCTTTCATGGGACAAGAGATGATTTTCCCATCCCTGATCTGAACAAAGGCCTCCGGTGAAAAAACCACGAAACGGCCGGGAACATACAAGCTGAAAGTTGCCCGGCCGGCTGAATAAAGCTCCCGGAGATTCAGATCTGTTTCAAGGGGAGTCTGAAAAGTTAAGTTTACCAGGTAGGTGTCTCCCTTCTTCAGGTGATGCTGAACTTTTTCAAAGGCTTTCCGGTAGACTTTTGAATCTACCGGTGTGAAATCAAAACGTTCGGGTGCTTGTCCTTTCAGGCGGGAATCATTACTCCACTCTCCTATCCCGAATAAAATACCCCTTTCCGTTGCCTCTTCAGGATCAAGAATAAATCCCCTTTCCCCTGCAAAATCAATGGCAAAAAGAAAGGGCTCTCCCCGACCCGCAAAATGATTAATTTTATCAATGATTTTAGGGCGGTCAATCAAGTCTAATTCCTCATTCCTCATTCTTAATTCATATGTGTCTTCTCCTTCTCGATAATCACGACTCCTTTACCTGGAACCTGGCTGAACTGCTTCGCTCCATAGGCAAAGTTAGCTTTAATATCATTTCTTCAGAGAAGTTTGAATTATCATCAATGCCGGATTACGACAGGATCATCTTTTCTCCGGGGCCCGGGCTTCCGCAGGAACAACCGGCCATGTTCGGGATATTGGAGGAAATAGAAGTTCGCCGGCTGAAGAAGGAAAAAATTCCGACTGTCCTCGGGGTTTGCTTGGGCATGCAGGCCATTGCCCTGCATGCCGGAGCAAAATTATTCAACCTCCCGGAAGTCGTTCATGGACAACCCCGGAAATTAACCATCCTTCGTCCTGATCATTTTCTTTTTAAAGGAATTCCCAATGATTTTGAAGCCGGCCTATATCATTCCTGGGCCGTTAACCCTGAATCACTTCCGGGTTCTCTGGAGGTTCTGGCAAAAACCTCCGAAGGAACCGTCATGGCCATTGCCCATAAAACCCTTCCTTTCTGCGGGGTACAGTTCCACCCGGAATCCATCATGACCCCAGAAGGAAGACGGCTGCTGGTGAACTGGCGAGTTGGTGAGTTGGAGAGCTGGTGAGTTGGTGAGTTGGTGAGTTGGTGAATTAGTGAGTTAGTGAGTTAGTGAGTGAAAAAGATATTAACATAGGGTTGACTTTTTATTGTTTGTGGGATTAAGCAATAAATAGTCCAATGGAAAAATCTAGCCCGGTCAATTTCAACGATAAATATAGAGAACGAACAAAATGGTTCGCAATAAATCTTTGCCGCGTTTTTGACAAACCCCAATTAAAAGAATCAACCCGGGTTGTTGTTCGTCAAATTCTTCGAAATGGGACAGGTATGGCAGCAAACTTTCGCGCCGCGACAAGAGCCCGTTCGACTGCAGAATATTATTCAAAAATTTGTATTGTTGTTGAAGAGTGTGATGAAACACTATTTTGGTTAGAAATTCTTGAAGGAGCAAATCTGATAGAATGTGAAGAACTAAGTATCCTTCATGCTGAAATCATTGAATTACTGCGTATTCTATCTTCAACTAAGAAAAAACTGAAGCTGAAACGCTTTCCTGAACAATAACTCACCAACTCACCATCTCGCCAACTTTCTAATTATCTTTGCAAAAACTTTCCTCCTTGAAGAAAATTGAGATCACCGCTCCTGTTGGAACCTGGGAATCGCTGAATGCAGCCATTCAGGCCGGGGCCGATTCGGTTTATTTCGGTGTGGGCATGCTGAATATGCGGGCCCGTTCTTCGGTGAATTTTACCCTTCGCGACCTGGTGAAGATCACCCGGATCTGCCGTAAAAACAAGGTGAAGACCTACCTTACCCTGAATACCATCATCTATGATAAGGAAGTAAAGCAGATGAAAAAGATGGTGGATTCGGCCAAAAAGAATGGCATCACCGCCATCATTGCTTCCGACCAATCCGTGATCCAGTATGCCCGTTCGGTGGAGATGCCGGTACATATGTCAACCCAGACCAATATTACCAACCTGGAAGCCGTGAAATACTGGTCACAGTTTGCCGATGTGATGGTCACGGCCCGGGAATTGAGTCTTGAGCAGGTCGGAGCCATTGTCATGTCCATCAAACGGCAGAAGATTAAAGGGCCGTCGGGGAATCTGGTCAGGATTGAGGTCTTCGCCCATGGCGCTTTATGTATGGCCGTTTCCGGCAAATGTTACCTGAGCCTCGACCATTACAATGCTTCTGCCAACCGGGGATCCTGTTACCAGCTTTGCCGCAGGCCTTACCATGTGAAAGATTCCGATACCGGGATAGAACTGGATGTGGACAATGAGTACATCATGTCGCCAAAAGATCTTTGCACAATCGGTTTCCTGGATAAAATCGTGAATGCCGGCGTTTCCATCCTGAAAATCGAAGGTCGAGGCAGAAGCCCCGAATACGTCAGTACCGTGGTGGGCTGTTATCGTGAAGCAGCAGATGCCGTGGTTGAAGGGAAATACACCCCAGAACTGACAGAAAAACTTGTGGAAAAACTGAAAAATGTTTATAACCGTGGTTTCTGGGATGGATATTACCTGGGAAGAAAAATGGGGGAATGGGCTGAACAGCATGGATCAGTGGCCACACAATCGAAGGAATATGTGGGAAAGATCACCAATTATTTCACCAAACTACGGGTTGCTGAGATCAAAATGGAGGCGGGACAGTTAAATCCCGGCGATCGCGTTTATATACAGGGACCAACTACCGGCTCCATTGAACTAAGGTTACCTGAAATTCATGTTGACCTGAAACCAGTTGGAAAAACAGTCAAAGGCGAACGCTGCAGCATCTCTGTGGATATCTTTCTCCGCCGTGCCGACAAAGTCTATAAAATAATTCAAAATCAATAACATTGTTTTCTAATTATCATACCCATACCCGCTTCTCCGACGGATCGGATGAACCATTGAAATACGTAGAATCGGCTCTTTCGCTGGGGATGCATAGCCTGGGCTTCTCCGACCATTCCCCTCTGCCCTTCGAGAACACCTTCGCCCTGAGGCCGGAAAAAATGCAGGAATATTGTGATGCGATAGGCGATACGCGATACGCGATAGGCGATATGCGGATTTTTCTAGGATTGGAAGTAGATTATATCCCCGGTATGGGTCATTCATTTACTTACTTTCGGGAAAACTTACCGCTCGATTATCTCATTGGTTCGGTACATCTTGTCAAAAACGGTTCAGGCGAGGATCTCTGGTTCATCGATGGTCCCGACCCTGCCACTTTCGATGATGGGCTGAACAGGCTCTTTGGGGGCAATATCCGTAAAGGGGTGACAGCCTACTGGCATCAAATCAACAGTATGCTTACGAACGGCAAAATGGATATCGTCGGTCATCTGGACAAGATCAAAATGCATAACCGTAACCGGTTTTTTTCTGAGGATGAACCCTGGTACACCACCCTTGTCGATGAAACCCTTGAGCTGGTGAAACGTTACGATACCATCGTGGAGGTGAACACCCGCGGACTGTATAAAAAGCGCTCGGATTCGCTTTTTCCCGGCCCCTCTATCCTGAAAAAAATTCATGAGATGAACATCCCGGTCATCATCAGTTCGGATGCCCATAAGCCGGCAGAAATGGCCATGCTTTTTCCAGAAACTGCCCGCTTGCTTTACGACATCGGTTTCAGGGAAGTGATGGAGCTGAGAACTTCGGGCTGGGAAACGGTAGCTTTGAACCCACCCCCAACCCCCTCCCTTCCGGAAGGGAGGGGGCTAGGGGTGGGTACCTAAACCTTCATTTATGTTTAAAGTTATAAAATTTACATCTGAAGACAAAGCGCTGGCGAGTCAGGCTTTGAATATCCGTAAGAAGGTATTTGTCGAAGAGCAGGGGGTCGATCCTGCCCTTGAAAATGATCACGAGGACGAAGCCAGGCATTTTCTCCTTTTCCTCGGAGAAAAACCCATTGCTGCCGCCCGCTGGCGGGAAACCGGGAAAGGAATAAAACTGGAACGCTTTGCCGTACTGCCTGAATTCCGCAACCGGGGCATAGGTGAAATCATCCTCAGGGCAGTACTGGAAGATGTTGTTCCCCTGGAAAAACCTATCTACCTCCATGCCCAAACCAAAGCCGTTTCCTTTTATGAAAGAAACGGCTTTGAAAAAGTTGGTGAACAGTTTACAGAAGCCGGACTTGAACATTACCTGATGACCTATAGTCGTTAGGGCTATCTGATAAATCTTTTCTCCGTTTATTCTTTGTCAAAACCAAACTTCCAAACAATAGCTGCGAGGATTGCGCCGGCAATCGGAGCAACGAAAAATAGCCAGAGCTGAGCGATGGCTTTGCCCCCGGCAAAAATAGCTGGACCAAGACTACGGGCGGGATTTACGGAAGTTCCCGTGACAGGGATGGTCACCAAGTGGATCAACATCAGGGTAACCCCAATAGCCAGGCCGGCCATGGCTCCGTTACCAAATTTTGAAGTGGTCCCCAGGATGACAAAAATAAACAAGAAGGTCATTACCGCTTCGATGATGAAAGCACTCGGGGTGTTATATCCGCCCAGGTAGCCTTCACCCCAGCCATTGGAACCCAAGGCCCATTCTCCCATGGTGAAATCCGGACGGCCTGAAACAATAAGGTAAAGAATTCCGGCACCAAGAATTGCCCCTAAACACTGCGCAATAATATAACCAATCGCATCTTTCACTTCCATTTTCCCGGCAACGAGCACACCGATCGTTACTGCCGGATTAATATGACAACCCGAAATTCCGCCGATGGCATAAGCCATGGCAACAACCGCAAATCCAAAAGCAATGGAAATACCTAAAAGTCCTATTCCGCTGGGGCCTGCTCCAGAAATCCCTGAAATCACTGCAGAACCGCAGCCAAACAGGACCAAGCTGAAGGTTCCGATAAATTCTGCTGCATACTTTTTCATGTTCTTGATTTTAAATGAATAACAATGGCTTTCTATCAGATTGAACCAATAAAAATATGAAAATAATTATTCAAAATCATAAAACCCAAAAAGATCTGCAACTAATAATATAACTCCAGAAAAATTTTATTCCCCGGAAGTACAATGATGGCAAAACAATCCATAAGCGTTATGGCTTCCTAATGATTTTCCCATCCCGGAAGCTTTGCCGGATCATCTGGAAACAGTTTATATTAATCTTATCGGGAAAACGGGACACGTTGTCCACTAGCAGGAATTTCCTTATGTCTTTAACAGAACCGACCTTGGAAAAATTCCCTGGCGTTTTTTATTTTACCAAAATTTTTTTAACCATACAGGCCTCCTTATGACGGAAAACCACTAAATAAACCCCGGCCGGTTCATTGCTTATATCGACTTTAAATGTTAAAGGGCCTTTCCGTTTAGGGTAATCAATAATTTTGTTTCCCAGGATGTTAAACACGGAAATGTCAGCTGTTTGGTTTTCCGGACAGGAAAATGCAATATAGAAAATCCCATCGGAGGGTGAGGGATAGACCGAAAATAAGGTTACCTCCTGACCACTTAATCCCATTACCAGAACGTAAAGGTTATTTGAAGTGTCAGAGGGGCATCCATTAAGGGTTACCACATCCCAGTACCAGCCCGTTTGAGTTGCAAAATAAGTTGGTGCAGTAGCATTTGCAACCGGAACCCCCTCATAGTACCATTGATTGCCATCGGGAGAATTACTCATAAGCATATTGCCATTAGCTGTAATATACGGTGACGGGGGTGAGGGGTAAACGGTAACATCATAACTGGAAGGAATTACAGTATTGCATCCCGAAAGGCCCGTATAACCTACATATACCGTCTGAACCCCATCGGCATTCCAGGTTACGTTGATAGAAGAAGTTCCTTCTCCCGAAACGATTTGTCCTCCGCTGGAAACTTCCCAGAAATAATTAGCCATCCCCGTCTCGGTAGTGTACTGATTTCCGGAAGATGCCAAACACGCAGCCGAAGGGCCGGAAATGGACGGCACAGGCTGGGGGATTACTTCCAGCACTGCAGATTCGCTGATTGCCTCCGGCGAACAATTGCCACTGATAACACATCGAAAAGTGTAACCATTCATTCCCGACATTATACCGTTGATATGAAGTTGGGCAGAATTTACGCCTTCATATATTCCGGTGTTGGTAAGATCGTTGTATCCGCTTCCCGCATCTTCCTGCCATTGATAAGCCAGGGAAGTACCAAGGGCTCCAACCTGAAACAGGGCAATATCGCCTTCACATAAGAGGGTGTCGGCCGGATTGTTTATGATAAGCGGAGACTGGCAGTCCCTGAACTTCACCAGAAAACCATCGTTTAATCCACCGATAAGAGATTGGTGAGATCCGGGTGTAGATATATTATTCGTCGACTCGGTTTGTCCGCAAAAATAAATATGCCAGGCCGTGTCAATTTTACAATTCCAACCAGCGTCTACGCCACCACCGCCATAATAAGTACTCCATGTTAACTGACCGTAAGGATTAAAGCGGGAAAGAAAGGCATCAACATTGCCTCCATAAACAGTTTGAAAAGCATTGCTTGTAACAGGAAAATCTGCTGAAAAAGCTGTCCCTGCAAGAAAAATGTTGCCTGCCATATCAATAGTAAGGCCCATTCCTTCATCAACATCGCTTCCTCCCTGATAAGTGCCCCATTCCCTGTTCCCATTCGTTGTGAATTTCACCAAGAAACTATCAAACGAACCATGGTTTTCTTCCTGGTAGGCCCCCGGGGTAGAAATATTATTTTGGGATAAAGAAGCTCCGCTGAGAAAAATATTTCCTTCCAGATCAGTCGTACAACACCATGCTTTTTCATAATTTCCTCCTCCATAATAGGTTCCCCATTGCCGATTTCCCTGGGAATTGAATTTAACCAGAAAGGCGTCCTGCCCTCCTCCATAAATAGATTGATGGGATCCGGGAGTTGAAATATTCGAGATTGATTCGGTCATGCCGGAAAGAAAAACATTGCCATTTAGGTCGAAAGAACAGCTTTGCGTGTCCTCACCCGCACTACCGCCATAATAAGTTCCCCATTGTCTTACCCCGTCGGAATTAAATACCGCGAGAAAACTATCCTGACCTCCTCCAGGCACAACTTGGTAAGCCCCTGAACTGGAAATATTGTTAGTGGAATTACTTCGGCCAGCCATGGCAATTCTGCCATCTGGCGACAGGGCAATGGATCCGAATTCCTCGTCGCTGCTTCCCCCGTAATAGGTTCCCCACAACCTTAAACCATCGGTAGTGAATTTGGCCAGAAAACAATCAGCTCCTCCCCCTAAAACCGCTTGATGAGCTCCTGATGTTGCTATCCCACTGGTTGATTCTGTTTCCCCATGAATGTATATGTTCCCGATAAAATCTGTCAGAAGTATTCCCCCGTGATCAAATGATGCACCTCCATAGTAAGTCCCCCATAGCCGGGTTCCATCGGAATCGAATTTTGCCAGGTAAACATCCAGGCTCCCGGCCAGGGTGGATTGGTGGGAACCTGAGGTGGCAATGTTGTTAACAGAAAAAGTACTACCGCCAAGAAATATATTACCATTCTGATCGATAGCGTTGGACAAACAATATTCTGTATTGCTACCACCATAGTAGGTACCCCAGACCCTTTCAGGATTGGATAATAATTCATCAAAGGTACCGACCTCTGTTCGGGATCCTTGTGAAATATCCCTATAAGAACTCATTGCATACAAGGTTTCAAGCGTTTCTTCAATATTGTTTATCCTGACTTTGATGATTTCTTTTTCAGAACCCGGTTTAAAAACAAAATGAAAGGAGAAAGCGTTATAATTATCTGCAAGGAAAATCAGGTCAATTCCGTGATAAAAATCTTTATACCGTATGCTGCCATATCCCCTGACGTGAGTTATCCCCCTTTCACCGTTTCCCGTGTTATAATAATTCAGATAATCTGCCGAAGGATCTTCCGGGATTATTTCGCAATTTGGATTTATCCCGGTAAATTCAATGTCAGAACGCTGAAAATGGAACTCCGCCGACAATAAGATCCCGGTTTTGTTAAACGTGTTGTTCCGGATCACATATTCATCGATACTGAAACCCGTACTGAGCAATTGCACGTTTTTTCCCGGTCCAGGCATAAGATATTTTACAGCGGAATTGGGTTTCAAGTCCTGATCAAGGATCTGGCCTTTGTTTTCTAAAAATCGCGGGGGGGAAGATGGTTGAGCGGCCACTTCATTTAAAAACAAAGGAACTGTAATTACGAATACAAGAACCTGTTTCAGGAAAGAATAGATTTTCATCATTTTAGGATAATAAATACCTATCAAAGATAGATATTTTGGATATGAAAAAAAATCTAAAACGGAAAATCCTCCTCCGCTTTCTTCTCCTGTCCCGGCAAAGGCTTTGATTCTTCCACCTTCTTACGCGGTTTAGGGGTAATGTGATGATACAAATTACTTTCGACAAAAATGGCTTTCTGTGGTTTTGTCGGGCAGACATGCTCGCAAGCGCCACAACCTATACATATCCTGGCATCAACTTTGGGAATTTTCAGGGTATCCAGATAGGGAACCATCTCCACAGCTTTCGTTGGACAATGTTCCGAACAGGCGCCACAGGCGGTTTTTTTCTCCACCACCACGCAAATGTTTTTGACGAAAACCGAAACGCCAATCTGGATCCGCTGCTTGTCTTCTTTTTTCTGTGGAAAAATTGCCGAACTGGGACAAACCTCCCCACAGCGCACACAGTCGAAATTGCAATAACTGGTAGTAAAATCCATCTTGGGCTGAAAAATCCCACTTAATCCAAATTCAAACAAACTGGGCTGCAAAACATGAGTTGGACAAATGCTTACACATAAATGACAGGCGGTGCAATTCGCCGTATAATGCCAGTAACTTTGCGAACCCGGGGGCATCACGGGATAAACGCTTTCTATCCTTTCCCCGGAAGCGATTGCCTCTTTAGCCGATAAAAACCCGGAAACCCCCGCGGCGCCTATTAAGGATGTTTTGAGAAAGTTTCTGCGAGATTCGGAATCTGTAATAGGCGATGAGCGATAGGCGACAGATGATTGTTGATTAACCTTTGTGCATTCTTGCATTCTTGCCTTTATACATTCTGACATACTATAGCTAATTCCACCCTGCGGACAGGCTCCAATGCAATTAAAACAACCCACACAGCACTCAAAATCAATATTCTTATGGATAATATCAATACAGCCGGCTTTACAAACTTTTACACAGGAACCACAAAGGGTGCATTCATCTTTGTGTATCTGAATTTTAAAGAGGGCGTATTTTGATACAAGCCGCAATATTCCGCCCAGCGGACAAATGGCATTACAATACCAGCGTTCACGGTAAATGGCTAGGAAAATAATGATTATGAAAACAAGGGTCGAAAAGATAAAAGAAGCCAGGGAGATGATTTTTACGGGAACAGAATAGAATAAATAATTATTCATGGACTGAAAGCCGCTGGCGAGAAGGTTGTTACCCATCAGATAAAGGGGACGTAACAAATGGTTGAAAATTTTTCCCGCTAAACTGAAAGGATCAAGTAAGTTGATCAATAAGATACTGTGAAAAATGAATAAAACGGCTATCAACACTCCCAGGATGGTAAATTGCAAAATTGGTTTGGGCTTCTTGTACCTCAATTTTTTTTTGTGGTTTAGGCGTGTTTTGAGTCCAATAACCATATCTTGAATCGTACCCAAAGGACAAACCGTGGAACAATAAATTCTTCCAAAAAAAAAGGTTAGTAACAAAACAACCAAAAAGCCCGCAGCACCCAGGGACAAAACATCGATGAATTTCAACAGAGAGGGGAAAAACTGCAAATAAAGCAGGGCATTGATCATTTTCACTGAGAAAATGGCAGCAAAATCAATAAAAATAAAAAGGGTCAGGAGGAAAAAAACAAGTGAAACAATTACCCGTAAGGGTTTAAGTATTTTTAAAAGCATCTTACGACATCTTGATGCGGTTGATGTTGAGTTTCGAAAGATCCATGATCCCCAGGCCGGCCTGATCCGCCATTCTGATGTAAGGTATATTGGCGGGTTCCAATCCGAAAACCTTGGCAGAAGCGGCATCGGCCGCTACAATATCTTTTGAAATAATCAAAGCTTTCTTAATTTCTACATCTTCCACCGATACACCACGTGGACCACGCTTCATCATAACCCGATACCCATCAACAATGTTCAGATCGGGCTTACGGAAAGCCGAAAAATCAACAATGCACTGATGAAGATCATTACGGTGCCAATACCCCCTGTCCCACACGATACCCATATGATTTTTCATGGAAATCGTCAGTTGAGTGCTGCTGTGGCTTTTCAGGATAGGAACATTAAGGAACACATCACTGCTCAGGATTAATTCGTGTACCTTGGCTTTGGTCAGCTTTTTCCCTCCTTTGAGCTCAACTTCCTGGTAATTGCTTTCTGAATTCCCGGGAACAATCTTTCCCCCGGCATCTTTAACAGCTTTCTCTATGCCGCTGTTTTCATAGCATTTTTTCCAGTTATCGCAGGTGTTATCGAACACGTATACTTCTTTGGCTCCGGCTCCAAAACATTGCTCAATAATTCGCCTGACCAGCATCGGATTCGTATTTCCTGCCCTTTCCGGACTAACATCCCAGCCGATATTGGGTTTTACAATCACCGTTTGACCTTTTTTCACAAAAGCTTTCATGCCACCCAGAGATTCTATGGCCCTGTCAAACATGGCCACGGGCTCTCCTCCCCTTACTGCCACCAAATCATATTCCCCTGAGACAGAAAACGGGGGTTGAGCAAAAAGGTTCTTGCTTTTTCCTAACGAAATAGCCGCCCCGGCAGCAAGACCTGCATAAATTCCCTGTTTAAAAAAAGTCCGACGGTTCATAATTCAGATTTGTGGATAAAATTACAAAATTTTTCCGGACGTTTTTACTACCTTCGCCTGAAGGATTAATCCTCATGATCACCCGCGAAACCATAGATAACATTATAACGACAACCCGTGTCGAAGAAGTGATCGGCGATTTCGTCACCCTCCGCCGTCGAGGCGTAAACCTGCTTGGATTATGTCCATTTCACAACGAAAAAACACCCTCGTTCACGGTTTCTCCTGCCAAGGGTATCTATAAATGTTTTGGATGTGGGAAAGCTGGAAATGCTGTCAATTTTCTGATGGAGCATGAGCATTTCACCTATCCGGAAGCCTTGAAATATCTTGCACGCAAATATAATATCGAAATTGAGGAAGCGGAACAGACCCCGGAACAACTCCGGGAGATCACGGAAAAAGAAAGCCTGTTTAACCTCAACCTTTTCGCTCAGCAATATTTTTCACATATCCTCAACGAAACAGAAGAAGGAAAATCAGTCGGCATCAGTTATTTCAGGGAACGCGGCATTAGGGAAGATATGATCCGAAAATTCCAGCTAGGCTTTTGTCCCGATAAATGGGATGCCTTTTCGGAATACGCGCTTCAACATGGCTATAAGAAGGAATTCCTCATCAAAACCGGGCTTTCCCTGGAAAAAGAAAACCGTTTGTACGACCGTTTTCATTCCAGGGTTATATTCCCTATCCACAGCCCGTCTGGAAGAATTTTGGGATTTGGCGGAAGAATCCTCGGGGGAGATAAATCGAATGCGAAATACGTGAACTCTCCGGAATCGGAAATCTATAATAAAAGTAAAACCCTTTATGGAATTTATTTTGCCGGAAATGCCATTTCTTCCAAAGACAATTGTTACCTGGTAGAAGGTTATACCGATGTGATCTCCCTATACCAGGCAGGTATTACTAATGTGGTCGCTTCTTCCGGAACTTCCCTTACCGGAGATCAGATCAGGATGATCCAGCGTTATACAGCAAATATCACCCTGCTCTATGACGGTGATCCCGCAGGGATCAAAGCTTCTTTCAGGGGTATTGATATGATCGTAGAACAGGGAATGAACGTAAAAATCGTGCTTTTCCCAGATGGCGAAGACCCGGATACTTATGCCCAAACCCACCACCCTTCTGAAGTGGAGGCCTTTATACAGGATAATGCACTGAACTTTATCCTGTTTAAAACCCGCCTCCTCCTTGAAGAAACTCGTAATGATCCCATTAAAAAAGCCGTTCTTATCAAGGAAATTGTCAATACCATCGCCCTTATTCCTGATATCATTTCCCGTTCACTCTATGTTAAAGAATGTTCTTCCCTGATGAATATTCAGGAAGCGATACTGATGAATGAGCTGAATAAAATCCTTCGGAAGAAGTTTCTGAAAAATCTCCCCGGTTCAGAAAACGCCAACACCACAATGGAAGAACCTTCAGTTTCACCTACCCAAATCGCGGAAACTGATCCTGATTCGCCCGAATATCAAGAAAAAGAGATTATCCGTACCCTGCTCCTGTATGGGCACGAAACCATCCACCTTCCACCGGCCTCTCCCCATGAAAATGCCATTCCGGTTTTAGTAGCCGATATGGTAATCCATGATATTCTCCGCGATGAACTTGAATTTGATAATCCTTTTTTCCAGAAAATTTTTTCCTTTTACGCAAAGGGGATAGAAAATGGTTCAGCTCCCGATCGCAACGCCCTTCTGACTCACCCGGAACATGAGCTTTCCAGCCTGGTGGTGGATCTGATCTTTACACCCTATGAGCTAAGCCTGAATTGGGCAAAAAACAATATCCTCGTCGAAACTGAAGAAATGCGGCTGCTGCTCCACGTCGAACATGCCCTGTTAGCTTTTAAAGCAAAAAAAATAGCCGCCTCTATGGAAATGATCCGCAAAAAACTCAAAGATAAAAGTCTGGAAGAAGAAGAACAACTGCTGCTTGGAAAATGGCATCAGTTAAAAAAAACCAGTATTGAAATCAATCGGAAGCTGGGTCGGATCATTATAAGTTAATTTCTCTTTTTAAATACAATCTCTCTGTTTCTTGGATTATTCCAGGCATCCATCAGGGCTTTGAAATCTGCATATTGTTCAGGCCGAATGATTCTTTCTTTCAGCTTTATGGACCTTTTGACCCGCAGCTTTCCTTTTTCAAGGCGGAGATCCAGTAAAAAATTCCCGGCATCATTGGATATACTGAGCTTTTCAAGGGGAGTTACAACTACCATGTTGTCAGGAAGTATCATGGAAAATTCAAGATTTTCTTCGGACTTAGCATTCAGCTCAAAAGATGTTTCACGTTTTGACGAAAGGCTTTGAATGCCAAGACTTTCTATTCCGTTACTCAATCTTGGAAGATTAAAAAAATAAAAAATACTGTCCTGCCGAAAAGGTTTTTCAGCCTGAAGAATATAGGATTGAAAGGTCATAATGGAATTGGAATTTTCAATTTTCAGATCTTTCAGGTCCGCAGCCGAAAAACTTCCGATTAAGGCATCCCGGATTTTCTTTTTATCCCTTAACAGGCCAAGGAAAGGATTGCTTGCCCCGGTTAGTGATATGGAAATTTCTCCGGTGATTTTTGGATCCGAGGAACAAAGTAAAGTTACCTGTATCACCGCTTTAAATTCCGGGTTCCCGGATTTGGAAAATCCTGCTTTCCCCTTCTTGTCAATGGAAATAAAAGTTCTGTCGGGCAGAGTTTCTTTTAAATTTTGTTGTTGAAGAAAAACCGGCGACAAATAAATGCTACCCTCCTCTTTGAAATCCACTTTAACGGCAAAATCTTCCAATGGACATAAATTACCCTCTCTTACGTCGATGATGCCAGATCTGGCGATGAAGACAGGTTCGGCGCTAAACCCGGCATGGCGGAGCAAAGCAGTCAGTAAAACCATTTTTTCTGCGGGCGTTCCTCCATTGCTGTTCCAGGTCTCTATGGCAGGACGAATATGATACCCGCTAACTTTCAGAGGAATAGGGTATAACCTGAGATCATTGACCACTTTCTCTTGTAATTTGAGTAACAGTTCAGCGGGATCAGGATTTTCAGATTTTAGATGATTAATTTCATTTTTTATTCCTTCATTGATTTCAAACTGGAAAGCGTTTTCCCCGACCAGGGTCGCCAGGATCTCTTCGAAGCTGCCACAACTGCTGAAAAGTAAACGGGGATAAAGCACATACCCTCCCCTTTGGGCTTCTTCAGTAGAAATAGCGGGTAAATTTGTATAAATCCATGTGTAAACCTGATAGTCGCCTTCTGTGGTTTTCTCCACGACGTCAGGAATATTCATCACCCGGTATGAAAGGGTTTTGTTTTGAGGAATGCGGATTTTGATTTTCAATTCTTGAATGGGTTCGGTTTCCGAAAGAAGTTCATTCCCCATCAGGGCTGGGTAAAATCCTTTCTGAGAATGAATCTGATAGTCAAGATTCACCGTGGCTCCGCGTTCAAGTCCGATATGGGTGACCACCATTTCGCGTAAAGAATTATAGGCTGGGGCATTGGCAGCAAATCCCGGTAAAACCTCATTGAGCGCATTTACCGGACCATACACTTTTTTCCCATCTTTCATAACGGTATACACTTCATTTATCTTCAATTGCTCAAATTCAGGATGATAAACAATAAAAGTTTCTCCGTAGAGGTTATGGAAGGAACGATAAGTCAGGAGCTTTTGCTTTTTACTAAAACGATAATCCATACTTCCGTCAGAATGCAGGGTGTATTCTTTGGACAGGGATAAGTAAACGGCATCACTGCTTTTATCCTGAGCTTGTACATAATTGGAAAAAATAAAGGATAAAAAAAATAGCCTCAAAATCAGATTTTTCATTGGAAATTAGTTATGGATTCAAATTACAATTCAATGACGACAACTTGTTTAGAATATTTATTCTGGGCTTCTACTACATCCCTGAATTCCGGCCAGTCAACAGCATTATATATCCGCTTTCCAAAACTGGCTTTTAGGTTGAAGATAAGCGTTCCGTCATTCAACTGATATCCGCCTGAAAAAGAAGCTGCCTGACCGCTTTTTTCTATCTTTCCGGGAATTCGGAAAGTCTGCTTGTATGGGGGAAGTTTTATGGTTTCCGATATCTCAACCAGTCTTGAGCAACGGTCGCGGAATGGAAATTTTCTTTCCTTTAGGCCGGTATTAAAGGATAATTGACCCTGGAAATTTTTAAAAATCAATGAGGCCGAAACAGGAACAAACATCATGGTATTTTCAGAGATCAGTGCGAAGCCCGGAATATTGTAATCTATTTCAATCTTGATCTGACTTCCAAGATACTCAACGGGATCTGAATAATCAATACCGGTAACGACGGCTTGTGGCCAGAGTCTGAGAATTTCCCTTTCAACATTCTGAAACCACTGCGTGGGGGCGGAATATTTGAAAAGCCCCCTTACTGCTGCATCCGATTGTCCTTCGGCCGTAATTGAAATCCTTCCTTTCAGCAATCCATCTGTGCTGAGTTCGGCCTGGCCGTTAATTCTAAGATAATGATTTTCTGGGGCAGAAATAGGCGTACTGGCAAGATCAGCCCCTTCGGGTACCCCCATCAGGTATTCCTGTTGCTGTTCGGCACTCGACCAAAGCTCCCTGACAAATGGCACCCAGGTTGGATCAAGAAGGTGATATTTTCCGTCACTAAGCTTGACAACTGTCACACAATGGTTGAACTGATCGGCAGGAATATAATCGATTCGGGAACCAGCCATAGTCATGGCCGGATAGGATTGAAAACCTGCTGCACGGAGCATGGTAATAAGCATGCCAGCCTTGTCTTTGCAAACTCCGCAACGGTCTGTAAACGTCATTTCTCCTTTATGAAGGGTAAATCCTTCGCCTGTTCCCATAGAAATACCCGAATACCTGATTTCATCACCACACCAATGGGTCAGACGGGATACAGAATCCATTTCACTGCTGGCTCCTTTCAGGATTTCATCCACTTTTGCCTTAATTTCTGGAGTAACATCAAAGCTTCCAAAATCCTCATTCACTTTATAAAACCAGCTTGACTTGGCTTTCCAGTCAGGGCTGGTAGATAATAATAATTTGGGGGCAACATCAGACAAGGCCAGCATCCTTGGTTCTGTTTTAATGGGTAAAATATCTTTCTTGGAAAAAGTATAACAAATTTTACCATTATCCAGCCAGGAGGAAACTTTTACTTCACCCTGGTAAAATTCATATTGTAGTGTTTTTTCCTTGGGGATTTTAACCTGATAGACCTTAACTTGTATCGGATGTTCAGAAGTAAAGTCCACAATATCATAAAATTGCCCCCGCATAGGCGGAATATACTTCTCTTCTTCTTCTGTACTCAATAAAGCATAAGTAAATCCTTTGCGGAAAAGAATGACTTCAAGCGCATCGCCAGGTTCAAGCCGTCCAATTTCAAGCATGATTTCCCTGGAACCCCAGTAAATAGCCCTTGCGGGAGCCGGATAATCCATGGCTTTATTCACATCCAAAATAACTTCAGAACCGTCTTTCTTATAAATCACTGCTTTTTGAATGTCCACAAAGGCCGACTGGGGATCATATCCGGATTTGACCACGCTTAACTCCCTGGCTCCCTTAGTATCCAGTATTTGGGTGAGGCTGTGGCTCCTTACATAAGTCAGCCCCGATTCCTGAACATCTACAATCGTGCTGTCAAAAAGAATAAGAAGTTTGTCAGAGGGATATTTGGAAACATCTTTGTTAATATTTAACAAATCCCGGATGGGCTCAGCGCCTATAGCAGAAAACCCAAACAGAAAAAAAATAAAGAAAAAAAAGTTTCGGAACATCATGATTGATTGATTTTAAATTCAGTAACATCAAGAAATGTTTGATGAAGTGCCAGATTGCCTTTATATAAAATCGTCTTTACATTGGTTTCAAGCCATCGAATCTGGCCATCTTTTCTGATTATCCTTATCGACATACCCCGGTGAAGTTCTTGCCCCTCAAGACGTCCTTTTGATGTCTCTATAACTTTTTGCCGGTCTTCTGGATGTAACAAACCAATGATATCCTGAATCGTCAAACAAAGAAATTCATCCAAAGAATATCCAAATATTTCTGCGGTTCTTTGATTGGCATAGACAAATCTTTCGTCCTGCATAATCGTCAGACCTATCGGAGAATTTTCAATAATGGTCTGGTAAAGATCCATGATCTCATTTTTTTCACGGGTACGGATATTTAAAAGCGCTTCAAGGCTTTTCTGGTATTCTTTGTTTTCAAGTTCCAAGTTTCGCTGATAGGCGGCAATTTCAATGGTCATTTTCATTTGCTCCATATCAATCGGCTTAATCAAATAACCGAAAGGTTTAATCTTGAAAGAACGTTCATATACTTCCTTGGTGCTTTGTCCGGTCAGAAAAATAATACCGCAGTTGAATTTTTCGTTGATTTTTCTTGCGGTTTCTATACCATCCATCTGACCCCTGAGGTGAATATCCATCAGGATGATTTCAGGCTCCTTCCCTTCATTGCTTAACTGTTCCACTTCCTGAAGGCAGGTTTCTCCCCTTGTACTTGCGCCCAATATCTGATAACCAAAGTTCTGTAACTGTGATTTCAGACTGGCTGAGATAAGTAATTCATCTTCAACAATGTAAATACTAATCGCTTGCATGGCCAACTTCAGGATTTTGAACTGATCATCTTTAACATATTGATTTCCTGTTCTTCAAGAAAACGCCATTCCCCTCTTGGAATATTTTTTTTAGTAAGACCGGCATAATAAACACGGTCAAGCTTAACAACTTTATATTCAAAATGTTCAAAAATACGCCTGACAATACGGTTCTGGCCAGAGTGAAGCTCAATGCCAATTTCTTTCTTGTCTTTACCATCCCCAACATATTCAATGTTGTCCACCTTGAGGAAACCATCATTTAGAGTTATTCCTTCCTGGATTTTTAAAAAATCAACCCTGGTCAATGCATGATCCAATCCCACATGGTATATTTTTTTAATCCCGTAACGCGGATGAGTAAGTTTTTTGGCAATGATGCCATCATTCGTAAAAAAAAGAAGCCCTGTCGTATTCCGATCAAGTCGGCCGACAGGATAAATTCTTTCCTTACAGGCGCCGGCAATTAAAGCCATTACCGTCTTCCGCTCTTCGGGGTCGTCAACCGTGGTTATGTATCCTTTGGGCTTATTGAGCAAAAGGTATCGTGGCTTTTCGCAGCTCAGGGTCTGATCATCATATTGAACCTTATCCGTGGGCGAAACTTTTGTCCCCAGTTCCGTAACTACCTTCCCATTAATTTTTACAGCACCCGTAGAAATCAGCTTATCAGCTTCCCGGCGTGAACATATTCCCGAATTAGCAATGAATTTGTTGAGCCGAATCAAAGTTTGATTTGTTTCTTGTGTTCTTTTTATGATCTTTTTCTGGATTTTCATGTTTATTCTTCTTTTTCAAAAGGAGGTTTGATTTTCACACCATCATAACGAACTTCCACACCATTTTTATACGTAATCACCATAAATAAACTGCCATCATATTCATTTTTAATCCATTCTCCTTCTTTCCGCCCCATAACAAACAGTCCTTCATCTCTGATTTTTCCATTATCCCAGTAATAAACATGCTTACCATCTGGATAATCTTCGATATAATTGCCCGTAAAACTCAGAACACTATCTGTTTTCTGCCCGTTACGGAACAAATACCAACCTGACCAGCTTCCATTCCTCATCCCGTCACGATAGCTTCCCCGCGATAAATAATCCCCCGTAATTTCAAACCACAACCCCTCTTCCAGCCCGTTGACATATTCACCTTCTGTAATCATCTTTCCGGTTTCATCATATTCGGTCAGCATTCCGTCACGCACACCACCGTGGTAATTTTCTTCCCGTAATAATTGTCCGTTTTCAAAAAACCATTTCCACCTTCCGTCAGGGTTTCCTTGTTTGTTGAACCTCCCGATTTGCTCCAGCCTGCCTGTTTCAAAATAATATTTCCACTCACCCGTCTGCTTACCGTTTTCATAGTTTCCTTCTGCTTTGATTTTTCCATCGGAATAATATTCTTTCCATGCACCATCTTTGTTTCCATCCTCCAGGATAATTCCTTCCCCTGAAAGAATACCATTTTTGTAAAGATACGCTTTTTCTATCCTCCCTTCGGGATTATATTCCCTTCTGATCCCTTCCGGGATATCATTGCGAAACATGGCACTTATTTTAAGTTTTCCATCCGGATAATATTCATTTCTGACCTCAAGTTTTTGAATTTCTTCAGCATCCTTCAGCAGTACACCATGCTCATATTTGTTGATCCGCAGAAAATCACCATTTTCATTGTATTCCTTGAAATAACCATGCATTTTATCATCCCGGTAAGTTCCTTCCATGCGGATATTCCCGTTTTCGTAAAAGTCGTACCAGCGACCTTGTTTTAAATTATTTTTATCCCTGCGGTTGATCCGCTGACGGTCCACAATAAAACCACGCTTGTATTCTGTCAGGGTAATGATGGTGCCATCGCTTGCATATTCTTTTCCAAAACCTTGCTCTAATCCTTTGATAAAGGGTATTTCAAGTTTTATTTTACCATCCGGATAAGTATAATATGTCATTCCTTCCTTAATATCATTTTTAAAATTTTCCTTGATAGTCTCTTTTTCAAGATAACTGATCTTTAACCCGTTTTTTTTGCCCTTAGAATAATTGATCTCAAGGATAAGTTTCCCTTCTTCATTGTAAAATTTCCAAATGCTGTCAACATCAAAATTTTTTCTGTTCCCTTCTGATTTCAGGTGACCGTTTTCATAATAAGACTTCCAATATCCGTTCGGTTTACCATCCTGCATATTTCCTTCACTTGAAAGTTTACCGTTAGGATAAAAAAATTGTTGGAATCCATTTGTTTTAACAGTATCCTGTCCTGCTACCGGAAAAAAAACAATCATCAGAAAAAATACTAGGACCGAACGGTAAAATAGTTGATTCATCTTTCCTTGAATATTATTGTTAAACGGATAACTCCAGCATTTTCATGATTGGTTTTCTGGCTTTAGCCATCAATGTTTTCTGAAGGATAATTTCAGGTGTTTCGTTTTCCAAACAAGAATAAACATTTTTCAGGGTGTTCATTTTCATATAAGGACAATCATTACAAGAGCAGGTATTATCCGCCGGAACAATTAAAAATTGCTTATCTGGTGAATTTTTACGCATTTGATGTAAAATTCCTGTCTCAGTAGCAACAATAAATTTTGTATCCTTGCTTTTTATCGTATAGTTGAGAAGCGCTGTAGTGGAACCTATAAAGTCAGCTATTTCCAATATTACTGCCTGACATTCCGGATGTGCAATCAATTTTGCTTCAGGATGTTCTAATTTTAATTTTATAATTGCTTCTGTTTTGATGATATGATGAACTTCACATATTCCATCCCAGAGAAGCATCTTTCTTCCACTAATTTGGTTAATATAATTTCCGAGATTTTTATCTGGTGCAAAGATAATTTTTTGATTTTTGGGAAATGATTCTACTATTTTTAAAGCATTTCCTGAAGTACAAATAACATCCGATAATGCTTTTATTTCAGCAGAACAATTAATATAGGAAATAACCTTATGATCAGGATGTTCTTTGATAAATATTCTGAATTCATTTGCAGGACAAGAATCAGCCAGGGAACAACCTGCCTTCAAATCAGGAAGAAGAACTTTTTTATAAGGATTAATAATTTTTGCTGTTTCAGCCATAAAATGTACCCCTGCAAAAACAATGATTTTTGACTGAGTTTGCAAAGCATTTTGTGCAAGGCCTAAACTATCTCCAATATAATCTGCAATATCTTGAATTTCAGATATTTGATAATAATGAGCTAAAATTACTGCATTTTTTTTTCGTTTCAGCTCTATTATTTTTCTCATTAAATCTCTATCAGACTCTTGATTCATTGTATTTTAATTATAAAAGAATATTATATTTTTATTGTTTATTATAATCTCTGTTGAAATGGTTGATTAATTTCTTTAATATAATTTGTTTTTTAATTTTTTGTTTTGATTTTAACATATTATCAACATTCATTTAAAATATATTAAATTGAATTATAATTAATTAACAAATTTATGATTATTTGTTTAAAAATATGTTTGTTAAAAACTATATAATTAATCATGGATAATAAATGTTGATAGAATTTTAAAAATGAATAGAAATGAATAAAAACCGATATTTTCTTGAATGCTTTTAAAATAAAGTATGATGTTATCAATATTTTGAAACAAAATTAATCAGTTGTTAACATTAAATGGTTAAAATTTTAAAAAATTGATTTTGAACACTTCCATTAAAAATGATGACATAATCCTTACTTTTGTAAAAATTCTTTGAACAATGTTTGAATTAACAAAAAGTATTGCTATAGGATCGGATCATGCCGGATTTGAGATTAAAGAACATCTGAAAGCTTTCTTGCTTTCAGAACATTTTGAAGTAAAAGATTTTGGGACCTTTTCTAAAGAAAAGATGGATTATCCTGATGTGGCTCATCCATTGGCTCATGCCATACATCTGGGAATTTTTTCTTATGGCATTCTTATCTGCGGAAGCGGTAATGGTGTTGCCATAGTTGCTAATAAATACGCAAAAGTAAGGGCGGGAATTTGTTGGAATGAAGAAATCACAAGTCTCGCCAGAAAACATAATGATGCTAATATTATGGTTTTACCCGGAAGATTTGTCAGTAAAGAGGAATCAATACAATACCTAAAAAAATTTCTATCGACTCCGTTTGAAGGGGAAAGACATGAAATCAGGTTGAAAAAGATTTTAAACATTTTATAATTGAGCTGAAATGAATCAACTTTATTCCAATTTTATTGAAGAAGCCAAGATAAAATCTTTTGATAAAGAACATAGAAAAAGACTGGATTATAATATAGGACGTTATGATCAGGCTGTAACAAATGGGAAAGAACAATATCAAAACCTGGAACTTGCAAAACGGCGAGCAGCCAACATTAAACATAAGATTATTAATAACCTGGATAAATATCTTGTAGAATTTGAAAATAATTTCGAAAAACGGGGTGGAAAAGTTATCTGGGCCACTTCGGAGCGTGAAGCCCAGCGCGAAATCATGCATATCATAAAAAGGGCTAAGGCCAGGGTAATTGTCAAGCAGAAAACAATGGTCTCCGAAGAGCTTGAGCTGAATGAATTATTTGAAAAAAACAAGCGTGAAGTTTTCGAAACTGACCTGGGGGAATTCATTGTTCAGATAGCCGGAGAAAAACCATACCACATTCTCACTCCGGCCATGCATAAATCAAAAGAGGATGTTGCAAAGTTGTTTCACGAGAAATTCAATTTGCCGGAAGAAAGTCAACCAGAGCAAATTACGGCTTTTGTAAGGAAAAAACTTCGTGCTGAATTTATTAGGGCTGATGTGGGAATAACTGGTGGAAATTTTCTTCTTGCTGACGTGGGAGCGGTGGTGCTGACTGAGAATGAAGGAAATGGAATACTCTCCATGGCCTTTCCTAAAATTCATATTGCCATTGTGGGAATAGAAAAATTGATACCTTCTATTGAAGACCTTGACCTTTTCCTTCCTTTACTTGCCCAACATGGTACTGGGCAGAACATCACAGTGTATAATAACATTGTTTTCGGTCCGAAAACTGAAACAGAATATGATGGCCCGGAAGAAATGTTTGTTGTTTTATTGGATAACCGACGTACAGAATTGCTTAAGTACAAAGCGCAGCGCAGAGCACTTTCCTGCATCCGTTGCGGCGCCTGTTTGAATGCTTGTCCGATTTACCGAAGCGTTGGCGGATATACCTATCATGCGCCTTATTCGGGACCGATTGGCTCTGTCATCACTCCGCATTATCTTGGGCTAAAGGAATACAATCACCTGAGTTTTGCCTCTTCCTTATGCGGTAAATGCACGGAAGTTTGCCCGGTGAAAATACCGCTTCATGAATTATTGTTACGCAACAGAAACGAAGCGATAAAACATAAATATTCCACGTTCATGTGGAGGAAAATTGTTTTCACTTGGAAAATGATCATGCTTCACCGATGGATGCTGGATAAACCTGGTCCCGGAATAAAAAACAGAATGATCCGCCGATTTGGGAAAAAGTATTGGGGAAAGCGGAGAGTACTTCCCAGAATAGCCCCGAAAAGCTTTAAAGAAATGTGGAAAGAAAGAAATCCGCTTTAAAACTTTTTCAGAACAGAAAGGATAGAACTAAGATAACCCGATCCGAACAAATTCAGATGAATCAGTAAAGGATAGAGATTGTAAACATCCATGCGCTCCCGCCAACCGGTTTCCATGGGAAAAGCATCCTGATAAGAGGCATAAAAATCATTGGTAAATCCACCAAAAAGAATACTCATGGCTAGATCCACCTCCCTGTGACCGAAATAAACTGCCGGATCGATCAGACAAGCATTCCCTTTTTCCGATACTAAAACATTTCCGTTCCAAAGATCACCATGAAGCAATGAAGGTTTTTCCGGAGGGAAAAAATGGTTCAGTTGTGCGTAAAGATGTTGAAAAGTAACTATATGTTCTTTTCCCAACCGCTTGTTATTTATAGCGAGACGCACCTGATTATCAAGTCGTTCCTCAATAAAAAAGGAAACCCAATCATCATGGAAAAGATTATGTTGGGGAAGGGCACCCATATAATTATCATGATCCAGTCCATATTGTACGGCATTGATTTTATGTATCTGGGCCAGAGCATATCCAAAATCCTGCATGAATAAAGTACTTTGCCGAGAGGAAGTGATGAATTCAAGCAATAAATAACTATAGTTCGTCAGGGCTTGCACGATGATCGTTTCAGGAATCCGAATCACCTTTGCACCCCGAAGTAATGACAAGCCCCTCTCCTCTGTTTCAAACATTTCAGGAAAACGCTTTCCCAGATTATATTTCAGACAGAAGATCCCGAGGTTAGTGTCTATTCTATATACCTGATTGATTGATCCTCCACCCAGAGGTTGGGCGGAATGAATGATCAGTGATTGTGAACGATTCCTTTCGAACCATTCGCAAAGTGCCTCAGTAATTTCAAAAGGAAGCATGAGTTCAGGCCATACGATTTTGAGCTGTCCTGTGACTAAATATTTTTTCGATAAGGATTAAAAACAATCCGGCAACAACAATCATAAAAGCATAGGAAAAATATTTCGTGCTGAGGATGGTTTGGAAGCTGGTGAGTATCATTGTAATATAAGGTAATATTGAATCAGAAAAAGTAGATTTTCCGGGGAACTGGTTTAAAAAAGGAAAATCCGAAGTAAAGAATATCATCAAACAAAAAGCACCAAGCAGAATAAAAGGTAAGACTGATTTCAAATAAATATAAAATGGTTGTTTGATCGCAATAGGCATAGAATTTTCCTGAATTTTACCCATGACCTTTTCAATAAAATCATCTGAAGGAGAATCCAGTGGACTGCATTGAATCAGCTTCTTCAACATCTCATCGTATTTCAAATCTTCTTTTTCCATCTTGTACAAAATTAATAATTCCGGTCAAATCCTTTGTTTTGCCATGAATCCCGAGATCTCTTCATAAAGCCTCTTTCGGATCCGATGCAACCTGACTTTGACATTGGATTCGGAAAGTCCGGTAATATAACTGATATCTTCCACGGAATTTTCACTTTTATAAAACAATGTAATAAGCAAATTATCTTCTTCATTCAATATTTGCAGTGCCCGGTCAACCAATATTTTCTGTTCCTCTTCTTCCATCTTCTCTGTTCCGATGATCATGGGATCCTCAGAATAATTATGAATGATATAATTGTCCATGGGAATCACTTCAAGTTTCTTTTTGCGCGTTTTTGAAATAGCTGCATTGTAAACAATACGGTACAACCAAGTCGAAAACTTTGATTTTTTCTCAAATGTACCCAATGCCTGATAGGCTTTTAAAAAGCAATCCTGAGACACTTCTTCAGCATCTTCTCTGTTATTCAGTATTTTAAGAGCGATAGAAAATACCAGGTTTTTGTGTTTTGCCACCAGGGATGAATATGCAGATACATCTCCGCTCAAAACACGCTCGATGTAATGATTATCATCCTGGTATTTCATCTGGGGCTTTGACGGTTATAAAAGCTAAAAGTTACAAAATCAAATACAAAAATACCATCTTTTCAAGTTTAATACATATTAAATTACACTTCTTAATCGTTATTTGTAAGTTTGTATTAAACAAACCCATATGTATCGTCTGTGTTATTTTATATTTTTTTTTCTTTTACTGGAAAAAATATTCGCCCAGACTGCATTTCATGAAGACCCAGAACGGGATCAGCTTACCCTGGAACAGCTGAATTTTTTCTCGGCAAAACCTTTAACTAACACATCTTCTGTTCTTACTGTTGATAACTGGGATAATTTTATGCTGGGGATAGATATGGCGGAAAACAACATGGCGACCCACCCCCATCAACCTACTTGGTTTTTTACTTCCTATAACCTGAACGGAACGCACCATTCGGAAAATGGTTTTCAATGGTTTTCTAATAATCCCAATTTTGCTGCTGAAACCAGGGGAGATCCAGTGGTGGCATATGATAGTCTGGGTAATCTTTATTATATTAATATGGTTGGTATACCAGATATATATGGTGCCAGAGTGGTACGATCGGCAGATAATGGATGCTCCTGGGAAACCGCCGTTGATGCTATTGCTGGTTATGATAAATGCTGGCTGGCTTGTGATCAAACTTCCGGGCCTTTTGCCAACTATGTTTATGCCACCATGAGCGGGGGTATGGGAGGAAATTTCTCCAGAAGCATTGACCATGGTATGAGTTTTCAAACCACTTTTCAGACATCCTCCCAGTCTCTTCCGGGAATGATGGTTTGTGTCGGACCGTTCAATCATATTCAGGGTGGCTCGGTATATGTTGTTACAAATTCCGGAAGTAGTTTTTCTTCTACTTATTCATTTTATCGCTCATTGGACGGAGGGGAAACATTTTCCCTTATGTCGGAACAAAATTTTTCAGGGTATGTGGGAAGCAACGTGGGGGGAAGAAATGCGGTGGAAAATATGCGAACACGCCCCTATCCGCTGTTATCAGCGGATAACAGTTATGGACCATACCGGGGAAGACTTTATGTGATTTATGCTTCTAACAATCCGCCAGGCAATGGAAACAAACCCGATATTTTTTGTCGCTTCTCCGATGATGGCGGTCAGCAATGGTCTGACGCTGTCAGGGTAAATGATGATATGTACAGTGAACAACACCATCAATGGCATCCCGCCACCTGGTGTGATAAAGAATCTGGCCACCTCTATGTGCAATGGATGGATACACGCGATACCCCTACCAGTGACAGTGCCTTGATCTATGCAACATATTCCGATAATGGTGGCTTATCTTTTTTGCCTAATCAAAAAATCTCTAACCGGAAAATGAAAATTGACTGTAGTAGTTGTGGTGGAAGTGGCACCCCAAGATATCAGGGAGATTATAATGGAATTATTTCTAATGCAAAAATTTCTATGCTTGGTTGGACAGATTTCAGGGAGGGGTCTTTCATGAGTACTACCGCATATTTTCCTGATTTTGCCATGAAGATTGATCATGAAACCGATACACTTCGTTTGAAACATGATACGGCACACTTTCTGGTCATTGTTCCCGAAGGAAAATTATACTCCGATATGGTGATTGTCTCTGCGGAAATTTTCCCGACACCATCTAATGGATCATTCATTATCGTTTATCCACAAAATAATGTCATTTATTCTTTTCCTGATACCATAGCCGTTGATATCTTGCTTAATGGATCAGTTCCCATCGGTAATTATCATATTAACTTTTTTACCAGAGGGCCCAACGGAACTCCGGTACATAAAAGAGATGCTGAAATCATCGTTGAGCATGGAACGGAATATTATGTATATCCAACCTCAGAGCCCGATACAATTTGTACCGGAGCATCTGCTCAGCTTATGGCCTTTGTAAATAACGGATCACCCCCCTATTCTTATGTCTGGTATCCGCCTCAAGGGCTCTCTGATCCATACATTGCCAATCCGATTGCCTCCCTTACAGAAAGTAAACGTTATTGTGTTACAGTAACCGATTCCCTGATGAGAACAGATACGGATAGCATTGAAGTCGTGGTTAAATTTCCACCGGTTAGTCCAGGTCCGATTAGCGGAGAACAGCAGGTTTGTTACAATTCACTATCACGGTATTCCATAAGCCCGATTCAGGAAATTACCTCATATTCATGGAGCGTTCCATCTGGCGCCTCCATTATTGAGGGACAAAATACCCCTAAAATTATGGTCAGATTGGGAACGGTTTCTGGAAATGTTTCCGTGATTATCGGAAATAATTGCGGAACAAGCAACCCCAGCGTAATTCCGGTTGACGTCACTGGAGGCCCTGAAATTCCAGGTAACATTTTGGGACCTGATCATGCCTGTGCTAATGGAGATATTATTTTTTATGTTAATGAAGCCACCGGCGCCACTTCTTATCAATGGGATGTGCCTCCCGGAGCATTGATCAATACCGGACAGGGAAGCAATGAAATTAGTGTCACCTGGGGAGACCAAGAAGGCAGTATATCAGTATTTGCGATTAATCACTGTGGGCATGGAGACACCCTGATGAAAACCATCAGTCTTGATTCCCTTCCTTCCCAGGCTCAATCCATTATCGGAAAAGATAGTGTTTGTCTGAATCACGGTGAGTATTTTTATTATGTTCCCAAGATAGCATATGCTACCGACTATAGCTGGGTTTTACCAACGGGAGCTGAAATTACCTCAGGGAAAGAAAGCAATGAAATTATAATTTTCTTTTCTCAACAAGCTCAATCAGGAAAACTGACTGTTGCCGGGAAAAACGATTGTGGTAACGGGCCTCTTTCTGAATTAATGATCATTGTGAATCCTTGTATTGGTTTCCCTGAACCAAACACCATTTCAAATCACAGTATTTCAATTTATCCCAATCCGGCAGATGAAAAAATCACCTTGTTAATCCAAAATAGAAGTGAATCCCTTAGATATAGTATTATTGATATGCAAGGATTGAACCGCATTAGCGGAATGACAGAGTGCAACTCCCCCCCGTGTTTTGTTCCAATTGACATTTCTATGATTCCCAGGGGCGCTTACGTCTTTAAGTTGATGGGTAAAAGTTTCGTGGTTAATTCGAAACTGATCATTGAATAAAGTAACCCGACAAAAATTGTAACCCGTATATTATCTTGGCGTCAAAGTGAGCGTAAACAGAAAACCTTAAAAAAACGGAAATGAACTCAGAATTTTTAATCCCGATCGCTTTCTTTGCCATGATTTACGGAATTGTATATCTGGTAATAAGAAAAAAAGAAAGAATGACACTCATCACAAAAGGAGCAGATGCAAGTATTTTTGAATCCAAAAAAAACGAACCCGCTTCTCTGAAATGGGGACTGCTTTTAATTGGTATTGGTATAGGCATTTTAATGGGCAAAGTACTTGCCGTTTATTCCTGCTTAGATGAAGAACCAGCCTTTTTTTCGATGATTTGCCTCTTTGGCGGCATAGGCCTTGTTCTTTTTCACCTGATTGCCCGGAAATTTCCGGAACCGCCTAAAAGTAAAGAATAGTTTTTTTCAACCCACTCTTAATGCATAAGAGTGGGTTAGGACTAAATATCCTTAAAAAAGTGATTTTTCAAAACGATATATTCCGGTCCTTCTCTTTTAAGGATGCTTTCAAACAGAGTGAGGCAATTTACTTTTAAAGGTAAAGAACAGATGTCTTGATATTGATTCAGCACTTTTTGAAAAAATATTTTGTCTTTCAGCATTTTAATTCTTCCAAGCGTCAGGTGTGGCACAAAATTCTGATGATCAGTCGGAAATGCCTCATAAATAAAAGATTCATGAAGGGTTTTCATGAACTCTGATAAATTGAAATAAGGAGTTATTCCTACCCAAATAACCCGCGGGGTATAAGTACTTCCAAAAATACCCAAACCCTTTAACTGTATATGAAAAGACGAATGTTGTTTTGCCAGGTGGTCTAAAATTCTGTTGATGTCCCGAAGATGATTTTCAGGTGTTTCACCAAAAAATTTTAAGGTAATATGGATATTTTGTGTTTCAACCCATTTTATGGATTCATGATTCAGACTTGTTTTTAAAGTTTGAATAGAGTGTAAAAAGTCAGCATCAGGTTGAATTTTTATGGCAGCAAAAAGTCGTTTCATAACATGTCAAATATTTTTATTACTTTTGCCATCCTTTGGGGAATTAGCTCAGTTGGCTAGAGCGTTAGACTGGCAGTCTAAAGGTCAGGGGTTCGACTCCCCTATTCTCCACTTCAACCTGCCAGACCATTGACAGGTTTTTTTATTTTTTCCATTCTGTATAAGGATGAAGCGAAAGATAAGCATTATAATATCGCTCATCACCTGTGACTTCTGTCGATAACCACTCAGGTATTTCAAACACTTCTTCAGGATTAAAAAGTTCTATTTCGGCTATTATCAACCCTTCATTTCCACCGCAAAACACATCAACTTCGAAAAGATGAGAGCCAAAAGGTATACGGTAACGGACTTTTTCAACCGACTGACGGGTGTATTTACTGATCAACTCCATCGCCTCATCAGGAGGAATGGAATATTCGTACTCGGGGTGAGAAAAGGTAGTTGACTTTCCTTTGATGGTTAGGAATCCCTTGCCACCGGCAATTCTTACCCGGATGATCTTGTCTTCGTCAATTCCAAGATAACCCTGGCTATATTTAATGCCAGGAGGTTTGACGACGCAATCCCACATCTCCTTGTTTACCAGAAATTTTCGTTCTATTTCAAGATTTTTCATGTGATTCGGATTACTGGCGGTAAGATACAAAAATCGGGATAAAATTAGGTAAATGAATATTCAATCAGCTTTAATGTAAAAACCATACTCAGTAAATCATCTTTCCCAGCAGGCTGCGATAAAATTTGGTTTTTTTATGGAGAATAAAGATTGACTTTTAGGTCTCATAAAAACTACTTAACTTTGTGCTGTGAAGAAAATAACAAATAAATTATGAAACCAACTCATATTGAACATCTTGGAATTGCTGTCGCCAATCTTGAAGAAAGTATTCCCTATTATGAACAATTACTGGGAACCTCATGTTATTCGATTGAAGAAATAAAAGATCAAAAGGTAAGAACTGCATTTTTTAAAATAGGACAAACGAAAATAGAATTATTAGAATCGACAGATCCGGAAGGCCCGGTTGGGAAATTCTTGGAGAAGAAAGGAGAGGGAATTCATCATATGGCTTTGGCGGTTGAGAATGCAGATCAATCCTTAAAGGAAGCCGAAACACAGGGTTTGTCGCTGATTGATAAAGTTTCCCGAAAAGGTGCTGAAGGCCTGAGCATTGGCTTTTTACATCCTAAATCCACCCATGGTGTACTGATAGAATTCTGCAGCAAATAATTTAGTTTCAATACGATCATAAATTGTAATTATTTTCCCCCTATGGCAATCGAAAATAAAATTACCGAACTTCTTGAGAAACGTGAAAAAGCAAAGCTTGGCGGAGGCGAAGAGAGGATTAAATCACAACATAAAAAAGGAAAGCTAACCGCTCGGGAAAGAATAGAAAAATTACTTGACGAAGGTAGTTTTGAAGAATATGATATGTTTGTAACCCACCGCTGTACGGATTTCGGACTGGAAAAGGAACATTATCTTGGAGATGGAGTGGTGACCGGCCGTGGGACCATAGATGGTCGCGTTGTTTTCGTTTTTTCACAGGATTTTACTGTTTTCGGAGGATCCTTGTCGGAAACATTTGCCCGGAAAATTTGTAAAATCATGGATCAAGCCATGAAAGTGGGTGCACCTGTGATAGGAATTAATGACAGTGGTGGCGCCCGTATCCAGGAAGGAGTGAATTCCCTGGCAGGTTATGCCGAAATTTTCATGAGAAATATTGCTGCCTCTGGGGTGATTCCTCAAATTTCAGCAATTTTTGGTCCATGTGCCGGTGGAGCTGTATACTCCCCTGCATTGACCGACTTTGTGATCATGAGCGAAAATTCCAGCTATATGTTTGTAACTGGTCCCAAGGTCACGAAAACGGTTACAGGTGAGGATATTACTACGGAAGATCTGGGCGGGGCTTCTATTCATTCCACTAAATCTGGCGTAGCCCATTTCCGGACTGAAAACGAGGACGAAGGAATATTACTGATTCGCAAACTAATCGAATATTTGCCGCAAAATAATCTGGAAGATCCAATCGCTACTGAATGTAAGGATCCGATCGACAGGGTTGAAGATTCTTTAAATGAAATTATTCCTTCAAATCCGAATCAACCTTATGATGTCAAGGATATCATATATCGTATTGTGGATGAACAACAATTTCTTGAAATTCACCAGCATTATGCCAAAAACATTGTGGTGGGATTTGCAAAATTCAATGGTATCCCCTGTGGTATAGTAGCCAATCAGCCCAATTTCCTGGCAGGAGTCCTGGATATTGAAGCTTCAAAAAAAGCAGCTCGTTTTGTTCGCTTCTGTGATGCTTTTAACATACCAATCATCACACTGGTTGATGTTCCTGGGTTTCTGCCCGGGAGTGCTCAGGAATATGGAGGAATTATCATTCATGGTGCAAAACTTTTGTTTGCATATGGAGAAGCAACGGTTCCCAAGATTACTATCACGTTGAGAAAATCTTATGGAGGGGCCCATGACGTGATGGGATGCAAACAATTAAAGGCTGACATGAATTATGCTTGGCCCTCAGCAGAAATCGCTGTGATGGGACCCAAAGGAGCCATTGAAATTTTGGAAGGAAAAAAAATCAACGAAATCCAGGATGCCAGGGAAAAAGTGAAATATGTCACAGAAAAAGAATTGGAATATAAAAGCAAATTTGCCAATCCCTATGACGCGGCCAAATATGGGTTTATTGATGATGTCATTGAACCAAGAAATACCCGTTTCAGAATAATACGCGCCCTCCAGACACTTCAAACCAAAAAAGACAGAATGCCACCTAAAAAACACAGCAATATTCCACTTTAATCAACCAAAACCAGAATTATGATTCTTTGTGAAAAGATTACTTTTAATTTGTCAAATATTGATCAGCTTGCCGTTATTATCACCGTAGTGGGATATCTTGTAGTATTTGTTGCCCTCATCATTCTTGTGATTGTAATCGGGAGGATTACCACCATTCAAAAACTCGTGGTGAGAATAAAATTGCGCAGATCTCAAAAAACAGAAAATTCGGATGAAAGGATTCCACAGGTTTCTATAACTGCCGATGAAAATGCCGCAATCTGCACTGCGTTATATCTTTATTTCACAGAATTGCATGACGAAGAGAAATACGTGATGACGGTAAAAAAAGTATCCAGAAACTATTCTCCTTGGAGTTCGAAAATTTACGGAATCATAGACTTTAACAGGCGTGGTTAATATCATTCTAATGTGTAAACGAAATACCAATGAAAAAATTTAAATTTACCATTTCCGGGAATGTATACGAAGTGGAAATACTGGGATTCGAAGAAAATATCGCCAAGGTGGAAGTTAACGGAACACCCTATGATGTTGAAGTTCACCGGGATCTTAAAATGACCAAAACACCAACGCTGGTTCGTGCCGAAGCTCCACAGCCAAAGGGGAAAGAAACACGGATCCCTAAATCACCTTCACGGACCACCAACCTGGCAGTAAAATCTCCCCTTCCCGGTACCATCATTAGTGTTTTAGTCAAAGAAGGGGATAAAGTGATCATGGGTCAGAAATTGCTGACCATGGAAGCCATGAAAATGGAAAATAACGTTCTTTCTGAAAAAGATGGCAACATCCGATCAGTCCGTGTCAAACCTGGGGATACAGTGTTACAAAATGATGTTTTAGTCGAAATTGAATAACTTTTTCTGCCCATGAAAATTCCTAATCTTGGCACACAGCCTAAACCACCATTAAAAAAATTCCTGGTGGTTATGGGGATAATTTTTTTGCTGTTTATGGTTAAACCCATCCTTATTCCTGTACTTGGTTCAGACCTTAACAACGTGTCTTCTACCTTGGGAACCACAGCCGCTCCATCCCCCATTGGCGTACAAAGTGGTCTTGAAAAATTCTGGAGCTATACCGGTTTTGCCAATTTGGTATGGGGCAACCTGGTGATGATTGTCGTGGGCTTGATTTTTATCTTTCTTGCCATTCGCTATGAATATGAACCCCTTTTACTCGTTCCTATCGGGACGGGCATTATTGTCGGCAATATTCCATTTTTTCATGGTGCCAATCTTCAAATAGGAATTTATGAACCCGGGAGCGTGTTGAACTACCTTTATTTTGGAGTGATCAAGGGGGTTTATCCTCCTTTGATTTTCCTTGGAATCGGCGCCATGACAGATTTTTCATCTTTGATTTCAAACCCCAAACTGATTTTACTGGGAGCTGCAGCACAACTTGGAATTTTTCTCACCTTCATGGGAGCTCTTATCCTTGGGTTTTATCCTCCGGAAGCCGGGGCAATTGCGATAATTGGGGGTGCAGATGGCCCAACGGCAATTTTTCTTTCCTCCAAACTGGCAAACGGAATAAATATTCTGGCCAATGGAGAAGTTGTAAAGAACCTGATCGGCCCCATTGCTATCGCAGCATACTCTTATATGGCATTGGTTCCTGTTATCCAACCCCCTATTATGAGGCTTTTAACCTCGAAAAGGGAAAGAAAAATCAGAATGAAACCGCCACGTCAGGTGTCAAAACAGGAGAAAATATTGTTTCCGATTATTGGTTTGATCTTCACCACTTTTATTGCCCCCAGCGCTCTCCCGCTGTTAGGCATGCTGTTTTTTGGAAATATTCTGAAAGAATCAGGCGTTACCAAAAGATTAGCCAATACCGCAAGCAACCCCTTGATTGATATTGTCACCATTTTAATTGGACTTACGGTTGGCGCCAGTACTCAGGCAGATATTTTCCTTACACCTCAGTCTATTCTTATTTTTGTTCTCGGCGCATTGTCGTTCATTTTTGCTACAGCAGGCGGGGTTCTATTTGCTAAAATAATGAACCTATTCTTAAAACCTGAAAATCAGATCAATCCATTAATCGGATCAGCTGGAGTTTCTGCAGTCCCCGATTCTGCCAGGGTATCACAGATGGAAGGATTGAAAGCCGATCCCTCCAATCATTTATTAATGCATGCCATGGCCCCCAATGTTGCTGGTGTTATTGGATCAGCGGTTGCCGCAGGTATTTTGCTTAGCTATTTGATGTAAACATATGATGATTATCGGAATTGCTGGCGGATCCGGATCGGGGAAATCAACGGTGGTCAACCAGATTATCAAAAGACTGCCAAAAGAAGCAGTGACCATCATTCCCCAGGATGCTTACTATAAGGATAACGGCCATAAATCAGCTGAAGAACGGGCAAAAATTAATTTTGATCACCCTTCTTCAATCGAATGGAATCTTCTTATTAGGCATCTGTGTTCTCTGAGAGAAGGTAGGCCGATTGAAATGCCGATGTATTCTTATGTAACCTGTGCAAGATCTAAAGAAAGTATTCCGGTTGTGCCTTCCAGAGTAATCATCGTGGAAGGCATCTTGGTCCTGACCAATCCGAGGTTAAGAAAAAGTATGGATATTAAGGTATTTGTGGATGCCGATGGAGATGACAGGCTGATGAGAATTATCTGGCGAGACATTGAAGAGCGCGGCCGATCTTTCCAGCAGGTCTTGGAACATTATAACAAATTTGTGAAACCCATGCACTTGCAATTTATTGAGCCCACTAAACGGTATGCAGATATTATTGTGCCTCAGGGTGGTCAGAATAAAGTCGCCATCGATATTCTTTCCTCCAGGATAGGGTCACATCTTAATCCTTCAATACATATTCAAAAAAGTTCTTAATAACTTACTTTTTGGCGATATAAGGAAATTTTTGCAAATTTGGAATTTAAAACGAATCTTATGGAAACACCAAAAACCCTTGAAATACTTAAAATGGCTATTCTGATGGAAAAAAGGGGCCATGCTTTTTATTCAACGGTAGCCGATCAATCTCATGATGAAGAAATTCAGCATATTTTTCTTACTATGGCTGACGAGGAGACCAAGCACGTCAAATTCCTTTCAGATCAATACCTTGCCTTCGAAAAGAACCATCACTTCATGAAAATGGATCTTCCGGATCTTGAACAAGAAGCGTTTACAAAACTGATTTTATCAGAAGACATGAAAAATAAAATTTCTTCTGCTGGTTTTGAAGCGGCTGCAATTTCCGCCGCCATTGATTTTGAAAAACAAGCCATAGAAGTCTATTCCTGTCAGGCAGAAGCAACGGATGATGACAACGAAAAGTCCTTGTATTATTGGCTAGCCGATTGGGAAAAAGGACACCTGAAAATCCTTAACGATTTGGATAATGAACTAAAAGAAAAAATTTGGAACGATAACCAATTCTGGCCATTCTAAATAGCTGTTCTCATCGCTTCCACGGGATCAAGCCTTGAAGCTGAATAAGCAGGGATAATCCCGGAAATCAAACCAATTAAGGCGGATACCCCCACCCCGAGCAATATATTACCCTGGGTAAGAATCAGATGAAATTCAGTAGTGTTGGAAATAATGACAGTCAACATTAAAATGATCAGTAAACCGAAAATTCCTCCGATCAGCGAAAGAAAAACAGCTTCAAAAAGAAATTGAAGTAAAATGAAATAATTTTTTGCCCCTAATGCTTTTTGAATACCAATAATACTGGTACGCTCTTTAACGGATACGAACATAATATTGGCAATGCCAAACCCACCAACTAAAAGGGAAAATCCCCCGATAATCCATCCCACGGTAGCAATTACCCGGAAAAGATTATCAAAACCCTTTGAAATAATATCCGTTTCGTTGATGGAAAAATTATCCTCTGCCGATGGCTTTAATTTTCTGATGGAACGCATAATACCAGTCAGTTCATCCCTGAGTTCTTCATTGGAAACAAGAGGCCTTGCTTTAACAATGATGGTTGTTCCTATTTCATTCAGATCGACCAGGGATTTAAAATAATTGATTGGCAAAAAAACCGCCTTATCATTGGAATTCCCGAATAAATCTTCTCCCTCCTTTTTCATTACCCCAATTACCTCTACGTTTCTTCCGAAAACTTTTACTTTTCGCCCGACAGGCTCCAATCCCTGGAATAGATTATTTGCGATATCAGCCCCGATAATGGCAATGCTTTTTCCACTGGCCGACTCAATTTGCGAAAAGTATCTTCCATCCGATAATTCAAACCCCCACACCTTGTCAAAATCTTGCGAAACGCCCAATATACCTACATTTTCCATGTAATTGTTCTGGAATTTGACCGTTTTATTCACCTGCGACATAAAAGCTACAGCATCATTCAGCAAGCTTCTCCTTTCAATTTCCTTCATATCTTCAAGCGTAGGTTCCGGTCGCTGATAGTACTTCCACCAGGGATAATCTCCCCCCATGGCCCATGGCCACTTCTCGACAAACAGAACATTGCTGCCAAGAGATGCAATGCTTTTTCGGATTGCACTTTCCATGGAATCAAAAACAGTAAAAACGGAAATTACACAAAAAATCCCGATGGTTATCCCAAGCAAGGATAAAATTGTTCTTACTTTATTGACGATAATTTCCTGAAAAGCAAACACATAGCTTTCCCTTATGAGGCGTAGTATCAGAACCATAAAATTTCCGATAACAGGATGAATGAAATGTAAAGATAATATTTAATTGGCAATCCTTTGAAGGGATTGGATAATCCGTCTAAAAATAGTAACATTGCATTTATTTGAAAATATTTTTTCTTAGACGCATTTGAAACACCATTGTTACAATCAGAATCACCATGACAGATGAAATAAAAATCAAAACCGCATTAATATCTGTTTATGCCAAGGATCATATTGAAGAGATTTCCAGAAAATTGGACAAATTAAATATTCATTTGTTTTCAACTGGTGGTACTTGGGAATTTTTAATGGAAAAAGGAATAAAGGTTACCTCTATTGAGTCTTTGACTTCTTACCCATCGATTCTTGGTGGCCGGGTTAAAACCCTCCATCCAAAAGTCTTTGGCGGAATTCTTTGGAGAAGGGATCAACTGTCTGATATGAATGAGATGGAAACGTATAATCTACCCTCATTTGATCTGGTTATTGTTGACCTTTACCCTTTTGAAAAAACGCTTGAATCCGGGGCAACGGAAACAGAAATTATTGAAAAAATAGATATTGGCGGCATATCGCTTATCCGGGCAGCGGCGAAAAATTATCAGCATGTTTTGGTAATTCCCGCTGCCAGTTTTTATCATCAGTTTATTGATTTGCTTGAGAAGAAAAATGGTTTTTGCAGTATCACTGAAAGAAAATATTATGCAACCCAGGCCTTTAATATTTCTTCTCATTATGATAACTGTATTTTTAACTATTTTAACAGAGAAGAAAAAATTCCGGTTTTTAAACAAAGCATCACTGAAAATCATTCTTTAAGGTATGGTGAAAACCCCCATCAAAAAGGAATTTTCCATGGGAACCTATCAAGAGCATTTTCACAGTTGCACGGCAAAGAGCTTTCATATAATAATCTTGTCGATATTGATGCCGCTTTCCAGCTTATACGTGAGTTTGATGATCCCTGCGTTGTCATCATTAAGCATACCAATGCTTGTGGAGTTGCCTGCCGTCATTCCCTGAAACAGGCGTATCTTGATGCTTTGGCCTGCGATCCTGTTTCTGCTTACGGTGGTGTTATTATTGTTAACCGTAAGATCGATAACGAAACAGCCTCAGAAATAGATAAGCTTTTTTTTGAGATTTTAATTGCCGAAAACTACGAAAATGATGCGATTGAACGCTTAAAATCAAGAAAAAATAGAATAATTTTGCAAAAACATTCTTTTGATTTTCCTGGGCGCCAAATGAAATCTGTACTGAATGGAATTCTTGAACAGGATAGGGATTTTTCTACAGAAAGTGAAAGTGATTTTAAATTTGTGACCCGAAAACAACCGAATCAAGAGGATTGTACGGAATTGATATTTGCTAATAAAATTGTAAAGCATTTAAAATCAAATACCATTGTGCTTACTAAAAATCATCAACTAATTGGGTGTGGCGTGGGACAAACTTCTCGCGTTGATGCATTAAAACAGGCCATTAGTAAAGCTTTATCTTTCGGGTTCGAAACAAAGGGAAGTGTCATGGCATCTGATGCCTTTTTTCCCTTCGCTGATTCTGTCGAAATTGCCTTCAACGCTGGGATTACATCTGTTATTCAGCCCGGAGGATCGATAAGAGATGATGCCTCTATAAACTTTTGCAACGAACATGATATGTCCATGGTGTTTACCGGGACAAGGCATTTTAAACATTAAAATTACATAAACATGGGATTGTTTACCAAAGAAATAGCCATCGATCTGGGCACTGCCAATACCATCATTATTTATAATGATAAAGTCGTTGTTGATGAACCTTCCATTGTCGCTATTGAAAGGAGTTCCGGAAAAATCATAGCCGTTGGGAAGAAAGCTCAGTTAATGCATGGTAAAACCCATGAAAACATCAAAACTATCAGACCACTGAGAGGAGGTGTTATTGCTGACTTTCAAGCCGCAGAACACATGATCCGGGAAATGATAAAGATGATTGAAATTCGCAAATCCTGGTTTCCTCCCGCGCTGAAAATGGTTATTTGTATCCCGTCAGGCATTACAGAAGTGGAAGAGCGTGCCGTAAAAGATTCGGCCGAACAGGCTGGAGCCAAAGAAGTCCGACTGATACATGAACCCATGGCTGCTGCTATTGGAATTGGTATCGATGTGCTTGAACCAGTAGGGAATATGGTAATTGATATTGGTGGAGGAACAAGCGAAATTGCAGTCATTGCCCTGGGTGGAATTGTCAATAATAAATCTATCAGAATTGCAGGTGATGAATTTAATTCCGACATCGAAGAATATATGCGTAAACAGCACAATATCAATGTCGGAGAAAGGACAGCTGAAAGAATTAAAATTGAAGTTGGAGCTGCTTTGGCAGATATTGATAACCCCCCTCCCAATTATGCTGTTCATGGACGGGATTTGCTTACCGGAATTCCCAAAGAAGTGATTGTTAATCATGCAGAAATAGCACATAGCCTGGATAAATCCGTGGCGAAAATTGAAGCAGCCGTTCTTAATGCTCTTGAAATGACCCCCCCTGAACTGGCTTCGGATATTTTTGAGACCGGAATTTATCTTACAGGAGGTGGCGCCTTGCTTCGCGGACTTGATAAACGATTACACCTGAAAACAAAGTTAAAAGTCCATGTCGCCGAAGATCCACTTCGCGCAGTAGCAAGGGGAACTGGCATTGCTTTGAAAAATTTTGATAAATTTACCTTCCTCATTAAGTAAAATAACTAATGCGGAATCTTTTCGTCTTCCTGAGGAAGCATTATTTTTATTTCCTGTTTTTAATACTGGAAGTGATATCCCTGATGCTGTATTTCAGATATAATGAGTTTCAGGAAAATAAGCTAATTGTTTTTTCCGAAACCCTTGCCGGATCAGTTAATTCCATGTACAGGAATATTTCAGAGTATTTTTCCTTACGATCGACAAATAAAGCACTTGTAGAAGAAATGGCTGAACTCCACTCCCGTCTGCCGGAAGCATTCTATAAAAATGATACCCATTCTTTTTACAGGTTTGATTCTCTTATTAAAATGGAATATAAATATATCAATGCTAAGGTTATTAGTAATACCACGAATAAAAGAAACAATTTCTTGATGATTGACAAAGGAAAAATCCATGGAATTGATAATCACATGGGCGTTATCATTGGCAATAATCTCGTCGGCCAGGTCATTTCTGTGTCCCCCCATTTTAGCTGGATTATGTCGATGCTTAACAAGGATTGTCATATATCGGGAAAATTCAAGAAAAACAATCAATTGGTTAATGTCGAATGGCCTGGTGGAAACTACCGTTTCGGTGATGTTAAAGAAATTCCAAAGCATGTTACGATGATGGTCGGTGATACCATTATAACCAGCGGAAATTCTGATATTTTCCCGGAAGGAATTATGATAGGTACGATAACAAGCTCTATCATCGCTAACGATGAAAATTTCAATCAGGCTAAGATTTTGTTTTCTACCGACTTTAACAGCCTTGGTTATGTTGAAGTGGTGGTTGATCTGATGAGGAAGGAAAAAGAGGAACTGAAGGCATCTTTTAAGTCACAGTAAGCAATAAAATTCAACAAAGTGACCTCACAAACTGTTTTAATCAATATTTTAAGATTTTTCTTACTCCTTTTTTTACAGGTTTTGATTCTGAACAACATTAACCTGGGAGGCTATATCAATCCTTTTTTATATATCTATTTTATTTTACTACTTCCTTATTCTATTTCCAAATGGTTATTATTACTGCTTTCTTTTTTTCTTGGACTAGGCATTGATTTTTTCACCCACACCCTTGGTTTAAATGCGGCATCCTGTGTTTTACTTGGTTTCTCTCGGCCTTTTATTATCAAATTTATTTCTTCCGGACCAGATACTTTGATCGGAGAATGTCCATCACTGAAAAACCAGGGAATAAAATGGTTTTTTTATTATACGCTTATCCTCGTTTTAATTCATCATACTTTTTTATTTTATCTTGAAATATTCCGCTTCAATGAATTCTTTAAAACCTTACTGAGGGTTTTGCTTAGCAGCGCCTTTACGATCTTTCTTATTTTTTTAAGCGAATATTTGTTTTCAACCGAAAAAAAATAAAAAAGGCTGTTTCATGAGGAGGAAACAGCCTGAGAATAATGAGGTTTCGAGCGGAGTCGAACCGCTGTGGACGGTTTTGCAGACCGCTGCCTAACCACTCGGCCACGAAACCAGAGAAGACAACGGCAAAAATACAAAAAAAAATCAAATGTTATATTGTCATTACGGCCATGTGCTGATAAAGCTGACTTGCTTCATTTTGCCGCCCATAGGAGGATTAAGTTTTGAAATTTTAATTTCTATATGTCCGATTTGATTAAACTCATGGATAAGTGCAGTGATGATTCGTCTTGCAACATGCTCAATTAAATAGGATTTTTTCTCCATCTCTTGTTTAACGATCTGATAAATAGCAGAATAATTCAAAGTGTCCTCCAGGCGGTCGGAAATTTCAGCCTTGTCTGTCGTTAGCTCCACAATCAGGTTGATTACGAATTTTGTACCGATGATCCGTTCTTCTTGAAAACAGCCATGGTAAGAAAAAAATTCCATTCCTTCCAGTAAAATTTTACCCATTGTTTAAAGTTTCAATGTCCCGAAATTATTAATTTCAAATGAAAAACCACGTGTTTTTTAAAATTTCTGTAAGTTTGCGTTCAATACTAGTTGAATAAGCATGGAAGAAACACATAGTAAGAAATCGGATAAACCGGTAAGATCTTTGAATTTCATTGAAGAAATCATAGAAGAGGATTTAAGGAATAATGTTAATGAGCAACGTGTTCATACCCGTTTTCCTCCTGAACCCAATGGATATCTGCATATCGGTCATGCCAAATCCATATGCCTGAATTTCGGATTGGGAAAAAAGTACCAAGGCAAGACTAACCTTCGCTTTGATGATACAAACCCGGTTAAAGAAGATGTTGAATATGTTGATTCTATCATGGAAGATGTCAGATGGCTGGGATTTGACTGGGAAGACCGCCTATTCTACGCCTCTGATTATTTTGATCAGTTGTATGAATATGCCTTGATTCTAATTAAAAAGGGTAAGGCCTATGTATGTGATATGTCGGCCGACGAAATCAGTGAAACAAGAGGAATTCCAACACGGCCTGGTAAGGAATGCCCTTGCCGTTCGCGAAGTATAGAAGAAAACCTTGACCTTTTTGAACGAATGAAAACTGGCGAATTTCCGGATGGATCAAGAGTTTTAAGGGCAAAGATTGACATGGCCTCACCGAATATGCACATGCGAGATCCTGTTTTGTATCGCATCCTCCACACTTCCCATCATCGTACCGGCGACAAATGGTGCATTTATCCCATGTATGACTTTGCCCATGGACAATCAGATTCCATTGAGCGTATTACCCATTCTATTTGTACCCTTGAATTTGAGGTACATCGTCCATTATACGATTGGCTGATCAGGGAAATCGGAATTTATGCTCCTCGCCAGATTGAATTTGCCCGGCTTAACCTGAGTTATACGATTATGAGTAAACGTAAACTGCTTGAACTGGTGCAAGCCAAACAGGTAAATGGCTGGGATGATCCGCGAATGCCTACTATCTGCGGATTGAGAAGAAGGGGTTATACTCCTGAATCCATCCGGAATTTTGCTGACATAATCGGGGTAGCGAAAAGAGACAATGTGATTGATGTCAGCCTCCTGGAATTTTGCATTAGAGAAGATTTGAATAAACGAGCGAATCGGATTATGGGTGTATTAAACCCGGTTAAAATAATTATCGATAATTATCCTGAAAACCAAAATGAAGAAATTAATGCATTAAATAATCCTGAAAACCCCGAGGGAGGCACAAGAAAAGTCCCTTTTTCAAAAGAACTTTATATTGAGAAAGAAGATTTTATGGAGAACCCTCCCTCGAAATTCTTCAGACTTGCTCCTGGTCGGGAAGTCCGGTTAAGAAATGCCTATATTATTCAATGTGTAAGTTTTACAAAGAATCCGGAATCCGGTGAAATAACAGAAATTCATTGCACTTACGACCCGATGACTAAAAGTGGAATGCCTGATAGCGGACGCAAGGTTAAGGGCACACTCCACTGGGTTTCAGTCAAACATGCTATGAAAGCTGAAATTCGTTTGTATGATCGCCTGTTTTCTATTGAAAATCCAGATAATGCCGAAGAAGGGAAAACGTATCAGGATTATTTAAACCCGGATTCTTTGAAAATTATCACAGGCTATTTAGAACCCTCAGCCATACATGCTAAAATATTTGATAAATTTCAGTTTGAACGCATAGGTTATTTTTCGCTGGACCCTGATTCTTCTGCAGGTAAACTTGTGTTTAACCGTGTCGTGTCACTCAAAGATTCATGGGCAAAGATGGAAAAAGATAAATAAAGTTGTGTAATTTTTGAAACTGTTATATCTTTGCAATATAATTGTCCGATGGTGTAACTGGCAACACAACTGATTCTGGATCAGTAGAGTCTAGGTTCGACCCCTAGTCGGACAACCAAATAACCGCCTTATGGCGGTTTTTTTATTTCCGCAGGAAATAGTTTAATCCTGACTTGATCCTTGAAATAAATTCGATTTGACCCAGGGTTTCTGCAATGTCCATCATTCCTGGCCCCTGGTTGGATCCAACGGTAAGTAACCTTAAGGGGTTCATTAATTGTGCTGTTTTTACTTGTTTAATACCTGTGTACTGCACAACTAAACCATAAAGGGTTTCATGGTTGAATATTTTTAATTGCTCTGCCTCAGCAATAAAACCACCAATCAACTCAGCTGTATCGGGTTTCCAAATTTTATTTTTTACCTGCTCATCGTATGCATGGGGAGGGATAAAGAAAAACCAGGAATTTTTCCAAAGATCGGGAAGCACATTAACCCTATCTTTTATCAGGCGAATAACTTTAATCATGTAATCCCTGCTGGCCGATACCCCTTCCTTTTCAAGAAAAGGCAGCATCAGGGTATAAAGCGCATCATCAGATTTGTGGGTAAGGAACTGATGGTTAAACCATTTTGCTTTTTCCGGATCAAATTTACTTCCTGATTTCCCTATGCGGTCAATAGAAAAGTGTTCAATTAATTCATCCATGGAAAAAATCTCCTGGTCTGTGCCGGGATTCCAGCCGAGATGAACAAGAATATTAATAAAAGCATCAGGAATATAGCCAGTTTCACGAAACCCGGGGAAAATTTCTCCGGTCTTAGGATCTTTCCATTCTATAGGAAAAACCGGAAAACCCAAGCGATCTCCGTCCCGCTTACTGAGTTTTCCATTCCCATCAGGTTTTAATATCAATGGTAAATGTGCAAACCTGGGCATCGTACTTTCCCAACCGAAAAACCGGTACAACAGCACATGGAGAGGAGCCGACGGAAGCCACTCTTCACCCCGTATCACATGGGTTATTTTCATCAGATAATCATCAACCACATTGGCCAGGTGATAGGTCGGTAGCCCATCGGATTTGAACAATACCTTATCATCCAGATTGACCGTACTGACCGCCACTTCCCCCCTGATCAAATCATTCAGAGAAACTACTTCATTCTCGGGAATTTTAATTCTGATCACATAGGGTTGACCGGATTGAATCCTTGAATTTACCTCAGCTTCACTTAAGGTCAAAGCATTTTGCATCAGATTTCGCGATTTGAAATCATATTGAAACGCTCCTTTTCCTCCCGACTGTGCTTCTTCACGCTGGAGTTCAAGCTCGGATTCGGTATCAAAAGCATAATAGGCATGACCCTTTTCTAAAAGGATTTGAATATATTGTTTGTAAATTTCCGATCGCTCAGATTGACGGTAAGGCGCATAAGGACCTCCCTGAACCACGTCTTCGTCGAATTGAATGCCGCACCAGCCAAGAGATTCCAAAATGTAATGTTCGGCCCCCGGAACAAAACGATGCTGATCAGTATCCTCAATCCTTAAAATCAGTTTTCCTCCCATTTTCCGGGCAAAAAGAAAATTATATAATGCCGTTCTAACACCACCGATATGTAAAGGGCCGGTAGGACTGGGCGCAAATCTTACCCTTATATTTTCATGCGTCATTTTTCTGGTTTTGCGTTTTTATAGTTTTCAGTAGCGAAATTACGGTATTCTCATCATTTAACAGACCTGAAGCGGTGTAAATTCGTAATTTTGCTGAATAGTATTGCAGGAAGTAACAAAGCTTTCCCTATGTTCGGACAAGAAAACAGCATGGAAGAACAAATGGTAATCAAAAAACTTGATGAGTTTATCAGGAAATATTACAAAAATAAGTTTTTTCGGGGTCTGATCCTAACTACAATCATACTGTTGTCTTTATTTTTTCTTCTGATCATCCTCGAATTTTTTTATTATTTTAATCCTGTTGTACGCTCGTCTTTTTTTGTGTTCTATATTTTACTTTCCTTTTTTTTAATGTATCATTTTGTTGTGAATCCCTTGCTGAAAATGTATAGAAGAAGGAAAGGTTTAACCCATGCACAAGCGGCCATAATTATTGGTGAACACTTTCCGGAAATCCAGGATAAACTCTTAAATGCACTCCAGTTAATTCAGCAAAGACAGACAAATTCAGCAGGCTTAGATCTGATTATTGCCGGAATTGAACAGAAAACTCAATTTTTGAAGGTTTTTAATTACGGCAAAATCATTCAGTTCACCAAGAATCTCAGATTTTTGAGATTCTTTATACCCGCAGTAGTGCTTTTACTGTTTATGGGTTTCTTTTTTCCGGAGATGTTAACCGGTCCGACCAGACGCCTTATCCTTTTTACACAAGCATTTACTCCTCCCCTGCCCTTCCACCTGGAGTTGTTAAACAAAAATTTTAGGGTTATGCAGCAGGAAGATTTTGAATTATTGGTGAAATTAAAGGGTAAAGAAATTCCCGGAGAATTGTTCGTCAATACTGCCGGAAACCGCTATAAAATGAAAAGGCTGCAACACGATTTATATAGTTATGTGTTTAAATCAATTCAGGAGAATATCAGATTTAACATTGAAGCAGGAAAATTTTATAGTGAAAATTATGAAATCATTGTTTTCCCTAAACCCATGATCATACGATTCGATATGGTCATTCGATATCCGGATTATTTAAAAAGAGTACCTGAAACCATTGAAAACACTTCTGATCTTAATATTCCTGAGGGTACTGAGGTATGCTGGAATTTTTTTACAAAGGATGTTGAAAATTTGAGCATGAGGTTTAATGATTCAATGAAAAGAAGTGTGAAGCTTTCTGGGAATCAGTTTAAGTTCATACAATCTTTTTCAGAGTCAACAACCTTTACCATGATTCCGCAAAATAAGTATGTTGCACGAGCGGATTCATTGCGCTGTCAAATTAACATTATCAAAGATGCTTATCCCAGCATTTCTATTAAGCAGGAGTCTGATTCCGGATTAACCACAGGGGTTTTTATCAGTGGATTAGTTAAGGATGATTATGGTTTTTCAAAACTGACTTTTAATTATCAGATCAAAGGAAGAGATGATATCGATTCCGGGAAAAGCCTGAAAATCCCTTTGAACATCACCCCAGAGCCAACAACACAACTTTTTTATTTCCATTTCAATTTAAGTGAATTGGGTGTTGAATCCGGGAAATCCTTAAAGTTCGGCTTCGAAATTTGGGATAATGATGGAATAAATGGGGCAAAATCAACACAATCCGAAACCCGGACGATTACAACCAGGACCTTGGAAGAAATTATTCGGGATTCGGAAAAAGTGAGTGAGGAAATTGCAAAAACTCTTGAGCATAATGTTATGGAGTCAAGCCGGTTAAATAAAAAGCTGGAAGAACAGAAACTGAAGAAAACGGAACAAAACAAGGTCAGCTGGCAGGAGATAAAAAACATGGAAGAAATGCTTAAATCCTACGAAAAAATTACGGAAGAAATTGAAAAACTAAGCAAAAATGATTTAAAAAATATCCAAGAAAAGCAGGAATATCAGGGAACAAATGAAAGAATTTTTGAAAAACAAAAGGAATTAAATGAGCTGATGAGAAATATTTTATCTGAGGAATTGAAAAAAGATATTCTGGAAATGAAAAAACTGCTGGAACAACTGGATAAAAAGAAGTTGGATGATTTTTTGGAAAAAATGAAATTCTCAAATAAGGAAGTTGAGGACCAACTTGATCGGGCACTTGATTTGTATAGAAAAATTGAATTTGAACGAAAACTGGAAAAAGCGATAAGCGATTTATTAGAATTAGCGAATAAGCAAACAGAGCTTGCTGGAGAGGAAAAGCATAAGAAGCGTGAGGGGATTAAATTAGCAGAAGAACAAAAGAAAATAGAGAATCAATACGATTCGATTAAAAACACGCTTCAATCCCTGGAAAAGGATGCAAAAAAAATTGAAAACACGCCTGATTTGGGAGAAACCGAAAGCAAACAGAACGAGATTTCTCAAAAGTTAGCCGAAAGCAATAGAACGATACAAAAGAAAAACAAAAAGGAGATTCAAAGAATCCAAAAAGAAACTTCGGAAAAATTGTCGGAATTAGCAGCGCAACTTGAAAACATGAGCGAGGAAGCCGATGCAGAGGAAAATGTGGAAAATGCCCAAGCTCTCAGAAAGATACTTGAGGGGCTTATCGATTTGTCATTCACACAAGAAGAACTAATCAAAGAAAGTCAGAGAATCGGAAGAAACGACCCCAAATTTCAGTCTTTAATGATAAGGCAAAGAAACATGAAGGAAAAAATGAAGAGCATTGATGATTCCTTGACTGCATTAAGCAAAAGAGAAATTTCGATAAAACCAATGGTGGCAAAGGAACTTCAAAGGATAGATAGAAATACTGACAAGGTTTTACAGCAATTGGAAGAACGGAATGTAGGAGCTGCTTCGACCTCGCAACAGTTTGTAATGACAGGCTTAAATAATTTGGCGGTTTTACTTTCTGAAATCCTTAAACAAATGAACAATGAAAATCAATCAAATTCGGAGAATAAGGGAAACAACGCTTGCAAAAAACCTTCGAATAAGGGAGGAAAAAAGTCGATTAAAGGAATGAAGGAAATGCAAAATCAGATCAGTGAACAAATAAGAAAATTGAAGGAAGGGATAGAAAAGGGAAGCAAATCCGGAAAGGATAAAAAGGGAGGGAGTGCTGAATTAAACCAAGAGATTGCGAGATTAGCGGCACAGCAAGAGGCCCTGAGGCGAGAAATTCAGGGTTATGAACAAAGCCGAGGAAAGATGAGTTTGGAAGAAAGGGAAAATTTGAATAATTTGATAAACGAATTAAATGAAAATGAACGAGATCTTATTTTTAAAAGGATTACCAGCGAAAGTATAGACCGTCAGAAAAAAATTAACTCTAGATTGTTGGAAGCAGAGAAAGCCGAAGAAAAAAGAGATTTTGACGAAAACAGACAAGCGGAGCAGGTAAAAAATTTGAATTTTAGTAACCCGATTGAGAAAATCAAGTATAATTATAAAATGGAAAAGGAAAACGAATTGTTACGTAAATCTCCTCTTCCTGTTAAATCATTTTATAAAAATAAAATTGATTCATATTTGATTAAAATTCAATGAAATGAAAAGGAAATCTAACAAAGAAATTAGAGTTAAGGGAATTCAGGAGCTTTTTAAAGTCGAAAAATTCGTGGAGGAAATTTGTGATTATTATAACATTAATCAGGAATATTTTGGAAATATTTTATTGGCTACAACCGAAGCAACGGGAATTTTACTCTCTTTGAATGATTGTAAAGGAAAGGGTAAGGTATTAATTAGCTTTGAAAGATCTTCAAAGGGATTGATTTTTAAAATAAAATTAAGTAGTGATGTCGGAGAAACCGTTAAGGAGGATATACTTGAACAGGAGATAAAGCGATATAAATTGTCAAAAGAGATATTTATTGTAAAGGCTTTAGCAGATGAGATAACCATCTCGCTGACGGGAAAATCCATAACTATGGTTTTTTATATTTCCAGCATCAATTATGAAAAATCATTAAAAAGAATAACAACCTTAAAAGAATATTGGCAGAGCAAAGCGGTTGTTAGTCAGAAGAAAAATGAGTAGTTTAATTAATTTCTTTTTTGAAGATGTTCATAAAATACGGCTGAGTGAAAAAAAGCTGCTTAGAGAGTGGATAAAAAGGGTTGTAGGAGTACATCTAGTACAGTTGGGAAGCATTAATATTATTTTGACAAGTGATGAAACCTTATTCAAAATAAATCGAAAATATTTAAAGCATAATACTTTAACTGATACAATAACCTTTTCTTATTCAGAAAATGAAGCTTTAGTAACAGGCGACATTTTCATAAGCCTTCCTAGAATAAAAGAAAATGCTATAATTTACGGTGTAACGTTCAGAAATGAGTTATACAGAGTAATAATTCATGGGATTTTGCATTTATTAGGGTTTGACGACTTTAGGGAAGAAGGAAAAAAAGAAATGCATACACTTGAAAACAAATACTTGAATTGGCTGGAAGAGATGAAAAAGAATCGATCAACAAAGAATGTTTCACGTGAAAAATAATTCATGGTAAAAACTTATGATATTATTGTTGTAGGAGCTGGACATGCTGGGTGTGAGGCTGCCGCCGCCGCAGCAAATCTTGGATCAAAGGTTTTATTAATCACCATGAATTTAACAAACATGGCACAAATGTCATGTAATCCATCCATAGGAGGCGTTGCTAAGGGACAGATAATTAGAGAGATAGATGCGTTAGGGGGTCAAACGGCTATTGTCTCTGATAAGTCGATGATACAATTTCGGATGCTCAACTTGTCAAAAGGTCCGGCCATGTGGAGCCCCAGAACACAAAATGACAGGATGCTTTTTTCCTCGGAGTGGAGGAAAATTTTAGAAGGAATTTCATGTTTAGATTTTTGGCAGGACTCAGTGGAGAAGATTTTAGTGAAGGGAGGAGCGATTAGAGGTGTTATTACAGGAATGAAAATGAAATTTTACTGTAAAGCGTTGATTTTAGCAAATGGAACTTTTTTGAATGGAATTATTCATATAGGAGAGAATCATTTTTTTGGAGGAAGAATTGGAGAAGCCTCTTCCACAACACTTACCAGTAATTTGTTAGAAATCGGTTTTGAAGGAAAAAGGATGAAAACTGGAACCCCGGTAAGAGTGGATGGAAGAAGCCTGGATTTTTCAAAAATGGAGGAACAAAAAGGAGACACTAAGCCAAGGAGATTTTCTTTTACAAAAACCACATTACCCAAAAAACAGAAAAGTTGTTTTCTTACTTTTACAAATAAAGAAGTTCATGATATTTTGAGAAAGGGATTTGAAAAATCCCCAATGTTTACAGGACGAATCAAAGGTGTTGGCCCTCGTTATTGTCCTTCTATAGAGGATAAAATTGATAGATTTTCGGAAAAAGAAAGACATCAGCTGTTTATTGAGCCGGAAGGTTGGGATACAGTTGAGTATTATGTGAATGGTTTTTCTTCCTCTCTTCCTGAGAAAATTCAATTCGAAGCTTTAAAGAAAGTTAAGGGATTTGAACATGCTAAATTCTTCAGACCTGGTTATGCGATAGAATATGATTACTTTCCACCACATCAATTAAAAACCTCCTTAGAGACAAGAATCATTGAAAACCTGTATTTTGCCGGACAAATTAATGGAACCACGGGTTATGAAGAAGCCGCAGCACAAGGACTTATGGCGGGAATAAATGCACATTTAAAGTTAAAAGGGAAACATGAATTTATTTTAGGTAGAGAGGAAGCATATATTGGAGTGTTAATTGATGACCTGATTACAAAAGGAACAGATGAACCTTATCGCATGTTTACTTCAAGAGCTGAATATAGAATTTTATTAAGGCAGGATAACGCTGATTTTAGGTTAACCCCGAGATCCTATCATCTTGGTTTGGCTTCAACGCAAAGGATGAAAATTCTTGAAAAGAAATATAAGTCTATAACGGAAGTATTGGGAATTTTAAAAACATCTACTGTTTTACCTGAAGAAATAAATCCCTATCTGGTCAGCTTAAAAACAACTGAAATTTCTCAAAAAACCAAGATTTCAAGTATTGTTTTACGTCCCCAAATACAATTACATGGATTGCTTAAATACCTTGGGGATCATAAGGGTTTCAAGACGTCAATTAATACTCAGCGTGGAGATGAGGAAATGGAAGAAATCGAGCTACTTCTGAAATATGAAAGTTATATTGAGAAGGAAAAAGAAATTGCGGAAAAGGTAAAGAGACTGGAAAATTTTGCATTGAATCAGGAAATTGATTATAGTAAAATGACGGCTTTATCCATAGAGGCTAGAGAAAAATTATCCAGAATAAAACCAAGAACCATTGGACAGGCGTCAAGAATTAGTGGAGTATCTCCTGCCGATGTATCCGTTTTGATCGTTTTTTTAGGAAGATAACCTTTTTGTTTCACGTGAAACATTTTAATCATGCAAGAAATAATAACAGCCTGCCCTGTTTGTTTAAGTTCAGATTTTACGATGTTTCTGGAGGGGAAGGACTATTTTTTATCAGGAGAAGATTTTAACATTCAATCCTGTAATTCCTGTGGGTTTAAATTTACAAACCCAAGACCGTTTTCAAGCCAGATGGAAAAATATTATCATTCCGAAAAATATATTTCGCATAATGCACATAATGGTGGACTTTTTGAAATCATTTACTCAGCGGTCAGGTTTTTTTCAGTAAGAAAAAAATATTCAATGATTCATTCGGTTTCCCCGGGTAATCGTTTTTTAGATGTTGGTTGTGGGACTGCCGAACTTCTTCATTATTGTAAAAAGAGAGGGATGGAAGTCATGGGTGTTGAACCGGGAGAGAATGCCAGAAATTTTGCTATTGAGCAGTATGCTTTACCGATCATGGAAAAAATTGAAGATTTGAATGGAAGCAGTTCGCAATTTGATTGCATTAGTCTTTGGCATGTACTGGAACATTTACCTGATTTATCACAATCAATGATAGAGATTAAGCATTTGTTACAACCCGCTGGTATTTTAATTATTGCCGTACCTAATGTCGAGTCTTGGGATGCAACGTATTATAATAAATTCTGGGCTGCATACGATCTACCTCGTCATCTTTATCATTTTACCGCACACAGCCTGAAATTGCTAATGGAAAATCATAGCTTGGAAATCATCAAGATGTTACCACAAAAACTTGATGCATTTTATATTTCTCTTCTAAGCGAACAATACAAAACTGGAAGAAAAAATATTGTCAAGGCTTTCATAAATGGAATTAAATCAAATTATCTTGCCAGTAAAGGGAATTTTTCATACTCCAGTAATATTTTCATTATCAGAAGGAAAATTTCTTAATTTTAAGTCATATAACGAACGCAAGGCCTGCTTTAAGGGTTAATATCCTTTGGGTTGAAATAATTCATTACAATTAGCCGATTGCGATAATTATATTATTTTGATTTACAGGCAGATATGTTGAAAATGGCAAAAACCGCCTCATTGTCTGGAATAAAATTATTTTTTATAGGATTTCTTTGCTTTCTTCTGATGTTTTTAATTCGGTGGATCGAAAATAAAAAGAGAGATCCGGATAGGCTTGTAAAAAAATTTGAAAAAGTCTTAAATGAAAGACAGATTCATGCCGATGAGATTTTAAAAATAAAAAAGCAAAGGATTGAAAATGGGTATAGTGTTTTTTTGTTTCAAGGAGACTCATTAATCTTCTGGACTGATAATACGATTCCCTTTTCTGTGGACTTTTGCAAACAAAAGCAACTGACAGAACCTGCCATTTTACGGTTAAAGAATGGCTGGTACTTGATACAAGGCAAGAAATACGGGAATTATTGCATGTTTGTCCTGAGTCTGATCAAGCATGTATATCCATTTGAAAATGAATATCTTAAAAACAAATTTGCAGAATATTTCGGATTACCGGATAAGATTGACATCCGCCTGGATAAATCAGGAAAACCGGTTTATTTTTCAAATGGGAAGTTTGCTTTAAGCCTGTTAATACCACAAAACAAGATTGGGAATCCCGAAAGTGGGACCTGGTATTTATTGTTATTTATGCTGGGTTTTCTTTTCATTATCTTGTCTATACTTAATTTCTATGACAGAATAGCCGGGTTTTTTAAGTGGAAATATTTACTGATTACCGGAATTTTTGTTGATGTTTTTCTCTTACGTAGCTTACAGTTTTATTTTAAATTCCCTTCATTTTTATATCAGACCGAATTGTTCGGCCCCTCATTTTTTTCTTCCTCCTGGATTTTACCATCATTGGGTGATGTTTTGGTGAATTCCTTACTGATGTTAATTCTGGCCTGCATTGCTTTTATTAAATGGCCGGCCCCTTCTCTTTCGACTGCAGGCCCGAAACATTCCCGATTGTTGAAACAAATTTTGATTATCATCCTGGCATTGTTTTCTTTTATTGGAATATTGATATTTATTGAAAGCTTTGTTCTTAATTCTATCATACCACTTAATCTTCAGAATATTTCCGGATTAATTCCATACAGTGGTTATGGTTTCCTGATTATCTGGTCCCTTTGGGCATGTTTTTTCTTGTTTTTTTGGAAACCTGTTAATTATGCGATACACTTTTCCAATCCCGAAAATAAAGCCGTAATCAATCTTCGGATCAGTATTGTCGCAATTATCGTATTTTCTTTTGTCAGTATGCTGCTGATCAATGATTCCAATCATGATAAAGAAAAAGAAAAACGAAAAATACTTGCCCTTAAACTATCCTCAAAGCGCAATCCGGTTACCGAGACATTATTTTCTCAAATCGAAAAAAGTATCCGGACCGACACCTCCGTTTTAACCCTTGCAGAAAGCACACTGAAAAGTGTAAACCTCTCTTCAGAGCAGCAGCTGGAAGATTATCTGAAAAGAAAATATTTTACCGGATTTTGGAATAAGTTTAACATTCAGTCCACCCTGTGTGCTTTCAATAAAAATCTTCAGGTTCAGCCCCAAGGGTATTTGATAAACTGTCACGATTATTTTCAAAACATCATCAATGAATTTGGAGAACTGACAACGGTGAACAACCTTTTTTTTCTTGATTATGGATATGGAAAAGAAAACTATCTGGCGGTTATCTGTTTGCCATTGTTGCGAGAGAAAAATGGCATTCACGAAGTTAATCTGTATATTGAATTGAATATTAAATATGTTTTTAAAGATCTTGGCTATCCCGAATTATTAATTGATCGCAGGCTGGTTGAAATTCCAGATATTTCAGCGTATTCTTATGCATTTTATAAGAATGGGAAAATTCAGTATAGCGCAGGAAAATTTCTTTATAATCAGTCCATAGACCTTTACAGGGCGAAAATTAATCAAGGATTGTTTTTTAATTTTTCGGAACAAAATCATTTATATTACAGGCTAAACGAGACTGAAGAATTATTGATTAGTAAAAAACAACCGAATTTTTTGACGACCCTTTCTCCGTTTGCATATCTATTTTTCTTTTTTGGATTTTTATCTTTTATTTTATTTATATTCCTGAATCGTCCATTAAATACAAAATTTTCTTTAAACACGCTTCGCGATCGCCTTCAATTATCCATTATTGGCATCCTTCTCTTATCATTTCTCGTGCTAGGCGGTGTCATTGAAGTATATATCATTCGTTTAAATAATGCAAAGAACGATGACTATCTTAGGGAAAGGGCATTATCGATCTTGATGGAATTTCGTTACAAATTCGGATCTGATGATCATGGATTTCACGAAAGCCTACCCGTTTTGGAAAATCAATTGATCAAAATGTCCAATATTTTTTTCTCAGATATAAATATTTATGATCCTGCCGGGAGGTTGATTGCTTCCAGCCGTTCTGAGGTTTTTAAAGAAGGATTGACCTCTGACCGTATGAATACTCACGCCATGAATCAGTTGAAATCAACCGGTCAATCCTTGTTCATTCATGATGAATATATTGGATCTCACGATTATAGTTCAGCCTACCTTCCTTTTTTTAACGACAAGAATAAATTACTGGGATATATCAACCTTCCATATTTTGCCCGGCAGGATGATTTAAAAAAAGAAATTTCAACCTTTCTTGTTACCTTCATTAATGTTTATGTTCTATTGTTTATTCTGGGAGTATTTATTGCATTTTTCTTTTCCAAATATATTACACTGCCCCTGAGGCTCCTTGCTGCCAAAATGGGAACATTTAAGCTGGGCAGGCCGAATGAAAAGATTGATTGGCAAAAAAAAGATGAAATCGGACAGCTTGTCGATCAATATAATAAGATGATTGAAGAAATGGAAGAAAGTGCAAAAAAGCTAGCTGTTTCGGAAAGGGAAGGTGCGTGGAGAGAAATGGCAAGGCAAGTGGCCCATGAAATAAAAAATCCGTTGACCCCGATGAAATTGAACGTGCAACATTTATTACGAGCATGGAATGATCATGCGCTGGATTATGATCAACGACTGGAACGTTTTGCTCAAACACTTACAGAGCAAATCGACACTCTTGCCTCAATTGCCTCTGAGTTCTCTGATTTTGCAAAAATGCCGGCACCTCAGAAAGAAAAACTTGACTTGAAAGAGGTACTTCAAAATGTTGTGTTTTTATACAAGGATATTGTTCCAATAACCATAAATCTGGATGACATTGTATTCCCGGCCCTGATATGGGGGGATCAAAAGCAATTATTACGGGTTTTTAACAATATTTTCAGCAATGCTATTGAGGCCATTGAAAATAAATCCAATGGGCAGATTGAAGTGACCCTGCATGAAAAGTCAGGAAAATATCTGTTAAACATTAGTGATAATGGCCGAGGAATTTCTGTTGATCAATCAAAAAATATTTTTCAACCGAATTTTACTACAAAAACCGGGGGAATGGGACTTGGGCTTGCCATCGTTAAAGCCATTTTGGAAGAGATGAATGCCACCATTCGAGTTGAATCAGTAGAGGGTAGAGGGGCCACTTTTATCTTAGAAATTCCTCCATTTCAAGCAGAAATCAAACCCAATTAACAAATAATGAGAAAACTCCTTTTTTTAATTCTATTTATCCTTTTCATCATATCAAGCGCTTGTCGCAGGGAAAAACCCATAGAATACACTTTTCAGTTTGAAAAGCAAACATGGTCAAGATTTAGCAATGTTATTATTACCATTCCTTTAAAGGAAAGCAATAAGACTTATGATATAATTTTTTTCGCCAGAATTACTCATGATTACTCCCATGAATCACTAAACTTCAACATGATTATGACTACTCCATCAGGCGAAGAAAGGATCATGGAGTACCAGATAAAAAAAATAATCTTAGGCGAAGAAAATCAGATTACACTTAAAAAAGATTTGTTTATATCGAAAAACGGGAATCTTATTTTTGAGCTAGAAAATCTGATGCCTCAGCTTCATCTTAGAGGAATTTCAATGATTGGAGTCCGGCTAATCCATGCTGGCAAATAATTTAGTGATGCGATTTTTATCCCGAGCAATTTCAAGGCTCAACGATTGCAAGTCGTCAAATTTTTTTTCGTCCCGGATGCGTTGAATAAAACTCACGGTTAATTCTTTCCCGTATAAATCTCCGTTAAAATGGAATAAATTAACTTCAACCGTAAGGGTTTTTCCTTTTACGGTGGGTCGGGTTCCTATGTTGGCCATGCCGAGGAAGAAAGAACCAGAAAAATTAACCTTTACCGCATATACTCCACGAGGAATCAACAATGGGGTTGTTGCGGAGATACTAAGGTTGGCTGTTGGATAGCCAAGGCTTTTTCCAAGCATCTGGCCTTTGACAACGACCCCTGAAATAAAATACGGATGACCAATCAGCGCATTCGCTTTCTTTAAATCACCTTTTTCTAAGGATTTCATGATGGGGGAGGAGAAAGAAATGATATCCATTTTATTTCCCTCTGCGATTCATATAATCTATACCGGCTTGTAGCATGTCGCGGGTATAAAGATAATTATGGACACCCAGACTTCGATCCGTATATGCAAGCTGAAAATTCCAAAATACAGCCAGGTCGCGCTGGGAATATTTACCGGGTTTAATCAGCATATAATTGGGATTGGGAGGAGGGATGGTATCCAGCATATTTGCAGCGGCTAATCTTTCTTTCAGCGCGTTTATTTTATTGTTGATTTCTGTTTGGATTCCGCCAAGGTCAAAATTATTTCCAATTGAAGCATGACAAGCTTTACATACGCTAACATTATCATTGGTAATACTGCTGGACATCCTAAGGGTATGCCCTCCCACTAGATTACCCTGAGGTCCACCTTGATGACATGAGGAACATGTTGTAAAATCTTTATGAGGAGTATTTCCAAACGAGGAAGTTCCCATTTCAAAAGCCCCCATTCCTGCCAGTATGAGAGCTTGGGCACCATGGTGTGGTCCCCATTGCGAACTGGAAATATCTAGAGAGTCATTTCCCCTAGGATCAGTAAGCCATGGATTAGGTTTTACTGCCTGATGACAGCGGGCACAGAGATTGCCGGATCCACCGCCAAAGGAAAGGTTAAGCGTTTTTGTTTTATCGAATCTGGGATAAAAAGCAGAAGCAATTTTAAGACTATAATCTGCCGAAGTATAAGTGGTATGGATATTATGGCAAGTACGACAATTAACAGGGGCGGCATTGACAACAGGAAACTTGGTTGTATCCGCATTGGTGAGGATTGCTTCGGCAAATCCCTGACTGGAATGACAGGGGGCACAGGCCAATTGTGTGCTGGTATAAGTGGTCGATCCAAGGGCATGGCGAGAAGCGTCATACTGGAAAATTCTGGTTACAAGACTATCACTCATATCATGACACTGAGTACAGGTAGTATTGGCGTCTTTCCCATCCTGTCCGGCCGGGCCCTGTGGCCCTTCCTTAGTACAACCGCTAAACAAACTACTTAGGAGAAAAACAGCTATTGCTGAGGTTAAAAAAATATATTTCAGGTTTTTCATGTTGCAATTAATATTTGATTAACCCTAAATTGTTTAATGGAAACTTTAACCATCAAAAATAACCAGTTTAAAGAAATGATTGATCAATAAGATATTGTGCTATCTGCACTGCATTGGTCGCTGCTCCTTTACGAAGATTATCGGCAACAATGAATAGATTTAATGAATTTGCCTGAGATTCATCCCGGCGGATTCTGCCTACAAAAACCTCATCTTTTCCCCTGGAGTTTCTGGGCATGGGGTAAATATTATTTTCAGGATCATCCTGTATTATCACTCCCTCTGTGGAATGGATTATTTCCACCGCTTCGTTGATATGGTAATCCTTTAAAAATTCTATGTTTACGGTCATTGAATGTCCCCCTAAAACTGGAACTCGGACAATCGTGGCAGTGATACCAAAAGTATAATCATCGAGAATTTTATGGGTTTCTTCGACGAGTTTCATTTCTTCTGTTGTATACCTGTTGGACAGAAAGATCCCGCCATGTGGAAAAAGGTTAAGATCAATGGGATGAGGGTAGGCCATTTCTCCTTTAATTCCCTTACGTTCATTTTCCAGTTGTTGTACCGCCCTGGCGCCGGTTCCGGTGACAGACTGGTAGGTCGAAACCACTATACGCTTGATCCCATAGGCTTTGTGAAGTGGAGCCAACACGAGTACAAGCTGAATGGTAGAGCAATTCGGGTTGGCAATGATTTTGTCATTCCGGCCAAGAATATTGGCATTGATTTCAGGAACAACCAGGGGTATTTCTTTTACCATTCTCCAGGCTGAAGAATTATCAATGACTGTTATTCCGGCCTCAGCATATTTCGGGGCCCATTCTTTGGATACAGTAGCCCCAGCAGAAAAAATAGCAAGTTCGGGATGTATTAATATCGCCTCTTTATGGCCCAGGATATTGTATTCATGGTCGAAAAAACGGATTTTTTTACCGATAGAAGATGGAGATGCAACGGGTATGAATAATTCAGGATAAATACTCCGTTCTTCCAATACCCGCATTATTTCCCTACCGACTAATCCGGAAGCTCCGACTATAGCGATTTTCATATACCTATCCTGGTTTTCAGTGAATGCTATATGCAAAGATATTCAACAAAAGTTATTAACAAGATATTACTTTTTGAAAAAATCCGGATTAAGTAAAAAAATCATGAAAAAATTCCTTATTGTTTTATTTTTATTCACAGAAACAGTTCAATGTCAAGTTAATGACAGTTTTACTGATGGGGATTTCACCCAAAACCCAAACTGGTCAGGAGATGATTATCAATTTGAGGTCAATTCAAGCTCCCAGCTTCATTTGATTTCCGAAAAACCAGACACGTCTTATCTGTCCACACCAAATATAAAAATTGACGATACTGAATGGAACTTTTGGGTCAAACTTTCATTCAATACTTCTAGCAACAATCTGGCAAGGGTTTATCTGGTTTCAGATTCTCCTAACCTGGAAAAAGCCCTGAATGGATATTTTGTTCAAATAGGTGGTAGTGATGATAGTATCAGAGTGTTTAAGCAAAGCGGTCATTTAACAGAAGTAATTTATTGTTTTCGAATGTATAAGGCATCACATTCTACCAATATACTTCGGTTTAAAATTTTAAGGGAAGAACATGGCTTATGGGAAGCATGGCTTGATACGACAGGAAAAGCAAATTTCAACAAGGATGGTGTATTCCTGGAAAGCTCCTATAATCAAACTTCATGGATGGGCGTTTTTTGTAAATATACTTCCAGCAATGCAACAAAATTTTATTTTGATGATTTTCTGGTAGAAAATATCCAGCACGATTCACTTCCTCCAGGAATACTTTCGTGCATATCAACAGATTCAGTCAGCTTACGTGTGAAATTCAATGAAAATGTAGACAAGCAATCGGCAGAAAACAGTCATCATTATTATCTGAAATTGTCCGGGCAGTATCCATTGATGGTTAATCAGGAAAAAGACCTGCCTTGTTGTTATCTTCTTATTTTTGAAAGACCCCTGCCTTCAGGGACATATGATTCAATCTGGATAAGCGGAGTCAACGATATTGCAGGGAACAGTATGAAGGATACGATAGTGTCGTTTAACTATTATCTTCCAAGGGCTTATGATGTTTTAATCCATGAAATCATGGCGGATCCAATACCGCAGGTGGATTTGCCCCCGGAAGAATACGTTGAACTGTACAATCGAACTCCTTTTTCGATCAATCTTGAAAAATGGACATTTCATTTTGGAAATTCCAAAAAGGTTTTTCCACCCTTGTCTATTGACCCCTATGGCTATTTATTACTGGTCAAAGATTCTTCCAAGTTTTATTTATACGGAAACTGCATCCCACTTTTCACCTCTACCATCAGTTTATCCAATGAAGGTTCAATGCTTGCAATTAAAAATGAAAAAGGTATGGTCATTCATGCAGTTGCTTACGAAAACTCCTGGTATGCTTCCTCCTATAAAAGCGAAGGTGGTTGGTCATTGGAAATGATTGATCCAATGAATCCATGCGGTTGCCAAGAAAACTGGATTGCAAGTACCGATCCCTCCGGTGGAACACCTGGCAGGGCGAATGCTGTTTATGCACCCCAACCGGATCTTTCTATTCCTCATCTTGTCAGAGCTTTCTTTAAGGATTCAACATCCATTCAATTGCTCTTTTCTGAATCCATGGACAGCATCGGTCTTTCGACCAGGGAATCTTACATCCTAAATCCATCAGGGATCATTCCTGATTACGTTAAACCAAAAGAGCCAATGTTCAATTCTGTAGTACTCAAGTTTTGTTCCACTTTTCAGAAAGGGATTATTTACAAGATTTTTTCCTCCGGGATCATGAGGGATTGCGCCGGCAATATGATGGATACTTCAAGGCATCTTGAAATTGCCCTGCCCGATGAAATAACAGACAGGGATATCATTATCAATGAAATTCTTTTTAATCCATATCCTCATGGGAATAGGTTTATTGAATTGTTTAACCGTTCAGGGAAAGTACTGGATTTAAAAACACTTATGATTAAAAAAGATGATTCAATAGAAGGCACAATGAATGCCGGATATCCGGTTGTTCAAGATAGTTATCTTATGTTTCCCTTTGATTATGTGGCAATCTCCTCTGATCCGGATGAGGTATTAAAGCGGTATCCGGGTCCTCCTAACAGAAAGACGATCAAACCTGAAAAATTTCCCACCCTCAGCGAAAATTCAGGAATGCTTGTTATAGCCAGACAGGACGATGGGACAATCATAGATAAAATCAGTTACAGCTCGGAAATGCAATATCCTTTATTAAATTCAAAAGAAGGGGTTTCCCTTGAAAGAATACATCCTGATCGCCCATCTACGGACCAGTCTAACTGGCACTCGGCTTCAGAAACGGTTGGGTTTGCCAGTCCGGCATATCAAAATTCGCAATACTATCCAGACGAAAACCTTTCTTCTTCTATCTTAGTTTTTCCCTTAATCTTCTCGCCCGACAATGATGGGAAAGATGATTGCATCCATCTTGTACTTGAACCTGATTATGCGGGCTTTCAGGCAGATGTGATCATTTTTGACAGCAAAGGCAGCATTGTTAAACGATTGGCTAGAAATGTTTTATTAGCTGCAGAAAATGTTTTTTCATGGGATGGAATTACAGAAAAAAACACAAAAGCTCCTTTAGGTTTTTATTTTTTTTTCGTGGAGATGCTTCATCCCGAAGGGACCATCAAACGGTACAAAAAAGTTTTTGTTCTGGGTGGTCATGTTTAACGTAATGCCGTAGCAATGGCTGCGATACTAATGCGTATTCTCGGGATTAATGCAAGGGCATTAATGCAAGCCTCCAGCGTTGCACCGGTTGTTATGACATCATCGACCAGCAATATTTTTTTCCCGGCCAGTAAATGTGATTTATTTACCATAAACACATGGTTGACGTTTTCCCATCGCTTAAACCTGTTTTTTTTTGTCTGTGTTTCGGTGTTACATGATCTGATCAACACCTGATTATTTATGGGGATTTTCATGGAGGATGAGAGCCCTTTACCAAACTCCTCACTTTGATTAAATCCTCGCTTCATAAGCTTTCTGGGATGCAGCGGTACAGGAATAATAAGATCGAGATCGTTAAAAAGCGGGGATTGAATTAAGGTTTGTCCAAATAAATCTCCAAGAAAATATCCAATATCTTTTCGGCCTTTATATTTAAGCTGGTGAACCATTTGCTGCACCCTGCTTCCTTTGTGAAAAAGAAGATAGGCTGATGCGCTGTGAATTTTAGCCCTGCCCCAGAAAAGTTTGCTTACTGGATTTTCGGAAAGAAGATGATAACTTGTTCTTGGAAGATGAAAGTCGCAAGCGGTGCAAATAACATTTTCATGTCGCCACAGGCTGTTTCCACAGGCTGCACAAATTTTCGGGTAGATAAGGGAAATAAAATCATGGACCCACAACATCGCAAACTTTTATGCTTAATCGCCTTATGCTGGAAAGGTAATAGGTTAACGAGAGATTAATTTTAATATCCAATGATAAAATATTTCAAAAATTACTGTAGGTTTGGGTAAAAATTACATTTTCCCTATGCCCACCATCCCTTTACTAAAAGTTCATGGTTTAACACTTGACTTTTTAACCAATTCAAAGTCAATGACCGTGGTTGAGGGAGTGTCTTTTCATCTGGAAGAAGCGGAAACGCTTGCCATCGTCGGCGAATCCGGATCGGGGAAATCCGTGACTGCTCTTTCCCTGTTACAGTTAATTCCCAGTCCGCCGGGGTGGATCCGGGAGGGGGAAGCCTTATTGCGAATTGACAAGGGGTTGTCAATTGATTTATTACGATTGCCTGAGGAGCAGATGAGGAACATCAGGGGTAGTCATATTTCCATGATTTTTCAGGAACCGATGACCTCTTTGAATCCTGTATTTACTTGTGGAGATCAGGTTTCTGAGGCGTTGATTGAACACCTGCATGTGACAAGGAAAGAGGCCAAAGAAAAAACCCTTGAATTGTTTGAAGAAGTTTGTTTGACAAAACCACTTCAGCTATTTTCCAGTTATCCGCATCAGCTTTCGGGAGGGCAAAAGCAACGTGTTATGATTGCTATGGCGATTTCTTGTAATCCACGTATTCTGATTGCCGATGAACCCACTACGGCACTGGATGTGACGGTACAAAAAACCATTCTGGAATTACTCTCAGGGATTCAGAAAAATCGGAAAATGAGCATATTATTCATTACACATGACCTGGGACTGATTTCAAATTTTGCAGATAGGGTAATGGTAATGTACCAAGGAAAAATTGTTGAAACAGGAAAAACTCAGGAAATTTTTACTTATCCGGTTCATCCATATACCAAGGGTTTACTGGCTTGCCGACCACCCTTGGATGTGCGGTTACGACGATTGCCAACCATTGATGATTTTATTAACTCAGGAGGGTTGAAAGAAAACAGGGAGGTTGTTTTTGCAGATGAAAGGGAGAAAAATCACCGTCAGATTTATTCAAAACCGGCTATTTTAGAAGTTTCAGGTTTAGGAAAAAATTTTACGCATGCTACTTCTGCTATTTTTGGACGGAGTTCAACTGTTTCTGTATTGGAAAAGATTAGTTTTAAAGTTTTTCCAGGTGAGACCCTCGGAATTGTTGGGGAGTCGGGTAGTGGTAAAACGACCTTGGCCAGGACAATGCTTGAATTAATCCCACCATCCGAAGGCCGGATTTCTTTTAACCAGGAAGACATAACACAGATCGGGCTGAAAAAGTTTAAACGACTCCGCAAGGATCTTCAGATTATTTTCCAGGATCCTTATTCTTCCCTTAATCCGAGGATCTCCATTGGGTCGGCCATTATTGAACCCATGTTGGTACATCATCTTCACGGATCTGAATCGGGAAGAAAAGAAAAAGCCTATGAATTACTCAGACTGGTTGGGTTAAATGAGGAATATTTTTTCCGTTATCCTCATGAGTTATCCGGTGGACAGCGCCAGAGAATATGTATTGCAAGGGTTTTGGCTGTAGAACCAAGATTGATCATCTGTGATGAATCTGTTTCAGCCCTGGACGTTTCTATTCAGGCACAGGTTTTAAATCTTTTAAATGAATTAAAAATAAAATTAAGCCTTACTTATATCTTTATTTCTCACGATCTCTCTGTGGTTCGTTTTATGGCTGACAGGATCATTGTGATGAGAAATGGGAAAATTGAAGAAATCGGAGAAGCCGATGAAGTGTTTATTCATCCAAAATCGGAATATACAAGGTGTTTATTGGCCGCAATTCCTTTAACAAGATAATATGATGATTATGGGAAAGAAAAAAAACACCAGTGGGCAAAAAAGGGAAGCAAACGCATTTGTCAAGTCGATACTACATGTTTTTCAAAAAAACCCTAACAGCAGTTTAAACTATAAGCAGGTAGCCCAGCGCCTTAATGTTGTTGACAGAGGGAGTAAAGACCTTGTCCGGTTGATTGTGGAAGAACTTTTTATGAGTAAGGAGTTGGTTCAGACACAACGCGGAAAATATCAGATCAATAAGATGAATATCAAAACAGATGGGAAACCCAGGACCAATATAATCGGAACCGTCGACATGAAACAAACGGGTAAGGCTTATATCATTCCTGAAGATAAATCTGAAGATATTTTTATTTCCTCGAATAATACCTTTCATGCCTTACATGGTGATATCGTTAAAGTTTCGTTATTCCCCATACGAAAAGGGTACAAAAGGGAAGGTGAAATTATCGAGATCGTCCAGAGAAAGAAAAAACAGTTTGTGGGAACGATTGAAATATCGAAAAAGTTTGCTTTTCTGATTCCTGATAGTAATACTATGCCTGTTGATATCTTTATTCCTTTGTCTCATCTGAATGGTGCGCGTCAGGGAGAAAAAGTGGTTGCAGCTATCACGGAGTGGCCTGCTCATGCAGAAAATCCTTTTGGAACAGTGTTGAGGGTGCTAGGGAAACCCGGAGATAACCAGGTTGAGATGCAATCGATACTGGCAGAGCATGAATTCCCCTTGTCATTTTCTTATCAGGCAGAAAAAGAGGCATCTGGGATTATGGCAGAAATTCCCGAATCCGAGTACAAAAATAGGAGAGATTTCAGACAAGTCTTTACGATAACCATTGATCCCGAGGATGCCAAGGACTTTGATGACGCCATTTCACTAAAGTTTTTAGGACCTCATCGATGGGAAGTCGGAGTACATATTGCAGATGTCTCACACTTTGTCAAACCGGGTTCTGCTATTGATCAGGAAGCATACAAGCGGGCCACATCGATTTATATGGTTGGCAATACGATCCCAATGTTACCGGAGCGGCTATCAAATGAAATCTGTTCCCTGCAGCCCGACAATGACAGACTTTGTTTTTCTGCTGTTTTTGAAATGGATGAAAAGGCCAGGGTGTTCAAAGAGTGGTATGGAAAAACCATCATTCATTCCAACCGCCGCTTTTCCTATGAAGAAGTTCAGGCAATCATTGAATCAGGGGAAGGTGAGTGGGCTGATGAAATTGCCGTTTTAAACCGACTTGCATTTAAATTGAGGGAAGAACGTTTTAATAAGGGGGCAATCAATTTCGAAACTCAGGAAGTAAGATTTAAACTGGATCAAGAAGGCAAACCCTTGAGTATTTATATTAGGGAAATGAAGGAAGCCAATAAGCTCATTGAGGATTTTATGTTGTTGGCCAACCGTAAAGTGGCAGAAAAAATTGGGAAAAAAGTAGGTGATAAACCTGCAAAAACATTTGTTTACAGGGTTCATGACGAACCCACACCAGAAAAGCTGGAAAACTTTACCCAGTTTATCGAAAGGCTTGGATATAAACTGAAACTGACTTCAAAAAAAACACTGGCACAGTCATTTAATCATTTATTTCATGAAATTAAGGGAAGCGGAGCTGAAAACATGATCGAAACCATTGCCATCCGGACCATGGCTAAAGCCTATTATTCCACTTCAAATATAGGACATTATGGGCTGTCTTTTCCTTTTTATACACATTTTACCAGTCCAATCCGCCGCTATCCGGATCTTATGGTACACCGGCTGCTCTGGGATTATCTGCATGATGGTCCATCGGCTTCAAAAGAAGCCTATGAACCCCGTTGTGAACATTCCTCAGAAATGGAAAGAAGAGCAACGGAGGCTGAGAGAATGTCAGTAAAATATAAACAGGCAGAATATATGTTGGATAAAATTGGTCAGGTTTTTAACGCTGTTGTTTCAGGGGTGAGCAAATGGGGGATCTTTGCTGAGATTATAGGGACCAAATGTGAGGGGATGATAAGGTTAAGGGATTTGGGAGATGACTTTTACTATCTGGATGAAGAAAACTTTCAGGTCATTGGTCAACGGAATGGATCACAGTTTAAATTAGGAGATAAGTTGAAAATCAGGGTTAAAAAAATTGACCTTGGGCGTAAACAAATGGATTATGACCTTGTCCGATAAAATCGAACTTGTTTCATCGGAAGAATTACTTATGGGGAATCCCATGTTAAAGTATTTTGGAGGGGAATTCCTAGCAAGCTGGTTATTGAAAATAATGAAGCTGGATAAGGTTAACGATTTTTATACGGCTAATGATACACTTCCCAGATTTCAATTTATTGATAACCTGATTTCAACCATTGGTTGCGGCCTTCATATCCCCACTGAGGATTTTAAAAACATTCCAACGCAAGGACCCTTTATCACCATAGCCAATCATGCTTACGGGGGGATTGATGGAATTCTTTTATTAAAAATTTTTTCAGAAGTCAGACCTGATTATAAAATGCTAGTTAATTTTTTATTGACGAAAATAAAACCACTTAACTCCTCTTTTATTGGGGTTAATCCATTTGAAACCCGCCGGGGTTTTCAGTCCAGTTTCGGAGGATTGAAAAATGCCATCGCCCATCTCCAGGACTGTCATTCGGTAGGATTATTCCCTTCAGGTGAAGTGAGCAGTTATAAAATCAAACAAAATGCAGTATCAGACCGTGAATGGCAATATTCTATTATAAAGTTCATTAAAAGATCAAAAGTTCCCATTGTCCCTGTGTATTTTGACGGGCACAACAGCTTTCTTTTTAATCTTTTAGGGTTTTTTCATCCCGTATTGCGTACAGTCAGACTCCCCGCTGAGGTTTTTAACAAACAGGGAAAGACAATTAACATTCGCATAGGATCTATTATTTCTCTTAAAGAGCAGGATGAATTCAAGGATATTTATGCCTATGGCTGTTTTTTAAGAACAAAAGTATATTCTCTGGGGCTTTCTTTAAAAACAAGGAAAATGTTCTCTGAAGCTAATGAAAAAAACCGGGAAACGATTCCTTGTCCCATGGAAGAAACTTGCTTAATGCAGGAGATAAACACCATTAAAACAAAATACCTGCTGTTTTCCAATCAGGATTATTTTGTTTTTTGCGCCCCTCAGGAGAAAATCCCGAGTATCATTAAAGAAATAGGCCGGTTGAGAGAAAAAACGTACCGTGAAGTAGGAGAGGGGACTGGCAATGACCGGGATATTGATTCATACGACTCCTATTTTGAACAATTGTTTGTATGGGATAACACCACCCGGCAAATTGTTGGCGGATATCGCGTAGGAAAAGGGAAAGAAATTCTCGAAAAACATGGTATAAAAGGGTTTTATATTCACAGCTTATTTAAAATCAGCCCTGCTTTTGAGCCTTTGCTTAGGGTTTCGATAGAACTTGGTCGCTCATTCATTGTTAAACACTATCAGAAGCGAACACTTCCATTGTTTTTACTATGGAAAGGAATTCTTTATCTGCTGTTAAAACACCCCCAATACCGTTATTTAATCGGACCAGTAAGTATTAGTAATGTATTTCTTGATATTTCGAAAAGCCTGACAGTTGAATTTCTGAATGCTAATTATTTTAATTCAGAATTAGGACAGATGATAAGAGCAAGGCATCCGTATAAACGAAAACTTCCCAAAGAAATTAGAAAGGATGTCTTTATCAAACACACGCGTAATAATTTATCCAGATTGGATAAATTTATTCATGATTTTGACCCTTCATATAAAACGCCGATTCTAGTGAAGAAATACATCAGTGTAAATTCAGAAGTTATCGGATTTAATATTGACCCACTTTTTAACAATTGCCTTGATGCACTGATGATTTTGGATGTGTTTGAGATCCCTTATGCAACCATAGAATCACTGTCCAAAGAATTTAACGATCAGGCTGTTCTGGAAAGGTTTAAAAATGAAGAATACTCATGCTAATTTTCTTCTTTCAACCATATCGAAAAATCCTTTATGATAGGTTTCACTAATCGGAATATATTTATCTCCAATTTTTATTCTGTTTCTTTCGATGGAGTCAATTTTATCCAGAGCCACAAAGAAGGATTTATGTACCCTGAAAAACCTGACTTCCGGAAGGATTTCCTCGATTCTTTTGGCGTTCATCAGACTCATAATTCTTTTGTTTTGAGTGACGATTCTCCAATAATCTCCCATTCCTTCGATATATAAAACATCAGCAAAAAAGACTTTTTCCATTCGGGTTTCCGTTTTAACAAAGAAAAAGTCCTCTTTCCCTGCCAAAGAAACCGCATGGTTTTCCGGAAGGGATAGTTTTTTGTCTTCATTAGGCATCCGCTCGAATACCTTGTCAACCCCCTTGATAAACCGTTCGAAAGAGATGGGCTTCAGCATGTAATCTACCACATCAAGTTCAAAACCCTGGACAGCATATTCATCGTATGCTGTTGTGAAAATTACCAAGGGTCTGATTTTTAGTGCGTTTAAAAGCTGAATGCCAGACAGCTCATCCATTTGAATGTCAAGAAAAATCAAATCTACCGTGTTGTTTCTTATAAAATCGATGGATTCCAATGCATTGTCAAAGGTTTTTATCAGATTCAAGAAAGGAATTTTTGAGGCGTAATCTTTAATGATATCGAGTGCCAGCGGCTCATCATCAATGGCAATACAATTGATTTTCATGCTATTGAAATAAGATTAATATAACATTATACAGATCCTCATCTTGGTTTATTTCCAGAGAGTATTTTCCGGGATAAAGTAAATTCAATCTACGCCTGACATTGATCAAACCAATTCCCTTTGCATTGTCTTTCACGGTATTACCTTGACGGATGTGGTTTGATATACAAAACATAATTTGCCCGGGGTCCACCTCTAAAAGGATTCTTATTCCCGGCGAGGGTACATTTTTTCTGCAATGCTTAAATGCATTTTCAACAAATGGAATCAGCAGCATAGGGGCAATGGTTCTCCCCTCCATATTCCCCTGAATTTCAATGGAAATAAAATCTTTTGTTATTATTCTCAGCCGCTGAAGCTCAATAAAACTTTGCAGGTATTCCACTTCTTTTTCAAGAAAAACCTTATCGGTAGTGGCATCGTAAAGCATATACCGCATGATGGAAGACATTTTCATTACTGCGGCTGGGGCATCTTCTGACTTTTTATAAACCAGAGAATAAATATTGTTTAAGGTATTAAATAAGAAATGGGGATTAATTTGCGAACGCAACAATGCCAATTCGCTCGATTGGTTTTGCAAGAGGAGTTCGGCTTTCATTTTTTGAGATTCAAACCATCCGATGGCAAGCCGGATCAAAATGGCATAGATGGTAAAAATGATAACCATTCTTAAGGAGTAAAACCACCATAAATGATTAACGACTAATGGTTCCTTACTATTTATATGGCTTGCCCCCAACGTTTTCCAGAAAAAATATTCCAGACCAATCCGGAGTGGAATAAGCAGAAAAAAAACAGAGACTGAAACCACGACAGGAAGTATCCACTTTTTCTTTCTGAAAAAAAGGCCTAAGGAATAATAAAGGGAATAAAAAGTAATAAAACTTGTTAGGGGATAGATCGTCAATTCTTCAAACGGGCTATATTCTTTATTTCCCTTGAGAATAATGGCCAGAAAGGTTTGGTTGAACATATAAAGCCAAAACGCAAGATGGATCAAAATTTTATATTTCCTTTTCATCAAGATGGATTTATTCCAAATCGAAATTACAAAATGAAATACTACGATTTCTAAGTTTTTTATTTTAATCTATAGCTTTTCTTTTTTGTTCGCTCATTTCCCCGGAAATGTCGTTAAAATTTCTTCATTTAAATCGCTTTTGCAGTATCTGAATCTGGTTGAATAGCAACAGATGATGCGGGAAGGCCTTTTAATGCAATCCTAAAAAGAAAACAAAAGCAGAATTTATTAAAAAAAAAGCCGCCTGGCTTGGGCGGCTTTTTTTGGATATTTAGGAGGTTATTTAATAATTGTAAGTTCTTCAATCAGGTTTGTAGCCCCGGCAAATTTATCAATGATAAAAAGCACATAACGAATATCGACATTAATGGTTCTTTGCAGTGCGGGTTCAAACATAATATCTCCGCTCATGGCTTCCCAGTTGCCATCGAATGCAAGACCGATCAAATGCCCATCGGCATTGATTACCGGGCTTCCAGAATTTCCGCCCGTGATATCATTGGTGGTCAGGAAGCAAACGATCATTTCTCCGTTTTCACCATATTGTCCGTAATCTTTTGCATCAAACAGGTCTTTAAGTTTTTTTTCTACGATAAATTCATCATTTTCGGGATCTTCTTTCTGCATCACTCCCTTTAATGTTGTAATGTAATCATAATGTACAGCATCGGCAGGATAATAATCAAGAACTTGTCCATAAGACATGCGCATGGTCGAATTCGCATCCGGATACTTCACCAGTTCAGGGTTCATTTCGCGTAATCCACCAATGAACAGACGGTTAGAAACGCTGACATTGGTTCTGGCTGTCCCGAATGCTGCCTGGTTTTTCCCAGAAGCCTCAATCATAGATTGATAAAGCAACCATCCAAGATCTTTTTTAAAGACTTTCAACTTGGGGTTTTTAACAAATTCCTGGGCAGCAGGTTCAGTTGCAAAAACAGAAGTGGCATAAACTTTATCAGCAAAAGCCATAAAATCATTTTTATAGTCTTTTTCTATTGTCAAGAAGATGGAAGGGAGCTCATTTTTGGGAACATCCTGGGCATAAAGCCTAAGCATTTCTGCCAGGGTTTTCTTTTCGATGGCCAGGTCGGTTTCCTTAAAGTGTTCTTTGATAATTGGTTGAAGGGCTTCCTGAGATTCTTTTAATGCGGCTTTGTTCTTTTTTTCAAGGGCATTTTTAATATCACCGAATTGCCCGGCAAGCCCCACGATATCCAATCCCATACCAGCCAGGTTTGCATAAAAAAACGGGGCTGCAAGCTGAGTCATTGAGGCATAACCGGTTTTTAGGTTTTCCAATACTTTTCCATATTTTTCCTGCCTCTTTGGATCCTGGTTATACCAAGCCATAAACGCATCTTCAATGGCTTTCTTTTTTATTTCCACTTTATTCTTTTTAAGCATTTTTGATTGCCCGATAAAGTTTTTCCATGTATTGGCGAGACCGGCGTAATTGTCAGCGTAAGCAATTTTCACTCCTTTGTCGACATCCATTCGCTCCTTCATGATTTCTAACTGTTTCCCAAAAAGCTTAATAATTGTAGGGTATAAAACATTCATGTTATATTCCATGCCGTAAGAAGTAATGTAACGGCTGGTATTTCCCGGATATCCCCAGATCATGGCAAAATCGTTTTTCTGTATCCCCTTCAGGCTGACCGGCAGGTGGTATTTGGGCTGTAAGGGTATATTTTGTTCGGCATATTCTGCAGGATTCCCTTCAGGGTCGGTATAGATACGAAAAATGGTAAAATCACCGGTATGGCGTGGCCACATCCAGTTGTCGGTATCTCCTCCAAATTTGCCAATGGATGAAGGCGGAGCCCCAACCAGTCGGACATCTTTATAGGTTTTAAAAACAAAAAGGTAATATTCATTTCCACCAAAGAAAGCCTTGACAGAAGCTTCATATTGACCACTTTCTTCTGCTCTTTTGCGGATACGGGTAGAAATTTCTTTAACCTTGGCGTTTCGCTCGGACTCCTTAAGGGTGTCGGTAAGGAAAGGGATGATGGAATCAGTCACGTTTTCAATTCTGACGAGGAAAGAAGCACATATGTTTTCATTGGAAAGCTCTTCTTCGAGTGATTTGGCCCAAAAACCGTTGGTTAAATAGTCGTGTTCAGGAGTGCTGTGGTTTTGAACAGCGCCATAACCACAATGGTGATTGGTAAAGATCAATCCTTTCCCGGAAACGACTTCTGCTGTGCAAAAAAATCCCCCCATGGCTCCGCCACTAGATAAACCAACAATGGCGTCTTTTAGACTTGAATGGTTAATGTCGTATAATTCCTGGGCAGAAAGATGAAGCCCCATTTTTTGCATGTCAACATAGTTCAACCTTTCAATAAGCAAAGGGAGCCACATTCCTTCATCAGGAGGATTAACGGCTTTTGATGGGATGGATAAAGATAAAGTCATCATGATCGTCACCAAAGCGATTAACGGGGTCGAAATTGAATTTTTCATTGGTATTGGTTTCAGTTAATTTTATGTTTATTGAAGATACAAAAATAAATACATTTTATTACTTGCTGTTTTTTTTTAGCCAAATGATTACTTTTCTCGATAACCAGCAGAATTTGTCGGATCAAACAAGAGCCACTCCATGGTAAAAAGACGTAAATTCGTCAAGAAAATATACCACTACATCCAAAAAGATTGATTAATTCAGACAGATAAGTCATTTTTGTGAAAAATGGAGCTATGCACATTCAGAAGATTTATCAAAAAAATAAACAGCATTTTATCCTGCCCCATATTATTTTCTGGCTGCTGAGTATTGTATTGTTTACGGTCGTCTTATTTTATACCCGAGACTTTCGCCTCAAGAACATTGATCTTGCCACGGCCGGAAATGTCATGGTTACTGTTCTCCTGCTTTGTGTGTCGGTTTATATTAATCTTCTGTGGTTGATTCCGGTCTTTTTCAATCAACGAAAATACTTGCTTTTTTTTCTTTTGCAACTTACCAACATTGTCCTTTTTATTTTTCTGAATTTCTTGGTTTCCAGCTTTTTTGAAGGCAACGGACATCCGAATGTTATCACGGAAATTACAGCAGAATTTATTTTAGTGTTGATTTTTCTGGTCATCACGACTTTGTTAAAATTTACACGGGATTCCATTAGGTTGCAGGAGGTGGAATTGAAAATGGGAGAGATTGAGAAACAAAAAATAGAAGCAGAATTAAAACTCCTTAAAGCCCAGTTTAATCCTCATTTCTTTTTTAATACCCTGAACAGTCTTTATGCCCTTACCCTTGACAAGTCGGAAAAAGCTCCGGAGTTAATTTTAAAATTATCGGAATTGATGCGCTATGTAATTTATGAGGCTAAAGAAGACCTTATTCCAATTGACCGTCAGCTTGAATTTTTGCAAAATTATGTTTATCTGGAGAACCTCCGCGCAGGTGAATCCTTAAGCGTGAATATGAAAATTAAGGGAAATGGTACGGACATAAAAATTGACCCTCTTCTTTTTATTGTTTTTATTGAAAATGCATTTAAACACGGATGCAAAATCGGAGATCAAAAACCTTATATCAACATTGACTTTGATCTTTCTAACAAAGGCCAGCTTGTTTTTGCAATTCAGAACAGCAAAGAAGTGCTTCAAGATGAATTCAAAAAGAATCCGGGAGGATTCGGGTTAGATAATGTTAAAAAACGGCTTCAAATGTTATATCCCGGCAAACATCAATTAGAAATCACAGAGACGATGGATGCTTATAGGGTTGACTTAAAAATTTACATGGAATGAAAATCAGATGCCTGATTATTGATGATGAACCCCTCGCACAAAGGGTCATCGAACGGTATGCAGAGAACCTTCCTTTTCTTGAGATTGTCTGTAAGTGCAATAATGCCGTTGAGGCCATTGAGATGCTTCATGATCATTCAATAGACCTGATTTTTCTTGATATTAACATGCCCAAATTAAGTGGGCTTGATTTTTTAAAATCCCTGAAAAACCCTCCTTTGGTTATTATAACCACAGCCTATGCTGATTATGCCATTCAGGGGTACGAGCTTGATGTGATCGATTATCTGATGAAACCGTTTTCGTTTGAAAGGTTTTACAAAGCCATACAAAAGACGGAAGAATTTTTAAAAAGTAAAGAAATCCTGCCCTCATTATCGAAGGAAGCAGAAAAATCCGAAGGGGGTTATATTTTTATTAAATCCAGCAAAAAGACCTATAAGGTCGACCTTAATGAAATACTTTATATTGAGGCATTGGGCGATTATGTAAAAATTTTTACTCCGGGAAAAATGATTGTCAGTTATCAGTCCTTAAAAAATATTGAGCATCTTCTTCCCGCAAATCAGTTTCCACGAATTCATAAATCTTTTGTGATTTCGCTCTCAAAAATTGAAATGATTGAAGGGAACCAGGTAAAAATTAAAGAAAAGATGATTCCTATCGGGACTAATTTTAAAGTGGATTTTGAGCGCCTTCTGAAGCTGATTTAGTATTTTTTTCCTCATCTTCTTTTGTATTTACTGATTTCAGTATAAAGGAAAAATAAATCAGAAGAACACCAAAGAGGATGCTGAAAATGCCGATCATAATAACCAAAAATGCCCCCCATTCAAGAGGTTTGAAAAACATAATTATGCCTAACAGAATGGTCAATAGACTGTTGAAAAGTAAAAGATTTTTATTTGACAGTTGAATTCCGGCATTAACAATGATAACAAGCTGGACAATTCCCACAATTAAGGCCCATATCCCAAAAAGGATTGAAAAAACTGTTAGTGTAATCTCCGGGAATACAAGTAATGCAATTCCCATGGCAATGAATAAAATGGATTCCGAGAGAATCAATCCCGCCGATTTGTCATTTTTTATGTTTAAAATTCCCGCAGTCAGCTGAACTCCTCCGATCACCAGTAGAAAAATACCAAAAAATTTAACGATGGTTTTGATTGCATCGATTGGAAAAAACACAAGAAGAAAACCAAACAGGATGGCGATCAATCCGTTGAGTGCCAGAAACCACCAGTTTTTATAACGTGTCGTAATCATAACCCGGGATTTTAATGAATGACGAATATAGGAAAAATTATGATGTAATACCCCTAAAATATTCCAGCAGAGATCCGGCAATAATAAATGCACCAAAAATCATAAACAGTAACCCTACCGCCCGATTCATCCAAAGCTTGACCATCGGGTTTCCAAGGATTTTAATTTTATTAGCCAGAATACTTTTCAGTATATCTGTTGCCAGAACCGTTGCCAGTGTTCCGGTGAAAAATAAGGCAACAGCCCTCCGGTCTCCTCCATAAGTGGCTGTTATGGCCAGTACAGAAGTAATCCAGAAAACCCAAAGGAAAGGATTGGCAATATTCAGCAGGAATCCTTTTAAGAAATATGCCAGGGGTCCTGGTTTTTTGACTTTTATTTCGCTGATGGCCTCAACTTGTTCGGTTTTCGGAATTTTTTTAAAAAAAGTATAAATACCAAAAATGGTCATGATGATTCCCCCTATTATACCCAGAATAAGGTGGTATTTTGCATTGGTGACAATTTGGGATGCCCCAAAATAACATCCAACAACAAGCGCCAGATCACTGGCGAATATTCCAATGGCAAGAAATATTCCAATTTTAACTCCATGCTTAACACTTGTTTGCAGGAGTGCAAACATGGCGGGACCCAGTGTTATGGCAACAGTAAGTCCTAAAATCAGTCCTTCAAAAAGCGGATGCAGCATAATTTTTGATATGTTCTTCCCATTGTTTAACCTGCTCGTTTTTAAGTACCCTTGGAAATTTATAGGCCCCTCCTTCTTTTCCCCTTGCTTTCATCCAGGAGTAAAACACCCGTAAAGGTAACACTTCGACAGAAACCTCCTGAATAGCTTCCAGTCTTTCAACTCGATAATCATCATTCAAACTTTTCAGATAGTCGTCAATCTTCATGGCAGCCATTATAGGGTCGATATCATTTTCACAGCCCAGAAACCATTTATGTGCAAAAAGATTTCCGTGACGGATGCCCATAACGGTAAATTCCTTGATGGTTAAGTGGTATTCATCCTGAAACATTTTTATTGCCCGGTTCATATTGTCCTGTGAAAGATGTTCCCCGCAAAGGTTTAAAAAGTGCTTGGTACGACCGGTCAATATAATTTCTGATCGTTCAAGGGAGGTAAATTTCAGCACATCTCCTATCAGATAACGCCAGGCGCCGGCGCAAGTTGAAAGAATCAGTGCATATTCTTTGTTTTCTTCAACTTCAGCAAGAGTAAGAATTTCATGATTGGAGATCAGGTTTCCATCAGGATCAAAATTTTTTGAATAATATGGGATAAATTCGTAAAAAATTCCATTATCGAGGATCATCTCCATTCCGTTTTCACTATCGGGTCGCTGATAGGCGATGTATCCTTCGGAGGCGAGATAAGATTCGCTGAAAACGATGTTTTTGCCGAGCAGTTGTCGGAAACTGTTCATGTAAGGTTCAAAAGAGACACCACTATGAACATAGGCAGAAAGATTTGGCCAAATATCATGGATATTGTTAACGTTATAATGTGCTATAATTTTTTCCATCATGATTTGGATCCAGGCGGGAACTCCGACCATAACCCCGATGTCCCATCCTTTTGCATTTCTAACAATCTCTTCCAGTTTCACAGACCATTCCTTTTCGCGGGAGATCCGCTTCCCGGGTTTGTAAAAATGCTGAAACCAGAAAGGGATATTACTTGCCGCGATTCCTGATAAATCGCCCATAAAATAGTCACCATTATATTGGAGATGGGTACTTCCTCCGATCATTAAAATACCTTTTTCATAAAATTCATCCGGAAAATTATGTTTACTTGCAGAGGTCAATAATCGAATACTGGCTTTTTGAATGGCCCTCAGCATATCCTGGGTAACCGGGATATGCTTTGAAGATGCCTCAGAGGTACCCGAAGTCAGTGCGAAGTATTTTACGTGTCCGGGCCAGGCCACATAAGGTTCCCCGTTCAGACTGCGGTACCACCAGTTTTTAAACATTGAACTATAATCATGAACAGGAACGCACTCCCTGAATTTCATCAGAAAATCTGGACTGTCAAGGATAGCAGGAAAGTTATAATATTCACCGAAAGCAGTATTCTGGGCTTTAGTCAAAAGGGATTTCAACACACTTCGTTGTTTTGTAAAAGGATGGACACGGATAATATCCATGGGAAGTTGACGAAGTTCATAGGCTCTTTTGATCAGAGATCCCAGCAATGGCATTGAGCAAAAATAAGGTGAACATTAAAAGGGTAAAATTACAAAAAAAAGCGTATTTTTCGGTTTTTTGACAGGATGCAAAAATTGCTAAAAATTATCTTGAGAACAGCTTTACTTCTAGGCATTGTTATTTTTTTATTTTTTGCTGGTCTTTTAATATTTGCCACATTGACCGAGTATATTCCGCCCCCGTTTAATTCGGCTGAAGCAAATATCAAGGGTAAGCACATCAATCCCGAAAAAAAAACATTTTCCGTTTTATCCTGGAATATCGGATACGCTGGATTGGGAAAAGGAATGGATTTTTTCTATGATGGGGGTAAAAGATCAATACCCGACCAACATGATTTTACTCTTGCGTTGAAAGGTATATTTAATACTTTGGCAGTTTTCGACACCTTGGATTTTATCTTTATTCAGGAAATCGATCGGAAATCCAAACGAACGTATTATACAGACCTTCTATCTGAATTCACCAAAATATTTCCTGATTTTTACTTTGCATTCGGAAAAAATTATGATTGCCGGTTCGTTCCACTGCCTCTTTGGAAACCGATGGGAAGAGTAGTTTCCGGACTGAGCATATTCACCCCTTTTCAGCCTGATAGAGCTGAAGTGGTTTCATTGAATACTGATTTCCCCTGGCCGCAGCGGACTGTTATGCTGAAACGTTGCATTCTTGCGCTGAAATACAGAATAGGAGAGAAGGAATTGATTCTTGTCAACTTGCATAATTCCGCCTATGATATCAAAGGTGAAATCAGAAAAAAGGAGTTAAAGCGTTTACAGAACTACATTCTGGACTCCTATCATCATGGAAACTGGGTGATAATTGGGGGAGACTGGAATGATAATCCATACGGATTTGATCCTTCCCGGATTACGACCGGGGATGTAACTTTTATGATCCAGAATCGTTTTCATGAGAATTTTCTTTCCGGGTGGAAATATGTATACGACCCCACCGTTCCAAGTAACAGGAATGTTGATTCTCGCTATATCAAGGGGAAAACCCCTGTTACCACGATTGACTTTTTTTTAGTATCTCCCAACATTGGAGTTAAAAGTAATAAAACCATTTCTATGGAATTTGAGTACTCGGATCATAACCCTTTGCTGATGGAGTTTGAATTAAAATAAATGAAAACCTTGTAAGAAGAGAAAAAACAGGGCAAAGCAGAAATTGGAAGAAAAATGAGGATTTTGGTTAAAACAGAAAACACCTTGGCGGAATTTCTGCTAACGGAATTTAAGACGGCATCCAAAACAACGGTTAAGAAATTGATCAGTCATGGCCTTGTACGTGTTAACGGCAAAATGGCAACCAATTCATCCGTCATTGTGAAGTCGGGAGATTTGGTGGAATATCACCGTCAGACGTATGTCCCGGGCAAGATCAAACCTCCTTACACGGTTTGGTTTGAAGACGAATATTTTCTGATTGCCGAAAAACCTCCGGGATTGCTTTCTATTGGCGATAAAGGACTTGGGGGGACTTCCTTCTACAAGATCATGCTGGATTATGTCAAAGAAAAATCAAAAGGCAAAGAACGTATATTTATCATTCACCGGCTTGATCGTGAGGTTTCCGGGATTATCCTATTCGCTAAAACTGAAGCCTTACAGGAACAGCTTAAGCTGCAATGGAAGGATTCGGAAAAGCTGTATTATGCCCTGGTTGAGGGCAGTGTTAAAGACAATCAGGGAGTTATCCGAAGCTGGCTTGCGGAAGGAAGAAATCAGAAAGTGTATTCTGTTAAAGTACAGCAAGGTGCAAAACTGGCAATTACGCATTACCGGGTGATGGACAGGACTCCAGATTATACCCTGCTTGAAGTGAAGCTTGAGACAGGACGAAAAAACCAGATCAGAGTCCACTTATCCGAAATGGGACATCCGGTAGTGGGTGATCGCCGATATGGCGCCGATGATCGTTATGAAAGACGCATTCGGCTGCACGCTTATTACCTTTCTTTCAAGCATCCGGTAACAGGTGAACAACTTGAAGTGAAGAGTAAAATGCCCAAGAAATTTCTTGTTTTGTTGCCTGAAGATGAGCAATATAAATAGGGAAATTACTTTAGTGTTGCGCTGAAACTACGCTGGCGAACGGCCTCAAAAATTACAATGGCAGCGGAAGTGGAGACATTCATCGAATCAATTTTCCCCATCATCTGGATTTTAATCAAGTCATCTGCTTGTTTCAGCCATGTGTTGCTAAGGCCGGTTGCCTCGGTCCCCATGATGATGGCCACGGCGGTCCTGAAGTCGGTGTCGTGATACAACCGGGTTGCAGTAAGAGCTGTTCCGAACATCCGGATTTTTTTTGAACTCAGGAATGCTATTGTTTCTTCTGATGTAGCTGTGACGATTGGTACGGTAAAAACACAGCCAATGGAAGAACGAATGGTGTTTGGGTTATAGATGTCGGTTTGCGGATCACAAATGATCACGGCGTCAAGGTTAGCTGCATCAGCAGTTCGGAGAAGCGCTCCAAGGTTCCCCGGTTTTTCGACAGATTCAATTACCAGGATAAGCGGATGATTGGTCAGTAAAAGATCACTGAAAGTGAGCCTCACAGGTTTAGCCAGTGCAATCACTCCACCGCTGCCTTTACGGTAAGCCATTCTGTTGAAGACTGTAGCGGGGACCTCGATAATATCCGGGACTTGCGGTTGCACAAGCTTGTAAATCTCTTTTTCTGGGAAATATTCAGGAGTAAAGAGGAGTGAGGTTAATCCAAACCCTGATTCAACGGCTAATCTTATTTCCCGAACGCCTTCGATGATAAAAAGGCCTTGTTCGCTTCGGGCACGAGGTTTTTCCTGCAGCAGGAGCAGGTTTTTTACAAGGGGATTCTGAGCACTGGTAATGATCCGTGGCATAGAAAGTGCAAGGTATCACTTTTTTTTCATTTTATTATTGCAGCTGTGTTTTTTATTTATATATTTGCGTATTCAAATACCTAATAAAATTTTATGTCCAAGATCTTTGCTCTTTCAGAGGCTTCCTCTATTGCCATTCACAGCATGGTGTTGATCGCAAGGGCTGAACATGGTATTAATGCAGTAAAGATTGCGGAGTTTACCGGATTTTCGAAAAATCATATTGCAAAAGTATTGCAAAGGCTTGTAAAAAATGATATGCTGAAATCGGTACGCGGGCCTTCGGGTGGATTTTCGATGAAAATGGATCCCAAGGAGATCAACCTGCTCAATATTTATGAAACGATTGAGGGACCCATTGAGAAGGGTGATTGCCCATTGCTGAATGAAGTGTGCCGTTTTGACCGTTGTATTCTTGGCAATGTCGTGAATAAGCTGACAGAAGAGTTTAGAAATTTTTTAAAGAAACAAACACTGGATTCATATTTGTAATTTTTTTAATCTATAAAAGGTAAAACAACACCTAAATACATAATATAATATATGAAACGACAAATCATTCAGATTGACGACGAAAAATGCAATGGATGTGGGTTGTGCATTCCGAATTGCCATGAAGGTGCCTTAAAGGTAATTGACGGAAAAGCAAGGCTGATCAGCGACCTTTTCTGTGATGGCTTGGGAGCTTGTCTGGGATATTGCCCCGAAGGAGCGATTGAAATCATAGAGCGCGAAGCAGAACCTTACGATGAGTATAAGGTAATGGAAATTATGGTACCCAAAGGACGCAACACCATCCTGGCACATCTTGAGCACCTCCGCGATCACAACGAAACAGAATTGTTAAACCAGGCCATCAAATATTTAAAAGAAAAAAACATCGATATGACACCCGAAAAAGAACAGGGCAAAGCAGGGATGCATTTTGCAAATATTCAGGATGCCAGGAAAAAAGCGCATGTTCACAACGGCTATGGTTGTTCTGGCTCCATTGAACAGGATTTCAGGATTGACCAGGAGGCCATTGTCATGGCTGCAGAATCTGCGATTAACGCGTTAAGTACACCTTCAGCACTTCGTCAGTGGCCCGTTCAGCTTCACTTGCTGAACCCTCAGGCTTCCTATTTCAAGAATGCCGACGTGGTGTTGGCTGCCGACTGCGCCGCCTTTGCAATGGGCAGTTTCCATGCGAACTACCTCCAGGGAAAATCGCTGGCCATCGCCTGTCCCAAGCTAGACATCAATCAGGAATCGTATCTACAGAAACTTACTTCCATGATTGCTGAGGCAAAGATCAATTCACTCAACGTGGTCATGATGGAGGTTCCTTGTTGCGGAGGTCTGCTCCAGATGGCACAGAAGGCCCGAGCGCAGTCGGGACGGAATGTTCCCATCAAGCGTTCCATTATAAGCATTCAGGGAGAAGTGTTGGAAGACATTTGGATATAAAGAACAATAATTTAAAAGTAAAACAATGGAAAAAATGTTATTCGAACACGCAAGCGTGTTCAGGTTTCCCGAAAAGGTGGAATATTCTTCCGAAGGGATCATCAGCAAACGGGTAATTGACCGCCCGGTGGGGACAGTGACCCTGTTCTCGTTCGACAAAGGTCAGCGACTCAGCACGCACTCAGCACCTTATGATGCCATGGTGCAGGTAATCGAGGGCAAAACGGAGATCGTGATCGACGAGGTATCCTACAATCTGGGGACAGGCGATACAATCATCATGCCTGCCGGCATCCCCCATGCTGTCAATGCAGTGGAAAAATTTAAAATGGTATTAACAATGATAAAAGGATAAACCATGAGCGAACTTATCAATAACTCGCAGGAGAAAAAAGATTTACTTAAGCACATGATCCTTCAACTGCACGAAGGAGTGGCTCCGGAGACGGTGAAAGCCCGCCTGGTCGAAATTATGTCGAAAGTCCCTTATGGGCTTATCGTAGAGGTTGAACAGGAGCTGATCAGCGAAGGACTTCCAGAGGAAGAGGTATTACGCCTGTGCGACGTACACACCCAGGCGCTGGAAGGCCATATCGATCTCGCCGGGATGAAAATCATAGCTCCTGGTCATCCAGTCGATACCTTTAAACAGGAAAACAGGGAACTTTCCAAGGTTACAGCTGAACTCCAGGGGCTTTTTAGCCGCTTGGAAACCGAAATGACCGGGACTGAAGCCGACAGGTACATCAACAGCATCAAAAGTCACTTCAACAGCTTGATGGATGTTGACAAGCATTATCGCCGCAAGGAGAACCTCCTCTTCCCTTTTCTCGAAAGATACGGGATCACTGGTCCTCCGAAGGTGATGTGGGGCAAGCATGACGAAACCCGCGATCTACTCAAGAACGCCATCAACGCACTGAACATGCCCAACGGCTTCACTGTAGAAATGATGCAGGAGAAAATCGAACAACACCTGTATCCGGCTGCGAAGGCCGTCACCGACATGATCATGAAAGAGGAGGAGATTCTCTTCCCGATGACCCTCGACAAACTGACCGAAACCGACTGGTACGAAATCTACAGGCAGACGAACGACATCGGTTACTGTTTGTATGATCCGAAAATCAGCTGGAAACCTGCGGGTATCGAGACGGCCGAAGTTACTTCGGCCGAAGAGGGTAACGTGAACCTCCCTAGCGGAAAATTCAGCTCAGAGGAACTTTTGTCGATTCTCAACACCCTGCCTGTAGATATTACCTTTGTGGATAAGAACGACAAGGTGAAGTACTTTTCCCAGGGGAAGGAACGGATCTTCGACCGCAACCGGGCTATCCTCGGACGCGATGTCCGCATGTGCCATCCTCCTTCAAGCGTCCATATCGTTGATCAGATTATTGGAGATTTTAAAAGTGGGAAAGCGGATAGTGCCCCTTTCTGGATCCAGATGGGAGGGAAGTTCATACATATCGAATATTTCGCCCTTAGAAATGAGAAAGGAGAGTATCTAGGTACCCTTGAGATGTCTCAGGATTTAACGGAAAAACGCAACATTACGGGAAACCAAAGGTTGCTGAGTTACCGGACCAGGGTTGATGCTGCTTCGATCCCGACCGGAAGCTGGCCATCAAAAAACGGTCGGCCTCCTTCCAAAATAATATTGGATGCACGTCCAATCCTGGCTCAGGGAATTCATCCCCTTGAAAAAGTGCTTAAAGAATCAGAAAGCCTGGCTCAGGGAGAGATCTATGAAGTAATTGCTTCTTTTGTCCCCCAGCCCATGATAGATAAGATGTTAGCTGCGGGGTTCGAGGCGATTACAGAGGAAGATTCGGATGGAATGTTTCATACTTTTTTTAAAAAACAATAAATCAGGCAATCCGGGAATTTTCCGAAAAACAGATTCAAAACTTTTTTATTGGTTATGAAATTGTTGAAGAATTTTGGAACAGAATATAAGAAATCTTATATTTGTAATATCCCAGTTCAATTCTAAGGGTTATGGCTTATTGTTTTGAGTTATGTTAAGCCAGGCTGGATGAAATTTTCTGGGTGTTGATTTTTTTGAAGAGGATCAGCTTTTCAGAATTTTTTATCGGTATATGGCGATTAGAAAAGTGATACAGTGGCTTGTTCCTCCTGAACAATGGAGAAGTACGGTTGCTGTGCTTATGGGCATCTTTTTTGGTTTAGGGGCTTATGCCATATATATTTCAAAAGCACCTTCATACCTGTCAGATCAACCTGAAACTTGCATTAATTGTCATGTGATGAATCCCCAGTTTTACGACTGGACACACAGCTCACATAGGAATGTGGCCCATTGCAACGATTGCCATGTTCCGCACGACAACCTTTTTCATAAATATTATTTCAAAGCTCAGGATGGACTAAGGCATGCCACAATCTTTACCTTGAGGAAAGAACCTCAGGTGATTTATATTCTGGATGCAGGGAAAAAGGTGGTCCAATCAAATTGTATCCGTTGTCATGAGCAGATGGTTGGTATGGGGCACCTTGGAAGTGTTCTTCCAATATACCATAACCGCTTACAGGAAAGAAATTGCCTTGATTGTCATAGGGAGACTCCCCACAGCAGGGTCAACGGATTATCTTCCACACCTAATGCCCTGGTGAAGACAAGGATTGAAAGTCGGATTGAAAGGGATGAGAAAGATAAATAATAGAAAAACATTAAATATTTTCACATGTCAACATCGAGCAAGCGTGCATCCTGGAAGAACTGGACGTTATTTTTCGGGACCATGGTTATTGTTTTTTTCCTTGGATTGCTGGCCTCTTCCATAACTGAACGGAGAGCGGAAAAGGAGTATGTATATAAACCCAAGGTTGATCTCAATGAATATGAACCCAGGAATGAATTGTGGGGCGAGAATTTCCCGCGGGAGTATCAGAGTTACCTAAAAACTGCCGACACATCGTTCAAAAGTGAATCGAACGGGAACGGGTTTACTGATGCGTTGGAACGTGATCCCCTAATGGTGGTTTTATGGGTGGGATATGCTTTTTCGAAGGATTATAGTACCCCGCGCGGCCACTTTTATGCCATTACCGATATCAGGAATACACTCAGAACGGGAACCCCTAAAGGACAGGATGACGGACCTCAGCCCAACACTTGCTGGACGTGCAAGAGCCCCGACGTCCCCCGTTTGATGGAACAAATGGGAGCGAAGAATTTTTATCAAGGGAAATGGGCTTCAAAAGGACCAGAAATTGTCAATTTTATAGGTTGTGCTGACTGCCATGACCCGAAAACCATGGATCTTCGCATTACCCGTCCCGCTTTGGTTGAAGGATTTCATTCTATCGGCAGAGACATATCCCATGCCACCCATCAGGAAATGCGCTCCCTGGTTTGTGCACAGTGTCATGTGGAGTATTATTTTGATAACAAGCGTCAAGATGCCCCGGATGTGGCATATCTGACCTTTCCCTGGGGAAAAGGCTTGTCTGCCGACAGCGCTCTGAAATATTACAATGCAATTGGTTTCACTGATTTTATTCACAAAATAAGTAAAGCGCCCATCCTTAAGGCACAGCACCCGGATTACGAAGTTTACCTTAGCGGCATTCATGCTCAAAGGGGAGTTTCCTGTGCCGATTGCCATATGCCTTACGTGAAAGAGGGAGGACAAAAATTCACCAGTCATCAAATCACAAGTCCGTTAAGCAATATTTCAGGTACCTGCCAGGTTTGTCACCGAGAAAGCGAAGAAACCCTTCGAAACAATGTTTATGATCGTCAGCGAAAAGTTAAGCAGATTCGTAATCAGTCAGAAATTGAATTGGTGAAGGCGCACATTGAAGCAAAAGCCGCTTGGGATGCAGGAGCTGACCCTGGAGAAATGGAGGATGCGTTACAGCATATCAGAAATGCACAATGGTATTGGGATTATGCCGCTGCCGGACATGGGAATTCATTTCATTCGCCCCTGGAAATTTCTAGGATTATCGGCCTCTCCATTTCTGAAAGCGCTCAAGCGCGTGTCATGATTGCCAGGGTACTTGCAACCCACGGTAAAAATTCTATGGTTAAATACCCGGATCTTTCAACAAAAGCAAAGGCACAGGAATACATTGGTTTATCCATGAAAATAATGCAAAAGGAAAAAAGTGAATGGATTCAAAGCGTACCGCCGGAATGGGACAAAAAAGCAGCAGAGAGGGAATCAAAATGGAACAGAATTGAAAAATAACCTTTAATCCCAATTTTCTATGAGCGATAAGCATATTATCGTTACAACATTTGACAATGCACCTAAAATCCCGATTGACCTGGAGGCACGAAAAATGTTTTCCTCCCCTCATTTGGAGGTAATACAATTAATGCTTCACCCTGGAGAGGAAATGGCTCCCCATGTTCAGCTTATGGATGTTGTATTTTTTATTCTTTCTGGAAGGGGTATTCTTGAACTTGAAAACAGGATTATTGAAAGCACAGAGAAATCATGTATTTTTGTTAAAGCCGGTGTACAAAGAACCTGGAAAAATTCCGGACCCGGTGATTTTTCCCTGCTCGTAATCAAAGACATTAAATCTGAATGAAAATAATTTCACCGGAACTCTGGAAGGATTATGAACTCATTGACTCTGGCGGGCTAGAAAAACTTGAACGCTTCGGGAAATATATTCTTGCCCGACCTGAACCTCAGGCAGTATGGAGCAAAGCGATGACAGAGGCAGACTGGGAGTCGTTGTTACACGCCAGGTACAGGCGTATTAAAGGCGCTGTTCAGGGAAAAACAGAGAACTTTGAAAAAGGGGAATGGATCAGGAAAAAATCAATGGCTGATCAATGGATGATCGCTTATTCCTATCGCGACATGAACCTGAGGTTCAGGCTCGGGCTCACGGCATTTGGCCATATTGGAATATTTCCCGAACAGGCTGAAAACTGGAACTATATCTATGACATAATAATTCACCAACTCACCAACTTATCAGCTTACCAGCTTATTAACTCCCCCGTCAGGGTACTTAATCTTTTTGCATACACTGGTGGGGCTTCGCTGGCTGCAAGAGCAGCCGGAGCAGATGTCGTTCATGTTGATTCAGTAAAACCAGTTATCAACTGGGCAAAGGAAATGATGAAATCTTCAGAATTGGAGGGGATTCACTGGGTGGTGGAAGATGCCCTTAAATTTGTAAAAAGGGAAGTTAAAAGGGGAAATAAATACCAGGGGATTATTCTTGATCCCCCTGCTTATGGCCGTGGACCGGAGGGGGAAAAATGGATCCTTGATGAGTTGATTAATACCATGGTCATGTATTGCAAGAGCTTATTGGATACTGAACGGGGATTTTTCATCATGAGCCTATACTCTATGGGGCTTTCTTCCCTTGTAGCCGAAAGTCTGATTAAAACGCATTTTAGCCAGGATTTGATCACTGAATCCGGAGAATTATTTTTTTATGATAAAATGAGACGGAAATTACCTTTAGGTACGTATATTCGTTTTTCGAAATAATTAAGCGAAAAAATGAAAACAATGCTACTGCCATTTTTAATGGTTTTAATAATGGTTTCCTGCCATCATGATAGACGGCTGAGTGAAGCGGAGAAAGAAAAGAAAATGCAGGAAGTGAAAGAGCTGGCAGATAAAATCGAGAATGATTTTCAGCGGATCGGAGAAAAAGTAAATGGTTTGGCTAAGCAAGTGGAAACCCTGTATGCGCATCAGCATGAGTATCGTTGTAAAAATCCGAGAATTTACGCGGTTTCCGATAAAGGCGTCATGTATAAGGTGAAAAACGACGGGTATGCAGCCGTATTTGTTTCAGGACATGTAGCCATCAATAACGAGATCCGCAGCATTGTTTGCTTTACAGAACCCCTTGATACTGTTTTAAAAAGCCTGGTGGAAACTAACGCTGAAATTGCCCAGGCATATTATAACGATAGAAATTCTTATAACCGGATCTATCCTTTCTTTGACGTCTTGATACAGTATGAGCCAAAAATGAATATTCCGGAATTTAATTTTTATTATCTCGCTAACGAAAAATATAATCCGGAAAAGAAAGAAACCTGGGTCAAGGAACCTTATGTTGATCCTGCCGGACGCGGATGGATGATTTCTGCCATTGCTCCCGTTTATTATAACAATGAACTGGTGGGTGTACCGGGTCTTGATATAACCCTCAGTATAATAACAGACAAATATTTAAAAGATACCAATGATGACATTGTCATTGTAGATAATACCGGGGTTATTGTTGCCGCTGATGAAAAAGTTACCAGCCTGTTGAATTTACCTCCTTTAAAAGCACATAAATACCTTGAAACGATAAAACAGGACACTTATCAGAAGGATGCTTTTAACATGCTGAAAAACAAGGATAAATCGCTTCGTTCAGCATTTAAAAAGATACTTTTTGAACATCAGAAAATTCAGATGATTGATGCTGATGGAATTTCACTGGCTATTTTTGCCGCAAAAATCAACATCCTTGACTGGTATGTCATCAACATCCAAAAACTTAAATAAAAAGCGACTATGTACTGGATTCGCAAGGGAGTCGGCGCGGTAACATTCACCATCATCATTCTGATCATTGGATTCAATTTATATTTTTACTGGAGCCTGTATGAGGAGCAGGTTAAACTCAGGGAAACAGTCCTTGCCCGGCAAGTAAAAGGATGTGGTGAAAAAATTGAAAGTGGATTCGAAGAATTTCGGATTGATCAGAATTTTTTCTTTAGTGCTGAGGATGCCGAAAATCTTTTCAAAGCGCATAATTTGCACGATCCTGGCATAAACAGGATACGCACCTTCTATATTAAGTACAATGAGTTGATCAAGGAGATCAGGATTTACGACACCTCCGGGCAATGTTTCACTTTTTCAGGTACAACCGACAATTATTATCAGAATTCTTTTTCAAAACTTCAAAATTTTGCGATATTTCCGCATGATACTTTATTTACAGATCAGAATAATGAATTGTTTTATATTCATGTCCTGAAAAGGGAAAGAATAATTTATGCCAACATCCATTTTCGGATGGATTTGGTTCGCCATATCTCATCAGAATTTTATCAGTATTTTTTGAAAGACCAGATATTTCAGGCCTTATTTGATGAACGTGGAGAAATCCTTACCAATAACTTGAATGAATCCGGGATACAATTTTCGCAATCAGCAGAAATCACCAAGGATTTTTCAGACAACCTGAGTGGTTCTATCCGCCAGTATGTTTATGCCGGAGAAAAAAAGAATGCCATTATTTCTGCTTATTACCCGCTTAATATTATGGGTAAACATTATGGAATTGTTTTTTCTGAAAAAACAGATTCAATTATTAACCTGGTGTTTAAACGATCCGGGATTATCAGTTTCCTGACCATTCTGCTGTTTTTAATTATCCTGGGTGTTTTTCAGTACTTTTTATTCAGATTGAAACGAAACGAACAAGATTTAAAAGTGGCCCATGAGGAACTGACACAAATTGCCAAAATCACCTCCCATGATCTTCAGGAACCACTGAGAAAAATTCAGGTTTTCAGCGACAGGATCAAGACAAAACATTCAGATCATTTTGATGAGGCCTCTAAACAGTTTTTAGAACGAATTGAACAATCGGCAATAAAAATGCAAGCCTTGTTGTCGGATCTTATTCTCTATTCCTCCGTAAACGAATCACAAAACAAGTTTACCACCGCGAATTTAGATGAAATCACCAGGGATGTCATAATTAACCTTAGAAATACCATCGAGACGTGTAATGCAGAGATCAGTAAAATGCCTTTCCCTGTTATTCAGGGGAACCCTAAGCAATTATTCACACTGTTTGAAAATTTGATCAGTAACGCGATTGCTTATCGAAGAGAGGGAGTTCCCTTGTTTATCCAGCTGAGATCACGCTACATTCCACATAACAGGGTTGAAATATCAGTTGAAGATAATGGAATCGGTATAGACCCACAATTTCATGAAAGAATTTTTCGCCCTTTTCAGCGAATTGATCCAAGCCGTAATCCGGGAAGTACCGGTATAGGCCTTGCGATTTGCCGCAAGATTGTAAATATGCATCACGGTAAAATTGAAATGAACAGCGAATTGGGTGTGGGAACTCTATTTATTATAACTTTACCGGTGAAACAGAAAAAATACCGGAAAAATGCTTGAAAGAGTAGCGTCCATGGAAAAAAGAAATAAATCTTTGTTGATATTGGTAGCAGAGGATGATCCGGATGATCAGTTACTGATTCGAGATGCCATTGAAGAAAGCAAGATTGCCAATCAAATAACCCTGGTTCAAGACGGTCTGGAACTGATGGATTATTTAAATCATCGTGGAAAATTCAGCGATCCCCATACTTCCCCTAAGCCCGGGATCATCTTGCTGGATCTCAACATGCCGAGAAAAGACGGACGGGAAGCCCTTAGGGAAATTAAAACCAATAGTAAATTACGCAGAATCCCGGTGATTGTACTGACCACTTCCAAAGCCGAGGAAGACATATTACATACGTATGAGTACGGCGCCAATTCATATATCACCAAGCCGAGCAGCTTTGAAGGTCTGGTTTCTTTAATGAAGACCTTAAAAAATTATTGGTTTGAAACCGTTCAGCTTCCACGTTAGAGCAAGCCCATATAATTCAGATTAAAATTTTCTTTGATTTTTTCCATCATCTGGATTCAGTAAAAAATAAATCAGCCGCAACGCCATCAGCAAAAAATTTTCCGGTTTCGGTTAAATAGTAAATTCCAGCAGACTCAAAAAGCAATTCTTTTTCAATCAGAAGCCTGGCTTGTTTCCTGAAGAAGTCAGTAAGCGTAAGTCCTTTTCTGTCCGTCAGTTCAGGAAAGTCACTGATTATTTTTTTTGAATCGCATCCCCACATGGTTCGCAGGGAGGTCATGATATATTCATTGTATTTTTGAACCGGAGTCAGGGTTTCTTCTTCGTACCACATTCCATCAGACAGATTCCTGATATATTCCTTCAAACTGGAAACATTCCATTGTCGGGAGCGTCCGTTATAGGAGTGTGCTGAAGGCCCCAAACCCAGGTAAGGGATTCCTTTCCAGTAATTACTGTTATGCCGGGAATATTGTCCTTCTTTGGTGAAATTTGAGATTTCATAATGTTCAAATCCCTTTTCAGCCATTTTTTTCATCAGCAGTTGGAAATGCTGAATTGTGTCTTCTTCATCAGGAGCCGGCATTTTTTTATTCCGGATCATCAGATCCAGGGTGGTTTTGGGTTCTACCGTCAGGGCGTAGGCCGATAAATGCTTAAGTTCAAAAGAGAAAAACACCTCAAGATTTTTCTCCCAATGTTGCCATGACATTCCCGGAATTCCGTAGATCAGGTCGATGCTTAGATACGCAAAACCTGCTTCCAGGATATCGCGGATAGCCTGGATCGCGCTTGACGTATCATGTCGCCGGCCAAGAAACGACAAATCAGCATCTGAGAACGATTGTATTCCAAGGCTGAAACGGTTGACTCCACAGTTTTTATATGCTCTGAGCAGTCCGGGATTCAGATCGTCAGGGTTGGCTTCCAGTGTAATTTCCGCATCGGGAGTGACGGGGTAATACCGGTTTAATGTTTCCAGAATTTTCCCGAGTTCCATTTCTGAAAGCAAGGAGGGGGTCCCTCCACCAAAATATATGGTTGAAACCGGATGTCCTCCAAGATAATCTTTCTGACGCAGGATTTCATCAAACAAGGCCTCCAGGAAACCGGCCTTTGTTTCAAGTGAAACCCTGGAAAAAAAATTACAATAATGACATTTTTGCCTGCAAAAGGGGATATGGATATAAATTCCGGCCAAAGTCCGTTATTTATTCAATACAATGCGAAAAGTAGTGCCCTTCCCCAGGTTAGAGGATTTCACAAAAATCTTTCCGGAATGGTAATTCTCCACGATGCGTTTGGATAAAGTCAATCCCAGTCCCCATCCCCTTGCTTTACTGGTAAATCCGGGATGGAAAATGGTTTTAAAACGGGATTTGGGTATCCCTTTTCCTGTATCGGAAACGTCGATGTGTATGTGATCGCTGTCATCGCTGATCTCAATCAGGATCTCCCCTTTCCCTTCCATGGCATCAATGGCATTTTTACAGAGATTTTCAATGACCCATTCGAAAAGGTGAAGGTTGATGGGGACACTTATAACGCTTGAAGGTCCTGGTTGAATTTCGAATTTTACCTCTGGGGAAGTACGTGTACGCAGGTAATCGGCGGTATCGGAAACCACTTTCACGATATTGGTTGTTTCAAGCCGGGCAACAGATCCGATTTTTGAAAACCGATCGGTAATAGTTTCCAGACGAAGCACATCTTTTTCTATTTCCCGAATAGTTTCGGGATCCAGTCCCTTTAATTTCAGGAGTTCAAGCCATGCAATCATGGATGAAAGCGGAGTTCCCAGCTGATGGGCCGTTTCTTTTGCCATTCCGACCCACACCTGGTTTTGTTCCGATTTACGGGCATAACTAAACAAAAGATAAGCAATGAAAAGGAAGAGGCCGATGACGGCAAGCTGTACATAAGGGTAATACTTCAACTGGGTCAGCAGAAATGAATCCTGGTAAAAAATATATCGGATCCCTTGATCCGGTAATGTTACCATTATGGGCGTATTGTGGGAAGCCATGGATTTGATGGTTTCTCTGACAAATGCCGGATTTTCCATTTTTTTCACGGGAATATTTCCATATTCCATTACATTTTTTTTGGTACTGTCGGTAATGATAACCGGCACAGAGGCTGAGTTCAGTACCACTTCTGAAACAAAAGAACGGATCAGGTCATCAAGCACATTCTTTAATTCAGCGAAAATATTGGAGTCTTTGTAATACAGGTATATTTTTTTATCCTGGTAATAATTCACTATGATGGGGGGGTAAACGGAAAATTCTTTGGCGATTCTTCCTTCAAAACGGGTGATGGAATCAAAATCAGGGCTGACATTTCTTCTGCTCTGGATGTTTCCGGCTTCATCAGTTTGAACGACAGGGATGGTGGTGTTTTCGGATATGATGTTCAGGTAAAAATTCAGATCGGGGCTAAAGGAAACTGTCACAATTCTTTTTTGCGCTTCGGCCAGGGTTCTGACCCGTTTCCGTTCTTCGTTTTTAAGCTGTTCAAATAATTTATTGGTGAAATTAACCAGGTCAGCCTTACGGTGAATGGCATCAGCCCATATTTCCACGTTTTTCCGTTCATCTTTCCTGATCTCGTTGACAAGAATATTGGTATAGTAAAGGGAACCGGCAACGATAATCAAAGCGAATGCAAACAAAATCAGCTTCCAGCGTTTTTTTCTCAGGTAGATGTCCACGGTAAAGATTTATCTGAAAACGTTGGGGTAAAGGTTTTATTTTTCACTGGCTGTCAAAGTTATATGATTTTTCATCCGGTTTAACGAAGAGTTGACAGATATATCAATTTATTTTATCGAAATTCTACGCTCAAACATGAAATTTTTCTTAATATTGAAAGCAAAATAAACCCTATGAAAACACGTTCTCTTTTTTGTCTCCTTTTAGGAGCATTGATCGGCTTTTCCCTGCTTTTGGGGGGCTGTAAATCCAAAAAACCCATGCAAGTCCGGCAAATTCCGCTTGAAGACTTCTTTAAAAATCCTGAAAAAGCGAGGTACCAGATTTCTCCCGACGGGAAATATTTTTCCTTTATGGCGCCTTATGAAAAGCGGATGAATGTTTTTGTTCAGGAAATCGGGAAAGACAGCGCAATCAGGCTGACTTCTGAGACCGATCGCGACATTGCCGGTTATTTCTGGAAAAACCCGACCCGTATTCTATATCTGAAAGATACCGGAGGAGATGAGAATTTCAAACTTTATGGGGTGAACATTGACGGCTCCAACTTGAAATGTTTCACGGATTTCCCGAAAGTCAGGACAGAAATTATTGATGATTTGTATGATTTTCCGGATGAAGTTATTATCGGGATGAACAAGCGAAACCCCGAAGTCTTTGACCCTTATCGTTTGAATATTGTAACCGGAAAAATGAATATGTTAGCTGAGAATCCGGGTAACATCCAAGGTTGGATGCTCGACCATGAAGGCAAACTCAGGGCTGCTACCGCCATCGTGGATGGAATTAACACACAGATCCTTTACCGTGAAAAAGAAACCGATAAATTCAAGCCGGTACTGACAACTAATTTCAAAGAAAGTGTTTCCCCAATGATCTTCACTTTCGACAATAAGAATATCTATGCGGTTTCCAACCTTGGACGCGATAAAAGCGCCCTGGTCGTGTTTGACATTGCCAGTGGTAAGGAGATTGAGAAAATTTACGAAAATCCCGATTATGACATCAGCGATGTTACCTGGTCGAGATTGAATAAAAAACTGCTCGCGGTGAATTACGAATCATGGAAACAGGAAAGGTTTTACCTTGATGATGATACGAAAAAGATCTATGAAAGCATACAGCAGAAACTGGGTGATTATACTTTCAACATCACCTCCCAGACCAAGGCAGAAGATAAATTCATGATTCGTGCATACAGCGATCGTTCGCTTGGTGGATATTACGTGTATGACAAAGCCAAGGACGACCTTCAGAAAGTTGCCGATCTCTTTACCTGGCTCAAAGAAGACGAACTCGCAAAAATGCTGCCTATTGAATTTATGTCGCGCGACAGCGTGAAGATCAATGGCTACCTTACCCTGCCGGTCGGATATACCATGGAAGACGCCAAAGACCTTCCCATTGTTGTCAATCCTCATGGCGGCCCATGGGCCCGCGACAGCTGGGGTTTTAATCCTGAAATTCAGTTTTTGGCCAACCGCGGCTATGCCGTGCTTCAGATCAATTTCAGGGGATCTACCGGCTATGGACGTGATTTCTGGGAAAAATCGTTCAAACAATGGGGACTGAAAATGCAGGATGACATCACCGACGGCACCAACTGGCTGATCAAACAAGGCCTTGCCGATCCCAAACGGATTGCCATATACGGCGGAAGCTATGGCGGCTATGCCACCCTTGAAGGGCTGGTGAAAGAACCCGACCTATATGCTGCAGGTGTGGACTATGTAGGTGTTTCCAATCTCTTCACCTTCATGAAGACCATTCCTCCTTACTGGAAGCCCATGCTCGATATGATGTACGAGATGGTCGGCAATCCTGTTGCCGACAGCGCCCAGTTTGTCGCCACATCCCCGGCCATGAATGCCGAAAAAATCAAAACGCCTTTGTTTGTTGCCCAGGGGAAAAACGATCCCAGGGTGAATAAAGACGAATCGGATCAAATGGTTGATGCCCTGAAGAAACGCGGAATTGTGGTGGAATATATGGTTAAAGACAACGAAGGTCATGGTTTCCATAACGAAGAAAACCGCTTCGACTTCTACCGCGCCATGGAGAAATTCTTAGGGGAACATTTGAAGTAAGCGTATTCGGTTCCTCCTTTTTTGCCATGTATCACTGTCTAAAATTTAGACACTACTGTCTAAATTTTAGACAGTTTTTTTTTATTCAATTTTTTTAAAACATTTAAAATCAGGCTATTAATATTTTGGCCTGATTTTTGCTTATAGATAAATCCATAAAACAAATCCCCATGAGATATTGTATGATTTTCCTGCTGTTTTTTACTTCTATCTTCCTTTCAGCCCAAACCTATAAAAACGGAGATCCACTTCTCCCTTTAAACCCTGCAAGATCGGTCATTTTCGGAAAAGACATTGTCATCCACGATCAACCTAATCGTGATCAGCGGAAAATTGCTGTTTGTTCAGCTTTTAACGGTTGGCTTTATGCCGTGTATGGATTCGATTCTACAATATATCCATGGCTCACCATATTAAAATCTACAGATAATGGCCTGAATTGGGTAAATATTCTGGAGGGGGCTCTTGCCTGTGATTATGGCTCCCTTCAGTCATTGGATTTAATGGTTGTTGGAAATAACGAAACCAATCTGAAATTATATTTTTCTTATGTTGCCTCTAGTATTTCATTGGGATATAGTATTGGTCAAATTTTCAGGTATAATGCCATGACCACTGAATATGAAAAAACATTACTTTATGAAAATGCTACTCGGGGTGTTTTTCTCGCCACAAATTTATTGTATCCGGCGGCCAGTGCTAATCCATATTGCCTTGGAATTTTATATTCGCAAAGCAAAAATTCAAGCACAGAACACCTTTATTATACTTCTTCAGCAGATGGTGGCGAGACCTTAGCATTTAACGATACCCTTTGTGCTTCAGATAAACATTTTCTCAATCTTGGTCTTACCTATGGCAGAAGCCCTTCCTGGAGCAGCGGGAGATACTTTGCAGTCTGGGAACAGGCCGACAATGTCAATTCTCCCACCGGGCATATCTATACCGCCCATACCGAGCCCAACTTCAACAGTCCGTTCACCAAACCGGTTTGCATCGACAGCCTGGATCCCTCGGCCATCAATCTTTGCCGTAACCCGGTTATCGCCTGCCAGTACAGCGATACCGACAACGACAGCGCCAACCTGACCACCGTTATTCTCTACGAACAATATGATCCCGTGAACGACCGCTTTGATGTTAAAGGAGTGTACAATCACCAATCCACCCTTTCTTCCTGTTTCAAACCCTTATCCTTCACCAATCCCGCGCATGAGAACCTCCAGCCCGATATTGCTTTCAATCCCTACACTTCAACATTCATGGCCACCTGGTACGATGCCACGGATCAGAAACTGCCTTTTGTTACCAACAGCATGAATATGCAACAACCCGGCAACTGGACGGTGGTCTCCACAGGGTTTAATGATGCTTCTAATCTTGAGGACCCCCATCCAAAAGTCAGACTAAGCTTTTCCGAACAGAAAGGGATCAACGTATGGAGTTCCGAAGGGACAGGTGGAAACGGTGTGGCTATGTTCGATGCCGAATACAGTACCTATACATCGGTTTCAGAAATCAACCGGGGAGAAGGAGCAATACTATCAGGGGCTTACCCCAACCCCTGCGATCAGTATCTGAACATTGCTTTCGAGTTGGACAAATCAGAAAAGGTAACGATCCGGCTTTATGATCTTAGCGGTCAGGATCTTAAATTACTATGTGACCAGACTTATCCTTCAGGTAAAAACACATTCAAAACCCTAACCGCTGATCTTTCTCCCGGAACCTATATTTATACCTTCAGGGCAGGAGAATTTTCAGGGTATGGCAAATTCAGCGTTCTCAATCACTAATCATATTAATATTCAAACCTAAAATATTCGTATATCGGGTTGGGAACAGAAAATCCCAGCGAGGCGCTTGAGGTTTGTCACAGAGATGTAATTGGAGGTGAAGCAATGGGAGGAATTGCAATTAATCAGTTAAACACGGATTCGATAATTAGAAAAAATGAGATCAAATTTAGCAGGAACGGGGCGGAAGAATGGGCCATTGGGAGTTATTATGATCCGCACAGGCTGGCAAAAAATTCCTTCTTTATCTGGAATAATATTCTCCATGAAACAGCATTTTTTATTTCCGAAAATGGCATGACTGGCATAAGCACCTCCTGGCCATGTGCCAAGCTTGATGTTAATGGTTCTTTCAAAGCGTCACAAATCGGGATAAATACTAATCCTCCTCCTGCCGGCTCTGAGTGGAAATTATTGGTGGTTTGTTAAGGCCAATCACCGGCTTCCAGGCCTGCCTTCTTCGGAGGAAGTTGAAAACAATGGAGGTATAGAAGTGGGAGCAATGCAGACCAAACTGCTGGAGAAGGTTGAAGAGCAGGCCTTATACATCATCTCCCTGCAACAACAGATAGATGAGTTAAAAGCCATGATCTTATCCGTTAAGGAGGCAAAATGATGAAAAGGTTATTGCTTTTCTTCTTCTTTTCGGGTATCTTTGGGATATCGCTGTTCAGTCAGTACGTGAGCAACGAGAGCGATTTAACGCTTCAGATCTATGACCTGAAGGGAAAGCTCGTACAGCAGTCAAAGGTTGAGCCCTCGGAAGGAAAGATCAGTCTCAACATCGAAGCCCAGGCCAAAGGAATGTACACGGCCATTCTCAGCAATGGCAAAAAGAGCTATTCGGGAAAAATTGTGTTTGAGTAAAGCTTTAGGTATAATAGGTTTTTTCAGGATTTCATTTAAAATAATTATCTTTGTTAGATATGAACTGACCGGGGAAATCACCTTGATTATTTTCTGTTATGAATCAGCTTAGCACTTTTTTTTCTATAGTTCTCATAGTAATTCTTGGTAATAATCAATCCTTGTTTTCCCAGACCTGCAACTGGGCTTCACATGCCGGAGGAACCTACGACGATATTGCCCTGGTTAATGCTTTTGACCGGGAAGGGAATTATTATGTATCCGGTTATACCAAAAGCTCCCAGTGCTATTTTCAGACAGATACGGTCTTTAATGGCATTTACAAAACCGATTTTCTGGCCAAATATAATCCGAGTGGTAAAGAAGAATGGGTGTTGAATATCAACAGCTATAACGAAAATTATCCGGAACCATTTGGGGGATATATTTTGGGTATGACTACCGATACCATCCTGAACCAGTTACTTATAGTTGGCGGATTCTATTATTGGGTAAAATTACCGGACACTACCCTTCATGCCCCTTACATGGGAGGATATTTGGCCAAATTGAATCCGGAAGGCCATACCATTTGGGCAAACACCATCATCCCTGGCGTAGATGGTTATGGTTATGGAGGTGATGTTGGTATTTATGATCTAACGGTTGATTCACAATCAAATATCTACGTTTCAGGGGCCTCCAACGAAGAGACGCATTTTGGGGATGTCATCATTCCCCGAGGCGGGTTTATTGCCAAATACCGCGAGGATGGAACATTGGTTTGGGCAAAACAAATCACGCAAGTCAATCAATACGAGAATCCGTATTCTTCGGAAGCGCCTCCATTGAACCTATGTTTTCAAGGGGAACAGCTTTATGTAAATGGAAAAGCCATTGGAACAACCATCGAAATTGATACGATTGTTATGGAGTTAGGTTCTATCCTGGGCACATTTTATCTGGCCAGGTTTGATGCAAATGGAAATATTCAGGGAGTCACATTTGGAGGAGGACGAAAAATTGGGGCAGGAGATCAGATTGCATCAGATCAGTCAGGAAATATCTATTTAACCGGAATCTTCTTAAAACCAACAGGTATCTTTGGTCACGATACATTACATAGTGAAGCTATTTATGGTGATTGCTATATAACGAAAATAGATAAAAACGGAGAATTCATCTGGACCAGACAGCTGTTTGCCACAATGGCGGCATATGGAAATGGTATTGTAATGGATCCTGTTGGAAATATCTATTTATCAATAAAGTTTGGCGGAAATATCCAATGCGGATCAACCATCCTTACCAGTGATTTGTCCTATAATACTGTTTTGGTAAAATTCTCACCAGACGGTGAATGTATGGGATACAGACAGTATTCAGCAGAAGAGGTTCCGAGGCTTTCCATCGACAGGGAGGGAAATATCGGGATGGCCGGATTCTTCAAAAATTCGCTGGAAATTGGAGGCAATCTATTTACTTCCTATGGGGAAGCAGATGTTTTTGCCGCCAAATGCGCCCCCATCACCGGGCTGGAAGAACCTCAGAAGAACGACCAAAACCAACTGTTTATCTATGCCAACCCCAATACGG
>CAYSAU010000012.1:0-100546 GCA_964429135.1 uncultured Prolixibacteraceae bacterium | reverse complement strand
TCTCGTCCCCGCTACAAGACAAATGTGAAATGGCAAACTGGGAATTTGTTTTGTCATTTTTTCATTTTATCATTCGATTGAAGAAAACTGATCTGAAGTTTTTCTTTTAATTATCCGCCGGTCATGAGTTTGTATTTTGCCAATTTGATCCGAAACTGGCAATGAGCATCAATCAGGTTATCCTTCGCCTGCTGAACGATGGCTTCTGCTTCAAGCAGGTCTGAGATTCCTATGAGGCCTGCCTTATATTGGTCCTGACTTATGCGAAGGTTTTCCATAGCTTGTTCGACCGATACCTTTGAAACTTCAATTTGGTAATGCGTTTCCTCTACCTCATCGGCAGCCTGCCGGATCTGTAACACAAGCATTTCAGTATTTTCCTGCAAAGAACTTTCGGCTTGCTCAACTTCGATTTGCTGTCGCTTTATCTTATGACTTCCTGCCCACCAATCGGTGATGGGGATGTTAAGATTAATCATCCCCAATGCATTGTTGGTGGTTTTATTCATGATATCATAAGTCAGACCAGCACCAACTAATGAAAGTTGTGGCAGGAATTCACCAATTGCCAGTTTCTTTTGAACCTGCTTGACTTCCACTGCTTTATTGAGTAAAAGATATTCGTTGCGATTTTTAACCATCTGCTCGGGTTCCTGAAAAACGAGGAAAGCGAATTGCGAATCCAAAGGAGCAGTGAAGCACAGAGAGCTGTCATATACGAGTCCGATATGCTGACACAATGCCCTCTTCGTGATGTTAATTCCATTCTTCAGCTTCAACGAATTTATCTTCAGTTCATTCTGCTTAAGATGAACTTTAAGCACATCGTTCTGTTGAGCAAGTCCAGCATTACTGTAATTATTTACATCCCGGTATAGGGAATCAAGCAATAGCTTGTAACTTTTTAAAGTCATTTCCTTTTGGCTGAGGGACTGCAAGGTCCAAAATAGATCTTCAGCTCTTGACAGAACTTCTTCGCGGGTCATAGCTTTTCGGTATACATTGACCTCCTCGCCCAGTTTGGCGAGTTTGTACCCCCTTCTAATTCTTCCCCCGGCATATACCGGCATGGCCACAGTAACTGCAGCAGTGTTCATATAATCAAGCAAGCCGATAGAGAGTGCTGGGAAATACGCGAATTGGGTAGGATTTAAAAGCTGGCGGGGGTCTTTCCCATCCCAAACCGGAAGGTTCATCTGAGGTGTTTCGAGTTTCATCAGGTAATCAGCGGAACGTAAGGCGAAGGCAGAGACGCTGACTTTCGGAAAAAATTGAGTTAAAACTTCCTGCTTCTGTTGTTGGGATGCCTGTAATTGTAATTCTGCATCTTTGATCCTGCGGTTGTTTTGCAGTGCCAGTTTTTTACATGAATCCAGGGAGATGGTCTGTGCCTGGCTTGTACTCAGTAGCAGGGGAACCATTACCATCAAAATAATGACAGACATTTTAACATTTCCCGGCATGCGCCAAAACAGGAATTTTTTTTCATTTTCGCCATATGACAGTGAATACAATACGGGGAGAATGTACAGTGTAAGTACCATTGAGAACAGCAATCCAAAGCAGATCACCGTACCCAAAGGTCCCCATAGTGGAGAGCGGCTGAGAATCATAGGTATAACCCCTACTGCGGCGGCGGCCGAGGTCAAAAAGATCGGCCTCATCCTTCTTTTACCAGCGGCAATAGCTGCATCCTTCGTAGTCATTCCCTGGTTCTCTTTTAATTCCCGGGCATAATCGATCAGGATGATCCCATTACGCACAACCATCCCACATAAGCTGGTGATACCGATAAAAGCAGTCACGCTGAAAGGATATCCCATCACCCACAAACCAACGACAGCGCCAGGCAGGGTTAGAAGCATCCCACTCATGATCAGCAAGGATATCTTTGCCTTTTTAAACTGAATCAGCAGGATAAAGAAGATGAGCAAGATACTGACCATCAATGCTATTCCCATGGGAACAAATACCTCTTCCTGAGCTTCATAATCCCCGCCATAAGAAATGGAGGTACCTTCAGGTAAGTTTAGTTTATCTATCTGTGGCCTGAGCTTGTTGAAAATGGCTGATGCGGTTATTTCAGAAGAGTTATCAACCTGGATCATCAGTGTGGGAACCCCGTTTCGTCTCACAATGGTTCCCTCTGACCATTCCGGTGTAAAAGTGGCTATGGATCTCAGGGGTAGGGCCGAAAAATTCAAAGGAGAGGTGATGTACTGATCTTCGAGGGTCTTCATGAGGTTAGCCGATGTTTGTTCTTGAGTGAGAACGACTTCTACAGGGTAATCACCTTCCCATATTGTTGTCAGGGGGATCCCGTCCCTCCCCATCATCACAGAAGTTGCTACCAGACCTTTATAGTAGCCCAGGCGGTTGGCTTTATCACGATCAAGGTTCACACTGATTCCTTGACGGGGTTGGTCCCAATCGTTGCGCACCCATGCCAGCCCTCGGGTTCCAGCAAGGATTGCATTCACTTTCCCTTCAGTTTGACGGATATCCTTTACCGAATCGGAAGAAATTCTAATTTCGATAGGTGACTTGCTGGGTTGCAGGGCAAGAATCTTCCATTTTACATATGCGTTAATAAAACTGTCGGAATATTTTGGCGCATACTCGTTCACTATCTCTCGTGTTGCCTTGTCCGATATCGTGTTGACGAGCAATTGTCCGTAGTTGGAAGCAGGCATATGGGGAGCATAGGCTGCATGGAATCGAGGGGAGCTGGTTCCTATGAAACTTGTGACTGTAGTCACTCGTTTATCTTTTAACAGGATGGATTCCAAGCTGTCGACAATTTTTTGGGTAGATTGAATGGAAGAACCCGTTGGCAAATTAATCTCGACAGCGAATTGGTTTCGGTCCATTTGAGGAAAAAGCTCCTGGTCTGTATAGGAAAAAAGGACAATCGCGAGGGCGACCAGGAGAATTCCGCTGCCAAGGATGAGTTTCTTATGATTAAAGGCATGATCAAGAGAACGGTCGAACCATCTCTGTAATATATCCAGAAAAGATTTGCTTCCCGGTTTCTTCCTGATTTTCAAACCTTTTTTTATAAATACAAAATTAAGGTAAGGAACCAGCAGCATGGCAACCAGAATTGATACCACAAGCGCGATCGTTACAACCCAGGGTATTGTATTCATGAACTCACCTGCCGTTCCAGGAACCATGAACACCAGGGGTATGTACGCCGCTAAGATCGCAAGGGTGGCTACGATGATGGGCGCCCTAAGTTCCATGGCACTTTTTATGGCTGAATGCCAGGGAGAAAGACCCTGGTCAATTTTGGTAAGATGGTTATCAATGACGACGATAGAATTGTCGACAATCATACCCAAAACCAGAATCAATGATGCCAGGGAGACTGTATGCAGTTCTATGCCCACAAAGTATAAGATGGCCAAGGTTATCATCACTGAAATGGGAACGGTTATCCCGGCCACAGAGGCGACACGTAGAGGAAGCAGAATCATGGTCACGAGGATTACAGCAATGATGGCGATAAGGAATTCTTTTAGAAAGTCATTAACCGAATCACTCACGTATTTTGGCAGTTCCGAGATCGTAGCCACTTCTATCCCTTTCGGACAATGCTTTTTAAATTTATCCAAGGCATTGTTTACCGCCTTGCCATATTCCACGATATTGTTCCCGGGCTGCATTTCAAGGGAAAGCAGGATCGTCTTTTTTCCATTCTGCCGGATGAAATTTTCAGGTTTATCATATTTCCGTTCAATGCTGGCAATGTTCTTCAGTCTTACCAGATTCCCATTCGGATCAGCATAAACAATCTGTTCGGCCAGGTCTTTTTCCGATTCAAAACTGGACGGGAAATGGATCGGCATCACGGTGATACCATCATCCAGATTCCCCGCATAGCTCGTCATTCCATTGACCTGGTAAGAACCAATTAATGACAACGATTTAATATTGTATTCGTTCAGCAGTTCGGGTTTCACATTCACAAAAATCTTCTCTCTCTGCAAACCAAAGTGCTTCACTTTGGAAGTAGCGGGGATTCTTCGGATCTCAGTTTCAAGTTTTTTTAATTGTGCCTCAAGTTCTTTATAGCTTCGGATATCTGACGACAGTGTGATCAGCAGCGCCGATGTATCCCCGAAATCAGTATTGGCAATTAGGGCCAAAACTCCTGACGGCAAAGTCAACTTTAGCTCAGACAACCCGTGTTTTAATTTCGACCAGAACTGGTCGGCATTTTTAACATTATCGTTCAATTCAACGAAGATGTACATGATCCCTTCCCTGGAATAGGAATAGGTCTTGGCCTTTTTCACTTCCTGATAACCGAAAATATAATTTTCGACTACCGTGGTCAACTGTTTTTCAACTTCTTCGGAGCTTGCCCCGGGATATACTCCCACGATTACACCCTGACGGATGGTGAAGGTAGGATACTCATTGCGAGGCATTTTGATCAGGGCAACAATCCCCACAATAATAATTGCTAAGGTAATGATCACAACAATGTTGTTGTTGCGCATCATCTTTTCTATCACACAGAATTTGTTCTTCCTTTCCATATTACCAGATGATTAAACTGTTGTCCGACAATTTTTCCTTACCCCCGTTCACAATGATCTGTCCCGGTTTAAGCCCTGAAATCACCTCCAAGCCATTATACTGGTAATTCCCGGTTTGAATGAGCTGTTTCTTTGCCCTTTTTGAATCTTTATCGACCAGGTATACAAAGGCATGGTTTTCGCTGTCCTTCGTCACGCTTTGATTAGGAATAAGGATCATTTCTTTTTCCATGTTCGCTGCAATCTTCACATCGCAAACCATACCTGGTTTTATGGTCATACCGGGGTTGGGTACAAGTATCTTCGCTTCATAGGTACGGGAGAACCGGTCGGCGACCGGGCTGATGATGGCTACTTTTCCATTGAATTCCATGCCATTCAATGCAGAGATGGTGAAAATTGCGTTCATTCCCTTGATAATTTTAGCCACTTCGTTCTCAGGAACAGAAATTTTGACATAAACCTGTCTGATATCCACCAGTTCAAGGGGGGCAGAAGTAATGGAGAGAGAAGACATTCCCGGCTCAATGTTGCGTCTGCCGACTAACCCATTTACCGTAGCGTACAGATTACATTTGTCAAGATTATTTTTTGCCAGGTTGAGTGAAGACTGAGCCTGTTCAAGTTTAGACTCCATTTCCACCCATTTGATTTCAGGAAGGCTTCCCTGATGGTGAACCGACTTCAGTCTATCATAGGCATCTTTAGCCTGCTGGTACTGTGAAAGCGTGATCTCGTACATGCTCTTTGCATCAGTTTGGTTGATAGTGGCCAATAACTGTCCTTTATGTACAACATCCCCCGCATTCACCAGGACATCCTGTACTGTTCCTGTTGTCTGAAAATTAAGTGGGATACTCTGGTAAGCCTCAACGGTTCCGCTGTAACGCAAAGCGTTCACAACCCCTTCACTTTTTACGATGACTGTTGTCACCGGAATGGGCTTCATTTCGGAAAGTCTGTCTTTGTTTTCTTTAACACTACATGCAACAAGCAAACTTAGTGCCATGGCGGGAATGATTATCCTTTTCATATTGCTGTGATTTTATTGCTAATTTTTACTTAAAATACTGAACGATTGGTATGTTTTGTTATAAAAAAATTAATTTTTCAGCAGATAGTACAACTGGTTAAGCTGGTCTTTCATCAATTTTATAGCCGACCCCACGGAACTGGTCCGGATAAGGTCACCAGCCAACCCTATAGTGAGTGAAAAATACTGAAGGGCTACGACTTCAACATTGATATCGCTGCGAATTTCCCCTTTTACAATTGCATTTCTCAGAATGGCCTCCACATCTTTAACTGATTTATCAATGACCATGGCTTTATTTTCTGCAAATCCTTCATAATGCCTGAAACAATCGACAATCAGTGAAAGATAATTGACCGGGATGAATGTTTCCACACTCCCGAAAATAGCTTTGAGTATTTTATGGGTATGATCGATGCATAGCATGGTATATTCTTCCATGCTGATATTATTCACATCAACGGTGAGGCCGGTAATGGGAAAATGCTTGTCGATCACCGCGCGATACAACTCCTCCTTATTCTTGAAATGATGGTAAAGTGCTCCCTTCGTCAAGCCAATGGCTTCACTGATCAGACTGATAGAAACAGCCTCATAGCTGTGGTTTAGAAACAATTTGTAAGCTTCGTCGATGATAAATTCTCTTGTGTCTTTCATCATTAAGATACTGAACGATCGGTATGCAAAATTAGTACTTTTTTAAATACAAATAATAAATTTTCCGTATTTTCAATTTAAACAATAAACCCACCATCAGAATTGGATTAAAAAATATTTTTAACTTGCAAGGTCGGAAAACGATAAACGATAAGCGACAGGCGATTTGTAATCTGTAATCTGAGTTTCATGAATAGTGAACAAACCTTTAAAAAAAGTTTGAATTTATTCGATTCCACGGCCATTGTTGCCGGGTCTATGATCGGTTCTGGAATTTTCATTGTCAGTGCTGATGTTTCCCGTCAATTGGGCTCCCCGGGGTGGCTGATGATTGCCTGGCTTCTTGCCGGCTTCCTGACTATATGTGCCGCCTTAAGCTATGGAGAACTGGCAGCCATGTTTCCGAAAGCAGGAGGACAGTACGTTTTTCTAAAGGAAGCCTACAACCCGCTCATCGGCTTCCTATTCGGCTGGACCATGTTCCTGGTCATACAAACCGGTACCATTGCCGCAGTGGGTATGGCTTTTGCCAAATTTTTCGGAGTGCTCCTACCCTGGGTATCGGAGGATGTGATCTGGTTTAAAGCCGGTTTTTTCAAATTCGGCCCTGTACAGATTGTTGCCATCGCCTCCATTGCTATCCTCACTTGGATCAACTCCAGGGGAATTCAGGAAGGGAAGCGTGTTCAGAATGCCTTTACCACGGGAAAAGTTTTACTGTTACTGGGATTCATCATTATCGGGCTTGGTTTTGCAACCAATTCCGGAGCCATCCATATCAATGAAAAGATTTTCTGGCAACCCATGCAGGAAGGTCCGGGTGGACTGGACATCCCCATTTCAGGTTTCTCTTTAATTGCGGCATTGGGCATGGCCATGGTCGGAACCTTGTTTTCCTCAGATGCCTGGAACAATATCACTTTTACTGGCGGTGAAGTGATAAATCCCAAAAGAAACATTCCTTTAAGTCTGGCATTCGGAACCATTCTTGTCACCGTACTATATATACTGGCCAACGTGGTTTACCTTAGCGTGCTTCCGCTCAGGGGAGAGCCAACGGGAGAAGATTTCACGGCCAGAGGCATGCAATATGCCCTGAACGACCGACTCGGAACTGCAGCCATTTCAGGTCTTTTCGGGAATTATGCTGCCATCATTATGGCTATCTTCATCGTTATATCCACCTTCGGGTGTAACAATGGGCTTATATTATCCGGTGCACGAATTTACTATTCCATGGCCCATGACAATTTGTTCTTTAAAAAAGCAGGGCAATTAAATTCCAAGGGAGTTCCGGCCTATGGACTCTTCGTTCAGGCCATCTGGGCCAGTTTATTATGTCTTTCAGGAACCTATGGTCAATTGCTGGATTATGTTGTCTTTGCCGTGTTGATCTTTTATGTTTTGACCATTTCCGGGATATTTGTTCTGAGAAAAAATAAACCTGAATTGGAAAGGCCCTACAAAGCCTTTGGATATCCCTTCATCCCTGCAATTTATATTTTCCTGGCTTCCCTGATCATGATGATACTATTAATTTTTAAACCGATTTATACCTGGCCGGGTTTTATTATCGTTATTCTGGGCATACCCGTATTCTTTTTATGGAATAAAAGTCAAGCAGGGCGGCAATGACGATTTGAAACCAATGAAATGAGATATTTACTTACACTTTTAGGAATTTCTATCACGCTAATTATACAAGCTCAATGTTATACCGGCAATGATGCTTTTGGTGAAGGAGAGGAGATTTCCTATACTGTTTCCTACAACTGGGGACCCGTTTGGGTCGATGCCGGCCTGGTGACCTTCTCCGCCGGAAAAGAAATATTTCTTGGCAAGCCTGCCTGGCATCTGAAAAGTACCGGAAAAACGTTCAGTACCTATGATCTATTATTTAAAGTCAGGGATTATTATGACTCATGGGTGGATCCTGATACTTTTCAATCAGTAGCCTTTCGCCGTTATATTTATGAAGGAGGGTATACCTTATTGAATACCCTTAGATATGATAGGCAAAATCATAAGGTTTACTCCAATACTAAAACGAACAATAATCCCCAACGAACGGATACGCTGAAAATTCTGCCCTGTAGTTTTGATATGCTCGCTGCCGTCTATTATACCCGAACCCTGGATTTACCGAATCTCAGCAAGGATTTTAAAAAACAGATTACGGTACTGATTGATGATGCTTATTACAATATTTACATCCGTCCAATCGGAAAGGAGATCATTGAGAACACGGATGGTCAGAAATATCGTTGCACGAAATTTGCCGCAAAAATGGTGGAAGGTACCATATTCAGGGGGGATGAAGATGTGCTGGTCTGGGTTACCGATGATGCCAATAAAGTGCCCATCTATATTGAAGCAAAAATCATTATCGGAACTGTCAAGGCTTACCTGAAAGAAGCAAAGGGGTTGAAAAACAAGGAGACAGCATTAATTAAATGAGGGATTTGGAATGAAAAGGTTAAAATAAAAGGATAATGAAATTGATTGCCGATAGCGGATCTACTAAAACCACCTGGGTAATAACAGAAGACGGCCAGATTAATAGCCGGATAATTACGGCTGGCCTGAATCCGTATTTTCATACTTCTGACAGTCTGGTATCCTTATTATCCATTGAATTACTCCCATCCCTGATTCCCGATCAAATACAGGAAATCCATTTTTACGGTGCAGGTTGTTCGACAGAAAACAACCAGGCAATGATTGGGGATGCCCTTGCAATATTTTTCCGGAAAGCAGAAATCTCTATTTCTCACGACATTCTCGGAGCCGCTAGATCATTGTTTGGTCACGAAGAGGGCATTGCAGCCATCTTAGGTACCGGTTGCAATTCCTGCTATTATGATGGACTGCATTGCTTTTCAAAGGTTGATTCTTTAGGTTATCTTTTCGGAGATGAAGGAGGCGGTTCATATCTGGGAAAAACATTACTCGGTAAATTTTTAAAAAAAGAACTTCCCGAAGACTTACACAATGCTTTTGTGAAAGCATATCCATCATCCTTAGAAGACATTCTGAACTCCGTTTATAACCGTCCTTTTCCAAACAGGTACCTGGCCGGCTTCAGTAAGTTTCTTGAACCACTTCAGCAACATCCCTTCGTGCATCAACTGGTTAGAAATTCCTTCCTTGCCTTCTTTGATGCTCAGATAAAGCAGTATCATAATTACAGGGAACTCAAAATCAGCTTTGTGGGTTCTATTGCTTATTACTTTAAAAATATTTTACTTGAAGTCGCTGAAACGGAAGGAATTCGTACCGGGATCATCAACAAATCCCCGATTGACGGGTTAATCACTTTCCATAACAATTCCTGATTCCTCATACCTTACTTCTAATATATTTGAGAATATCCGCTTCCTGCTGAGGTGAAAACCAGTTGATCTCAGGTTCTTTTCTCAGCCAGGTCATCTGACGCTTGGCAAAATGACGGGTATTCTGTTTGATCTTTTCAATGGCAGACTCCAAAGTAATTTTTCCTTCAAAAAAAAGAAATAGTTCCCGATACCCCACCGTATTTAGCGCATTGAGATGGCGGAACGGGTATAGTTGGCGGGCTTCATCCACCAGACCCAGGTTGATCATTTCATCCGTTCGGAGGTTTATCTTATGGTATAATTCCTTTCTGGGCAAATCCAGTCCAATCATGATCGTTCTGAATTTTCGTTCAGCAGGTTTATTCTTCCTGATTGAAGAAAATGTGGAGCCAGTAGTGATACAAACTTCGAGCGCACGGATCAAGCGAACTGGATTATTGAGATCAACCTGATCGTAATATTCCGGATCCAGTTTTTTAAGTCTCTCCCTGAATATAGAAATCCCTTCTTCTTTCAACTGTCGTTGCAGCTCGCAGCGTATTGCCGCATTCTTTTCCGGAATCAGGTCAATTCCATGGCAAACAGCACGGATGTACAATCCGGAGCCGCCAACCATGAGGGCAAAGCGTGATTTCAGGAAAAGCTCATCCAGCTTGGCCAATACATCCTTTTCGTACAATCCGATGTTGTAATGTTCATGAATGGAAAGGTGATGGACGAAATGATGGGGTACGGCAGCCAATTGTATGGGCGACGGGCAAGCGGTTCCAATGCTCATTTCCCTGAAAAACTGACGGGAATCAGCAGAGATAATTTCTGCTGAAAGGGATTGGGCGAGTTTTATGGCCAGGGATGTTTTACCCACAGCCGTAGGACCTGACAATACAATTAAAACCGGCAGATCAGAGATCATCGGAGGAGGGGTCAAAACCGGAAAATTGTCTTTCCAGATTGTCCAAATCTTCATAATCCTCGATCTGTTTCATTTCTCCTTCTTCATTAAAAGCAGACTGATCCATCTCGTGTTCCAAAAAGATTTCCTGAGAATCAAAGATTGGCGCCTCTTCTTCCTGAATTTCTTCCAGCTCGTTTTCAATGGCTGCAATTTCAACTTCATCTTCCTGAATAGGATCAGGGGGTCTCAAAACTTCAGGTATTGTAAGGGGAATTTTCTGGGTGATATTTTTTTTAACCGGGATTTCATTCAGGGCAACAGACTGAATTTCCGGCCTTTTGGGCAAATCACCTGACTGTTTATGGCATCGGGGGTAACTATATATTCCTTCTGATTGGACAATTTTGAATAATTCCAAATGAAAAAGAATAAATTCCTTGCCATGAAATTCATAGATCATTCTTTGGTGTGGATCTTCAATATAGTTTTTCAGCTTTGAAGATTTCATTACAGGAAGGGTCACAGGAACACTGACAATCTGGTCCAGGTCATCGTTATATTTCCTGACCTGGCGCTTCTCCGTTTTCAGGGTGATTTCCTGATGCTTTTTAAATATTTTATCCGTTATAAAAAAAGAAGCGCGCTGGCAATGCAATAAATCAGCTGTTTCAATAATAATGGAATGAAAATCAAGGAAAGTCTGACCCGGGAGGATATCTATCTCCCTAAGGAAACCCTCATGCTCTTCCGAGGTCATCCGAAAACGGTAAACCAACATACTTCTATATCTTTTTATGAAATCAAAATTAAAAAAATTATGAATGCTTTGTTTTCAATCCAAGTTTTTTCCCTTCCAGCAACATTCGTTCGTAGGCAGCTTCATATTCGTTGGGGATTTCTCCTTCCAGTATAGCCTCTTTAATGGTCTCTTTTATAATTCCCACCTCTTTTGAAGGCGGAATTCCAAAAGCCTCCATGATTAATTCACCGGAAACCGGAGGCTGCCAATTCCTCAGCCGGTCCTTCTCTTCAATTTCCTTGAGTTTCTGGCGGACGATTTCAAAGTTCTCCAGAAATCGCTTTACTTTACTTTGGTTTTTCGAAGTGATATCTGCTTCACAAAGCAACATCAGATCATCGATTTCATCGCCAGCTTCAAAAAGAAGCCGTCTGACAGCCGCATCTGTGACAACATCTTCGGCAAGTACAATAGGGCGTAAATGAAGCAATACCATCTTGGCTACGTACTTCATTTTATCATTCAAAGGGAGTTTAAGTTTTTTAAATATCCCGGGAACCATTTTGTACCCCTTGAATTCATGGGTATAGAATGTCCATCCTGTCCCCTGAATGAATTTTTTTGTCTGGGGTTTGGCAATGTCATGTAACAAGGCGGCCCAACGGAGCCAAAGGTTTTCACTATGGGCTGCGACATTATCCAGCACTGCCAGTGTGTGATAAAAATTATCTTTATGTCCTTTCCCATCGATGACTTCCGATCCTTTCAGTGCGATAATCTCAGGAAAGATGAGTTGAAGCAGTCCAGTTTCGTCAAGCATGATAAATCCCCTGGATGGAAGAGCGGACTGAATTATCAGGTTGAGTTCATCAATAATGCGTTCAGGGGAGACAATACTGATCCTTTCTGCATTTTCACAAATAGCCTGATAACATTCCGGCAGAATACTGAATTTCAGCTGCGTGGCAAAGCGTATAGCACGCATCATCCGCAGGGGATCATCAGAGAAGGTGATCAGGGGGTTCAAAGGTGTCCGGATGATTTTCTGAGCTAAATCATTCATTCCATTGAATGGATCCAGCAAATTACCGTATCCTGACGGACTCAGGTCTATCGCCATGGCATTGATGGTAAAATCTCGGCGGTTCTGATCATCTTCCAGGGTTCCGTTTTCGACCAGAGGTTTACGGGAATTCCGGCGATAAGATTCCTTTCGTGCTCCAACAAACTCAATTTTGTAACCATGAAAGGATAGCATAGCGGTACCGAAATTCTGGTAGTATTTTACTGAAGTTTCTCCCCCTATTTTCCTGGCCACTTCATGTGCAAAATCAATGCCGCTTCCCAGTACCAGAATATCAATGTCCTGCTTATTATCGCGTTTCAAAAACAGATCACGCACAAAACCGCCAATCACAAATGCCCGCATCCCGATTTCTTCACTGACTTTAGAAATCAAACTGAATACCGGATGTGTTAAATGATCTTTCAAAACTGAACGAAGTAAATAAAAAAAGGAAAATATTTTTGCAAAAGTAAAGTAAAGGAAGGAGAAATTTTCGGAAAATTTTCATGACAGATATTGAAGATCGTACTTGGTATTGTATCTTTGATGCCGAAATAGAGTAAAATAGAACAACCCTTAACAAGTAATTTTATGGCAAAAAGAACCATTGTTGCGATGCCCGGAGATGGCATCGGAAAAGTTGTGCTGAACGAAGCAATCCGTGTGCTTGAGGCTGCAGGTTTTAATGCAGAATACATCCATGGGGATATTGGATGGGAATTCTGGTGCAAGGAAGGAGATCCATTTCCCGTACGCACCCAGAAACTTCTTGAAGAACATAAAATTGGACTGTTTGGTGCCATCACCTCAAAACCCAAAGACAAGGCAGAAGCTGAGCTGGAAACTGAGCTCAGGGGAAAGGGATTTACCTATTACAGCCCCATCGTGTCTATGCGCCAGAAATATGATCTCGATATTTGTATGCGTCCATGCAAAACTTTTAAAGGAAATCCGCTTAATTTCATCCGGCGTGGATTCGGAGGAGTCATAGAAGAACCCCTGATCGACACAATGATTTTCCGCCAGAATACGGAAGGATTATATGGTGGCGTTGAATGGACGAATCCTTCTGATCAGGTTTATGATGCCCTGATGACCCATAAAAAATTCAGGGATAATTTTGCCTGGTGTCCCCGTCCTGAACTCGCTGTTTCTACCCGTATCTTTACGAAAAAATACACTTCCCGTATCGTCAGGGCAGCACTGGAATATGCAAAGTCGAAAGGGTTTGAATCCATCACGGTTTGCGAAAAACCCAATGTTATCCGTGAAACCTCAGGAATGATGCTGAAGGTTGCCCAAGAAATGGCCAGGAATGAATTTCCGGGGATCAAAGTACAGGATACCAATATTGATGCCCAGATGATGTGGCTCACCAAAAATCCCGAAATCTATCATGTGATTGTGGCCGGAAACATGTTCGGAGATATCGTCTCTGATGGTTTTGCAGGTTTGATCGGAGGTTTGGGCTTTGCCTGCAGCGCCAACATCGGACCTGAAATTGCTGTTTTTGAGCCCACCCACGGATCGGCTCCAAAATATGCTGAATTTAATCCTTCCATCGTCAATCCGATCGCAATGGTTCTCTCCGCTGTACTGATGCTTGAGCATATCGGGGAAAATGAAATAGCTGCAAAAATCAGCAAAGCTGTCGCAGAGGTCATTGAAGAAGGTAAAGTCAAAACCTACGACATGATGAAACTATCAGGTACTCCTGATGTATTCGGCAAAGGAGCTGCCACTACTCAGCAGATGGGTGATGCAATCATAAGTAAATTGATATAAACTGGCGAGCTGGTGAATTGGAAAACACTATAGCTCACCAATTCTCAAACCCTTTTTTTATGAAAGAAGAAATTAAAGCCCTGTGGCCGGAGTTGATGTGGATTGAAGATCCCGACCTCCGTGAAAAAACAGCAAAAACCTGGGAAACTGCCCTGGAAAAAAGTGTCCTTAGCCCGGAAGATTTGAACCGGATTCCATTTACCCTCCTTGCCGGACCAGACCTTAAAGTTTCGTTTATGGCACACAAAAGGTGCGTGGTTCATGTAGCCCGAGATGCAGGCAATAAAATGAACGAATTTTTTAAAAATGATTTGCCTGTCAATATGGACATCCTTATCGCCGGGGCCATCCTTGCCGATGTAGGTAAATTGCTGGAATATGAGATGAAGGACGGGAAGTCAATACAGGGCATGTACGGTAAATATCTCCGTCATCCGTTTTCCGGTGTTTCCCTTGCCGAGCAGTGTGGTGTTCCTGCCGCTGTATGCCACATCATTGCCACCCATGCCGGGGAGGGTGATATGGTCAAACGCACAGTAGAAGCATATATCGTTCATCATGCTGATTTTATGACCTTTGAACCATTCAGGGAACGATTGAAATAAATACAGGAATGCTATAATAAAGAAATGCAAAGAATGCAGAAAAATGACATCTCTCATATATCTTTGCATTGACTGCATTCAATAATTAAAACAAAGCCATATGACTATCATAGAAAAAATTATAGCTGCACATTCCAATCAGACGGTTGTAAAACCTGGCGACATTGTTGATGTAATGATCGATACACGTGCCGCTCGAGACTTTGGCGGAGCGAATGTGGTGAAAAACATCGTTGACAACGGTTTGACGGTTGCAGATGTTTCCAAAACCATTTTCACCTTTGATTGCAATCCTGGAGGATCAGATCAGAAATATGCTGCCAACCAGCAATACTGCCGGAATTTTGCCCGTGAAAACAACATCCGGGTATATGATGTGGATGCAGGCATTGGAACTCATCTTGCCATTGATAAAGGTCTAGCCTGGCCAGGAAGCACTTTTGTTTCCACTGATTCCCATGCCAATATCATGGGAGCCATTGCTTCTTTCGGACAAGGTATGGGCGATCAGGATATTGCTGCCGCCTGGGCCAAAGGTTTCGTTTGGTTTAAAGTCCCTTCCACAGTAAAGATAAATCTTAATGGGAAAAGACCCCTCAACGTTTCCGCTAAGGATATTGCCCTTAACCTGCTATCCATTTTTGGAGCCAATAAACTTTTAGGGTATGCGGTGGAGTTCTCGGGCAAGGAAGTTGAGCATCTCAGTCTTGCAGATCGCATTACGATTGCCTCCATGGGTACAGAAATGGGTGCCATTATTTTGTTCTTCCCTACTACTCCTTCGCTCTTGTCTGAATTAAAGCACCTGACAGGCCAGGATTTTCAGGGAATGATGGCAGATACCGATGCGTTATACGAAAAAACCTTTGATATTGACCTCGGGAGTTTTGTTCCTATGGTCGCTAAACCCGGTCACCCGCATGATAACATTGCCATTGACAAAGTCATCAAACAGAAAATTGATTCCGGTTTTATCGGTAGTTGTACCAATGGCCGTATTGAAGATCTCCGGATTGCTGCCAGCATTTTAAAAGGTAAAAAAATTGCTCCCGGGGTTGTTCTGAAAATCGTTCCTTCGACGAATGATATATGGAACCAGGCTATGGATGAAGGACTGATTAAAATTTTCAAAGATTCAGGAGCCATGGTTTCAAATGCTGGTTGCGCAGGTTGTGCAGCCGGACAGGTTGGGCAGAATGGCCCGGGAGAGGTGACCATCAGCACCGGCAACAGAAACTTTGAAGGGAAACAGGGAAAAGGATTGGTTTACCTTGCCTCACCTGCCGTGGTTGCAGCTTCTGCCATAGCCGGATTCATTACTACTCCTGAGCAGATACCTGAGTCCCCTGCTTTATTCGGACCTTCAGGTAATTTCAGGCAAACGGTCGTTGCTCATCAGGAGAAACCCAGATCCGAAAAGCCAACGCTTGTTGAAGGAAGTGTATGGATTATTCCCAAAGATGATATTGATACCGATATGATCTTTCATAACCGCTATCTGACCATCACTGACATCAAGGAAATGGGGCAATACACTTTCGACAACCTGAAAGGATTCGAGGATTTTGCAAAAAAAGCCAAAAAAGGCGACATCGTCATCACCCAGAAAAATTTCGGGGCAGGAAGTTCACGGCAACAAGCTGTGGATTGCTTCCTTTCTCTCGGTATTTCCTGTATCCTTGCCGAATCATACGGAGCTATTTATGAACGCAATGCCATCAACGCTGCCCTGCCTATCCTGACTTATCAACCTGAAATGCTCACCCTTATTGACTTGAAAAACGGCGATACGATCAGGGTGGATTTTATCACCGGAGAACTGACAAATCTGAGGAATAAGCTGACTACCAGCATCAACAAATTCTATGGGGCTCAGTTGGCCATTTATCAAAATGGAGGACTGTTGTAAGCTGACGAGTTAGTGATTAGTGAGATGGAGTACGTTTGAGTTTCCAGCGGCGGTGTGACCAAAGATAGCTCGAAGGATTTTCTTTAATTTTTTCTTCCAGCGTTCTCATAAATTTTATTGTTATTTCTCCTGCTTCAGCGCTCGACGGGTCAAGGACAAGGGGAATAAAGGTTACCGTATAATAACCTCTTTTCACTTTCTGTACATCTGCATAAAAAACAGGAAAATTGGACAATCGGGCATACTTTTCCGGCCCATGCAATACTGCAGTTTCCTGGTTAAGAAACGTTGTCCAATAGGCCAATCTTGAACTTGACGGACTCTGGTCGGCAACCATATAAATAATCACCGGTTCACCGTAATCAGTCTTAAACACTTCTGCTGTTCTGGTAATGGGGGCAAGGATCGTCCTGCCTTTTACCCTGACCCTTCTTACATAAGCATCGGTCAGTTTGTTTGTCAATGGCTGGTAAAAACCTATGGGTTTCAAGGATACCTGGGGGTCGGCTGCAATCCCTGCCCATTCCCAATTATTAAAATGCCCGGCCACGCATATAACGCTTTTGTTTTTTTTAAAATAATCATCCAAGATACCTGCATTGACAAACTGATAGCGAGGAACGACCGACTCCTCAGTCATCGTAAAAGCTTTCATGCTTTCTGTGACCACATCGAACAGATGTTTATAAAATTCTCTGGCAATAATTCTAATTTCCTCTTTGGATTTTTCAGGAAATGAATGTGTAAGGTTTTCAAAGACAATCTTTTTCCGGTATTTTACAATCCGGTAAAAGAAAAAACAGAGAACATCTGAAAAGAAATATAATTGTCTGAAAGAAAACAATGAAAACAATCCGACAAAAAAACGAAAAACGAAATAAACCAGCCTTTCCATAACGGGGATCAAAAGTACATTTAATCAGTGTTTTTTCAAAGAATGATTTATTTTTGCGCAAAATTGAAAATTATGCTGATCATCAAAAGGAATAATACTGATCCTTATTTCAACCTGGCAACGGAAGAATATGTGTTGAAACATTTTTCTGAAGATTCCTTCATGCTGTGGAGAAATTCTCCTTCCATTATTGTTGGTAAACACCAGAATACCCTGGCTGAGATCAACCTTGATTATGTCAAACAGAATAACATCAGGGTAGTTCGCCGTCTTTCAGGCGGAGGAGCGGTTTTTCACGATCTGGGAAACCTGAATTTCACCTTTATTAAATCAGGACAGGAAGAAGGTCTTATTGATTTTAGAAAATACACCGAACCCATTCTGGAAGTGCTTCGTTCCTTGGGAATAGATGCACGTTTTGAAGGAAGAAACGATCTGACCATAGAGGGAAAAAAATTTTCCGGTAATGCTGAACATATCTGGAAAAACAAGGTGCTTCATCATGGAACATTACTGTTTTCAGCTCATATGACAGATCTTAGTAAAGCTTTGAATGTAGATCCCGTGAAATTCAAAGATAAGGCAATCAAATCTGTCAGAAGCCGGGTGACCAATATCAGTGAGCATCTGAAAATCCCTATGGATGTTCTGGAATTTGCAGAGGCTATCCAGCGTCACATGGTGTCGAAATATCCTGATGCCAGGTTTTATGAACTTTCTGAAGAAGATCATGACAACATCCATGAACTGGTGAGAAGCAAATACAGTACCTGGGAATGGAATTTCGGTTATTCCCCGAATTATAATTTCAGGAGGATGCTCAGAACAGAAAAAAGCGGAACAATCGAGATAGATCTTGATGTCAAAAATGGGATCATTTTGCATGCCAGGATCTTCGGAGATTATTTTGGAAAATATGACACTGAGGAAATCGAACTTTCCCTCACTGGATTAAACCATGAAGAATCTGCCATCAGGGAAGCGTTTAAAAAATTTCGAATTGAGGATTATTTTTCCAATCTGACATTGGAAGAATTGATGAGCGGTTTGTTTTAAGACATCCCAATACCTGAGGGGAGAGTGAACGAAAAAGTACTGCCTTTTCCTTCGATACTGGTCACCTGAATACTGCCATGATTTTTTTCAATAAAATCCTTGCACAGAATCAAACCCAAACCCGTTCCGATCTCATTGCGCGTACCCTTGACAGAAAGTCTCGAATCGATTTTAAAAAGTTTCCCCAACACCTGTGCCGACATCCCGCAGCCATAGTCTTTAACGGATATTTCAACGATTTTGGGGTCTTTTTCCTTGATCCAGATCTCCACTTTGCCTCCGGGGAAAGTGTATTTTATGGCATTGGAAATAAGGTTACGGATTATGGTGTTCAGCATATTCCGGTCGGCCCTTACAATAAGATGCTCCTCACCGTTTTTTAACAGTCTGATCTTTTTTCCATGAGCGGAGGGTTCCATCAGGGTCAGGTTCTCATCCAACAGGTCAGAAATTTTTATATTCTCCGGGATAATAGGAAGAAGCCCTTTCTGAGAACGTGCCCAGGTCAGCAAGTTATCCAAGAGATTTATGGTTCTTACAGAAGCATTCTTCAGTTTGAGCAACATCTCCTTTTTTTCATTCTCTGAATACTCATCATAATCCCGGTTTAAAATATCCAGCATTCCCAGAATGACATTGAAGGGGCTTTTCAGGTCATGTGCAATGATGGAGAAAAAATTATCTTTGGCTGCATTACTTTCGGACAATTCCGCCGTACGGAGAGTCACCATCTGCTCCAGTTTTAGATTGTAGCGGTTGACCAGAATAAACCTCCCTGTCAATCCTGTCAAGAGGATCAAAAAAAGCAGGACAGGGATAAAAAACCACCATTGAAAATAAAAGGGTTGGGGAATTCTGAAAAATCCGGAAACCACCGGTTCGCTCCATATACCAAGAGCATTGCAAGCTTTTAATTGTAAACGATAATTTCCCGGCGGTAAGTTGTTAAACCGAATTTTATTATCAACAAAATGTATTTTTTCAGACCATGAGGTATCGAAGTTCTCCAGTTTGTATTTGTAAAAGACCTGTTTTTCATCGATGAGTGATATGACGCGAAAAGCGAACACTAAGTTATTCTGGTTGTAAGACAGTATTTTATTCTGATTCGGGTTGAGGGAGTCGGCTCCAGCCTCAAGCGATAAAATTTTAATCCTGGGTGGAGGTATAGTTGTCATGTCATAATCAAATTCCGGTTGAAAAACCGTCAGGCCGTTGTTGGTCCCGAACCAGATATGATTTTTCTGATCCATAAAGCATGCATCACGGTTAATCTCCAGTCCTGACAACCCATCCTTTGTGGTAAAATGTTCAAGGTTAGCGCCATCCCATCGATAAAGCCCATGGTCTGTACCAAACCAAAGCCTCCATGAACGATCTTCTATGATCAGATAAACGGGACGGTCAATGCTTAAGCCTCCCTCGTCAACCTTAACTAATCCCTTATCTTTGATCATGTAAAGACCGGCAGCAGTTCCCACCAACTTACGGTTTTCCCTGTCTTCCAGAAAAGAAAAAACATTTGTTGCCAGGGAATTGTCAGATGGCATATAAACCGTGGATCGACCATTTTCATAATGGATCAAACCGCTGCTCATCGTGGCCAGGGAGAGTGAATTATCCGGTCCCGGAATTATTTTTCTGACTCCAGCCTGAGCAAGGCCATCCAGCTTCAATGGAATAAACTCCTCCCCATTGCGTTGAAACAAGCCAAAGGAGGTTCCTGCAAAAATCTTCCCATCTGAAGTATGGGTAACAGAGTACGTTGTTCCTTTTAATCCATTTTTTGTTCCAAACCATCTTATCTTTCCCGACTGGTCAAGTTTGGCAAGGCCCAACCCGCTAACCGCACACCAAAGATTACCAGATAAATCCTGATCAAGGTCAAGTACTCGGTTTTCGAAACTAGCAACAGCGTCAGGATGAATAAGCATTTTTTTGGAAAATCCTTTCCCATTGAAAAAAGAAAGGCCCCCTTCGTGGCCAAAAACATAATCCGACTGACCCTTCATAATTGCGGAAGCCACTTCATTACTGAATAAACCATCCGCTTGAGAGTAATTCACAAAACGTTTTGAACTGATCTTGGTGATACCCCGGTACCCTGTAAACCATAAGTTCTGCTCACGGTCAACCAAGGCTGAAGTGCCTCCTTCCGAAATCAAGCCGTTGTTTCTTCCAAAGGCTTCTAGAGTTTTCAGTTCCCGTGAATAACAGTATACAAAAGAAGGGTTTCCAAAATAGATATTCCCTCTGCCGTCAGAATAAAGAAAGCAAGAGTTCCAAAATGTATTGGATGGCAGATTAAAATCGGTATTCATAAGCTCAAATTTCCCTTCCTTAAGATACCCAAGCCAGTTATTTCCAAGCAGCCATAATCCATTCCTATCTTGGGCAAGACCGAGTATTGTCATGGAAGGAAATGAGGATTGACAGGGAGGATTGTTCTCGATGATGTTCTTTCTAATAATGGATAAGCCTTTATCAGTAGCTATATAAATAACACCGTTCAGACATCTGACAGAAAAAATATTATTGCTGATGAGACCATTATCTCTGCCAAACCTGCTCCATCTTCCGTTACGGTTGATATAAACTCCATCCCGGGTAGTCCCGACAAAAAAAACAGGCTTCCCATCGGAATAACAGACCTCAAAAGAAGAATACTTAGCTCCCATTCTTGTCCGGAGACCAGGTTGACCGGCGAAAGTCTCCCATTTCTTTCCATTAAAAGTAGTCACCGTTAAATTGGCAGTCTCAGGCAAGGCCCATATTTTTCCTGTTTCATCAATGGTTATAAAAGTATAGGTAGTTGCCCTCAAGCCATCATTTACATTGTAATTGGTGAAAGAAGTGCCATCGTAAGAAGAAATACCCGACCTGCGGGCAATCCAGATTATGCCAGAGGAATCCTGGACAATACCATAGACCATCGAGGCTGCCAGCCCGTCCGTTTCGGTGTATGTCCGCGATAAATAGTGTTGGGCAAAGCAAGCCGGGACTTCCAGAAAAAAAAGAACTCCAAAAAAGAAAATTCTGAAAAAAAAGAAAAGGCAGTGTGATGCATTCATAAAAACAAAAATCCCGATCTATAGTGGAGAATTCCTTATCAAAAGTAAGGATTTCTTTATATTATCAACCAAAACATGACAATTTTCTTCTATTTACCATGGAAAATGCAACGTCCTTTTCGTTATTTTTGAAAAAAAATTATGACACTTCCACTTATCTTGAACAGACCTCGTGTGGATTACACAACGAAAAATCCGGTCAAGAAAAAATTTTTTGATCTGTTTGTGTCGGTAGGAGAAACAGTAGTCAACGAGCATGACGGCAGTTTGTGCAGTGGAGTCATTGCATGCTCCGTTGATATGATATTTGATTCCACAAATTTCTATAATAAGTGAGATTTATTTATACGTTTTCCCTGGTCTGTTTAATTTTCCTGTTTTACCCCTCTTGTTTACCGAATACGATCAAGAATGGAAAGGGAAGCAGGGATCATCCCCAGCCGGGACGAGTATATCCTGCTATTCCCTGTTCTGCTGATACCACCATCACCTATGCGCTGTTTATTCCGAAAACCCGCCCTCCGGAAAAAGGTTTTCCTTTAATTCTAGCTTTCGATCCCCATGCTTCAGGTTTGTTACCGCTTGATAAGTACAAAGACCTAGCCAGCCAGAGCGGTTTTATTCTCGCGGCATCAAATAATTCAAAAAACGGACTAAGTACGGAAGCGACGCAGAAAATCTATCGAACCTTGATGACTGATCTTGGTGAATCCTTGGCTGTTGATAAAAGCAGGGTTTACCTCATGGGATTTTCAGGAGGCGCCAGGGTATCCATCATGCTGGCTTTGATTCAACCGGGGATACGTGGTGTGATTGCCTGTGGAGCCGGGCTTCCAGGTTTGAATTCCATTCCCTCCCTGAAATTTGAACTTTTCGGTATTGCCGGCTTAGGCGATTTCAATCTGCATGAAATGCTACAGTTGGACCAGATGCTGGATCAGACGGCCGTAAGGCATTTTTTTACAACTTTCGAAGGCACTCATGAATGGCCTCCCGAAGAGGTAATACAAGAAGCCATCCAATGGCTTAATCTGGAAGGCAAACCCGGTATTAATCCAGTTGAAAAGCATGCTTTATCACTGAAGCAAAACCCTGCTTATTTGAAACATCAGCAGTACCGTGAGAAAATCCTTCAGAAGGAGGACGAAGAACGCCAACTGCTCATGGATGCCCTTGTTACCCAAGACCCTAGCTGGTGGGCTGAAAAAATATCAATACTGCAGACTGGGTCGAGAAACGGGAAAGACCAGGAAATGGTCTGGATGAACAAACGGCTGCTGTCTTTTCTCAGTATTTTGTGTTATTCACAGATAAATACAGCACTGAATCAAGATGCAAGGGATATGGTTGCAAAATGGATCAGGATTTATGCCATGGCTGATCCAGAGAATCCTGAACCCATGCATTTGCAATCCGTCCTGGATTTAAGGAACCACGATACAATTGCCTACATGCAGCATAACCGTCAAGCCATCGACAAAGGATATAAGGAAAAAGAATAAGATTATGCATGAACTCAAACGTCTTTTGGAAGGAGATCTCTATTTCGACACAGCCTCACGCCTGATGTATGCAACGGATGCATCAGCATACCGTGAAGTCCCGCTTGCTGTGGCACGTCCAAAAACGATCAATGATATCCGTATCCTGATCAGATATGCCGGCCAGCATAACATGCCCCTGATTCCGCGTACCGCTGGGACTTCTCTCGCCGGTCAGGTGGTAGGTTCCGGTATGATCGTGGATGTTTCAAAATATCTGACACAAATCATTGAAATCAATCAAGAAGATCACTGGGTCAGTGTTCAGCCAGGAGTTATCCTTGACGAATTAAATAAAACCCTTGAGCCACTTGGTTTATATTTCGGACCGGAAACATCAACCTCCAGCCGTTGTATGATCGGGGGTATGGTCGGCAATAATTCCTGTGGAGCACATTCAATTATTTATGGAAGTACACGTGATCATGTGCTCTCGGTAAAAGGTTTTTTAAGTGATGGATCGGAAGTAGAGTTCCGGGATTTGACGGTAGCGGAATTTCAAGCCAAAACATTGGGAGATACCCTGGAAAATAAAATTTATCGACAAATATCAGACCTGCTTTCCGATCCTGAGAACCAAAAAGAGATACGCAAAGAATTTCCGGATCCGACCCTTCACAGAAGGAATACTGGCTACGCCATCGACCTGCTACTGGATACCTCTCCTTTTCATCCACTCGCCAGCTCACCCACTCACCAGCTGACTAAAGCTTCCCTTCTACCCTTTAATTTTTCGAAACTTATAGCAGGTTCCGAGGGTACCCTGATGTTCATTACCGAAATCAAACTGAATCTAGTTCCTCTGCCTCTGAGAGAGAAAGCATTAATCTGTGTCCATTGTCATTCTGTTGAAGAATCTCTGAAAGCTAACCTGATCGCCCTGAAATACCACCCTGGATCCGTGGAATTAATGGATAAAGCAATCATGGATTGTACCCGTGATAACCCCACACAGCGTAAGAACCGATTTTTTATTGAAGGAGATCCGGAAGCCATACTGATCATTGAATTTGCAAGGGATACCCGGGAAGAAATCCTGAACATTGCTGCTGACATGGAAACCGAGATGCGTGCTTCGGAGTTGGGATATCATTTTCCCATCGTTTTCCCTCCGCAACTGAAAAGGGTCTGGGAGCTCAGGAAGGCAGGACTTGGAGTGCTTTCCAACTATCCTGGCGACCGTAAACCAGTGCCAGTAACTGAAGATACTGCCGTCAGGCCGGAAGTGCTGCCCGAGTATATCAGGGAGTTCAACGAATTGATTTCAGGACTAGGACTAAACTGTGTTTACTATGCTCATGTCGGGTCAGGAGAATTACATTTACGACCCGTTCTAAACCTTAAAGATCCTGGAGATGTAGAGCTTTTCCACACGGTAGCGCTGGAAACGGCCAAACTCGTTAAGAAATTCAGAGGGTCACTCAGCGGTGAGCATGGAGACGGGCGTCTGAGGGGTGAATTTATCCCCTTGATGATTGGGGAACGGAATTATTCTCTGCTCAAAGCGATAAAAGATACCTGGGACCCAGCGCATATCTTCAATCCCCATAAAATTGTCGATACCCCGAAAATGAATACCAGTCTGAGGTTCGAACTTGGTCAGAAAGCCAGAAAGATTGACACTTTTTTTGATTTTTCTGCCAGTCACGGAATACTGAGGGCAGCAGAGCAATGCAATGGGTCGGGTGACTGTCGCAATACAGTTTTGACAGGCCGATGGATGTGCCCTTCTTATATGGCTTTAAAGGATGAAAATACGACAACCAGGGCCAGAGCCAACATTCTCAGGGAATTTCTGACCCATTCGGAGAAGCTTAACCCGTTTGATCACCGGGAAATCTATGAAATAATGGATCTTTGTCTTTCATGTAAAGCCTGTAAATCAGAATGCCCTTCCAACGTTGATATCGCGAAACTAAAAGCAGAATTTCTTCAGCATTATTATGATGCCAATGGGATTCCACTGCGCTCAAAACTCATTGCACATATCACGAAAATTAATGCATTGGGAAGTTTATTGCCGGGATTATTTAACTTTTTTCAACGCAATGCCATAATTTCAGGTATTACGAAAAGAATCCTTGGATTTGCCCCCGCAAGAAACATCCCTTTGCTATATACAACCACTTTACGGCATTGGGCAAGTCATCAGCAACCTCAGCTTGCCCCTGAGAGTCCAGTGGTTTATCTTTTTGCGGATGAGTTTAGCAATTTCAATGATGTTGAAATCGGGATCAAAGCGATTAAATTACTGAATGCCCTGGGCTATACGGTCATCCTTCCCGACCATCTGGAAAGCGGCAGGACTTACCTGTCAAAAGGACTGATCAGGAAAGCAAAAAAGATCATCAATACCAATGTAAAAATGCTTGAAGGACTGATCACCGAAAAATCACCTCTTATCGGAATCGAACCTTCAGCCATCCTGAGTTTCAGGGATGAATATCCTGAACTTGTTGATTCTTCCCAGAGAGAGGCGGCCAAACGACTTGCTGCCAATGCCTTGTTATTCGAGGAATTCATTATACATAAAGCAGAGCCCAGGATGCAGGCGGAGGGGAAATCGCTCCAGCAATGCTTTACAAAGGATGCAAGGATCATTAAATTACACGGGCATTGTCATCAAAAAGCGCTTGCTTCCACTGAACCGACAAAAAAGATGCTGTCGTTGCCTGTTAATTACAAGGTCGAAGAAATCAAATCTGGTTGCTGTGGGATGGCTGGTGCTTTCGGATATGAAAAAGAACATTATGATGTTTCCATGAAGGTCGGTGAATTGGTATTGTTTCCAGAAATCAGAAAAACAGATACTGATGTGATCATTGCTGCTCCCGGGACTTCTTGCCGTCAACAGATCCAGGATGGAACGGGACGCAAAGCCAAGCATCCCATTGAGGTGCTTTATGACGCCCTGTTATAACTTCTTGGTTTTTTTTTGTATATTTGGTTGAAAATTCGCCTATATGTTACGGAAAATCATTCTTTTTCTGTTCCTGATGGCTGTTGTTAAAAGCTTGCAGGCACAATTAAATGTTGTTCAGGGTTCTTCTATGAACATGACTCCCCTTCAACTGGTGCAAAACTTCATCGTTGGCGCCGGTGTTACTGTAAGCAATGCAACCTATAATGGATCATCAGCCTCGATTACTTCTGATCAGTTGGGCACTTTTATTGCTTCCGGGCAGGCTGCAACCCAATTGGGAATTTCCTCAGGAGTGCTTCTGACAACAGGAAAAGCAAATTTCGCCATTGGACCCAACAATGTAGGCGACAAGGGATTTAATACCCAGGGGGGTGGAGATCCTGATCTGAATATCATTGCCGGCACCTCGACTCATGATAAAGCAATCATTGAATTTGATTTCGTTCCTGAGTTCGACACCATTAGATTCCGTTATGTTTTTGGTTCAGAAGAATTTTTTGAGTACTGCAACCAGTATAATGATGCTTTTGGTTTTTTTCTCAGTGGTCCGCTGATCAATGGAACCTTTTCGAACAACAGTGTAAACATTGCATTAATGCCAGGTTCGGCGACCAATTATGTAACCATCAACAACATCTGCTCAAACCCTTCTTCCCACTGGAACAACAGCGGGGGGCTGTATTACCAGTATGATGGGCTGACCCATATTTTCACAGCCTTTCATATTGTCAAGCCCTGCTCAACCTATCACATCAAACTTTCCATAGGCGATGCAGTGGACCATATTTATGATTCCGGGGTTTTCCTGGAAAAAAACAGTTTTTCCAGCCCCGGTGTCAACCTGAGTACAAGCAATTCCATCCCTCCGCTGGGGAAAAAAGCCGTGGAAGGGTGCAGCGATGTTGCCATGGGCTTTAAACTGACTACCCGTATGCACAATGGTTATACTGTGCATTATGACATCCTGGGTACAGCAGTTAATGGTGTGGACTATGCTACTATTCCCAATTATATAACCTTCCCCCCCGGTCATGATACAGTTTCATTGATCATCCATCCCTATTGGGATACGATAAATGAAGGAGAAAAAACCGTTATCCTTAAAATCAATCAGATATCCTGTGATGGGACCATTGAAAGTGATACCGCTTTCATTGAAGACTATGTTCCCCTTTCCATAGAACCAGCAAACGATACAACAGTTTGTGCAGGAAGTCCCGTTCAGCTTTCAACAGATATTTCAGGCGGGTATCCACCCCTTGCCTATCAATGGAACCTCCCCAATGCTTATGACAGCACCATTACTGTAACTCCACCCGTCGGACAGAGCACCTATACGGTAAAAGTTACGGATGTTTGTATGCACTATGTGGCAGATACCATCACCATCATGGTTCACCCTGTTCCAACAGCCCATGCCGGGCAGAATGTAACCATTCAAAATGGCACAAGTACTACCCTGCATGGTTCAGCCACAGGTGGTTATGGTAATTACACTTATTCCTGGACTTCAAATCCTCCCGGTTTTACCTCTACGGAACAACATCCTTCCACTGGAAATCTTAGTCATTCAACCATCTTTCTCCTGGTCGTTAATGATCTCCAAAGCAATTGTCAGAGCGAAGTTTCCCAGGTTTCTGTTTTTGTAGAAGGTGGCGCCCTCTCGACCCTACCTGTGGCACAACCTCCTGTGGTTTGTTTCAACGATACCGTGCATTTATACGCTATGCCAGGTGGTGGTTCAGGAATATATTCTTATAACTGGAGTTCCACTCCTCCAGGTTTTTCATCCCATGAGAAAGATCCTTTGGTTGTACCGATAGTCACTACTACTTATCTTGTCAGTATAAACGATGGGTATAACCTTGTTACCGGCAGCACAACCGTAGAAGTCAACCCGGTTCCCAGCATTAATATAGGTCATGCGGATACCGCTGTTTGTGTTTTTGACTTCCTCAGGCTGGATGCAGGGAATCCAGGCTGTACCTATCTTTGGTCAAACGGGGCTACCACCCGTGAAATCACGGTAGGGACAACCGGACTTGGGTACGACAGTCAGACCTATCACGTTTTGGTCACCAATGCTTATGGGTGTTCAGACTTTGATTCCATCACCGTTATTTTTTCCTTCGATGCCTGTCTTGGTATCAATGAAAAACCGGCTCCCCTCGTATTTCGCTTATATCCCAATCCGGCCAGTCATTCGGTCATAATTGAAACTGAAGATCAGGGGGTTGATTACACTTTCGCGATATGGTCAACCCTCGGAAAAGAGATTTATACCAAAAAACTGGAAAGTAAGTCCGGGAAAACAATCCGACAGGAGATCTATCTTTCGGAATTACCAAGGGGTATCTATCTCGTAAGGCTTTCGAACATAAAAAGCACAGGGACTCAAAAACTCATCCTTTACTAAGCTCAGATCATTCCAATCCGCGGTTTTTCAATAAAGCCTGGATTCCGGGTTCATGCCCACGAAAGTCTATATACATCTGCATGGCATCTTTAGATCCGCCTTTTTCCAGAATACAACTGCGAAATTTCCGGGCTGTAGTTTGATCAAAAATATTTCCAGTCTCTTTAAACGCTTGAAAGGCATCAGCGTCGAGTACCTCCGCCCAGATGTAGCTGTAATATCCAGCGGTATATCCACCGGTCATACTATGTTGAAAATAGGTCGAACGATAACGGGGTGGAATCTGTGGAATTAGTCCTATATGCTTCATAGAAGCTTCTTCGAAAGATAGGACATCAATTTCCGGGATAGGAATATCAACCCTTTCAGCTTCAACCGAAATGGTTCCCACACTGGTCTGAGAAGAGATGGATCTGGCTTTCTCAGAAACTCCTGTTTCGTTCATATTTGAATGATAATCCATATCAAGATAGGAGGCAGCAAGATACTCTGTTGTTTTGAAACCCTGGCCAAATTTTCCACTCTTTTCTATTTTATCGACCAACTCCTGGGGTATAATCATACCCGTTTGATAATGCTTTGCATAAACCTTCAGCACTTCAGGTTCAAATGCCCAATGTTCCATAATCTGGGACGGAAGTTCAACAAAATCCCTGGGCACCCGGTCCAAACCGTTATATTTTACATTGCTGAAGAGGCCATGCAAGGCGTGTCCGAATTCATGAAAGAAGGTTTCAGCTTCATCTGGTGTCAGTAAGGCGGGTTTATCACCTGAAGGCATAGAAAAATTACAAACGATAGTGACGACAGGTGGAATTTTTATCCCGTTTTTATACGACTGGGAACGGTAACTTCCACACCAGGCTCCTCCTCTTTTGCTTTCCCGGGGAAAAAAATCCATATAGAGAACACCCAAATGAGTACCATTGGCTTCTTTACATTCATACAAAGTAACGTCTTTGTGGTAAACGGGTGCATTTTTAACTTCTGTAAAGGTTATCCCGTATAGTTTGTTGCAGACATAGAAAATCCCGTCCCTGACATTCTCCAGTTTAAAATATGGGCGCAATGATTCCTCATCAAGCTGAAAGCGTTGTTTCATCACTTTCTCATTATAAAACCTCCAATCCCAAGCTTCCAGGCTGAATTTTTCATCTTGCTGGTTGATCATTTCCTGAAACTCGGCAGCTTCCATTTTTGCCATTTCCAAGGCAGGTTTCCATATCAAATCCAGCAAATGATAAACATTTTCAGGTTTTTTTGCCATACGGTCTTCCAGCGCAAAGGCGGCAAACGAGGGATATCCCATCAACATTGCTTTTTCAGCCCTGAGCTTCACCAGTTTGGTGATCAGTTCTTTGTTGTCCTTTTCGTTGTTATGGTTACAACGGTTAGTGTAGGCGGTAAAAATAGATTCTCTGAGGTCCCTTCGATCTGAAAACTGCAGAAAAGGTATGACACTGGGGTTATGCAGAGTAAATACCCATTTCCCTTTTGTCTCAGCATCCTTATTGGCAACATCCGCTGCAGTTTGTATCACATCATCAGGCAATCCGGCCAGTTCATCCTCCTTTTCAATGACCAGTTTATAGGTATTGTTCTCAGCAAGCAGGTTTTGGCCGAAGGTAAGCTGAAGCATTGCAATTTCTTTATTTAATACCCTTAACTTTTCCTGCTGTGCAGAATTCAGGTCAGCCCCACCTCTTACAAAGTCTTTATATGTTTCTTCTACCAGTCTTTTCTGATCTGGTGTAAGGTTCAGTTTATTACGCTGGTCATACACTATTTTGATCTTTTTAAACAATCCTGGATTCAGGTTAATATCATCCCTGTGCTGCGACATCAGGGGGGATATTTTCCGTGCAATATCCTGCATTTCATCGTTTGTATTGGCGCTATTCAGCGCATAGAAAACATTACTGACCTTTTCGAGCAAAGCTCCGCTCTGATCCAAGGCCTGAATTGTGTTCTTAAACGTCGGTGAGGATTTTCGTAAAATGATCGAATCGATCTCTGCTTTTTGTTGTTTCATCCCTTCAAGGAATGCAGGGAGATAGTGATCATTTTTAATCTGTTCAAAAGGTGGAACCTGAAATGGCGTTTTCCATTTCTCAAAAAATGGATTAGGCGTTTGAGCTGATAAAGAACCCATGATAATTGTTAAAATAATACATGTTAAAATATTTCTTCTCATGATCATAATGAATTTAATATTGAACAAAGTTAAGAAATCATAGATTAACCCATTGACACTTCAACAAGCGTGGTAATTTACCTTCAGATCTCCAGCCTCACCCCCTCCTCTGCGGCATAGGTCTCTGGGAAAACAGCCCTGGCCTCTTTCACCAGGGGTTCCACATCTTCATACCTGGCTGAGAAATGCCCGATTACCAGTTTATTTACACCGGCTTTCAATGCGATGGAAGCTGCCTGTGCAGCCGTGGAGTGCATTTTTTCGGAGGCGGCTGATGCCAACGAGGCAGCGAATGTCGCCTCGTGATAAAGCAATCCTGTATTGGAGATCCATGGAATGATCTGCTCATCATAAACCGTGTCGCTGCAATAGGCCACCGACCGGGCTACCGTCACTTTCCTGGGTGGATTCTTTTCCCAGAATACGAAACCCCAGGCTGGGATACTATGTTTCAGCGGGAAACTGTGCACTTCAACATGTTCTTCTTCCATTACTAATTGGTAACCATCGGGTCTGAGCAAATTAAAATGAACCGGATATTTCAGGCGGGTTTGAGCGGCATCCAATTGAATATCGATGATTTCCCTGAGCTGAGGGGGGCCGTGTACATTAAGTTCCTCCGACCGTCCTAGCAGATGCATGGTATTAAGCAATCCGACCAAGCCGAAATAGTGATCGCCATGCAGGTGACTGATATAGATATGCCGGATCCGCATGATGGAGAAGTGGTATTTCCGTAACTGAAACTGAGTCCCCTCGCCACAGTCGATCAAATGAAAGCGCTCATTTGCGTTGAGCAAATGAGCGCTTAAATTCCGGTCATTTGCCGCGACAGCTGCGCTGCTGCCCAGCACCGTGAATGAGAATGTCATGATCTATTCTTCCTTCGGCTCTTCCTCAGGGGTGTCAATATCCAGTTTGAGAGAATCCTTTACAGGCTTTGGTTCGCGGGCCAGGTTTTCGGCCTTGACCATATCAGCCTTCAGGTTGGCCAGGGCATCAATATCGCCAAGGGTTGTTTTTTCCAGGTTATCCTTAATCTTCTTGACCGCTTTCTTGGTGTCTTTTTCCTTTTTCAGACTAAGTTTGGATTCTTTGTTTTTCTCGCTACCCAGTGCATCCTGATGGATTTTACTATGAGAAAGGATTATTTTTTTATTTTCCTTTGAAAATTCAATCACTTTGAAATCCATGGATTCTTCTTCCTTGCACTGGCTTCCATCCTCCTTATTTAAATGACGCAAGGGTGCAAATCCTTCAACCCCATAGGGAAGGGCGATAATTGCACCCTTATCGCTCAGGCTGACAATGGTTCCTTTATGAACTGAGCCGACAGAAAATACGCTTTCAAAAACATCCCAGGGATTTTCTTCCAGTTGTTTATGGCCAAGGCTAAGACGACGATTATCCACATCCACATCGAGCACCATAACTTCAATGCTCTCGCCGATTTTGGTGAATTCAGCCGGATGTTTTATTTTTTTCGACCAGCTCAGGTCAGAAATATGAATTAATCCGTCCACTCCTTCTTCAAGCTCCACAAAGATCCCGAAGTTGGTAAAATTGCGAACGATGGCTTGATGTTTCGACTTCAGGGGATATTTTTCCTTAATGTTGGCCCAGGGATCCGGAATAAGTTGCTTGATGCCCATTGACATTTTGCGTTCTTCACGATCCAAAGTAAGGATCACCGCTTCCACTTCCTGCCCGACTTTAAGGAAATCGTGAGCAGTGCGAAGATGTTGCGACCACGACATTTCAGAAACGTGAATAAGTCCTTCAACACCGGTTGTAATTTCTACAAAAGCGCCGTAATCAGCAATAACTACCACTTTGCCTTTGACTTTATCGCCTATCTTCAGATTTTGATCCAGCGAATCCCATGGGTGAGGAGTAAGTTGTTTCAGACCCAGGGCAATACGTTTCTTGTTATCATCAAAATCAAGGATAACGACTTTGATTTTCTGATCCAGTTTCACAATTTCTTCCGGATGGTTGATTCGTCCCCAGCTCAGATCGGTAATATGAATTAATCCGTCCACCCCGCCAAGATCAACAAACACGCCATAACTAGTGATGTTTTTTACCGTACCCTCAAGGATTTGTCCCTTTTCAAGTTTTTTAATGATTTCTGCTTTCTGGGCTTCGAGTTCATCTTCTATCAAGGCTTTATGAGAAACTACCACATTTTTGTATTCGTGGTTGATTTTGACTACCTTGAATTCCATTACTTTATCCACAAAAACATCGTAATCACGAATAGGCTTAACATCTATCTGTGAACCCGGGAGAAAAGCTTCTATCCCGAAGATATCCACAATTAAACCGCCCTTGGTACGGGATTTCACATAACCTTTAATGATCTCCTGTTTTTCAAAGGCGTCATTGATACGTTCCCATGATTTAAGGATACGTGCCTTTTTATGAGAGAGTAACAACTGACCTGTAGTGTCTTCCTGGTTTTCCACGTAAACCTCAACCTTATCCCCTATCTTGAGATCAGGATTGTAGCGGAACTCGTTCAGCATGATGACGCCATCGGATTTGAATCCGATATTCACCACCACCTCTCGGTTGGTCATGGTGACAACGGTGCCTTCTATGACTTCGTGGTCCTGAATGGCACGTAAAGTTTGATCATATACATCTTCCAGTCTGAGGCGCTCATCCTGGGAATACAATTCATGTTTTTTTCCGATGGAATCCCAGTCAAAGTCCTTTAGGCTTTCCCTTGTTATTTTCTCTTTCCTTGGCTTTTCAGCAGGCACATTGGTTTGTGAATCTTCCACCACAGCTTCTGCTACAATGGGTTTTTCTTCCTTGATGCTTTCTTCTGCCGGTGTCGTTTCAATCCTTGTTTCTTCTACGGAATCAACTTTTTCCCCGGTTCCGATCTCATCGGTTACGGGAATTTCGGGGTTTTGTTCAATATTCAATTTTTCAGATTGCTCCAATTCATTGTTGACATTCATTTCTTCAGGAGTCATTCAATTTTTCTTTATGGAGGTGATTAACCTTCACCTTCCGGGTTTAACTTCGGGTTAATTTTACGGGAGACATTGATAAAGAACGCTTTTACCTTTTTCACTCCCCTTGAAAACGGGGTGCAAAGGTAGAAAAAAGAATTTTAATTGACAAAGTTCAGACGTAAAGTATTTGAATGTTCAGAAGCGATGATGTACTTTTGCAGGCAAAGAAATATTTTATGCCATTGAAATGCGGGATCATCGGTCTTTCAGGTTCAGGAAAAACCACATTGTTTAATTGTATTTCAGGTAATCGGGCGGAAGTTCACCAGGCTGCCTTTACGAGTTCAAAATCAAACTTGGGGATAGTCAATGTACCTGATCCCCGCTTATTTGCGATTGATGCCCTGATCAAATCCGCCCGTGTCGTCCCCGCTACTATGGAAATGGTGGATATTCCGGGGCTTTCAAAAGGAGGAAGCCATACCGAAGGCAATAAATTTCTTTCTGATATCCGGAATGTTGATGCACTAATCCATGTGCTTCGTTGCTTTGACGATCCCTTACTTCCTCATATCGAAGGCAGTGTGGATCCATGCAGGGATAAAGAGGTGGTTGACCTGGAACTTCAGGTCAAAGACCTCGAATCGGTGGAAAAAAAGCTCATCCGGACAGAAAAACAGCTCAAGGCCGGGGACAAAGAAGCCAGGCGCTGTCAGGAGGTATTGCAGGTCTTTAAAAACCATTTTGAATCCTTTCAACCGGCCCGTACTGCTCCGGTAACTGAAGATGACCGCCGATACGTTTCTGATCTCTTCCTGCTGACTGATAAACCCGTGATGTATGTATGTAATGTGGATGAATCCTCTGCCATTCAAGGAAATCAATACAGCAAGCTATTTTCAGAAAGCATTCAGACTGAAAATGCAGAAATATTGACCATTGCCGGGAAGCTGGAGTCAGACATCGCCGAATTGGAATCGGAAGAAGATCGAAACGCTTTCCTGAGTGATGCTGGCTTGTCTGAACCCGGCGTAAATCGCCTCATTCGTTCCGCTTTCCGTTTACTTGACCTGGAGATCTTCTTTACTGCGGGGCCTAAAGAAGTCAGGGCATGGACCATCCATAAAGGCATGACAGCCCCCCAAGCAGCAGGTGTCATTCATAGCGATCTGGAAAGGGGCTTCATCCGGGCTGAGGTCATGAAGTTCGATGATTTTGTCCGCTTGAAAAGCGAACATGCCTGCAAAGAAGCAGGAAAACTGTCAATCGAAGGAAAAAATTATATTGTGGAAGACGGGGATATCCTCCATATCCGATTTAATGTTTAGACGAAGCGGGCAAAATTCTTAAGTTTTTCAATGAAATCTGCTTTTTTCCTTACGGAAACTTCTACTTCTGTATTGTCTTCCATGATCACCGAACCACCCTTACCTTTAATATACCGCTTGATATACATCAGGTTGATGAGGTGTTTACTATGTACTCTTGAGAAGGGAAGGTCTTCAAGAATTCGCTCGTAATTATTCAATGGTTTGGAGGCCACGAATCGTTTTCCATCCGTCATATAAAACATGGTATACACATCATCTGCCTCCAGTCTGACGATATCACCAAGCTTGACAATATTCAAACCATCAGTAGAAGGAATAATAATTTTCTCATTTTTATTCTTCAGGGTGTCCTTTAAAATGGTCAGCTTATTGTTGATATTTTCATCCTTGTTATCTTTGTAACGTTCAATGGCTGCCTTAATCCCAGCGTGAGTAATGGGTTTAACAAGATAATGCAAAGCTGAAAATTCAAATGCCCTGACTGCATATTTATCAAAAGCCGTAATAAAAATGACCTGAAAGCCATGAAAAGATACCTTTTCGATCACATCGAATCCCTCACCATCAGGCATATTGATATCCAGAAAAACCAATTCAGGATGCACTGTATCAATCAGGGAAACGCCTTCGGCAACAGTGTTTCCGGTTCCCAGAATCTTGACTTTTGGGAAATGACTTTCCAGCATGGTTTTCAACGCCAGGATACTGGATTTATCATCATCAATCAGCACAGTTTTAATCAATTCTTCCATAGATTTTTCTATTTTTGCAGCCTTATAATACCGATACATTTCCTGAGCTAATATATTAACTTTTATTCTCCTTTAAGCATGTCGGTTGAAAATATTTTACAAAAAGATTATTTTTTGCGGAATGATATCATTCTTCTGCTTAATGCCAATGTTGAAGATACGCAGAAAATCTTTCAAAAAGCCCAGGAAATCAAAGCCGAATACGTGGGCAAGAAGGTATATTTCAGGGGATTGATTGAATATTCCAATTATTGTACAAAAAATTGTTTTTACTGCGGTATCCGTGCCGGAAATAAAAGCTATTTGCGATATGAACTGAGCGATGAGGAAGTTTATGAAGCCGCAAAATTTGCTTATGAGAACCAATACGCCTCCATTGTCATTCAGTCCGGGGAGCGGAAAACAAAAAAATTCATTGCTGATATCGCTCGTCAATTAAAAGAGATCCGAAGATTCACCGAAGGCAAATTACACATAACACTGTCCCTTGGGGAACAAACTGAAGATACCTACCGCCGATGGTTTGAAGCTGGCGCTCACCGTTATCTTCTGAGAATCGAGGTGTCCAATCCGAAACTTTATCAAAAACTCCATCCCGTTAACCTGAAGCATGATTTTAACAGAAGGCTTGAATCCCTCCATGTGTTAAGGAAAGTAGGATTTCAGGTTGGGACAGGGGTCATGATCGGGCTCCCTTTCCAAACCATTGACGACTTAGCGGATGACCTGATTTTTTTCAAGGATTTTGATGTCGATATGGTTGGTATGGGTCCCTATATCGAACATGAGGGAACTCCGCTCTACCAATACAAGGACCAACTCCTACCACTTCAGGAACGTTTCAGGTATTCTCTGAAGATGGTGGCCATACTCAGGATCATGATGAAAGACATTAATATTGCTGCTACCACTGCCATGCAAACCATTGATCCCCAGGGAAGAGAAAAAGCCCTGATGGTCGGCGCCAATGTGATCATGCCCAACCTGACACCGGTCAAATACAGGAATAATTACCTGCTGTATGAGAATAAACCCTGTCTTGATGAAGAAGCCTCGGAATGCATGCATTGCCTCGAAATGAGGATAGCTATGGCAGGGGATGAAATCGGCTACGGAGAATGGGGCGATTCCCTGCATTTTGGAAAAAGAACAGGGAGAAAGGATACTGATCAATGAAAAAAAAAAATTCCCTCTTTCCCATTTATGAAAAGGTAGAAATCCTCGATGTCGGTTCCGACGGGAAGGCAGTAGCAAGGGTCAACGACCTGGTGATTTTTGTTCCCTTTGCCATTCCCGGCGATATAGCGGATATCCAGATAGTAAAGAGGAAACGATCTTATCGTGAAGGGAAAATTATAAGGTTCCATCACTATTCAGATCAAAGAGTAACGGCTTTTTGCCCGCATTTCGGAATTTGCGGCGGATGCCGCTGGCAAAACCTGGAATATGAAGCCCAGCTTTTCTACAAGCACAAGCAGGTGGCTGAAAACCTGAAACGCATTGGGAAATTTCAGGAGGCTATAGTGCTTCCCATACTTGCTTCACCTTTGCAGAAAGAATATCGCAATAAACTGGAGTACACTTTCTCCAACCGCCGATGGTTTACCGAACCCTTAAAGGAAGGTAATGAAATGGAGGGAGACAGGAATGCGCTGGGTTTTCATATTCCCACGCTCTTCGACCGGGTACTCGATATCCAACATTGTTCACTACAGCCGGAACCAACCAATGAGATCCGTTTGTTTCTCAGATCATATGCCATACGGAACCAATTGAGCTTTTATGATGTAAGGAACTGGACCGGATTGCTGCGTAACCTGATTATCCGCAACACGACTCAGGGTGAATGGATGGTCATTGTGGTGTTCAGGGAGGATGAAAAAGCAATCATCCATGAACTGATGAATGCCTTATCCGACTCATTCCCGGAAATAACATCGCTGTACTATGTCATCAATCCCAAAAAAAATGATGTCATCAATGATCTGAATCCTGTCCTTTTCAAAGGCAAATCATATATTACCGAGAAATTTCCTTCTTTTTCAGGGACGGGAAAGGAAATGGAGTTTCGTATCGGGCCGGTTTCTTTTTTTCAGACTAATTCCTTTCAGGCTATCAATCTCTATCGAAAAGTAGCTGAGTATGCGGAATTCAAAGGTAATGAAACCGTTTATGATCTCTATACCGGCACAGGTACCATTGCCAATTATATCGCCCCCCAGGTCAGGCAGGTCATTGGTATTGAAGCTGTAGAAGCAGCCATCGCTGATGCCCTCACCAATGCCAGGATCAACGGGATTGAAAACATACAGTTTTATGCCGGAGAAGCTGAACATCTGCTGACTCCTGATTTCATCGCCAGAGATGGATCACCGGATGTCGTGATTACTGATCCACCCCGTTCCGGTATGCATGAAAAAGTGATCCTCTCCATTATGGCTATGGCAGCGGAGAAAATCATCTATGTCAGTTGTAACCCTGCCACCCAGGCCCGCGACCTGGCTCTGCTCTCAGGACAATATGAACTGATACTGTCACAACCCCTGGATATGTTCCCCCATACCCAACATGTGGAAAATATTGCGCTTTTAAAAAGAAAGGTTTAAACCGAAGGCTTGATTTTTTATCCGGTAGACCAGAGACGTCAATTCATCTTTTTCCATATCCATAAAAAAATCAGCCTTAAGGTAAAATTTTTCTCGATCTTCAAGATGCTTCTGAACATAATATTCCAGCTCCCGTCCTTTCATTTCTCCGATCACAGGACGTTTTTTCCTGACCTGATTTAATCTTTTTGCCAGTATTGCAGCTTTCCAATATAGATAAACTGAAATGCCATGATGAAGGATAAAGTCCATGTTATCAAAAAAACAAGGAGTTCCCCCTCCGGTAGCAATCACTGTATTATCAAACCCTGAAGTTGAATGAAGCAATTGCCGTTCAATAGGTCTGAAATTTTCTTCCCCGTACTTATGAAAAAAATCAGGAATACTGACATGGTAACGTTCTTCAAACATTTCGTCCAGATCCAAAAAATCATAATCAAGATCATCCGCAAGCGTTCTGCCCGTTTTTGATTTCCCGGAAGCCATATACCCGACAAGATAGACCCTCATAACATGTAAAATTAACATATTATATGTTTAAAAAATCGTACTTTTGCAGCGAAAAAAAATTCCTCATGTTCCTGAGACGATTATTTCTTTTTTTTGTTATGGCCATCGGGTTAACTCTTTTTTCCTGCAACCCGGATTCAGAGAATGAACAAGAAAAAATCTCTTCAGATCTCGTGAATAACCCCAATACTGCCAGCGGGAAGTCTGATCAAAGCATTCTCCCTGTTTTTCAGTTTGAGGAAACGGAACATAATTTTGGAAAAATTCTTGAAGGGGAAACCGTTGCGTATAATTTCAAATTTAAAAACATTGGCAAATCCGACATGATCATCACTGAAGTGAGCACTTCCTGCGGATGTACTGTTCCCTCCTTCTCAAAAACACCTATCCCACCCGGAAAGGAAGGCGTTATCAGAATAGCCTTTAACAGCCAAGGACGGAGGGGTTTTCAATCAAAAAACATTCTGGTTGTAGCCAATACACAACCCAATACAACAGTACTCCATATCAAAGCCCAGGTAACTGTTGCAGGAGGGCAGAAATAAAGAATAACTGTTAAACTGATAAAAAACTTTAATTAAAATCAAATCTTAAATCGTTATGGTAAATCTCTTGAATATTCTTCTCATGGCCCCTCAGGGACAGGGATCGCAGCAAAGCGGTTGGTTATCTTTCCTTCCTTTATTATTGATCATCGTTGTGTTCTATTTCTTTTTTATCCGGCCTCAGATGAAACGGTCGAAGGATCAGAAAAAATTCCGTGAATCCTTGGAAAAAGGACAAAAAGTGATCACGGTTGGTGGCATTCATGGGCGGATTGTCGAAATCCAGGATACAACGGTCACCATTGAAGTTGAAAATCAAGTCAGGCTGCGCGTTGAAAAATCAGCCATCGCTTTAGATAGCAGTCAGACCATAGAAAATAAATAACGCTGAAAACCTCATTACCATGAAGTCGGAATTCTTTGAATTCATTGGTAATGCCAGAAAAAAAAGAAGCGATAAATTTCAGCACCAGCTTTATATTTTTATCGTCTGCTTGATCATTTCTTCTTTTATCTGGGCATTGATAAGGCTTTCGAAGGATTACTATTACACGCTCCATTACCGCCTGAATTACACCCAAATCCCTGCAAATTATAAAATGGTCAGTGCTTCAGACACCATACTCACCATAAAAATCAAACTGCAGGGTTTTGGGTTTTTCTCAGAACAGTTTTTATTTCCTTCTGTCCGTTCTCATGATGTAAGCCTTGAAAACATCAAGCTCAGGTACCATGATTCAAAAATTACCGGGATGATGCTGACTCATGCCATTGGAAAGGAAATAGCTACAGAGACGAATTTCCCGAGTGAAGTATATTTTGTTACTCCCGACACCCTCTTTTTCGCATTTGACCGTTCGCATTCTTCTATAAAAAAGTACTGATCCCATGTTCAAAGTTGGTCTGACCGGTAATATCGGGAGCGGGAAGAGCACTGTTTGCAGCATTTTCTCCCTCTTGGGAATAAAAATTTATCATGCCGACTCCGCATCGAAGAAATTTCTTGGTAACGAAGAGGTAATCCATGAACTAATCCATTATTTCGGTAAAGAGATTCTCTCCTCAGAGGGAAATATTGATCGTGGGAAGCTGGCTTCCATCGTTTTTTCAGATGAAACCTCACTGAAACTCTTGAACAGCATTCTTCATCCGTTGGTGAAGCATGATTTTCATGGGTTTATCGCTCAAAATCAATCAGAACCGTACATCCTTCATGAAGCTGCCATATTGTATGAAAGTGGATTTGCCAAAGAATTCGACCGTATCATCCATGTTTTCTGTCCCAAAGAGATGGCCATCCAAAGGGTCATGAAACGGGACCTGATGGATGGCCAAATGGTGCTCAAGCGGATGGGGTTTCAGATGGATAATGAAAGAAAAGCGGAGCTTTCTGATTTTGTCATCCGTAACGATGGCAGCCTTCTGGTCATTCCGCAAGTTCTTTCTATCCATCAGACCTTGTTACAGCTTTGCTCGCAGTGCAACGATAATATTCCTTCCGGGACTGCTAATGCCTGAAGCAAATTTCCGGTAATGCTCATCCAGGATATTTTCCATTCCCAGTTCAACATTCACATGCTTTTCAATCTGATAACTTAATTTCAGGTTCAGGGTGTACCAGGAGGGCATACCATAGGGGGTAGCATACACCTGATTATCTTCTCCCCCCTGACTGTATTGGCTGATCCTTTTCCATCCGTTATAGACCACATAGAAATCACCTTTAAACTTACTTAGCTCAAGGCGGAAAGACGTCATACCATAAACCGGTGGGATATGATCCAGAGGCGCCCCGTCACTTTCATTATAGCCATAAGTATAGGTCAGGTTGCTGACAATGGAGAATGAATTGGTTACCTGAGCCAGCAAGTTGCCTTGGAAACCACAGATATAGGCTCTTCCTGCATTGGTCTGTGCCAGGGTCTGGTATTTTTCTCCATCCATTACAATTGAATCCTGTCCATTATACGGAAATGGTGCGATATAAAGCGCATCACGCAGCCAGTTATAAAACGCGGTCCCTTCAAGCCTTACTCTTCCCAGAATGGTTTTCGCCACGGATAACTCGATATTGTAGGCATATTCAGGTTTAAGATCCGGATTGGGTACGATGATGGTCTGCCCGGTAACCACATTCAATTTGGTGAGGTCGTCAATGTTAGGCGCTCTGAAACCTGTAGAACCCACCAACGCGAATTTCCAGTCCCTACCGGGTGTGGCAACCAATCCCAGATAACCGTTCAGGGAAGCGTTTTTCTGAGCAATATCCGGATTAAAGGGGATTTTCATGATTTTCACCATGGTGTCGGAATAGGCAGCATTCAGGGTAACATAACTGAAACGCAGTCCTTGTGAGAACGCAAGTATCTTATTGATATTCCAGTTATTTGAAAGGTAGGCTGAGAGGTACATCATATTGGCCTTTTGATCCGGATAACGGGTTGCTCTGTCATCGGTTGTAATGCCGGTTTTGATGTTTTCATTATAAGCCTTTGAAGTCACCTGGTTATACTGAAGTTCAAACCCATAGCGAAGGTTATCCCTTTTAGCCAGTTTTTTATCAAAATCGGCATTGAATGAAATCACACCGATAGTTTCAAGATTAAACTTCTTTTTGGAGCTCCCGAAATCACGCTGAATGCGGTCCTCATGGGTATTCTGATAAGCAAGAATGAAAGCGGCATGATCGAAAATCACGGCATTCAGGTCATATTCTGCTTTCAGTGAAGTCAGTAAGCGGCTTTGCGGCCCATAATACCATTCAGCATATTTCATGGTACTGTCATTTTTCATCTCCGTAAGCCGGTCGTAACGCGGAATATTGCTGGAATTGGAATACTGTACATTCAGCACATACCTGCTTTTTGAACCAGGTTGAAACAACACCTTCCCCAAGAAATTATATTGAGAATAAGCAGACTGCTTCTGTATCCATGGTTTTTCGTTAACCAGGGTGGAGTCCTTCCCGTTAATCCTTTCGGCATAAAACAATCGTTCGCCAAAAGTCCCATATGCGGGATTCCGAACTTTCCCTTCATGCAGATCATCGTAGTCACTATAGGAAAAATTTAAGAGTACACCAAGTTTCTTCCATCCGAGATTCAGGTTAATTCCTCCTGTTTTTTCAAGGTTGGCTGAAGAAAAACGGCCTAATAAATCTCCGTGGACCTGAAATTTTCCATTGGTTGACAGCAGGGGATTATGGGTCATAAAACTGATCACCCCCCCCAAGGCATCACTGCCATATATGGTGGACCCCGGGCCATAGAGTATTTCCGTTGATCCCAATCCGAAAGGATCTACGGTTATGACACTCTGCAAATGTCCCGCCCGGTATATGGCATTATTCATCCTCACCCCGTCCACGACCAACAGTACCTTATTGGCTTCATACCCGCGCAACACAGGGCTACCCCCTCCCATTTGGCTTTGTTGGACAAAAACTTCCCCGCTTTGTTCTAACATGGTTGCAGCAGTCTGCGGATTCCTAAACTGGATTTCCTTGGCCTGGATCACCTCGATTTTATATGGAAGACCTGATTTTTTTTCCTCGGTCCTGTTCGCGGAAAATACAAATTCATCCAGTTTGATGATATTTTCCGTCATATACACCTTCATTGGTTTTCCACTGATATTTGCTTTTTTTATGCTGAAAGACTGAAAAGCCAAATGAGAAAATGTCAATGTAGCAGTATCAGCAAACGATGACAATTCCGCCCATCCATTGGCATCAGTAACAACCATGACTGTCTTCTGTAAATTGGAAATGGTTACCTGACCAATGGGTTGCAGATCTGATTTATCAAGAACTTTGACCTGCTGACCATATACAGCAGATAACATGAAGATAAAACAATAAATAAAAATTAAACCATATTTCATAATGTAATGATTTTAAAAAAACAGATGAATAAAATACGTTAACACCTTTGCTCAGGGCAGGTATCCATACTTTAACAAGGCAATACCATGAACTGAGAAAGCAGCCTTTTAAAAATACTGAAGAATTAAATTTCAGGTGGTGGACTAAAAGGAGAAAGATAAAAAGGCAGGAAGTGGATAAGAAGTTTTGGATAGCTTATTTTCTTTACAAAGACATCCGGGATCCCCAAAGAAGGTTTTGTGATGGCAATTTTGATTACATGGTCAAGCAGATGCTGGCTGAACCTGCTTTTAACCATCCGTTTGAAGCCTGCGATCAGCAATTCTTCCTTGACATCATGCTTACAGTAAAACCAGGTTTCACCTCCCTTTTTAACTTCCAGAAGCACATCATACAACTTACCCTGATATATGATCTCTTTTTTTTCGACCCTTGAAAAATCCGGATGATGTTCGGGATCAACAATTTTCAGGAGGTTTAAAGGTTCCTTTGTCACCAGGAGGAGCGCCTGCATTTCTTTCTTTACGAGATATTTATTCAATTCAAATACCACAAAATACCCCATGGAATTGAACAAAAACAACAGTAATATCGTGTAAGTAATGGTTTTCTTCAATGGAATTCTATCAAACGGCGCAAAGATAAAGAAATGAAATTAAAGTCAAACAACAGATTTTCCCCGTATTTTTGCAAAGAAAGAATGATCATGAAGGAATTGAAAATTGCTGCTGTATCTTACCTGAATACCTTTCCTTTTGTCTTCGGACTGACGGAATCAGGCATATTAGAACATTCCAAACTTGAGCTCGCCGTCCCTAAAATTTGTGCTGAAAAATTAAAAAGCGGAGCCGTCGACATTGCGCTTGTTCCGGTCGGGGCATTAGCTGATTTTGACACTTACCATTTTGTTTCCGATTTATGTATCGGGGCACAAGGAAAAGTAAAAACGGTGCTGCTTCTTTCCAGGGTTCCTCTTGACAGGATAAACCATGTCAATCTTGATTTCGATTCACGGACTTCTGTCATTCTTGTCAGGATATTAGCTGGAATGTTTTGGCATATCCAACCTGTTTGGAAACAGCTTAAACAGGAGGAAGCCAATCACGCAGTTTCGATGGAATCCCTGGTTGCAATAGGTGATAAAACCTTTGAAATCAGGCAACACTATCCCTATGTTTATGATCTGGCGGAAGAATGGTCCACGTTCACCGGCTTACCCTTCGTATTTGCAGTCTGGATTTCTAAGAAAAAACTACCGGAACGCATTTTATCCCCCTTCCGCCAGGCCCTGGCCTGGGGAGTTGATCATAAGTCAGAATGCCTGGACTTTTTCAAAGCTAAACTTCCAGCCCATGAAGATTGTCTTTCCTACCTGGAAAAAAACATCTCTTATGAACTCGATGAAACAAAACATCAGGCGCTTGGGCTATTCCTGAAATACATGAAGCAACTGACAATTGACCCGTGAGGATTTACTTATGACAATTGAAAAGGGACAGTCGTAAATCCTGAATTATTTCTTTATAGGATATCCTCGTTTCTTTGCCATATCCTCGAGGCGCTTTTGGAACCCTGATTTTTTAACTACTTTCTTCTTATTGGCTTCAATCTGTGCATGAAGTTTTTTCTCATCAATGGTGGCCCGGATAATATAGATCTGGGCGAATGTCAGCAGATTAGCAAGAAGATAATAATAACTGAGGCCAGAGGAATAATCATTGAACCAGAAAAGGAACATCACCGGCATCAGGTACATCATGGTTTTCATCCCGGGCATTTGTTGTTGGGAAGAACCCATCATCTGGTCGTTGATGCGCGTATAAAAGATGCTGGATATAGTCATCAGCAAGGCGAACAAGCTTACATGGTCGCCATAATACGGAATGGAAAATCCGCCGGGGAAGGTCCAAATGGAATCATATGAAGAAAGGTCGGTAGCCCAAAGAAAACCCTGTTGGCGCAGTTCAATGGAGGAGGGGAAAAAGCGGAACATAGCGATAAGGATGGGCATCTGCAACAATAGCGGGATACAACCGGCCATGGGATTAACCCCTGCTTTTTTATAAAGCTCCATGGTCGCCTGCTGCTTTTTCAGGGCATCTTCCTTTTTTGTGAATTTTTTCGTCAGTTCATCAATTTCAGGTTTTAATACCCTCATCTTGGCTGATGATTTGTAGGTTTTAAAAGCGATGGGAAATAAAAAGATCTTTAACAGAATAGTTAGGATAAGAATGATAATTCCATAATTCCAGCCGAAATTACCGAAGAAAGTAAAAACAGGGATTACCGCATAGATATTGATCCAGGCTAAAAGAAAAAAGCCCCAACCGAGCGGGATCTGTTTTTCAAGATCAAGCTTATATTTTTTTAGGGTATAGAATTTATTTGGGCCAAAAAACATACGCATGGAGAGATGACTGCTTTCCTTGGGATCAAAAGGGATTCCGACTTCCGTAAACATGGACTTCAAGTATTGATTACCTCCCGGAAGGGTCTGGGTGCGCAACCTGGGTTCAGAGAAAAAATTTTCAGCAATCAACGTACTGGTAAAGAATTGCTGTTTATAGGAAATCCATTGGATGCGTTCATTTTTTAAATATTTTTCTTCATCCTTGGTCTCTGACAAATAATCAACCTTATCCTCAAAATATTTAAAATAAACCGTAGAGTTCATGCGTTCCATTTTAACCGATTTTTCCTGCCTTTTCAGATGATCATTCCAGTTCAGGATTAAAAATCTTGTGGATGCATCCATCACTCCGGCCATTCCGACAAAGTTGACCTGATATCCAAGCATGTATTCATTCCCTTTCAGGGTATAGATAAACTCAATGTACTTTTCTTCATCGAAAGAAGTATCGCTGGCATTAACGAACAATCTCAGGCCAAATCGGAGGGAATCCTGACCACTGACTTTAAGGGAGGAGTGACTGCTCTGCCCGTCGGGCCAGAATGGCTGAAAATATAACTGATTGGTTCGTATGATACGGTTATTGGCAAAAAAGGCTAATCCAAAAACTGAGGAATCCTTTCCCATCAGCGACATGGGGCGCTTGTCCCAACTGAGGTAATGCTTGAGTTCTACATTGGAAATTTTACCCCCCAAAGTGGAGATATGAAGCTTAAACACATCGTTCTCAAGAATATAGGTAGAGTCTTTCCCGTAGGAAGCATTGGAAAAAACACCCAATTCATCTTTCATAGACAAACGTTGCAAGGTCGCAGAATCCACCACCTTACCCTCTGCCATGATTTTTTGTTTTTCAAGGGCGGCAGCGATTGCGCGTTCCCTTGCTCTGACAATGATCAGGGAATCACGACTTGCTTTATTGGCCAGATAGATGGAGTCGGATCTGTGTTTTTGTTCAAGCAATTGCTCCTGGGAGGGACTCATCAGGTAGCTGTAGATAATGAAGATGGCAAAGATCAGCACTAAGCCGATGATGGTATTTCTGTTCATGAAAAGGTTAATTGGCCTGCGAAAATACAAAAAACTTATGATCCGGCGGCTCGTTTCTTTGCTGCTTTCACAAAACTTACAAACAGCGGATGGGGTCGGGCAACGGTACTCTGGTATTCGGGATGAAACTGAACACCGATGAACCATGGATGATCCTTTAATTCCATGATCTCGACCAGGTCGTCTTTTTCATTCCTGCCAGCAGCAACAAAACCATTCTGCTGATAAGCGTCCAGGTATTCGTTATTGAATTCATAGCGGTGACGGTGACGTTCGATGATGTTATCCTGCTGATAGATCGCATAAGCCATCGTATTCCTGTCAAGGCTGCAGGGATAACCGCCCAGTCTCATCGTACCACCCAGTCCGGAAATTTTTTTCTGCATTTCCATCATATCAATGACAGGGTATGGAGTTGATTTATTAAATTCTGTAGAATGAGCCGTCTTGTACCCCAGCACATGTCTTCCAAATTCGATGACTGCGCATTGCATTCCAAGACAAATTCCGAAGAATGGAATTTGATTTTCGCGGGCATAACGTATGGCGCTGATCTTACCTTCTATTCCTCTTTCCCCGAATCCGGGTGCAACCAGTATCCCATCCAGTTTTCCCAGTTTCTCTTTAACATTATGGTCGTTAAGATATTCAGATTGAAAAGTTTTCACCCTCACCTTGCATTCGTTGGCGGCTCCGGCATGAACAAACGACTCGTTGATTGATTTGTAAGCATCCTTAAGTTCAACATATTTGCCAACCAGGCCAATGTTAACTTCACCGGCAGGATGTTTCAGGGTATAAAGAAATTTCTCCCAGTCCCTGAGGTCGGGTTCTCCATCGTAAGGCATCTGCGTTTTTTTCAGGATCTCAAGATCCAGGTTTTCTGCCCGCATCAATACTGGAACATCATAAATCGTTTCCACATCGATACATTCAATCACGGAAGAAGGGGAAACATTGCAAAACAATCCTATTTTATTGCGAAGGCTTTCGTTAAGGTGTTTTTCAGTACGACATACGATGATATCCGGTTGTACTCCTGATTCAAGTAAGGTCTTTACAGAATGCTGGGTGGGTTTTGTTTTCAGTTCCCCGGCGGCAGCCAGGTAAGGAACGAGGGTAAGATGAACAACCACACAGTTTCTGCCCAGTTCCCAACGCATCTGGCGAACCGCTTCAATAAACGGAAGGGATTCGATATCCCCTACCGTTCCCCCGATCTCCGTAATCACAAAATCATAGTCGCCCTTTTGCGCAAGAAGTTTAATTCGGCTTTTGATTTCATCTGTGATATGTGGAATAACCTGAACTGTTTCACCCAGAAATTCTCCTTGACGCTCTTTGGTAATCACCGACTGATAAACCACTCCGGTAGTGACATTATTGGCCTGAGAGGTGGGGACGTTGGAAAACCTTTCATAATGACCCAGGTCAAGATCGGTCTCGGCACCATCTTCGGTCACAAAACATTCACCATGTTCATAGGGATTCAGGGTACCTGGATCAATGTTAATATAGGGATCCAGTTTCTGGATGGTAACAGTAAAACCACGGGCTACCAGGAGTTTGGCGATAGATGAAGAGATGATACCTTTTCCGAGAGAAGAAGTGACACCACCTGTTACGAAAATGTATTTTGTCTTTGACATGGGATTCAGCTTGATTTGTCAAAGCGAACAAAGATATATCATTTTTTTTAACCCTGGATCATTCTCCGCTTGATTGCAAGAATTTCTGAAGCAATTTCCTCAATGGGTTTATTGGTAACCTGAACTACGGGCCAATCATGTTGATTGAAAATATGCTGTGCATAATTCAGCTCACGTCTCACCTGTTTGAGGGAGGAATATTCCCCTGCATTTCCACCAAGGTATTGCTGTCTGACAGTTCGCAGTGAGGAAAGATCATGGGGTTGGGTCATCAAGCCGAACACATGACCATAAGGAAGTTTTTCCAGTTCTTCAGGAATTTCTACGCCATCAACAATCGGGTAATTGGCCACAAACCAACCTTTGAAAGCCAGATAAATACTGAGGGGTGTTTTAAACGTCCTGGAAACGCCAACCAGCACAATTTCAGCCCTTTCATAATCAAAAATCCTTTGTCCGTCATCATGGGTAAAAGCAAATTGCATGGAATCAATACGTTTAAAATATTCTTTATTCAATCGAAAAAAAAGACCGGGTTCTTCCGTGGGTGAGTTGGCCAGATGGTGGGTAAGTCGGGATAAGAGTGGTCCCATCAGATCAATGGCGTCAACATTATGGATACGACTGATCCTCAAAATGCTTTCCCTCAGGGATTCGGAGACGAGGGTATGAACAATAAACCCTTTGTTCTCGCTCACTTCCTGAATGATTGCCTGTATTTGTTCCTCCGTCCTTACTTCCTGTTTCATAATGATGTCCACACTGACCCGGGGAAACTGGGTCATGGCTGCCATCAGTGCCTGTTCTGCAGTACGCCCGGTACCATCAGAAATCACGTATATTTTTTGCATAAACACCAGATTTGTGGCCTAAATCTACTCTTTTTTTTTGAATCTCAAATATTTTTCCAATGATTCTGCCCGCGTGATTTTTATCCTTATTTTTGAAGGTTAATAATTAATTCATCAATGATAAATATTTAAGTTATGGGAAACATTAAAGTTGGAATTAATGGGTTCGGCCGGATCGGACGCCTTACCTTCCGGGCACTGCTCAAGAAAAGTGATGTTGAGGTTGTAGCGCTGAATGACCTCACGGATGCAAAAACGCTTGCACATCTGTTAAAATATGATTCTGTTCATGGGAAATTTCCCGGTGATGTTACCGTTGAAGGTGACTTCATGATGGTGAACGGAAAAAAAATAAAAGTCATGGCAGAAAAAGATCCTGCCAACCTACCATGGGGGACACTTGGCGTAGATATTGTATTGGAATGTACCGGTATCTTCCGTACCCGTGAAAAAATGAGTAAACACCTTTCTGCAGGAGCAAAAAAAGTTTTGCTTTCTGTCCCTGCCGACACTAAAGAGGATGTGGATGCCACCATTGTACTGGGCGTTAATGAAAGCAAGCTCACACCTGACATGAAGCTGATTTCAAATGCCTCCTGTACCACCAACTGCCTGGCACCCATCGCCAAGGTACTGAATGATAGTTTCGGGATCAAAAAAGGATTAATGAACACCATCCATTCCTATACCAACGACCAGATCATTCTTGATGCCCCTCATAAGGATCTGCGTCGTGCACGGGCTGCTGCTGTTTCCATCATTCCGACCAAAACGGGAGCTGCCAAGGCAATCGGCCTCGTTATCCCCGCCTTGGAAGGAAAACTGGATGGTTTTGCCGTACGTGTGCCCACCCCAGATGGATCTCTGGTTGACCTTACCTGTGAACTAAACAGGGAAGTCACCAAAGAAGAAATCCATGCGGCCATGAAAGTCGCTGCCGAAGGACCCATGAAAGGCGTTCTTGAATACCTCGATGAGCCCCTGGTAAGCTGCGACATTATCGGGAATACACATTCCTCTATCTACGATTCAGGAATGACAAAAGTGCTGGGCGGAAACTTGGTTAAGGTCATCTCCTGGTACGACAACGAATATGGATATTCCTGCCGTCTGGCCGATTTGGTTACAAAAATGAGTTGATATGAGTCATCTTTTCCGCAACAGGGAATTGGAAGGATACATCATGGTCGTGGAAGATTCCAACATCGAAGCGACCATGGTGAAATCCCTCATTAAGGAACATGGTTATAAAGTCAAGGTCTTTGGTTCCGGGAATGAAGCATTTACTGCTGCATTGGAAAGTTGTCCCATGCTTATCATCAGCGATGTGATGATGCCGGGGATGGACGGATACGAATTCTGCGAGCAATTAAAATCGACACCGGAACTCTATGAGATCCCCGTTATCCTGTTGACTTCTCTTCAGGATCCATTGGATATCATCAGAGGATTGCAAGCCGGCGCCGATAATTTTATCACCAAACCTTTCGAAGCAAAGTATCTCCTATCCCGAATTAATTACCTGCTGGCCAACCGTGAATTACGCAGTGCAGGTAACACGGATATGGTGCTTGAAATCATGTTCAAAGGAAGTAAATATGCTATTAATTCTGAGCGGAAACAAATCCTTGACCTGCTTTTATCTGTTTACGAAACTTCCATTGAGCAAAACAAGGCGTTGATTGAAGCCCAACATCAACTTCAACAATCCAATGAACACCTCACGACTGCCAACCGCGATCTTGAAGCTTTTTCCTATACCATTTCCCACGATCTCAGGACACCGCTTAACCACATCAGTGTGAGCACACAATTGCTTAAACAAAAGCATGAAGCAACATTTTCTGAAGAAGACAATTCATACCTGAAAACCATTCTCACCACGATTCATTCCATGACCGACATGATCAATGACCTGCTTCAGTTCTCCCGCTCAGGCAACATTGATTTCCTGGAAAAAGAAGTAGATCTTTCGGAAATCGCAAAGCAGGTAATGGAATGGATCCGCCAGGATGACCCGGGTCGCCATGTCATGGTGAACATTGAAGATAGCCTCATGGTAAGGGGTGATTCCAGTCTGCTGATGGTCGTGATGAAAAACCTCCTGGGAAATGCATGGAAATACACCTCAAAAACTCCCCATCCTGAAATCCATGTAGGGAAGATGAAAAAGGACAATCAGACCATGATCTATGTCAAAGATAACGGTGCAGGATTCAATCCATACCTGGCAGGAAATTTATTCACTGCCTTTGTCCGGCTTCATTCCCAGGATGAATTTCCGGGGACCGGTGTCGGGCTGGCCACCAGCCGTCGTATCATTGATCGTCACGGAGGGAAGATCTGGGCTGAAGCTGAAGTCGGCAAAGGCGCTACTTTTTTCTTCACCCTTCCTACGATGGAATGAAGCAGATGCAAACGATAAAAGAAATATATAAAATAGGATTCGGACCCTCCAGCAGTCATACCATGGGTCCGAGAAAAGCAGCTGAAGTTTTCAAAAAGAAAAACCCTGAGAGTAAAAAATTCAGGGTTGTGTTATACGGTAGTCTTGCAGCCACGGGAAAAGGTCACATGACCGATAAAATCCTAGAGGAGGAGCTATCCCCATTTCCCTCAGAAATAGTTTGGCAATCAGACGTTTTCCTGCCTCTTCACCCCAATGGAATGAAATTTGAAGCCCTCGACCATAACGGAAAAGTCAGGGCAGAGTGGATTACATACAGCATCGGGGGAGGCGACATTAGCGATACCGGGCAGAGAGATCCTTCAAAAAAAATTTATTCCCTGACTAAAATGGAGGAGATTCTTCGCTGGTGCGAGGAACATGGAAGAACTTTATGGGAATTCGTGGAAATGCATGAAGAAGCTGACCTCTGGGATTACCTGTCGGAAGTATGGAACGTCATGCAGCAAGCAGTCGAACGCGGAATTGAAAATGAAGGCGTCCTGCCAGGCCGGCTAAACCTCCCGCGAAAAGCATCTTCATATTACACCAAAGCCAAAAGTTTCAAAGGCACTTTATCACGCCGGGCATTTACTTTTGCATTTGCCCTGGCAGTTGCTGAAGAAAATGCAGCAGGAGGAAAAATCGTAACAGCGCCTACCTGCGGATCATGCGGAGTGGTGCCGGCAGTACTTTACCTGCTAAAGACACAGTATGATTTCAATGATAAGAAAATCCTCAGGGGTCTGGCTACTGCAGGCTTAATCGGAAATCTGATTAAAACCAATGCTTCCATCTCAGGCGCTGAAGTAGGCTGCCAGGGTGAAGTCGGCACTGCCAGCTCAATGGCAGCAGCCGCAGCAGAACAAATGTTCGGAGGCACCCCAAGACAGGTTGAATATGCTGCAAGCATCGCGATGGAACATTTCCTGGGGCTTACCTGTGATCCTGTTTTCGGACTGGTTCAAATCCCCTGTATCGAACGCAATGCCTTTGGCGCTGCCCGTGCACTTGACGCCAATATGTATGCCCTGTTATCCGACGGCCAGCATATGGTCAGTTTCGATAAAGTGATGATGGCCATGATGCAAACCGGTCATGACCTTCCAAGGATATATAAGGAAACTGCCGAAGGTGGTCTGGCTATTTCTGGAATCAAATAAAACCACCACTGTAGAAAAAATGCTATGGACAAAAAGGTTCAGATTCTTATCTTCCAGTTAAACGATCAAAAATATGCCATCGCCCTCTCCTCTGTTTTCCGTGTTCTACGTGCAGCGACGGTGACACCACTTCCCAAGGCGCCTTTGATCATTCATGGGATCCTTGATCTGGGAGGTGAAATAATTCCGGTAATCAATATGCGAAGGCGCCTTTCCTTCCCGGAACTACCCATTCGTCCGGATGACCGTTTTATCCTTTCACGAACATCCAGAAGAAACATTATTCTTGCTGTGGATGCTGTGCTCGGAATGGAAATTGCGAATGAAAGTGATTTTACTGAAGCTGAATCCGTCCTTAAAGGAATTGAAATAGAAGGAATTTTAAAACGGGATGATGGCTTAATCCTGATTTATGACATTGATAAATTTCTGCCTCTGGAAGATGATCTTTTACTTAGTGAGGTTTTATTAAAACTAAAACATAGTGAATGATACTATTACCTTCAGACATTCTGCAACATCTTAATGCCGCCCTGAACCGTAGATTTGGTTTGAACTACCCTCCTGAGCGATGGAAGGAAATGCAGAAAATTCTGATGACCGCTGCATCCGAGGCGAATATTCCACAAGATCCTGAGTTCTTGCTTCAGTCCATTGAGACCAACTCCCTCTCACCGGAAGCTACCGATACCTTGATAAGCCATCTGACCATTGGGGAAACATACTTTTTTCGAGAGAAAGCAACATTAAACGTATTTCAAAATATCATTCTCCCAGAAATCATTCAAGAAAAAAAAGACAAAGACCGGAAAATCCGCATCTGGAGCGCGGGTTGCTGTACAGGCGAAGAGCCATACACCCTAGCCATGCTGATGAAAGCTTCCATGCCTGATATCCTGGATTGGGATATCCGTATCCTGGCTACCGACCTTAACCGGAAATTTCTTAAAAAAGCTGTTTCCGGAAGATATTCCAGATGGTCCTTTCGAGAAACAACCTCTGATTGCATACAGCAATATTTTATACCCGTGGGACGGGAATTTCAGGTTATAGATGAAATTCAAAAGATGGTCAGCTTTGAATATCTGAACCTGGCCAATGATATTTTCCCATCTCATACTACTCCATTTCATGACATTAATGTTATTTTCTGCAGAAATGTTCTGATGTATTTCGCGAAAGAACAAGCTGCAAAGATCGGACAACAATTTTTTCATACCATCACAGAGAAAGGTTGGTTGATCACTAGCCCTGTAGAAGTTTCCAGTATGTATTTTGAATTGTTTACCCAGGTCAATATTCAGGATGCTATCGTATATCAGAAAATTTCAGAGAAAAAACCAGCCCTCCGACCCACTATCTCACCATCTCCCAAATTCTCTGCCTCACGAACTCCCTCAGTAAGGGATAGAAAAAAAAACCGTGTTCTTCAGAAAAGCAAACATCCAAAGCCTTTTGAACGCGCTGAAATAAAAACCTCACCTTCACCCCTGGAAACTGCCAAATCATTTGCTAACCTAGGGAAATTGAAGGAGGCCCGGCTTTGCCTGGAACCCCTGATCGACACAGAACCCATGAATACAAAGGCCATTTATTTTTATGCCCATGTGCTGATGGAGTCGAATGAACTTCAACTGGCTGAAGATATGTTGAAACGATTGATTTACCTTGAACCCGGTCATATCATGGGGCATTACCAGATGGGCAACCTGGCTCGATTAAAAAACCAGCAGAAAATAGCTGTCAAATATTTCCGGAATGTCATTGAAATATTAAAAAGTATGCCTATTGAGGAAATTGTAAGTAATTCTGAAGGGATAACTACTGGAAGAATGATAGAATTTTGTAACTTGCTCATAAAAAACCAGTATAAATAATGATGGATAGGGAAATTATCCAAAATAAGCAAGCACAGATCCTTCATCTTAGGGCTAAGGAATTATCGAAAATTCATGAGGTCAATAAGGGACAGAAGGAAGCATCATTGTTACTGGTGAAATTTTTATTGTCCAGGGAGCTTTATGGCATAGAAACTCGGTTTGTGAAGGAAGTTCTGTCCCTGAAAGAACTTACCCTCGTCCCTGGCACGCTTGCTTTCATCATGGGAGTTATTAATGTCAGGGGAAAAATATTTCCGGTGATTGATCCAAAAAAGTTTTTCAATCTGCCTGAACATGGCATTACCGAATTCAATAAAGTTATTCTATTTGATTATCAGAACATAAGGTTTGGATTCGTTACGGATGAAATTCTGGGTACTGAAACCATACCCCTCTCAGCAATAAACCCGACTCCATTCCCAATCTCAGGTATCGGAGCAGAATATATTCATGGCATTACGAAGGAAGGACTCATAATACTTCAGGGTGAGATTTTAATTCAGAGTAAACAAATCCAGGTCGATCAATAAAAAATGTTTCTTATGTAAATTAATTTGGAGGATCTTATATGAAAGTATCACAAGGTAGTACCCGTAGAAGGCTTTTTTTAGGTTTTGGATTGATATTCATATTAATGCTTATTGTGGCATTGACCGCCTATTTGAGTTTAAGAAACCTTATCCAAACCCAACAACACCTCATTGAATCATTTAAGATTACGGAAACGATCTTGGAAACCAAGGCAAATCAGAACAGGAATCGTACCCTGATGTTGGAAATGATGATGACGAATAATATTGAAATGAGGCAACAAGCCGAGCTTAATATAAAAGCCAAAGCCAAAGAAAATGATGATCTATTCTCAGAACTAATTGATTATTTCAAAAAATATCCTGAAGACCGGGAAAAAATCAATGAAGCAAAGACCCTGCTTGACACATACAGAATCAACAGGATTAAGCAAATCGACCTGATTCACCAGGGAAAAATGGAAGAGGCAAGACTGCTGAGTAGTGGCATTCAGAATGAATTATATGAGAAATTCCGTGACATTTTTGATTACCTTGGTAAGAAGGAAAAGGACATTGCAAACCAGATTGCTTCGAACTCACAAAACCTGGCAAGCCGCATTGACCTAACAATACTGCTTTTGGGTGGATCCTCTCTGCTTATATGCCTTCTCATGGTTTTCTGGATAATCAGCATGTTTCGTCAGCTCAGCCGGGAAATTCAGGAGGGAATTAATATTCTTACCACATCAGCAAGTGAAATTCTTACCACCGCGACAGAGGTTTCCACTGGGGCCACGGAAACGTCAACGGCTGTGACAGAAACCACGACTACGATAGAAGAAGTAAGGCAAACAGCCCAAATGACCAGCCAAAAAGCCAACAAATTGCTCGAAAATGCACAAAAAGCAGCTGCTGCAGCACAGGACGGACAAACTTCTGTAACGGAAACCATTGAAGGAATGATGCGGATCAATCATCAGATGGAACTTGTTTCTGAAAGTGTTGTCAAGCTATCGGAACAAAGCCGCATGATCGGAGAAATTACTTCATCCGTGAATGATATTGCTGATCAATCGAACCTTCTCGCCGTAAATGCCGCGATCGAGGCTGCCAAGGCAGGAGAACACGGACGTGGATTTGCTATTGTTGCCCAGGAAATAAGGAGCCTTGCAGAACAATCCAAACAAGCGACCAACCAGGTGAAAGAAATCCTGAATGATATTCAGAAAGCTGTCAGCCAGGCTGTAATGGCTACTGAACAAGGTGCGAAAGCCGTGGAAGCAGGAAGTAAATTAGCGGAACAAAGCGGAGACGCAATCGGATCACTTACTGAAACCGTCAATGAAGCTGCTGAGTCTGCCCTTCAGATATCCTCCTCAAGTCAACAACAAATGGCCGGGATGAATCAAATCGTACCTGCTATGGAAAACATCAAACAAGCAAGCGAACAAAACGTAATGGGGACAAAACAAACCCAGATGGCAGCGGATAACCTTAATGAATTAGGAAAGAACCTGAAAAAAATTACAGAAAAATTCAATATTTAATTCAAGGCTATGAGTAAGAAACAGGAAGAGTTTTTAAAAGAGCTCCTCGCTGATTTCAGGGTTGAAGCTGCAGAACATAAGCTGGCTATCACCAATGGACTTATCGAGCTGGAAAAAAATCCTGCATCCAATGAACATCAGTCCCTGGTAGAAATGATTTTCAGGGAAACTCATAGTTTCAAAGGAGCTGCCAGAGCTGTTGGTTTTTTTGATATTGAACGAGTATGCCAAACCATGGAAACCGGATTTTCATTATTAAAATCCCAGTCCATCCAGATATCCCAATTGTTTTTTGATAAAATGCATGCCTCTGTTAATCTTCTGGATCGACTGATGGAGGATTCAGTTTCTGGCAATAAAACGGTAAATGCTGATCAGATTGCAATACTGATCAAAGAACTCAATGATCTTTTTGGAAAAAGAATATTCGCAAGAACTGAGCCAAAACCAAAGACAACTCAGATTCAGTTTAATAAGGAAAGTACTTTCCCCGAACCATCAGTTGATAAGCGCGTAAGTGTTGATACGATTAGGGTTTCAACCCATAAACTTGATGAAATCCTGCTTCAGGCTGAAGAACTGATAACCGTAAAGAATACCCTGACACATTTTTTGCATGAAATAAAAAGAATCTCTAATCATGGAAAAAATATTACGGACAGCAATCTGGCCATCGAAAACCTGAAGAAAATAAGGAATGAATTAAACCACCTCATTGAACCAATGGATCAACTGGACCGGATCATGTCCCGGACCATAGATGATTTACTATTGGGAATAAAGAGCAGCTTGCTGCTACCCTTTTCTTCTGTGCTGGATATCTTCCCAAAACTGATCAGGGATCTGAGCATTGCTCAGAAGAAAGAAATCCATTTTTCCATGTTAGGCAGCGAAACAGAAATCGACCGGAGGATTTTAGAGGAAATTAAAGATCCGTTGATTCACCTTGTCCGGAACTCCGTAGACCATGGGATTGAATCTGCTGACCAGAGAATATCAATGGGAAAAACAGCAAAAGGTTCATTGAGAATTGAAATAAAAAAAACAGAAAAACGTGAAGTAATTATTGAAATATCAGATGATGGGAATGGAATCAGCAGAAAAAAAGTCCTTGAGTCTGCAGTGAAGAACGGAATCATCATTCAGGAAAACACAGAAAATTTAACCGACCAGGAGGTGTATAACCTGATTTTTCATTCAGGTCTGTCAACCAGTCCCTATATTACTGATATTTCAGGGAGAGGATTGGGACTGGCTATTGTGGCAGAAAAAGTATCCCGGCTCGGAGGGAGTATCATGGTTGATTCGAAACCGGGTAAAGGATGTACCTTTAAGCTCTGCTTACCATTAACGATTGCCACTTTCAGGGGGATACTGGTGAAGGTTTCAGAACAATTGCTGATCATCCCTACCCATGCGATAGAAAGAGTAATTCGTATTGTTCTTTCTGAAATCAAAACCGTCGAAAACCAGGACACCTTGACCATTGATGATAAGGTTGTCGGATTGATGAGACTCGTTGATGTGATTGGAATTCCGGAAAAAACAACAAAAAGAATGCTTCAGGAAAGGGTTCCTGTATTAATCCTCAACACGGGTCAAAGAAGGATGGCATTCATGGTGGATGAGATTATTGATGAACAGGAAGGGATTGCAAAAATGTTTGGTTCCCAAATGAATCACGTTCAAAATATCACTGCAGTAACTGTGCTTGGTAATGGAAAAATAGTTCCTATTTTGAATGTAACTGAGCTAATGGAATCTGCCAAAAATGTAAAGAAAAGTATTGTCAGTGCACAGGATTCAATGGTCAATCCTGAAGAAGAAACAGAGAAAAAGTCTGTCCTTGTTGCAGAAGACTCCATTACCGCACGATCATTGTTACGCAATATTATTGAATCCGCCGGCTATCAGGTAAAAACAGCCGTAGATGGTATGGAAGCTTTCCATTTGCTCCAGAACGAATCCTTCGATCTGGTCGTTTCCGACATTGAAATGCCCAGAATGAATGGATTTGAGTTGACAACCCGGATTCGCGATGATAAAAAATTGGAAGAATTACCGCTTATCCTTGTCACTGCGCTTGATTCTTCAGAAGACCGGCAAAGAGGCATGGAATGTGGAGCTAATGCTTACATTGTCAAGAGCAGTTTTGAACAAAGCAACCTGCTGGAAGTCATCAAACGCCTGATTTGACATGGAACTGAAGAAAACAACCGTACTTATTGTTGATGATTCCCCGCTGATCAGAAGCTTTCTTGTTAATATACTCAGGCAGGACCCTCAGTTTGCAGAAATCCATACAGCCACCAATGGCCAGGAGGCCATTGAGATGGTAAAAAGGAAAAGACCTGATGTCATTACCATGGATATCCATATGCCGGGAATCGATGGGTTTGAGACAACGCGCCAGATCATGCAAGCATATCCTGTTCCGGTTGTTATCGTCAGCGGATTTTATAATCCTTCCGAAATTGCCGATGCATTCAAAGCCATAGAAGCGGGGGCAGTCACTATCATGGCCAGACCGGATGGCCCGGAATCACGCGACTTTAAGAAATCTTCCTATAAGTTTATTCAGACGATAAAATTAATGTCAGAAGTAAAAGTCGTCAGACGTTATTCAAAACCTTCCATCAACAAGATAGTTCCTGCTGCTTCAGTATCATCCTTCCATGAATCTTTGAAAAGCAGCAGTATTCGCAAACAGATAATAGTGATAGGTGCCTCTGCCGGAGGCCCCCAGGTGCTTCAGAAAATTTTAAAGGAGCTACCTGATCATTTTCCTTTACCCATACTCCTTGTCCAGCATATAGATTCCGGTTTTGCACAAGGGTTTGCAACCTGGCTCCAGGACGCTATTGGAAAAAAAGTGACCCTGGCTACCCATCACACTGAACCTCTGCCGGGAGGTATCTATCTTCCTCCCGGTGACTGCCACATGGGAATCACTACTGATGGGAAGATCATGCTCACACAGGAGGCTGCAGAGAATGGACTAAGGCCTTCCGTTTCATACCTGTTCCGTAGTGCTCATAGGGTTTATGGCAATCGTGTAGTGGCTATTCTTTTATCCGGAATGGGTAAAGATGGGGCTTTGGAAATGAAAATGCTGAAAGATTCAGGAAGCATAACCATTGCACAGGATGCCGAGAGTTCCATGATCCATGGCATGCCTGGTGAGGCCATCCGTTTAGGGGGTGTAAACATGGTGCTTTCACCCGAACAGATCATCGCTTTCCTGACCAATAATTTATATTAAAATTATCATTATGAACCAGTTTTTCATTAATAAAAACGATAGCCGCAAGCTGATGATTGCTGAGGACTCCAGTGTTCAGGCAAAAAAGCTAAAATTTCTATTGGAGGAAAATGGTTTCGAAGTGGAAGTATATTCCAATGGAATCGACGCCTATAACAGTCTGGAAAAGGTCAAACCCATTCTCATCATCAGCGATATCGTAATGCCGGAAATGGATGGATATGAATTTTGTACAAAAATTAAAGCCAATGCCGCCTTCCGTGAAATCCCCGTCATCCTGCTGACTTCCCTCCGTGATCCCCTAGACATCATTAAGGGGTTACAGGCAGGAGCTGATAATTTCATTACGAAACCTTATGAGGAAAATTATCTCTTGTCACGCATACAGTATTTGCTGGCCAACCGGAATATCAGGCAATCCGGCGGAGCTGAGATGGTCATTGAAATCATGTTCAAAGGAAATATTTATGCCATCAATTCCGAAAAGAAACAGATCCTGGATCTATTACTCTCTGTATATGAAGCAGCGATCCAGCGGAATGATGAATTGATTCAGGCACAATCACAACTGGAAGCTGCCAATGAAGACCTCCTTACTGCCAACCACGAACTTGAAGCCTTCGCCCATACTGTTTCTCATGATCTTCGTGCCCCGCTTCATCTGATCAAAGGATATACACAATTACTCGAAAGTGATTATTCAACTGTTCTTGATGAGTCCGCGTTACACTTTTTGCAAATAATTGATAAATCTGTCAATTCAATGGTCAGGCTGGTAGAGGATCTGCTTAACTTTTCACGGTCTGCCCGGGCTGAAATGGAAATACAAACCGTCGATATCTCCGGGCTCTGCAAATCAATTCTGTCCAATTTTATGGAAAGTTCACCTGAACGGAAGGTCCAGGTCGAAATTGACCCCAACATGATTGTTTCAGCAGATGCCGGTCTTATGGAGATTGTACTGGGAAACCTGTTAAGTAATGCATGGAAATACACAGGTAATAAACCAGATGCAGTCATTTCAGTGGGTCAGGCCAGTCAGGATAATAAAACCGTGTTTTTTGTAAAAGATAATGGAGACGGGTTTGACATGGTCAATGTTCAGAAGTTATTTAATCCCTTTCAGCGGCTGCATACCAACCAGGAATTTCAAGGAACAGGAGTAGGATTAGCCACTGTAAAAAGAATTATTGAGCGACATGGCGGGAGCATCTGGGCAGAAGGGAAAAAAGGAATTGGAGCCACTTTCTACTGGACAATTCCGTGAAAGGACTAAAAAGCTATTTCCTGCTGCGCTTACGTTCAATTTCATCCAGGATGATCTTCCTCAATCTAATGGATTTAGGCGTCACTTCAACATATTCATCACCTTGAATATACTCCATGGCTTCTTCCAATGAAAATTTTATGGCCGGAACGATAACGGCTTTATCATCAGAACCACTGGCACGTACATTGGAGAGCTTCTTTGTTTTCGTCAGGTTAATCACAATATCATCTCCCCGGGTACTTTCCCCCACTACCTGTCCGGCATAAACTGGTTCTCCAGGTTCGATAAAAAACTTACCGCGATCCTGCAATTTGTCTATGCTGTAGGTAATGGCAGAACCGGCTTCCATGGCAATGAGTGAACCATTAATCCGGCTTTGGAGTTCCCCTTTCCAGGGTTCATAAGCTTTAAAACGATGCGCCATCACCGCTTCACCCTCGGTTGCGGTGAGAATGGGATTCCTCAGTCCGATAAGTCCTCTGGCCGGAATATGAAATTCAAGGATGACTCGGTCATTTTTATGTTCAATATGGATGATCTCTCCTCTTCTCCGGGTGACAATCTCGATGACCTTGCCTGAAAATGCATCAGGAACCTGGACTTTAAGCAACTCCACCGGCTCACAGGTCTGTCCATCTATCTCCTTGATCAACACCCTGGGCTGCCCGAGCTGAAATTCATACCCTTCCCGCCTCATGGTCTCTACCAAAATGGCCAGGTGAAGAATCCCCCGGCCATAAACCAGGAATTTATCCGAAGAACCTGTCTCCTCAACCCTTAAAGCCAGATTTTTTTCCGTCTCATGAAAAAGCCTTTCTCTCAGGTGCCTGGAAGTCACAAAAGTGCCTTCTTTACCAGCAAAAGGAGAATTATTGATGGTGAAGATCATGCTCATGGTCGGTTCATCGACACTGATTCTTGACATGCCCTCAGGGTACTCGAAATCTGCAATGGTATCCCCGATATCAAAATTTTCAGGCCCCAACACGGCACAGATCTCTCCTGCTTCCACATCCCGCTTCACTTTTTCTTTCCCAAGCCCTTCAAAAAGATACAATTCCTTGATGACCGATTTCAGGATTGTCCCGTCATTTTTAACCAGTGAAACCTGATTCCCTGCCTTGATTGATCCACGGGTAATACGGCCGACAGCAATACGTCCCACATAAGAAGAATAATCAAGGGAACTGATCTGCAACTGAAGGGTCCCAGGCAGCTGAACCGGAGGCGGAATATGTTCGAGTATGGTATCCAACAGGTAATGGATATCCTTGGTGGGTTTGCGCCAGTCATCAGACATCCATCCTTGTTTAGAAGAACCATAGACTGTAGGAAAATTCAACTGATCTTCACTGGCATCCAAACTGAACATTAGCTCGAACATGGCTTCATGTACCTCATCAGGAGAACAATTCGGCTTATCCACTTTATTGATAACAACGATAGGCTTCTTACCCAATTCAAGTGCCTTCTGCAAAACAAAACGAGTCTGTGGCATCGGGCCCTCAAATGCATCCACCAGAATGAGTACCCCGTCGGCCATGTTCAGAACGCGTTCTACTTCACCTCCGAAATCAGAGTGACCGGGAGTATCAATGATGTTAATTTTAACCCCTTTGTACCTAACGGAAACATTTTTTGAAAGAATAGTAATACCGCGTTCCCTTTCCAGATCATTGGAATCGAGGATCAATTCCCTGACTTCCTGGTTCTCCCGGAATAATTTCACCTGGTACAAAATCCTGTCCACCAAAGTGGTTTTTCCATGATCAACATGGGCAATGATGGCAACATTCCTTATCTCCTGCATGTAATAAATATAAAATCCTATATATGAAAAGAATTTGCAAAGGTACGCTTATTTCAGGATGATTTCTTAAGTTTGCAGCGCTAAAATCAAACTCATGATAAAAAAACTACTCGCCAGGCAAATGGTGAAACGTACGAAAAGCAAGCAGTTTCCCGTAAACTTCCTGGAGCAGAAACACGTAGACCAGTCACAGCCTTACCCGAACGACAGTTCCTATTTCTACGGAAGCGACAAAGAAGGAAATGCTTTCATTACCCGTATGGCATTCCGCAGTCCGAAAAGAAAAAATGAATTCTGGTTCGACTTTTTTCTTAAAGATCACGGGTATTTTGGACTCACCCTGGATCCCGGTGCTGAAGGAAAAGGATTTCAACAGGGAAACCTGAAGTATGAACCCATCGAAATCGGGAAAATCTGGAGGGTGTTGTACGAAGGCAATGTACATGATAAAGAAGGAAAATCGCATTTCTGTAAGCTGAATCTGGTATTCACCGGAGAACATCCCATTTATGATTATGCAAAAAGTTCTGATCAGCAACTCATAGCAGATGCCATTGCCAATGAAAAATGGAACAAGGAATTCTTTCATCACATGAAAGATACCCATCAGGTACATTATGAGCAAACCGGCAACTTCAAAGGCACTCTTATCCTCGATGATAAAACCTTTACACTAAACATGCGAGCATCCCGGGATCATTCCTTTGGCTCGCGGAACTGGCTCACCTGGGACCGTCATTACTGGATCACAGGGATTTCCGATTCTGGTTACCACTGGACAGTAACCACCATCAAATGGCAGTTTCTGGGAAGACTTACGGCCGGATTTATCACGGCGCCTGACGGATCAACCGATGCCATCGTGGAATGCACTGACCTGGAAACGGTTTCCCGGGAAAAGCTATTGCCTGATCATGGATTTATAAAGATTCATACCCGAGGCGGTAAAACTCATCAGTTGGAATTCTGGCGCAAGGGAGAGTTCCCTTACCTGCACGACGGAAAATACATGATGAAAGAAGGGATAGGCACTTACAAATTCGATGGAGTGGATGGAATCGGTATGGTGGAATTCGGATTTCATGCCGACAGATATAAAGGGATTTGAAAAATTGAAGATTTGAAGAGGAGTTACAGAGGTTGATCAAGTTCATCCAAGATATACAAGACGAGCCGGTCGGAGGGAAAGCCAAAGGATTAAAAATACTTCAGGAAATCGGACTGAAAGTTCCTGATGCCTTTGTGCTGATTCATCCCAGGATGGGACAACTCGACGAGAACCAGCTCCTGAAACATCTTCAGTCGCTGGGCGAAGGATTAAAAGCGGTAAGGTCATCGGCGGTAAGCGAGGACGGGCATACTGCTTCCTTTGCAGGCCAGTTTGAAACCTTTCTCAACCTCAAAACCTTCCCTGAAATCAAATCAGCGATACAAAAATGTATCGAAGCATCCGGTGCCGACCGGGTTAAAACCTATTCAGGTAAGCTGTACAATGAAGCCGACCTGAGGATTTCTGTGATTCTCCAGAACATGGTGGATGCCAGGGTCGCAGGTGTAGTATTTTCTGCAAATCCCGTCAACAATCGCCGGGATAAAATCCTGATCAATGCAGTGATGGGACAGGGAGAGGAGCTGGTCAGCGGGTTGAAAGATGCTCATCATTACGAATTGTTCAGAAGCGGTTCAAACCTAGAAGCTGAAGCTGCTAAAAACGGCCATCTACTGACCGAAAAATTTCTCCGTGAGATCCTCGAAGGAACCAAAAAAGCCGAAATACACCTGGGTAAACCGGTTGACATGGAATGGGCCATTGATCACGATGGCATACTTCACTGGTTGCAAGTAAGGCCAATCACCACCCTGGATGATGTCCATTATAATGAATTCGATGCCGTCAAAGGAGTAAGCAATGACATCTGGACCCTTGGAAATATCGGAGAGATGATGCCGGGTGTAGCCACTCCCCTAACATACTCTGTAAGTGCTGAAGCCATCGATTACGGCATGACGATGCTGGCCGAAAAAGCAGGGGCATACAAGCTTAAAGACCGTACTTCTCCGCGCTATATTCAGATGTTTTATAACCGCTTGTTCATCAATATGAGCAATATGATGGACTACCCCAAGCGGACATGGCTGAATACCGCCGCTGATGTTCAGTTTGCCCTCAGCGGAAAAGTTTTTCCGGGAATCGAGGCAAAACCCGAAATTGCTTTGCCACTCAGGATGATAAATTTTTTACGCCAACTCAGGAATACGGCCAGGGCTAAGAAACACCTGAAAGATCTAAAAAAACTGGAATCCGGCTTCACGATCGACACCACGGGTACCAATCAGGAAATCCACCACCGGCTTGCAGAAGCACGATTAAAACTGGGGATCGGATTTGGTCACCATCTCATGACCTCCGCCCAATCCGGTACACTCTACGCTGCATTTATGCGGATCATGACCAATGACAAACGTTTCCCTTCAGCCCAAGATCATCATATTGCCACCCTATTATTACTCGACATTCCAGAAATCGAAAGCGCTGATGCGGTAAAGTCGCTGGAGCGCTTCGCCACCCTTATCCGCGGTGAAAAAGCTTTTGCAGAAAAATTTATCACTTCAGCCCCGGCCGATGCCCTGAAGTTGATTCAACAACATGCCCCTGGGGAAATTTCCCGGGCTTTTTCAGCCTTCCTTGAACGTCACGGCCATCGCTGTGTAAGGGAATCAGAACTCCGGGAAAAAACCTGGGAAGAAAACCCCCAACAATTAATCCAGACCCTTCAGACAAAAGTGAAAGTGGGAAATATCAAACATGTTCGCCATGATTTGAAAAAAGAGATCCGTCAAGCTTTACAACCCCTCCCCCTCTTCAAACGTATGGTCCTGAAGATGCTTATCGCCACAGCCCGCAAAGCAGTCGCCCGCCGTGAAATTTCCAAAGCTTCTTCCATTAAAATGATCAGTATCATCAGGAAAGTTTATCAGTTCCTGGCAATTAAACTCGTTTATGAAGGTTTGCTGGATGACCCTGACCAGATCTTTTTTCTCACTCAGGAAGAAATTGGTCAATTGATCGAAGATCACCAACCTGAATGGAAAAGAAAAGCCAATAAACGCCGGGAGATTTTGCCCGAACTTGATAAATTGGTTTTTGAAGAAGTCAGTTTCGGCATCCCTGAGCCCCTGGAACAGGAAGTTGAAATTGAGCTCCATGAAGGACAATTAAAAGGAATCCCCGTCAGTAGCGGGGTCGTGGAGGGCCGGGCACGTATCATTCACAGCCTTACCGAAGCGGAACAACTGAGGGAAGGCGAGATCATGGTGGCTTCTTTTACCGATATCGGATGGACTCCCTATTTCAGCATCATTGCCGGACTCATCACAGAGATCGGAAGTCCCCTCTCCCATGGCGCCGTGGTGGCCCGTGAATACGGCATCCCTGCCGTGGTCGGAGCCAAAGGCGCCAAACGTTTTCTTCACGATGGCGACCTGGTCAGGCTTGACGGCGACAGAGGAATCATTGAAAAAGTAAAGCGTGACAGTGACATTAATTTTCTTCCAGGTATCTCTCCCTGAGTATGTCCACCTTAGCTTCCAGGATATTTCTGACATATTGATCCAACCCTCCGTAGCTCAGATCGATTTCATCCACTGCGGATTGCAGGTACTCCCGCCGGACTTCAAGCAAGGGCCGGAGAATACTTCCGTTCTGCCCTGATTCATTGACCTTTTTAATGATTTTCTCCACAAAAGCAGACGTTCGCGCATTGGTTTCCATATAATCCTTCCAGATAACACCATGGTCAACCCCGAGAGCATGCAAAAGAAATACCGTAGCCAAACCGGTGCGGTCTTTCCCGGCGGCACAATGATAAACAAGAGGAAGATTCAAGGTATGGCTCAGGATGTTCAGGAAGCGTTTAAAATTCTCCTTATAGTCCTTGACCATCCTGCGGTAATCACCGATGAGAACGGCCTCAAGCCCGGGCTCATCCTGATTTGCAAAAAACTTTTCTGCCTCGTCTCTGGCCGTATCATGGATCTCAAGGTGAACAATTTCTTTTACTGTTGAGATGGGCTTATCCGGTCTGCGGATAATCTCGCGCTCAGCCCTGAGGTCAATGATCATAGACAGGTTTATGCTTTCAAGTGTAGCAATATCTTCATCGGAAAGGGAGAAGAGATCTCCGGATCGAAACAACAGTCCGGATTTGATCTTCCTGCCATCAGCCGTGAGAATTCCTCCGATATCCCTGAAGTTAAATTGATTTTTTAACTGTAGATTCAACGCCATGGAATAGTATTTTGAGCGCAAAGATAGCATTTCACTTCCTTGTATTAATAATAGAAAAATAAGTCCTGACTACATAGCTTTATTAACTTTACAGCCATTTTCTACTCCCATGGCACTCAGGGTCAATTTATGCTTATTCTTTATCCTATTCTTCATGCAGGTTACCCATGCTCAGCAAAAAATCATCGATGGCGACAGCATTGTCATTGTGGAGAAAGTATTAAAAAAGATGAACAAGAATATGAACTTTGTCGTGGTCCCTGGTCCCGCTTACAATTCCTCGAGCAATCTCGGTTTTGCCATTCTGCCGATGGTGACCTATAACCTGAGCAAAAACGACAGCCTGTCACCCCCCTCCTCTACCTCCGCGTTGATCTACTTTGATTTTTACGGAAGCTGGTTTCTTGCAGCAAGGCAGAACCTGTATTTCAAGAACAACAAATGGAGGATGATCTCCAGCATGGGCTATGGAAATTTAAAGTCAAAATTTTTCGGAATCGGACGGGATACGGCTGTGGTCAAAAACAATCAATATGTATATATTTCCCAGAAAACATTCTTTTTTATGTTAAGTGGATACAGGCAAATCTTTTCGCATTTTTATGGTGGCCTGGAATATTCATACCTGAATGTTGATCTCCAGGGATCGGATTCATCTGCTTCCGAAGTGATAAGAAAAGCTGAAGTTCCAAACGGAACTCATACAGAAAGCCAGCTCTCACCAAGCTTTGTCTGGGACAACAGGGATGATATTTTCTGGTCATCCAAGGGTTTTTATGCTACCTTGAACATGCACCTGGCTAACCATGTATTCTTTGGCGACCATGATTATTTTCTGGTTAATGCATTTGTCAATGGTTATCATTGCCTCTTACCCTCATCGAAAAAATTGATCCTGGCATGGAGGTTATACTTCCAGGGAAGCTGGGGAAATGTACCCTATTACCAACTTGCCGATTACAGTAAGGGAGACGGTTATCGTGGATACACTCCCGGAAAATATGTCAACCGTTCAGAAGTGAATGCACAGCTCGAAATACGTTATGATGTATGGAAATTTATCTGCATCACCGGATTTATTGGCAACGGAAAAATCTTTAAAGATCTGCGTACTTTCGGACAATCTATCTGGCTGCCTTCAGGTGGAGTTGGTTTATACCTGACCTTGATTGCCTCACGCAACATCAGAATGGGATTAAATTTCGCCGTCTCCCGTCATGATTATGGAATATATGTCGGTTTGAACCAGGCATTTTAAAAAATGCAAAAAAAATAAACTCAGCATTATTTTTTTATTACTTTTGTGCTACACTGTTATGGTTCTTTTTCTGAAGATCTTCAGAAAAAGTAAAAGGGAATCCGGTGTAAAACCGGAGCTGTTCCCGCAGCTGTAAGCTCATTGATCGTCTTACGTACGCTCCTGGTCACTGCCATATTTTTTTGTGGTGGGAAGACATCGTAAGACAGAGTAAGCCAGAAGACCTGCCAGATTCAGTAGCCAATGCTTTCGGGATAAAAGCAAGGAAGGAAATAAAAATTAACTTTTTATTGATTTATCTTATGAAAAATTTGAAATCAATCGTTGCATTGGCAATCGTGATTGCCATGAACATTTCGGTATTCGCTTACGGGCAAAACATTACCTGGGTCAAACAAGTTCTTACGGCTAATAGTGGAAAATTTGAGTTTTCTCCTCCTTACCAGGATTTTGTAAGCCTCCAGACCTTCAATCCCCTGACTCAGGTAAGCAACGATTTTGGGACCATCTATACCCAATCTGCTCAAGATATCTGTGTTTCGAATCATTTCGCCTATGTCGCAGCCCAGGATTCCATTATCAAATATAACCTGAATACCTTATCAAGGGTGGCCGCCGTGGCTGACTCAGGCTTGAACAAATTGCTGGTTATGGGGAATAGACTGCTTGTTTCAAAACAATATCCGATCGTGACGAACTTTTTCGAAGTGCTCGACACCGCAGATCTCAGCCTGATTGCTCAGGTTGAAGGCATTTCAGGCGATTGCGGTGGCATTGCCGTTCTCAATGATACCGTTTATGTAGCTGTTAATGGAGGATGGATGGGTACAGAGGGTAAACTGGCTATCATTGAAACCTCCGGATGGACCTTTGTAAGGGAAATCAATTTTGGCACGGAAGCCATCGGTATTATGCAAATTTATCCTTATGGAGACAGGATTGTCACCGTGAACAAATCACCTTATTCCATTCCTGACCAAGGGAGTATAACAATCTACGATCCTGCCCAGCAGAATTTTATCAATACCCTTTTAAATGTGAACGTTGGTAACGCCACCGGAATAAAAGGCAAGCTACTCTACCTTTGTCTGAATTACGGAATAGGCACCATCGATCTGGATGCCCTGGCCATTGCTGATACGACCATCATTTCCGACCCGGGTTCTGCCTTTTTCACTTATATCACTTCCTCTGCCATCGATACGATAAACAACCGCTTATATGTCAATACCGGAGATTATTTCTCCAACGGTGTTTGTTTGATTGCTTCACTTGATGGCGATTCAATCACTTCTTATTCCACCGGGGTCAGCAGCGATGCTGTGGTCATGGATTACCGTGAATCTCCTGCCGGAATGCCGGGAATCGAGATGGAATCAGGCTTGCTGACTGTTTTTCCAAACCCCGCCATTGACCATATTACCCTCTTGTCTCATGACTTAAAAGAAATCAAGGAGATAACCATCACCGATGTTATGGGAAAAACGGTTTATCAAAAAGATCAAGACAATATAAACATGCAAGTTATTCCCGTCCGTCATCTTTCTTCCGGGATCTATTGTCTGATCGTCAAAACACAAGATAAAACCCTGATGAAGAAATTTATCAAACAATCGGAATAAATCAGTATTCCGTATTTATCCCGTAGAACATAACCTGGCCTGAACCCTCGGCCGTAAGAAATCAGACCACTCCGAATGGGATCAGACAGCCGGAGTGATCATTTCTTTCGGATTGATGAAAAGAAATACCGTAAGCTTAGACGATCAGGCTGATATTACAATTGGTAAAAAATTCAATGAGGTTTTTTTATCTTTACACAGAAAATTCAGATCATATGTCTTCTGCTAATAAAAACCAACTTCAACCATATCCAAGAGAATCAAATTTTTTACTTTCATCTGATTCATTATTTCCAAAAAAAGATCCTCCATTATCATCTGAGATCCTGGACCAGTGCATTGAATCAGCCTATAATAGATGTTTAAAAAATAAGAAAGGTGTGACCAGATTATATCAGAAGTCGCCACAAGAACTTGTACAACTTACAATTAGGCATATGAAAGAGCGCAGTGATCCAATATTAAGCCCATATTTTCTTAGTTTACTAAAAATTGAAGATCTATTTGAGTTGGATGCTGTTAGCTATGAAATGCAGAGACATCGTATGACAATCGGGGTATTCTACCAATACCTTATTTTAGAATTAATGCGTATTACCTGGAATGTATTTGACGGATCTCGTGAAGGCGATATTGTTGCTGATATTGACACCCCTGGTTTTGACCAAGGACTTAGATTATATATGTCGATAAAAAAATCCGAGGATACTGTGGGAGGCCAAGATATAAGTGGGGTGATCCGAAGACTTGAGCAAGAAGCAAAAGCTGAAAAAAATTTGAACAGACCATATTTATGTGTATTAGGTGTTGCAACGCCATCCAAAGGGAGATTGAAAGGATATAATGACAGAAGAACAAAGACTAACAAGCAAAACCAGCCATATTCCCTTAATTGTGAATTCTGGGGACCTGGATTTATTTTCCCTTACATCACAGGACATTCTGCGATCGAAATTTATCGACAATCTATAAAAAAGATATCATCTTATCTGCCATTCCTAACTTTAGAAAATAAAGAAATCTGCTCAAAACTTTTACAGGAAGAATTACTAAAGCTTAACATAATCGGTGAAAACAACAGGATTGACATTAATACGTTTTTAAATTATATTCTTGAATAACTCGAACTTCTACTCTCAGGATGGCCATGCAAATAAGTGCCTGATTATTTGTGGTGATAGTCGCAGTAATCTTATGGATTTTAAAAATTCTGCCGACCTTATCGTCACTTCGCCTCCTTATGCCGATGCGCGTAAAAAGCATTACGACAGCATACAACCCGAAAAATTTCCCGAGTGGTTACTTACTTTCCATGAAGTGCTATGGGATTCCCTGAAAGATGATGGAAGCCTTGTCATAAATATTAAAGATAAAGTGATAGAGGGGGTCAGGCATCGATACGTATGGAGGACTATTGATAAACTCATCGATCAAGGATGGTATTGTATTGAAGATTATATCTGGCATAAGCCCAATCCAATGCCTGGGTATTGGCCTACACGTCTTAGGGATGGATGGGAGTATTGTTTCCATCTGGCGAAATCTAAATCACCATATATTGATCAAAAAGCTGTTGCTGTTCCTGTCGGCGATTGGGTTAATAAAAGACTACAAAAACTTGGAGAAAACGACAATTCTCGTCACAACTCATCAAATGACAGTGGATTTGGAAGAGATATTTCAAAATGGGTTGGAAAGGAAAAAGTTCTTCCAACAAATGTTTTAACTATTCCACTTGTCGGAAAAAACATGGGACATCCTGCAGTTTTTCCAGTTGAGCTACCTGCCTTTTTTATTAAACTCCTTTCAAGAGAAAATCAACTCATTATTGATCCATTTTGTGGAAGCGGTTCTACAGGCCTTGCCTCCTTAAGAAATAACAGAAATTGTTTGTTAATTGATAACAATCCTGAATATTGTAAAATTGCACATGAAAGATTATCAAACGAATTCACTGACCTTTATAATAAGGTAAACTATTTTAATCCTCAGGAAGAGTATAAATTAATCGTAAATGAGCTTAAGGAAAACTATATTGCTTTGCCATCTGAAAAAAGAAAGAAAAAGCAATGACATTAATCAATGGCAGTCTGCATATCACTCAATCAACCCAGATAAGCTTTAAGCAACTTACTCCTTGAAGAATGTTTCAGTCGGCGTAAGGCCTTTTCCTTGATTTGCCTGACCCTCTCTCGCGAAAGATCAATCTTGGACCCGATCTCATCGAGGGTATAGCTATGGGGAACTCCAATCCCGTAAAACAAATTGATGATTTCCCTTTCATTGTCTGTAAGGGTAGCCAGCGAACGCTGAACTTCCCTGGCAAGGGATTCACGGATAAGGAATTCATCCGTTGGCGGTGTATCTTCCGATTCAAAAACGTCTAAAAGTTTCATATCCTCATCCTGATCAAGGGGCGCATCCATGGAAACCGTTCTGCTGGAAATTTTCATAGTCTCTGCCACTTTTTGTTCAGAAATTTCAAGTTCCTCAGCCAGTTCTTCAACAGAGGGGGGGCGTTCAAACCGCTGCTCAAGTTTAACGGAAGCTTTCGACATCTTGCTCAGAGAGCCAACCTGGTTCAGGGGCAGGCGAACGATCCTTGATTGCTCAGCCAAGGCCTGAAGAATGGATTGACGAATCCACCAGACTGCATAGGAAATGAATTTAAACCCTCGTGTTTCATCAAAACGCCGGGCGGCTTTAATCAATCCCAGGTTGCCTTCGTTGATCAGATCAGGCAAGCTTAATCCCTGGTTCTGATACTGTTTGGCTACTGAAACCACAAAGCGCAGGTTGGCCTTGCAAAGTTTTTCCAGTGCATCCTGGTCACCAGCCCGGATCCGCTGGGCAAGCATTACTTCCTCTTCCGTGGTAATCAGTTCCTCCCGGCCAATATCAGACAGGTATTTATCGAGGGAAGCTGTTTCACGATTGGTTATTGATTTCGATATTTTTAATTGTCTCATAATCCTATTCCATAATATGCCCTGAGGCCGTTGGGATAAATGCCTTCAATCAGCACTCCCCCGTCACGGCTGGTCAGCGCTTCTCTGAGTTCCGTAGTAGAACGTACCGGTTTGCGATCCACGGAAAGCAGGATAAACCCCGACTGAATACCCGCACTTTTTAACTTCCCGTTTTCAATCCTCGCAATCTTAAACCCTCCATCCAGGTTCATTTTTTTCTTTTCATCCGCTGATAAAGGTTCAAACGTTGCTCCATGGATAATTATTTTACTCTCCTTCACACTGACCACATTCTGATTTTCACTGATAAAAGTCAGGGGTAAATCATATTCTTTTCCATTTCTGACAACAGTAACGGTGACCCTATCCCCGGGATTATGCTGCCCCACAAATTCCATCAATTCCGATTTACCATTGACCGGATTATTCTGCAATCGTACGATCACATCTCCCTTCTTGATTCCAGCCTTTTCGGCTGCACCCCCTTCGATGACATCATCCACATAAACCCCTCTGAAATCTGCGATACCCTTTTCCTTGGATAACTGCTCATCAATTTCACGATAGTATAGTCCCAGGTAAGCCCGCTGGATTTTCCCAAACTTCATAAAATCATTCACGACTTTCCTGACAATATTTACCGGGATGGCAAATGAATAACCCGTATAAAACCCTGTACCCGAAGCAATGGCTGCATTGATCCCAATCAGTTCCCCGCTGGTATTCACCAATGCCCCGCCGCTGTTACCCGGATTGATGGCTGCATCCGTCTGAATAAAAGATTCTATGGCTCCCTGGGAACCCAGGATATTGATGTTTCTTGCTTTCGCAGAAACAATACCGGCCGTAACCGTTGAGGTAAGGTTAAAAGGATTGCCCACCGCAAGCACCCATTCGCCGATTTTTACATCATCGGAATTTCCATAAGCCATAAAAGGAAGGTCCTTCTCATCAATTTTAATCAGGGCGAGATCGGAACTGGGATCTGTTCCAATGATGCTGGCAGGATACACCCGTTTGTCATTCAGGGTGACGACAACATTCATGGCTTCCTGTACCACATGATTATTGGTAACAATATACCCGTCAGGAGAAATGATCACCCCTGACCCCATGGCTGAATAGGGTGAAATATACTCCCTCGGGGTGGGACGTTGTCTGAAATTAAAAAATTCAAAAAAGTCATCGTAAACGAGACTTTTTTTCTGAAATTCGGATTTTATATGAACCACCGCATGAATTGAACGTTCAGCAGCAGCTTCAAAATCCGGAAGGTTATACGCTGAAGACGGAGAATAACTAACTTTTTGAACGGGTAAAGTATCTGGCCGGTAGTAATAATAGGACGGTTTCTTTTCAAATGCCTTGTAAAGTCCTAAGGATACAGCGCCACCGGCGATCGCAATCAAAAAAATTCCAATGATCCTTTTCATAAGCTGTCAAATTAAAAATTAATTTTTAAACGATTGTGTTCATGCTATATTTTTAATCCTCTGTTAATTATTGTTAAACCACCTGTTAAAAATTCGTTAAAAAAACTCATTTTATTTGTATTACCTTTTTGATCTAATCCTGATTAAGCAGCAGCATCATACAAGATGCCAGGTACCCTTTCGACGGTTCACATGAAAACATTGATTATCATACTCATTGCGATTATCTTCATGCCCTGGTCTGCCGCTCCGGTTTCAGGTAACATATCAGTGTTAAATCCCATCGAAAATTGTGCCAATTTAGATTCAATCCAAAAAGAAAGTCAAAATGTCAGGGTGGTTTTCTGGAATGTTGAAAATCTTTATGATATTTATGATGACTCTACCCGTCAGGATGAGGAATTTACCTCCTCCGGGATGAAACACTGGAATTATTCAAGGTTCATCCTGAAAATTAATCATCTCGCTAAAACCTTATTGTCCATTGGTTGCTGGGAACCACCGGCAATTGTCGGGATGTGTGAAGTGGAAAACCTGAATGTCCTAAAAAAGCTTGTCTATCAAAGTCCCCTGAAATCTTTCAAATACAGGATTGTTCATTACGATTCGCCGGATCTAAGGGGGGTGGATGTCGCCCTTCTCTACCGTCCTGATCAATTTGAGTTCATCAGCAGCCGAAAAATTTCTATCCGTTTCCCTTTCGACACCCTGGTAAAAACCAGGGATATACTGATGGTCGTAGGGAAAGTGCCCAGGCATGACACCCTGATCCTTTTCGTCAACCACTGGCCTTCCCGCAGAGGCGGAGCCATGGCTTCCCAACCAAGAAGAAACCATGTTGCCGGTATGCTGTATCATCTTACAGATTCTATCCTGACACATAACCCGATGTCTAATATCCTGATCATGGGTGATTTCAACGATGAACCAGACTGTGAGAGCATCATCAGCCATTTACATGCGCGTAATGATACTTCAGGACTTAATAACCATGATCTGATCAACCTGATGTATCCCAAAATGAAAAAAGAAGGAACCCATAAATTTCAGGGAAACTGGGCCATTCTTGATCAGTTCATCGTATCCGCCAGCCTGTTCATGGGAAGAAATTCACTAAAAACCGATTATCAATCCGTTCAGATATACAAAGGGCGGTATTTATTGAAGGAGGATACGAAATTCTTCGGAGATACGCCTGCCAGAACCTATACTGGACCCAGGCATACCGGAGGATTTTCGGATCATCTGCCAATATTTTTAGACCTCCGTCAACTGGTAACAAACCGTGACTTACGCCCAAACTCCGGCGATCTTTGTCCCACAGAAACCACACTTCCCTGATTTCAAATGATTTTTAAGGATGGTGAACCCTTTTCTCTCCAGAACCACCTTATTACACGCAGGGCAATAAGTGTTTTCCGCAGGACTACCAGGAACATTTCCAATATAAACATAGTTCATCCCTGACTTTAGGGCTATTTCTCTTGCTTTTTCCAGGATGGACAAAGGCGTAAATGGCAAGCTGGTCAGTTTATATAAAGGGAAAAACCTGCTGAAATGCAGCGGAGAATCTGAAAAACCCTGATTGTAAAGCCAATCGCACATTGCTTTGATCATGTCGGGTTTATCTGTCCAACCCGGTACGATAAGGTTGGTAATTTCAAGCCAAACTCCTTCTTCTTTTAATATTTTAAGGGTTCGTAAAACAGCTTGCAGACTTCCGCCGTTAAGGCGTGAATAAACTTCATCGCTGAAGGATTTCAGGTTGATATTGGCTGCATCGATGTATTTTGCCAGATCACGCATGGGGCGTTCGTTAATGTATCCATTGGAGATCATCAGGTTTTTAATCCCTCTGGAACGGGCTAAACGTGCCGTATCATAAGTATATTCATAAAATGCAATGGGTTCTGCATACGTATAGGCGATGGATTGGCAACGGTGATCAACCGCTTTGGAGACGACCTGAGCAGGGAATAATTCTTCATTTCGGGTATTTCTCGGGCTTTCCTGGGAAATTTCCCAATTCTGACAGTTCAGGCAGGCCAGGTTACACCCGGCAGTAGCAATGGAAAAGCTTTGTGAGGTCGGTAGAAAATGAAATAAAGGTTTCTTTTCAATGGGGTCGACATGCACGGAGCAGGGATTGCCATAAGCGATGGTAAACAGCTTATTTTCTTTCACGGTATGGGTACGGCAGATGCTATCCTGTCCCTCTCTGAGAAGGCAATGATTAGGACAAATCTGACATTTTACCCCTCTGGGGACAACCATATAATAAGGTGATTCTTTACTGTATTTTCCCAAAGCACCATCCGGGGAATGAAGCGTGGTTTTCATATGGATAAAAGTATTGGCCATCACAGACAGGTTTTTCATACCCAGGGCTGCAGCACCCATGAGTCCAACACTGTAACGAAGGAAATCGCGTTTTGTGATTTTTTTCTTCACTAAGCTATGTTAAAATGCGGTATTCCGCTTGATCATATACAAAGATAATCAATTGCCGACAAAACATGAAACAAGACAGCCGTCTTTCTCTTCCTTCAACCCAGCTTTTTTCGATGGAAATATAAGAGTACCAAGCTAATAAGGTTGAGAGAAAAAAGAATGAAACCCGTAGGGATCAATCCGAACAGGGGAAAAAGAAAAACACACGTCAGAAAAGCGCCCAAGGCAGCGCCAAACAGGTCGGCAGCATAATTTTTTGCCACTGCATCAACTGGTGAGGGACCACTCAGTCGCAGGGCAAGACCATATTCTGCTCCAACCATCAAGGAAACCAGAAATGCTGAAAGAAATAAAAACAACTGCAGCATTCCTTCGGCTAAAGATAAATGATTGAGCCAAAGCAGGAAAAATGTAAGGACCAAGGAAAAAACGGCCAGAATGACTTGCAGGAACAGATAGGTCTTCAGCAGATGAACCCGGGTAATCTTCAGAGAGATGATTGCGCCTGTTGACAAACCCAGCATTGTGATCATAATGATCATTCCGACCCATTGATAAATATATCCCAGAAAAACCTGAAGGGCCAGGATCAGTATCATTTCAAGCGATGCAAGAGTAAAACCACCTGTGAACAAACCTGCATTGATGGGGTTCAAACTGATCAGGACAAGGAATACAATAACTAAAATAATGACCATCAGGGGCATAGGTTTAGCCGAAAAAATCTGTAAGGACCACAATAAATGATAAACCATGGTCACCGGGTGAAAATCATGATTAATGGAAACATCCTGTGGTAAACCAGCCTGAAGTTTATCTGATCTTTCCCGGATTTGCCTGGAATCCATGTAATAGGGGTTGACAAAAACCGTCGGAATTCCTTTTTGTACAATCAACGCTGGAATATCAATCCGGAGTAATGAATCGGAACAAAGGAAATAATTACGGTCAACAGTAACAATCATTACATGCCTGAACGACTTCCGCAAAGTGTAAAAAAGACTTGCATTCAGCCTCTCGGCATGCTCGCTCACATACTCACCGGTTGCAGGCAGTGGGAGAGATAGAACGGCACCGGGATTTAACTTTTTTTTCAGCTCAGAGAAAAACTCATCCGAATACAGACGGTTAACCTGAAGGGTGGAGGGTTCCGGTAAATCAATCAGAACTACGTTATATTGAATGGGGACCTGACGGATAAACCTCCGGACATCCATAGAATGGGTATGGATGCGGGGATCTTTTATGGCCTCAGAAAACAGGGAAGCTATTTTGATCAGGGAAGGATTCATTTCCACATAATCTATCCTGGCGGGATGGTATTTCAGAATTTCTTGAGTGGAACCTGAAAAGCCCCCTGAGACCTGAAGAATATTCACTGGTGAGGGATGCTGGATCATCGCGAAATGAACGCTCTGTTCGTTTTGCATTTCATTGCCTGAAGAGCAAAGCAGTATTCCGTTTTCATAAATATTAAGCTGATTTTCGTTTTCCGTGATCACCACCTGACCATAGGGGGTGCTACGATTGAACAGAATTTGCTGATCAGGAAAGCGAAGCTTGTCAGAAAAATCCTGATACCCGAATAGAACAAATATCCCAATGGAAATGGTTGAAAAAAATAATGCAAGAATAAACTGCAAACGGTTATGATAAAAAAAAGCAAAGAACAGAACTGTGATCAAGGTCACAGCCATAATCACGGTCAATCCCTGCCATGTACTGAAAACCCATAGAAAGACAAGGTTCACAAGAGCTCCGGCACACATACTTCCAATTGATTCAATGGAATAGGCGGTAATCCTTTGAGACGGAGAGAACAGCCGGCTAAGCAAAGGGAACAACAATCCGTTGATCAAACAGAGAGGGAACAGCAGAAGGATGCTCATCAGGTTCATTTTCCATAAACCTACAATGCTTCCATAAGGGAAAAACCATGCCTTTACCATATCCATCGACACTAGCATGATTGCAGGCAATACTGACAACGTTAACAGCAGGATCAACAGAAACCCTTTATGACTGTATGTATTATTGAAATATCTTGAGAGGTAGGCTCCACATCCGGTCAGCAGCATCCATTCCGACAAAACACAACCCACAAGGAGTTCATTACCATAGAACAGATTAAATAGTTCCCGGATTAGGTAAATCTGGCTGCCGATGGAAAGAAAACCCAAACCAAAAAGCGGTAAACGGATTGCAATTTTATCGCGCATTTAGTACCTTTATGCTGAATTTCTCAAAGATAATAAAACATGCAGAAACTTATTACATGGGGATTGCTTATGGGTTTTACAATGAATTTCAGTCAGGGATGCTCTTCTCAGGGAAGTCACAGCCCGAAAATTGACCGCCAACCGGCAGTTGCCGGTCAGTTCTATCCAGCCGATTCGGTTAGCCTCCGTGCCACGCTTACCGAACTCTTTTCTAAAGCCCTGCCAAGAAAATCAGAAGACGTCAGGGCGATCATCAGTCCCCATGCCGGCTATGTCTATTCCGGAATCGTGGCAGCCAGCAGCTTTAATCAGATAGACCCGAACCGGAAATACGATAATATCTTCATCCTTGCATCCAGTCATCAGTTCAGTTTTTTCGGGGCCTCCATCTATAACCAGGGAGATTATATCACACCCCTTGGTAAGGTTAAGGTCAATCTGGATATTGCCAACCAGCTTATCCGTGAAAACAAGGCAATTTTCAGTTTTCAGCAGGAAGCCGACCGTAGAGAGCACAGCCTGGAAGTCCAGCTTCCATTTCTTCAGTTCCATATGAAAACTGATTTTAAAATCGTCCCAATTCTCCTTGGAACCCAGTCAGATCAAACCTGCAACTTGATTGCTTCAGCCCTGAAACCTTATTTTACTGATAAAAACCTGTTCATAATCAGTACCGATTTTTCACATTATCCTTCCTATCAGGATGCCCAGTTAGCCGATAAAGCCACCTGCGACGCCATTCTATCCAACCTCCCGGAGAATCTGAAGAATATCATGGAACAATACAAGGGTAAAAATATACCCAACCTGGCTACCAATATCTGCGGCTGGACATCCGCCATGACCTTGTTGTACATCACGGCCGACAATGCCCTGATCAAATATAAACCGGTACAATACCTGAATTCGGGCGATTCTAAGTACGGAGATAAAACCCAGGTGGTCGGGTATTGGTCCATAGTGGTAGAGAGCCTTCAATGGGATGAAAAAACGAAGGAACTTTTTCAAATGGATGATGCTGAAAAACTTGCCTTGTTAAAAATTGCAAGGAATACGCTCAAAGCATATATCCCTGGCCGAAAGAAACCGGACATAGATACCACAGGCTTTACTGAAAAATTAAAAATGCATGCCGGGGCCTTTGTTACCCTAAAAGAAAAAGGAAATTTACGGGGTTGTATCGGACGTTTTACTGCTGACATCCCACTCTACAGGATCATACAGGAAATGACCATCGCCTCCTCCACCCAGGATAGCCGATTTGACCCGGTTTCTCCGGGAGAAGTCGACCAACTGGAAATCGAAATTTCTGTCCTTTCTCCCATGCAAAAAATCAAATCGATCGATGAAATTATCCTCGGACGACATGGGATTTACCTCAGGAAAAATTGGAATTCCGGTACTTTCCTGCCACAGGTTGCCCTTGAAACAGCTTGGACCAAGGAAGAATTTCTCGGACATTGTGCCCGGGATAAAGCAGGGATAGGTTGGGATGGATGGAAATCAGCCGAAATTTTTATTTATGAGGCCTGTGTATTTTCTGAACACGACTTCAGCGGCCACAAATATTAAGATAAGGACAATACCGGCAACGCTCACGGTCTTCTGTCTGAATGAAGGGCAAGTGGATATCATATATTTCTGTGATCAGATCTTTCAGGACATTCTCAAAATTCAATAATTCCATCACTCCAAGTAATTCCACCGAATTCCCGTCTTCTTCGCCTGGAACCTGAACCATCATGGCCCCGTCACCTGGTTTTCTCAGTGAAAAAATCCCTGCTGAAACTGCCACCCTGGGTTGTCTTCCCGACAGTAACCAGGCATAGGTAAGCAATTGAAACCCCTTATCCAGTTTAGGGTCATGAAGCAGGTCTTCCCAGGAAGAAATCATCAGCTCTTTTTTTTCGCTTATGCCAGTCTTGTAATCCAATACCCTTAATCCACTGCCGTCATGATCGATCCGGTCAATCACCCCTTTGACCACAATTTCCATCATTTTTTTTTCTGAACAAACCGAAATATTTTTCCTGAGGTGATGTTCAAGAAACTTTACAGTCAGCGACCGGCTTGAATTTGAAAACGCTTGCATCCTCATGATTTCTGTCTTCAGAAAATTCCTGATCATGATGGAAGCGACCTGAACGAGTAAATAATTTTTTCCATAAGTGATGGCAGAACCATTCAGAAAATTCGTAAAGGCCTTCCTGACGCATTCATCTGTCATACGCATCATGGCGGTAAAATCCTTTTCCGATAATACCTGATTTTGATATGGATGATATAATTGATACAATACCAGATGTACAATACTACCGAGAGTTCTGGAGTCAATCTCATCTGTTGTCGTCTCCCGTTCACGCAATCCGGCGATCTCACTGAAATAAAACCGAAGTGAGCATTTTCTGTAAGCATTCAGGGAACTCGGAGAAAATCCCAATTCGGATTTCTTGAACATCATTTCAAGCACATTCCCTTCTTTCATGATCGTGATCACAGGAGAAGCCATCCCTTTTGGCAAAGGAGAATTCAGTATTCTTTCCCTGATGCTGATCGAGGGGTTGTAGGAAGGAAGTTCATGACATATCTGCCGTATGAACCGGCTCTTTTCACCCCCGCCGAGAGGTTCGGCATCTGTAGAATACAAAAGCCAAACCTTTTTTGCCCTCTGCAGCAGTCGGTAAAAATGATAGGAATACACGGCGTCTTTATGGATATAGGTTGGCAGGCCAAATTCCCTTTTGATATCGAATGGAATAAATGACTGCATTGCTCTGGCTGATGGAAGCATCCCTTCATTGCAGGAAAGAAGGATTACATGGTCAAAATCCAGGGTACGTGTTTCCAGCATACCCATAATTTGAATTCCCTTCAATGGTTCACCATAAAATGGCAGGGTAATGCTTTCCACCTGTTGTCGGAAAAACTTATACAATGTCTGCCAGGAAAAACTCAAAGGATATTGCCGCAGCATCTCAGTCATCTGATGCAGAAGACGTGCCAGGGCATAAGCATATTCGGCTTCAACAGGGAAGTTGTCGCCACCATTCACCGTACTTAATACCAGATCAACCACTTTTCGGAGATCATGCAGGGCATCTGAAAATTCTTGCCATGAACTGAAAAAAGCATCAAAAAAACCAATTTCAAGATCAAACAATCCATTCCCCAGGAGATCCGATTTTCTGAAAAAAACCTGTTTCCCAGAATTGATACGGGCACAAAGATCTTCCACGATAAATTGATTCCCATCTGTATGCCGGGCAGCAATCCTTGAAGTATAGGGATGCAGAAGAATGCTGAGCACATCACGGTAATAAAAACTGCTGAGACCGCTTTTATTCTGGTTGATTTCGTGAGCATGCAGATGCATTTGGAAAACCAGATCGAGAAGATCAGCAAGAGGAGTTTGTTTCAGGGGAAGACCCATGGTGATATTCAGGTTCTCCACCGACTCGGGAAGTGAATTAAGCAAAGGTAAAAGGAGGTTTTCATCTGCCAATACAATGGCCGTCTGCTCTCCGGTAAGGAATTCGTTTTCCTTTAGTAACTCTCCGCAATATTTTACTTGACCAATAATGTCGGCCACTCCGATAATTTCAATGATTTTTCCTGCATTCAGGTAATCCTCACTGATCCAGTTTTTTTCTTGCAAAGGCCATTGCGAAAACCATTTCCTGAGAAAATCTCCGGCTTCCTGCTCCCTGGCATCCACATAATAATGATCTGCATCAAAAAGCAATTCGGCTTGTCCCTCCTGATAAAAATGCTGCATGATTTTTTCCTCTGCAGCAGTTAACGCATTGAAGCCGGCAAAGATGATCTTCTTGCAGGGCAGATGGATCAATTGCTGATCAAGCCGATGACAGGCCTGTCTGAAAATAAGGCCCTGGTATCCCTCGCCACGGGCGATAAAACATTCGCTCAGTCTGTTATAGTACTCAAATAAGGACTGATAAAATTTCAGGTACTTTTTCTGAAAGTCAGAAAGCGGTGCCTGATCAGGATTCCATAGATTGATCGCCTTGACCTCGTCAAGGTAACTAAATAAGTAACGAGCATCGGCCAGGTGACGGTCTATTTCATTAAAATCGGCAATCAGTTGGGGCCCCCAGCTAAGGAATTCCTCGAATGGCTGGGCTTCCTCACGCTCAAGCACCTTATGGATTTCATACAATTCCAACAATAAAAACACCGGTTCTGCTTCCTTCAGCCCGGATAGCAAGGTCATGAAATCCTCAATGGAAAAAAACAGAGGTGACCACACAGGTTTGCTTATCCTCAGTGCAAAAAATTTTCTCAGGAAAAGTCCAGCACGGCGGTTTGGTAAAACGATATAAATCTCTGATAAATCCGAACCATATCGGTCGATGAGGTGATTCGCTGTTTTTTCCAGAAAAGAGGCCATGGTCAATGCGTGTGGTTTATTCTGCCTCCGTCCATCCAGAAGGAAGATTCATCCATATAACCAGAAATAGTATGGTTGCCCGACAATCTGATGTACAGTTCCGTCAGTGAAAATTTTCCGATTTCAGTGATCAAAGGAAAAATCGCCGGATCTACCATTTGTATTCCACTGAAAGCAAGCGATTGATATGAACTGCACTGACGGGTAACAATCCTTTCAAAGGTTTTACGATTTTCCCAACCCGATAACCTCAATTGTTCATCAAAAAGAAAATAACGGGAGGATTCTCTTTGCTTTACAACAAGCGTTGCAATTGCAGGATTTCGCTGATGATGCCAAAACAATTCAGTCAGGTCAAGGTCAGAGAGCACATCAGCATTTCTGACCAGAAATGGAAGCCCGTCATCGAAGAACCAGGCTGCTTTTTTCATGCCTCCGCCTGTTTCTAACAGTTCATCTGATTCATCTGAAATCATAATTTCAAGGCCAAAATTCTTATGTTCTTTCAGAAAATCGAGAATCATTCCAGGGAAATGATGAACATTGACGATCACTTCTTTTATCCCGTACTTTTTTACGTGATCCAGGGCATGCTCCAACAAGGGTTTTCCCATGACTTCAATCAATGCTTTTGGCAATTTTTCTGTCAGGGGAAGCAACCTGGTACCAAGTCCGGCAGCAAGAATAAGGGCTTTCACTGGATCATGGTTTTTCGGTTATTTCAGTGTGGTTAACATCTATCCTTAATCCCTGTCGGTTTTTCAAATAACCGGCAAGCGCTTCCGCGCAATAAACAGAACGGTGTTGTCCTCCCGTACATCCGAAGCTCACCATCAGGTTGATAAAATGGCGTTCCTGATAATTCTCGACACTTTGATCAATCAAAGAAAATACATTTTTCAAAAAGTGCTGAACCTGATCCGACTGTCTTAAGAAATCAATAACAGGCTGATCTTTCCCGTTCAAGGGCTTATACGCATCCTCACGTCCCGGATTCGGAAGTGACCGACAATCAAAAACGAAACCTCCTCCGTTTGGGGATGGATCGCGTGGTAGGCCATGCTTATAGGAGAAGCTATAGATCATTACCCTCAGCATCTTTTCTCCCAAGGGAGATATTTCCGGCTGAAGCGTAGTGGCAAGGGGTGATGGCGAAATCATCTTACGAATAACCTGCTGAAGTTCCGGGAATGCATTCAAGAGATTCTCCTTGCTCAGAATTTTTAAATTATTAAGGGCATAAGGAATACTCTGTAAAAAATGAGGTTTTTTTTCATAATACCCCCTGAAACCATAGGCTCCCATCGCCTGAAATATCCTGATCAGCGCGAATCCCGGAAAATACCTAAGGTATTCTTCCCTCCTCACCGGCATCAGTTTCGATAGGGAATCAAGGTAAGACTCCAGCAATTCCACCCTCAGGGTTTCCGGAAGGTCGGCTTTTGCATCATATAGCAATGAGGCAACATCATATTGCAGCGCTCCCCTTCTTCCACCCTGATAATCGATAAACCAAGGCTGACCTTCCACAAGCATGATGTTACGCGATTGAAAATCACGATACATGAAATAGTTTGCAGGCGCTTCCAACAGAAAGGAAGTGAAGGACTCAAAGTCATCTTCCAAAGCCTGTTCATCGAATGAAATTCCGGCAAGTTTCAGATAATAGTATTTAAAATAATTCAGATCCCACAACATGGATTGACGGTCAAATGAAGCCCTTGGATAACACTGAGAATAATCTGGGGCAGATGATCCCTGAAAACGCGGAAGCCATTCCAGAATCATTTTATAAACCGGAATCATCTCTTCAGGAAAGAACTTATCCTTACCACGTTTTTCCTGAAGTAAGCCATATAAAGTCGTATCTCCAAGATCCTGGAGGAGATAGCACATGCCCCCGCTGCTCTCGGCAAGAACCTCGGGTACAGGTAATCCCTCCCGACGGAAACTTTTCGAAAAAGATAAAAAAGCACTGTTCTCCCTCACATCCTGATGAAAAGCCCCGATCAACGTATGCCCTGATCTTCCTAACCGAAAATACTGCCTGCATGAACCCGAAGCCTGAACCGGGATACAAATCTCCGGATTGAAACCCATCAGCTCAGAATAAAGACTTTTTACACTATCCTCAGCATTCATTTTCATTTTTTCATCATTAAGATACCACATCAGCTCACCATGATCACTTCCGGTTCCTCATGCAAGTATACCAAATATTTTTTCACACTTTCATAACCCATTGAAATCATTAGTTTCTCATACTGAGCAAGCTGAAGGATATGCTTGTCATCTTTCTGCCCGGTTTTATATTCCACGATGATCATCTGCCCTTTAAGGAACACCACACGATCAGGACGAAAAACACTTCCGTCAGGCACCAATATTTCGGGTTCCGTTTTAACCATGACCTGATCAGAATAAAGCACGCCAAGTTCGGGATGGTCTATAAGCGAGAGTATCATAGCTTTGATTTTCTTTACTTCTTCAGGGAGGATCAAAGCTTTGCTGACTGCATCCCGGATGGCCGGTTCCACATCTTCGCGGGTATTAATTGCTGACAACACCGCATGCACCTGATTGCCAAAATTGATCTTCTCCATTGGATTGTCCATATTCCAGATTTTCGGCGCCCGGTTTCTGATCCTTATTTTTTTTCTCCAGTCACGGGAAAGAAAGGAATTCAACAGCAGTGGATCTCCCGTTTCTTCAACCGATCTTTTTTTGCGGGGTCCCCGCTGACCCGACTGATATTCAAGCTTTCCCTCAAATCCTTCGCCTTCAGCCCTGAGGAATTCGGAAAAAAAACCAGGCAGTGAACGGATATCCCCCGACTCTTGGGACTGATCGGAAGTCAGGATATATAGCCTTTCCTCAGGTCGGGTCATGACAACATACAAGAGATTGACCAGATCCAATAGGGATTTTTTTTCTTCCTCCTCGTACTGCGCTTTAAACACCGTTCTTCCCAAGGCTGATTCGGTCTTCAGCATCGCCGTGCGAAATCCACCGAGGTGCTGATCACTTAAATCCACCCACAGGTAATCACGGGTCAGGCGCTTTCGCTCGGTAGCAAAAGGAAATATGACCATGGGAAATTGCAGCCCCTTGGATTTGTGGATGGTCATGATCCTGATGGCATCAATCCCTTCTGGAACGACCAGAGAAAGACTGTTCTTTTTCTTCTCCCACCACTTCAAAAAATCCATGTTGCTTTGTCGGTCATTGTTAGAAAACGCAAGAATCGCATCGAGAAAAAACTGAAGATATGGATTGACGGTTGCATTCAAGGCGAAGATCCGGATCAGGGATTCAGAGAGATCATAAAGGGGAAGGGCAAGTAATTCATCTTTCAGGAATATCCAGCCATGATCCTGCATCAATTTGATCAGTCCTTCGCCCTTTCTTTTGTCAGAAGTGATCTGATGCAGTACTTGATGCAAGCTGATCCCTTTCAGACGTCCGGTCTGAAGAAGATAAGTGGCCAAACCAGCCTGATTGATGAGGTCATCCGGATCGGAAAGGAAAGTCATCAGCGAAATAAGAAAATTTACTTCGGGTGATTGTGAAAGAAGCAGGGATTCTGAGGATATAACTTCTATCCCAGCTTCTATCAGAGCGCGTGCCAATGTGCTTGCCTGGGAATTTTTCCGACAGAGAATGGCTATGTCGCAGCGTGAAAATCCATCCTTAGATGCATCCTCAATGATCTCCAGGATTTTTTTTATGTTCCAGGACTCGAAGGAAACATCCTGAGATATTTTGGGAAAAAACCGAATGTTGATCAATCCGCCGGTTTTCCCGTTATCGGCTTGCTGTTCCATTCCCTTGTAAACAGCCTGACCGGATTCGTCAAGAAAACCAGCCAGGAAATGAAAAAACCGGTTGTTGAACGCGACAATTTCATGACAGGATCTGAAATTTCTTACCAGTGACTTTTCTGCATAATGATTGACAAGAACCTGCTGCCTTTGGCGGATAATAGGGTTCTGTGCGCTTCCTTCCAAAGCAGGAAGCTGAGTAAACTGGCTGACATCTCCGTTTCTCCAACGATATATGGCTTGTTTCCCATCTCCCACAACGAGGTTGAAATGCCCTCCTGCAAGAGCATTTTCGATGAGGGGAATAAAATTATGCCATTGAAGCCGTGATGTATCCTGGAATTCATCGATCATGATATGATGATACCGCTCCCCTATCCGCTCATAGATAAAGGGTACCGGTTCATGCATGACAATGGAAGCAATCCGGCGGTTGAATTCGGAAATGTGGATCAGGTTATGTTGTTTTTTAAACGCAGTCAGGGTCTTATCAATCTCATTCAGTACCGCAAGTGGAAATATCGTTTTTGTAAGCAATTTATTCAGCTCATAACTTTGATGGTATTGACCGGTATATCGGGTGATTTCATCGAAGAATCCGATCAGCTTTGGCTTCAGGCTTTCTATCTGTGATTTTTCTATCGGCGTTGCTTTTGCGCTTTCCCATTTATCCTCAGCAATTGTTTTCAGCACATAAGCATTCGGTTGAATTTTATCGACCCGGCCTGAACACAAGTTCTCAAAATACTTATAAATTCCTTTGTTCCCCTGGTAGAAACGCTCTGCTCCAAGACCGGATTTTTGAAGAAGATGAAAAGCCTCCCCGCCTAACCTGCTGATCGCTGCCTCAAAAACTTTGATCTTCTTAAAAAGATCTCCTGCAATACGTGTAAAATCTTCCAGGCTCAGCATCCTGAGTTCCCTGATTTTCGTCTGGCCTTCCTCATCCAGTAAAGCACCGGCAAAAGTAACCAGGATTCGGTCAATATTCCAGTCACTGTCCTCATCTATTCTGGTTTCAAGAAATTTTCCCAGAAAGGTTGTAAGCTCCTTATCCTGGCCAACCCTGTCGAGTAACAGATCAACTGCTTTGATGAGCAATTCTTCGGAATCAAGTTCCACGTTAAACTGTACAGGTAAACCGAAATCATGGGCAAAGGAACGGATGATACGGTGAGAAAAACTATCCATGGTCCCAATGGCAAAATCAGCATAATGATGAAGGATTATTTTCAGCACCCTGGCTGCCCTGTCGGAAATTTCTCGTTCCGTCAGAGCTGTTTCTTTCATCAGTTGAGGTAAAAGACTTTGGCTGATCTTTTCATCATTGGCATCCGGTAGAAGAGAAAGTTTTCTCAGGGCATGTAACACCCTGTCTTTCATTTCCGTAGCCGCCTTGTTGGTAAAAGTAATGGCCAGGATATGCCTGACAGACGACGGCTCCAGAAGGATAATCTTCAGGTATTCCCTGACCAGGGTAAATGTTTTCCCTGAGCCTGCCGAAGATCTGTAGACATTGAAATTACCCGTCACTTTATTTTCTTCTTGGATGACTTGAATATTTCCCAGAAATTCGTAAAATCACGCTGATAGGTAATTCCGACCCCCTGAGTATATTGGGAGTTATTATTCAATATTGTCAGCGTATTGGTCCTGTTAAAGGCATGAACACGCCAGCGCCGGTTCTTTGTCAGCAGGTATTCTATGTTAATATCCCCGACGATAGTACTGGATTGTCTATACGATTGGTTGTTGTACGAATTCATTCCAAAAGTGCCATCGATCAGCAGTCGGTCGTCAAATAATTGAGTGGATAAAGCCACATTGAATTCCTGGCTGGTCGTGGAAGTTGCCGGCCTGTAATTCACCCCCACATTGACATTCTGGGAAATCTGGGAAAGCCAGCTATTGATCTGGTTTGTGACCAGCGACATAGAGGTTGACCCCACATCAATGGAGGGTCCTGAGCTGGATACGACCGGTTTAAACTGATTCATCACCATCAGATAAACCACCTGCTGGGTCATTTCTGAAGTATTATTCGTGTCAATGGTGCTGAATACCATGGTACGAATATTTTCTTCCACATTCGGCAAGTTCATTCCAAAAGAAATATCCGGGTTCATCAGTTTGCCTGTCAATCGGATGATGCATTCCACGGGTATCCTGATACCTTCTTCAGTTGGATCTGAAGTCAACCCTTTCAGGGGTGCCTTGGTCTTATATATTGCCGCCACTGAAATATTGGCATCAGCAGGATCACCTGTCCATGAAATCTGACTTCCTTCCTTGATAGACATTGGCAACCTGAGCAAATTCTGAAGGGTAAATAAAAATGAACCCTTTTTTATAAAATAGATCCCCGACAGGGTAAATGGGGTGACAGGTGTCATATCCATCTGAAGATTACCGTTGCCGGTAGCTTTAAGATTTCCCAACTGGTTGGGGAAATACACTTCAACTTCGGCATTGGGACTGACACGGAGCCCCAGGTCGAGGGTAATGCCATCGGGATTATTTTTCTTAAGGTTTTCCTTTACCACAGCTTCATTGTCCTTCTGAACATAAATTATGTAATCATTCTGTCCGACCGACTGGGTCAGGTTGATGGGGATCACGACATGGGTATTGCTGCCGGTCTGAGCTTTCACCCTGATGGCAATATTTTCAACCGGCCCTTCGATGCTGACACTTCCTGAACCTCTTGCCACACCGTAAAAAATATTATTCTGGGCAAGGGTATTGTTAAAAGCGCTGAAGTCATTCAGATCAAGTTTCAGGTCAAGCTTCAGGTCGCTGAAATAACGGTGTGTGATTTTTCCGTTTAAGGTAGCTTTGTTTCCAAGAGAATCGAATACAAGAATATTGGTAAAATGAAAAGCAGTTGAGTCAATATCCACCACATCACTCAAGGTATAGGGCACATTCAGGTAATTGATCTTGAACTCGGTTCGCATTAATTTAATGCGCCCGCTAAGAACAGGTTTGTCCAATGCACCTGTAATTTTCACCTGACCTGAAGCAAAACCATCCACATTCGACATAAAGCTGGAAACAAATGGCCTGACCATTCTGAGATTCAGGCTTTTTAAACCCAATAGAAAATCCAGTCGGGAATTCTTCCCGTCAAGATAGTAACTCCCGTTAAGGGTGAAAGGGACGTTGGTTCCTATGTTCCCGGTGTATAGAATACGAGACTGAACATCAAACCTGGAGGCCAATGCATTGTATTTGACAGAAAAGTCCGCATCTCCAAGCAATTCATGATTGAATTTAAATTGTCCCACCCTCAAGTCGGCCAGAACGGAAGGGCTGCCATAAAGGTCGTGCAGTTTAATATTTCCGCTCAGTATGCCATCCACGTCAAGGGTTTTGGAAAACAACAGTCGATCTGCTTCGGAAATATCCAACTTGTTGAATAACACATTCAGGGTATCTTCTTTATAGCTCGAAATATTTCCGTGGATTTTGAGAAATTGCTGTTCATTGTAAAAACTCAGATCCTTGATAAGAATACGCGAAGTATCGAGAATAATATAGTTCATCGTATCCAATTTCCAGTATTTGGAATCGACATAAACTTCGAAATTACCAAGCTTTAGCTCAATCTTAGGGCTGTTGAGAAAACTTGCAAATCCATCGAATTCGCTTTTAATACCCTGATCTGACCATGAAAAATCATATTTTACCGTATCCTGTTGAACGTTAGCAAAAAGCAGAAGAGAATCAACTTTTAGCTCGAGTGAATCCCCCGGTTTACTTTTCTTCAGATAAAATGCCGAACATCCTGTTCGTAACTGAAGTCTGTCTAAAAGGGATTCCGCATCGAGAAACCATTCAGAAAATTTCATTCCGAAAACATCCAATTCAGATGCCCCCCCCTGCATCACCAGAATTCCTTTCATTTCATCATAAAAACCTTCAAGATAAGAACTATCCGCCACATGCAGAAAAGGGAGAAACACGGCCATGACTTCATCCGTATCTTTTAGCCGGATCCGGTAATTCATTCTTTGATCCGTCATAGGGCGGCGATTGATCATGGAATCCCTGAGGGAAAAGGAAGCCAGGTAGTTTTGAATGAAGACTGTTATGGATGGGATCAGATCCCTGAAAAAGAATTTACCGTTAAAGTCGGCATCGACAAAATCAGAACGCAACTGGTAGTTTTTTCCGGACAATTTATCCTGTACGGTAAACAAGGCCAGATGATCCATGGTTATGACTTTGTCTCCTTCAACATAGCGGGTATCTTCCACAATGATTGAACCATCAATATTATCCAGGTTGGATCCCATTGCATTGACTTTGAGTCGGGTGGAAATATCGAGTATGGAATCCCGTTCGAAAAGATGAAGATCGAAAAGCTTGGCTTTTTGAATATTGGAGGTAAAATTAAAAACGGGAATGTTGTCGCTCATGTCAACAAGCCCCCTGAAGTCAAAGACAAGGTTGGGGTCCTTTACCATCAGGGTTCCGGTAAATTTTTTCTCAGCCAGGGTTCCTGTCACATCCAGGTTGCTGTAATTATATTCAAGTAGCCTGATGGAATCGACTTGAACCTTCATGACCAGATCCGCATCTTTGAAACTTAATCCTTTCCCATTGATATCCGCCCTTGCAGTTACCCTTCCAAAATCTTCCTGATTCCCGAACAATTTCCCCACATCAAATTGGCCTATATCCACTTGTCCGTTATACCCGATCAGCGTGGAATTTTTCTGTTTCCTGAGGGTAAGGTCCGTACGGATAGTGCCAAGATTGGTGCGCAAACGCGCATTGGACACGAAATCATTGTAAAATCCCGTAAAATTTCCCCTGAGGCTGACTACCCCTATATTTTCGAAAATGGAAGGAAGCGCTATCTTTTGATCATCGGTAGGGATTAAAAACGACTCGATATCGGTTTTATTCGTCTCCATCGATTTGATGTTGAGATCGATAAAAGTTTCTTCAACATTGGGGAGACCCAGGGCACTGATGTTTCCATAGAAATAGGTGTTCAGGCCGTATGCTATTCGGAAATTCCTGGCTTTAAAATTGCTCACGCTGCCCTTTATATCACCCGCAATCCGGCAACGGTTCTTCATCACCAGCAACTCAGGAGCAAAATACCCGATATCATGAAGATCAAGGTATGAAGGTTCTATCTTTGCCTGAATGGTAACAGCATTCAGAAAATCATTGTAAGCCGACCAGCAAGGGTATAAAAAATCGAAGCTAAGGTCAAGATCAGAATGATCCGTCAGGATTTTCAGGTGGCGGGCTTTCAGGAAGGCCGGACTGACCTGGAACTGCCCGCTCAGGGAACGAAGGATAAAACCACTGCGTTCAGTGGCAGAAAGGTGACGGATATTACAATGAATCGTATCCCCGTCAAATCTGATATTGGACATATCCAGATTGATTCCTGAAACATCAATATTGGTATAATCCATCCCGATGGGTATTGCCGGATTATTTTTATCCTGAAAATGAAAATGAGTGTTTTTCAACACCACATTAGAGACGCTGATATTCCATCCGGGGGTCTTTACGGTATCTGTCGTTTCCGGAGTGATTTCTTTGGAAGCAAAATAATCGATGAAAAATTGAAGATTCAGTGAACTATCCCCTTGATGAGTAAGCAACTGAATGTTAGCATCTTCCAGTAAAACCCTGTGCATGTTGAATTGATGCTTTTTCAGGCTGAACCGGCCCGGCTGCAAACCGATTTCATGGGCAGAAAGTAGTACCTCACCATGCTTGTCTTTGATCAGGATATCCTCGATGATCAATCCTTTGCTGATGGAAATGTCAAAACTCCTGATACGGATATCCGTTTTCATCCCCTTTGAAAAATAATCGGCTGTCAGTCTGGCCAGGAGTGTTTGTGTTCCTGTACTACGGAAAACCGAATACAAGGTAATCAGCAAAGAAAAAATGACTACCGTAGGATAAATCAGTATTTTTGCGAGTCTTTTTATGATATTTTTACCTTATGCAAGTTTACATACTGGGTATAGAATCATCCTGTGATGATACTGCAGCGGCAGTAGTTAAAAATGATATCATTCTTTCAAATGTTACGGCCGGACAAGATATTCATCAACACTACGGAGGCGTTGTCCCTGAACTCGCCTCTCGTGCCCACCAGCAAAACATTATTCCCGTCGTGGAAGCTGCCCTGCGATCAGCAAATATAACTAAAAATCAACTTTCCGCCATCGCTTTCACGAAAGGTCCAGGCCTTTTGGGCTCACTCCTGGTTGGTACCTCATTTGCCAAAGCCATGGCCTTAGGCCTCTCTATCCCCCTGATTGAAGTGGATCATCTTCAGGCACATATCCTTGCGCACTTCATTCGCAAGCCCGACAGCCCCGATAACACTCCCGGATTCCCATTCCTTTGCCTGACGGTTTCCGGAGGTCATACCCAAATCGTCAAGGTGAATGATTATTTTGACATGGAAATCATCGGCCAGACCATTGATGATGCTGCCGGAGAAACATTCGACAAAGCAGCAAAAATAATGGGACTGCCCTACCCCGGTGGACCCGTGATCGACAGCCTGGCAAAGGAAGGAGATGCCCGTAGCTTCAGGTTTTCCAAACCCAATATTCCCGGGCTGGACTTCAGTTTCAGCGGATTAAAAACGTCTATTCTTTATGCTATCCGGGATAAGATAAAAGAAAATCCCGATTTTATAGCTCAGCATAAAGCCGACTTGTGTGCCTCTATCCAGCAAACCATCGTGGAAATTCTGATGGCTAAACTCAGGCTCGCTGCTGATGCCACAAGAATTTATGAAATAGCTATTGCAGGCGGGGTTTCAGCCAATTCAGGATTGCGCCAGGCCATGCAGTCGGAGGCGGAAAAGTCAGGATGGAACATCTATATCCCACCTGTTTCCTATGCCACAGATAATGCCGCCATGATTGCCATCACCGGCTATTTAAAGTATCTGCTGAAAGATTTTTCTGATCAGACGGCTGCACCCTATGCCCGAAGCAGACCCTAATTAACGAAGCCCGAGAATCTGGAAACGGTCATCTTCAACAGGAGTAACATAGTGGCGGCGACGGTCATAATGATAATAATAAAACATGCTTTCCCCCTCGGGTAAGCGGGCTGCAACATATTGGTTCAGGAAATAATCAAAAAGGTAGCTCGCGTGCTTCTTCCCCAAATAAGCAGCCATATCATAGATTTCATTGACATTAAGGGTATCAATGTGATATTTGTACCTGACATTCCTTGTCCATGGATCAATTATAAACTGACCTGAAAAATCGTCATAAATGGAATGGGAAGAATACAGCATGGTCTTTTTTACCCTTGCCGTGCCGGCTTTATTGAGTTCCAACCAGGTGCTGAAATCCACGGCATTTAGATCGAAGGATTTATAATAGAGGGTGTCATCAAATTCCTGTTCATCCTCCAAAGGATAATGATACTCGTCCAATTGGACCTGTGCTATATTGACAACATAGGATTGGGGCATTTCCTTGGCAAATGAATCCATGGAAGAAGGCAGATAAACGCTGAATCCCAGCGCCCTCAGTTCATCGATGAAATGATTGATGTACTTTTCCAGCAGTATAGAATCGTTGAGGTATTGAGTATAACGGCTATTGACCCATAGCGCCGAATCCTGCTGGGCATCATTCAAAGAGTCGAACCCTGGGATGCTCTCCCCCTTGTGGTTGAATTTATAAACATAATCCGGCGGAAATACCAGCACACTGATCCCTGCAGGATTTCCGGCAAACTGCATGGCAAGTTTTCTTTCGGGCAAACAGGAAGGAGTAGTCAGGATCAGTAATGACAAAGCAAACAATTGAAGATAATAAAAGTTTTTTTGTTTCATGGTAAGAAGCACTCCTGCCAGCTTATAAATTAATTCCGTTTATTTAATATCCGGGTTCACCAGGGTTTTCGATTCCAGCATTTTTTTTCCGAAATTCAAGCCATAGTTAAAACTTTTTTGCAAACCCTCTTCATGAGGGGTAAATTTCAGCATTAATCCTTCTTCCGCCACTTTCAGTTTCAGGTTTTGCATGACTGAATCCATGATTTTCACCCCTTCACCGCTCCATCCGTAGGATCCGAAAGAAGCGGCAAGCTTATTGCGGTCCCTTATGGGATTGATCAAGGCGAAAAGCTGGTAAACCGGGAGTAAAATATTCTGATTGAAAGTCGGACATCCGATGATGATGGCCGTTGACTGCATTATTTTTTGTTCCAGCAAGGGGAGTTCCATTTTTTCAATATCACAAAGATCAACCTCAATGTCACCGGCCTGACGGATCCCTTCAGCTATTTTCCCGGCAATGGAAGCCGTATTATGGTAGGCAGATACATAGGCAATCAATACCCGGTCAGGTTTGGGATTGTTAACCGCTTCAAGGGCATATTGTTTTGTGAGATCCATGTATCTTTTCCAGTGGTTACGAAGGATGGCCCCGTGGCCGGGACAGATGGCTGCAATCTCCAGGTCGCGGATACGCTCCATGGCCTGAAGCATAAATTTGCTGAAAGGCCTCATGATGACATCGAAATAATAGCGAAAAGCGTCTTCAAAATCAGGAAGAAGATCATCGAAAATATCCTCATGACAAAAATGTTCCCCGAAAATATCACAGGTAAATAACAATTTATCCTCCTGAAGATAGGTCATCATAGTATCCGGCCAGTGAAGGTTGGGTGCCGCGATCACCCTCAGTTTTTTATTGCCCAGGTCAATAATATCTCCATCTTTAACCACCCGGTTCGGAAAATTGAAACCCAGTAAATCGGTGAGGTACCTGATGGCATTGCCAGTCCCGATCACCTGTGCGCGGGGAGCAATGTTCAACAATTGTGCCAGACATCCGGAATGATCAGGCTCAGTATGGCTGATCACGATGTACTCAATTTCCGAAGGGTCAACCACCTGCTTAAGTTTTGTGAGATAAGTTTCCCAGAATTTCTCTTTCACAGTCTCCACCAAAGTCTTTCGATCCGCATCAATAAAATAAGCATTGTAGGTCGTACCGTATTTTGTCTCCATTACGATATCGAAGGTCACGATGTCCCGGTCAAGAACGCCAATCCAACGCACATCCTCTGTCACCTTCAAAATTTTATGATCTTCCATACGTTTAGTTTATCATTATTACATTATTTATAACGGCAATTCCATCTGTAAGGTATCTGTCGTTTCTTCCTTTGGCTTCTCTTCATCAGGCAAGTCCTTTCCAACAGATGGATCAGGTTTTACCTCTGTTATACTGACAGTTTCAGGTTCTTCGGCCTTTTCCAGTACGTTATCCCCTATGGGGATCAGGTCTGCATCCGGGAGGTGGATCCAGTCAATCTTTTTCACAGGGTAATTGGAGATCCGTTTCCCTTTTGCTTTATATCCTTTGACAGCGATGAATTCAGCCACTTCAATTTCCTCATGGTCGGCGCCCCTGGCTTTTTGTTTCATGTCAAAGAGGATTTCAAGCTTAGGACTTGCATGATCTGTCAGAAGGATTAGTGAATTTCCCTCGTCCAGAAAATCGATTTTTTTATCGCTTAGTTCCGGTTTAAACCGTTTGAGATAATATTGTTTTGACTGATTCTCCATATAAACGACCGTGAAAACCTTTTGATCGTCATATTTTTCAATCCTGATCATGTCTTCATCAAAATGGGTAGACAAGTCGAAAGAAGTCAAACGATAATATCCCGTTTGCATGATGGTCAGAACGCGGTCTGATCCTGAAAAAGCACCAAGCAATATGCCGCGGTTTTCGGTATTCAATCGCTGAACGGTTTCATCATACCAAATATTTAAAGACCCCAGGGTTGAAATCCCTTCCTGACGTTTCTCAATTCTTTTTATGGCATATTTGGTAAGGGTATTGCCCATGGAGTTTCTTCCTTTGATGGCGATACTCGCGAAATCAAAGTCGAAGCCGGTCTTTTTCAGTCTCGGTTTAGGCCGTAAATCCACCCTCACCATTTCCGCTTCCCCATTGGGATTGGCTGAGAAATAAAGAATTTTGGAATCCTTTGTCCCTTTGGTAACGGTATATTCCCTGTCGCGGGTCACGCCCAGAACGCAAAAGCGTTTGACCATTATTTTCCCGTTCTTACCGTCACGGTAAACCAGGTTATAAACGGTACGGTTATCATTTTTCGAAAAAATGTTGATGTGAATTACATTCTGCCCGACAAAAGTTTTATCTGAAACCTTAGTCACTAAGAAAGTACCGTCATCCCGGAATACGATGATATCGTCGAGGTCGGAACATTCGCAGACAAATTCATCTTTTTTCAAAGCAGTTCCCGCGAAACCCTCTTCCCGGTTCACATACAGTTTTTCGTTGGCGGCAGCCACTTTCACTGCCTCGATGGTATCAAAATTCCTGAGTTCTGTCCTTCGTTCCCGGCCTTTTCCATATTTTTTACGAATCTGTCTGAAATACTCAATGGCGTAATCAATCAGATGAGAAAGATGATTTTCCACTTCTTCCATATCCAGATGAATGCCTGTGATGACTTCATTGGCCTTATCGGAATTGTATTTCGAGATGCGTTCGACAGGGATTTTCCGCAAGCGGTGAATATCTTCTGCGGAAAGCGGGCGAACAAGTTGTTTGAGAAAGGGTTTCAGTCCCTTCCTGATAGCCGTATCAATTTCTTCATTGGACCTGCATTTCTTGATCCCTTCGTAGATTTCATGCTCGATGAATATTTTTTCGAGCGAAGCATAGTGCAGGTTATCCTTAAGCTCCTCCTTACGGATATTCAATTCCATGCGGAGAAGGTCCACTGTATGCCGTGTGTTGATTTTCAGAATTTCTGAAACCCCTATGAATTTTGGTTTACCATCTTCGATCACGCAGGAATTCGGAGAGATAGACACCTCACATTCGGTAAAAGCATAAAGGGCATCCATGGTGGTATCCGGGGAAACGCCAGGGGCGAGGTAAATCATGATCTCAACCTGAGCAGCCGTATTGTCGTCGATTTTGCGAATTTTGATCTTTCCTTTATCGTTGGCAGAAAGGATGGAATCGATGATAGAGCCGGTGGTGGTTCCATAAGGAATTTCCGTGATGACCAGTGTTTTTTTATCGAATTGGGAAATCTTTGCCCTTAACCTGATCTTTCCTCCCCTGATGCCATCATTATAGCGGGAAACATCGGCCAGGCCTCCGGTAAGAAAATCGGGAAAGATCTCGAAATCTTTCTCCTGAAGGATTTTTATAGACGCGTCAATTAACTCAAGGAAGTTATGCGGTAAAATTTTTGAAGCCAATCCAACGGCTATCCCTTCCACCCCCTGAACCAGCAAGAGAGGAAATTTGGCAGGAAGGGTGACCGGTTCTTTATTTCTTCCATCGTAGGACGACTTCCATGCTGTTGTTTTGGCATTGAACAATACTTCCAATGCAAATTTCGAGAGTCGGGCTTCAATGTATCTCGGTGCTGCGGCGCTATCACCAGTGAGAATATTGCCCCAGTTACCCTGGGTATCGATGAGCAGGTCTTTCTGACCCAGTTGTACCAAAGCATCCCCGATAGAGGCATCCCCATGGGGATGATATTTCATCGTATGTCCGATAATATTGGCCACTTTATTATACCTGCCATCATCCAGATCTTTCATGGAATGAAGAATCCGGCGCTGAACCGGTTTCAGTCCATCAATCATTTCCGGGACAGCTCTTTCCAGGATCACATAGGAAGCATAATCCAGAAACCAGTTTTGGTACATACCCGAGAGGTGGATTGTTTCCGCCAGGTTTCCTGATTCGAGTTCAGGATTTTCGCCGTTATTAATTTCTTCAAAAGTCACTGCAGTATATTTAAAAGCACATGCTTGCCAGGGATTGCTCAAACTTTCATTTCACCAGTCTTGAAATGGCTTTAAACTCATCTGTTCCCGAAGACCTCAGTAATTCAAAAAGAATGGATTCATAGGTTGTAATATAAGCGCCTTCCTGTCGCATACGTTTCACCGCTATTTTTTTATCGCTCTCCTTGCGGGAAGAGATACAGTCTTCAACCACCACAGGGCGATAGCCATGACCGATCAGATCGATCACCGTCTGAAGCACGCAAACATGACTTTCTATTCCCGTGATGATCACGTTTTCTATGGGAGCAGAGGCCAGATCGAGCATGAACTTTGGTTCATCACAACAACTGAAAGTTGATTTTTCGATGCGTTCTGTATCCTGAAGGCAATCTGCGATCGTTTGTACAGTAGTCCCGAGACCCTTAACATATTGCTCGGTGACAAACAGGGGAATATTAAGAATTTTCAAGCCTTTCAGCAGTATGGGAACATTTTTAAGAAGGAGTTCATGATCATGGATATGGGGAAAGAGCACTTGCTGGAAATCAATGACCAGGGCAGCGGTTTTATCACGAAGAATCCTCATCATTCAGTGAATTAAATTAAAAAATTCAAGATTGTCAGGAAAGCCAGAAGGCAGATTTTCCATGTTTGCAAATTTAAGATTTCCTGTGCAACCCGCGTTTATTTGTTAAAAACTTAAACGTTGTTAATGAAAACCCATAGAGAGCAAGACTGAATGATCGACCTATCAGGCAAATAGTGATGCCTCAACGGACAGATTATCGTGACCGGCGTTTTGTTCGAGTGAAGGTTTGAAGGGAAGCCATAGGTATCAGGATGAGAGCAGCAAGATAAAAAAAGTGAAATATTTGTATGGAATAGAAAATAAACAATAACTTTACATGTGTTAAAGAAATTAATACTGAGCATTCGATCTATTCACAATCTTTTGGATGATTTATAGCACACGGATGAAATCCACCTTCGGCAGAACGACTCAAATAACAAAAAATATAACACGCTACATCTACTCGCCTATTTACCCCCCATTCCCCTATAAACAGGACTGTTTGGGCAGGGCCTATAAGTGAGTTGGGGGCAATAACTATTGAAAATGGACCAACCTGAAAACATCGAAAACATTGA
>CAYSAU010000011.1:0-112521 GCA_964429135.1 uncultured Prolixibacteraceae bacterium | reverse complement strand
ATTTTCTCTAATTTCATTATCTTTGTATCTTATTCAAAGATATGCAAATTATTCTTGAACCCACCTCCCTTGAACAACTTTGGAAAGACAGGTTGATTGATTTTGAAGAAATCATGAAGATTGTCGTCGATGTTGAAAAGAACATCCTTGCCATTGATGCGGAAATGCATGCTGACCTGGAAAAATTCCTGCTCGAATCAGGCTCAGCACAGAAAGATCTCTGGGGAGCCAATGTGTACCCTATGAACAACCCTGATGAGAACCTTGAGTACACCTCCTTCATCAACATCCGGCCAAGCCAGGGAAACCGGAGCATGGAAGTGAAAAATGAAGTCATTCGCGGGAAAATCAAACAAATTGTCAATACCCTCTTAGTCTGAAAATGTATCCCCTGGTATTTCATAAAACGCTCACCATAGAAAAATGGTTCTCTTATCCGACGCACCAGCAAATCCTGACGATCGCCAATGAGATGAACCGTGCCGGAAATGCACTCCGGAAAGGAGAAACTGTAAATGCCCTGCATGCCTGGGAAAGGGCTTTTGAATTGACCGACCTGACCGTGGAAGACCCTAAATGGAGCCTGAAATTGAAGGAACTGCTCCGTTTCCGTGAAACCCTCGGAGCCCTCTTTCTTCAACCCGACTTAGCAGAAAATGAGTTGCTGGCACGCACCCTCATTACACTCCACCCGAAAGCATGCCATACAATGTAAACAATGAGGAATGAGGAATTAGGAATTAAGAATCAGGAATTAACGCCAAGCTGATACGCTTTGGTTCTGACCATCTCCGCCCATTGGGTATCGGTTTTAGTTTTGTCGAATACAGTGTACGGAATGGGCTCTCCGAAAGTGATGCGGATGGTTTGTCCTTTCTGCCGAATCATTTCATCCACCAGGTAAAGCATTTCGATATTCGCTTTGATGCCCAGACGCTTACGCCAGTTCGCCAGGTTATAAAACCAGTTGGAGTTTTGTCCCGAGATATGCACCGGGATCACATCACGCTGGTATTTTCTGGCCTTGGAGATAAAAGTCTTTTTCCACTCCAGATCCATGATGAGGTGGTGAGTTGGTGAGTTGGTGAGTTGGTGAGTTGGTGAGTTGGTGAGTTTTCGTGACACAAGTCCGGCGGGGAAGTAGAGTATGGTTTTGTCGGAGGCGAAGGTATCGTTGATGATCTTCGCGTTGTCGGTATTCCGGCCATGCTTGTTGATGGGAATGAAAAGTGGCCGGAGGCCGGGAACATACATCAGCAGATCATTTACCGGAAAAACGATATCAGGGATTACTTTTCCGACTTCCTGCATGAGCGCCATACCATCCAGTCCGCCCAGGGGATGGTTGGAGGCAATGATGTAGCGATGGGCGATGGGCGATGGGCGATCTGCGATGGGCGATCTGCGATGGGCGATTTGCGATAGAAGGTCGTTGCTGATGACGGAAACTCCGAATTCTTTCAGCATGGCTTCAATAAAAGGCAGTCCGACTTTATCGCGGTGTTCATAAATATACCCGTTGATCTCGTCCTGGTGAGTGATGCGTTTGAGGTAGCGGATCACGAACCCGGGAATAAATTTCAGCAAACGCGGGTTCTTGGCCTCAAAAAGGGCTTCTATATCGATCAGCTTTTCAGGGATCTTATCCGTTTCCATGAAGCAAAGATATGAAATTACGATAGGCGATAAGCGATATTATCCTGCATCCTGCATCCTGTATCCTGCATCCTGTATCCTGCATCTATTAATAATAAAGAATACAAAAAGAATCCGTAATTTTGATTGCTTTCTGAAATCCCTTTTATGGAAACCATCATTGATCCTGTCGATCCCTACTTGCTGGAAGAGGAACTGACCGAAACCAAGTTTCTTAGAAACACCAACAATGGTAAAAATAAAATCTATGTCTTCACCGCTCATGACTCGCCCAAGCTGATGCGTGAAGTTGGCCGTCTCAGGGAGATTACCTTCCGGGATGCAGGGGGAGGGACCGGACTGGCGACCGATATCGATGAATACGACACCATGGAAGTTCCGTTTCATCAGTTGATTGTTTGGAATCCAAGGGAAAAAGAAATTATGGGCGGTTACCGTTTCATTCATGGCCGCGATATCCCCTGTACACAGAAAGGCTGTTTGTCCAGCGCCACCGCCGAACTCTTTAATTTTTCGGCTCATTTCATCCGGGATTACATTCCATGGAGCATAGAACTCGGGCGTTCTTTTGTCCAGCCTAATTACCAGCCGACGGTCAACTTCCGCAAGGGGATGTATTCCCTCGACAACCTCTGGGACGGACTGGGCGCCATGATCATCGAAAACCCCGAGGTGAAATATTTCTTCGGTAAAATGACCATGTATCCCGACTATCACCGGGAAGCCAGAGACATCATCCTGTATTTTCTGAAAAAATATTTTCCCGACACCGAGACCCTGATGACCCCGGTTGAGCCGGTGAAAACGGAAACTCCGGATGAAGTCATCGCGAAACTTTTTTCAGCTTCCACTTACGAAGAAAACTATAAATCGCTGATTCACGAGATCAGGAAACGTAATGAACATGTCCCTCCCCTGGTGAACGCCTATATGAACCTCTCCCCAACCATGCGTACCTTCGGTACAGCCATCAATCACGGATTCGGCGAAGTGGAAGAAACAGGGATTCTAATTAATATTGAAGATATTTATCCAAGGAAAAAAGAACGTCATCTTACGACGTATATCCAACGGCTGACCTTCAAAGGGCTGCATTGGAGAAGAAGAAAATAGAATGAATTATTTACCGGCTGCATTGACTTTCCTCATCAGCTTGCGCTTGAGGTTGGCTGCCTTGTTCTTGTGGATCACGCTTTTTTTGGCCAGCTTGTCGATCTGGGCAATAACCTTGGGAAGATCTTTGGTGAGGACTTCTTTGTCTTCCGTTTCGCGAAGGTTCTTTACTGCATTACGGACAGTCCTGCCCTGGTATCTGTTCTGGGTACGCTTGGTCTTGGTGTTACGGATGCGTTTTTCAGCGCTCTTGTGATTGGCCATCTTAATCTCCTTAAAATTTTAAATAAGGGCGCAAAGATACAAATAATCCTGAAATAAAAAAAAAGGAGTTGGATTTCAATGAAGAATCAATCCTGATTTATTTGGCTTCCTGCACGGGAGCTTCTGTTTTGGGTTTTGCCGCTGATTTCTTTTTCGTGGACACTTTTTTCTTCCTTGTTGCAGGCTTTTTCCTGGTCGTAACAGCTTTTTTCACTTCCTGTTTTACGACTTCCGGAGTAAGCTCAGCAGGCTTAACAGCCTTGGGGCGACCGCGTTTTTTGCCTTTGGCTTTCAGGGGTTTTTCAACTTTTTCTTCTTTTTTTAAGGATCCCAGCTTTTTCAGGATGTTTTTAATATCCCCGATATAATTCTCAGCCTCGGCCAGTTCGAATTCATAATGATTTCTCAGGAATTCGAGTTCGTCTTCAGAAAATCTGATTGATTTCATCTTCTTGCTTTTTATGATTACTAATTTTATGTAAAAATAAAAAAAAATTTGATCACCCATCGCATATCGCCTATCGCATATCGCCTATCGCCTATCGCATATCGCCCATCGCCTATCGCATATCGCCTATCGCCTATCGCATATCGCCTATCGCCTATCTCCCACCGCCTATCGCAAAAACACTAACAAAAATACTATATCATTGTAAATGTGCTATTTCAAGAATGAGTAGCTAATTTTCAACATGTTAGGTAAAGAGCATAGCACAAAATATTTAAAAAAATAATGAGTAAAAAACTTGACTTTAATAAAAAGAAGTGAGTACATTTGTTACTCGAAAAAGCGAAGAATTGACCGTACATCAGTCTATAACTTTACACACCAGTGCATTGGGCGCCATGACCTCACCCCCCACCCCCCTCTCCTTAAAGGCGAGGGGGAGTGATCTCCAATGGCTGGCGCTGTACACCAAATCCCGTCAGGAAAAAGTAGTGATGCAGCGGCTCATGGAAGAGGGCATAGAAGCGTATGTTCCCTTGCAGAAAGTACTCAGGCAGTGGAGCGACCGCAGGAAACTGGTAGAAGAACCTTTGATCCGTTCCTATTGTTTCGTGCATGTTACCCCGGCCCAGCAATACCAGGTTCTCAACACCCCGGGTGCGGTGAGGTATGTCTGGTTCAGCGGGAAGCCTGCAGCCATACCCTCCAGGCAGATCGACCTGCTGAAAATTATTACAGGCTATAATATCCCGGTTGATTGCCTGACGGGAAACATTGAACCAGGCACAAAAGTAAAAATTACTGCCGGCCCCATGGCCGGATATGTTGGAGAAATGATCTCCCGCTCCGGAAAAAGCAGGGTAATTATACGCATTGAACAGCTGGAAACGGCGATATCGCTTTCGATTTCACCGGCAATGCTGGAAAGAATTAGGAATTAGGAATTAGGAATGAGGAATTGAAGGATTTTTGCTAAGTTACTTTGTGACTGAAAGGGCGAAGCTGTGTTAATTAGGAATTAGGAATTAGGAATTAAGAATTAGGAATTAATGTTTCAGGGTTTTTGTTTTGAGGGTTTTTATTATTGAGCCGGTGATTCTTAAAAGTTCCTCGCAATCATTAATAAGTGAGTCTGACTGGTGTTTTGTTAAAATCTTTGTTTCCTGAAGCAATTTCAACCAGTATTTAGTTTCCCTGGCTTCTTTATACACGATGGTCATTTTTGCTACAAAATCTTTATTTGAATTCGCACCCAATGCCTCTTCAATATTAGCTCCGATGGAAGTTCCTGATCGCAGAATCTGTTTTGAAATTACAAACTCCTTTTTCGTCTGAAGGAATTGATATAATCTGATTATCCTGATCGCAAACAGAAAAGATTTTTGCATAATAATGTTATCGTCTTTCATCAGTTTTTCTGCTTAATCCGAAAAAAGTAAAAAGGTAATACCTCATTTCAAAAAAAATAATTCCTCATTCCTCATTCTTAATTCCTAATTCTTAATTGTGTTAGACACATTAATCACCAACAAAACCCGCATCAAGCTGCTTCTCCGTTTCTTTCTGAACGCTGAAAGCAGCGCCTATTTGCGTGGGCTGGAGGAGGAATTTGATGAGTCGACCAATGCGATACGGGTGGAGCTGAACCGCTTTGAAGCAGCAGGCTTGCTGACCAGCGGGATGGATCGGAATAAAAAAATATTCAGGGCAAACCAAAAGCATCCCTTATATAACGACATCAATGTTATTTTACGTAAGCATATCGGGCTTGACCGCATTGTTGAACAGGTGGTCCATAAACTGGGTAACGTAACCCGTGCTTATGTAACAGGCGATCTGGCCATGGGACTGGACACTAAGAAGATTGAACTGACACTGGTTGGCAAAACCATCGACAATGCCTATCTCGAAAAGCTCATTCAAAAAGCCGAAACCCTGATCAAACGTGAAATTCGTTGCATTCTCCTGAAAGATAATGAGGAACAAAACTTCCTCAAAAGCTGTGACACTTGTCTGCTGATCTGGGAAAATGATCACTTGTAGAAAACCGGAAAGAAGATTGCAATCTATCCCAAAACCCAAGTAATGACTGACAAAACCATTTTACATCTCATCGGGCGGGAAAAAGAATTGTTTACCGAAGATATCTCCCGGCATGAGAAAATTTTGTCTGAAGTCATCCGTTCATCCCGGTTTTTGGTCATTGGAGGAGCAGGCAGTATCGGGCAGGCGGTAACCAAAGAAATATTCAGGCGCAATCCTCGTAAATTGCATGTTGTCGACCTGAGTGAAAACAACCTGGTGGAGTTGGTGAGGGACATCCGTAGCGTTTTCGGATATATCAAAGGAGATTTCAAAACTTTTGCACTGGATGCAGGCAAGCTGGAATATGATGTTTTTATCGCTTCTGACGGAAAATATGATTATGTGCTGAACCTTTCGGCCTTAAAGCATGTACGCAGTGAAAAAGACCCGTTTACTTTGATGCGAATGATTGATGTGAACATTTTCAATACGGTAAAAACCATACGTCAATCCATCAAAAACGATATCAAGAAGTATTTCTGCGTGTCTACCGACAAGGCAGCCAATCCGGCCAATATGATGGGAGCATCCAAGCGAATCATGGAAATGTTCCTGATGCAGCAAAGTGAGCAGATTAAAATCTCGACTGCCCGCTTCGCCAACGTGGCGTTTTCGGATGGCAGTTTGCTGTATGGATTTAACCAACGTATCCAAAAGCGGCAACCCATTGTGGCGCCCAATGATGTCAAACGATATTTCGTGATCCCTAAGGAATCCGGGGAGCTTTGTCTGATGTCGTGTATTTTCGGAGATAACCGGGATATTTTCTTTCCAAAATTGCATGAGGTCCTGCACCAGATCACTTTTTCCGATATTGCTTTGCGTTATCTTCAGGCCATCGGCTACGAACCTTATCTCTGTCAAAGCGAAGAAGAAGCCCGTGAAATGATTCTTTCGTTGCCAGAAAAAGGTCAGTGGCCATGTCTATTCAGCCCAAGTGACACCACGGGAGAAAAAAGTTTTGAAGAATTTTATACGGAAAATGAACAACTGGATTTAAATCGCTTTATCCATTTGGGGATCATCAAAAATGAAATTGTTTACGACAAAGCAAAACTTGACTACTTTTCATCCGCCATCCATGCCATGAAACAAGATCAAAGCTGGTCAAAAGAAGCTTTGGTGAATTTGTTTTTCGAAATGATCCCCGGTTTCAAACATGAGGAAAAAGGGAAATACCTGGATGGGAAGATGTAATTAGCGATAATTTTTCAATTCCTCATTCTTAATTCTTAATTGTTCTATGACCTCCTATCCCAAAATAACCAACAAACGCATCCTGGTGACCGGTGGCGCCGGGTTTATCGGATCGAATCTCTGCGAAACCTTCGCCCTTTAAACACAAAAGTTATAAGCATAACTATAAAAATCATTATTTTTGTCGAAAGATATATACATGATTAAAACTATTGATATTCAATTACCGGAGGATCTACAATTACGTACTGCTTATTTGGAGCGGGTGAAACCCTTTATCGGTAAGAATATTATTAAGGTGTTTTCCGGGCAGCGCAGGGTAGGAAAAAGTTATTTGCTTCTTCAGTTGATCCAATTGATCAGGGAACAGGAACCTGAGGCAGGATTGCTGTATATTAACAAGGAGGACCTCGCATTTTCTGCCATAAAAACCGGACGGGATTTAAATGATTTCGTTTTAGCTCATAAAAAAAAGACCGGTCTTACCTATGTTTTTATTGATGAAATACAGGAAATTGTGCATTTTGAAGAAGCGCTTCGCTCGTTATTACTTCACAGGGACATTGATTTGTATTGTACCGGGAGTAATGCCGGTTTATTGTCGTCCGACGTAGCAGGGTATCTGAGCGGCAGAGCCATCGAAATTACAGTTTACAGCCTGTCCTACGATGAGTTTCTCCTATTTCACAAGCTCAACGACTCTCCCCCGTCCCTGGAGAAGTATATCAAATACGGAGGCCTGCCCTATTTGAAACACCTGAAGTTAACGGAAGCTATTGTTTTCGAGTATCTTAAAAACATTTACAGCACAATCGTTTATCGCGATATCATCAATCGGTATGCCATCAGAAATGTTCCATTCCTGGAGCAGCTGGTACTTTTCCTTTCCGGAAACGTGGGTAGTTTGTTTTCAGCGAAAAAAATCAGCGATTTTTTAAAATCACAGCAGGTAAATATAGCTCCCAATCAGGTACAGACCTACATCCAATATCTGGTGAATGCTTTTCTGGTGCATAAAGTACAGCGATACGACATCATCGGAAAGCGTATTTTTGAATTCGGGGAAAAGTATTATTTTGAAAACCTGGGCATACGTCACGGACTCTGGGGATACAGGCCCGAAGATAGAGGGAAAATAATCGAAAATACAGTTTACAATCAACTGCTTTTTAAAGGGTATAGCGTAAAAGTGGGTGTGCTGGGTAACGCTGAAATAGATTTTGTGGGCGAAAAGAATGGTGAAAAACGGTACATTCAGGTAGCTCTTACCATGAATGAGACCCGAACCATGGAGAGAGAATTTGGTAACCTGAAAAAAATATCCGATAATTATCCCAAAGAAGTGATTACCCTCGACGACTTTCAAGGCAACACCTTTAAAGGTATTAAACATACAAATTTAAGATCCTTCTTAATGGAATAACAGGACTCAAGTACAAAAAACCCGAAACGCCAGGCATTCAGGAACACCACTGAAAATAAACGTTCTCGGAAGTTTGTAGGTTTAAGGTTTAAGGTTCAAGGTTTAAGGTTCAAGGTTTAAGGTTCAAAGTTCAAGGTTCAAGGTTTAAGGTTTAAGGTTCAAGGTTTAAAATGAAGGTTGAGAGGTTTGAGGATTTGGATATTTGGAAAGATGCAAGGGGGATTTGCACCTTAATCTTTCGTGTTACTTCCTCAGAGAATTTTTCAAAAGACTTTAAATTCAGGGATCAGATAAGGGCTTCTTCAGGTTCAATTATGGACAACATTGCCGAAGGGTTTGAAAGAGGTGGGAATAAGGAGTTTGCGCAATTTCTATTTATTGCTAAAGGTTCCTGTGGTGAAGCCAGATCACAATTATACAGGGCAAATGATTTTGGTTATCTCAAAAAAGAAGAATTTACTATACTTATGGACCAAACAACAACACTTAGTAAGAAAATTTCAAGTTTAATCACATATATCAAATCCAGTCAATTCAAAGGCGAAAAATATCATTGAACTTGGAACTTTGAACCTTGAACCTTGAACCTTGAACCTTGAACCTTGAACTTTGAACCTTGAACTTTGAACCTTGAACTTTGAACAAGCGATATGCGATAAGCGATAATTTTTTAATTCTTAATTCTTAATTCTTAATTGTTCTATGTCCTCCTATCCCAAAATAACCAACAAACGCGTCCTTGTCACCGGTGGCGCCGGGTTCATCGGGAAACACCAATGAAAATAAACGTTTTCGTGAGTAAACACTAAAACATTTATATTGAATAAAAAAGGTTAATTTTGTTCAATATAACAATGAAAATGATTAAAAGCATTATCATTCAACAAAAAGAAGAGCGTGACCTGCTGCTTGGACTTCCTTATATCCGCAGGATTGATGATGGCGCCAAAGCGGATTGGCTTGGCACATCACTGGTCAAGTTGATTACCGGGCCACGCAGGGCGGGTAAATCGGTCATGGCGCTTCAGTTACTGCAAGACCAGCATTTTGCCTATCTCAATTTCGATGATGATCAGTTGTTGAAAAGTTTTAATGAAGATGCCGTTATTCAGGCCCTGCATGAAATTTATGGGAATTTTAACTACTTGCTGTTGGATGAAATACAAAACCTTACCGGCTGGGAATTGTGGGTGAATAAGTTGTACCGCAGGGGAGTTAATCTTGTGGTTACCGGTTCCAATGCGAAACTTCTTTCCCACGAAATGGCAACCTCACTAACAGGTCGGTTCCTGCAAATATCGGTATTCCCGTTTAGTTTTGCAGAAGTGCTGAAATACCATGAAGCAGATCTCCCGCAAGAAACAACCCAAACACCGCTCAGCCGGGGGAACATCCTTCATTTGTTCGACACTTACTTGCGCAATGGTGGTTTTCCGGAAACAGTATTGAATCCCGCTATCTTGAAAAATTACCTGTCATCGCTTTTCGACTCCATCTTGCTCAAAGATATTCTAAAACGGTTTCGCATCAGACAAACACAGCAACTGTATGATTTATCGAACTATTTACTAGCCAATTACACTAACCTTTCTTCCTGCAACCAGCTTAAAAACGACCTGCATTTCAATAGTGTGGCAACGGTTCAAAAATTCATTGGCTACCTGGAAGAACCTTATCTGTTCGTTGGTCTGACACGATATGCTGCAAAGATCAAATCGCAGAAAAAATCGCAGGTAAAAATATACATTATCGATAATGGTTTTATCCAAGCCCGATCTTTTGAATTATCGCCCAATACCGGACGCTTGCTCGAAAATGCAGTGTTCGTGGAAATATTGCGCAGGAATTATCGTCCTGAACTTGACCTGTTCTACTACCGTACACGAAACGACAAAGAGGTCGACTTTATCCTCAGAAAAGGCCACACGGTAGAACAATTAATACAGGTTTGCCACAGCCTTGAAAACAGTAAGACGCTGAAACGGGAAACCGATGCATTGACCGAAGCGGCTGCCGAACTTGGCTGCAGTGATTTGCTCTTAATTACCTGGGACCAGGAAAGAACCCTGCAACAAAACGGACAAGAGATCAACATCGTTCCAGCCTGGAAATGGATGACCACCCGATAGATGCAAAACACTTCATCAACTATCTGGCAAACTCAGGAATCGAAGGAACGAAGAAAAAAAATCTCTGAAACTTTGAAACCTATAACCAGAAACTTGAAACCTGAAACCCTGAGTTGAACCTTGAACTTTGAACTAAAACTTTTATGATAACCCCCAACGACATCTTACTTATTACCGGAGGTACCGGATCATTCGGAAATGCAGTCCTCAGGCGGTTTATCAACGACCAGAAGTTCAGCGAAATACGGATCTTCTCCCGTGATGAAAAGAAGCAGGACGATATGCGCCACCGGCTGAACAACCCAAAGGTGAAATTCTACATCGGCGATGTGCGTGATAAAAGGAGTGTGGATGGAGCCATGATGGGTGTCGATTACATTTTTCATGCAGCCGCGCTGAAACAGGTGCCTTCATGTGAATTTTTTCCGATACAAGCTGTTCGTACCAATGTATTCGGTACCGAGAATGTGATTGATTCGGCCATTCAGCATGGGGTGAAAAATGTGGTCGTTTTAAGTACCGATAAGGCCGCCTATCCCATCAACGCTATGGGGATCAGCAAGGCCATGATGGAGAAGGTGGCAATCGCCAAGGGCAGAGCGCTGGGACCGGAGGCTGCAACCACCATCTGTTGCACCCGGTACGGGAACGTGATGGCCAGCCGTGGATCGGTAATCCCGTTGTGGATCGACCAGATCAAATCGGGAAACGACCTGACCATTACGGATGCGAACATGACGCGTTTCATGATGACGCTGGAGGATGCGGTTGACCTGGTGCTTTACGCCTTTGAGCATGGCAAGAACGGAGATCTGTTCGTGCAGAAAGCGCCCGCGGCAACCCTGGATACCCTGGCAAAATCGTTGATCGATCTTTACAAGGCCAAGGTGAACATCCGGAACATCGGCACCCGTCATGGAGAAAAACTGTATGAGACCCTGGTTACCCGTGAAGAGATGGCCAACAGCATCGATATGGGACAGTACTATCGCATACCGTGCGATAACCGTGATCTCAATTACGATAAATATTTTGTTGAAGGACAGCAGGGGATCAGCCTCATCGAGGACTACCACTCCCACAACACTACCCGGCTCGACATCGACGGGATGAAACAACTGCTGCTTAAACTTCCACTCATCCGCAAGGATGTGCTTGGGGAGACGGGTGCAGTGCCTTATCCTGATTGATGTTTCTCGCTGATTTTCGCAGATCGTAACGCAGATTTGCGCAAATTTCATTGATTATCAGATCAAACCTTCGAGGAATAAATGACTGAAAATGAAATATCCTACATTATTCGGGGGGCTATTTATAAAGTATATAACAATGTTGGCCCCGGGTTACTTGAATCTGCCTATGAGGCAGCTCTTGTCCATGAACTGAAAAAGGAAGGATTGAATGTTGCCAATCAGGTTGGCCTTCCCTTTGTTTACGAAACAATCCATCTGGACATGGGATATCGAATCGACCTGCTGGTTGAAAATAAAGTGATCATTGAAATCAAATCTGTTGACCAATTGGCGGATGTACATTACAAACAATTGCTGACTTATTTGAAACTCGCTGACAAAAGATTGGGAATTCTGGTGAATTTCAATACCGATAAAATAGAACAGTCTATCAAGCGCATTGTAAACAACCTGCAGGAATAAATAAAATTCTCGCAAATGAACGCAGATAAAATCAGCGCAAATCTGCGCAGAAATCTGCGTAAATCAGCGAGAAACAAGAAAATATGATCAAAGTAGGCATCACCGGCCAGCCGGGCTTCATCGGCACACACCTCTACAACACCCTCGGCCTCTACCCCACCGAGTTCGAGCGCATCCCGTTCGAAGATGCGTACTTTCTGGACAACCATAAACTGGAAGCCTTCGTCTCTCAGTGCGACGCCATCGTCCACCTGGCTGCCATGAACCGCCACAACGACCCCGATGTCATCTACACCACCAACATCGGTTTGGTTAAACAACTCATTGCCTCCTGTGAAGCAACCGCCTCAATACCCCACATCCTCTTCTCCTCCTCTACCCAGGAGGAGCGCGACAACGTCTACGGCAGGTCAAAAAAGGAGGGGCGTGAATTGCTGGAACAGTGGGCACAGAAAAACGGTGCCTGCTTCACCGGGTTAATCATACCAAACGTATTCGGCCCCTTCGGGCACCCTTACTACAATTCGGTTGTGGCCACCTTCTGCCACCAGCTTACGCACAACGAAACCCCAAAAATCGATGTAGATGGGGAGGTTAAACTGATTTACGTCAGCGAACTGGTTAGCGTCATCATCGAAAAAATTAATAGAATACGGATAACACGGATGGAACAGATGACCACGGATCAAATCAGTGAAAATCCGTCAAATCAGTGTCATCCGTGTTCCATTCCTCACACCGCCACCATCAAGGTCTCCACATTGCTCCAAAAGCTCCAGCAATACAAAGAAAACTATTTCGGGAAAGGCGAAATCCCAAACCTCGACACCCCCTTCGACCGCAACCTCTGGAACACCCTCCTCTGCTACATCGACCACGCCACCTTCTTCCCCTACCATCTCAAACTTAACACCGACAACCGTGGTAGCTTCGTTGAGACCATCAAACTCAACAGCGGCGGACAGGTGAGCTTCTCCACCACCCTGCCCGGCATCACCCGCGGCAACCACTTCCACACCCGAAAAGCCGAACGCTTCGCCGTGATCAAAGGAAAAGCCCGCATCGAACTGCGTCGCATCGGAACTGACAAAGTCATGACCTTCGACCTCGATGGCGCACAACCCTCCTTCGTCGATATGCCCATATGGTATACCCACAACATCACCAACACCGGCGATGATGAACTCTATACCTTTTTCTGGATCAATGAACACTTCAACCCCGATGATCCGGATACATTTTTTGAAAAAGTATAATAGAAGAATGAAGAAACTCAAAGTCCTCACCGTCGTCGGCACCCGTCCTGAGATCATCCGGTTGTCGAGAGTCATGGCCAAACTCGACGAATCAGAGGCCATCGACCAAATCACCGTCCACACCGGCCAAAACTACGACTACGAACTCAACGAAATCTTCTACGAAGACTTAGGCATTCGCAAACCCGACTACTTCCTCAACGCCGCCGGAGCCACCGCCACCGCTACCATCGGCCAGATTCTCATCAACATCGATCCAATTTTGGAGGAAGTTAAACCTGATGCATTTTTAGTTTTAGGCGACACCAACAGTTGTCTCTGTGCCATCCCTGCCAAGAAGCGCCACATCCCCATCTTCCACATGGAGGCCGGGAACCGATGCTTCGACCAACGTGTACCCGAGGAGACCAACCGCAAGATCGTGGACCATATCTCCGACATCAACATGCCCTACAGCAGCATCGCTCGTGAGTACCTGCTGCGTGAAGGGCTCCCCCCCGACCGCATCATCAAAACCGGAAGCCCAATGTTTGAAGTGCTGAACCACTACATGCCTAAAATCCTGGCATCAGATGTCCTCACACGCCTTGGCCTTGAAAAAGAAAAATACTTCATCGTCTCCGCCCACCGCGAAGAAAACATCAACAACGAAAAGAATTTTAACGGATTGATTACCTCATTAAACCTGATTGCTGAAAAATACGAATACCCCATTATCGTATCAACCCACCCCCGTACACGCAAAAAACTCGAACAAGTCACCAGTCACCAATCAACAATCACCAATCACCCACTCATCCAATTCCTTAAGCCCCTCGGCTTCTTCGACTATAACGCCTTACAAATAAACGCATACGCTGTCCTCTCCGACTCCGGCACCATCTCCGAAGAATCCTCCATCATGAACTTTCGGGCACTCAACATCCGTGAGACACACGAACGCCCTGAAGCTATGGAGGAAGCAAGTGTGATGATGGTAGGGTTAAATCCTGAAAGAATAATCCAGGGCTTATTTCAATTGCAATACCAAAAGACGGGTGAAGAAAGAAACTTTATGCCAAACGCCGACTACAGTGTGCCGAATGTGAGTGTTAAAGTCATTCGCCTTGTTTTGGGTTATACGGACTATATTAAAAGGACAGTCTGGAGTGAATAAAATTCTCTCGCAGATAAACGTAGATAGAAATCACAAATTTGCGCAGATCAGCGAGCAAGGCCATCAGCGCCATACAGCGAGAAATATAACTGTTTAAATCAGCCACATCAATGTCATCTGCGTTTCATTAAAAAATTCATACATAATGAAAGGAATATGAAATGGTCCCGGTCTATCAGAAGGATACCTGCTACCTCAGAATGAGAAAATACGCGGTCAAGCGACAAAATGGCTTTGATCTTGTTGCAGGTCTGTTTTTTCTTCTCAGCCCTGTGCCACCTTTCATAATAGTGAATTCGTTTCAGTGAAAAATATCCATACATCAGATGCAAAATAAGAGCCAATATTTTTTCGATTATTATCACAAGAATATTTTTTATCCATAATCAAATGTTCATTTTCTTGCAAATCAGCTCAGTATTAGTATAAATGAATTCCGAAAAGAATAAATTAATAGCTAAAAATACATTTCTGTTATATATACGGATGTTGATCACAATGTCTGTAGCACTATATACATCCAGAATTATTCTAAACGTATTGGGTATAGATGATTTTGGAATTTACAATGTGGTGGGTGGAATGGTTGGTATGTTTGCATTTATAAATAGCTCAATGGCAAGTGCAACCCAGCGTTTTTTATCTTTTGAACTTGGGAAAAAAAATTATAACCAATTAAGTAAGATATTTAGCATGAGCGTGAACATACATGCTATTATCGCTTTAGTCATTTTTTTTCTTTCTGAAACAGTAGGCTTGTGGTTTGTAAATACACAATTATTCCTACCATCTGAACGAATAGTTGCAGCTAATTGGGTTTATCAATTTTCCATATTGACTTTTTTGATAAATATTATAAGCGTGCCTTATAATGCTGCAATAATAGCCCATGAAAAAATGAACGTTTATGCTTTAGTTGGCTTTGTTGAAGTAATCTTAAAATTGCTGATAGTATTCATGCTTTTATGGTTTGGTTATGATAAACTTATACTGTTCGCGATTTTGACTTTTATTGTATCGTTGATAATTCGCTTCATTTATGGTATATATTGCAAAAAAAAATTTCCTGAAAGCAAATTTTATTTTTTTTGGGATAAGAAATTGTTCAAAACATTGATAAATTATACGGGTTGGAACCTATGGGGTAATGTGGCTTCTGTATTGTCAGGACAAGGTATAAATATACTGATAAATATTTTTTTTGGCCCAGCAATAAATGCAGCAAGAGGGATCGCTTATCAAGTACAAGGAGCGATAGGTAGTTTTGTACAAAATTTTCAAATTGCTATAAATCCACAAATTACTAAATCGTTTGCATCTGAAGATTTTAAGTACTTACACCAATTAATTTTTCGAGGATCAAAATTTTCTTTTTTTTTACTTTTTGTTTTATCATTACCTATCCTTTTGGAAACTAATATCATACTAAAACTATGGCTTAAAATAGTACCAGAATATGCAGTAATTTTCACACAATTGGTTATAATTAATGCTTTAATTGACACAATCTCAGGGCCGTTAATGACAGCAGCACAAGCATCCGGCAAAATTAAACTTTATCAATCTGTTGTAGGAGGATTGCTAATTTTACTTCTTCCTATTTCATATTTTTTTTTAAAATTGGATCACCCACCTCAAGTTACTTTATATGTGTCCATTTTAATTTCAGTTATTGCATTTTTTGCAAGGTTAAAAATTATTAGCCCTTTAGTGGACTTGTCAATTGTTGAGTATTTTAAAAATGTTATAGGAAGGATAATATCCGTAACAGCAATATCTATTATTTTTCCCGTCCTAATTAAATCTTTCTTACAACCTACCTTATTACGATTTTTAATCATCGGATTCATTTCATCAGTATCCGTTTTACTCTCAGTTTATTTGATCGGATTAAAACGTGAAGAACAAGAATTCATGAAAAAGAAAGTGTTGTACAGCTTCAACAAAATTAAAAAACTTTAGTGAGCAAAGGACCTAAAGTAATAGAATTCGTTGTTTCGAACGACCTATGCATTGGTTGTGGGCTTTGTGTTTATAAATGTCCATCAGATGCACTTGAAATGCATTGGAATAAATATGGTTTTTGGATTCCAAAACTTAAGGGTGATTGTGATACACAGGGTGATTGTTTAAAAATATGCCCATTTAATCCAATACCAGAAGAAGAGGTTAGAACAGAAAGTGAAATTGCAGAACTATTCCTAACTGAAACAACAAAATTCCATTATAAAATTGGAAGATATAACGGTTTATATGTCGGTTACTCCAACGACTTCAGATTAACTTCATCTTCCGGTGGCATTGCTACATTTTTTTTAACTGAATTGCTTGATAAAGAAATCGTAAGCTATGTTTTTACAGTTAAAGAATCTGAAAAATCTGGCATTTTTTATGAATATAATATTTGCAGAACTAAACAAGATTTAATAAACGCTTCTAAAACAAAGTATTATCCTGTTACATTGGCTAGTGTTTTTTCGAGAATCCGGAAAATTAATGGCAAAGTTGCAATTGTTGGTGTTGCCTGTTTTATAAAAGCTATAAGGCTGGTTCAGCATCAGGAGCCAGAATTAGTAGAAAAAATTCCTTTTCTTATTGGGATTATTTGTGGTGGTGTAAAAAGTCGATTTTATACAGAATACCTTGCTAGCAAGGCTGGTATTTTGACACAAAATGTCAGAAATCCTCAATATAGAATTAAAAATATAAAGAGTACTTCAAATGATTATGGTTTTGGCTGCTACGATTTCGATTCACATGAGGAAAAAATAATTAAGATGCGCACAGTTGGTGACATGTGGGGTACAGGATTTTTTAAAGCCAATTCCTGTGATTATTGTGAAGATGTAACTACTGAACTAGCAGATATTTCACTTGGAGATGCCTGGCTAAAACCTTATATTTACGATGGAAAAGGAACAAATGTAATAGTTACTAGATCAAACTTAGCAGATTATATTTTACAGGAAGGTAAAAAAGGAAATAAGATTTTTTTGGAGGAACTTGAGTTGGATAAATTCATCTCTTCCCAGGAAGGAAGCTTCAATCATCGACATACAGGTCTTCCTTTTAGAATTAGTAAAGCAAAAAAAAAAGGACAGTTAGTGCCACCCAAACGATTTAGTAAGGTTTGTTTTTCCTTTTTAGATTTTCAAATTGTTCAGTTTTATAGAATGAAATGCCGTGAAATGAGTTTAGAAGTGTGGGAAAAAACTAGTACATCACTTTTATATGATAGAGCGCTTGAAAAAATCTTGATCAAACTTCGCAGAGCCACAAGTGTATATCATTTTAGACAAAGGTATTTAACCAAAAGATCCTTTGGTAAAATTATTAGAAAAGTATTCAGAAATTCAACTTTATTTTTATGAAGGTCGGTATATTAACCTTTCATTACGCGAAAAATTACGGTGCGGTTTTACAAGCATTTGCTCTTCAGGAAACCTTAAAAAAAATGGGATTGAATCCTATTATTATTAATCGCTATAAAGGATACAACTCAATAATTCAGGCACTATATTTTAATCTTCGACTGAAATATATTCTATTAGCATTAAAATGGTATTCTTTTAATAAGTTTGGGAAAAAACACCTAATAAAAACAAGAAAATTTACTACAAATAAAAGTATTGAAAATTTTGAGAGAAACGAAAAACTAGACGCAGTCGTCATTGGAAGTGATCAAGTATGGCGCATGGAATTTAGTTCAATAGGATATAATTATTTCCTTGATTTTATAAAGAATAAAAATATAAAAAAAGTATCATATGCTGCCTCTTTTGGTAAGGATAAATGGCTTGAAGATAAAATAGTAACTGCGAAAGTCAAGGATTTGTTAAACGATTTTAACTATATTTCTGTAAGAGAGAAAAGTGGTGTGAAAATATGTAACCAGATTTTCAACATAAACGCCACGCACGTGTTGGATCCAACATTTCTCTTGAATGGAAATGATTATGACTCTCTTTTATTAAAAGGATATTCCATTGAGAACAAAAATACTTTAGTAACCTATTTCTTAGGAGTTAATCATACCATAATTAGCTACTGTAACCGATTTGCTCAAAGGAATGGCTTGGATCACACCGACTTATATTATATATATCCGTTGAAAAAAATTTTCGCTTCATCAACTTATGGAGCTAAACATTACCTGCATATCGCTGTTCCTGAATGGATAGCCCAGATAAGAAATGCTAAGTATGTGCTAACTAATTCTTTTCATGGAACAATATTTGCAATTATTTTTAAAAAACAATTCGTAGTTATTGATTCGCCCGGAGGGGGTACAGAACGACTTATTTCGTTATTGGAATCTTTAGAGTTACAGGATCGGTTTATTTCCGACATTTCGAAAGTTTCGTTTGATTTACTTAATGCATGGATAAACTATGATAAAGTACACTCGAAATTGATGGTAGAAAAAGAGCATTCGATATCATTTTTAAAGAAATCATTATTTTTCGTAATTTAGCAATTAAAAAAATTGAATACGCAAATTGAGGTTCCCGTTCTCTTAGTAGCTTTCAACCGACCCATATACACGCAAATAGTTTTTGAAAAAATAAGAGAAGCAAAACCAAAAAAACTATATATTATAATTGATGGCCCTCGACAAGAAAAGGAAGGTGAAATTAAACTTGTCGAAAATGTAAAAAATATAGTTCAAAATATTAATTGGACCTGCGAAGCACATTATAAATACAATGATACTAATTTAGGAGCAGAAATTACAATTTCAACTGGTGTAAATTGGGCACTTGAGAATGAAGATTATATAATTGTACTTGAAGACGATATAATAGCACCCATTGCATTTTTTCTTTTTGCAGAACAAATGCTCATAAAATATGTAAATATTAAAAATGTTTACATGATAAGTGGAGGTCAATTTACTCCATTTCCAATTCCCAATGATTATTTGTTTGGGGTATATGGCCATACTGGATGTGGATGGGCAACTTGGAAAAGGGCATGGAAAAGATTTGACCTTAATGTAAATGATTTTGACAACTATTTGGAAAATGATTTATTAGATTCCCTTGTAAACTGTAAGATGGAAAAAATTTATATGCAAAAGTTCATAAAAAAAATGAAAGAAGTTGGTAGAGGTAATATCACTTGGGATGTTTGTTGGTTATATATACGGTTTAAAGAACAAGGGTTAAGCATTATTCCTAAAACTAATCTTACATCAAATATCGGTATTATTGGTTTTCATTCACAGGGTCAAACGGATTGTCATTTTAGAGACTATGATGAAAATTTTGTTGCACAAAACCATCCAGTTCAAATAAAACGAAATCCTGATTATGACATATATCATCTCAGTAATTACTTAAACAAGAAGGATTCATATATAAAAAAAATAATTAAGAAAATTTCGAGAATATAAAAAATATGGACTTTAAGATCCCTCTCTTCGACCTTAACTTCGACCAGGCAGAAGAAAATGCCGTGCTCGAAACCATCCGCTCCAAATGGATTTCTTCAGGACCAAAAGTTGCTGCATTTGAAGATCGTTTTGCAGAAATGCTGAATGTAAAACATACTGTTGCATTGTCAAATTGTACAGTTTCTCTTCATATGGCAATGAAACTCTGTGAAGTATCAGAAAACGATGAGGTAATATGCCCTTCGTTAACGTTTGTGGCCACTGCGAATGCCATAAGGTATGTGAATGCAACGCCTGTTTTCGCAGATATTACTAGTTATAACAACCTAAATATTAATCCTGATGACATCGAAAAAAAGATCACTTCAAAAACTAAAGCCATTGTTGTAATGCATTATGGTGGTTTTGCATGCGATATGGACAGCATCATGCAAATTGCCCAAAAGCACAATCTGAAAGTGATTGAAGATGCATGTCATGGACCTCTATCTGTGTATAATGGTAAGAAACTTGGTACCATTGGCGATGTGGGCTGTTTTAGCTTTTTCTCCAATAAAAACATTAGCACCGGTGAGGGAGGAATGATTGTAACGAATAACAGTGAAATGTTTGAACGTGCAAAGTTACTTCGTTCACATGGTATGTCAAGTATGTCATATGAAAGGGCAAAGGGTCATAGCACTTCCTATGATGTTGTTGAACTCGGTTACAACTACCGTTTAGACGACATCAGGGCATCAATTGGATTGGTTCAATTAGAAAAAATTGAAGCGGATCTGTTAAAAAGAGTAGAAATTAGACAATACTACTTGAATGCACTATCTGGGCAAGAAAATATCCTCATTCCATTCAAAGATCATCCATGGTTTTCATCAAACTACATATTTCCAATCGTTCTGAGAAACAGCAATTCCGAATATCGGGATGTTGTTCGTAATAAATTAGTTGAAGCTAGAATCCAAACCAGTATACATTACCCTGCAGTTCATCGCTTTTCTATTTACAAAAAATTCTATCTTAAACTACCTATTACTGACTATGTAACGGATAATATGATAACACTTCCTATGTATTCTAAGTTAAATAAAGGGGACATAGAATTTATAACAAAAAATCTAAACCTTATCTGCAAATGAAATATCCATAAGAACAACATGCTTATACCAACCAACCAAGAAAATTTATGGATATTCCATGTGACCATTGAAATCATAATTATTTACACATGAAATACCCATAAGGCAAAGCCATACCAACCGCGGATGAATATTTATTTTTGCTGTTCCAGCAAATAAGATATAACATGGAACAGCAAGTAAAATTTGACCAGATCATCCATTGCGGTTGCGGAATGGATGTACACAAAAAGACTGTAGTTGCGACAATACGCAGAAGTGACACAGACTTTGAGACAAGAGAATTTAACACGTATACACGTTCTTTGAAATCGTTAAGAGAGTGGTGCAAATCCGAAGGGGTCACTCATGTTGCGATGGAAAGTACCGGTATCTATTGGAAGCCCGTGTATAATATCATGGAAGAAGACTTTGAAGTCAACAACAAAGAAGCTTACAAAGAGCCAGTGCTCAATGATAATCCAAAACGGAAAAACAAGCAGGTAAAAAACTATCTGGCCAGACTGAAGGAACTTGGTATTGAAGTTGAAGTGAAAAAAGATGTAGCTTAAAATCCAAAGGTCGAATGCTTACTGGAGAATCTTTACTGATATCCCGAGTATGAAATTGACATCAAAAACAGGTTAAGCACCAACCGCTGTCGCAATGAAGCGTTTACCCGTTTCGGAAGCACGTAAATGAAACTTTATTCTCTTAACCACAATGTTTTACGGATTAGCTAACTAAAAAAATATACAAATGAAAATAACGATATTTACTGATAATATTAAGAGTTGGTTTCTCCCTTATGGGAAAATTTTGAAAGCGAAACTTGAAAGGGGTGGTCACATTGTTAAATATGTATATGATAAGAATGATATCGAAAAGGGAGATGTTTGTTTCTTGCTAAGTTGCACGAGAATTATTGAGAAAGAATATCTAACTAAAAACATAAACAATATAATAATTCATGCCAGTGATCTCCCTGAGGGTAAGGGTTTTTCACCGTTACAATGGCAGATTCTGGAGGGGAAAAATGAAATCGTATTAACACTATTCGAAGCTGTAGCAGAAATTGATGCTGGACCATTTTATATTAAAGATAAAATCTCTTTTGCTGGCAATGAACTAATTTACGAATTGCATTCAATAATGGGCAATAAAATTATTGAAATGAGTTTACTTTTTATTGAACATTATCAAAGATTAATACCTCAGATTCAAGAGGGAATAGAAAGTTTTTATCGCAAAAGAACAATAAAGGATGACGAAATCAACCCAAATTTAACAATTAAACAATTATTTAATCATTTTAGGATTGCAGACAACGTTAACTTTCCACTATGGTTTAGATTATATGACAAAGAATATATTTTACATATTTATAATAAAAAATAAGTAAAATATTTTTAACAAAGTTTAAAATATTTTCTAATGAATAATAACTTCATTAAAATAGCAAAATGCAATTATGAGTAAAATAAAAATTGTATGGATTTGCCATTTTTCTAACAAAGAAGTGAGAGAAAAGCTTCCTTTATCATCATTTCGGCTTATAAATACCCTGAAACGAATTTCTGGAATTGGGAAAGTTTATCTATATCAGGATTTTGCACCATGGATTAGTACCATTATAAGGGAAATTGAGAAATTTGACGATGTTGAACTCCACATTATTGCACCATATTTCGGATTGAATAAATTTGTTTACGAATTTCAACTTAACAAAGTGTACTATCACTTTTTTCGTCCATACATTTCATTACGAATTCAGCAAATATTTAATAGAACATTCAAACCTAAAAGAAATTATAGGTATAACAGATTTTTAGTTAAGCGGTTGCTAAAAAAAATAAAACCGGATATTGTAAATCTTTTTGGAGCTGAAAACCCATACTATTCTATTACAGCTCTTGAAATAAAAGAGATACCGGTTTATGTTTTATTACAAACGGTGCTTTCTGCTCCATTCAATAACAAACATAATTATTTGGTTGATAAAGAAAGGCTAGATATTGAAAAACAGATTTTCTTATTTACTAAATATTTTGGCACTGCCTCAAGGGCATATTATGATTGTGTTATTGAAGCTAATTCAAATGCAAAGGTTTTTGAGTTTTGGTTTCCAACCGAAAAACCACCAATGATTGAGAATCAAGTTTTTCAATTTGAATTTGTATTTTTCGGAAGTGAACTTAGTGAGTCAAAAGGAGTTGAAGATGCTATTGAGGCATTTTCCATTGTTCACGAAACTTTCAAAAATGCCAGATTAAATATTATTGGATCATGCAGTGCATCATACAAAGAACTACTTTTAAGAAAAATTTCCTCATTATGTCTAACTAAAAGTATTGTTTTTTCAAGTTATTTTCCGTTACATAATGATATGTTCAGACAGGTAAAAAAAGCAAAAATCGCTCTTCTGCCTCACAAAATAGATGTAATTTCAACTACTATTCGTGAAGCCATGCTTTTAGGCATACCATTAATTACTTATAAAACCACAGGAACTCCATTCTTAAATACTGAAAAACAAACAGTTTTAATTTCAAATATAGGGGATATTGAAGATTTAGCAAAAAATATGTTAGAGATTCTAAATAATCCTGAATTATCAAAAAGCCTAATAGAAAATGCCAAACATCTTGCAGAGAATCTTTTTGACAACACCAAAATAGTAAAAAAATTTATCGAAGATAATAGAGCAATTATAAATCATTACCGGTTAAACGCACAAATACCGGATTATCTTCTGTTTAAACCAGAAAAATATCCTATCTATTGAGTATGAATATTTCCAATTACGATTTTATAATACATAGCGATACTACTCTTATCAATGCTATGAAGCTAATGGATACAATTAAGAGAAAACTTTTAATTGTAATGGCGAAAAACAAATACATCGGTTTATTATCTATTGGCGATGTTCAACGAGCCATCATTAATAATATCTCTCTTTCGGTAACGGTTGCTTCCGTTATGCGCAATGATTATTTCATTGCTAAGCCAAATCAGTCTATAGAAGGTATAAAGAAGCTTATGCTAAACATTCGGGCAGAATTTATGCCAGTAGTTGATGATGATCGAAATCTTGTACACATTTTTTTTTGGAAAGATTTGTTCGGAGATGCTCCAAAGGAAATTTTTAACAAATTTGATCTTCCAATAATAATAATGGCGGGCGGTAAAGGAACTCGATTAAAACCACTTACAAATGTAATCCCAAAGCCATTAATACCTATTGATGAGAAGACAATCATCGAGCATATTTTTGAGAAGTTTGCTCAATATGGCTGCAACAATTTTTTTATTTCTGTAAATTATAAGGCAGAACTTATTGAATATTATTTAACCCAACAAAACTTATCATACATAATCAATTATTTTAAAGAAAAAGAACCGATGGGTACAGCTGGGAGCCTGTCATTGTTAAAAGAAAAGATTTCTTCCACTTTTTTTGTTAGCAATTGCGACATTTTGATAGACCAAGACTATTCAGAGATTTTAAAATTTCATTATGAAAATAAAAATGAAGTTACTATTGTAGCGGCATTAAAAACCTTCCCAATTAAGTATGGAACTATAGAAACAGGAAAGAATGGAAGACTTATAAAATTATTAGAGAAACCTGAACTTATTTTCAAAATAAATAGTGGGATGTATATTTTAGAACCTCATATACTAAATGAAATACCTTCAAATAAATTTTTTCACATGACCAAATTAATTGATAATGTAAATAGAAGAGGAGGAATAATTGGTGTATTTCCAGTGAATGAAAAATCTTGGAAAGATATTGGTACCTGGGAAGAATATTTTCAAATTTTCTCATAATAATTACGTAATATTTTAGCATAATTTAATGGTAATTTGGGTCATCTTTATTGTAATTGCATTATTGCTGACATATTTAGCTAGCAATTCATCAAGTATTGGATTGCAAAAGGAACCTTATATTATTTTATTGAGCCTATGGTTAGGATGGTTTGTAAGTTTTGGAGGAAAAGCAATGCAGGATCAATATAGCTATTTTATGCTATTCAACTATGCTAAGAATACACCAATTTATGGATTAATTGATTTTTTCAAATCTTATTCATATTCTTTATTGTATCAAAGAGAAACTTTTGAAATAGGATATGTTGTATTAAACATCATTTTTGCAAAATTAAATTTTGGTTACCTTGGCTTCATATTTATATTTTCATTTGTATCAAACTTCCTTTTAGTAAAATTTTTACTTAGGTATGATAATTCTATTTTTGCCATCATAATTTTAATTGGGTCATCTCTTTACAGCCAACAAGCAAACGCAGTTAGACAAATGATGGTCGTGTCTATGTTTGCATATTCAATAAAATATATAGAAAATAAAAAAATTTTAAAATATTTTTTTATGGTGTTTTTGGGTTCAACTCTTCACATGTCTGCCTTAATACTTCTACCTTTATATTTTTTTATAAATAAAGAATTTCCAAAATGGTTATTGTTAATAATCTGGTTTGGTTCTATTCTTATTAATAGGTTGATGATTAATTTCGATTTTATTCAAAATATCAATATCATATACTATGATATAAGTGAATTAAAATTTGGAAGGCCTGAAGAATTAGTATTTGATCCAGTTAAAAATATTTTTGTTCTATTCTGCATCATTTTTTTTGATTATAACAATAAACTATTTCCTAAATTTCGTATTATTTACAATTTATTTATTCTTGGAGTTGTGTTTTTGAATTTAGTATCAGTATCATATTATTTTTATAGATTGTCCTTATATTTTTATTTCTTTTCTATAGCCATTATCCCAATGATACCAGTATTCATAAAGATGAATAATAAATTACGTAAAAACAATTTGAATAACTTATTCTATCATCCTGCTTATGTAATTATTACTTTGTGGTATCTAAAAATATTAACAAATAGGGTTACGGAAACCAGTACAACGTTAGGCACTTCTTTTTATTCATTCAACGAGTTTTTTCAGTAATATTTCGTAAAAATTCCTAAGTTATATTATCGCAACAAACCGGACAAAAACTTAAGGATAGAATAATAATTAAAAATCAAAAAAAAAGTCCATAAGAATGACCAGAACAAAGATCAGGACATGCTGTTGAAGTAAATTACCCCCACCATTGATGGTGACTTTTAAGAAAAACAACCCTCTTTTAGAGGGTTGTAAAATCAGAACAGTCTGGTTCCTCTTTACGTTCTTCGTTTTCTTGATATTTCGTTGATCCTTAACAATTATCAACACGCTGATTGTTAATAAATTATGTTCTTTGAAATGTAGATTATTTGCAGGAAAATGACTACTCTTATTCAAAAACCTGCAAATCATGTTAAATAAATTACCCAAGGAACCTCAGATTGAAATGTTCAAAACTGTGTTGACCAGTTTTACTCATCCTAAACATGAACTCTGTCTTTTTGCTGATAAAATTGATTGGAAATCTATGGAAAATGAGGTTGCCCCGCTTTATGGAAAAGTTGGGCGGCCATCTATTCCAATCCGGACCATTGTGGGTCTTTTACTGTTGAAACAAATGTACAATCTCGGAGATGAAACAGTAATCCAAAGTTAGTAGACAGAGATTACAGAGGGCAAAATAAAATAGGTAAAACTTGTGGTGGTAATGCCAAAGAATTTAAAACGAGAGAGTTACTATCTAAAGAAGAAACGAGAAGAATGATGTAGATCAAGAACCGGAGTTGAAGGATTGATTTCACACCTGAAGTATGATCACAATTGTATGCTTAGAAATTTTCTCAAAGGAACTAATGGAGAGAAAATCAACACATTACTGCTTACAACATCAGCATACAATATGAAGAAATGGATGAGAATGAAAAGAAAAGAAATGCTTAATATTATTTTGCGCATATTCTTCCCGTCCCTAATATGGTCGTTATAAAATATCCTATTCACCAGAATGACGAAAAATGTCTATTGTTAAGGATCAACTAGATAATACTGCAATCATCTTTATATTCAATGATAGCTTCCCAAACGGGGGAGCATCAGCCAACAGGATACTTACATTAGGAAAAGGGTTGAAAAACGAAGGCCATTATGTGGAGGTTATTATCATTAGGCCAACCGAGCATAATGACAAGGTAAGCAACAATCCCTTATCAGGAAATGTTGATGGTATGCTTTTTAAGTATATGGTGCGTAACAATATATGGAGTAATAGAACAAATTTCGGCAAATTATTTGCCATTATTGAAGGTTTCTTAAATTCTATTCATCATATTTGTAAAAGTATCAAGTCGCATAAAAAGGTTATAATTATTGACACTTTAAGTTCTATACCAATAAGTTTTGGTCTTTTCATATTCTCAAAATTCTCAAGATTGAAGTTCGTTATCCATTTGGATGAGTATCCATGGCCATATATATTCAGAGACCGTTATAATCCGGTGTACAGGTCAATGTTTTTCGCAATAAAATTCAGACTGTATGACGGACTTATAGTAATGACCAGCGAGTTGTCAAAGTATTACTCGGATCTGAAACGCAGTAAGGCAAAAATTTGTCATATTCCCATGACTGTTGATCCTGAACGCTTTGCTTTCACGAAAAACATAGAGAGAACCTTTTTAGTTACGTATTGCGGTTCTATGTCAATATACAAGGATGGGGTTGATTTGCTGATTGAGTCGTTTTCCCTGTTTAGCACCCAAAACCCTGAATTCATGTTACAATTGATAGGGAAAACAGAAGGGAATCCTGATTATAAGTCATTATTAAATTTAGTCAATGATTCTGGCCTAGAACAAAAAGTTATTTTCACCGGTGAGGTGCCTTCCGACAGGATTCCACGTATGCTTGCCTACTCCGATATGCTGGTTCTGACGCGCCGCAACAATATACAGGCACAGGGTGGTTTCCCTACAAAAATAGGAGAGTATTTGCTCACCGGAAAACCGATAGTACTAACAAATTTTGGGGAGATTTCTGAGTACCTTACAGATGGGGTTAATTCATTCATTTCCGAAGAAGCAACGGCTGAATCGTTTTCTGGTAAGATGGATAATATAGCAAAAAATTTTGATCAGGCTCTTGAAATAGGTGCAGCGGGATGTGAAGCAGTAAAACGATCATTTGATTATAGGGTTGTTTCGAAAAGGTTGTCAGTTTTTTTAATGCAATTGTAAACAATATGGATATATCAGAATTTGAGTGGGTGATTTGTGTGGGTGTTCCATGGAATGACAAATCTATGCAGAGCACCGGTAATATCGTATTGGATTTCAAAAATAAGGGAAAGAAAATATTGTGGATCAACCCTATCATAAAAATCAATAAGAGTTATTTCGGAACTAAGAAATTCAAACGAAGTTTTAAATCTGTCTTCAAAAGGTTATCGTTTAAGCTGAAAATATACGCAAATATATTCAGCAAAAAGGAAGATGGTTTCTACGTTATAAGTCCAATCACAATTCCTGTACTGAGGAAGCGAAGTTTTGTGACAATAAACCGGTTTCTGATTCGGCTTCAGCTATTTATTTCTGTCAAACTTTTAAGGGTCAGTAAACCCGTATTGTATTCAAGTGGATATTATGAAGCATTATTATTCAGTGAAGCAGTTAATTTCACATATTGGATTCATGAATTTCCGGATATTGATTCTGACAATAGAAATATAACTGATGATCAACGTATGAATATTCTAAAGGTAGAAAATACTGTAATTGACAGATGCAATCATATCTTGACCAGCAGTAATAGGATATACAGCAAGATTAAAGAACGTCTGAAGGATAAAAACACTAGTGAGAAAGTCGTATATTTTCCTCATGGTGTTGATTTTAAGCATTTCAATCAGGGAGTTCAATTAGAGAAATCACGATTCCAGATAAATAAAGATAAACCAGTACTCGGATATTTTGGGTCGTTGACCAACGCAAATGACCAAAGTGTGTATGTTAAACTTGCTAAAGCAGGATATAATGTTGTTTTGATAGGTGATGTTTTATCAGATTATTCATTGTGTAAACAATTACCCAATATAATATTTACAGGGGGTATTGATTATAAAGTTCTTCCGGGATATGTGAAGTGCTTTGACGTTGGAATAATATGTTGGAAATGGTCAGAACATATCCTGAATAGCAATCCCAAAAAGACCCTTGAGTATTTTAGCTGTGGCATTCCCGTTGTATCGATTCCAATACCACAAATGGTTGAAGAATACGGTGATCTGATTTATTATGCTCAGACTCCCGAAGAATTCATCCTGATGGTAGATACCGCGTTCAATACAAACAGCAACAAGAAAGTTGAAGATAGGATTCGTTTTGCCAGAGAGCGTGATTGGAGTAATAAAATTGATCAGTTGTTTCGTTAGGTAATCTTACTATTTGATGAAGAAGAAATATGTTTTCATAAGGAATGATGATGTAAAACACGTTATTGAACCTGAATTGGAAATGCTGCTTGACATAGTGGAACGGCAGAAAGTGCCAGTTTCATTTGCAGTTGAACCTGAGAATGTGAGGAGCGAAGTTGTTGATTATCTTTTACAGAAAAAGCATGAGCATCCGGCATTGATTGAATTTATTCAACACGGATTAAACCATAATGTTCGCAATCAGCATCCTGATGGAATAGAATTTGGGGGCTCAAGGGATTACCAGAGTCAACTGGATGACATGAAGAAAGGCTTATCATTAATGAATAAGATCTTCGGGGATAGATGGTGCAAAGTTATTTCATTCCCATATGGATCATATAATAGTGCAACTTTGCAGGTGGTGGAGGAATTGAAATACAGGGCTGTTACTACAAGCATCAGCTACTCACTGAAGAGCAAAGCCAAGGACTTCATCGGGACAACCCTAAACAAGCAGCTATTACTCGGAAAAAAAGTATCATATCACGGAAAAATCAGAAAGCCATTCAGTTATTGGGATATTGGAGTAAGTGTCAATCTGATAGAAAAGTATCTGACATATGATACAGCGACGCACCATAATATTGATACTCTTCAGAAAATGGTCGCATGTTCGGCCAATCATTCAGATATAATCGGAATATTGTTGCATCACAGATATCACAAAGAAGCAGACATGAATGTTTTTGAGAGGCTTGTTTTGTCGTTGAAGGAACAGAGATATGTTTTTTTAAGCTTAGCATCGGTAATAGACATGTTGGAAACGCGCTGATTAAGAATGAGCATCGGAGTTTTAAAACACAGAATAATAGACCTTTACAGAGGAACAAATGTTGTAAGGGATTTCAAAAACATTCGCAGTGAAGTGGCGCTTGGACCGGAATTTCTGAATCGTTTTCAAAAACAAAGGTTAGCTCAGTTATTGCTTCATTCGCGTCAGCATGTCAGATTCTATAGAAACTTTCTGAGCAATGTAAGAATAGATGACATTACTAATCATCCTTTCGAGGTACATCAGACATTACCCTACATTACTAAGGAAGATATAATCAACAATACTAATGAGTTTGTTTCTGAGATTTCGGTCAGAAGCATAACCAACAACACTGGAGGCAGCACCGGCGACCCTTTGACCTATCAGGTTGATTTTAAATGTGTGAGCAGAACAAGAGCTTTTGACTTATATTGGTGGAATCAGGCATTTGGATACAGGTTTGGCGACCGTGTATTAACAATCGGAGGTTCATCGATTGGTAACAGCAAAAGTTTACAGCTTAAGATTTATAACTATTTACAGTCGAAATCTTTTTTGGAAGGAGGAAATATAAGTGCCGAAGCTCTTGAAAAGAATGTTCAGATTATCTGTAATGGCAAGTATGATGTAATTTATGCATATCCTTCAGCATTAATGCTGTATGTTGAGTCAGCCAAAGCCAGGGGCATGAAATTCCGGGGTAGATTAAAAGGTATTGCAACAACATCGGAGAACCTTACATCTGCCATAAGATTATCAATCGAGGCATTTTTTGGCGCAAAGGTTTTTGATGTTTACGGGGCAAGAGACGGTGGCATTGTTGCTGATGAATGTAAGCTGCAAACCGGCCTGCATTATAACTTTCAGGATTGCTATGTTGAAGAGTTTTCTGAATCAGAGGAGCAGTTGGTACCGGAACTTGTACTTACTAATCTTAAATCGTATTCTCAACCGATGATTCGGTACAGGGTTGGCGACCTTGGCAGGGTATCCGGTGTGCCTTGCAAATGTGGTAATCCATTGCCCAGAATAGTTGATTTCTCAGGAAGAACACGTGATCTGCTTGCACTTGCTAACGGACGAATAATACATGGATCGTTATTCAATAAAATTGTATCGAGTTTTCCTGCCATTAAGCAATATCAAACAATTTATGATCACAACACACTTAAATTCATAATGGTTGTAGCGCCTGGTTTGAGTAGCGACGAAGAGAAACAATTTAATTCCAAAGTACAAGATTTGACTGGGGTTGAAGAAATAATCATCGATTATTCTGGTAGTTTTGAATACACTGATGCCGGAAAACTAAAAACTGTAGTGACAAAAAAAGGATGAAAATATTACTCTGTGGTGATATTATGCTTGGAGAGAACCTTTTCCATTTGGGAAGGGGTATTATAGACAAATACAGAGGCAACTATGCCGCGCTGCTTTCTCAACAGGTGTTCGAAGAATTGACTCAGGAGTCAGATTCATTTATGTTTAACTGTGAGTTTTCATTGTTTCAGAATTCGGTTTTGTTGTACAAGAATACTGATGAAAAGGTTTATCGCGGAGAAATAGAAAGCTTAGAACTATTCAGAAAGTACAATGGAGTAAAGATTGCCAATATAGCAAACAATCATTTTTCGCAACACGGACAAATTTCTGCCCGATTTACCTGTGACACATTGCAAGAAAATGGTATGAAATTGGTTGGAATGAACCAGAAACCTTATCTGCTGCACGATTTTGATGGAAAATATATAAAGATTTGGGGAGTGTCGCTGATTGAGGATCCCTTTTATTGTGATTCCTATTGGCAAAGCAACCCAGCGGAATTAATTGAGTTTTTCAGGAAACAGAGAAAGTCAGAAAACGAATTCTGGATTGTTACAATTCACTGGGGCGACGAATACATTACACAACCTTCTCTTGTTCAGATTGATTTAGCGCACAAACTTATTGATTCAGGGATTGACCTGATTGTTGGACATCATCCGCATGTGATACAGTCAATAGAGGTTTACAAAAGTAAAATAGTCTTTTATAGTTTTGGAAACTTCATTTTTGATCAGAATTTCAGCGAAGAAACAACCTCGGGACTCGCAGCAATTTTTGACACAACATGCAATTCATTGATTAAGCTTTTTGAAACTCGTCAGGAAGCATACGCAGTAAATAGTTTAAGAGAAGTAAGCCCTGACGAGTATTCTTTGATGGCGAACTTCAATTATATTGATGAATTGTCAAAGAATCAGGTCAGGTTCAGAAAGAAAATGAAGGCAGAGTATATCAGGAATTTTTACAAAACCAGCCCAGAGGTGTTTATTCATTTAATTAAGAAAATGTTGAAGTAATATGCGCATTTCAATCATAAATTACGGCATGGGAAACCTCCGGTCTGTCCAAAAGGCTTTTGAACGGATAAAAGTGCAGGCTACAATTGTCAGTAGTCCTTCAGAAATTGTTCATGCAGATAAAATCGTGTTGCCTGGTGTGGGCCACTTTGAACAAGGGATGCACAATCTGAAAGCAGCCGGATTTGAGGATGCAATCAAGGAAGCTGTGTTGGTTAACAAAACGCCGATACTTGGGATTTGTCTGGGCATGCAACTGATGACCGGATTCAGTGAGGAAGGCAATGTACAAGGATTGAGACTTATTCAAGGTGATGTAAAGCGATTCCCCGTAGGAAAGCTAAAAATACCACATATGGGATGGAACTCACTTAGTTTTATGAAAATTTCGGAGTATTTTCAGCAAACCCTGCCTGAGGAAATGGTTTATTTTGTGCATTCATACTATGTTAGTTGTCACAACAGACTGGATTCATTATACCAAACAGCATATGGAATAAACTTCGACTCAGCATTTGAACACGAAAACATCATAGGCTTTCAGTTTCATCCTGAAAAGAGTCATAAGACAGGCCTGATGTTACTGGAACACTTTCTAAAAGTTTAGTTTATGTTCAGGCCACGAATCATACCAGTTTTATTGCTAAAAGGTAAGGGCTTGGTCAAAACAATCCGTTACACTGACCCTAAATACATTGGTGATCCGATAAATGCAGTACGCATATTCAACGATCTGGAGGCGGATGAGCTTATTTTCTTAGATATATCCGCAGTTCATGAAAACAGGACAATCTCAGTAGACTTGGTAAAGCAGATTGGTGATGAGGCTTTTATGCCATTTGGTGTAGGCGGGGGCATCAGTTCTGTTCAGCAAGCTGTAGATTTGATTAATTCAGGTGCTGAAAAAGTAATCCTGAATACACTCTTCGTGCAAAATCCTTCCATGATTTCACAGATATCTAAAACATTGGGCAATCAAAGTGTGGTTGTTTCGATTGATGTGAACAAAACATTCCTCAGAAAACTTCGGATGTTTTACAAATCAGGAAAGAAATCAACTGAGCTCGACCCTGTGGAAGCTGCACTGAAAGCTGAAGACCTTGGGGCAGGCGAGATTATCCTGAACTATATTCCATTTGATAGCATGATGGCTGGATATAACCTCGAATTAATTGAAAAAGTAAGCTCCAAAGTATCCATTCCTGTTGTAGCATCCTGTGGTGCAGGTAATTTAATGCACCTGAAACAGGCCTACGATTCGGGAGCACATGCCATGGCTGCAGGTAGTATGTTTGTGTATCATGGCCCTCACCGAGCTGTTCTGGTTAATTATCCTGAAAAAGCAGAGATTATCAAAGAATTCAACTAAATATCAGTTTATTATAATTTATTTACCTCAATTTGAATATAAAATTATGAAAGGTTTTAAAGGCAAAATATGTACCAAAGGTCTTTGGGATGAATCAATCCCAGGCATTGTATTCGATGATAATGGGGTAAGTAGTTATGCAAAGGTGTTTGAAAAGATGCTTACCGACTATCCACGTGGAAAAAGTGGGGAGGATAAGTGGCGTAGTATTGTTGAAGATATTAAACTAAAAGGAAAAAATAAAAAATATGATTGTATAATAGGTTTAAGTGGAGGTACAGACAGTTCATATCTACTACATATTGCTGTAGAATCGGGATTAAGACCTCTTGCAGTTTACTTAGATAATGGTTGGGGATCTAATATATCTGTTTCAAATATAAAAAAACTAATTGTACCACTCAATGTTGACTTGTTTACTCATGTTATTGATTATCAAGAAGTAATAGAAGTGCTAAGATCGTACATATTAGCAGAGCTTCCTTGGGTAGATAGTCCTACGGATTTAGCAATTAAGGCTATCCTCTATAAAATTGCATCAAAGCAAGGCGTCAGCACAGTGCTCATCGGACACGACTTTCGTTCTGAAGGCTTTCAACCAAATGAATGGACTTATAGTGACGCTAAGCAACTGAAGTTCATACTTAGAAAACATTCCTCAATGAGACTAAAGACTTTTCCGCTAATGAATATTTGGCAATTTGGGTACTACTCTTTTGTAAAAAATATAAAATTAGTCAGGCCATTTTTCTATATTAACTACTCAAAAAAAGAGGCAAAAGAGTTTCTTATTAATACATACTATTGGGAAGATTATGGTGGTCATCATTATGAAAACTTATTTACTAAATTCATAATTACCTATTGGTTATATGAAAAATTTGGAATTGATAAGAGAAAAATTACTTATTCTGCGCAAGTGATGAGTAATGAAATTTCACGTGATGAGGCAATAAGTAGAATCAATATAAAACCATATGACGCTGATAGTGTTAACAATGACATAAGTTATCTGTGTAAAAAATTAAATTTTAGCATCGAAGAGTTTAAAAAATTTCTTACAAATTATAATAATAAATTTTTCTATGACTACCCATCATACTTTCCTCTGTATGATAAATATCAGAAAACTATATTCTACATGATGAAGTATTTTCTACCAAATAAACCACTTATGTTTTACCAATTAGAAGATAGAATAAATGAAAAGAGAAAATAAGAAAACTATACTTTTTGATATAATACATCCAGCAAATGTCCATTACTTTAAGTATGTTATCAAAACACTTATGGCCGATGGGAATAAAGTTGTTATAACAGCAAGATCAAAAGAAGTAACTTATGAACTCTTGAAATTAGAAAATCTCCCCTATATTCCAATGGGTAAAAACCCATCAGGTAGTTTTAGTAAACTATTATTCTTGCTTTGGTGTGAGATCAAAATGCTAATGATCTTTGTAAAACATAAGCCAAGTATCTGTCTAAGTTTTGGGGCATCGTATGTTGCTCATAATTGTTTCCTGTTTGGTAAAACGCATATTGCTTTAGATGATACTGAGCATGCCAAATTGAACAGAAAACTCTATTTGCCTTTTACGGATGTGGTGTTAACGCCAAAATCTTACCAATTGAACCTAGGGTTAAAACACATACGTTTCCCCGGGCACATGGAATTATTCTATTTAAATCGAAAATATTTCAAACCGGATAAATCAATTTATAATTTTTTAAATATTGATAGCTCGAAGCGATTTGTCTTTTTCAGATTCGTATCTTGGTCTGCTCTTCACGATAAAGGACAATCTGGTATATCAAATCAATTCAAAATAGATTTAGTTCATAGACTCAAAAATAAATTTCACGTATTTATTTCTTCGGAGGGGCAAATCCCGAAAGAAATTGAAAAATTCAAAATAAATGTACCTCCTCATTTAATTCATCATGTCCTGTATTATGCTGACTTTTTTATTGGGGAAGGCGCAACAATGGCTTCCGAGTGTGCAGCTTTGGGTACTCCGGCTATTTATATAAATTCTTTGAATGCTGGAACCTTGGAGGAACAAGCAAAATTGGGTCTGATATACAGTTTTCGTAATGAATCAGGCGTTGTAGAGAAAATAGATGAATTATTCTCTAAAGAAAACTTAAAAGGTGATTTAAATACCATTTTAAAAGAACTTGACAAGGATAGGATTGACCTTCCTAAATTTCTTACTTGGTTAATCCTTAACTATCCTGAAAGCAAAAGAATTGTCCAAAAAAACCCTATCTGGGAGGTCAAGTTTAAAAATTAAAAAAAAATGTGCGGAATCTTCGGCCTTATAACCAAACCCGGTAAACCCTATGCTGCGAAATCAATACGGCAAACCCTTGAAAACATAGCCGTTTTCAGTGAGTCGCGCGGTAAAGATTCTTCCGGCATGGCCATCCGGCAACATGCTGCGGGAAAAATTGATGTCATCAAGGGTGATGTGCCTATCCGTGCCTTGTTAAAAAGTTCAGCTTTCCAAAATGCTATTACTGAAAGCCTCGAATATCAGGATAAAGGAAAGGGCTTCAGTGCCTTCGGCCATGCTCGCCTTGTTACTAATGGCACACAACTCAACCAGGTGAATAACCAACCGGTGCTGAAAGACGAGGTGATTATCATCCATAACGGTATCATCGTCAATGTGGAAGAGCTATGGCAGCAACATGCCGATCTGAACAGAACATACAGTATTGACACAGAGATCATATCTGCACTCATCCGCAAACAATTAAAATCCACAAACGATCTGGCTGAAGCCTGCAACAAGACCTTCGCACAACTCGAAGGCACCTGGTCAGTAGCCATGATGTTCCACGATTTGGATCAGTTTGTACTGGCAACCAACAATGGCTCCCTATACTACATTACCGACAACCAAAACTTCATCACCTTTGCTTCTGAGGGCTATTTTCTGGAACGGCTGAAACAAACGGCTGAGTTTGCTGCCTTTGGTGCTTCATTGGATGTCAGGCAACTGATATCCAACAAGGGTCTTGTAATTAATATGAATGATTTGGAAATCCATCATTTTGATAGTCCGCTCAATAGCAGTTCCATACTGCTGTCACAAGTTCAGCCTCTTATGCTGGAAAAACACCTGCTCGACAATGAAAAAAACAAAAGAGAAGTGGTGATTGACCCTGCGATGTTTATCAATCGTTCCAAAGAAGCCCACTTATTCAGCCTGCTGGAAAACAATGCGCAAGCCATCAGCAAACTCCGCAGATGTACCAAATGCCTGCTGCCCGAAACATTTCCCTTTATCCAATACGACCATGCCGGGGTGTGCAACTATTGCAACAACTACAAGCCACAAGATAAAGTTCAGCCTATCGATAACCTGAAAGCCTTGGTTGAACCCTACCGCAGCAAGGATAGCAATCCGGACTGTATTGTGCCTTTCAGCGGTGGACGCGACAGCACCTATTCATTGCATATCGTAAAGAAGGAACTCGGGCTTAATCCTATTGCTTTTACCTACGATTGGGGCATGGTTACCGACCTGGCCAGGCGTAATATTGCGCGTGTTTGCGGCAAGTTGGGTGTGGAAAACATTATTGTTTCAGCTGATATACACTGGAAACGCGAAAACATACGTAAAAACGTAAGCGCATGGTTGAAGTACCCTTCATTGGGCATGATTCCACTTTTTATGGCCGGCGACAAATTTTTCTTCTACTACACCAACCAGGTCAAAAAGCAAACCGGCATTGATTTAAACATCTGGGGCATCAACAACCTCGAAAACACCGAATTTAAGGTTGGTTTTGCCGGTCTGCCTCCGGAGTTTGATAAAAAGAGAATCTATTCCCTCTCCATTTTTAACCAGCTCAAGCTCTTTGGCTATGTAGGGAAAAACATCCTGAAAAGTCCGGGCTACATTAACCAAAGTGTGATCGACAGTCTCGGTTCTTTTGCTTCACGATACATTGCCCCTAAAAAGGATTATTACCACCTGTTTGATTATTACCGCTGGGACGAAAACGAAATTAATAGCCTGTTGCAGAACGAATATAAATGGGAAACAGCCATCGATACCAAATCAACATGGCGTATTGGTGACGGCACAGCCAGTTTCTATAATTACATATACTACACCGTAGCCGGATTTTCTGAAAACGACACCTTCCGTAGTAACCAAATCCGCGAAGGCATGTTAACACGCGAACAAGCCATGAAACTGATTGAAGAAGACAATTTGCCGCGTTACGAAACCCTGCGTTGGTATCTGGAGATAATTGGGCTTGACTTTGCGGAGGTGGTTAAAACCGTAAATAACATTCCTAAATTGTATCCTGTTTAATGTTCCTGTTATGAAAGCTGTTTTACTGATCCTTTTTTCAGCGCTTGCTTTGGCTCCGGAACCTATTATAGCCCAACCTACAGACTCAACAACTTCTAAATCAAGTCGGTTACCCTGGTTTATAACGGGCGCAGGGGGGATACAAATGTCGGGGATTAAAAATGAAGACTTTATCAGCTCAAATATTGCGCCCCTGGTTGACATCTCAACAGGAAAATGGTTTACCCCATACCTTGCATTACAAATAGGATACAGGGGGTACTATTTTAATACAATAGCCGACAGCAACAGGCATCATTATGGGTTTTATTATGGTGAAGTAGTTATTGACCTGAACCGGCTAATTAAACCCACCCCCACTCCCGGCATGTGGAGCCTACACTTACATGCCGGTTCAGGCTATTTCTACAACTATCATTATCGGCAACCCAATATTTGCGCCAGTTTCGGCCTTGTGAACAACCTTCGGCTCACAAAACATCTGCAAGTATTTCTGGACCTTTCAGCAATTTTCGGATGGGATATCTACCAGGGGGATGAAGATATTCTTCCGGGAGTAAGTGTTGGTCTTACGTATTTAATCCCAAAAAGAAACCGTCATAATATTGAAAGACATCCATAAAACACGATTTGTTATTGGTTTTTTCGATACCCTCCTGGTCATCGTCTCGTTTTGCCTTTCGGTGATCATCAAACCTGGGTTTTCCTTTCACCAGTTGGATATGTTTTACCTCTCCTCCCTGCTGGTTTTTCTTTTTATCTGGATCATCACCTCCCACTTCTCAAGGAAATTCCGGCTGGGCACGATCCGCAGCCTCCGGGAGATCCTCTCCTCCATCCTGATCTCCAACTTCATCATTCTATCCGTTGTATCTGTCCTGCTGATCCTGTTCATCCATCTGCAATACTCCCGGATCATCATCTTCGGAACCATCGGCATTGCCACAGTGCTGGAATTGATCATGGGATTTGTTTACTATGGCATTCTCCAATCAGAATTCCTCACCGAATGGATAGGCCCTGAATTGATCAACGGTAACCGGCACAACGGTAACGGCAATAATGGCAACAACCATCATTCAATCCCTCCCGATGCCACACCATTAAAACAGGTTGGAATTAACAAGTCTTCTGACAAAAAGAATTTCAAAATCATCTACAAAGCCATTGCAGAAGAATCGGGAGAGGAGGCCGCTGCCTGGATCACCTCCCATGTGGATGTGACCCTCCCAACCACGTTGCTGCTCTCCACCACCACCCGGTTCAACGTGGATAACCAGCCCAACGATACCTGGTCAACCATCATCAATCTCCATCGCATCAACGACATCCAACGAGTCAACAAATTCATCGAATCGCTCAACGCTAAATTACCCATGGATGGCATCTTCATCGGCTGTGGCGAGACCTACCTCCTTCGGAAACAACGCATTCTGGGTAAATATCCGCCGGTACTCAATTACATCGTCTACACTATCGATTTCATCGTGAAACGGGTATTCCCGAAAATCAAACTCACCCGCAAACTCTATTTCCTCATCAGTCGGGGGAAAAACCGTGTTATCTCCCGCACCGAAACCCTGGGAAGGCTCCACTCCTGTGGCTTTGAAGTGGTGGAGGAAAAATCAATCAACAACCTGTTGTACTGGAAAGCACGCAAAATCAACCCGCCGGTGTTTGATTATCATCCCACCTACGGGGTCCTGATCCGGTTGAAACGGGTAGGCAAATACGGTAAGGTATTCAACGTCTATAAATTCCGTACTATGCACGCCTACTCCGAATATGTCCAGGCCTATATCCACAAACAAAACGACCTCGACATCTCCGGAAAGTTCAAGGACGATTACCGGGTAACCACACTGGGACGGTTGCTGCGAAAATTCTGGCTCGATGAACTCCCCATGCTAATCAACGTCATGAAAGGGGACATGAAAATCGTTGGTGTTCGACCTTTAAGTAATCATTATTATAACTTATATGCTCCGGAACTTCAGAAAATGAGGATAAAATTTAAACCCGGACTCATCCCCCCCTATTACGCCCAATTCCCCACCCCCTCTTCCTTAGAGGAAATACAGGAAAACGAAAAACAATATCTCAGTGAATACGAAAAACACCCCTTAACCACTGATATCAAATATTTCTTTAAAGCATTTCACAATATTATATTTAAAAGGGCGAGAAGCAAATAAATGCCTGATTTCACTCTAAACAGCTACCAAACCCTCCTTGAATCATTCCAAAACAAAGAATATACATTCTTTAATCTGGAAGACTTCATCAAGCAAAAATCAAATAAAAGCATTTTCCTCCGTCATGATGTGGACCGCTACACCGACCGAGTTGAGAAATTCGCGAAACTTGAAAAAACACTGGGTATTAAATCCACCTTCTATTTCCGCCCACCGAAAAAACCTGAACACCATAAAATAATTGAATCCGTTATTCAGAACGGCCATGAAATAGGCTATCACTACAACGACCTGGCTGAAAACAAAGGGAACTTCAGCCTGGCCAAAGAAAGTTTTTCCAAAACCCTGGCAAAACTCCAAGCTTTGGGTGCAGTGAAAAGTGTTTGCATGCATGGCAATGCTTTATCCTCCGTCAACAATTTGGATCTGTGGAAAAAAGCAGCCTTCAGTGAATTTGGCTTAAGCGGAGATCCTTACCTTATGATCAATCACAATCTGACCCTCTATCTTACCGATACCGGCCGTACCTGGAACCGATCCCGATTCAGCAAATGGGATAAGGTAAATTCCTCACTCCATTACCATCCCTCCTCAACAAAAAATATCATCAATGATATTAAAAAAGACACCCTCCCCGCGACCCAAATCCATCTTTGCATTCACCCTCAGCATTATCATGACAATCCCCTGAAATGGACAGCCTACTGCCTCAGTCAATCCCTGAAAAATCAGATCAAAGCGATGATGATCAGATGAATCTCAAATGTTCCGCATTATTAAATTTGCGTTAAGAAAATCGAGGAATCAGCCGTGAAAATTCATACTGTCTGAGTCCCGCAATAGCGGGACGAGTTTATGAATTTTAGGCTGATGACGAAGATTTTTAGCAAATTTCATTAAGCGGCGATTTTTCTTTGCTACTTTCTTTTGATGGTCGCAAAAGAAAGTAGGAAGGTTAGCAAATTAAAGAAAAGCCGGAGCACAAGAAATGAACAATAAGAAATTAACTGAAAGAAACGCTGTTGTTAAGTGTCAGAATTGATATCCATCAAATTAGTCAAGGATCCATTATCCCCTGAAACAGAAAAAAAATGGTTGGAATTCCTCCATGAAGCTGATTATGTCCCCTTTTTCCAGTCTCCCGATCTGATTTCATTATACAAAGGCTGTAAAAATTACAAACCCCTGCTCCTTTTCGCAGAAAACTCAAAAAAAGAAATACAAGCCAGTCTTTTGGCCATGATCATCAGCGAACGCATCCACCGTATCCCCTTCCAGCGTATCCTGATCATAGGCGGACCGGTAATTTCCGCGTCAGCGCCGGATCGAAGCATGATCCTGAGTTCCCTGCTGGATGGATTAAAAAAATGTACGCCCAAAGAAACTGTCTTCCTGGAGATCCGAAACCTGAGCATCCATGAATCATACAGGAAAGTTTACGAAAAAAAGGGGTTTGTCTGGCAGGATCATCTGAATGATGTATTACAGGTCGGACATGAAAAAATCGTCTGGTCAGGCATTAAACCATCAAGGCAGCGTCAGATCCGGCGTGGAATCGAAAACGGAGCCCTGATCCGTCCGGCTGAAGACATTACCGAGGTTATGGAACTCTATGCCTTGCTTCATGAGCTGTATAAAACCACCGTTAAAAAGCCACTCCCTCCTTTCCTGGTCTTCAAAAATTTCTATCAAAAAATCCAGGCGGAAAGCAAGGGAGTGATCCTGGTTGTCAAATACCGGGATAAGGTGATCGGGGGAATGGTCTGTCCCTTTTCAGGCCAAAATACTATTTATGAATGGTATATCTGTAGCCTGAAAGATGAACACAAAAAATTATATCCTGGTGTTCTGGCTACCTGGGCCGGCATTGATTACGCGATAAAAAATAAATTTCAGTTTTTCGACTTCATGGGCATCGGAAGCCCCCACCAGCCTTATGGAGTCCGCGATTTCAAAACCCGCTTCGGTGGAGAAGTTATCAACTACGGTCGCTGGCAATACATCAACAATAAACCACTATACAATCTTAGTTTGCTGGGGTACAAACTTCTGAAAAGATTCTTCTAAAAGATGCAAGATACAAGAAATTTAATTCCTTATTCCTAATTCTTCATTCTTAATTTCTCCTCCCACCCCATCCACAGGGCAAATATTACTACATAAAACATCGCCCTCAGTGCCGTGTCGTGCACAGTTTTCATGTAATGCGGTTCCATAACAGCAGTCACTGACAGCAGTACTACCCTGATAATGTTGGTGGCATGAACGATGAGCATACCCATGGGAATATACCATAGCTTTTTTCTCCATGGTCCTGGATATAACAGCATCAATAAGGCAAACTGCAGGATCTGCTTATCGCCGGAACAACTGGCATTGATCATCACCCCGCTTCCATTGTTAAACCACATGGTGTGATCTTGTATTCTCATAGGGATACACAGGATATGTTGATTGACCCATACACTCTGGTTAAAAACCCAATCGGTCATATACTGATGTAATCCTGCCATCCAGGCCTGAACAGGCCAGTAATGCAAGGTATTTGCCCAGAACCGGTAGGAATAATGGATGGCCAAAGTGATCATCACAAACCACATCACCCCTCTTACCTGCCGGAATTTTTTCTCCCTCAGAAATCTTTTTATCCCTGAAAGAACTCCCCCTAAAGTATTATTCTTCAACTTCTTAATTCTTAATTTAATTCCTAATTCCTAATTGACTAAAGTCCCAGCTTAACTCCGACCATCAAGGTATTCGTCCTTCCTCTCAGCACTTCAGGACTGTACTTGACATCTCCTGACAAATCCTGCCAGTTGTATGAAATCCATCCTGTTAGCCTGTTCAAAAATTGCATCCTGACCATCGTTTCAACCGTATGTTTGCTGTAGTTAACCTCACCTATAAAAGGGAGCAAGTAATTGTTCACCTTCTCAGGATGAGGATAATCAATGCCATGTTCGGCCCAGTTATAGCTCAGGTCGATCTGTAACCGGGCAAGCGGTTTATATCTCAGTCGGATATAAAGCTCCTGGGAGTCATCACGCATATAGTTACCCATGCAGTAGTGATCGAAATAAAACTCAGTCGGAACAATGATATGCCGATAAGTCAGAGGGTTGGTCCTTGTGTATTCTGCTACAATAGAAAGATCCCTGATGGGTAAGCGATCGATGCTTATTCCTGCTTTCCAACCCAGCTCATTGATCTCATCAGAAGAGAACAAAGCAGACATCTTCAGGTCTTCGATATATGCGGAGAAATAGATATGGGCCATTTTCAATACCCTGGCATCTATGGCAAAGAACAACTGATTGTTCTGTCCGTTATAAACGCTTAAAGAAGACAGGGTCTGATCGGTTGCCTTGAAAAACTGGAACGGAATCAGAAATGCAGGAATAATATGATCAGAACTGTAAAGGATGGAATTCCCAAGAGAGATCGCCAGGGTTCTCCATGGAAGGATGGTGATGATGTTCGCAGCAATATACTTCTGTGCGGTATTGGTGACAGAAATAGAATCTCTACTCCCTGCAGGGGAAAGGTTCGGGGGTGAGGCAGTTTTCCCCAGCCAACCATGAAAATACCTGAACTCTATCCATTTCGCCGGATTCAGATGCAGTTGAATGAATGGGAAAGAAGGCGCATGACCGGACAAAATATTGGTTCCATGCACGCCATTTCCCCATATCGGCCTGTCTTTATAAACCCCAAAGTCCCCCCATTTCCAGGCCACTGAAACTCCTCCCCTCCATTCGGTATTGCTCACCGAACCATTCCTCCCCTCTTTCCAAACTTTTCCCTCTTCCAGCGTAAAGTATTCCGGTCGGACCATGGCCTCGCTTTGCCAGGTCTGCTTCACATTGAAATAATACCCGATATGCTTGCCAATGTATCCGAACACCTCTCCCCCACCAGCTGCCTCCCAAATATTGCCATTTTCATTAACTAAAAATCTCCCTCCGATCGAAGGCCTAATTGCCAGTTTTATAACCTTGCCGGAAAGACTGTAGCCTATTGGATCAAAAGCGATAAGCGATAAGCGATCGGCGATGGACGCAATTCCTAATTCCTCATTCCTAATTCCTAATTCAAACGCATAATCCCTGAGATAAAACAATAGCTCATTAATCAAACGTGTACTCTCCTTAACGCCTAACTCCTCACTCCCATCTACTGATTTAATTCCTAATTCCTCATTCCTAATTCCTAATTTATCTGCCGCTTCCTTAAATTTCCCGGCAATATATATTCTTGAGTAAGGCTTTGCTACAGAATTGATCTCAATTACTCCGAGCGTAGCGAGTTCATCCAGCAGCTCATACACCGGATTGTTCTCCACCGGCTCATAAACCACCTGAGCGGCTATTAAAACAGGAAGTAAAAAAACCAGTAAAGAAATAATAAATCGTCTCATTAATGTTTATCAGATATTCATTTGTTAAGCCTTGCATCCCTCCCACCGGGCTGACAGTGGAGCTGAATGACGATTAAAACCCAATATTAATCCCTGCTGTCAAACTATTGGTTTTCCCCAAATAATTGACGGGGAAATATTTCACATCTCCTTCAATCTGTTGGTACTGATATTCAAGATATACATAGGCATTATTGATGACTTCATATTTGGCCCCAAGCGTGATTTCCTGGTCCTTATAATCAAGCGCTTTCAGTGTCGTGCCTTCGCCATGACTGGCCATCCTCCAGCTAGCATCAAAACGCAAACCCCGTATAGGTTTCCAGCATAATGCAGCATAGATTTCCATTGAATTTTCTTTAAGATAGCTACCAAGGCCATATTGATTAGATTCGTATGTTGTCGTCGAAAGACCGGAAGCATACGACCTCCCATTATTACGGGTGTATTCTGCCGTAAGGGATAGATTCCTGAGCGGAAGGTCTGTCAATCTGAATCCGGCCTTATAACTGATCCCATCAATACTGATCTGGTTTACAAACAGATTCCCGTATAAATGCAGATGCTTTATATTTCTGGAACTAATGTTGAGAAATGTCTGCACTTCCTTGCCATAATATTCTGATTCCCCCGAGCCTTCAGCATATCCGTAATGAAAATAAAACAGAAAAGGGCTGAGGTAGGCAGGATTTATGTAAGAGGCACAATACACCACAGAACTGCCGATGGAAATATTCAGCCCTTGAACAGGCGTGAAAGTAAACATTCCCGATGCATAATATTTGTTAAAATAACTCATGCGTGGTTTATCATCAGGCAATGGATAAGTTTTTGTGGAATCAAAAACATTGCTCACGAGCCAGGCATGTAACCAGTTAAATTCCAGCCATGAAACGGGTTTCATGTGGTATTGTATGAAAAGCAGAGAGGGGGTCCTTCCGCTCATGATATTGGACCCATGATAATGATCTCCAAATTGAAAATGGTCTTTCGCAAAGGTAAGATCTCCCCATTTCCATGACCAGTTGACCCCTGCCCGCATTTCACTATAATCTCCTCCTCCTTTAGGTGAACCTTTCCAGACTGCTCCTTCCTCCTGGTTCAGCATCTCAGGACCGGTGAGCAAATGATTCTCGTGATTATCTCTCAGACTGGCATAAAACCCGAAATGCCTTCCCACATAACCAAAGACAGAAGCTCCGTTCCAGCGATGATAAGCCGAACCATTTTCATTCATAAGGTAAGAAATTCCCAGAATTGGTCTTAGCGAAAAAGTAAAAAGACTGTCCTTATAAACGAATTGTAAAGGATTGAAAGGCAGACGAAAAAACGGCTTGTTTTTAAAGAAGCTGTTTTTCTTAATAAAACTGAGGTCCGGTGTCAGTTCGAGTTGATAATCCCGAAGATAAAAAGCTAACTCTTTCTGTTGTCTTACAGTAAGCTTATGGGGATGCTGCGTTGCAAACGCTATGGCTTCATTTAGCTTCCCGGCAATGAATGCCCTCGAATATGGTTTTTTTACCGAGGTAATGGCAATGACTTTGATGTTGGCAAGTTCGTCAAGGAAGTCATAAATGTTGGTATTGGTAAGATCCTGGTACACGATCTGGGTAAAAGAAGAGACAAAGAGCAGGATAAATGAAAAGATCAGCAGAATCTTCTTCATGAGGATGAATTTTCAGTCATCAAATTTACATGAAAACCCGGCTGGTTTATACATTGCTGGATAAAAATCCAGCCCGCATGACAATACCCCTTCACGCAGCATTGAAAATAATCACATTTCCGAAAATAATCTGAATGATTTGTGACGAAAAAATTATTTTTGCAGAAAAAACATGCGTAAAACATTACTGATCTTCGTTTTGGTTCTGTGCTTCGGTTCCGGATATGCTCAGTTCAGTATTTCAGGTGAATTCCGGACACGGGGTGAATACCGCGATGGTTATCTTTCCCTGAGGGATTCATCAAAAACACCCAATCTGGATATCCTGGGCCGAGCCCGGATTGCCTTTGGCTATAAAAATGACAAATTCACCACCTGTTTCTCCCTTCAACAGGCGTTCACCTATGGTCAGGATAATTATTCTTCGGATACCATTTCCAAAAACACGGTCAATGTTTTTGAAGCCTGGTTCAAGTATAATTTTACCAAAACCCTGGGGATAAAACTTGGCCGAACTCAGGTTTCTTATGATGATGAACGCCTCTTGGGCACTTCCAACTGGAACATGTGGGGAGCAACCCACGACATCCTCATTGTGCAATGGGATCAGGGGAATAAATGGAGGAGTGATTTCGGACTTGCCGTGAACAACCTCGCGCCAACCAGCGCTTTTCTGAATTCTTATAACCTGAGGAACAACTATAAATATCTGACTTACCTCTACCTTAATAAACGGTTTTTCAACGACCATTTGAATGTTTCTGCAACCGCCATCGTTGACGCTTTCCAGAAGTCAGGCATAAGTAAAACAACCATTAAAAACGACACACAATACATTTATAACGCGTTTGATTCGATTATCGGCTATTATCCCGTCATCACCAAAACAACAAGTCTTCAGGAATTTCCAGGGATTTTTTATGCCCGGGCAACCCTGGGTGCCGGAATTTCCTTTCAGTCAAAAAAATGGAATTTCTTTCTTAACGGTTATTATCAATTTGGGCATTACAGGGATGGCCGGCAGTTGAGTTCCTGGTTTTATTCTGCCTGGGTCAGTTATCAATTGTTTAAACCCCTTAAACTAACGCTCGCTTTTGATCACCTGAGCGGAAATAACTTTTCGGATACCACCCAATTGAAAACCAGGGTTCATGGGTTCAGTACCCTCTATGGGACTTCTCACAGTTTCTATGGTTATATGGATTTGTTTAATTCCGTGGTGAAAGACAACCTAAGCATGGGGTTGAATGATCTTTATGCCAAACTCAACATAAATCTCACTTCAGTTTTGTCACTCAGCGCTACCTACCATTGGTTCAGTATCCCCCACCCCTATTTGCCGGTAAATAATCCTCAAAAAGGAGCATTGCCCTATCAGGAAGTCAACAAAAATCTGGGGTCAGAAGTGGATGTTACGGGGACCTATACTCCCTTTCCTAATCTTGAGCTGACTGCTGCCTACTGTTTTTTCCTGCCCACTTCAACCATGGAAAAATATAATCAACTGAAGCCCGGGACCTCAAAATTCGCCCAATTCGCTTATTTGATGATCACTTATAAACCGAATTTTTTCAGCTCGGATAAAAAATAATGCCTGACCCCCTCCAGCTTAACATTAAGGATTTCACTTACGAACTTCCAAGGGAGAAAATCGCCCAGTATCCTCTCAGGGAACGGGATGCATCGAAACTGCTGGTGTACCGGAATGACAAGATCAGTGAAGATGTTTTTTCCAATATCGCCGCTCATCTTGATCCTGGCAGCCTGCTGGTATTCAATGAAACTAAAGTGGTCCGTGCCAGGTTAATTTTTATCACACCCGGAAATGTTGAGATTGAAATTTTTTGTCTGGAACCCATCCAACCTGCTGAAATTCAAACTGCTTTTATGGCAGGTGAAACTTCAACATGGAAATGCCTGGTGGGGAATGCAAAAAGGTGGAAGACGGGAGTCCTTGAAAAAAAGATCCTCCATGACCATGAATCCCGGGTTCTGACAGCCAGGCAAATCGAAATTTTTCCGGATGCCACGAGAGCCATAGAATTTTCCTGGACTCCCCCCGGCTGTCCGTTTTCCGATATCCTTGCCCGGGCAGGACAGGTACCGCTTCCTCCCTACATCCAGCGACTTCCCGAAGAGGAAGACGGCACCCGTTACCAGACCATTTATGCCCGAAATGAGGGATCCGTGGCAGCGCCGACAGCAGGATTGCATTTCACTGAAAAAGTGCTGGACACCCTCAGGGAAAAACCCTGTGCCTTCGAAAACGTGACCCTGCATGTCGGACTGGGAACCTTCAAACCGGTGTCCACAAGCCATCTTGGTGACCACCTTATGCACCATGAAAAAATTGAGGTCTCCCTTGAAACCTTGCAGCATATACATGCTCGCCTGGGTCAACCTATCGTAGCGGTAGGCACCACCGCCGCCCGTACCCTGGAAAGCCTTTACTGGATGGGATGTAAGTCCCTGATTGCGGAAAATGACAGTTACGTGGATCTGTTACAGTGGGAAGCTTACGGCCCCTTAAAAAAAGCGGCCATCCCGCCGGAGAAAGCCATTCATGCACTGATTCAGCGATTGGAGAAAAAAGGAGAATCACGGCTAAGTGGTAACACCCAGATGATCATCGCTCCAACTTATGAATTCAAACTGCTTTCTGCTTTGATCACGAATTTCCATATGCCTCAAAGCACATTGTTATTACTGGTTTCTGCCCTTATCGGTCAAAACTGGGAAAAAGCCTATGCCTATGCGCTGAAGAACAATTTCCGTTTTCTGAGTTATGGGGATGCCTGTTTGTTTTTTAAATGCTGACCACTTTCCCCAAGTTTTTACTACCTTTACGTCAAATTCAAATCCTTTCAAGATGAACCTGTCCATTCCTTTGATATTTGGCCTTGGGACAACAGAGATAATATTAATTGCCCTGGTCGTTTTATTGTTATTCGGCGGAAAAAAAATTCCGGAATTGATGCGTGGCCTTGGAAAGGGGGTTAAAAGTTTTAAAGAAGGAAGCCAGGGTATCGATGAGGTTTTAAAAGAAGATAAAAAGACTGATACCGATACCGGAAAAGAAAAGAAGGACTGACTCTTCTCTCCCTCTGGCCTGTTCGTTTCATAAACTCTTTCTTTATGCAAAAATCCTATTTTGATACTTTCCGGAATCATATCATCGGAAATGATCTGGAATTCATTTCCCCTTATGGCAAGCAAAAAATGATCTATGCCGATTGGATAGCCAGCGGCCGCTTATACCATCCCATTGAGAAAATCCTCAGCAGTACCGTCGGACCCTTCGTGGGCAATACCCATACCGAGACCAGTGAAGTCGGAAAGCTGATGACTCAGGCCTATCACCTTGCCCACCAGAAGATCAAAGATCATGTCCACGCCGGAAAAGAGGATGTCATCCTCACCACCGGATTTGGGATGACAGGGGCGGTGGTAAAATTCCAGCGTATACTGGGATTGAAAACCGGTTGTGAGGATTTCACTCCTCATTTTACTGATGAATCGGATAAACCGGTTGTTTTTGTCACCCACATGGAGCATCATTCCAACCAGACCACCTGGTACGAAACCATTGCGGATGTGGTCGTCATAGAACCCGGGAAAGATTTGCTCATCGACCTGGACCATCTTGAGTATGCCCTGAAAAAATATGCAGTAAGGAAAAAAAAGATAGGCGCATTTACGGCTTGTTCCAATGTCACCGGAATTCGCACCCCCTATCATTCCATGGCTAAACTGATGCATGAGCATGGCGGACTTGCATTCATTGACTTTGCCGCCTCAGCTCCTTACGACCACATCGACATGCATCCTTCCGATCCCATGGAAAAACTGGATGCCATTTTCTTTTCCCCTCATAAGTTTCTGGGTGGCCCCGGCGCTTCCGGAGTATTGATTTTTGATTCCTCCCTTTACACACGGAAAGCTCCGGATCAGCCAGGCGGAGGCACGGTGGACTGGACCAATCCCTGGGGGGAGTACAAATACATTGATAATATCGAAATCCGTGAAGACGGTGGTACACCTGGTTTTCTTCAGGCCATCCGCACTGCCCTGGCCATAAACTTGAAAACACAAATGGGGGTTGAAATGATCCATCAAAAGGAAAAAATACTGGTGGACCTGGCCTTTGAAGAATTCCGGAAGATAGAACACCTCCATTTACTTGCCGACAGCATTGAAGATAGGCTAGGAGTCATTTCATTTTATATCCCCGGAATCCATTATAACCTGATCGTCAGTTTGCTCAGCGACCGTTTCGGGATTCAGGTCAGGGGGGGCTGTGCCTGTGCCGGAACATACGGGCATTACCTGCTAGATGTCAGCTACGAAAAATCAAAAAAAATTACGGAAAAAATCAGCCGTGGCGACCTTTCAGATAAACCCGGCTGGGTAAGGGTTTCCCTTCATCCTACCATGAACGCGGAAGACATTATTTTTATGGCAGATGCGTTAAAACAAATTAAAAGACATCATCTTGACTGGCAAAAAGACTATATCTATAATAAGCATACCAACGAATTTCGACATCAAACCGGAATTTCTTCCTCAAGTCGTGTGAATTCATGGTTTTTAATAGAATCATGAAAACATACTTCATGTTATGGTGGTGGCATATCGAAATTTTTATTATTTTCGCCCTTTACCAAGAATTTCCCCTGGATGCATTGTCCGAACTACGCCAACTGCCAGCTCGTTCATCTAAACGGTTTTGTTATTCCGGAATCGCTTCGTAAGGATTACATCCAATCCTACTGCCTCCACCCCGGGGAAAATTGGAAGCAGTGCAAACGGTATCAAACCAACGAAATTCTACATTTTTGCCCTGATTTCGTTTATCCTGACAGCCCTCTTTCCACCCATGAAATCATTGACCGATTTGATCAAGAAACAACCCATGACTAAGATATCATACATCAATTTATGGCAACATTAGAGATAGAAGGAAAAATTCTGGAAGTGGACGGCGATGGATTTTTGTCGGACCCCACACTGTGGAATAAAGAACTGGCAGCAGCCATTGCAAGGCTGGACGGGATACCTGAAATGACTGAAAAGCACTGGGCCATCGTTAACATCATCCGAAACAACTGGGAGGAAAAAGGGATGGCTCCCATGATCCGGGTGATCTGTCAGCAAACCGGAGTGAAGCTTCGTGAAATATATGAGCTTTTCCCGCTCGGACCTGCCCGGGGCGCCTGTCGCGTTGCAGGTTTACCGAAACCAGATGGCTGTGTTTAAAAAAAGATTATATGCCCTGGTTTAAAATTATCGCCCTGGTTTCGCTGATTGTATGTCTGGTCATTTTTTCCTATCATCTGGCCCGTTTGATCCGCTTGAAAAAGCCTATGGATTATGCGCCATCTTCCGGAAACACCCGCCTTGGCATCCAGTACTCCCTCACCGGAGCCATGAATCCCCGGAAAAAAGAATCTGCTTTTTTGCATCTTCCCACTTATACTGCCGGGATTTTATACCATCTTGGAACATTCCTCTCCATTCCCTTGTTTTTTCTTCTGCTCCTGCAGTTCCAGATCCCAAGCTTCCCGGCCAGTGTCTTTGCCGTTTTTTTTCTTGTCACAGCCGCCTGTGGCACAGGAATTCTGATCAAACGTATCATCAAAAGAGAACTCCGGAGTCTCTCCTCTCCCGATGATTACGTTTCAAACATCCTGGTGACACTTTTCCAGGTTTTTTCATGTTTTATACTATTGTTTCCTTCTGTCGCTCCCGGATATTATGTAGTGGCCAGTGCACTCCTGCTTTATCTGCCTGCCGGAAAATTAAAGCACGCCTTGTATTTTTTCGCGGCTCGTTATCACCTTGGTTTATTCTATGGATGGAGAGGTGTGTGGCCTCCCAAAACACTATAATCTTAACCCGATGGGAGAATTACAAGAAGAAATAGTAAATAGAGGGTTGCAGGTTTTTGACGATCTCCATGACAGCAAACTGCTCACCCATCTGAATAGTTGTGTACATTGCGGATTATGCGCTGAAAGTTGCATCTATTACCTGGCCACAGGGGATGAACGCTTTACACCAGCCAGGAAGGTCGACATTGTTTCCTCCATCTATCGCCGTTACCGGACTTTCACTGGGAAAGTGTTTCCTTCTCTTGTGAATGCGCGTGATCTGGATGAAGACACGTCAAAAGAAATGGTAGATTTATTATTCGGCGCCTGTACCCTTTGCGGACGTTGTAATATCCATTGTTCCATCGGGGTGGATATTACGTATCTTGTCAGGACCGGACGGACCATGCTGGCCCAAATGGATATGGTTCCTGCCAGTTTACAGTCAACAGTCAATGCCGCCCTTGAATCCGGGAACAACATGAGCATTCCCAAGCAGGAGTTCTTAGATACCCTGAAATGGATGGAGGAGGAGCTGATCGATGAACTGAATGATCCCAATGCCATCATTCCGGTTGACGTTCCCGGGAAACATATCCTCTATACCCTGAATCCAAGGGAACCCAAATTCTATCCTCTTTCCATTGCGGCCATGGCCAAGATTTTTTTTGCTGCCGGAGAGAGTTGGACCCTTTCGACAAAAATGTACGATGTAACCAATTATGCCTATTTCAGCGGAAATTTGCGTGAAGCTGGAATCATTGCTGAAAGGCTCAGAAATGAAATGGAATCCTTACAATCAGGCATGCTTGTGCTGGCAGAATGCGGTCATGGATCAAGGGCCTTTCGTTGGGAAGCTCCCAATTACCTCAGGCAGCACTTCCCCTTCCCGGTGATAACGAGTGTGGAATGTATCGCGAATTATATCCGTGAAGGCAGAATCCGGCTTGATCCCGGTAAAATCAGGGATGTGGTCACCCTTCATGATCCCTGTAACCTGGTCAGAAGCGGAGGCATCCTGGTGGATCAACGTTTTGTCTTAAAACAATTTGTTTCGAACTTTATAGAGATGACTCCCCATGGCAACGACAATCATTGCTGCGGAGGCGGAGGCGGACAATTAGCCATGAGCGAATACAATGAAAGGCGATTGAAGATTGCAGCAATCAAAGCAGACCAGATCCGCAAAACCGGGGCAAAAATTGTCGTGACTCCTTGTCATAATTGTGTGGATCAGTTGACCCAGATCAATGTCATTTTTAAACTTGGGGTGCAAATTAAAACGCTGGCAGAGATCGTTGCCGATGCCATCTTAATAGATTAATACATGACTTCCTTCAAACACAGAAAAATCCTATTTTTATGAGCGAACTGATTTACCTCGACAATTCAGCGACAAGTTTCCCCAAACCAGATGTGGTTTATGATTTCATGTGTAACTTCTACCGCAGGCATGGAGTAAGTCCGGGACGCTCAGGCTTTGATGCAGCCATCGAAACTGAGGAAGTGGTTCATGCCACACGAAAAATGCTGACCGAACTGTTTAACGGGGATGATCCCAACCGTTTGACATTCAGTTATAACGCCAGCGATTCCCTGAACATGATTTTACAAGGTCTGGCCGAAGCCGGGGATCATGTGATCACAACCATGCTTGAGCATAATTCCGTGCTCAGGCCATTGTATCACCTGAGTCTCGATAAGCATATCGAAGTTTCCCATATTCCCTTCGATGGGCATGGTTATATAGATCCCCAGGACATTAAAAAAGCCATGCGAAAAAATACTAAAATGGTGGTCGTCAACCATTGCTCCAATGTCATCGGAACCGTACAACCCCTCGCGGAAATCGGGAAAGTTTGCCGTGAGGCAGGCATCCTGTTTATTGTTGACAGCAGTCAGAGCGCGGGAGCGATTCCCATCGACATGAAAGCCATGAACATTGATGTACTGGTATTCACCGGACATAAATGTCTGATGGGTCCCACCGGAATAGGCGGATCTTATGTGATGGAAAACGTTCCCGTAAAAGGGACACGTTTTGGGGGTACAGGAGTGCGTTCTGCTCAAAAAACCCATTTATTGGAATTTCCTTACCGTCTTGAATGCGGAACCCTTAACCTCCTAGGTGTTGCCGGCCTGCATGCAGGGCTTAAATGGGTGCTGGAGCATGGCATGGATAGCCTTCATCATCAGGAAATCATGCTTTGGGATAAACTCCGAAGAGGGGTTCAGGCAATCAAAAATGTGACCACATATTGCGCGGAAAATATTGAAAACCAAAATCCTGTGCTTAGCCTGAACATAGATGGCTTTGAGTCGGGTGATGTGGGAACCATGCTTGATGTTGATTACAACATCGCTTGTCGTACCGGATTACAATGCGCGCCACTGGTACATGAAGGATTGGGCACGGATAAAACTCATGGCACTGTCAGGTTGAGTGTCGGTCCCTTTAATACGGAGGAACATATCAATGCCGCGATAGAGGCGATAAGCGAAATTGCTTCTATCCGGAGATAAACCGAAAAAGCGACTTATTTCGGAATCTTAGTTTTTAGTTCCTTTAAGATGGCTTTTGCCTTTTCATCATTGGGATCAATAGCCAGCACTTTTTGACAAAAATCCATGGAGGTAATTCCATCTTTCTGGTCTTTCGACTGGTAATATTGTATCAGGTAATAAAAGGCCAGATAAGAATAAGACTCCTTTAATTCCTTGCTGTATTTAACGGTATCAGATTGGGCTTTTTCGATCATGATTTCAAACACAGGTTTGGCCAGGCCGAGTTTGCTGTCTGTATCAATATTTACCAATGCATAAGCCCTCCAGGAATAGCCAGGCATATAATCCGGTACCAATTGGTTGAAATAAGCCAGTACCGAATCAGCCTTAAGATATTCACGCATGTTGTAGTAAAGCTTACCGAGTGAATAATAATCGATGGGCTCAGCCTTGTTGGCTTGAATTTTCATGAGGAATGTCTGTTCGGCTTTATCATATTTTTTCAAGCGGGTGAATGAAAAAGCGATCTCAGATAAAACACCCGCTTGGAGGGTATCCTGGTGATAAGCGAGCATCAATTGTTCAGCGGCTAATGAATCCAAATTGTTTTTGGATAAAATCCGCCCATAGTACAACAGATCAGCCGTTCTCACGGCAGCGGAATCCGCACGGGCAAGAAACGTTCTGATCGCCTCCAGCGCGGCTCCATACTGGGCTGTTTCAAAATAAGCATAAGCCAGCGCACGGTTGTAATCATTGTTGGATGAATCCATGCTGCGGATGGCATTCAGCTGAGCGATGGCTTCCTGGTAATCCTGAAGTTCCATCAGTGTATTGATATACTGTATCCTTGCCGACACATTCCCTTTCGAGAGTTCCAAAAACTTTTGAAAATTCTTTCTGGCGTCTTCCTTCCTTCCCAGTTTTGAAAGCAAAAAACCCATTTCCCGGTAGGCCGGAGCATAGTTGGAATCCATGTCAATGGCTTCTTTGTAATAGCCCAGGGCCATATCGTATAATCTCGCCCTTACCCAAACATGTCCTATCCTGAGTTTGGCTTTGGCTGAAGATGGATTCATGACCTGGGCAATTTTGTAATTCTCAATGGCCATAGAACCTTCATTGGCCATGTAAAAATAAGCATCACCCCTGGTCAGATAGAGTTCGAAGTTCTTATTATCAAGCTCCTCTGCTTTTTTCAGCCAATCAAGTACCATGGTGGTATCCTTCTTACCTAAAATCTTTACATAGGATTCTGCCACTTTAATATAAACCGTTGCCTGATCTTTTTTCGAAATTTTAGATGTTTTATTGGTCTTGGATGGAAGCAAGGAAAATGCTATCTGGAAAGATGCCCGGGCTTCATCATTGAGATGTTTAATCAGATTTATCCTGCCCAGCCCGATGTAATTCAATGGATTCAGGGAGTCTTTTGAAATTCCTGTGTTAAAAACATGGGCAGCAGAATCCACCAGTGATGCATAAGCCTGGTTCTGGGGATCAGCGTAAAATTTCTGGAGAAAATTATCCCCGTAATAAAAATATAAGGTCCCGTCAGCAGGATCTTTCCTGATCAGTTCACGAAACAAAATACCTGCTTCCCTGAAGTTTTCACTTCTGGTCAGTCCAATGGCAGTTTTGAGATCCTGGGCAAATGTCTTCCCTGAAAAAAGAAAGAATAAAAAGAATAAAACATAAATCTGTTTGAAAAAAAAATGTTTTTGCACAAAGCCTCCATTTTCTAATGATGTCATGAACTATAGACGAAATTTCCGCATGTCGTCCTTCATCCGGCTAAGATCATTCAGCCAGTCTTCGATATCCTGCTCATGTTCCGTTTCCTCGTTCAGAATGCTGACCGCCATCTGGTGAGTGGTATGATCTTTTCCATTTGTAAAATCGGCAATCTCCTTATAGCGCTGTATTGCACAACGCTCTCCCCTGAGATTCTGATTTAATATTTCTTCCACGTAAGGATCCGTGGGAGCTTCATATTCACAACGAGCAAATTTTGGCCAATCCGACGGATTGATCAGGGGGGTTCCGCCTAATTGGATGATACGCCCAACCACCAATACCGCATGTCCCAGTTCCTGGTCGGCATGAAGCAGCAACTCAGGTTCGATTTCAGAACGCATGGGGCCTTCCATCAGGCGAGCACCAATCCAATATTGATAATAAGCCAGCCATTCCTCCGCCAGGGCTTCATTTAACATCTTCACTAACACCTCTTTGTCGAGATTCAGAATTTCAATGCCATGTTTTCCCATAATTGTTGATTTTTCTTTCAAATATACAACATTTTCGAATTTCTTAATCCAAAGGAGAAGAAATCGTAAATACACCTCTCCCGTTTTCTTTCACGATCTGCATGGCAGCCTGGTTTTGCATAATGGCTCCGCCCCAACGATTGAAATCAAAAACATGGGGTTGATCAAACCAGTTTTCGATGTTCATATTCATCTGTATTGTTTTGATCTCTTTATCCTGAATGGTAAACGCCGATGAAGGCAGGTTCACGGTAAAATAATTCTGTACAAAAGCATAAATGGAATCCACATCATAAGTCGTACCATGATAGAGCTGGCCAATCCCAAGATGGAAATTATATAGCTGGTAATCCCCTGTGGTATCTATCCATTGACCATTGATCATGAGATAATGATAGCCTCCGCCCAATACCTCAGGCCAGAACATATTGACTTCCGGTGGATTGACAAACATGAAGGATTTATTTTTCTCTTTTGAAATGCCGAAAATAAAAGTAATGGAATCATAATCGCCTGCCGGAATGGGATCAAAAATTTCAATGGTTTTGGTTCCAGGAATGTTCTCGTCAATATAAAATATGTCCTTCCAGTCATCCACCAGGGTATGGGTTCCGTCGGATTTAAAAAAGGTGATATCGGAAATGAAATACATCACTTCTGTGATCAGATATGGATTCCCTGCTGCATTCGTATCAATGATCTCATACTCTTTTAAGGGCAGCCCATGTACAAGATGCCTGATTTGAAAAATTACTTTCCCTGAAGGCAGAATGGGAGTGGGATCATCATTCTTTTTACAGGAATAAAAAAACAAGCCCAGGGTAAAAAAAATTATAAAAAAATAAAAAAAGTTGCGCATGATAAGATCACCTTGTGAAATGACTATAATTTCAGATGAACTGCAAAATGGAAAACCCTACCGGGCTCGTACAACCTGTCGGTACTCCCGACTATCCTCCGGTTAAGGTGTTCATAATAGGGGGTATCGCAAATATTATTGACCCCGGCAACAAAAGTAGCATAACGGCATGGGGAGTATGTCAGGGAAGCTGCCCCGGTGACGAATCCCGGGGTTTTTTGTTCGCCGTAAGACTGGGAAACCCGGTTTTGAGGACTGACCAGCCTGATTGAAACCAAAGGAATGAGTTTTCCTTTTAAAAATTTATAGGAAAATTGCACATTCCCCTCCAGGGGTGGGATTTCAGGCAAAGGATCATGCTTTATGGTTTCCTGCCCTGTGACCTGACCTCCGTTAACCAAATATTTGATGGCTGTTGGCTGGGTTCCATAAGTAGCGGCTGCACTGGCGACAATATTCCATCTCCGTGAAACGGGTGACTGATAAGTAAATTCAAATCCTGTCAGATACACCATCGCTTCATTCGTGAACTGTTTGACCCCCGGCGATCCCTGGGTTGAGGGTTTAATGACCGAGGGCGGGAGGGCTTTCCCGATGATGTAATCTGTCACCAGCGAGAAAAAGCCGGAGGTCGTAATGCTGCCTACATCCCTGAAAAGCATGGTGAAGGAAAGATCCACCTGGTGATTTTTTTCCGGCTTTAACTGAGGATTTCCCAGATAGTCATAAGAATCATACTGCACCGGCATCAATTTAATGAAGCGTTCCAGTATGGATGGACTTCGGGTTCCCCTGCCCAGTGAGGCGCTGAGACTTAACCATGAAGTCAGTTTCTTCTTTATCCCCAGACCAAAGCTGACATTAAAAAAGGAAGAATTCAGCTCATCAAAATAATGAACCTCATTAGTAACCAGGCGGAAAGTATCACCTGAAGTCGCGGCATTATAATCAAATCTAAGCGTAGCAGTGAAATCAAAATTCCTAACAGGAATCTGGCATTCGGTAAATACTCCGATATTGTTGATGACAGCATTTCTCCAGATATTTGCATGTTTTACCGAGATAAAGGTATCCCCCTCCATGACCATTTTCATGCTCATTTGTTTATCTCCATCCTTGTAAATATGCTCAAAATCAAGGCCAGGGTTAAGGCAAATTTTTCCTGTCCTCAGACTGCCAGTGAGTTTTCCTCCTGCATTCCAGGCATCCACTGTGGTTACTGCCTGCATGGTTGTACTTGCCGGCCGGTTCAGGTTATCCATCACATGATGCACAGGTGCAAAATAGGCCTGAAACTGCAATGTTTGCCAAATCTTGCCTAAATTTTCAGCCTTATAGATGAATGAACCAACCTGGGTTTTATCCAGTCTTTCATCCATGGGGAGTGCGGGAAAAAGAACATTCCTTCCTTCATCATAAGCATAGTTCAGGATGAGCTGATGATTTTTTTTTAAAACAAAACCAATACCCGCCGTGAAGTACTTTTTCTGAAAGGAAGTATGATACAACTCATGATTCCCGGCCGTGTAGCTGCCATACCCTTTAAACCCACCGCTTGCATTGAAAAACACCCTGGAATTCCCACCCCACAGTCCGATATGCTCCCTTTGCCCGTTCCAGTTGGTTTCGAAACCGTAAAGGAATTCACCATGAATTTCTGGTTTTGCATAAGGTTTCGGTAATTCTGTTCTCAGATTGATCAGGGCGCCAAGCACCGGTCCGTATTTCAACCCATAAGGACCCTTGGTGACCTCTATTTCCCTGATGTTTTCCGGCTCCACATGAGAAGCAACCGGATCCATCCGGTTTGGACAACCCCCTTCGATCTTCACCCCATCGTTAAGTAAAACCGTTACCTGGTTGTATTTGAAGCCCCTGACAACAGGATCAAGGGCAATGCCTCCCTTACGGATTCCTGAAACATTGGGTTCAATCCTCAGGAAATCACCGACATCGCGAATAGACTGATATTCTATGCGATTTAATCGAATAATATTGCCCGGAAAATAGTTTATTTTTTGTCCAAGGATCTCCACTTCCCCTAACTGAAGGGTGTCACTGCTGATTTGCGACATCACCGGATTTCCCGTAAACACGCAAAAAATAAAAAGCAGGAATAAAAAAATCAGGTAATCATGCCGGGTCTGATCAATGCTGATGATTTTCACATCCTTAGTGTTCCTTGATGAAACCATGATGAAATGGAACTGCAATTATCATATTTATTTAGGGCGATGAGACAATATTTGAAGAATATCTTTTATCTGAATTTGCTTCTCAGGGTGAATAATCATCTGGATCTGATTTTCATTCAGGAATTTCTGAACATGGGTGCCGAAATCCCCCGCGATAACCCTCATGACTTTCTTTTCCACCAAGCTTTCCACGATCATCTGACCCATGCATACTTTGTGATTTTTTCCCGGGTTTTCAATCGTTTCAATCTTTCCCGATTCATCATCAAAGATAAAAAAATATGAACATTTCCCAAAATGGGGATCAATATAAGCCGTTTCAGAATTACTTTGAGAAGCAATGGCCGTTTTCATCAGGCTTAAATATTTTATTGATTTTTTCGATATCCACCGCATGACAAAGCGGACAGATACTTTCAACTGGTTTTTGTGAGGTCTGGCTGAAAAACACACCGCAAGCCTGGCAATGAAACCAATCCTGGCCAAAACAGGCATGGCCCCTTTCCAGTTCTATGGTCCTGGCTTCAGCCAAAGCCTGAGCTATTTTTCGCCTGGCCGTTTCATATAATCTTGTAAATGTAGGCCTGGAAATATTCATGGTCTGAGCAGCCTCCGACTGGGTCATCAGCTCATAGTCACATAATTTGATGGCCGTATATTCTTCAAATAAAAGAGAAACCCGTTCGTTTTTCCCTGCATAATATCCATAGGGTCTGAATCCCTTGAATTTCGGAGGATCAAAAACCGTACGGGAATTCCTTGGGCGTGGCGACATGATGGAATATTGATGGACAAAAGTACAAAAAAAATATTATGAACAAATGTTCATTATATTTGCATTTTGGTTTCAACAAAAAACGAAGTATGCCACATTTAAACGGTACAGGCCCGGATGGACAAGGTTCAAAAACGGGACGCGGATTGGGAAAATGTAAAAATATTCCTGAACAAGAAGAACTCAAAAAATTGGGAAAAGGTTTAGGAAAACGCCGTAAATCAGGTGGCGGAGAAGGTGAGGGGAAACGACTGAAATATAATCAACATTAATACATAAAATTACCATGAGTCAGCTTTTTGAAAAAATCCCTATGGAAGGGGTCAAGAACATTATCGTTATTGCATCGGGAAAGGGTGGTGTCGGAAAATCAACCATTGCTGCCAACCTGGCCATTGCGCTGTCACGAAACGGGTTTAAAATTGCCCTGGTGGATGCCGACATTTATGGACCATCCATTCCGAAAATGTTTGGCATTGAAGGACACAAACCGGAAGTAACGGCATTTGGAGATAAGGAGATGATGTTCCCTGTTGAAAAATTTGGCGTGAAAATCATGTCCATAGGGTTTTTCATCACGCCCAATCAATCCTTAATCTGGAGAGGCCCCATGGCCTCTAACGCCATAATGCAACTTTTTGAGCATACCCAATGGGGTGATATTGATTATATGATCATCGATTTTCCCCCGGGAACAGGCGATATCCAGCTTACAACGGTTCAGAAACTAAATCTCACCGGTGCCATAATGGTAACCACTCCCCAGGAAATCGCTTTAAATGATGCCCGGAAAGCCGCTACAATGTTTCTCAATCCGGATCTGAAAGTACCGATTTTAGGGATCATTGAGAACATGTCGTGGTTTACACCAGAGCAACATCCCACCGAAAAATATTTTATTTTCGGGAAAGACGGAGGCGAAAAAATGGCCCTAGAATTTAACACCCGACTTTTGGGACAAATTCCTTTGGTACTGGAAGTTGGTGAGGCTGCTGAACATGGAAAAAGTGTTTTCAACCAGGGAAATAAAACGGTTGTGACGATTTTTGAGAACATCGCGAAAGAAATCCTCGACTATCCCCTTGAAACAATCTAACATCCTTAACAAAACATCAGTCCATTAACCCTTGTCACTGATCTGCTGTAGTAATTTTTCATTCAGGATGAGGATTTTTTTACCTTCAAGACGGATGATTTTTTCATCATGAAAATTTCTTATGATACGGCTGGCACTTTCCCTTGAAGTGCCAGCCATATCCCCTAAATCCTGTCTTGAAATCGGCAGGGTGAAACGGGAAGCTGAGTAAATTTCCCGGGAGAAAAACAGTATGCAATCTGCAATTCTTCCCGTTGTTTGTTTTTGTGCATTATTCAAGCAGCTATTGAAATTCCTGATTTCATTTTTGCTCAAATCGAGGATGACCTGGTAGGCAAAATCACCATTACGGTATATAAATCCCTTAAATGCATCCAAATCTAAAAAACAAACCGTGGTTTCTTCCAATGCAGTGGCAGAAAAATGATTAACCTTTTCGCTGAAATTACTGGGCAGGCATAAATAAGCAGGGGATTTTACAATCCTCACGATTTTTTCTTTTTCCTGACGATTGACATGTATTTTAACCAGCCCGGATTTAATATAGGTAACATTGGTTGAAAGCGCATTTTGCTTAAAAATCATTTCCCCTGACCTGAAAGTTACCTCAGCATGCCCGGTTTCAAGCCGTTTCCATTCTTCCAGCGTCAGTTTCTTGGCAGCCTCTGACTTATATTGACAATGCAAGCAGGAGATTTTTTCCATAAAAAATAACTGAAAAATGTAATAAATGTGACAAATATCACAAATTTTTTTATGGTGATTAACGCCTTAAAGTTAAAAACATATAACAATTTTCAGTTTCTTTGTATGATAAATTCATGAATTAATATAATTAAATACTTATAATCTGACTTTTCAGGAAAGCATTTTTGCTTTAATACATGCAAATTACTTAAAAAAGATAATCATGGAAGAAAAAATAGTTGTGATCAGCACGATTGGCCCGGAAAACCAGGAAAAGGCAACCTTGCCCTTTGTTGTCGCCACTGCTGCCCAAACAATGGATGTAAAGGTAGTTGTCATCCTACAGGCTTCCGCTGTGCTGTTAGCCAAGAAAGGAGCTGCGGAGAATGTCAATGCACAGGGATTAATGCCCCTGAAAAAATTGATGGAAACATTTATCGAATTGGGTGGAGAATTATTGCTGTGCGCTCCCTGTATTAAAGAACGATTCATAACAGAAGAAGAATTAATGGAAGGCGCAAAACTGATCGCTGCGGGGACCGTTGTTTCTGAGGTTCTTTCTGCAAAATCAGTTATCACATATTAAACCACTCAAAAGATGGAATTACAAATTCAAGCATTGCAGCAACAAATAGATGCATTAAAAGAGGACATATCGGGTTTAAAAAATGCAAGGAAAGATCAACTTTCCATAGCCATTGTTTCAGGTGATCTCGATAAAATTCTTGCCACCATGATCATTTCTTTAGCCGCTGCAGCCAGCGACACTCAGGTAAAATTGTTTTTCTCTTTCTGGTCTTTGGCGGCTTTGCGTGATCCAAAGAAAAATCCCGGGGGGAAGGATTTGATATCAAAGATGTTCGGGATGATGCTCCCCAGGAGTAAAAATCACCTCAAACTTTCGAATATGAATATGGCTGGCATGGGTCCGGTGATGATTAAGCATTTGATGAAAAAAAAGAATGTGATGTCGCTTGACACCATGTTCAAAGAAGCCGCAGAACTGGGGATTGAAATCACCATTTGTGAAATGTCAATGAACCTGATGGGTTTCAAAAAAGAAGAAATGATTGACTATCCCAATTTAAGATATGCCGGGGCCACCACTTTCGTGAATGAAGCCGGTGAAAGTAGTATTCAATTATTTATTTAATTTAAAACTAAAAATTATGACACCAGAAGAATTAAGAGCGTTAGTTATAACAAAATCCGTTGATGCAAGAGGCACTGCATGTCCTGGTCCCCTGCTCGAAGCAAAAAAAGCCATTGGAACAATCCATTCAGGAGATGTTATGGAAATTTTATCTGCTGACGAGGGCACAAAGGTTGACATTCCTAAATGGTGTACCAAGCAAGGACATGAGTACCTTGGCACCCTGGAAGAAAGTGGCTATTTTAAAGTGTTTATGAAAAAGAAGTAAACCGTTTGACATGGTTGAGAACAAAAAAAAGAGTGCAAAAATACTGGTATTCTCAACGGAGAAGATTTCTGATCCGGCCATTGATATGGCCGGATTATTGAAATTGCACTACCCGCCAACGGTGTATACCATCTCCGTCCCCTGCTCCAGTGGTATCAAGCCAAGATGGATACTCCACGCTTTCGAGAGGGGATTTGATGGCGTTTTTATTGCAGCGGATGGGAGTGATTGTCCTTATGGGGAATCATGCACTGAAAAAACCGGAAGTATTATTTCAACAACCCATGCATTGATGAAGCAAAGGAATATTGAACCTGCCCGCCTGAGAATGGCAGCGATATGTTCGGTATGCAGTGAATCATTCATCAAACAAGTGAAAAGTTTTACCGAGTATTTATCCTCCAATTGAATCAGTGAATATGGATGTCAAAGATAGTATGATCATTTCTGATGCCCTGATTATAGGGGCTGGGATTGCAGGAGGAGAAGCGGCCTTAAATCTTGCCAATAATGGGTTTAAAGTGGTATTGGTGGAAAAGGATCTTTCGATTGGGGGTAAGATGATTTTACTCAGTAAGGTTTTCCCTACCCTCGACTGTGCAGCATGCATTACAACACCTAAGGTTTCCGAAATTTCGAGACATCCGCTGATCACTCTTTTTACGGGTGCCGAAATCACCCAAATCGACAGGATTTCAGAAAAAAATTTTGAGGCCAGGCTTGAAAAAAAACCTCGTTACGTCATTGAAGAAGATTGTACCGCTTGTCAATTATGTGAGCAGGCATGTCCGGTAAATGTTCCTGATCAGTATCAATTCGGACTGGTTGGAAGAAAAGCAGCTTACATTCCATTTACCATTGCAAGTCCGAGGATTGCAGCCATTGATCTCGAAAACTGTACCCTTTGTGGTGCCTGCGAAAGGGTTTGCCCGACAAAATGCATAGATTTCACACAACAAACCGAAAACTTTCGTCTTAGGGTTAAAACGATTATCATTGCCACAGGCTATAATCTGTTCGACCCCTTGAAAATGCCACGTTATGGATATGGGAAGGCAAAAAACGTGATCACCTCCATGCAAATGGAAAGACTTTTAGCTCCCACCAGACCATTTCATACCATTTTAAGACCCGGGGACGGGAAAATGCCGGATAAAATTGCCTATGTCCTATGTACAGGCTCCAGGGATGCTTCCATCGGGAATCCTATCTGCTCCCAGATATGCTGCATGTATTCCATTAAACAGGCACAACTCTTAATGGGAGCATTGCCATTGGCAGATATTACCATTTATTATCTGAATATCCGATCCTTCGGAAAAGGATTCGAAGAGTTCTACGAACAGGCTAAAGGGATGGGCGTCAATTTCATCAAAGGTAAAATTGGAAAAATCACGGAAAAAGAAAATGGAAATTTGACCCTCAGATATGAGGACATCAATGAAGCTGTTGTCAAAGAATCGGAACATGATTTGGTTGTCCTTTCCGTTGGTATTTTACCGAATATGGGGGTTGTCCAGTTATTTAAAAATGAGGAATTAAAAACGGATGCCTATCAATTTGTCGAACAACCGCATATTTTGGAGAGTCCGTCAAAAACAAGCATTGAGGGTGTTTTTGTTTCGGGTACTGCCTCTGGCCCGATGGATATACCCGACTCCATTTTATCTGCCGGAGCTGCTTCGTGTGAAGCCATTAGTTACTTAAACAAGACCATTTGAATGAATCATAAAATCGGCGTATATATTTGTCATTGCGGAGGTAACATCTCCGATTATGTGGATGTTGAAAAGGTGAAACAGGCCATAGAAAATGACGAGGATGTTGCCCTTGCCAAAACAACCATTTTTGCCTGTGCAGATTCCAACCAGAAAATCATGGTCGATGATATCATCACTAACCAACTGGATGGAGTTATTGTTGCTTCCTGTTCACCAAAACTTCATCAGATAACTTTCAGGGCAGTGACAGAAAGAGCCCACCTGAATAAATATAATTATGTTCATGCCAATATCAGGGAACAAGTTTCCTGGGCACATTCTGATAATAAAACAGGCGCCACGGAGAAAGCTATCGCTATCGTGAAAGCAGCCATTGCAAAAGTTCGTCTTGCAGAATCACTGGATCCTATAAAAATTAAATCAAAAAAAGCAATTGCCGTTATCGGAGCAGGGATAGCAGGATTAAAAGCAGCGCTTGAATTAGCCAACATGGGTTGCGAAGTATTCCTTCTGGAACGCGAATTCTTTATCGGAGGAAGGGTTGCCCAGTGGAATGCATTATACACCGGAAATGAGAGCGGGAAAGAAATGATCACGGAATTATACCATCAAATAAAAAGCAAAAAGAACATAACGCTATGCACAGGGGCTGAAGTGGTTTCCTATTCAGGCAGTATAGGAGATTTTCACCTTAACATTAAAATCAAACCTCGGTACTTCAAAGATGATTGTCAACCAGCCTCTCTGCACAATGCCATAGAAGTCTGCCCCGTAGAAGTCCCTGATGAATTTAATTTCGAGATCACCCGGAGGAAGGCCATTTACCATCAGTACCCCGGGGAATTTCCCCAGTTACCTGTCATTGACATCGTGAACTGCACCCGCTGCGGAGCATGTGAAAAAGTTTGTGAAAGTGTTGATTTTTCACAACAAGAAGAATTTCAGACATGGCATGTCGGATCCATCCTGATGGCCACAGGATTTGACCCTTATACCCCTGCAGAGGGTGAATATGGTTATCATCAAATCGGGAAAGTAATTACCCTGCCCCAGTTTCAACGCCTACTGGCCATCAACCAAGGAAAACTTGTATTTCAGGGCAAGGAAATCAGAAATATTGCTTACATCTATTGTGTGGGAAGCCGGCAGCTTGATGGAGAAAACAAATATTGTTCACGCTATTGCTGTACTTCTTCCATCCATACTGCCATCGAAGCCAAGAAAAAATTCCCCGACATCCTTAATTACCATTTCACACGTGGCATCAGAACGTATGGAAAGCAAGAAATTCTCTATCGGGAGTCCTTGCTGAACGGGGATATTTACCTTCAGTCCTATGAAGATGATCCCCCCATCGTTAGTCAGGAAGGCGATATCACCCTTGTAAAAGTCAATGATATTCTGACCGGGAAGAAAAATATGGAAATTGATGCAGATTTAGTCGTTTTGGTTACGGGTATGGTTCCACGGTCTGATCACAGCACGGGATCAATATTCAAATTGCCCAAGGGCAGAGATAGGTTTTTCAATGAAATTCACATGAAACTCCGTCCTGTGGAGACTGTCATTGACGGAATTACCATTTCCGGAACCTGTCAGGGGCCAAAAAACATTACCGAATCCATTAATTCGGCGCTTTCTGCAGCGGCAAAATCATTTTCTTATGTCAGCAAAGGTGAGCTGGAATTAGAGCCGATTATTGCTAAAATAGATAAAGCTTTATGCATCTGGTGTGGGAAATGTGCCGAAGCCTGCCCGTACGATGCCATTAAAATGGAAAATGACGGCCATAAAGACTTCGCGGTTATCCATAATGCAGTCTGTAAGGGATGCGGCATGTGTCTGCCTGTTTGCCCTCCGGATGCCATTGAGCTCACTGCTTATTCCAATCAAGAAATCGAGCACATGATTGATGCCCTGACTTATCGCTAATTCAATTGAGCCATGGAAACGATAAAAGGAAAAACAGCAAAAATTCTTAAAGAGAAACATCAGGTTCCTCAACAGGTAACGGAAAACCTGAAACACTATACCCGCATAAAGAAAAGCATCCTTGATGCGCTAAAGGAAGAAGAACAAACCATCGACCAGCTCGCCAAAAAATTGAATATTTCCAAACCGGATGTACTCTTCTACCTGATGACTTTGATTAAATACGGATTTGTTCAGGTTGGAACGATGGATGACATGGATGAATATTTTACCTACAAGATTAAAGACTAATGTCAAGAATAAAAACAAAGTTAGGAAATCAGTTAAAGAAATATGGAGCCGTTGATTTTACGGCCTGCTACAACTGTGGAAACTGCACTGCAGTATGTGCTTTGTCGACTGAAGAAAATTCTTTTCCCCGTGAAATGGTCAGGTATGGTGTTCTGGGCCTGGAGGATGAGCTTAAATCTTCTCTTAAACCCTGGCTTTGTTATTATTGCGGAGAATGTACCACCCATTGCCCCCAGACCGCCAATCCGGGTGAATTAATGATGTCTCTCAGACGCTGGCTGACCTCTAAGTATGACTGGACAGGCTTATCCGGTCTATTGTATAAATCCACGCGTTTGACCTTAATCGCTTTTTTACTGATCGCGGCGGGCATTATAAGCTATGCCTGGAAAGAGGATTTCAATCCTGTAAACCTCATGCATTGGGGTCATTTATTTGAAATGATCGCGATTGGATCCGTATTCCTCCTCATTCTTCTGCCAAATTTGATCCGGATGTGGTGGCTGGTTATTTTAAAGCCTGGAATAAGAACAAGTTTGAAAAGCTACTTCTCCGCACTTAAGGATTTATTTATTCACATGTTCACTCAAAAAAGATCCCTTGGCTGTGATGATAATCAAGTCCGATGGTTTGAACATTTGGTACTGGTTTTTGGATATTTAGCTTTGCTTTTTACCACTGTTTTTCTCGACTGGTTTGCTACAGAAAACCTGTTTATCATTCTTCTGGGTTACCTGGAAAGCTTTATCATTTTTACCATCACCATTATTTTTGTTCTGGAAAGGGTAAAAAAAAGCAAGGAAGTCAGTAAATTTTCCCAGGCATCCGACTGGTTTTTTATTATCTGGTTATTACTGATGGGATTAAGCGCTTTTACCGTCCGCTTGTTCATTGATGCCGGATGGCTTGAACGATACTTCTGGGTTTATTTGTTTCATCTGATCATTCTCGCCCAATGGGCAATGATTATCGTCCCCTTTGGAAAATGGACTCATTTTCTATATCGATCCTTCGCGATGTACTTTGAAAAAATCGTTGAAAAAAACAAATGAATGAAACTGAAGCGCGATTTTTCATCCAGAAATCCCCATCCTGTTTGAAAAACCTTCAGTATTTTTGCAGGATTAAACGCATCAGGAATTAACCTCATTTTTATGGCAGAAATACTCCCGATTTTGATCAATGTCTTAGTCGAAACCCTGAAGATCACTTTTCTTGTATTTACCATGATGGTGATGGTTGATTTGCTGAACGTATGGACCAAAGGCCGGATTACCAAATTTTTACGAAATGGACCCAGGATAAAGCAATACATGGTTGCCTCATCCATCGGAGCCCTGCCAGGTTGTTTTGGCGCTTTTACCAATGTTTCTTTATATGTTCATGGACTGATCACCCTGGGGGCCCTGACTGGCGCAATGGCAGCAGCTTCAGGGGATGAAGCATTCGTCATGCTTGCCTTGTTCCCTAAAACTGCCATCATTCTGATCCTTATTCTTTTCGTCCTGGGAGTTCTGGTCGGATGGATCACCGACTTGTTGATTAAAAAAACCAAATTCCAAACCTGTTCCGATTGTAAGGAGCAACAGATACACCCCATGGAAAAAGGGTTTTCTCATTTTATCCGGGAACACGTATGGAATCATATCATCAGGAAACATTTGTGGAAAACTATCCTTTGGACTTTCGGCGCCATGCTTTTTGTCGAATTCGGGATCCATTATTTTCACTTTGATTCCTTCTCCACGCAATACCCTCTGGTTTTACTGCTCATTGCGGCACTCATGGGACTTATCCCTGAATCGGGTCCCCATATGATATTTATCAGTCTTTATGCCACCGGGCTTATTCCATTCTCTGTACTCTTCACCAGTGCATTTGTCCAGGATGGTCATGGCATGTTACCCATGTTGTCTTATTCCATCAAAGATTCTCTGTTTCTCAAGGCTGTGAACCTTGGGATAGGAACATCCCTGGGATTGATCATGTTTTTAACCGGTTTTTAATGAAAACATATCTTGAAGAACTTGCCGATGATATTCGGTTTAAAGAAGGATTGACAGCCTGCATCAGTTGCGGTACCTGTACTGCCATCTGTCCGGCCGCACAATTCAGCGACTATGATCCCCGTATGGTCGTGGAAACGGTCCAAAGAAGAGATGAATCCCTGCTCGAGCAACTCCTTAAAAGCGATACGATATGGCGATGTGGCGAATGCCTCTCTTGCAAGACCCGATGCCCCAGGGGAAATACTCCCGGATACATCATTCAATCGCTTCGTGCCTTGTCGATCAAAACAGCTTTATTTGCCGAGTCAGAACAAGGGAAACTGCAATTGTCCATCAAGCGTACCGTGGGAGAACATATGCTTAAATACGGGTATTGTGTTTTTATTGATGAAATTGACACCGAAAAATTTCCTGAACAAGGCCCGGTTTGGGAATGGTACCGGGAAAACAGAGTCGCCATGCTTGATCGCTTAGGCGCAAATTATCATAAAGCCGGGGCTGGAACACTGAGAACAATATCCGAACAATCCCTGGCCGATTTAAAGGCAATCTTTCTTGAAACAGGAGCTATAAGCCGATTTGAGTTAATTGAAGACGCCTGTCGGAAAGGAGTGAAGGATGGTCAATAAAAGTCAGAAATGGTTATCTTATCAGAAAGAAATTGCCGATGATCATTATTACTATGCACGTTCCTGCATCCGACAGAATTTTTTTCCCGCTTCCGAAACGGTATTTCTTAAAATTCTGAGAGAAGAGCTGGGGAAGGATATTTTTGACGATCCCGAACAAACCACTTGCACCGGTATTGCCTATCATTCAGGAATCCTTCCTTTTGAAACCACCATGACCGTCGTCGCCCGACAGTTTGCCCTGATGACAGAGGCGGGATATGAAAATTTTGTTTGTTCCTGTGTTACCTCCTTCGGTATTTACACCGAGATACTGGAAACCTGGAAACACTTCCCGGAAGAAGAACAGAAAACAAGAGATGCCCTGTTCAAGGCCACCGGAAAGACCTTTAAAATTCCGGTTAACCTGGTTCATACAAGTGATATCATTTATAAATTCAGGCATCAGATTGCCGACAAAGCCAAAGTCAGGCTTGTCCATCACCTCACGGGCGAATCCCTTAATATTGTGGATCATATCGGCTGTCATTACGCGAAGATTTTTCCCGTGAAAGGTATTGGCGGAGCTGAATATCCCTATGTTCTTGCCGGTTTAATAGATGCCTGGGGCGGAGCTCAGGTGGATTATCCTGAACGTCGTCATTGCTGCGGATTCGGATTCAGACAATACCTTTTGAAACAGAACCGCGGATATTCTCTGTCGAACTCAAAGCTGAAATTTGAATCCATGCAGGCTTACCATCCCGATATGATTCTCTCCAATTGCCCGGGTTGTACTTTTTTCCTCGACCGCTGGCAATATGTCATCAGCGAAACCGAAAATAAAACATACGATACTGATGGTTATGGCATTCCTGTCCTGACTTATGAGGAAGTGGCCGGATTGGTTTTAGGATACAATCCATGGGATCTAGGTTTGCAACTCCATCAGGTGGATACAGAACCTCTTTTACGGAAACTCGGGATAGCATATGATCCTTCAAAAAAATTCACTGGAGCCCAGGGAGAAATCCTGGGACAACCCGAAAAAACAAGCGGTTTAAAAACAGGCGCAGGCTAAATATAAAAATGGGAAGGAAGCGGGAAAAAATTATCTTTGTATTATGAACATTTGTTCATTACTTTTGTAAACTAAAACTATTTTACCATTAACCTAAAATATACTTCTATGAATCATGAGAATGCAGGCTTTAACACAAAGCTGATCCACGCCGGAGAAATCGAAGATCAATTCAATTCCGCCACGGTACCGATTTACCAAACCTCTACATTTTCTTTTCACACTGCCGATGAGGGGGCCCGCTGTTTTGCCGGTGAAAGCGACGGATATATTTATACCCGAATCGGAAATCCTACCATTAACGCCCTGGAACGTCAACTGGCAGTCCTGGAAAATGGTTATGGCGCAATTGCTGTAGGTTCAGGCATGGCAGCCGCCAGCACGATTTACCTCGGACTGATGAGCCAGGGGGATCATATTGTAAGCACCGATGCGATTTACGGACCGGCCCGGGGAATCATGGAAAAACAACTTATCCGTTTCGGACTACAATCCACCTATATCAACACAACGGATACAGCGACCATTGAAAAGGCCATTCGACCGAATACCAAAATATTGTACATTGAAACCCCGGCCAACCCTACCATGGACATCACGGACCTGGCTGCCTGCGCTGAAATTGCACATAAACACGGAATTATCCTGGTAGTAGACAATACATTTTGCAGCCCCTATCTTCAAAATCCACTGGATTTGGGTGCAGATGTCGTATTCCATTCCATGACGAAATTCATCAACGGCCATGCCGATATCGTGGCTGGTATCATCATCGCCAAAGAGAAACTGCTGTATGATAAACTCCGGAATATGATGATATTGCTGGGTTGCAACATGGATCCTCACCAGGCCTATATGGTTCTTCGTGGACTGAAAACCCTGGGCATTCGCATTGACAAAGCGCAACAAAACGCACGTGAAGTGGCCAAATTCCTGGAGCATCATCCCAAAGTGGCCTGGATCAAATATCCCGGACTTGAATCTCATCCTCAGTATGAAATCGGTAAAAAACAAATGAAGGGCGATGGGTCCATGATCAGTTTCGGATTGAAGGGTGGTTATGCCGCTGCCAAAGAAATGCTCGACCATGTACATCTTGCTTTGCTGGCCGTATCCCTTGGCGGTGTCGAAACGCTGATCCAGCATCCGGCTTCCATGACCCATGCAAAAGTTTCCCATGAAGACAAACAAAAAGCAGGTATAACCGATGACCTGATCCGTTTGGCGATCGGTATAGAAGATGTCAGTGACATCATCTCCGATCTTGAAAACAGTATGAAAAACATCGGGAAATATTAACCCATTATTAAAGCCAGTAATTATGGAAACAAATCAAGTGATTGCTTTACCCAGAATCGGGGATCCTGCTCCGGAATTCAAAGCTGTAACCACACAAGGCGACATTAATTTTCCGGCAGATTACAAAGGAAAGTGGGTGATTCTTTTCAGCCATCCGGCTGATTTTACACCAGTCTGTACTTCAGAATTCATGACTTTTGCCTCCATGCAGGGTGATTTCAAAGCCCTGAATTGCGAGCTTGTCGGTTTATCGGTTGACGGTTTATACAGCCACATTGCCTGGCTCCGCACGATTAAAGAAAAGATCGTTTATAAAGGGATGAAAAATGTGGAAGTCACTTTCCCGCTGATCGAGGATATCACCATGGAAGTGGCCAAAAAGTACGGGATGATTCAACCCGGGGAAAGTAATACCAAGGCCGTGAGGGCTGTTTTTTTCATTGATCCCAAAGGAATCATACGTGCCATGATCTATTATCCTCTTTCGCTGGGAAGAAACTTTGACGAACTCAAACGCGCCCTGATAGCCATGCAAACGGCTGATAAATTTCAGGTCGCCATGCCCGCCGACTGGCGCCCCGGCGATGATGTCATCGTCCCGACTGCCGGTTCCTGTGGCGTCGCAAAAGACCGTATGGAAACCAAAGATCCTGACGTGACGTGTTATGATTGGTTCTTCTGCACAAAAAAATTAAGCAAGGATAAGATTTAACCATCATCCCGGGCTGAATTAATTTATTCCAAACAGTTTTTTTCGTTACATGCAATGCCATGAGATCTTTCCTGATCCATGGCATTGTTTTTTTCCATGATCTTATGATAAGCCGCAAGTTTTGCTGATTTTTATTGTCAAAGTATTAAAACAAAACTAAAAATTAAAACGCAAAACATGAAAACGTTCAAGAAAATCATCCTGAGCTTTACAGCAGTTACACTTTTCACCACACTGACTTTTGCTCAGAACCAGGTGACCTCAAAAGATGTCAAAAAAACGACAAGCGCGGTCACAACACCTCAGGGAAAATTCGTTGACACCAATAAGAATGGGGTCTGTGACAATTATGAAGCCCGTGGCACAGCGGGAAAAGGGGCTAACTTTGTCGACAAAAACGGTGATGGCGTTTGTGACAACCGGGCCACACTGGGAAAAGGCAAAGGCAATGGTTGTTGCGGACAAGGCTTACGTCATAGATGCGGTCAGGGAGCGGAAAAAGGGAAGTGTTGTGGTCAGGGTCGCGAGTTGGGCAATGGTCCCGGCTCCGGCAAAGGACCAAAAAACTAAACCTTCGTTTTATCTGTTTTTAAAAGCGGGTAACCCTGCAAACTTTGAAATCGCGCCCATTTCGTTTTCGATGCGCATCAGTTGGTTAAATTTCTCTACCCTTTCTCCCCGGCATCCGCTTCCGGTTTTCAGGTGACCGGCATTAACGGCTACTGTAAGGTCAGAAATGAAACTATCTACTGTTTCGCCGCTGCGATGAGATACAAAACAATTATAATTGTTTCGGTAAGCCAATTCTATTGTTTCCAGGGTTTCAGTGACGGTCCCTATTTGGTTCAGCTTGATCAGTACCGAATTGGCAACATGCTGTTTGATTCCTCTGGCCAAAATAGACTTGTTGGTACAGAAAATGTCATCGCCCACGATTTCGATCTTGTTTCCCAGTGATCGGGTCAGGTTTTCCCATCCATTCCAGTCGTTTTCAGCCAAACCATCTTCAAGTAAAACGATGGGATATTGGGCAACCCATTTTTCCCAAAGTTGAATCATTTGATCGCTGCTAACCAGCTTTTGTGAACTTTTAAAGAATTTGTACTGTCCGTCTTCCCACATTTCACTGGCTGCAGGGTCAAGACAGATACTGACGTCTTCACCTGGTTTATAACCTGCTTTGTGAATGGCTTCGAGAATCATTTCCACAGCTTCTTCATTGGATTTTAAGTCAGGTGCAAAACCGCCTTCATCTCCTACCCCTGTACTCAGCCCCTTGGATTTAAGCACAGATTTCAGGGTGTGAAACACTTCCATCCCCATGCGGATGGATTCGGTAAAAGATTTAGCCCCATGGGGTGCGATCATGAATTCCTGAAAATCAACATTATTATCGGCATGTTTACCGCCATTGATTACATTCATGCAGGGAACAGGCAGTACATGAGCGTTGGTTCCTCCAAGGTATTGATACAGCGGAAGCCCGGCGCTTTCGGCTTCAGCTCTTGCATAGGCCATGGAAACCGCCAGAATGGCATTGGCCCCAAGCTTTGATTTATTCTCTGTACCATCAAGTCCGATCATGAAATAATCAAGTTCACGCTGGTTAACAAAATACTTTCCAACCAATTCAGGAGCGATGATGGTATTGACGTTTTCCACCGCTTTCAACACGCCCTTTCCACCATACCGGCTTTTATCGCCATCACGCAACTCACATGCTTCGCGTTCACCCGTAGATGCTCCGCTGGGCACCATAGCTCGTGACATAGTGCCGTCTTCGAGGGTCAACACTGCTTCAATTGTAGGATTCCCTCTTGAATCGAGGATTTCGATGGCATTGATTTGTTCTATTTCCATAATTTTACAGTTTATTGTGATTTAATTTCAAACTGCTTTACATCAGTCAGATCATTGTCAAGCTGCAAATTTCTTCATCCACTGAAGGAATTTTCAACAGATGCCTGGGCAGAAATGCAAAAGTAGCAATAATTGTGGGAATAACCGCACTTCCGGCCAGTGCACCTTTACAAATTTCGATCAGTAGCATAAAATTTTAATTTATTGGCCAGAACAGTTGCGAGAACAACCAGAAAAAGCCATAGATTGGCTATAAAAACCATTTCAATTATATTCTAAAGTTTTGATTATTTCGCTGATGATTGAAGATGAGAGGACTAAGAAAAATGTATGCCAAGATAATGAATATTCGATTAAATCGCTTTATTATCACTAAATGTTTTTATCTTTGTAAAAAACAAAACTATGTCAACACAAGCTATCGATATTCAATGGGCCTCAGGCATGGCATTTAAGTCTAATGTTAACGGCTTTGAGATCATGCTGGATGCTGATGAACAAGCTGGCGGGCAGAACCAGGGCCCCAGGCCCAAGCCCTTGCTTTTACTTTCCCTGGGTGGTTGTACCGGCATGGATGTGATTGCCATTCTGAAGAAAATGCGTATCGAACCTGAATACTTCAACATCAGGGTGGAAGGGGATTTAACGGAAGAACATCCAAAACATTTTACAACAATCCATTTGATTTATGAATTCAGGGGAAACGACTTACCGATGGAACAGCTTCAGAAAGCGGTCAGCCTTTCCCAGGAAAGATATTGCGGGGTTTCGGAAACCCTGAAGAAATCGGTGAGGCTTAGTTATGAGATAAAAATCCTTACCTAAGCGCTGAGGGTTGCGCAAGTTTTACCTTCATCTTTTGTCTAATGGTAAACTGGTTGTTGAATGACCGATCCGGAATTGATTGAAGGAATCCTTCAGCGTGACCGCAAAGCCTTCCAATATCTGGTAAATCATTACCAGAAACAGGTGATTAAGAGCGCTTATTATTTTCTAGGCAATATGGAAGAGGCTGAAGATCTTGCTCAGGAAATTTTCATGGAAATTATTGATTCCATAGATAAATTCAGGGGTTCTGCTGCATTATCAACCTGGATTTACCGGATTACGGTCAACAGATCCCTGAACAGGGTGAAGCGAAATAAAAGAAGGGACATATTCGCACGGATTACGGGGAAAGAGTCTTCCGTTATCAATCCTGACATGGAAACCCGTGAAACACGGGAAATCATCTACAGGGAAATCAGGCGTTTGCCGGAGAATCAGCGAATTGCATTCACCCTTCACAAATTCGAGGATATCCCCTATAAAGAAATCGCCGTCATCATGCAACTTAGTCTATCATCAGTAGAATCATTGATACACCGGGCAAAAATTAACTTACAGAAAAAACTGACCCCTTATGACCTTATTTGACGATAAACAGCAAAGCAATGCGTTGGATCGCTTTTTCACGCAAGAGAAAAGGCTTGATCCCAATCCTTTCATGGCAACGCGTATCCTTCAGCACATTGAATCCACCCTCAAATCCCGTGAGCAACGGCATTCATTCTTGTCTTCCGACAAACTGCGACCCGTTTTGATCGGGATCAGCTTTCTTACGGCCATTTTCATCGGAATATTTGCAGGCAGGCAGGGCAGCAATAGTTATACTGCCCAAACTGAAAACTCTGACCGTATAGAAATGCTGAAAAGTCAATTATTTATTCAGGATTTTATGGATGATGATAAAACATTTCTTGACAATCAATAAAACACAATCTATGGAAGCTGCAAAAAAAAACCGTTTGTTGTTCTGGTTGCTCCTTTTCCTGATCGCAATTAACCTTTCCGCCCTGGTCAGTTTTTTCTTTTTTGTTCAACAAAAACCTGTAATGGAATGCAATGTCAACCAGGAGGGAAAATGTAACCTTTTTAAACAAGAACTGAACCTATCGGAGGCTCAGATGATCAGGGTGGAAGAGATTAACTCCCGTTATTGTAATGCTTCAGAACCCCTGGTGGCAGCCATCAGGGAAAAACGTGACAAAATCATGCATGAGTTAGAAAATGAAACGCCTGATACGCTTCTCCTTTCAAGTTATGCCATGCAATTATCCCTGCTTCAGAATCAAATGCAGAAAGAAAATATCAGTCAATATCTTGCCCTGAAGAAAATCTGCAATTCCGACCAATTACAGCGCTTATCAGGATTATACCGTGATCTTTACGGTTGTCCGCTGAAAGAAAAAAGGATGCAGCATCGTTACCGTCATGGTCAGGAAAAAAACAGGTGATCACTTACTGTCCTTCTTATTCTTCTTTTCCTTCTTTTCCTTCTTTTCCTTCTTTTCGTCTTTCCTTTTTTTCTCTTTACTCCTTTGATTTTTATTGCAAGTACAGGGGTTATCGGAAATGATCTTCAGAAGTTCGATCGAATTTTCATGAAGTTCGATGATCTTGTCAAGCTTTTTTTCAAGCAGTTTGGTATCGGGAAAGAACTGCTTATCGCAGGTATTGGTTTCTATATCTTTCAGGACTTTGAGCATTTGCTCGAGTAGTATTTCTCTTTCTTCCATAATGATTTTATTTATTCAAATATACATATATTCCTTGTTTTCTCATACAGTCCATGGAAAATAAAATAATGTCTACCTTTGTTTTGAAAAAATCAATTCATGAAACCCTTTCATTCCACAGGCCCCGGAGAAGAACGGGAAATGACTTTCTGGGAGCATCTGGAGGAGTTGAGGGGAACATTATGGAGAATCCTTATTGCCATCATTCTGGTTTCCATTCTGGCATTCACCTTTAAAGAAATTCTTTTTGACCGGATACTGCTGGCTCCGAAATCAAAAGATTTCATCACCTATCGTCTGTTGTGCAGCTTGGGTGAAAAACTTTCCTTACCCTCCCTCTGCATTGATCCTTCCGGGTTCAATCTGATCAACATCAACCTTGCCGGGCAGTTCATCTCCCATATGAACATTTCCCTTATCGCCGGCCTGATCCTTTCTTTACCTTATGTGCTTTGGGAATTATGGAGATTTGTCAAACCGGGACTGACTGTAAAGGAAATCAGGTATTCCCGTGGCCTGGTCACCATCACAACTTTTCTGTTCTTACTCGGCATAGCCTTCAGTTATTTTATCGTTGCCCCCTTGATGATCAATTTTTTAGGCAGTTATGAAGTCAGCCCGTCGGTAAGCAACCAGATTTCGCTGACATCCTATGTCAGTTCCATAAGTCTGATGACACTGCTGATGGGCTTACTGTTTGAGTTACCGGTAAGTGTACTTTTCCTGACTAGAATAGGCATTCTGAGTCCGGGGTTTTTAAAAAAATACAGGAAGCACACCGCGGTGGGAATTCTGATCATTGCCGGAATAATCACCCCCAGCCCGGATGTTTTCAGTCAGCTCATTGTCGCGCTTCCGCTTTACGCGCTTTTCGAACTTAGCTTGTTGATTTCGGGCAGGGGTGTCAGAAAAATGAAAAATCTTGCAGGTTAGGCTTGTAACTTTCATCCTCAGAAGGCGTCTAAACTGCAATTCACAACCATAAACAAAACATCATGGAATCAAAACGATTATACAGAAGTACGAGTGATCGGAGAATCGGAGGCGTAGCCGGTGGTCTGGGTGAATATTTCAATATGGATCCTCTCCTGGTCCGGCTTATTTTTGTAGTCTTATTCTTTGCCGGCGGAGGTGGTGGCATTATTTACCTGATCCTTTGGATTGTCACTCCTGAAAAACCCATTGATCCAGAAACAACCATAAATCATAATACCATGGAAACACAGCCAAGTCAACCTCAGGAAGGTCATGAACCTTCGCAGAAACCCACGCGCAGGAAAGGCAGTTTGATCGGTGGATTGGTGCTCATCACCATCGGTGTGCTTTTTCTGATTGACGAATTCATCCCGAATATCGATTTTGGCGACCTTTGGCCTGTCATTCTGATCGTGATCGGTATCGGTTTACTCATCAATACGGTAACATGTAGAAAACAAAACAACTAATACTTTTAGTCATGAAATACAAACACGTTTTTTGGGGGGTACTTCTCATCGCGATCGGGATTCTGTTCATTTTAAATAATATCGGGTTTTTCGAATTTGGATGGCGTACCTTATGGAATCTATGGCCATTGATCCTGATTTTCTGGGGAATTTCCATTTTGCCGGTAAAGGAATGGATCAAAATTGCTGGCTTGGTAATTGTTCTCGCTTTTACCATCATCTTTTTTCAACGCTTGACGGATAGAACACCCTGGATGCATTTTGGTCATTTTGATCATGGTGGCTGGCACAGTGACTGGGATGATGAGGAGGACAGTTCAGACGATAGCGATACCGCCACTTTGAATTATAAGGAGCAGCATCTGAGTGTTCCTTTTGATTCCCTTGCACGCAAAGGCTTTCTTTCTCTGGATGCAGCGGCCGGAAATTACAGGATCATGGGGAATACCGGTTATTTTCTTGATTTTAATAAGAAAGGCTATATCGGGGATTATTCCCTAACCACATCGGATGAGAAGAATGTTAAACGCATTATGCTTAAAACCCAGAGTTCCCATGTACGCAATAGTTTCAACAAAAACCAGGTGGACATAAAAATCAATGAAAAACCCTCATGGGATCTGGATTTAAATATCGGGGCTGCAGAAATCATCATGGATTTGAGTGCTTACAAAATCGACACAGCGAATCTAAAAGCAGGCGCTTCATCCATCGACATCAAGCTGGGGGAAAGAAATCCTTTATGTGTATGGACGTTCAACGCGGGCGCTTCATCCATTAAAATCAGCATCCCGAAGAACAGTGGTTGCCAGGTCAATTCGGAATCCTTCATGGTCAGTAAAGAATTTGAGGGTTTTGAAAAAAAAGGAGACCGGATGTACCAGACCTCAAATTTCTCCAATAGTAAAAACAAAATTTATATTACCATAAAAACAGCCATTTCCAGTATAGAGATCAATCGTTATTGATCTGCTCCAGAAAGCCGGAAACGATCCTCAGGAATTCCCCCCTTGCGTCAGCGTGAACCCAATGAGAAGCATTTTCAATGGTCGTCACCACCGCCCGGGGGAATTTGTTTTTTATAGGTATGATATCTTCATCGGGAATATAAAAAGATAAACCGCCGCGGACAAATAAAGTCGGACCATGAAAAACTCCATGGGGTTCAATTTCATCCAGGACAGCGGGAAGGTTCTGATCAATGGAGGCCAGATTTAACCGCCAATCAAGGTTTTCCCGATCACGCCAATAGACATTTTTCAATAAAAACTGACGGAGTTTAGGACTTTGAATTTTCTCCTTCAACTGCAGATCTATCGCTGATCTTGCTGTGGCCGTCGAAAAATCCACCCTGCGCATAGCATCGATGAGGATCTGGTGTTCCGGGTTGTTGGTGTATTTCCGTGGACTGATATCCACTACAATTAATTTTTTCACATATTCGGGATGATGGATGGCAAAGTTCATGGCAATTTTCCCCCCCAGGGAATGTCCCATCAGATAAATATCGTGTAAATTATGGTCTTCCACCAGTTCGAGAATGTCATTTTCAAGCGCCTGAAAATTGAAAACGGGGCTATGGGGTGACCTTCCATGATTTCTGAGGTCGGGGAGGTAGACTTCATAGTTAGTCTCAACGGCGCGGGCAAAGCTCATCCAATTATCGGAAATACCAAATAAACCGTGAAGGATGAGCAGGGGATTTCCCTTTCCGAGTGAACGAAAAAACAGCTTCATTCAGGCTGGTTTTATTAACACAATTTTGTTGAAAAATAATCCTTTTCCCCGGTCAAAAATACATAAAAATGTTACCTATTTGCAATCGATTTTTATCAACGAAAAATTCAAACTCAGCGTATAAGAAATGGAAAAACTTCCAAGCGAAAAACCGCCCTCAGTCTCACCCGTAATCATTGAAGAAGAAGAGCCTCCAAGTAAGCACAGCTTCATTGACGATGCCTCCCTTATTGATGAATATTTAAAATCACGTTCAGATCGCGAAAAACCTGTCATCAGCGAGCGCTCTCTCAAGTTCCTACAAACCTATTTTCCTGAAGCCACAGTCAAAGACTGGAACAACTGGCATTGGCAGATTAAAAATGCTGCCCGTTCCATTGAGCAATTATCCCGTTTCATTTCTCTTTCCGAAAATGAAGTCAGGCCGGATGCTGAAAATTCACAATCCTTACCCTTACGTATTTCGCCTTATTATATCAGCCTGCTTGATCAGCATGATCCGGAACAGGCCTTACGAAAGAGTGTGGTCCCTGTTTTTGATGAGTTCCTGGTTCATAACGGGGAAGCTGCAGATCCCTTATCGGAAGAAAACGACAGTCCGGTGCCCAACATCGTACACCGATATCCCGACCGGGTATTATTCCTGGTTACCGGGTTCTGCTCAACGTATTGTCGTTATTGCACGCGGACCAGAATGGTAGCCAAGAATAAATGCCATATCGGGTTAAAAGTATGGGAAGCAGGACTGAAATATATCGAACATCACCCCGAGATACGCGATGTACTGGTTTCAGGCGGTGATCCATTGACCATGCCTGATCTTCATATAGAGTATCTGCTTTCCCGTTTGCGCAGTATCCCTCATGTGGAGATCATCCGTATCGGAACCAAAGTTCCGGTGGTCCTTCCGCAACGAATCACTCGACCCCTGGTCAACATGATGAAAAAATATCATCCCTTGTACCTCAGTATTCATTTTACGCATGCTGACGAAATCACTCCGGAAGTCAAGGAGGCCTGTGACAGACTCAGCTTGGCGGGGATCCCGCTGGGAAGCCAGACCGTATTACTCAAAGGGATCAATGATGAAGTGCAGGTCATGAAAAATCTGATGCATGCCTTGCTGAAGATCCGGGTACGGCCATATTATCTGTATCAATGCGATCCGGTTGTAGGGTCAGGTCATTTCCGCACAAGCATCGAAAAAGGACTGGAGATCATCAGGGGGTTAAGGGGGCATACTTCAGGCTATGCAGTTCCTACTTTCGTAGTGGATGCCCCGGGAGGGGGAGGAAAAATCCCATTGCTGCCGGATTACTTCCTTGGACACGAAAATGGATATGCCTTGTTGAAAAATTACGAGGATAAAATTTTCAGGTATCCTGATTTTCCTATCTGAAATGACCATCGGACTCACCTACGACCTAAGGTCGGATTATCTCAGAGAGGGATTTACCGAAGAAGAAACGGCTGAATTTGATCAGGAAAGCACCCTCGAAGGGATTGAAGCTGCACTACATAAGCTGGGTTATATTACGGTTCGTATCGGGCATTTGCGTCAGCTTATGGCAAGACTGCAAAAGGGTGAACGTTGGGATCTGGTTTTCAATATTTGTGAAGGAATGCATGGCATCGGACGGGAAGCACAAGTCCCCTGTGTTTTGGATGCCTATCAAATTCCCTATACTTTTTCTGACCCCCTTGTTCTCTCCCTTACCCTGAATAAAGCCATGATTAAAAGGGTGTTGCGGGAAATCGGAATTCCCACACCCGATTTTTCTTTGGTCAGGAATGTAAGCGACATCGCGGACGTAAACTTGCCCTATCCTTTATTTTTTAAGCCTAACGAAGAGGGCTCGGGCAAAGGGATAGATTTTCAATCCCTGGCCACCACCCCTGAAGATTTTAAAAAACATTGTTCTGCCCTGCTTGGGAGGCTGAATCAAGCAGTGCTTGTGGAGACCTTCCTTCCCGGAAGAGAATTTACCACAGGTATTGTTGGAACAGGCAACAATTGCCAGGTATTGGGTACGCTTGAGATCGTGTACGACCCCAGCATGGAAACTAAGATATATTCCTATGAGGTGAAGTCCAATTATGAAAAATATGTCACCTACCGCATCCCTGAGAAAACCATACTTACCAGCTGTGCCGATCTGGCAATAAAAATCTGGAAGGAACTGGGGGGAAGGGATGCAGGCAGAATTGATCTGAGGATGGACGAATCGGGAAGATTGAATTTTATCGAGATTAATCCTCTTCCCGGATTAAATCATATCACTTCCGATCTTCCGATATTATGCTATCACAACCATCTGACTTATGATTTTTTAATAGAAAAAATCATAGACTCTGCTCTCGAGAGAATCACTTAACTTTATCCTTATGAATAGGCTAGCTGTCATACTTTTCAATAAAATATCAGAAAATCCGGGGGAAGATGAACTGGATGTACTGGAACAGGTGGAACTTGTTCAAAAAGCACTGACAGGTTTAGGGATGAAGGTGAAACAGGTACAGCTTGACCTGAACCTAAAAAAAGCCATGGCCGTTTTGCGGAAGTTAAATCCACTTTTGGTCTTCAATCTGGCTGAAACGATCGAAAATCATGGGGAATTTGCCTACTTTGCTCCGGCCCTGCTTACGCATCTGAACATTCCTTACACCGGTTCCCATCTTATCGCCATGTTTTTCGCCTCCCATAAAGTCAGGGCAAAAATCGAAATGACAAGACTTGGCATTCCTACTCCAGGATGGATTATGCTTAATGAACTGAAAAATCTGGATAAAAGGAAAAAATACATTGTCAAACCCATCTGGGAAGAAGGTTCTCTTGGCCTCGATGAAGACTGCATATTCAAAGGGAGCGATAAGAAATTCACAGAGACAATAGCAAGGAAAAATAAAAATTATTTTTTTGTGGAGGAATTTATAGAAGGTCGAGAATTCAATATTTCCATCATTGCAGGTAAAAACGGACCGGAAGTGCTGCCTTTTGCCGAGATGACCTTCATTGATTATCCTGAGGATAAACCACGGATCATGGGATATACTGCCAAATGGAATGAGAATTCTTTTGAATATACGCATACCCGGCGTACCTTCGAAATTTCCGGTCTGGATCAATCCGTTCATCATCAGATGGTCCAAATCTGTGAAAAATGCTGGAATGCCATGGGGCTGATGGGTTATGTGAGACTGGATTTCAGGATTGACCGGGATGGGAATCCTTACGTCATCGATATCAATGCCAATCCCTGTCTGTCGGGTTCCGGCGGATTCATGGCTGCCTGCGAAAGAGCCGGGCTGGATAAGCTTGAAGTCATGAAAAGGATAGTTGAAGATGCACTGGGATATCCCTTACCAAATTTCAAAACATTAACCCATGACTGAAGAAAAGATGATCACCTTCAGAACTGAGCTCAGGGAAGAAGATATTGCCTGTGTACGGGATATTATTCTGTCCACCGACTTTTTCTATGATATAGAGGTTCCGGTAGCCCTTGAGTTGGTCCAGGATGCGCTTGAATACGGGGCTGAGAGCGACTACCATGTCATTTTTGCCGAGCTTGGAGGGGCCAGCGTTGCCTATAGTTGTTTCGGGCCTATTGCCGGGACAGAAGGCAGCTTTGATCTGTACTGGATTGCCACACATAACAATTACCGCGCCAAAGGGGTTGGGAAAACCCTGCTGGAGGAGACAGAGCGTGTCATCCGTAAGATGGGAGGGAGATTGGTCATTGCTGAAACATCCACCCTTGAGAAGTACAAACCCACACGTTTATTCTATGAAAAAATGGGTTATTTGCTGGAAGCTGAAATCAGGGATTACTACAAAGTCGGAGACGGAAAGGTGATTTATGTCAAACGGTTTTAAAGATATTGTTGTTGGAATTGGCGGATGAGCTGGGGGGTTAATTTTTCCTTTTTCCGGATATCTTCGAATTTTCCAAGTAATTCTTCTACTGTCAATGTTTTTTTTTCTTCTGCATTCATTTCATCAATGATTCGGCCATGATGCATCATGATGGTTCTGGTTCCCAGCTCCAGCGCCTGCTGCATAGAATGTGTCACCATCAGGGTGGTCAGGCAGTTTTCCGCGACAAACCTTTGAGTCAGGCGAACCACTTGTGAAGCCGTTTTTGGATCCAGGGCAGCAGTATGTTCATCCAGCAACAAAACCTGAGGTGGGTTCATTACCGCCATCAGTAAAGTCACGGCTTGCCGCTGCCCACCGGATAGGGTCCCGACAACCTGGTCAATTCTGTCTTCCAGCTGCATTTCAAGAGAAGATAGTTTTTCACGGAAACTGTCCTTTAGTTTTTTGGTCAGGCTGATCTTCGGGAATCGGGATTTCCCACGGAAATAAGCCATCAGCAGATTTTCTGCCAGGGTCATATCTGCAGCTGTACCGGCAAAAGGATTTTGAAAAACTCTCGAGATGTATCTTGCCCTTTGAAAATCCTTGTTACTGGTAACGTCTTTGCCATTCACAAAAATTTTTCCCTGGTCAGGAATGACATTCCCGGCTATAGCATTCAACAAGGTTGATTTGCCTGAACCATTGGTCCCGATAACGGTCACAAATTCACGTGGATGAATTCTGAAGTTGATCTCAGAGAGTGCATCCACCTGATCCACTGTATTCCGATTGAATTTAACAACGATATTTTGCAATTCGATCATGGTTTTCCGACTTTCAGTTCAGGATTCAGCAGTAAAAGATCGTCCAGGATATATGGTTTTTTAGTCAGCACCCCATTGATCACGCTTGCATCCACTTTTTTAAGAACATCCTCGGGAATTTCGATCTTTAATACTTGTTGAACATCATAATTAAGTCCGGTAATTTGATGTTTATATTTTTCGAAAGGGATAAGGGCGGGGTTTTCCCCCCTCAGGATCCTGTGCACGAGGTGAGCAGCCTGTTGTCCACTGACATAGTATTCATAACCGCATACCATCAATGCTCCCTTGGTGATACAACCTGCATCTGTAGTAAAAACAGGAATTTTCTTCCTCATGGCAACCCCTATTACTGATTCAAGGGCATCTGAAACCGTCAGGTCATTGATGAGAATAAAAGCCTTGATGTGTTTTGAAGCCAGTGCCTGTGCCGCTTGCTGAACCTCATGAGTACCCGAAACCGACAATTCTTCAAGCGTGAGCTGCGGAAAATTTTTCAGGGCATTTTTAAAGTCGCTGAGATTTGCTTTGGTATTGGGAAAAGCCGGATTATAGAGGGTTGCAATGCGATGATTTCCAGGAAAGATCCGTGTGAAAATGTGCAACATCTCCTTAACGGGGGCAGATCCGTAAATCCCGGTAATATTGGAAGGATGGTCAACAGGGGTTTTCCCCACACCAATGATAAAAGGATCGGCCAGAGTGGCAAATACGACAGGCTTATTGCTAACCTTGTTGGCAACCGCTTGCGTGGAAGCAGTAGAAATCGGGACGAAAATATCGACCCCTTTACTGATAAATTGTTCGACAATTGTTTTATTCGTCGGGATATCTCCTTCGGCATTTTGCTCCAGAATTATACAATTAAGCCCTTCAATATATCCCAGTTTCTTCATCTCATCGCGGAACCCATCCCGGGTTTTTGTCAGGATAATGCTTTCATTGGCCAGTATCAGTCCTATTTTGGGAATTTTCCGATCCTTTTCCTGCATATAAAACCTGTGATATCCCATGACAGAAATAAAAAGTATCAGGGCCAGTGAAAGAAGCAAAACCAAAGGGTTGCGGTATTTTCTGATCCAGGTGAACACCCTGTTCGGAGGCAGGGATTTTTTGCCAAACGCTCCGGAAACAATCAGGGTGAGCAAGACGAAGAAAGCTGTAAGAATTTTCAGGTCGTTAGGGTCAAACCCGATCATCAATGCAGCGGCTACAGAAATCCGAAAAATAACTGTTCCGATGATGACGGAAGCAACACAGACGATCACCTTTCTCCCGGGAAATAATGCCTGCCCGATGATAACGGCGGCAAGACTGTAAATGATTGAGCCTATTCCCATCCCGATATCTGCAAAACCCTGATATTGAGCTACCATAGCTCCCGATATTCCCACCAGTCCGTTGGAAAAAGAAATTCCTGAAATTTTCATCCGATCAACACTGATGCCCTGAGCAGATACCATGACCGGGTTGTTTCCCGTGGCCCGCATGGTTAGACCGAAATCTGATTTCAGCAACCAGGTCATCAATAACCAGAAAATAATCATGATGAGCAGAAACAGAATGCCCGTCCACCATTCAGGATCGAAGCCGGGATTGAACTTTTCAAACATCCATTGTAATGTAGGTTGATTCAGGAGGGAAATATTCGACTTTCCCATGATATGCAAGTTGACAGAATACAAACCGGTCATCACGAGTATTCCCGAAAGCAAACCATCCACTTTGAATTTTGTATGGATGAGGCCGGTGAAAAAACCCGCCAGAGCACCGGCCAGAAATGCTACAGGAATGGCAGCAACAGGACTCCAGCCATGGATGATCAAGATAGACCCGATGGCAGCGCCGGTAGTAAAACTACCATCGATGGTGATATCCGGGAAAGCATAGTATTTATAGGTAATAAAGGTTCCCATGGTCATAAACGCATAAAGAAAACCAAGGTTTACCGCTCCTATCCAGACTTCCATCAGGAATTTTTTAGATTGACAATCCCGAGAAAGCCACTTTTTATCCCGGATTCAGGCAATAAATGAACAACTTTCTCCACTTCAAAGTCCCTGCAAACCCTTTCCGTTTCGGCATAAAAATCTTCGATCTGATGACTGATCAGGCGGTTGTGAAAAACAGCTGCATGGAAATGCATGGGAACATCGATAGGGAATAATTTTTGTATTTCAGGGCTCAGGGGGGTGTTTTCTCTGAAGGCAAGGCCAACGGCAATCAGGGTTTTATTTACATCCTCGGCGTCAAGGGAAAAATCAAGCCATTGGGTCAGATGATCGGTATCGAGAATATGTTCTGTCAAAGGTTCATTCCCGCGTATGGGAGATTTCTTCAACGACATGCCCAATATTCCGCCACTACGCCCCAGAATCACCACCCCAAAAAGACCGGACAAGGATAACATCCCTGCAGCCTTGACCAGGGTTTTCAGGCTCGGGATTTCATTACCTACTTCAAAATGGAGGAGGGTAGAAAAGTCCCCGTTAAAACCGAAGCCATGAAGGAAGTTCACGGACTGTTGTGAATTTTTTGAATAATAGGCATAATCAATATAGGGATTCCCGACAGCAGGATAAGAAAAGAAATGATGCCCGATTACGATGGATTCACCGAAAAGGCTTTTACATTCTTCATAATCATTGCCCAACACAGCCAGTCCGGCGCCATAACGGATATCACCCTGCTGCAGTCTAACTACATCCCCGCTTTCATAGGATGAGGTTTTCAATTTATCGGAGGAGCCTATTCCGAAACAGTTACCCGGATCCGGATGTTGTTTCAGTACAGAAAACTTTATCCCCTGGAATTCAAAGAATTCCGTCTTTTTCTGAGGGACAGAGGGTTGAATAAAATCGCTGAGGGTAACACCCTGGGGCAGAATATGCAGGAATTTATCCATCCCGCTAAGGTGGAAAACCTCACTGACCTGGGGAGGCAAGGCAATAAGAATCAGTTTTCCACCGATCTGGGCCAATGTTTTATGCGTATGTAAGACAACCCTGAGACCGGCACTGCTCATATAGGTGACTGCAGACAAATCAACGGCAAGGAATCGTTGTCCGTCGATTTCTTCCTTTTCAAAGGTTTTCCGAATCTCAGCAGCAGTCAGTCCATCGAAACGTCCTTCTATGGATATGACCTTCAAATGATCCTGACTGTATGAATGGATTTTCATTGCTGTCCGGAGAAACGGATCACCAATAGCGTAATATCATCTGATTGAGGAACTTCTGTTGCGTATATGCTGATATCCGACAGAAGGGATTTTACGATGCCTTCCAGATCGCTTTTGTATTGTTGTTTCAGAAACAGCTCCAGCCGTTCTTCTCCATAGGCTTTATCCGCTTTATCAAACGCTTCAGTCACCCCATCGGTATACAGGAACAAGGTATCTCCCTTTTCCAGTTTTGTTGTTTTTGAGCTGAATGCAAAATTTTCCATACAACCCAGGATAGTACCTCCGGTCATTTCAACTTTTCTCAGTTCATCTTTGCCGATCACATAAGGAGCATTATGGCCTGCGTTCACATAGACCAAATCACCTGTTAGGGTATTCAATATACCATAGAAGACCGTCACGAACATGCAGGAAACACTTTCGTTACACAACAGGTTATTGACATAATGCAAACATTCATCCGGAGGAATTCCTTTCAGTCCTGTTGCGCGGATCAGGGTCCGGCTGACCGCCATAAAAATGGCGGCGGGCACTCCTTTCCCGGAAACATCGCCAATGACAAACCCCAGATGGTTGTCGTCAATCATGAAAAAATCATAAAAATCACCCCCTACTTCCTTGGCTGCTACCATGGCAGCATGGATGTCAAAATCATGACGACCGGGAAATGGAGGAAAGACTTTGGGAAGAATGGCCTGTTGTATTTCCCGGGCAGTCTGCAAATCATACTGAATGGACATCAACTGATCATGTTCTTCCAGGGAAGTCCGGATCTGGACAATTTCTTCCATGGTTTTGGAAATCGTGATCTCGAGGTCTTCAAAGTTGATCGGTTTGGTTAAAAAATCAAATGCTCCACGGTTCATAGCCGTTCGTATATTATCCATGTCCCCATAGGCGGAAACGACCACTGTTTTCAGGCTGGGATTTTTCAGCTCCTTGAGTTTCAGCAGCAAAGTAAGTCCATCCATTTCCGGCATATTGATATCCGACAGAATGATCCCGATTTCCGGAAATTCAATAAGTTTTGTCAATGCATCGAGACCATTAAATGCAAATACGAAATCATAAACGCCATCCCTTATCTGCCGGCGAAATTTCTGACGAATCAGGGGTTCGAGGTCGATTTCATCATCGACCACCATGATCTTTATAGAGGAAGGTTTAATGTCTGACATAGGAGGATGATTTGTAGGCTTGACTGTTTCAAGCTTTTTGTAAAATTATGCTATTTCAGCAAATATCAAAAAAAAAAAAATAAGTTTTTTGAAGCATATTTGTTTAAATTTGGTTGACATAAAACCTCTATATTTACCACCCATGACATCGTCAAGCTTTCACATCAACCCCTTTCCAGGCATACGTAGCTATGAGATTGAAGAAGATGAGCTTTTTTTCGGCAGGGAACAACAGGTAAAGGAATTGATCGAAAAATTATCTCACACTCGTTTTCTGGCCATTGTGGGATCCTCGGGTTGCGGGAAATCTTCTCTCATTAAAGCCGGTTTGATTCCTACGCTTTTAAAAAACAAATTTGATGTTGTACCTAAACGCTGGCAGCTCTCGATTTGCAGACCCGGAGATGACCCCATAGGCAACCTGGCCAAAACCCTGACTAACGGGTATGAGTCACCTGAACCCATTGAAAAAATACTGAAGTCAGGGACAGATGGCTTGGTCAAGGTGCTCAAGCAAAAGGAGGCAGAGGTATCACATCTGCTCATTATCGATCAGTTTGAAGAGCTTTTCCGTTTTAAAAAATCCAGTGTCAGTTCAGACAGCCCTCTTGAGGCAGCCCATTTTGTGGATCTGTTCACCTTTACGGTCAGACAAACAGAGGTTCCCGTTTATATCGTCTTATCGATGCGTACTGATTTTCTTGATGATTGTACCGAATACAGGGGTTTAAGTGAGATGATCAACCGGGGATATTACCTTGTTCCAAGGATGAAAACGGAAGAAAGGAGAATGGTCATCACCGGTCCTATTCAAGTCAAAGGAGGCAGCATCAGCGAAGATCTTGTGCAGCGATTACTGAAAGACGTGGGGGAAGATCCAGATCAGTTACCGATTTTACAGCACGCACTCATGCGTACCTGGGATTACTGGTCGTTGAACCGCATCGGGGAACAACCCATTTCCATCAGCCATTATGAAGCCATCGGAACGATGAAAGAAGCGCTATCGGTGCATCTTGAAGAAATATACAGCGAACTTAAAGATCAGTCGAGTAAATTCCTGGCTGAGAAACTATTCAAGGCACTGACAGATGTCGGAACCGACAGTCGAGGAACCAGAAGACCTACCCAGCTGAAGGAAATCTGTACACTTGCCGATGCCAGAACCGAGGAGATGATGAAAGTCATTGATAGCTTCCGGGAAAAAGGGAGGGCTTTCCTGATGCCTCCGATCAATATCACAATCAACCCGGAAACCACGATTGACATATCTCATGAAAGCATCATGCGTGTTTGGATCCGGTTACGAAAATGGGTAGAGGAAGAAAATCAGTCAGCTCAATTATACCTGCGTTTATCCAAATCAGCAGAACTTTACCAGGAAGGCAAAACCGGTTTATGGGTCAATCCCGAACTTCAGTTAGCCCTTCAATGGAAAGAGCATAACAAGCCCAATGCCACCTGGGCCATGCGATATGATCCGGCTTTCGACCGTGCCATTACTTTCCTCAATTATAGCAAGAAACAACATGATCTTGAGATTGCCAGAAAGGAGAATCAGCAAAAGCGTAACCTAAAACGTGCCAGGAATTTCGCCATTATCCTTGGAGTTGCCTCTGTCATCTCCATACTGTTCCTGATTATTTCGCTTAATCTTCGTTTCAAAGCCGATGCCAGCAGAAAAGAAGCACTGGAGAAACAGAAACTGGCTATAGCCGCAAGCAAACGTACAGAAGAGCAGCGGAAAGAAGCTATCTTGCAGAAGCGAATCTCCGATCAGCAACAGGAGATCGCCCAACAACAGAAACTGATCACGGAACAGCAGCGGCAGTATGCCGTCAGGCAACAGGAAATCGCTCAACAACAGACCAAAGTAGCCATAACGGAAAGACAGAAAGCTGACCTGGCTAAGGGAGAAGCCATTCAGGCAAGAGATGAGGCACAAGTTCAGAAACAAGAAGCCGTTGCACAAAAGCAAATAGCCGATAACGAAAGGGTGAAAGCAGAAGAATCGGAAAAGAACACCCAGCGTTTACGACTGCTATCTGTAGCCCGAACGATGGCCATACAGGCGATACAGCTTTCCGGTACGATGAAAGATGATCTTCCGGCCTTGCTCAGCATACAGGCATACCGCTTTAACAAAGAAAACCAGGGGCAGGAAAATGATGCCGACCTCTATTCTGCTTTTTCTGCCATCCTGAATGACCAGACAGTTTTCCGCGGACACGAAGATGCCGTCAGGGTCATTGCCTTATCAGAGAATGGAAAAACCCTGGTATCCTGCGGTGACGACGGACATGTTTTTCAATGGGATGTAAACCATCCGGCCTCAGTATCAGGGATGAAACTTCCGAAGTCAAGCCAGGAAAAATTCCGCTCCCTGATCATCACTCCTGATTCAAAACATATCATAGCCGGCGCTTTCAGCGGAAAACTCTTCCTCTGGAAGCCCGGGAAACCCGACGAACTTCCCCGGGTGATACAGGCGCATTCAACGGTGATCAACGACCTCGTATGCGACCCCTCAATGAAACAATTCTACAGTTGTGGCGCCGATGGGAAAGTGTTTCGCTGGAGCTATTCCGGCGATCAGACTAACAAAACCCTCCTTGACTCCCTGAAAACATCCATCCATGCCATGGTCCTTGACCCTGAAAGGAAACTGCTGTTTTATGGCGGAGCAGACGGGCGAATAAGACAGATTGACCTGAACGCAAAAAAAATTAATCCTGTCATCATTTTTTCATCCAGTGATCCTATTCTCTCCCTTGCTATCAGTCGTGACGGGAAAAAATTTGCCACGGGATTTTCAGGTGGTTCGATACGGATATGGAATACTTTGAATTTCAACGAAAAACCCATTGAACTTATCGGCCGACATTCTTCCGGTGTGACCGCTCTTGCTTTCAGCATAAAAGGAGACTACCTGGCCTCTTCCGGATATGACCGTTCCATCAAGATCAGCGGAATCCCATACGGGGAAGGGAAACCTGTTTCCATCGATAAACATGACCTCTGGGTATATGATCTTTGTTATAGTCCTGACGGCAAACATCTGATCTCCTGTAGTGCCGATAAAACCATCCGGATTTTTTCCACAGACTGCTCCGATATGGCCAATCGTTTAATTCAAACCATCCACCGGAACATGACCAGGGAAGAATGGAATAAATATGTCGGTGCGGATATTCCCTATGAAAAAACAAACATGGATCTGCCATGATTAAATATAGAAATTAAAAGATTTTATACATGGATAAACAATACCGGTTTCTGGTTTTCATATTCATTTTTCTGGGTTTTTCAATATCCGGGATAATCTGGCCACTTCGGCTGCAGGCACAGAATTGCAGCGATGTTAGCCTGAATGATGCCCGAAAATATTATGAGAATGGCAGGTTCAATGAGGTGATCCTTTCCCTGAAATCCTGTATTGAAAAAGGGTTCAATGAAAAACAGAAAGTGGAAGCTTTTCGGCTCCTGGCCATGACTTACCTGGCCATTGATTCCAACGATCAAGCTGCTTCAGTCACCAATTTTCTGCTCCAGATCAATCCAAATTATGAGGCTAATTTATTCGATCCGCCTTCCTTTATCAAACTAGTGAACACCTTGAAACTTTCAGGAGGATCACAGGTTGTCACTTCTGTTTCCAAGAAGGCTGAATCCATTTACGAAGCTCCGGCCACCATTGTCGTGGTCACGCGGGATGAGATCAAGAAGCGGGGTTATAACGACCTTGTTGAACTGCTCAAGGATGTCCCGGGTTTCGATCTGACGATGTTTTACGGTCCTGAATATGCCAATGTTTATCAAAGGGGGTTCCGGCAGAACAATACAGAAAAGACCTTATTATTATTTGACGGCATTGAGGAAAATGACTTATGGACAAATTGGGCCTATATTGACCGGCAATATCCTTTATCGAATATCGACAGGGTTGAAATTATCTACGGCCCGGCCTCTACCATGTACGGTCCCAATGCTTTTGCCGGTGTGATCAATGTGATCATGCGAAACTCCGTTGATGCAATCAAACCAGGCAAGAATATAGGAATCAGCGCCAATGTGAATGTGGGTACCTATAAAACAGGGTCAGTGGACTTGAGTATTTCGGGCAAACATCGCAACATTTCCTTCACGGTTACCGGAAGGCTGTTTCACTCTGACGAAATGGACCTTTCCAGTCAGTCCTATTTTGATTACAATCCGGATGTATACAACAATGTGGATTATAATAAGCTGCTCGACATTACTTCCGGTGCAAAACAATACCTGATTGATAACAACCTCCCCTTCTCTAATCCCTATTACACACTTTCAGCCGATTCCAGCCAATTGACCCTGACATCCCTGGGAGCCGAAACAGCCCGCAACCTTGATAAGTCAGCTTATAATCAGGTCGTCAACGGTCATAAAATCGGATTCACAAACCAGACCAATAGCTGGCTGGTCAACGCGAAAGTCAAAATCGGAGGTCTCACCCTGGGATTTCAAACCTGGAAATACAGCAGGGGAGGAACTACCCAATACACTGATACCTATGTGGCGGGATCAGCGAACGGACAAACTTGGGTTCCTCAGCTTTCTTTCTTTTACGCCAAATATGAAAACCAGCTCAGTGAGAAAGTCTTCCTTTCCAATATCACCACTTACCGTATCCATTCAGTAACTGCTGATGCCCGGCTGGTTTATGTCTCCAATTATGCAAGAGGCAATAAAAAATTGCCTGATCTTATCAAGGACACCCCTCCGGAATGGATTACCCAATATAACTATCAACTGTCGAAGCAACTCCGTAACGAGTTCAAGATTATTTACCGACCGAATTCGCGTTTTGACCTTGTTTCCGGATTCGAGATCCGTAACAGTACGCTCCAGGGCGCCTATTACAGCAGTCTGACCCCTACCCCACAGGATTCAGCCGTTATTCTTCCTTCTCCCAAAGGAGGCAATGATTTCAACATCTGGGATGTCGGTGTTTATTCCCAGGGAACTTTTCAGGCTTTCCGGAAGTTCAAAATAACCTTCGGCCTCAGGTATGATTATAATAAGGTACGAGATAACGACGGGTTCGGGAGTGAATTAAGCCCCCGTGTAGCCTTGGTGTATTCCCCTGGTAAATTCACTTTCAAAGTGATCTATTCCAGAGGGATTATGAATGTTTCCAACTGGACCAAATATTCTGCCATCGGGAACCGTATTCCGAATCCCACTTTGAAGACCGAAGTAATCCAGAATATTGAAATCAGCGCGGGTTTCCGCCTCAACAAAGATTTCCAGGCTGATGTAACAGTATATCGCGACTATATCAACAATGTAGTCGGTACTGTGCCTGTGGAAGGTAGCGGAGGAAAGGTACAGAACTCCAATATCGGTAAATTCCGTATTACCGGTGTTCAGGCCAATGTCACCTACCAGTATGAAAGTTTCTCAGCCTATTTCAACTATACTTTTTGCGATCCCAAACAAACCTATTCTGAAAAAGGAGAGGTGGATAACCGTGTGGGAGATATCGCCAGTCACCAGTTCAACCTCGGTGCAAACAAATCCTTTTTTGATCAACTGAACCTTAACCTGAGGTTGAATTTTGTCGGGAAACGTCCGACCGGTGAAGGGACCACAGTTCCTTTGAATTTTGATACTTTCCCTGCTACCGCTATTCTGAACGGAGCGGTCACTTATGAGAATAAGAAGATCGTTCCGGGACTTGCCCTTCAATTGGTCTGCAACAACATTTTGAATACTGCATATTATCATCCCGGCACAAAAGCTGCTGACGGAATTAACAGCCCAACGGAAATCCTTCAGCGCGGAAGGCATTTCCTGCTCAAACTATCGTATGACTTCTAACGCTATCGATTTATGACATTACCCGGAAAAATCAGTGATGCAGAAAGTGTTTGGGGAGGATTTTATACCCCGGAAAAAGTCAGGGACCGGCACAAGGATGCGCTTAGGCTGGTTGTTTTTGGAAGTGCCATCGGAGGGGAGCTCATCCTGAAATCACTTATACGGTTTGAGCAACTGTACCCTGAGAAATTATCCATTGTGGGGTTGATAACGGACGACCCAACTGACCCGAAAGCAAAAATATCCCTGAAAAAAAGAATCTGGAGTAATTATACCCACGCAGAGGCGAAAGAACTCATGAACAGTATCATCCATACCGCTCTCAGCGCCGGGATCTTTTGTTACACGGGCAAAGTAAAAACCGATTATTTCAGAAGAATCTATTCAGCTTGGGATCCGGAAGTGCTGATCATGAATTGTTTCGGACAGAAACTTGATGCCTTTCTCTACCACTACCCGTCATTGGGAGCATTTAATTTCCATCCTTCCAACCTTGCTTGTCACATCGGTGTCGGAGCACAACCCTTTCAGGAAATTATGCATCATGGCTTAGACACTTCGCCGATTGTCATTCATAAGGTGACTGAAATCATAGATGCCGGGCCTGTTGTTGGCATTTCCCCGGAAATGAATATCCGCTTGAAAGACGGGCGGTATCCTTCAAGCATCCTCTCTCTTCTTGCCAAGATCAACAGTATCTCTGGCTGGATGACCATTGATCTCCTGCTCGAAATCCTTGAGCGAAAATCACGCGGAGAAAAGGAAGTGTTGACAGACATTGATTTCGACCGGAAAATCCCGGATTTCATCAAACAAAAACTATCGGAACCCGTGGTTGAAGACTTGTCGGAATCCTATGACTTACCGCTTCATCCGAAAATTACTTCATCAAATCCATGACATGAAGCAACAAAACTGGATACTGAAAACCCTGAATATCAGAAAAGAGGAAGTAACTGCTGTCTTCCTGATGGTGGTTTTCTCCTTTTTTGTGGGATTGTCCCTTTCCTTTTATTTTACCGCTTCCAATGCCATCTTTCTGAAGCATTTCCCCCCTAAGATGATCCCAGTTTCCTTTATTGCTTCAGGGATTATCGTTTGTTTTGCATGGTGGATATTTTCACTCATCGATAAAAAACTGAGTTTTTCAAGTCAGGTTAACCTAAAGTTTCTCTTTGTTTTTATCACTGTCATGACGATCAGTGCGGGAGTCTGGGCTTTCGACACCAAATGGTTGGCTTTTATCCTGTACACCTGGGTCAGGGTCATGGTGTATATCACCCTGGTCAATTTCTGGGGTATGGCCGGTAAACTTTTTAACATCCGGCAAGGGAAGCGAATATTTGGTTTAATCAGCGTAGGGGAAGTCATTTCCATCATCATCGGGTATTTCTCCATTCCCCTTATCCTCAGATTCCTGAAAACTCCGGATTTGCTTTTCCTGTCGTCCGGATCACTGTTTATTTGCCTGATGATGGTAGTCATCATTTTCCGGACATTCAAAGACCAGCTTCAGGGCAAACCGATTGTGCTAAAGCAGAATCATAAAGCCGTGAAATCCGAATGGAATTACCTGAATCTGATCAAAAAGCCATATTTTCTGATCATCTCCCTCATGGCCCTGATGCCGATTTTCGGTTACCTTTTCATTGATTACCTGTTCCTTGCCCAAACCAAAAAGGAGTTTGTGAACAATCCCGAAACCATCGCGAGTTTCTTCGGGATCTTTCTTGGTTTCGTGGCGATTGTGGAATTAATCTTCAAACTGTTTTCAGGAAGGTTTCTTGACAAATATGGTTTGAAACCCAGTCTTGCTTCCCTGCCGGTTATCCTTGCATTCAGTGTCATCCTGGCAGCTGTTTTTGGAAGCATGTATGGCCCTACGGGTCTTTTCTTTGCTTTTATCGCCCTGGCCCGTTTATTTGAAAGATCGGTAAGGGGTGCCGTGTATGAACCTGCTTTTCAATTGCTTTATCAGCCTGTCCCAAATGAACAAAGGCTGGCTTTTCAGAACCAGATCGAAGGCATTCCCAAGGCGATGGGTACCATCATCACAGGGATCATCATACTTTTGTTATCCGGTTTGTCTGCATTTAATCTCGTTCATTTTAATTATTTTTTCCTGATCATTCTTGGAATATGGATATGGCTTGCTTTTAAGATGTACGACGAGTACCGCAGCCTGGTCAAGGCAAAAATCAATGAGGTCAGACAGGGCAGTTTAAAAACCGGCGAATCGGAGATAGCCATCATTGAAAAAACATTGGGCAGCGCGAGCCCGGATGATTTTCTCCGTATGGTTGAAGTTTTTGAAAAAGTGGCCCCAGCCTCCTTCCACCAGGCTTTGAAAGGTTCATTTCTCCATATTTCCGAAGAGATCAGAAATGTTATTCAAAAGAAAAGAGAAGCGTTAGAGAAAGAAATCCGTGAAGCAGAAGATTATCCTTTTGAATTTATGGTCCATCTGGCCCATGCTGCTGATCCCGAAACCCGGGAGCATGCAGCAAGGTTACTCGGATATTCTGGACGTTACAACACTTATAAGATCCTTATTCTTCTCCTTAAAGACCCTGAATCCCGGGTTAAAAAAGCCGCCATGATATCTGCTGGCAGGATCCGGCGTTATGAACTCTGGCCCATACTCATGGAACACCTCACCTCACAGGAATACGGGCATACTGCTTCCATTGCCGTTAAAATGATAGGAGCTCCCCTACTTGGTGAACTTGATCATTATTTCGATAAAATCTCAGATCACCGGGAAGCCCAGATCCGTATCATCCGGATCTATGAATCTGTGGGAGGTGAAAATGCCATCAGGTTGCTGAGAAGTAAAATCAGTTATCCCGATAAAGATGTCCGTTTCCAGGTAATGCTTTCCCTCAGCAACCTGGAATACCATGCTTCAATTTCAGAAACTCCTTACATCAAGCAAGCCATTGAAGAATCGGCAGAAACCATGGTATGGATCATGGCCACCCTGACGGATATCGGGGGATCCAAGGATACGCTTATCCTCCAGAATGCCTTACTTCAGGAACTGGAAGAGAAAAAGGAAAATATTTTCCTCCTTCTTTCCCTCCTTTATGAGGCCAGAACCATTCACCACATTCGTGAAACCGTTGAAAGCCAGGATGCCAAAGCCCGGATTTATGCCCTGGAAATTTGCGACATGACTTTCTCTGAAGAGATCAAGGACTTGTTCCTGCCTTTATTCGAAGATATTACAATACATGAAAGGGTACACCGCTTCCGCGATCGTTTCCCCCAGGAAACACTCAGCCTTCAGGAAAGGCTTTACGAAATCATCAATACAGATCTGATGCGGGTTAACCGCTGGACAAAAACCTGTGCCATTGCTCTTCTTGGACAAATTCAGATGACACCGGCCGAAAATGCCGGGACCATCTTTGCCGCCCAGATGGTCAATCCCGACCCTCTTTTATCAGAGATTGCAGCCTGGATGCTTTATAGCAGGAACAGACCCTACTTTGATGAAACCCTGAAAAGATTCGAGAAAAAAGCGTCTGCAGGCCTTTCCCGGATCATGACAGCCATTCAAAAAAGAGAAAAAATTCAGGGAAGCCTGCTGTACGAAAGGATCCTCAGCCTGAAAGAAGAACCACTGTTTGCCCCAATTCCCGAAATACATCTTGTAACCCTGGCCATGAATCTTCAGGATCAGGATGATCATCATATCCCTGAAGATATTCTATTTGATTTTTTGACCGGCGATATCAACCTGATCGAAAGATATCTGAACCTGAGCACTAAAGAAAATGATAAACTGAATGACCATGAATAAGTCCATAATATTCTTTCTTCCCTTGCTCTGGCTTGCCACCCTGAATGGACTTGCCAAAGATGGAATGGAAAAAGGTTACCCCTTCCTGAAAAATTTCACCGCCCTCGAATATAAGGCACATGCTCAGAATTTTGCTATTGTGAGCGACCACAGGGGAATGATGTACTTCGGGAATTTTGCAGGGGTACTTCAATATGACGGATCGACCTGGCGACTGATCACCACGGAGAAAATCACCAAGGTTTCCTCTCTGGCCATCGACAGCACAGGAAAAATTTATGTCGGCGCCCGCGGGGAAATCGGCTTCCTTTCCACCCTGGCTAAGGGGGAAATGGTTTTTCAATCTCTCCTGGCTTCGGGTCAGGATAACATCCCTGATTTCCAGGAAGTCAATCACATTTATTGCACTCCCCTGGGAAATTATTTCATTACTGCCCATGAGGTTTTTATCCTTAGAAATGGAAAGCCCGATATCTGGCATTCCGATTCAGAAATTCTGGCTGGATTTTACCTGAACCATCATCTTTATCTGCAGTTAAAGGACAGGGGATTGATGATATTAGATCATAAGCGACTCCTTACTGTTCCGGGTGGGGAGAAATTGTCGGGTGTCACTGAAATTAAGGCCATGCTCCCTTATCAGGAAAATGAAACGATCATTGCAACGGGAAGCCGAGGACTATACTTCCTGAAAAATAACGGTGTAATGGACATTCAGACCGGAGCGGATGATCTCTTTCACCAGAAAATCATCACTTCAGCCGTTCGTCTTTCCAATGGGGATTATGCTTTCGGCACTACCAGAGATGGGATTATCCTCATGGATCACGATGGAAATATCCTTCAGATCCTGGATAAAAATGCCGGCCTGCTCAATGATTACGTTATGGATCTCTATGCCGATCCCTATGACCACCTCTGGGTTGCCCTGAATAACGGGATCAGCATGATAGAAATCCCTTCCCCCTTCAGCTATTTTGATGAACGTTCCGGTTTGAGCGGAGGGGTCACTCAAATTGAAAGGTTTGAAGGTGATCTTGTGGTATCGACCTATCAGGGACTTTTCTTCTATGATCAACGAAAGGCGGAATTCACGGCAGTGCCTGGCATTCTCTCTGCCTGCTGGGGTGTGACTCCACTGGGAAAAGAGTTATTGGCCGCCACTACCCAGGGATTATTTTCTGTTCGGAATAAACAGTCCCATCTGATTGATGATCGTTTCTGCCTGTCAATCATCTCCTCCTCTAGTCACCCAAATACGGTATATGTTGGAATGACAGACGGCCTGATCAGATACATGAAAGCAGGAAGCTATTGGGAAACTTATACTGTTCCCGGATTGTCTGGTGAGATCCGCGATCTGCATGAAGATACCAGGGGTAATATCTGGGGCATAAGCCTGACCCATGGGGTATTCCGGTATTCCCCCGAACTGAAAAAAACAGACTTTTTCAATCAGCAAGCCGGGCTACCAGAATCAAACAGCAGCAGCCTTAACCAGATCGATGGGAACATCCTGAATGCCACAAAGGAAGGGGTTTTCTTGTTTGACGAAAAAGCCGGTGTTTTCAGACCGTATGATTTTCTGACCCAGGACAGCAGTGCCGGTCATCCCTGGTTTACTTCTCTGATACAGGATCATCAACAAAATATCTGGACCACCGCGGGGGATGAAACGGAACTGACTTTATACAAAAAAACAAAGAACGCTTACCTGTCCTGTCAGGTTCCTTTTCTGCCCCTGGAAGAAGTGGTGATCTGGACGATATATCCAGAAAATGACGGATTAACCTGGTTCGGAGGTCCTGACGGACTGTTCTGCTTCAATCCCCTTGTTTCATCCTCCGGACAAACCATTCTTCCTGCCCTGATCCGTAAGGTCACCATCCGCAATGATTCCCTGATCTTTGCAGGAAATATAACAGACAGCAAGGATAGCCTGATCCTGATCAATACCGTGATCCCTTTCCAGGATAACAGTCTGCGTTTCGAATTCTCTGCCCCTTACTATGCTGTCAGAGGGGAGGTTCAGTTCCAATATAAATTGGAGGGATTTGAAGAAACCTGGTCGGATTGGACAACACAAAGCCATAAAGAATATACCAACATTCCCAAAGGAAATTTCATCTTTCGTGTCAAAGCCCGGAATGTCTATGGAAGCATCAGCCCCGAGGCCGTATTTAAAATCAGGATACGCTCACCCTGGTACACCAAATGGTGGGCATACCTGTTGTATGTTCTCCTCTCCGGAAGTCTTGTTTACCTGATCGTCATCTATAGGAACCGGCAGCTCCTGAAAGAAAAAAAAGAGCTGGAACACAAGATCCTTCAGCGTACAGCCGAGGTGGTCCAGCAAAAAGAAGAAATCGAACATCAGTCGTTAGAATTGGCCAACAAAAACGATGAACTTGAAAAGATCAACACCCTGGTCAAGTCCATCAATTCCGAAATTCATTTTTCCAACCTGCTGCAATCTCTACTCGAAAAAACCAAGATGATCAAGTCGGTGGAAAAAGCAACCGCTTTGGTCCTTGATAAAGAGACCAATGTTTTTCGCTTCAAAGCCAGTTTCGGCTGGGACATCAAAATGTTGGAATCCGTTAAAATGGATCTTACCCGGGCAGAAAAAAGTTATCTGAAAAATACTGAAGAAATCTATGAAGATATTTTCCTGAAGAAAGAATTCCAATCGTTTTCCGAAGATCCCGAAATGACCGCGCTTGAAATTCCGAAATCGATGCTGGTCATGGTGATCAAGGTGGAGAACAAAGTAGAAGCCTTTCTCATCCTCGAAAATATGAGCAGAAACAATGCCTTCACCGAACAGGACTTGAATTTTATCCGGAATTCCAAAGAGCATATCATTTCTGCTTTCATCAAGACCCGTATTCTCGAAGACCTGCAATCAACCCTGGAAAACCTTAAAGCCACCCAGGATCAACTGATACAGTCGGAAAAACTGGCTTCTCTCGGCCAGCTTACGGCAGGAATTGCACATGAGATACAGAACCCGCTGAATTTTGTCAACAACTTCTCATCGCTTTCTGCTGATCTTGCGGATGAACTAAAAGAAATCCTTGAGCAGATAAAAGACACCCTTAAGCCCGGGCAATATGCAGACTTTGAAGAACTGATCCAGATGATCAAAGGCAATGTGAAAAAGATCAATGAACACGGTAAACGCGCGGAAAGTATCGTGAAAGGGATGCTACAACATTCCCGAGGACGCTCGGGTGAATTTGAATCCATCGAGATCAACAATATGGTGACGGAATACGTCAACCTGGCCTATCACGGGATGAGAGCCAAAGACAAGAGTTTTAACACCAGCCTGAAAACCAACCTTGATCCGGCCGTGGGGAAAGCCAGCATCATTCCCCAGGACCTTAGCCGGGTAATCCTGAACATCGTCAACAATGCCTGTTATGCTGTGGACGAAAAGTCCAAGAAAGGAATCCCGGGTTACAGTCCGGAAGTGCTCACCAGCACCCGAAAAGTGGGCGATAAGATCGAAATCCGTATCCGCGATAACGGCACGGGTATTCCCGATCATGTCCGTGAAAAAATTTTCAATCCATTCTTTACCACTAAACCGACAGGGAAAGGAACCGGGCTGGGACTATCCATGAGCTTCGACATTGTCACCCAGATCCATAAAGGCAAACTGGAGGTAATCAGCGGCGAAGGAGAATTCACCGAATTCATCATTACCATTCCCGAACAACATGCCTAAACGACTCCTGCTATATCTCTGCCTGCTTGTAACTTCAGTTTCCGGACAAACGGTTTTCAAAATAAACCAGTACAATATCATTTATACCGGTAACCTGATGCCGGTGGTTACCTTGTTTACCAATTACCAGTTCAGTGAAAAGTTAAGTTTCACTTCATATTTTTACGTGAATGCCTATAAAAAAAGCAGCTGGGGGGAAGGACTTTTCGGACTTACTTATACCCCTGTCAGGGGAGTCTCCCTGGGATTTATGGGCGGTTTTCAATCGAACGAAACCGAAATCTGGCGGGTTTCTCCCATTATTATGTTAAGCTATAAAAAGCTTTCCTTTTTCGGCGCCTTTGAATTCGGGGGAAAACGTTATCGCTGGGATGCCATGGGTTTTTATAGCGTAAAATCATTTAAATTCGGGGGGGAATTCATCCGTTACTACCAGATGTATTCTGCCGGACCCAGGGTGGAGTTTTCTTTTTTGAAAAAACAACCCATCACGGTTTTTTACAGCGCGTTATGGGACTGGACGTATGGAAATTACTCCTCCATGTTTGGCATCTACACCACTTTTGGTTCATTCCGGAGAGTTCCGGTGCTGGATGACTGATTACCATGAAGTTTTATAATAAGAAACAAAAAAATTGATATGAAAGCTTTATTTTTTGACGGTTCGCTGAAAGTGAAAGAAGTAGAGAAACCCCGTCCTGGTGAAAATGAAGTACTGATCAGGGTCATTTATTCGGCCATCTGTAACACCGACCTTGAAATCATCAAAGGGTATATGGGTTTTCAAGGGATACCGGGGCATGAATTTGTCGGGGAAGTGGTTTCAGGAAAAAGCCCGTTAAAGGGAAAGTTAGTGGTTGGTGAAATCAACTGTTCCTGCGGTTATTGTTATTTGTGCCAGACCGGCCGAAGATCACACTGCCCCAGCAGAGTGGTCCTCGGAATTGACGGCCACCCTGGTGTTTTTGCGGATTACATCACCCTGCCGGCCGAAAACCTCCATGTTATTCCTGAATCATTGTCGCCTGAAAAAGCGGTATTCACCGAACCTCTTGCCGCTGCTGTGGAAATTATGGAACAAATCAGCATTAAACCATCCAGCCAGGTTTTTATTTTTGGTGCAGGCAAACTCGGCCTGCTCATTTCCCAGGTTTTCCGCCTGAATGGTTCGCTTTACACCTTATTTGATATCCAGCCTGAAAAGATAACCATTGCGTCAAAAATGGGATTGCATTCCATGTTGTTGGATGACCTTCCTCCGGAAGCCAGGGCAGAGGTCTGTATCGACTGCAGCGGCAGCCCTCACGGAATAATTTCGGCATTGAATCATCTTTACCCCAGGGGAAAGCTGGTACTCAAAACCACCGTGGCCGGACCCGGAAAAATCGACCTCAACCAGATTGTCATTCATGAGCTGGAGATCATCGGGTCACGATGCGGACCCTTTGAGCCAGCCCTTCAATTACTGACCCAGGGACTTGTCAATCCTGAACCCATGATCTCCAAAATTTTCCTTTTCAAAGACATCCTCAGTGCATTTGATTTTGCCGGAAAACCATCAAGTCTGAAAGTTCTAATCCGACATTGAACCCCCCTTTGCTCCCTCCCTCAACCTGAAAAAAAACCAGACATAAAATACTTGTTAGTGTATAAATACTGTCTAATTTTTTTACAGTAGTGTCTAAATTTTTGACACTATTTTTCTAAAATTTTCCAACAAAATTTTCTATTATTTTGTTTATCAGCACTTTAAAAATATGGCATGATAATTGTAATTCCAGTGGCAAAAAAATACCCCCTTTACACTTTGTAAGCAAACAATGATCAGCATAATCATACTCACCAACAAAAGAAAGGAGGCTGTGCAAAGATAAAAAGGAAACCTATCATTTCTCTCTTTTTTGAAACTCTATGTCTTCAGAGGTACATATCAGCCTCCTATTTAATAATCTTATAATCTTATAACTGAATATTATGAAAACTCGATATATAAATAAAAATACACTCTTGCTTTTTGTTGTGTTTATTCACATGCATTTTTCAACTAATACCGCATCCTCTCAAAGCAATTTTATTGAAGAAGAACATGACCCGTTAGAGTATGTGGAGAGTTGGACGGGTTTGGACATGTCTCCACATGCAACTTACAGAATATTTAATTTATTTATCAATATCATATATGATCAAACGCCATATATTGATTCGTTTAATTACGATAATAACATCTGGAATCACGCAAGCATTGAAGGTGTTAATAATCAAGCAATACCATCATACTTGTCTGGCCCACACCCCGATCTTTATGACCCGGACCTTAATCCGGGTAACATTCATGGTAATATAACACGAAAATACTATGAATCTTCCTTGGGGTGTCTTATTCTTCTCGGTGACTATGTAGTAGTAAATATTTTACAATCTCATATCCCGCACACAGGGGCTACAGTTCCATATGGTTTTTCAAAAATGCAGTTATTGGGTGCTGCTGTAGCGTTAATAAAAAGCAATGGTGATTTAACCACATTATTTAATCATAATTCTTTTTCACAATATGATTATGATGGGAATCGTGTAATAGATTTTACACAATTTATTATCCGAAACAGTCACGAATTATATGGTGGATTTGAACCGGGTCAGGGTGAATCTAGTTCCTATAGTGTTCTTAACTTTACTCAAAATGGTATTACCTATAATATAGGGAAGGGGAGTGTTCAATGTATTGGCATTGGAGATGAAAGTATAAATTATAATGGTATTATTCAACATGAATTTTCACATAGATTATTCGGGGGCAATAACTTCCATATATCGGGTGGCGCAATGTGGAAATATGAAGGCGGGGTGACTTTTTTGGGAATCCAGGGTGGATACGGCTTAATGGGGGGAGGAAATAGTGGACTAATCGCCTGCAATGGATACGAACGTTGGAGAATGCATTGGAAAAGTCCCGTATTTAACTCCACTCAAGAGTATATTGTTGCCAACAACCAAACCAGCGATATTACTCAGCGGGATGGAAATAAGACATTTTTATTGAGGGATTTTGTAACCACTGGAGATGCAATCAGAATAAAATTACCTTATAAGGACCAAAACGGACTAAACCAATACATATGGTTGGAAAACCATAAAGTCGGGATCAACGATAAACTTGATTTTCTTATCTGGTCTGACAATCCTTGCAGACCACAGGGGAAACCGGGTATTTATGCATATTACCAAATTGGGAAAGATATTCTTGCTGGAGAGAGAACAATTGTTTATCCTTCTCTACAAGCGGATAATCTTAAAATAATAAGCGCTGAGGGGAATTTTGATTATATCCGTCAAAACACATTTAATACAACTTGCGTGGGGTCGGGGCAAAAGCAATCCGGGTTAATTTCCGATTCTAACCCATTTCTTGGTTATAATGATGTGATGGTTCAAGGTGAAGATCTTATTAATGATTCTTTGCAAAAAATAGAATTTGATTTTATTTGGAGAAAAATATATACAAATAATACCTTTACAGACAGTATTCCTCATCTAATGTCGGAAAGAAATCCATTTAGGGGAAATGGCGTGATCAACCTTTGTTCAAACCCTTCTTCTTCCAATACCTATACATACTATAATTCAACATATCCTAATCATCTAGATGATTATACTCCCACAAAACCGGATATAAATACACGCAACATATATCTATCAGGTTTATCCATATCCTATATATGGCAGCCAAATGATGATTATCTGGTAAATATTTCCTGGAATGATTATAATGTGAACATGGATGTCAGATGGTGTGGCAGTATTATTAATAAGGAGGAATTACATGTTATAAATAGTGCTGAAATAACATTTGACCAAAGTCGCACTCCTAATCAAAAATATCGTGATCCAATTTCCGGTCAGTTTTCGACACCTACAGTTTTTACCTGTGAATCTGGCTCAAAGCTTAACCTGCATAACAAAAGCCAGATCCAATTGTTGAATAAAAGCTCCATTGTACTGAAAGCAGGAAGTAAAACTGTGATTGAAGACGAATCCTCCATAACAGTGAATAGTGGTTGTTCTCTGCGGGTTGAACCCTGTGCTATATTAACAATAAAAGAAGGGGGAAGATTGATTGTCGAAGAGGGAGGTATATTATGTATCAGCGAAGGAGCAATGGTTTATATTAATGGCAATGAAAACATAATACTCAATCAGGGATATTCTTATGATAACTGTTTACCTATTACACCCTCAAATATCGAAGATTTATTACTTATTCAGCCACATACAGTATTTCCAGCCGGACAAACTCTTTGGGAAGGTAAAACCTATGGTTTTTCAGAGGATCTGATTGTGCCAGCAGGCGTTGAACTAGATATTAGAAATTCCAAGCTTTCGTTTACCCCTGATTCTAAAATAATTGTACAACCAAATGGGAATCTGATATTGAACCAAACACATGTAACAAATTCTAATTCAAGTTGCCCCAATAGTCTTTGGTATGGTATTGAGGTTTGGGGGACATCTAATATGACCCAAAATCCTCCTTTATATCAAGGAAAGATCAGATTGTTGAATGGAACTGTTATTGAAAATGCCAAGATAGGAATACTGGTCTCAAAGCGTGTTTGTGGCTTCTGTGATCAACAAGTTCCAGGATTTTCGGGTGGAATCGTATGGTGCGACAGCGCATATTTTATCAACAATAAGGTTGCTGTTCATTTTGCCCCATATTCGTTTTATAACAATTCCTATTTCTCGCGAACAAATTTTCTTACCAATTCAAATATGATACAGGGTGAACAACCTGATTGTTTTTTAAAATTGTTACATGTAAATCTTATTACGATAAATGGATGCACTTTTAAGAATACTTGTCCTGTGTCTAATCAGGCTCAGTCGTATTTAAACAGGGGTATTGGTATTTTTAGTTTTAACTCCAGGTTCTTGGTTAAAGAAGCTTGCCTTTCAAATATTAGTCCATGCACATCCTTGCGACAATCCGTCTTTGAAAAGCTTTACCGAGGTATTTATGCCATAAATAGTGGCAGTTCTCATAGCCCGTTTATTACCAATACGTTTTTCTTTGACAACCTGAAAGGTTTGTATTTAAGTGGGTTCAATGGCGTTTCATTTGCTACTGTAACGAAATCTAAATTCCGGGTAATCCGACCAAATTATTATACCATTGATTCGACCTACGGGATGTATCTTGATCAGTCGAGCGGTTTCCATATTGAACAAAACGATTTTTATTCAGGAATGGATCTACTGGATTGCATCGGACTCATAGTCAATAATTCATATATTCGCGGATCAGACAATAATGAACCTAGCCAGATTTACCGGAATACCTTTTCAAATTTAAAATTTGGAAGCATTGCACAAAATGCCAACAAAAATTCAAAAGACGGAAGCGGTCTTTGTTATAAATGCAATAAATTTATAGATAATAAATGGGATATTCAGGTAACAAAAGATCCAGGCGCGTTTGGGCTCTCTTCATTCGGGCTCGCTACAAACCAAATCTCTCCGGCAGAACCAGCAGGAAATATGTTTGATTGGACACCTGTTTCTAACCATTATGATTTATACAATGACAATGGAATGATGCCGTTTACATATTTTTTTCATAATGGACAAAACAACTCGGAGTTTAGACTTAATCCGACTGGATACACATTCGGAAATATATATCTCACTCCAGAATTTCTTACATTTTCTGAAGAAGTCAATTGTCCATCAACTATTGAGGGAAGCGGTAATCTTAATATGGATTATTCATCCATGGCCTCTGCACAAAGCAAGGCCGACAGTCTTAATTCTCTGCTGACTGCCTTAATTGATGGTGGTTCAACGCAAAATCTTAGCGATGCAGTTGAATCAAGCACACCACCAGAGGCTTTAGCTGTAAGAGCCGATCTGTTATCAAAATCACCCTGGGTGTCGGATTCCGTGGTAGGAACGTCCATTACGAAGGAAGACGTACTGGATAATGCCATGATAAGAGATGTGATGGTAGCAAATACACATTCGGCTAAAAACGATTCTTTAATCAGCATGCTTGAAACCCGCACTGTGCCCATGCCTGATTATATGATGGCCCAGATATTACAGGGAGGGGATAGTATCAGCGCTAAAGAAGAACTTGAAGCACAAAGGGCATACTGGAAGAATCAACATAGCGTTTATTACCATTCCTTAATCCAAAATTACAGATCAGATTCTGTAAATATCGCATTGGAAGACAGCCTGGTGAACCTGCTTATTGAAAGGAGCAGCCCGGAATCATATTATGATCTGGCCGCTTGGTATTGTACAAAGAGTGACTTCTCGCTATCACGTAATATCCTGAATTCCATACCCGCTATTTTCTCTCTGAATGCACAGCAACAAGAAGCCCATCAGAATTATTTGACTATTTTTGAAATTCTTGAACAAGTTCAAACAGATACAAGCGGGCTTATGAATTTGGATAGCAGTCAAACAGTTTCGTTGCAAAATATTGTTTTGCAATCTACCGGTCTCCCTGGAGTTTTTGCAAGAAATTTGTTGAGTGCAACAGGAAAGATAACCTACAATGAACCTGTTTTTATTGGCGAGGATAATTTGAAATCTACGAAACGGGAGAAGTATCGCGGTGTAAAGCCACCTGCAGATATCCCCAGGCTGAAGGTTTACCCAAATCCGGCAACTGATTATTTTATTGTCGAATATCATCTTGGTAGTGAGGCGGGTAACAATATTCTTACCATTTCTGATGTTGATGGGAGAATAATAAGCAGTTATCTATTAAATAATGCCCAGGATCAGGTGGTCATTCCCGCCCTTAGTCTTTTACCCGGAGTATATATCCTAAGTTTAAAGGATCATAATTTAATAATTGAAACGCTGAAAATGACTATAATCAAATAGTTTGGAATGAAAGGCTGTCGTTATAATTTAACGACAGCCTTTTTACTTTATCTTTGTTAATATGAAACATATACCTATTGTCTCAATTTTATTATTTATCCTGCAGATACATATTATTTATGGCCAGGTCTGGGATAAAGAATATTTCATAAATAAAAGTAGTATTCCTTGTTCCGTGATAGAATCTTATGATAAGGGATATATAATAGCTGGCGGATTCCTAAAATCTGGTGGTTTGCCCATCGGAGGATATGTCCTTAAAACAAGTATCAATGGAGATATAATTTGGTATAAAACAATAGGAAGTCAGACTGAGAGCACAGAAGTTTTTGAGATAAATGAAACCTTTGATAATGGTTTAATCTTGACAGGTGTTACTGGAAAACTATCACCTTATTACAATCCATTCATCATGAAATTAAATTCATGTGGAGAAAATGAATGGTGCAGAATTTACTCAAGCCATGAAACTCAATGGTCCAGCTGGGGCCAGTCTATCCGACCTGTCCCCGGAGGATATATTGCTTTGATCTGGGGTTATGGGCATGATATTCAGCAAGACCGGATTTGGTTATTCCGCTTGAATGAAGGTGGAGATCTTCTTTGGACCCTATGTTATGCCCAATCGGATACATTAATCGATAATGAAATAAGTGTAACAATGATAGTTACACCAGATGCTCATTATTTAATCTCTGGTTATTGTTATTATCCTGACACCAATAATCCTCTCTATTATCTTTTACGCCCCTTTATAATTAAAGTTGACAGTACCGGGTCAGCAGAATGGGAATTACCCTGGAGGTCGGTAATGGGCGAATCATTTGTTGGTCAAGCCTTCACATCCATTACTGATAATGAGGGGACTATTTATTCAAGCGGGCGTCATATTGTTTTGGAAGGACCAAATCAAGGGGATAAACCTACATTTATTAAAACTGACAAAAACGGGAATGAATTAACTTATAACGATATTCTGCCGAATACTGTTCTTGGTCTTACGAGGACAATAAACTGGTTTGCCGATTCAACTATGGCCATGAGTACAGGCTGGCTTGATACTTATCCCGGGGATGCCTTTGTTGGGCTTGCCAAAGTCGATCGCTTGGGAAATGTTATTAAAACAAAACAGCTTTTTTTAAGTGATCATACCTTTTCGGGTTCTGATATAACGTTTGACAATAAATTAATCCTTGTTGTTGGAATTCCAACCGGCCATTGGACCTCACATGCATGTAAGTTTAATTCAGACCTGGAGTACGACTCAGTATATACCCGGCCGTTTGTTTATGATAGCTTATGCAGTTATCCAATACCTACCGATACGATAGACCTCGATTGTGTTGTAGTGGAGATTGAAGAACATTTCCATCCAACAGCGGAAAATAATCTGAAGGTCTATCCCAATCCTGCTTCCACGGTTTTGCAGATAGAAATTCCCGATAAATTTATCATTCATTCAAAAACAGCATCGTTCAACGTAACCACCGTGCATTATCAGATTAACAAGGCCAAAATTGAAATTTATAACCTGAACGGAAGCCGGATGTTTGACAAAGAATTACAACCCACAGAAAAAAGACTTGAAATAAATGTCACACCCTGGCCAAAAGGAATTTACATAGTCAGGCTGGTCTTCAACAACGAAACAATATCCACCAAAAAACTAATGATTCAATAACTCACAAACTCCCAAACTCTACCTGTGTGACCCATTAAAGAGAGCTAACTTTGCATAAGGAGTCTTGATAATTTCAAAAACATGACGAAGTTTCTTTTACTCACTGCTCTTGTTTTTTCAACCATAACTTCCTTCTCACAGGAATATTTCAATAATCGATTTGAATTTGAAAAAGCAGGATGGTGGGATGGCG
>CAYSAU010000010.1:0-114428 GCA_964429135.1 uncultured Prolixibacteraceae bacterium | reverse complement strand
GCGAGCTGTCGGCAGTCATATACTGTGTGTTAAGCTGTGCAGGGTAGCGGTAATACAGTACAGGGGTTCCGTGCAAAAGAGGGTTTTCATTGTAAATGAACCACCATCCGTCTGTTGTGTTTTTGCAGATGGTCCGGATTTCCGTATCGTAAGTCAGGATATACCAGGTCTGTGCCTCACAAACCGTGTCCTTGATCACCTCATTGACATGGAAAGTCTGGCTTGAATCGCTACGAACCGATTTGAAGGTCCAGGTATTCCCGACTTTCAGCGGAAAGATCTCCTTAGCTACAGGGATTGGAGGATCCTGATTTTTTGCGCATCCGGTAAACAGCATCCAGGATAAGACGGCTGAAAAAGCATAGATTGACTGGGAAATTCTCATGTTAAGACATCTTAAGTGGTTAAGGGTATTCAAAGTTAAGGGTTTTCCCTAACTTTGCACACTTTAACTACTGATATTCCATGATTCAAACCAAATGCTTTATATTTAACAGCTTTCAGGTCAATGCTTATCTGTTATTTGATGAAACGGGACAATGCCTGCTGGTGGATGCTGCCTGTAGTGAGCCTGAAGAAAGAAAAAAACTGACTGGCTTCATAGGAAACCATCAACTGACCCTTACGCATCATATCAACACCCATTGTCATATTGACCATGTACTGGGAAATCATTTTATTGCCGAGACTTTTCATGTTCTTCCCCAGTACCATAAAAAAGGGGAGCCCATGTTAAAGATGGTTCAAGAAATTGGCTTATCCTTCGGTTATCGCCTTCCTCCAGCCCCGCTGGCTAAGCAATTTCTGGAAGAAGGAGATGAAATCCGTTTTGGGAATTCCGTATTAAAGGTTTTCTATACTCCTGGGCATGCAGAAGGGAGTATTTGTTTGTACAGTGAAAAGGACGGCTTTGTCATCACGGGAGATGTGCTCTTTAAGGAAACCATCGGTCGTACTGATCTGCCATCAGGGGATTTTGAACAATTGATGAAAAGTATCCAAACGAAACTTTTTTCCCTGCCTGATGAAACCATAGTGTACCCCGGCCATGGACCGGAAACGAGCATCGGGTATGAGAAGGTTAATAATCCATTTATCAGGTGACAGAGTAATAGAGTAACAGAGTAACAAGGTGAAGAAGGTTCTGGTCATACGGTTTAGCTCGATCGGGGATATTGTGTTGACGAGTCCGGTTATTCGCTGCCTGAAAAAGCAGCTTTCGGATGTAAAAGTGCATTTTCTCACCAAGCAGCAATTTTTACCTGTGATCGAAGCCAGTCCTTACATCGACAAGATCTGGCTTTATGACCAAAATTTCAGGGAGCTGATCCCGCAACTGAAATCGGAAGGCTTTGATTTTGTAGTTGATCTGCATAAAAATTACCGTTCCTTGTTCGTAAGGATAAGTCTGGGGGTGCGTTCAACTTCCTTTCAAAAACTGAATCTCCGGAAATGGATGATCGTGAACCTGAAAATCAACTTTCTTCCAAACGTTCACATAGTGGACCGGTATTTCAGGGCTGTGAAAAAATTAGATGTCAAAAATGATGGGCAAGGGCTGGATTATTTCATCCCTGGCCATGAGGAAGCCGATCTGATGACCCTGCCGGAAACACATAGGAATGGCTTTATTGCCATCGTTATCGGGGGAAAGCACAACACCAAGATCTTACCGGTGGAAAAACTGACCGAGCTATGTACAAAATTATCCCGACCTGTCGTTTTGTTAGGCGGAAAGGAAGACCAGGAAAGAGGTGAACGCATTCTTGATTCAAACAAATCAATTCTGTTCAACGCCTGTGGAAAATATACACTGAACCAGTCGGCTTCTCTCCTTCGTCAGGCAGAGGCGGTGATCAGCAATGATACCGGCTTGATGCATATTGCCGCCGCTTTCCGGAAAAGAATGGTATCGGTTTGGGGCAATACCATCCCCGCCTTTGGCATGTACCCTTACTTCCCGGAAGAATGGCAAGGGAATTCCTGTATCGCGGAATTGAACGGTCTTCCTTGCCGCCCCTGTAGCAAACTGGGTTATCGAAGCTGTCCGAAAAAGCATTTCAGGTGTATGAGGGAAATTGAAATAAGGCCGGTGGTGGAGTTTTTGATACAGGATAGAGAACACTGAACATTAGACAAACCGTAAATCGTTAATTCCGTGAACTTCACCGACACCCATGTCCATCTTTATGCGGAAGAATTCGATGCCGACCGGGCTGAAATGATCGATCGGGCACAACAACAGGGATTGATTCGGCTTCTTCTTCCGGCCATTGATTCACAGTACCATGGTAAAATGATGGATGTTGCGACTGCTTTCCCGGGTCTTTGTCATGCGATGATGGGGCTTCATCCCACCTCGGTCAAAGCCGATTTCCGGAAAGAGCTGGACATAATGGAAAAACATCTTTCGGCTCCTGATCATCCCTTTTGTGCCATTGGTGAAATGGGACTCGATTTCTACTGGGACAAAACCTTTATTAAGGAGCAGTTGAATGCTTTCGAATATCAGTTGGATCTGTCCCTGCAATATCACCTGCCCCTGGTCATTCATACCCGGAATTCCATGGAAGAAACCCTGAAGATCATTGAGAAAAGAAATAATCCTCAACTCCGGGGTGTATTTCATTGTTTCAGTGGAGATACAGGACAAGCACAAAGGGCCATCGAATATGGCTTCATGATCGGGATAGGTGGAGTTGTGACCTATAAAAATTCAGGTTTACAAAAGGTGTTGCTTGAAATCCCGCTTGAAAACATACTTCTTGAGACCGATGCTCCCTGGCTTCCCCCTGTTCCCCACCGGGGTCAGCGTAATGAATCCTCTTATATTCCACTCATTGCGAAAAAAATTGCAGAAATCAAACAGCTCCCCCTGGAAGAAGTCGCTGACCTTACCACGAAAAATGCATTATCTTTATTCCGTGTTTGAGGTGATAGGAGATAGGCGACGTATTTTCTGATAGTATTCATTTTAATAAAAAAACATGATTAATCAAACGTCTATTCTCGTAATTTACACCGGAGGAACCATAGGGATGGTTCAGGATCCCAAGACCGGTAGCCTGAAGCCCTTGACCTTTGATAATCTTTACCGTTATCTTCCGGTCCTTGAAAATTTTAACTGCCAGATTGAATTTTATACTTTCGAGCCTTTGCTTGACTCCTCGAATATGAATCCTTCTTTCTGGATGGAACTGGCGGATGTGATCGGGAAAAATTATGAGAACCACGATGGATTTGTTGTCCTTCATGGCTCGGATACCATGGCCTATACTGCTTCAGCCTTGAGTTTTATGCTTGAAAACCTGAATAAACCGGTAATTTTTACCGGCTCGCAGTTGCCCATCGGAATGGTCCGTACCGATGGCAGGGAGAACTTCATCAATTCCATTGAAATCGCTTGTGCCAAGGAAGTGGATACGCCTATCGTTCCGGAAGTGGCCCTTTGTTTTGAAAACAAACTTTATCGAGGTAATCGCACCAGTAAGCTGAATGCCGAACATTTCGGGGCATTCATGTCGGGCAATTATCCTCTGCTTGCAGAGGTCGGAGTTCATATCAGATACCATCAGAATCTGATTCTGAAACCTAACTTTAAGAAACTGAAAGTTCACCGGGAACTGGATGACAATATTGCCATTCTGAAACTGTTTCCGGGTATCAGTCCATATGCCGTGGAAGCTATCCTTTTCACCAAAGGGCTGAAAGGTGTTATCCTGGAAACTTTTGGTTCGGGGAATGCCCCGACTGCACCCTGGTTCCTTGATCAGTTGGAGAACGCTGTGAAACGGGGGATCATTGTCTTTAACGTGACCCAGTGCAAGGGGGGTGCCGTGGAAATGGGCAAATATGAAACCAGCGCTGAACTGGGCCGGCTTGGCGTAATCGGAGGTTATGATATCACGACGGAATCAGCTGTAACGAAAATGATGCACTTGCTCGGATGCGGGTATTCTGTTGATTCCACCCGTCAATTGCTGCAAACTTCGCTGAGGGGAGAAATGACTGTTTGATAGTCCGGATTTTTTAATATCTTTGCACACTCACATCCACACCCACACTTTCTTCGGAGAGGTGTCCGAGTGGTCGAAGGAGCACGCCTGGAAAGTGTGTGTACGCCAAAAGTGTACCCTGGGTTCGAATCCCAGTCTCTCCGCAAACCTGCTGTAATGGCGGGTTTTTTTTATTTTTAGTCCTTGATGCACCTAACTGAGAAACCGTAGGTTTTCCGGTTATCCAGGCGGCTGATCCCTTCATAATCGTATTGCAGAAAGCGGCAGAAGGCAGTACTGGCGGAGTAAGCCGTCGAAGTCCAGTAGAAGCAATAGGTATCCAGAATCTGGAACTCGCCTTTAATACTCCGGTAGCCTCCGGGCAAGGCAGTAAATCCGCTTTCGTTGGTAGCACCAGCGTTGGGATAACTCCAGCGGCCGATACCCACTTCCTTGAGCTTGCCTCCGGCCACTCCTTCTCCGCCTAAGTAACTGCTTAAAATAAACCATTCATCATCTGTAGGCACATGCCAGCCCGGGGGGCAAAGATTCCGCTTATCCTCCACCGCAAACCAGTTGTACAAGCATCCATAGACCCTGGAGTTGGTGGTATCGTTATTATAATTGCAGTAGGCACCAGTTGCAAGTTTCCGCCAGGGATCCCCTTTCACTTCAGGGATGGGATCTCCGTTGCGGTAATGCGTGACTTTCAGGTTTTCCTTCATCCAGGTCTGCCTGCCTATCGTAACCGCATGGTAAATATTACCATCAAAATCTTTAATCTGAACAGATGGAGAAACGTTCTTAATCTCTGAGGAGGTCGTTTTCCGTTCTTCTCCGGCCCTGTTGCAACTTTGTATGATAATAATCAGAAAGACCAGCAGGACAAGATAAAGCCCGTGTTCAATCCTTACCTGGGGTTTGTTTGTCTGACTTGCCATCGTTTGTATTTATCTTAATAAACTCTATTGGTAAACCGTTTTCTTCAAGAAAGGCAAACCACAGCCCTCTCCTTCAACCGGCTTGTCTGCAAGAATGCCAAGGTGATTGTATTTTATTTCAAACTTACTAAAAATTTTGAATATCAATGCTGTCGGATGGAAAACTATGGAGTTCTTCTCAACCTTATGGGTCAATATGAAAAAAGGTTAAATGAACGAATCTTCCGTTCCAGGAAATACTGCAGGGCAACATTCCGGAAAATAAGGCTCAGCTTGCTGAGCGACAGGATTCGAGCAAGAATAACAAGAACCGTTTTGCGTACCATGACTAAAATATATTTCCGATCCCGATATACAGACCGCTGGTTCCATCTTGTTTGTCAAGCGCCAACCCGTAATCCACAGAAATGATGAAATTATGGTTGATGGCTGCCCGGAATCCCAGTCCCGCGCTAAGGTGAAGGCAATCGGTTGAGGATTTAAAATAAAAAGACTGCTGATCTTCAGGGACAAGGTTTCGCTGAACCCTATGATCCTGAACTACCATTCCTCCGTCCAGAAAACCCGTCAGACCGAGGCTAAGATTTTGTTTCAGAACAATGGTTTTTAGAAATGTCCACCTCAATTCGATATTTCCGAAAGCGATCCCATCGCCCACGATACGGTTTCTCAGTATCCCGCGAATGGTCTTAGCTCCGCCTAAACCATCTGGTTTGGTAGTCAGGTTATAAGAACTATAGATATAAGGTAAAATATAGTAAGGCGTGCTTCCGCCAAGGGTTCCCTGGTAACTTAGCTGGCAGGCTCCGACCAGATATTTTTTTACAATGGAAATGTATTGCCGGTGAGTAATGGCCAGTTTCACAAAAGCATAGGGATGATTTCCCATGAAAGTGGGGGCAGCCAGCACCATGGCTTCCGACCAGAATCCCCTGTTTGGAGCCGCTTCATTGTCGCGGGTATCATAAACCAGTCCGAGTTTAAGGTAAATCGTGGTTCCCCCTGCCTTTTCATCGGGACGGATCAGCCGGTAATTGACATAATGATCATAGAGCAGAGCAGTATCCGGCAGTTTTTTATCATCCGACTTCCCTTTGTTGATCCTGCTGATATCCACGGTAGCTGTTTGAATGCCAAGAATATTGATCCCACCAAGCCATCGGAGTTTCTGTCCGAGTATGGGACCCTGGAAATCAAGCATGATGCGGTACATCTTACGTTCATGTTTGTAGAACACCCGGGATATATAGTCATCCGAACCCTGTCTGGTGAGAGCAGCATTATAATTGGCTTCATAGCCGTTAAACCCGTAAAAATCGAGGGCATGTTCAGGCAGGTAATCCAGATCTGCGGTGACCCTTATCCCCCCGGGGATCAGGTAACGGGAGTCGTAGAATAACTGGTAAACGGCACTCCCTTTCATGAACCAGGAACATTCGGCATAAATGGTATGCAGGTATTCAGGGTATTTTGATCCATCGCCATAATAAAACACCTGACCCAATGCTCCAAGCTGCAAGCCCTGATCATTGTCATAAGCAATGACCGGTACGGCGGCCCAGGTCCAGCCGGTCTTTTTTTTCTCCCTTACAGGAAGCATAGCTGAATCGGCCTGTGCAAACAAGCCTGTATGGAGAAAAAAGATCAAAACTGTCGGCAAGAAAATGGATTTAAGCATGCATAAAATTATTGTTTTTTACCGAATTACTGAATGCGACAGTACCAAACAGTGAATACCTGATACTTTCTCCCCCTAAAGTCAGGATGGTTTATGGATAATATTTCCGATCTCGGAATTTATAAATCATAAAAAGAAACAGCCCTGTACAAAGAACGCTGGCCAGGATAAACCAGACATTTTCGGTAGCACCAAATTGTTCATAGTCTCCTTGAAATACCCCTATTTTCTCAAGATAAGATACAACAACTGCAGCGCCGTTATTGATAAAATGAGCAAAAATAGGGACCCAGATTGAGCCTGTCCAAAAGAAGAGGTATCCAAATAAAATACCCAACATCATGCGGGGTAAAAAACCATAAAACTGCAGATGCATGGCGGCAAAAAAGAAAGCAGAAATAAAAATCGCCACATGAATGTTTTTCAGCCAGTCTTTCAGCAAGCGCTGAAAAAGTCCGCGAAACATCAGTTCTTCTCCGATGGCTGGGAGAATGGCTATCATCAGCAGGTTGAACAGGAGACCCCAAAATGATTTAACCTCCAGAAAAACTTCGGTAAGCTTTGCCGCTTCAGCTTCTGATGCTTTCATCCAATCTTCAATTCCTTTAAAATAGACCGGTAATTCCATCATTTCATTCACCGAAACCAGCCAGTTGATGAAAGGCAGGGCAGTGAACATCAGGATAAAGGTGATCAGGTAAATGAGTCCCGGAGAAGATTTATCAAGTTTTAAAAAGGAAATGGAGTTGTTTTCAAAAAAATATGCAGCCAGCATGGGAGGAACAAGAAACAAGCCAATAGACTGGATGATCTGCAGGTATTTCAGTAAGATGACGGTGATCGGATTGGAATAATCGGTAAGTATTGTCATGTTGCTGAACAGGTTGACATGAAATAAAGGGATTGCAAGGAAGATTCCGACCAGAAAAAGAAACACAAGGCTACATAAGGTGAGTAAGAGGGAAAAAAGGATACGGGAAAAGGGGGAAAGTTGACCAAAAATGCCTGTTTTCATGATGTAGAGCAGTTTTCCGTACTTTTGTGACAAAAGTAACAATTTTTGGTCAGGATAAGACATATTGAACTGGGAGAATTCCCTTTGTTTCTGGCGCCGATGGAAGATATTACAGATTCTCCCTTCCGAAGCATTTGCAAACAATTCGGTGCTGATGTGCTGATCACGGAGTTTATTTCATCGGAAGGATTGATTCGTGATGCATGGAAAAGTAAAATGAAAATGCAATTCGAAGTATCGGAGCGACCGGTTGGTATCCAAATTTTTGGCTCACAGGTGGAATCCATGAGAAAAGCTGCTGAAATGGCTGAAGAAGCCTGTCCGGACTTCATTGATCTGAACTTTGGCTGTCCGGTACGAAAAATCGTGATGAAGGGCGGAGGATCTGCCCTGCTTCAGGATATTCCTAAAATGATACGGATGACAGCGGCTGTTGTTCGCTCGACCCGTTTACCGGTAACCGTGAAAACCCGGCTGGGTTGGGACGAATCGCATAAAGATATCGTGGATATTGCCGAGCAGCTGCAGGATGCCGGTATCGCTGGCATCAGTATCCATGGAAGAACTCGGGCACAGCTATATGGGGGCAAGGCAGACTGGACCCTGATCGGGAAAGTTAAAAACAACCCAAGAATGAAAATTCCGGTATTCGGCAATGGCGATGTGGATTCTCCTGAAAAAGCAAAGACATTGAAAGACCGATATGGTGTAGACGGCCTCCTCATCGGACGAGCGGCGGTAGGAAATCCATGGATTTTCAGGGATATCAAAGCCTGGCTGGGAAAAATGGAAATACCGCCTTCTCCGGGCTTATCCGAACGCATTTTGATCCTGCGGCAACACATTCAAAAATCCCTTGCCTATAAAGGAGAGCGATACACGCATTTCGAATTGAAGAAGATCTATTCCGGCTATTTCAGAGGGATTGCTGGTTTCAAGCCTTTCCGTATCCGCCTTGTAACTGCATCCGACCTGAATGAAGTTGATCAAATCCTGGAGGAGATCAGTACTTTCGCTGAATAAGCTCCGATAATTTTTTAAACGCCGGGGATCCGGTATCCCAGAAATTTTTCCGGCTCATCCTGTCCAGGTAATCAGAAGCCTGACTCAGTTCCGGGAATTCATTCAGATGATCGATGGCTTCATTGTATTCCCTAAGGTTTCCATCGAAAAGCTCATTGATGAACATAAATTTATCGTTAATGCTGATCGCTTGTTTCAGGTTGTCAATACGTCCGGAAGAGGTCTTGGTTCCCAACGATTTTTCACGCGCTTCCTTAAGTTTAATACTGAAAGTGGGTTCTTCTGCTTCAAACAGGTCAGGAACTTCAGGAGGCGGAGGCGGACTTTTTTTCGGAGGTGTTTTAACCACATGAACGGTCACCGGAGGTCCTGAAGATTTTTGCCGGGTTTCTTCCTGTTTAGATGAAACCGCCTGTGGAGGAGGACTGGGAGACTGAACAGGGTTATTGGAAAGCGTTGGTGGAACAACAGGAAAATGGTCCTCAAGCTTTTGTAACCTGTGTATGTTTTCATAAAGTTTGCGGAGATTTTCAAGGATGATATCGAATTCTATCTGGGGAATTTTTTCCTGTTGGGTTTTTATGGAATCGAACTGTTCATTGATCGCTTCGAGCAGTAACCTGATTTCCTCTTTAATGATTTCCTTATTCATAATTTTCGGTTTTTTCAACAAGTCGGATTTTTTATATCTTTGTCCGTAATCAAGGCATAAAGGTAATAAAATTGCTGATTGAAAAAAACAATCCCATTAACCGACTCGGATGGATTGAAGTCATCTGCGGTTCGATGTTCTCCGGTAAAACAGAGGAGTTGATCCGCAGGCTGAAACGTGCCCGGATTGCCCAACAAAAAGTTGAGATTTTCAAACCCCAGATCGATCAACGTTATGATATCGAGAAGGTTGTTTCTCATGATGAAAATTCCATCTCTTCCACCCCGGTCGAAACTGCTTCACAAATTTTACTGCTCACCAATGATGTAAATGTCGTGGGTATTGACGAAGCCCAGTTTTTTGATATGGAAGTAGTGTCTGTTTGCGACACCCTTGCCAGTCAGGGTATCCGGGTTATAGTGGCAGGCCTCGATATGGACTATCTTGGAAAACCATTTGGCCCCATGCCTGCACTTCTGGCCATTGCCGAAGATGTGACCAAAGTTCACGCCATCTGTATGCAATGCGGCGACATTGCCCATTATTCCCATCGAATTGTTCCCGATAGCCATCTGGTCATGTTGGGAGAAAAAGATTCCTATGAACCCCTTTGCCGCCGCTGCTATCTCGAAAAAACCAAGTGATGTGCAAATGTGTTTTTTTTGTACTTTTGTCCTTTCAATAAAAATCCTATGAAGAAAATCAGTTTAATAGTAATTGCAAGCATTTTAGCATTTAATCTCTCCCTAATGTCTCAATCTCAAAAACAGGAAAAAGTGATCAAATTTGTCATTCACACCGACTTTGGTGATATGACGGGCAAGCTCTATAATGAAACCCCGCTGCACCGTGATAATTTTGTTAAACTGGCAAATTCCGGGTATTATGACGGTTTGCTGTTTCACCGGGTTATTTTTGGCTTTATGATCCAGGGCGGAGATCCTGACTCAAAAAATGCAAAACCGGGACAGCAACTTGGTTCGGGAGGTCCTAATTACACCGTTCCGGCTGAATTCGTTCCCACCCTTACCCACAAGCGCGGAGCCCTTGCTGCCGCCCGTACTGGTGACCAGGTAAATCCCAAAAAAGCTTCTTCGGGTTCACAATTTTATATTGTTCAGCCTGAGAAAGGCGCTCATTTTCTCGACGGACAGTACACCGTTTATGGGGAGATTACGGATGGCTTTGAGGTGATCGATAAAATAGCCTCTGCACCCAAAGATAAGGCTGACCGCCCGACTACCGATATCAAAATGACCATCAGGATTATTGAATGAATGGCCTTAGAACAGAGCAATAAAGGGATCAAGTAATCGGGTGAAATGGAATCAAGGATCAAGGATCTGCTGGAAGAGGTTGAAAAAGCAAAAGCTGATTCTTTAGAAGAAGTGGAACAACTGCGGCTTAAATTCCTCAGTAAAAAAGGCCTGGTTTCCGTTTTATTCGAAGATTTCAGGCATTTACCCCAAGAGCAAAAGAGAGCGGTTGGGCTTCTGCTGAATGATTTAAAAAATAGAACTACTGAAAAGATCGAATCTTTAAAATCTTCTTTTAAAGAACAGAAGGCCACTCCTTCTTCAGGCCTTGACCTAACCCGTCCGGTAGATTATATGGAAGTGGGGTCCAGGCATCCCCTGTCGATTGTCAGGAATGATATTATTTCGATCTTTTCCCGTATCGGGTTTACAATAGCTGAAGGGCCGGAAATCGAAGATGACTGGCATAATTTTTCCGCCCTGAATTTTCCGCCTGATCATCCTGCCCGCGACATGCAGGATACTTTTTTTATTGAAAAGAACCCGGATATCGCTTTACGCACCCATACTTCTTCAGTTCAGATCCGTACCATGGAGACACATAAGCCTCCGATCCGGATGATTTTCCCCGGGCGGGTTTTCCGGAATGAAGCCATATCCGCCCGCGCCCATTGTATTTTCCACCAGGTTGAAGGGCTGTATGTGGATAAACATGTTTCCTTTGCTGATTTAAAGCAAACCCTTTTATATTTTGCCAAAGAAATGTTCGGGGAAGAGACAAAGATCCGTTTGCGGCCATCCTATTTCCCCTTCACGGAGCCTTCCGGGGAAATGGATGTTTCCTGCAATATCTGTGGAGGTAAAGGATGTAATATCTGCAAGCATACGGGATGGGTAGAAATCCTGGGATGCGGTATGGTAGATCCTGCAGTCCTTGAAAATTGCGGTATCGATAGCAAAGGCTTTAGCGGTTATGCTTTTGGCATGGGCATCGAGCGTATAACCATGCTGAAATATCAGATTCGCGATCTTCGCCTCTTTTTTGAAAATGATATAAGGTTTCTCAAACAGTTCACAGGGGCGCTCTAAGCCTCCTGTCATTCCCCTTCAGGTACTAAAACCTGTTTCGTCTGAACAGTTTAACCACCAGCCAGAATCCGAAAACCCCTGCCATGCAAAATACTACTGTACCTACCCAGCGCGTATGTTCCCATTGTGAAATTATGGAAGCACCGATGATAAGCGCAGCCAGAACTATGGCTATGGACACGCGGTTGCTGGAGCTGTCGATATGCTCCATCAAAGGCTCAAATCCCTTGACTTCAATCTGGGTTTTGAACTTCCCTTCTTTGATTTTATAAATTATTTCATTGAGGTCTGAAGGGAATTCCCTGAGGAGTTTGTAATATTCCTTGAGAGATTCAAATACTTCGGAGGCAATTCTCTTGGGATCAAACCGTCGAGCCATTAAAGCCATAGCATAGGGTTGCATTTCATGCGCAAAATCAATGTTGGGATTCAGCTCAACGGCTACCCTCTCGATTCCCATTAAAGCTTTTACCAGCAAGTAGATACTGGAAGGAATACGCAATCCGTATTGAACAAGAATATCAACTGATTCATTCATCACCTTGCCAAAATCCATTTCCTCGATGGATAGATACTTATAATGAGCCAGTAATTCACCGATTTGAAATTCCAGCTCTTTCCGGCGTGCAAAATGACGTTTCCCGGAAACAAGAAGCAGGGCTTCCGTCATGTTGTGGGCATCTCTTTCGAGGTAGCCCAGCACGTATTTCCCAAGAAAATCAAGATGTTCTGGGCGAAGAGATCCCATCATCCCGAAATCAATGAAGGAAAGGACATGGTTTTCAAGCACGAAAACGTTGCCGGGATGGGGATCGGCATGAAAAAATCCATGGGTGAAAATCTGATCAAAAACCAGCCTGACTGCTTTCCTGGCTAACAGCTCAAGATCGTAACCGGAATTCAAAAGGCTTTCCAGGTCGCTGACTTTTATGCCCTGAACATAACCTTCGACCAATATCTTTTGTGATGTATATTGGTTATACACCTGAGGGACGAAAATATCAGGATCTCCGGAAAAATTATGATAGAAGCGGACCAGGTTGGCGGCTTCATGCTTGAAATTCAGTTCTTTTTTAATTGTATTGCCGAATTCCCTGACCACACCGGAAATATTGATGGCCTCCATTTCCGGATTATTTTTTTGCATACGTGAAGCAAAAAAGTTCATCAGGTTCAGGTCGAGCTCAATTTTCTTATCTATTCCCGGTCTTTGGATTTTTACACAAACCTCTTCTCCGTTCAGTAAAACGGCCCTGTAAGTTTGAGCCATGGAGGCTGAAGCAAGACGTTTTTTGTCAAACTCCTTAAACATTTCATGGATGGGGCGCCCCAATTCAGATTCAATGGCCTTAATAGCTTCAGCATCCGGCAAGGGATGTGCTTCATCCTGGAGTTTTTTTAACTCCTCCCTTAATGCTTCAGGAACGATATCCGGACGGTCGGCAAGAATCTGACCAAATTTAATAAAAGTAGGCCCCAGTTCCTCCAAGGCCATACGGATACGTTCCCTTTGATTAAAGCGGTCAATACGGGCAAGACGTTTTTTAGATATCAGGTATTTTCCCATCCCGCCTTTGCTGACCCAGTCGCTGAAGCCATACTTAACAATAATTCCAAGAATCTCACGAGCCCGGCCAATTTCATGAACCGCCAAACCAATTTTGGAAATTTTCATGCTTTATGTGTTTTCTTTTTTATCGTCACAGGGATATTCTTCTTTACTGGTTTTGGTTTTGCTGCCGGTTTCACTACTGTTTTATGAAAACCTTCCAACTTTTTAATTCTCTCTTCCAGTTTTTTGATCTCTTCCTTATTGGGAATATCCATTTTTTTCATTACGGCCTTCACAACGTCCTGAATGTCTGATTGCACATTTTTCCGGGTTTCTTCAGATTTTTTTACCAGGTAATCCATGAGCTTTTTGGCTTCTTCCTTGGTTAGATTATTCTCCTTTGCCAATTCTTTGGCAGCCTTTGTGATTTTGTCTGTGGTCATGACAGCATAATCCAGGCCTTTGTCGATGTTTTTTTTCAGATTTTCTAACATGTTTAGTCCTCCGTATTTTTAATGGGTGAAAATTTTAATTTAGCTTCCCTCTGAAGAACTGAATAGTGTAATTCCAGTTCGATAAGCAGGGTTTCAAAATTTTTAAGACTTGAAAAATTGATTTCGAAGCAAGTCAGTACATTGGGGACACCTTTGATCTTAGACAGAATTTGATCCTTTTGGTTTTTCTTAAATGGGCCTTCTATCAGCAGTAAAAAATCCGTTTGCTTCATAGCTGGAAATAGAAAAGTATCCTGTCCCCGGTTTATGATTAAATAATAAGCATTATAATGATCTTCATCCTCACAATAGTAAAAAGAAAACATATCGGGTGCATGGTTGGAGGAAGTCGAAACGGGGAGATCGTCCATTTTGACTAACGCCAGTCCCAGGTGTTGATTCAAGAGGAAGGAAAGCCGATAATCCTTATCATGGCATGAAATTCCGATTAGGGTAAACAAGGTCGGTTCCTGGCGGGTTCCCAGATGAATTTTCTTTGTCATGACGATATTTGATCATAACAAATATAAAGCATTATGAAACAAAGATCAATGGTTAACAGTGTTTATTTTTTGCCAGGTTTTCTCAGCAGCATTTTGCTCAGCTCCTTTTATGGAATAATCCTGACCTCGGGCCATGGGAATGCCATCAATGAGGACTTCGACAATGTACTGTTTCTTAAACCCTGACCCGACTGCCTCCAACATATTGAAATGAAGTGTTTTTTTTTCTTTCTGCACCCATTCGATAATCCTGCTTTTAAAATTCACTTCCTGTTCCATCAGTTCAGTGATATTAAAATAATGTTTGATGATGCGCTCTAAAATAATTTTCCTGGCAAAATCATATCCTTTATCGAGATAGAGTGCTCCAATCAATGCTTCAAAGGCATCTCCCTTGAATGAGCGGAACAGGTTGTTGGAAGCATTGTCCAACTGAATCAGGGCGTCAATGCCCATTTTTTGAGATAATTTATTTAATTGGGAACGGCTGACAAGTTTCGATCTCATTTCGGTAAGGAACCCTTCATCGCGGGTTGGAAAGGTTTTAAAAAGATAATCGGCGATGACGGCATCCAGTATGGCATCTCCGAGAAATTCAAGTCTTTCGTTATTGATTTTAATCCCATTCAGGGTTTCCTGGGTTGCTGATTTATGCAAAAAGGCAAGACGGTATAAAAAAATATTTCCAGGTCGGAATCCAAAAATATTCCGGATCGCTTTGGCTAACTGTTTTTCGGGTGTAGGCGAAAATTTGTCTGGACGGGCAAAATCAATCCTCAACTCAGATTATTCCTTAAATTTTTTTAAAATAATACTGGCATTATGACCACCGAAACCAAAAGTATTGGTCAGGGCATGGTTCACTTCCCGCTTGACAGCAGTATGAAAAGTAAAATTCAGGGATGGAATGTCAGGATCATCTGTAAAATGGTTGATGGTCGGGGGTACAAGGTCGTGGATTACCGACATCAGAGTAGCAATAGATTCGATGGCTCCGGCAGCCCCAAGCAAATGTCCCGTCATGGATTTGGTTGAATTGACATTCATTTTGAACGCATGCTCTCCAAAAAGACTTACGATGGCTTTGGGCTCGGCAATATCGCCGGCAGGAGTCGAAGTTCCATGGGTATTAATATGATCAATATCTTCCGGTTTCAATCCGGCATCTTCAATGGCCTGCTGCATGGAAAGAATAGCCCCCAGACCATCAGGATGAGGAGCGGTCATATGATAGGCGTCTGCAGACAATCCTCCTCCGGCAAATTCTCCATAAATTTTTGCCCCCCGGTTAAGGGCATGTTCAAGATCTTCAAGCACCAATGCCCCGGCGCCTTCCCCGATTACAAAACCGTCACGATCCTTGTCATATGGCCGGGATGCTGTAGCGGGATCATTGTTGCGGGTGGAAATGGCATGCATGGCATTAAAACCACCCACTCCTGCGGGATTTAAGGCCGCTTCAGAACCACCGGCAATGATTGCATTTGCCTTACCTAAACGGATGTAATTAAAAGCATCCACCAGGGCATTAGAGGAAGAAGCACAAGCAGAAACAGTAGCAAAATTAGGACCGCGAAAACCATGACGCATCGCGATATGACCAGCGCAGATATCCGAAATCATCTTGGGTATAAAAAAAGGATTGAAGCGGGGAACCCCATCTCCCTTGATCCAAGTGGAAACTTCAGTGATCAGGGTATCCAAGCCACCTATCCCGGAAGCCCAGATGACACCAATCCGGTTCTTATCCAAGGTTTCCATGCTAAAACCAGCATCTTTAATGGCCTGATCAGCACAAACAATCCCATAATGACAATAGATGTCATACTTGCGCACTTCTTTCCGGTCAAAATAATTTTCCGGATTAAAATTTTTTAATTCGCAGGCAATCTGCGTTTTAAATTTTGAAGCATCGAAACGGGTGATAGGGCCCGCACCACTTACTCCATTGACCAGACTGTTCCAGTATTCATCAACAGTATTACCCAGTGGTGTGAGTACGCCAAGACCAGTTACTACGACTCGCCTTAATTTCACTTGTACGACATTTTATCTTATATTGACTAAGGAAAAACCCCCGCTAAAGCGGGGTGAGTGTCGGTCTGCAAACGGCAGGAGGAAGAGCCAAATAACAAAAAATCCAAGGATTGATTGATTACTTGGCGTTGTTTTCAACATAGGAAATAACTTCTCCAACTGTACTGATCTTTTCAGCCTGATCATCAGGAATTTCAATCTCGAATTCCCTTTCAAACTCCATGATCAATTCCACAGTATCCAGAGAATCAGCACCCAAATCATTGGTAAAACTAGCTTCAGGTGTAACTTCACTTTCATCAACACCAAGCTTATCAACTATGATAGCTTTAACTTTTGCTGCAATGTCAGACATGTTTTTTTGTTTTTGGTTAAACGGACTGCAAAGAAATGAATTTTATTATTACCCACCAAAAATATTTATGATTTTTTAACATTTGATAAATATAGAACGCTGACAATCTGTTATTTATAAAATTTGTTAGGGTGGATAACCTTGGGGTTATCTTTTGTATTTTTGCAGCTTATCCCTGAAAATGTTATGATTAAACGATTGGCTATTATGGCTTCGGGCAATGGTTCCAATGCCCAACGAATCATGGAATATTTCTCAGGCCATCCCTGGATCAGGGTCGAAATGGTTCTGAGCAACAATCCCCAGGCTTATGTCCTAAAAAGAGCGAAAACATTTAATATACCTACCCTGACCTTTGACCGTCATACATTTTATCATACTAACCAGATTCTCGATATCCTCTCTGTCCAAAGCATTGACTGGATCATTCTGGCCGGATTTCTATGGCTGATCCCAGGTCATCTACTTGATTTTTATCCTAACCATATCCTCAACATCCACCCAGCCCTGCTACCTAAATATGGGGGGAAAGGGATGTACGGTCAGAAAGTTCATCAGGAGGTCATTAAAAATGGAGATCAAATTTCAGGGATCACCATCCATTTTGTAAATGAAAAGTACGATGACGGACAGATCATCTTTCAGTCTAAATGTCAGGTTTCACCGGAAGAAACAGCAGAAACCCTGGCCGGAAAGATTCATTCACTGGAATACCGTTGGTTCCCTGAAATCATTGAGCAAACGCTCAACCATCATCCGTCATCCTCCCTCTGATACCTTTCATCTGACTATTTCACCCGCATTCTCAACGCTTCTGTCTCTTTTTCAAAGCCAGGTTTCCCCAGCAAGGCAAACATATTTTTCTTGTACGCTTCTACTCCAGGTTGATCAAATGGGTTGATTCCCAATGCATATCCGCTCAGGGCGCAGGAAAATTCAAAGAAATAGATCAACTGTCCCAGTGTATTTTCGTTGATTTCAGGCAAACTGATTTTCAGGTTTGGAACCCCACCGTCGACATGGGCAAAGGTCGTTCCCATCGCAGCCATATGGTTAATTTCAGACATTCTTTTATCGCCCAGGAAATTAAGTCCGTCAAAATTCCCTGTATCCATTGGCACCCTTAGGGTTTTTCGTGGATTTTCAATATAAATGACCGTCTCAAAGAAAATCCTCATCCCATCCTGAAGGTACTGTCCCATGGAATGAAGATCGGAAGTAAAAGTTACACTTGCCGGAAAAATTCCTTTTCCTTCTTTACCTTCACTTTCTCCGAAAAGCTGTTTCCACCATTCCATGAAAAAAAACAGCATGGGTTCATAGCTCACCAGCACCTCAATACATTTTCCATTGCGGTAGAGAATGTTTCTTACCGCGGCATACATGGCACACGGATTCAGGCTGCAATCTCCCGAAGACATAGCCACCTCCCTCATCATGGCAGCCCCCTGAATCAAGGCACGGATATCAAACCCTGCGACTGCAATAGGTAACAGCCCTACCGGTGTCAATACAGAATAGCGACCACCAATATCATCAGGAATGATATATGTGGGATACCCTTCCGTATCTGACATTTTTTTTAGCGCACCTTGTGAAGCATCCGTTATGGAAATAATCCGTCGGCGGCTTTCTTCTTTCCCGTATTTTTTTTCCATATGATCTTTGACCAATCTGAAAGCCACTGCAGGTTCAGTGGTCGTACCGGATTTCGAAATAACGGCTACCGCATATTCTTTTACATCGAGCAACTCAAGCAAAGCTGAATGATAATCTTCACTTAGGTTTTCGCCGGCAAATACCATAGCCGGATTTTTCTGCTCTGGCAATAAATCTGCAAAAGGATTCCGCAAGGCTTCGATAACTGCCCTGGAACCAAGATATGATCCTCCTATTCCGATCACGATAAATACTTCCGCCATTTCGCGGATACGGGAGGCATCATGCGCTATACGGTCGAACAACGCTTCATCAACGCAAATCGGGAGATCCATCCAGCCTAAAAAATTATTTCCTTTCCCGCTATGCTCAATCAAAGTCTGATGACAATGATAGATTTCCTCCTGAAATCGAGGTAAACACTTTTCACCGATAAAGGGCGCAACATGAATGATATCAAGATTTAGTTTTTTCATTGGCTATGGATTTATCAGAAACGAAAATAAGAAGATTGGGGAAGAAATCAAAAAAAAGTGTGTCCCCTTGCAAAGAACACACTTGAAACCAATAAACAAAACCTTAACAGACCGATATATAACTTTTCGTTTTTTCTAAAACAAAAATAACCGAAACTTCAGATTCAAGATGTTAAGAAATATTAATATACGTTAAAAATTGTTAAATGTCTGAATCTCAAAATTCAATACTTTTGTATTCATGAACCGAAGGATCATCATCATTACGATCTTAGCCATGACCTTCGCCCTGATCGGGCTGTTGGGAATACAGATTTATTGGATCACCAACGCTTCCAGGGTTAAAGAAGCCAATTTCAGGCGAAGCGTGAATGAGGCCCTTACCAAAGTGGTGATGAAAGTGGAACGACTTGAGAAATCCAAAGCCCTTCAAGTCAACCAGTTTGAAAGCATGCTGAACTTCAACCGCCATCTACCCTATGACAACTTCATCAATAAAAACAAGCTCGATTCCTTGATCGCTCTTGAACTGAACATCAAAGGCATAGATACACGTTATGAATTCGGTATTTTCAAACCTGAGGGGCTGGACTTTCTGATTGAAAAATCTGGAAATTTTCGCAAAGAACTCATCGAAAAAGGATATGCTTTCAACCTTTTCCAGAGCGATATCTATACCAGTCCGGAATACCTTCTGATTTATTTTCCAAAAGAAAAACAATTCCTGCTAACAGAACTGTTTGGTATGCTGCTCATCAGCATTATCCTGATCATCGTGATCGTTTATTCATTTACATACACCATTGCCATTGTTTTTCGTCAGAAACGCTTGTCGGAATTAAAAAACGACTTTATCAACAATATGACGCATGAATTTAAGACTCCGATTTCGACTATTTCTCTTGCCTGTGAAGCCCTTAACGATAAAAATCTGAGAAAATCGGATGAATTTTTTCATTCCTATATCACCATGATTCAGGAAGAAAACAAGCGGCTCGCAGGAATGGCAGAAAAAATACTGCAAACAGCCGTAATTGAAAAGGGACAGCTCAAAATGAAACTGGATAAGATCAATCTTCATGACATCATTGCGGAAGTGATAAAAAACCTCCGTATCCAGGTTGAAATCAAAGATGGGATTATCCATACAGACTTACTTGCCGCACAACCAATCATTGAAGGGGATCGTGTCCATCTGACCAACCTGGTGTACAACCTGATCGACAATGCCAATAAATATTCACCTCGAAAACCACATATTCAGGTAAGAACGGAAAATTCCCCTCATGGTATCATGCTGACCATTGAAGACCATGGCATCGGGATTAGTAAAAATGAACAGAAAAAAATTTTTGACAAGCTTTATCGCGTTCCCACGGGCAACATTCATGAAGTCAGGGGTTTTGGATTGGGGCTGAGTTATGTGAAAGCCATTGTGGCAGAGCATCAGGGGAAGGTGGAACTGGAAAGTGAAGTGAACAAAGGAAGTAAATTCTCTGTTTTTCTTCCTTTCCATATAAAAGACTAAATTTGTTTTTCATCTGTTATGATGAATGGATATGGAGAAAAATCAGATTAACATTTTGCTCGCCGAAGACGACCGCAACCTGGGGAATATCCTGAAAAATTATCTGGATGCCAAAGGTTATTCGACTCTCCTCTGCGTGAACGGACAGGAAGCTGTCGATGCTTTCCATACAAAAGAATTTGATTTCTGTATCCTTGATATTATGATGCCTGTGAAGGATGGATTTACTGTCGCCAGAGAAATTCGTGCTGCCAATGCCAAGGTCCCCATCCTCTTTCTAACAGCCAAGGCACTCCAGGAAGACAAACTTAAAGGATTCGAAGCCGGAGCTGACGATTATATCACCAAACCTTTCAGTATGGAAGAACTGCTGCTCCGCATGCATGCCATTCTCCGAAGAACTGAAGAACCCAGGAAGACCGCTTCAAGAGAAAACCAGTTCACCATTGGTCAATATACTTTCGATTTCAACCGTCAGATTTTATCCATACGGGGCAGGGAACAAAAACTCACTTCCAAGGAATCCGGTTTGCTCCGCCTGCTGTGTACCCACCCCAACGAGGTACTTGATCGCAGTGTTGCACTCAACCAGTTATGGAATGACGACAGTTATTTCAATGCACGCAGCATGGATGTGTACATCGCCAAATTGCGTAAGTATCTGAAAGATGATCCCCGGGTGGAACTTATCAATGTACATGGTATAGGATTCAAACTCGTGATGAATAAATGAATGAACCAACCCAACTTTTCATTGTTCCAACCCCTATCGGTAATCTGGAAGATATCACCATACGAGCCTTAAGGGTTCTTCGTGAAGTGGATTTTATTCTGGCCGAAGATACGCGGAATACCGGATTTTTACTAAAACACCATGGCATTGAAAAAAAGATGGTATCCCATCATCTTTTCAATGAGCATAAAACCATTCAAAACATTGTTGAACAACTGAAAAACGGAGTCGTGATCGCCCTTGTCAGTGATGCCGGTACCCCAGCCATCTCCGACCCGGGTTATCTTCTCGTGAGGGAATGTATCAAAGCAGGAATTAAAGTGGAATGCCTGCCAGGTGCAACAGCGTTTGTACCCGCCCTTGTAAACTCCGGCATCCCTTCCGATCATTTTACTTTTGAAGGTTTTCTTCCCCATAAGAAAGGAAGGCAAACAAGATTGGAAAAACTGGCCAGAGAAGAAAAAACTATGATTTTTTATGAATCTCCTTTCCGTCTGCTCAAAACACTGACCCAGTTGTCAGAATATTTTGGAGAAGACCGTTATGGATGCGTATCCAGAGAGCTGACAAAAATTTTTGAAGAAAATGTAAGGGGAACACTGAAAGAATTAATCACTCACTTTGGTCAAAAAAGCATTAAGGGAGAAATTGTAATCATTATCGAGGGGAAAAAATAAATTTTCTCAGGGAGAGTTTTACTCCCCGGTATTCCTGTCGGTTTTCTTGATATCAAATAATGTTTCATCGATCAAATATAGGAATTTTTCCTAATTTAGATTTCTGATTTACCATTGATGTGCGGAAGATATTCATTTGCCGTTGAAGATGCCCTTATTCAAGAACGCTTTGGGTTGCGCGTACGCACTGCCATTTATAAAGCCAGATACAACTGTGCCCCCGGACAGGATCTGGCAGTCATCTCAAATGAAAATGCCGGCGAACTGAATTTCTACCGTTGGGGGCTTATCCCTTACTGGGCGAAGGAACCCGGAATCGGTAGCCGGATGATCAATGCAAGGGCGGAAACCATTCTTGAAAGACCATCCTTTAAAAATATTTTTCGGAACCGGAGATGCCTGGTAGTTGCCGACAGTTTTTTTGAATGGAAAAAAGATAAAAACCAAACGCCTTTCCGGATACTAATGCAGGATGAATCCCTCTTCTCCATGGCAGGCATTTGGGATCAATGGATCAGTCGAGACGGAGAGATCATCCGGTCGTTTTCCATTATTACCACCAAAGCCAACGAATTAATGGCTGGAATTCATGAACGCATGCCTGTCATCCTTCAGCCTCAGGATGAGAAAAAATGGTTGGATCAATCTTCCAAAGAAGAACTCCTGGGTTTATTAAAACCTTTTCCTGCCTTCAAAATGAAAGCTTATCCTGTCTCTAAACTGGTGAACTCCACCATGAACGACTGTAAAGAGATCATTTCCTTATCTGCATCTTTTTCAACATGATCCGTTCCGGGGTCCTGATTTTTTGAATACATAAACCACCAGAGTATCTCAATAAGTCAAATATTACCCTAAACGGATTAACGGGATATTCCCAGTTAAGCAATGCCCTCCCCCGTATAACAGTTACAGGGCAGGTCATCAGGTTTTTGTCTGATGGAATCTTTGTTAAATCATCAGGCTGCATCCCCTGGCATCAGCGGAATCGAAGCGGCCCAGCACTTCAAAGGAACCATCGGTATATTTCCGGCCGAGATCCTGGGTGGAGATAAAAGCACAGGAATAAATATTGGCCAGATCGATGATGTTGATACCTCCAGTGGTTCCTGGTTTTTCAAACGAAAAAGGATCTTTTGTTTCCCGAATGAGAACTTTCATCCAGGGCGGACAATGGAATACCCCATCACCCTGTGAGTAGGCCTGGGATAACAATTCCGTCATGCTGTATTCCGAGTGTATCTTTTTCAATCCGAAAGAAGAACAGAGCGTGGCATGCAATTCCTCCCTAATCATTTCCTCACCCTGTCCTTTCATGCCCCCGGTCTCAACCACAATGACCTGTCCATAATTATCCGGGAACTGACGGGCAAAATTCAACAGGGCATGAGTTAGGCCGAATAAGATTACTTTTTTACCTTGTGGATGAGACTGTTTAAGCCGAGCGTGAAGTCCGGAAAAACTCTGAAGGAAAAAACCGTTTTCTGCACTCAGGCTAAGGTCCATCAGCCGTGACAACATGAATACCAGGGAGGAATTAGGATGTTGCTCAGGAGTCGGCGTCAAGGCCAGAAACTGGCAATCCTCCACAGGTCCAAAAAAAAATTCAAATCCAAGCTGAAGCGATTTCCTGTAAAGATTAAGGTCAGAAATATAATGCCGGCTTTTTTCAGGACCGGAAGTTCCGCTGCTGTGAAAAATTTTCTGGGGAGGTTGTTTCCCGCACATGACCTCCTTGTTTTTAAAGAACTCGACCGGGAGGAAGGGTATCTGCGCAAGACTTTTAATATTCAAGGGATCCAGGTTCAGGGAGTCGACAAAGGCCTTATAAACCTGATTATATTCATATTGAAAATGAAATAATTCGAGTGAAGTACGAAGAAATTCTGATTCGGATGTTACAGAAAACACATCATTCCTGAATTCCATAGCTAAGAAGGGCTAATGAATTAAAAAATTTGTAATTTTAACGGCTATTCAAAGGTAGTACATTATGCGATATTTCTTTCTGCTTCTTTTTGTTTACGGGATATTCTTTTTCACTTCCTGCATGAAGAAAGAAACGTATCCGGATATCCCTCAAATTGAATTTGCAGGCTGGACCAGTATATTTGATACCGGACAGTTCGCTAAAAAAGGTATTCTTGCCATTACCTTCAAAGACGGGAACGGGGACATCGGATTGAACCCCGGGGATACTTTTCCACCCTATAACAAACAGGGAGACTATTACTATAATTATCTGATCGGCTATTTTGAAAAGCAAGCTGGCGAATACGTAAAAATTGACCTGGATCCTCCCTTCTCGGCACGTATCCCTGTATTGACTCCCGACAATCCGAATAAAGCGATCAAAGGGCTGATTGTCGATACGCTGTCAATGAATCCCCATCCTTTATTCGATACCATTAGGTTTGAACTGTATATTTATGACCGTGCACTTCATCAAAGCAACATCATATACACTCCCGATATCATTCTGAGAAGGAAATAAAGCGGATGGAAAGAAAATTCGCCAACCGGAAATACATTATCATTGGATTTTTTTTTATCATCGGGGGCATATATCTCATTCGTCTGTTTTATATTCAAATCCTGGTGGATAAATATATCCTTTCCGCCAATAATAATGTACTGCGCTATATCACCCAATATCCCGCCAGGGGATTGATTTTCGACCGGAATGGCAAATTACTGGTATATAACGAAGCCGCTTATGATCTGATGGTTATACCCCGGCAGGTGAAAAACACTGATACGGCAGAGCTCTGCCGCCTGATCGGGATAGAACCAAAAGAGTTCGTTGATCGCTTAATCAAAGCGAGGAATTATTCACCTTATCGTGCCTCCGTTTTTCAGTCCCAGATCACCCGTGAAAATTATGGATATCTTGAAGAAAAGCTTTTTCTTTTCCAGGGCTTCTTTGTCCAATCGCGAACCCTGAGAAAGTACACTTATCCCATTGCTGCTCACACTTTCGGATACATTGGAGAGGTCAATCCGGAAATAATCGCTAAAAATCCATATTACAAGTCCGGGGATTATATTGGCATTAGTGGCATTGAGAGATCATATGAAGAAATCCTCAGGGGAAAAAAGGGGCTGAAAATCCAGGTCGTGGATGTCTTTAACCGCAGTAAAGGGAGTTTCCATGATGGTAAATATGATACCGCTTCCGTTGCAGGGACGGATCTGTACGCCTCTCTGGATGCCGAGCTTCAGACATACGGAGAACTGCTTATGAGTGGAAAGAAAGGCAGTATTGTGGCCATTGAACCCGAAAGCGGAGAAATTCTTTGCCTGGTCTCCAGCCCTGCCTATGATCCCAATCTGCTGGTTGGTCAGATCCGGAAAAAAAACTATACCTTGCTGAGTGAAGACACATTATTTGTTCCTTTATTTAACCGGGCACTCATGGCCATGTACCCACCTGGTTCCACCTTTAAACTGGTGGATGCCCTGGTCGGTCAGCAGCAAGGAGTTTTAACTCCGGAAACCCGCTATGCTTGCAATGGAGGTTACCCCATTGGAGACGGAAAAATGGTCGCTTGTCATCCCCACGGAAGTCCCCTGGATCTGGTGGGCGCCATCCAGATCTCCTGTAATACCTATTTCTGCAGGGTCTTTAAATCCATTATTGATAAAAAATCATACCTTAATACACGCCAAGCCTATGAAAGCTGGAGAAAAGAAGTGATGAGCTTCGGATTTGGGAAAAAACTCGGGATTGATATCCCCGGAGAACTCAACGGAAACATTCCTTCACCGGCCTATTACGATAAATACCATGGGAAAAACAGGTGGCGGTCCATGAGTATCATTTCTCTGGCCATCGGGCAGGGAGAAATCGGTATCACACCTGTACAACTGGCCAACCTGGCTGCCCTGATATCCAATAAGGGTTTTTTTTATACTCCTCATGTAATCCGCGCTTTCGGAAGTAAGGACAGCCTGAATACAAAATATTTACAAAAACGCTACTGTGATGTCGATCCTTCCTATTTCGATGTGGTCATCGAAGGGATGGCCAATGTAATAACTGGGGGAACTGCCACCAATGCCAAAATAGACAGCATTGAAATATGCGGAAAAACAGGTACCGCGCAAAACCCCCATGGAAAAAATCATTCTGTTTTTATTGCATTTGCTCCCAGACAAAACACCAAGATTGCTATTTCGGTAGTGGTGGAAAATGCTGGTTTCGGTGCAAGCTGGGCTGCGCCTATTGCCAGTTTAATGATTGAAAAGTACCTGAAAAGATGTGTCAAAAGAAAAGATCTTGAAGAAAGGATGATTAACAGTAACCTGATTAACGGACAATACCTGGAAATTGAGAGAGGACAAAGGAATATTTTACAAGATTGACTGGATTTTGGTAGGCATATACCTGGCCCTGGTCATCATTGGCTGGATCAACATCTATGCCGCAGTATACGATGAAAACCATCACCATATCGTGGATATGACACAGCGGTATGGGAAACAAATGGTATTTATCCTTGCAGCCCTTTTTCTGGCCATGGTGATACTGCTTATCGATCCAAAGTTGTTTTCCCAGCTCTCCTATTTTATCTATGGAATTTGTCTGCTGATGCTGATCTTGGTCATCTTTTCGGGAAGGGAAATTTCCGGGTCCAAAGGCTGGTTTGCAATCGGAGGATTTGGGGTCCAGCCTGCCGAGTTTGCAAAAATGGCCACATGCCTGGCATTGGCTAAGTTTCTAAGCACTATCGATGTAGATATCCGAAAAACCTCCACGCTTTTCTTCGCTTCTGTAATCATTCTTTTGCCTGCCTTTATCGTATTGCTTCAACATGATACCGGTTCTGCCATCATATTTCTCGCTTTCATCATTGTTCTTTACCGAAGCGGTCTTTCGGGCTTTATTCCCCTGACTTTCATCCTTCTTCCCCTGCTTGGAATATTATCACTGATCCTCCCAAAAGCATATCTTATAGGAGGTCTTTTTCTCATCAGTATCATTATTTACCTGCGTACCCATCGCCGGTTGAAAAACATCCTCGTAATCTCAGCCGTTTTTCTGGCCAGCACAGCCTTTGTCTATTCTGTTGAATATACTGTAAATCACATTCTGGAGCCCCATCAGCGACAGCGTATCCAAGTGCTGCTGGGGATGAACACTGACCTGAAAGGTGCGGGATACAATGTCAACCAATCCCTCATTGCCATCGGCTCAGGTCGGCTGACAGGAAAAGGTTTCTTACAGGGAACCCAGACCAAGTATAATTTCGTCCCTGAACAAAGCACAGATTTCATCTTCTGTACCATAGGGGAGGAAAGAGGGTTTCTTGGAAGCTCCGCCCTGGTCTTTCTTTACCTTGCCCTTTTTACCCGTTTGATCCTGACAGCCGAACGACAACGTTCCAAATTCAGCAGGCTCTATGGTTATGGTGTTGCATCAATCCTGTTCTTCCATTTCGCCATTAACATCGGTATGACTCTTGGTTTGCTGCCGGTTATAGGAATTCCTCTGCCTTTTATCAGTTACGGGGGATCTTCCCTCTGGGCGTTTACCATTTTATTGTTTATCTTTATTCGCCAAGATTCATATCGTTACGAACTGGTTTAACCGATGTCAGAAAAAAAACAACACCTTCAGCAGCAACGGACGATCCATGTCAGGAACATGGTTTGCCATTGCTGTATCTATGTGGTCAGAAATGAACTTGGCATGGATGGTGTTCAGATTGATGATATCAGGATGGGAAGAATCACCTTGACCATCAACCCCAAAAAAATCAGCTGGAAAAAAATTGAACGTATCCTGGAACAATTCGGATTTGAAATCATACAGGATAAAGAAAAAATCCTGATAGAACAGATCAAACAAGCAATCATTGAACTCGTTCACTATTCCACATACAATGCCATGGTCCGTAACTCTGACTACCTGGTGGAAAGATTTAATATGTCATACCCTTATTTGTCAAGCCTTTTTTCAAAACATGAGCAAATCACCCTTGAAAAATTCATCATACTCCATAAGATTGAAAAAGTTAAAGAACTGATCAATTATGGAGATCTTTCCCTGAGCGAAATCGCCTATATGATGGGCTATAGCAGCGTTCAGTACCTTTCAACCCAATTCAAAGCCATTACCGGAATCTCAGTAACCGAATACAAAATCAACTCCTCCCCTGACCGAAATCCCTAAACCTTAAAATTTTATACATCATTTCTAAAATTTTATAATATGCAGGAATGTTTATATGTTTAATATTGCATCGTAAAATCCATTTTATGAAACTTCGAAAAAATGTTGCCGTCAGCGAAGCCGGATTGCTTTTTAACCCGGTAAGTGGTGAATCTTTCTCGGTGAATCCGATTGGGATTGAAATTTTGAACCTTCTTCGTGAAGAGAAAACCGACCAAGAAATTTTTAATACGATCCTTGCGAAGTACACTGCTGATAAAGCTACTTTCGAAAAGGATTATCAGGATTTCATTGGTATCCTGTCCCATAATAACCTCCTGGAATCTCATGAAGAAGCAAAAGCTTAATATTGCCGTCACAGGCCTGAATGCCATCGACAGCCCCGGTCCCGGGGTTTCGGTCATCAGGGCCTTAAGAGAAGCCGCTTCATTCGATGTAAAGATCATAGGGCTTTCCTATGAATCTCTTGAACCCGGTATTTATATGCACGACCTGGTTGAGCGGACTTACTCCATTCCTTATCCAACAGCAGGCATTGATACCCTATTCGAGCGATTGGAGTATATCCATGAAAAGGAAAAATTGGATGTGATCATCCCCAATTTTGACGCTGAACTTTATCCTTTCATCAAGCTGGAAAAAAAATTGAAGACCATGGGTGTACATATGTTTCTCCCCAGCTTGCACCAGTTTGAAGAGCGGCATAAAGTCAACCTGAATGATTTCGGAAAAAAATACGGGATCAGCGTTCCGAAAAGCAAAGTGATTTATGACCTGAATACCGTTCAAAGCCTGGTTTCTGAATTTTCCTTTCCCATGATTGTGAAAGGGAAGTTTTACGATGCTTCCATCGCTTATAGTATTGAACAAATTAAAACCTATTTCAATAAAATAAGTGCCAAATGGGGTCTGCCTATCATCATCCAGGAATTTATCCATGGCACGGAATTTAATGTCACCGGACTAGGCGATGGAAAAGGCCATACCATTGCAGCTGTCCCGATGCGCAAACAATACATCACGGATAAAGGGAAAGCCTGGGGAGGGATTTCCATTTCGGATGAGAAAATGCTGGAAATGACCAAAAAGTTTCTGAAAAACACTAAATGGAGAGGTGGTTTTGAGCTGGAACTGATGAAAAACAAAGACGGGGAGTTGTACCTGCTCGAGATTAATCCAAGGCTACCGGCCTGGATTTATCTTGCCGTCGGTGCCGGACAAAACATTCCTGAGGCACTGGTCAATCTGGCTCTGGGGAAAGAAGTCAAGCCTTTTACTTCATTTGAGGTGGGAAAAATGTTCATCCGTTATGCCTGGGACATGATCGTTGACCGGCAAGAATTTGAACAGATCAGCGTTTATGGAGAACTATAAAAGAATGCACCAATTCAATAAACTCTTTATCACCCTGTTGATTTTTTAAAAACCCCATTATATATGAGCAAGATAAGATATGAACGACCGGCAATCAAGAAACTGGAAACCGGAATGCCAAATAAATTCGGCACAAGAACAGAATACCAGCCCATGACCCATATTGACGGTCTTGCCGTGAAAGATTTAATTAAAGAATACGGCTCCCCTCTTTTTGTGATTTCCGAAAAGACAATCCGCTCTACCATTAAAAAAGCGAAAAAAACATTTGAAACCAGATATCCCCGGGTTCAGTTTGCATGGTCATATAAAACCAATTACCTCAATGCTGTTTGCCATATTTTTCATCAGGAAGGTTCCTGGGCTGAAGTCGTCTCCGGTTTTGAATACGACAAGGCGATTGCCCTCGGTGTGGACGGGAAAAAGATCATTTTTAACGGACCGGAAAAAAGCGAAGAAGATCTTACAAAAGCCATTACCAATGATTCTCTGATCCATATCGACCACCTGGATGAATTATATTCCATTTCCGAATTGGCAGAAAAACTTAAACTTCGTCCACGGGTAGCGATCAGGGTAAATATGGATACCGGTGTATATCCCATGTGGGACCGTTTCGGTTTCAATTATGAAAATGGTCAGGCCTGGGATGCGATAAACAAAATCATGCATTCCGGAAAAATGGAGCTGGTAGGGCTGCATTGCCATATCGGAACGTTTATGTTGGCGCCCTCTGCTTATGGCATTGCTGCTTCAAAACTTGCTGAACTGGCAATTTCCGTGGAACAGAAATTTAAGCACGAAATAAAATATATCGATCTTGGAGGAGGGTTTGCCTCGAAGAATACCCTGAAGGGTTCATATCTTCCGGGAATTGATACCAATCCGACTTTTGATGATTTTGCAGAAGTCATCGCAACCGCATTGCTCAACAGTAATTTTAAGCAGGATAAACTTCCGTTGCTCATCCTCGAGACCGGAAGGGCATTGATTGATGATGCAGGATACCTGCTTGGATCGGTTATCTCCAATAAAAGATCAAGCACCGGACGCCGGAATACCATCCTTGATATCGGAGTGAATATCCTTTTCACTTCTTTTTGGTACGACCATAAAATCACCCCTGCACAATCTTTTACCCAGTATTCGGAAGACACCTGTGTTTATGGCCCGCTTTGCATGAATATTGATGTGATCAGGGAAAGCGTCAGCCTGCCTTTACTAAACAAAGACGACAATGTCGTGATACACAGTGTAGGCGCATACAACATGACCCAATGGATGCAGTTCATCACCCTCCGACCCAATGTGGTGCTGATCGATACCAATGGAAAAGCCCATTTGATCCGTCTTAGGGAAACAGTAAATAACATGAACAGTATGGAAAAGGTGCCCCCTCATTTGAAAAAATTCGAACTATGATCCGACTCCGGTCCGTTTTTCCTTCTTTCCTGTCCAGTATCATCAACAGCTATACCCAGATATTTTTTTCAAACAGCAAGATTTTTGCGGTTATTCTGATAGTTGTTTCTTTTTTTGACCCCTGGGCCGGGTTAAGCGGAGTCATTGCGGTCATGGTTTCAAATATACTGGCTTACCTGATCGGGTTTAACCGTACCTATATTAAAAATGGGTACTATGGGTTTAATAGCCTGTTGGTAGGATTAGGTCTTGGGGTTTTTTATCAACCCAATACTCAGTTTTATATTATTCTGGTTTTTGCTTCCCTGCTCACCCTTTTTCTTACTCTATGGGTTGAGGGGATAGTGGGAAAATACGGGCTTCCCTTTCTCAGCTTATCTTTTTTATTAGGCACCTGGATGGTCAGCCTGGCTTCAAGGCAGTTTACTGCACTTCAAATAAGCGAACACGGAATTTATATGACCAATGACATGTACTTTCTGGGTGGACAACCTATGGTTGATTCCTACAATTGGCTCACAGGACTTGGAATCCATGAATCGGTAAGACTATATTTCACCTCCCTGGGTGCCATTTTCTTTCAGTATCACCTGTTTGCCGGTATCCTGATTGCAGTGGGTTTACTGATTTATTCCCGGATCGCCTTCTTACTTTCTTTACTTGGCTTTTTCTCTGCTTATGCCTATTATCTGTTTATCGGTGCTGATATCCACGAACTTAGTTATCATTTCATCGGCTTCAATTTCATCCTGACTTCCATTGCCATTGGGGGATTTTTTATCATTCCTTCACGCTGGTCAATGCTCTGGGTTATCCTTCTTACCCCCTTGATATCCATTATCCTGACCAGTACTCAGACAATATTTTCACTGTTTCAGCTTTCCGTTTACTCCCTTCCTTTCAATATTATTGTCCTGGTTTTTCTTTATGCCCTTAAATTCAGGGAAAGATTTTTCGACAAACCACAACTGGTGAGTTTTCAACAGTATTCTCCAGAAAAAAACCTATACTCCCATGTTAATTACCGTCAACGTTTCGGCAGCATTTACTATTTTCCATTCGCCCTGCCTTTCTATGGAGAATGGAAAGTAACCCAGGCCCATAATGGGAAGTTAACCCACCAGGGAGAATGGCAGCATGCCTGGGATTTTGAGATTACAGATGAAAAAGGCTCCATCCACAGCGGAGACGGGATAAAGCGTGAAGAATACCATTGCTTTAACAAGCCTGTAATCGCTCCCGCCGATGGATGGGTGCAAGAAATTGCAGATGAAGTAGAAGACAACGAAATCGGAGAGGTCAATCTTGAAAAGAACTGGGGTAACACCATTGTTATTCGTCATAATGATCATCTGTATTCAAAAATTTCACACCTTAAGAAAGAGAGCATTAAAGTGGCAGCAGGCGATGCTGTTAAAAAGGGACAAGTCATTGCCGCTTGCGGGAATTCTGGCCGTTCACCTGCCCCGCATATCCATTTTCAAATTCAGGGGACTCCGTTTATCGGCTCAAAAACCCTGAACTACCCGATCAGTCATTACATCTGCCATAAAAACAACACTTATGAATTGAAATCCTATGATATTCCGGAAGACGGAATACTGGTTTCAAACATCAGAAAAAACGCTTCACTTGAGAAAGCGTTTCATTTTATCCCAGGTCAAAAAATAAACCTGAAAGTATTGCCAGAAAACGGAAATGAATATCTGCTTGACTGGGAAGTAAAGATAAATGCAACCAGCCTGACTTTCATTCACTGTGAAAAAACCAATTCACGAGCCTACTTTCGGAATGACGGAGACATACATTATTTTACCCATTTCGAAGGCGACCGATCTTCCCTGCTTTTCAGGTTTTTCATGGGAGCCTATAAGATCACGATGGGTTTTTATCCCAATCTGCTGGTCAAGGATAATTTTCCGGTCAATACCTTTAACAACCGCGTATCTGGCCTGCTTCAGGATTTCATTGCACCATTTTTCATGTTTATCCGGTCCGATTTCATGCTTTCCTATCTTAAGATGGAAGATGAACTGATGCAAACCGGTATCCGACTGAAATCGATAAGCAAAGCAAGGATTGGGGGCTATGAGATTAAAAAAATGCAATGTGAGATGTTTATCGGAGCTCATGGGCTGGAACATTTCACGATCAGTGAAAAAGATAAAGTAACGGTCGTAAGGTTTGGGGGTGATTGATGAAAAGCATGCTTTTTTACATTCTGATGCTGACTTTTTTTATGACTTCCTTACCGGTAAAGTCAGCCACCAAACTGGATTTTCAAACTGTTGACCGGCTTACCTATTTCTGTTACAACCAACAAAAATGGGACAGTGTGATTTTGGTCGGGAAACAGGCACTCAGAAATAAAATTGATTATTATTATCTTAGGGCCAGAATGGGAATCGCTTACTTCAGTAAAAAACAGTATTTTCCTGCTATAACCCATCTTACCAGAGCCAGGGCATTTAATTCGGGCGATCCGGTTATTGCAGATTATTTATACAAATCTTATCTTTATTCGAACCATCCTGAAGAAGCAAGAATACTTAAAGCTTCCCTGAATGATATTATCGGCGATACTGAACATTCAGATCCGGGATTTCTGGAGCAAATTCACCTGGAAAGTGGTTATACCCTGAGCAGCAACCGATCCCCAGATAATCTCTCTAACCTGATGGGCAAAGACAGTATTTACGGAGAGCAGGATCTCTATGGTAACAATATTTATGAAAACTTCAGCCTGAAATTAAAGATTTCAAAAAGGATTGATCTGACGCTTGCCTATAGCTACCTCAATTTCTCGAAGACAAAATACATTCAGTACGGTCGTTCTGAAGCTCAGCGAGATACGATTATCGAGAACCCCTTTAGCAGGGACTACTTATACTCTTATCCCTGGAAGGTCCATGATACTTCTTTCCGGTATCATATCAGCCAGCATGAAGTATATATCAATGCAGCGATCACCTTAGCCTGGGGAATAAAAATAATACCTGCTTTCCACTGGATCAATGTCAGCTATCCAACGATTAACCCAAGTTATCGGACCGATAGTATCAGCGATACTGCCTATTATTCCTATGTCGACAACACCTACCACCTGTTTCGTTATCCTTCACTGGCTTATTCTTTTAAACAAAACGATACTTCCTTTAATAATTTTGTAGTAAGCCTCAGGATTTCCAAAGATCTTGGCCGTTTCAACCTTGCGCTGACCGGAAGCTGGTCGAACCTGAATGGGAAAACTCAAAAGCAGGCCGGTCTTTCACTGACTTATTATCCTATGGGAAACCTGAATTTTTACGGGACCACCACGGTGACAGGGTTCTTCCAGAAGAAAGAAAAACGTATTTTAATAAGCCAAATTCTGGGCGCAAAAATCACACCATGGATGTGGGGTGAAGCCAACTTTTATTATGGTGATTTCACCAATTCCAATATCTTTAATGGTTTTATAGTATATAACAATAGTGACAAAATTGATTTCAAAACCGGATTCAACCTTGTTTTTCTCATTGGCAAACAACTCCAGCTTTCGCTTATCTATCAATATTACCAAAAGGAAAGCCAGCAAATTTACTATACCAAGACCATAAAACCAGGTATTTACGAGATCCTTGAAGTTCAGCAAATAAAAAATAATCCCTATAACACAAATTCAATCATCGGAGGAATCACATGGAAACTTTAAACCTTAACAAAGAGACAAATTCACAGTTTAATAAGTTGTTTTTATCATTTCGATATCAGGTTATTATACTCTTTTTACTTTTTTCAGTGTCGCTTTTTAGTCAGACTAATTTTACCGCATGGCAGGAAGCATTTTCGAAAAGCCAGGCCTATGAGTCCAGGGGAAATTTCACAGATGCCATCAGTGAAATGAAAAGAATTTATCAGGAAGATTCCTATGAAATCAATCTCCGGCTGGGGTGGGTTACCTATCTTGCCGGTCAGTTTACGGAATCTTCAGCGTATTACCAGAAAGCAATCAATCTCAAGCCCTATGCCATTGAGGCGAAATTTGGCTATGTCAACCCCGCTTCCGCCCTGGGAAACTGGGATCAGGTAATTGGGCAGTACAATGATATTCTTGCCATCGATCCCCAAAACACCCTGGCTAATTACCGTTTAGGTGCCATTTATTATGGCAGGAAAGACTATCTAAAGGCTGAAAAATATCTTGAAAAAGTTGTTAACCTGTATCCTTTTGATTACGACAGCATGGTCCTCTATGCCTGGACCAACCTCAAACTCGGCAAACTGCGCGAAGCTCAGGTACTATTCAACAAAACATTGTTGAACCGACCCAAAGACCCTTCAGCACTGGAAGGACTTTCGCTGATCAAATAGCATAAGCTAATTAAATGAGGGGTCACTTCCTCCAAGCCTGCAACCTTATCTAGAATATTATCTCTCCTGAATTTTTCAATTTGGTAATTGACTTTTTTTTATCTTGCATTATGATTTTATCATCCTATTGCAGGTATTTTAAAAATGAACCTTGAATTGATCCATTAATATCGAAATTACCATGAGGATTCTTCTTGCTGTTTTATTTTTTATTTCTTTTTCGCCTGTTCCACAAATTCGTGCACAAACGCCTGAAATTGAACGATTAAAAACAATCGTGGAAAAATCAAACGGGAAAGAGAAAATTTCTGCGCTGATTGACTTAAGCGCCAAATTCAGTTCCGTTGACCCACGTAAAGGCATTGATTATGGCGAACAAGCTCTTCATCTTGCTGATTCTATGAAAATTCCTTTTTTAAAAAGTAAGGTTTTTAATTGTATTGGTATGTATTATTTTGCTTTATCGAACAAAATTGCAGCAAAAGAAAATTTCACCAAGGCATATAATAACGCTGTTATTTTCGAGGATTCTCTTGAAATGGCCATAGCCTTAAATCGCCTGGGCGTGGTCAATGAATCCAATGGAAATTTTGATTCTTCTCTTATTTGTTTCAAAAAAGCATTGGAAATATATAAACAATTAAAGAGACCTGATAAAACAGGGACAATGCTTGAAAATATTGGGACAATACATTTACACCGTGGTGAATCCAAATCCGCGCTAAATTGTTTTGTTGATGCAAAAAACATTTATGAAGAAACAAAAAACATCATTGGGCAATCCTCTATTTATTTGAAATTAGGTAGGATATATGCTGAATTAAAAGATTATGATGAAGCTGAAAAATGGTACCAAAAAAGCATAAATCTATCCCTTAGCCAGAATGACTTTCAGAATGCCGCAATTGGTCTGAATGCATTAGGCATTTTATATAAAAGCCAAGCAGAGTATGAAAAAGCTTTAGCGAAATATAAGGAGGCCTTGGGATTGAACAGAAGTGGTTTAAATAAAAATTTGACACAAGCGATTTATGATAACATTGGGAATGTTTATTCGATGCAGGGTAAATACCAAGATGCATTGTATTATCATCGAAAATCTAGTGGACTGTTGATAAAATTCAATAACCCATTATCACTTGCCATTAATCAGGTCAACATGGGTAACGATTATACAGGGCTCAAAGACTTTAAGAATGCCAAAATATCTTATGAAAAAGCGCTACCTGCTTTTCGGGACAGCAAGTCTTATGCAAATCTGATTACAACTTATAAAGCTTTGATAGATGTCAATAACTCGTTGGATGACTTCAAAGAATCGGTAAAGTACTATCAGTTGTATACCCAATTGAAAGACTCATTAGATAAGAGAGAGTTAAATAAAACTTTGGATTCTCTAAGAATAAAATTCAGGACAGAGGAGATCGATCATGAAAACACGGTATTGACGCAAAAAACAGAAATTCAAAACAAAACCATTTCTCAACAGCGAACCCTGATGGTTTCCTCTTTTATCTTTATTGTTCTGATGGCAAGTCTTGCCCTGGTGATTATTAAAAGTCGTCAGAAAATTAAAAAGGCTAACGCTTTGCTTGAATCAAAGAACCTTGAAATTTCAAATAAAGCGGAAGAATTGCTGACCATGAACGAAAAACTGCGGGAATTATCGAATTTTAAAGATTCCATGAACTCATTTTTAGTCCATGACTTAAAAAATCCCTTAAATACTATTATTAATATTGGCAACCTTAACCATTCAGGAAACCAGATTGAAACAATTAAGCAGTCGGGAAAGCAAATGTTGAACCTGGTGATGAATATATTAGATATCAGCAAGTATGAAAATAAAACGATGAAAATTTCAACTGAAGATATCTCAGTTACGCAAATAATAAATAAAGCCTATAATGATATTCAATACCTGGCTGAAAAGAAAAGTATTCGTTTAATGATAAATTATTCAACGGATTTTATTGTGAGCGTTGATCCTGAGATTATTGAACGGGTTTTTGTGAATATATTCTCAAATGCCATCAAGTTTTCAAAAAACGGTGAAAATATTCAGGTTTTCGCCGAAGAATTAAACCAAACACATGTGAAAATTATTATAACTGATCATGGGGAAGGGATTGATAACGATTTTCTACCCATGATTTTTGATAAATACACCCAGACAAATGAGAGAAAATTAGGTATTACACCTTCAACTGGAATAGGATTGACGTTTTGTAAAATGGCTATTGAAGCCCATTCATGTGAAATCGGTGCAGACTCAGTGGTTGGTCAGGGATCCTCGTTTTGGTTCACCTTACCATTGACTCAATCTGACAAAGAGTTAAAAATTAATCCTGTAGTTATCAAGGAGAAATTCAAAAAAATACCAGAATGGCAACTGACCAAAGAGGAGATTGAACTATTAATCCCTTTTTGCAACGCGTTAAAGAAGTTAAGCATTTATCAGATATCAGATGTAAAGGATATCGTCAATACCATTGATCTCCAGAAATCCGCCGGTTTTACCGCATGGAAATCCGATCTTTTACAAGCATTATCAGACTGCAATGGAATAAAATACAATGAATTAATTAATTTCAAATACGATGGAGAGGTATAAAGTACTAATTGTTGACGACCTTGTTGAGAATATCCAAACGGTCACGCGGTATTTAGAAGAATCCCATCCTGAATATCGCCTGTATCAAGCCACTGGTGGGAGTTCGGCGGTTGAGTTGTCGGAGACAATCTCGTATGACCTCATTATTACAGACTGGGATATGCCTGGTGTCTCAGGGATTGACCTCATACATAAACTCAAAGCGAATCCAAAAACCATGCATATTCCCATCATTTTAGTCACAGGGGTCATGCTCAATTCCCAAGATTTGGGCACCGCTCTTTCTGCAGGTGCCTATGATTATATCCGTAAACCCATCGACCCTGTCGAGCTTTCTGCCCGAACGCACTCCGCCCTGATGTTTTCTTCCTGTCATTTAAAAGAAATTGAAAAAAAGAATCTTGAACTGGTTGAAAAAACACTGTTTCTGGTGAAAAACAATCAATTTAACATCGAAATAACGAAAAAATTGACTGCTTTGAAAGATATGTATACCGACAAGCCAGAAGCAAAGGTGATGATTAATGGTATCATTGAAGAGATAGAACAAAAAATAAAGGAGGATAGCTGGCAAAACTTTGAAGTCGCCTTTCAGAATGTACATGCTGAATTCAGTAAAAACCTGATTTCACATGTTCCCGATTTAACGCCTGGAGAATTGAGACATTGTATTTTATTGAAATTAGGATTGAATATCAAGGATACCGCTTCTCTTCTATACCAAAGCCCAGATAGTTTAAAAGTTGCACGTAGCCGTCTGCGTAAAAAACTTAAGATCAGCAATGATATCCCGTTCAGTAACTATCTGTCCGTATTCTGAATATTTTTTTACTTGTTAACCTTTTGCTAACCCCTTCCCTATTCCTAAAGCAGGTTATTGTTATTCCTTTGTACAGGAAAAATATTATTGAGTATTAACCTGTAAAATTAAAGCTATGAAAAAAATTATTACCATTTTAAGTGTGGTGATTTTTCTTATTGGTATTATTCCTTCCCTGGTGGCTCAAACCCCGGATGAACGGATGCAATTCTATAAGGAATACAAAATTGCCATTGACAAAAAGATTGCCTATATTAACTCCGATCCTGCTTTAAAGCAGGAAGCAATAAGTTCTGGCTGGTTTGAAAAAATAGCCATCGGGTTAAAGAATGCTGAAGATTTTGCCAACGGGATTGGTTATAATCCCATGCTTCCGATGGGTGGCACCTGCGCAACTGCCATGCCTTTTTGCGCATCAGAGGGTATGACTTATCCTGCCGGTACAAACACAGGATCCGGAGAAGCGGGGCCGTGTTACTCCTGTTTGGGGTCACAGCCAAATCCTGCATGGTTTTATATGAAAGTTCTAGTTGGGGGTGATATCCATATTACTGAAACGAACAGTAATAATGTGGATGTTGATTTTTGTCTTTGGGGGCCTTTCCCCAGTCAAAATTCCTGCGGGGACCTTAGCTGTGCAAAGGTTATCGACTGTAGTTTTTCTTCCGTTGCAACTGAATATATCGACATCCCAACTTCTGTTGCGGGTGATTATTATCTCTTAATTATCACCAACTTCTCAAATTCACCGACCAATATTTCGATGATACAGACCAGCGGTTCGGGTTTAACAGACTGTGGCATCGTAGCTCCGCCGGCGCCTGTTGCAGGGGCCGCTTCCGGGGTCACACCTACAGGTTTTGTTGCCAACTGGGGCGCTTCAGCAGGGGCAGCCGGATACTATCTGGATGTCTCTCTTAACGCAGCTTTTACATCGTTTGTTCCAGGTTATAATAATCTTAATGTTGGTAATATTTATTCCACCGCAGTTAGTCCTCTTTTGCCTGGTACTACATATTTTTACCGTTTAAGGGCTTATCAGGGAGCCGCAACAAGCTCAAACAGTAATATCATAACCGTAACAACTCCCGCAACCATTACCGGATCAAACAATTTGTGCGCTAACTCGGCAAACAATACTTATGTTACACAATCCGGAATGTCGGGGTATGTTTGGAACATCACGGGAGGTAATATAACCGGGGGAGCAGGAACGAATCAGGTCATTGTAACATGGACTACTACCGGCACCGGCACTCTTAATGTGAATTTTACGACCGTTGCCGGTTTTCCCACAAATGGTGCACTTAGTGTCACTGTAAATCCACAACCTACTCCAACAATAGGAGGATCGGCCACTGCTTGTGTAAATACAACAGGTAACACCTATACCACACAATCAGGTAACTCAGGCTATGTATGGACGATCAGTGCAGGAGGCAGTATTGCTTCAGGACAAGGAACGAATACAATTTCCGTAAACTGGAATACTGTGGGGGCGCAGACCGTCAGTGTAAACTACGCCAATTCATCCGGCTGTTGGGCTTCAACACCCACCGTTTTCAATGTGACAGTATATCCCCGTCCGGTTCCGACCATTACAGGACCTCCTGATGGCTTTTGCCCCTCATGGGAATGGCGGCAGTACCAGACTGAATCGGGCAACAATAGCTATATATGGAATATTTCATCCGGAGGAGCTATTGCAGAAGGGCAAGGGACCTCTGCAGTTGAGATTTATTGGTTTAGTGGAGGAAGTCAGTGGCTAAGTGTAATATATAACAGTCCCCAGGGTTGTACGGCAGTTGTTTCTACTGTACTGGATGTTAATATCCTTTTTCCCCCGGGATCACCAGTACCCATTCAAGGATCTACAGAAGTGTGTGTGGGTACCGAAAATGAATCATATTATGTTGAACCGATCGCCTATGCTACGGATTATGATTGGGGGCTACCAGATGGAGCCACGATTGTCTCTGGGGCAGGAACCAATAGCATTACTGTAAATTTTGGTTCCAATGCAATTTCTGGCGAACTCAGTGTTTCCGGCAATAATGATTGTGGCCCTGGAGGGGTTTCCCATATTTTGGTAAATGTCAATCCCTTGCCTGAAACTCCTGTGGTAACAGACGACGGAAACCTCCTGACCAGCAGCGCTCCCATCGGCAACCAATGGTATCGTAATGGATCTCTTATTGAAGGAGCTAATGAACAAACTTACCTTGTCCCATTTAATAAACCTGGGTGGTACTGGACCATCGTTACCCTTGAAAACGGATGTACTTCCGATACTTCAAACCATGTATATGTTGCCGGCGTAGGAATCCCTGAAAATAAGATTCCGGAGTTCAGGATATCCCCGGTTCCAAATGATGGTTTATTTATGGTTACCATTAATTCTGAAACTATGGAAATTTTCAATCTGAAGGTTTATAATACTTTGGGAGAGGTGGTTTATGAAGTTCCGGAATTGACCGTGAACGGAAAATATGAGCAAAAAATAGATATGAGAAATAGCCGTCCGGGTATCTATACTTTATTCCTGATGAACACTCAAAAACAGCTTTTCAAAAAAATTATCATAAGCAGATAACTTGTTCTTGTAATATTTTTGGTTTACCCAAGAGGGCGGCTTAAAAGGCCGCCTTCTTTATTTTTGTTTTGAGCTCAGCTTGCATGACTTATTTACCGCGGTGTCTTGAATATAAACTTCTTCCTTTTTAAGACTGGCTAAACTTTAGGCTAGAGCATATTCCGAACTATTTTTTTACCGGCTGAAAATTAACCTGACATAGGCTCCACCTTCCGGATTATTTCCCAATTCGATATTTCCTGAATGAGCATCCATGATCATTTTCACCAATGCCAGATCCAAACCAACATTTTCATCGATATGCTGTTCTCCTGGTGAAAACAGTTTAAACATATGCATCAGTGCCTGAGGGGAAAAACCACTTCCCCGGTCAATGAATGTCATGATTATAAGATCGGGAAGTTGTTGGGCTATAATTGAAATTTCTCCTTCCTGGAAAGAGTAGTGTACGGCATTGTCAATGATACTGTCCACGCATATTTCAAGCATGCGCTGATCCCCAGTAATTTTTAGGAAAGAAAGTGTGTCGGAAAGGTTAAAGCGAAGTTTTTTCTGAGCGATTTTTGCAGCAGATTTCTGAATAGCCCCCCGGATTAAATTCATTACCTGAATTTCTTCCCTGTGGATTTCAATATTTTTTGTACGTAATTCCGTTATGAAAAGCGCCACCAGGGAAAAACGTTCCAGTCGTTTTACTGATTCTTCAAGCAGATCGAAAATATCTGCCAACTCGGCAGCTTGGGGCATATCCTTGACAAGCATCATAAATCCCTGTATCCCATTCAGGGGTGTACGGATCTCGTGACTAACGAGCCTAAGGAATTCAGTTTTTGCCTTATCCAGTAAACTTAATTCCCTGTTGGCTGATTCAAGGTTTTCATTGGCCTTTTTCAGGTCGAGGGTGCGTTCTGCCACAGCAGCTTCAAGCCATTGATTCAAATCTTTTAATTTATCCCGGCTGGATTTTATGGCCCCGGTAATCAAGGCGATGGCATTACCAGTTTCATCCAGGTTTCCTAACATAGCATTTTGTGACTTGGCAAGCTCTGCAAATTCATCCTGATGAGAAAAATGCAGGGCTTCAGTGGTAATAACATACTCCGGGTTCAACTGTCCCTGAGAAATTTCGATGGTCGTTTCTGTCAGTCGGTTAAGGTCATTACTGATTTTTTTGGTCTGCTGTAGCAAGGCCTCAATCGGTTTGGAAATCCTGCGATTCAGTAGAACAAAAAAAGCAGTCAGAAAAACAACCAGGATAAGAAATAACCCGACAATGATTTTAATATAGGTATCGGCCTGACTCAGATCAGGAGTCGTTTCTGCGATTACCCCGAGTTGCTTTTCTATTTCTGTCTGATTAGTAAAAAGGAGAATGACCATAAAGAGGATAAGCGCCATCAGAAAAAAGAAAGAGCTATAAGCCTGTTGTAATATTCTCTTGATGGTCATTGCTATTTCATCAGGTGAATAAGCGTATTGATGGAATAAGGTTCCTGGCGTTCCAGAAAGTAAATTGTCCGGGCATCTAACTGTTGAAATTCCCGGTACATCCCATTAGGGGTTGTCACATTAGGGATAGGCTGATATTGCCTAACCATCCCGGCGGCTGTCAGAAAACGCATCTGAGACTGAATATCAGGGAAAGTGATGCGGGCAAAATAGATGTCTGCCACCTGATCGGGAATCATGATGGCATACATTCCAAAATGAATCCCCAACAAGAGATTCTGCCAGGGAAACAAGCTGTTCTGAAGTCCCAGCGATCCTTGCAGGTAAACCAAATTTTTCCGGCACTCAAGCATTCTGTCCTGGGTAAAAACATCAGGGAACTCTAAAGCTTCCTGAGGATTTTTTTGCATGATCATCCGGACGATGGGGAAGAACAGCTTTTGTGCTCCCGGTGAACCAGATTCACTAGTGACTGTAATATATAGCTTACCGTAAGCCGATTGATATTGAAAACGGGATACACAATCAATGTTATTCAGGGTATCCCGATGCTGACATTTGATTACTGAAGTGGAATATATTCCAAAAGCTCCTTCAGGGGTTTTCATCAGGTACACTTCAACTTTAATCTTTTCACTGTTCCAGATGAGCTCCTGAACCATCAAGGACTGAAATCCGTATTCCAAAAAAATATCGGCTCCGCCATCAATATAACCCCATAACGATTCCCCGTCATAGGTTTGAGGCGCATTGATCATTGCCTGAGGAATATCGGTGATTTCAAGGGGAACAATACCCCGTGAAGGGGTGGAAAAAGTGAAAGAAAGAATGAGAAAACAAAGTATTTTCAGATAATTCATATAATCCAATTAGTCGAGTTCAATTTTTTTCCATGTGATCTTCTCCAAATCCTGGGTCCCCAGCCCAATTTCCTGAGCCAGTATCATGAATTGCCGGCCACGGGGGGATTCCTCTTTCTGAATTCCTTCCTCTCTTCTTTTTTTCTGAATAATCTCATAGCCGATGCGGTCAACAGCTACAGGATCCGTACCGAACAGCATACATTTAAAATCGAAAAGATACTGGGGATTGTACCCGGGACCTCCATTAAAACAACCCCTAAGTCCATCCACGATGTTCAGTACCACTTTATCCCGCAAAGGAGGGAAAGCACAGACTTCAGCCGAAGTTTCCGACCAGAGATCCTTGTGTAAACGTCCTGTGTTTGTGATGGCCCCATAAGCAAGGTTTTTCAGGCAAAGGGTTACCGAAGCACCGGCATTTTTCAGGATGGGAATGTTGATAATTTTATCTACCTCCCGAGTACAGATATTCGAAAAATAGGAATATTTTCCTTCATTCACCATGTAGGGTAGGGTTTCTGCATCATATTTCCCTTCTACATCGGCCCAGTAATACCAGTCTTTATCGATGCGCTGCTCGGAATAAAGCTTTCCGGAAGCATCGGTAAAAGATCCTTCAATTTTACATTCAGTTCCTTTGATGGAAATCCCGGGGAAGTTTTCCGGGGTAAACCCGGTTTCTTCGAGTTCAAACTCGCGCCGATCCCAGATCATGATGTTTTTAACCGGAATGCCAGCTTCGACCAACTGAGCAATCACGGCCCTGGTAACCTCCAGACTGGTAGATAATTCTTTCCCTGCTACGGGGTTGACCTTGATACCTATGCGATCTCCTGGGCTGAAAAAGGTCTGCCAGGCATTTTTCAGGTCAGCAGCGCCGGTGAGGGCGAGTATTCCGGCAGAGATCATTGCATGGGCAGCTTTGGCGTCCGGCTTGTTATCAATGACCGCTCCGGCATGATCCACTTCCACGACTTTCCCCGGAATCTTTCCGGGCATAGAATCTTGATTACGGGGATATTTGAGCGCATCCTGAAGGTTAGTGGCAGGTTTTTCTGCAGGTTTAGTATCCAGGGAAAAAACCTTCTCGGGTAAAGCAGATGCAACAATGGCACCGGCGCCGATAGCAGCAGTGGTCTTTAGAAATTCCCTCCTGTTGAGGATATGATCATCTGACATCTGAACATAAATTTTAAGAAAGGTAAAAGTAAAAAATAAATGATAATATTGCAGAAAAAACTATGGGAAACCCACGAATTCCGGCAATCATTCTGGCAGCCGGTAATTCCGGCAGAATGGGGACAGACAAGGCCCGGTTACATCATGCAGATGGCATGAGTTTCGCCGAATACTTGATTCGTGGATTTCTGGATTCAGGCTGTGATCCAGTGGTCATGGTAGTGAATGCGAAGTTTCCCCTGCCGGCACGAAAAAAAAAGAATATTTTATATGTTGTTAATTCTCAGCCTGATCTCGGTCGTTATCATTCCATTCAACTAGGCCTGAGACAGATTTTACCAGGCCGGGCCTGTTTTCTGCAAAATGTCGATAATCCTTTTGTTGAATCCGGCTTACTGGGGAAACTATCCGAATTCCTTCAACCTGATGGATATGTCGTTCCCGTGCATGAAGGGAAAGGAGGACATCCCATCCTTCTGGGGGATAAAGTCTGTCAGTATCTGCAGTCAATAAACAATATGAACAATCTGAAGGAAGCATTAAAGATGTTTCCCCGGAAAGAAGTTCCCTTCCCCGATCAAAGAATTCATTGGAATATCAATACCCCGGAGGACTATGAGGACTTCCTTAGACTGATTGAAAAAGATCTTCCAGTTTGTTGATCACCGCTTCACTGGTATCGTTCACGATATCAAAAATAAATACATCTCCGACATTCCAGTTTCTGGCGACTTTATCCACCAAGCTTTTCCTAACCACCCAAAGTTGAGGAATCTGAGTTGTCTGGCATAAATCACCCATTGCTTTCGCCCAGCCCTGATTCGATAATTCTAAAGGACCAACTTCATCAACCACGACTAAATGAGCATGATCGGAAATAATACCGGACAAAATTTCATTTCCCTTTTGTAATCCAAGCGGATTGAAATAAAAAGAACCTTGTTTTATCCAGCCATGAGTCGGCTTTAAAGTACACAACCCTGTCATCTCTGAGGTTTGAATATTATACAGGTCAAATCCAGACCGATATTCACCTTCCATCACTGCCAAAGCTAAAAATCCCGAAATCCGGTATTTCTTTTGCTGAAGGTGCTGAATAATGACCTTGACAAAACTCGTCTTCCCCTGCTGAATGTCACCAGTTATAATGATGACAGAAGGCCTCATACGATGGTCTGTTTCAAACTGCTGCAGCAAACCTTCCGCTTGCTGTAAGAGAACAGAAAAAGCCCGAAAAGGATTTTTCAGCAAGACCTTTGATTCCGGCATGGATGAGATTATTCCCGGTAATGCAGAAAAAGAAAGAGATAAGGACTGATATAAACTTGAAAATCCTTTTTTATACAATATGGATTTGATCAAAGGATTTCTCAATTCAATACTAATAACAGAAAAGCCCGTAATAAAAAGGATGGCTCTGAATATCATTTTCAGACCCACCATCAAACCATCCATGCTGAAAAATGCATTTCCGGCGATACTATTCCATAAAAACGAAGCCAGGAAAGTAATCAGAAAAAACTGCAGCCATAAAGCCAGTTTCATCAGACGTTTTAAAGATCTTCCGTAGCGAAAAAAGCTAAATCCCAGGAAAAAAGAGGCAACTATCAGAGCAGGAATGATCCAATCGTTATTGAGAAGAAGAAGACAGAGGCTCATAGAAAACATAGCGAAAACAAGGCTATAGATGGAATAAGTGCCTGGTTTCCCGGTTGATCTAACCAAACTTACGGCTTGAAAGGAAACTGTTTTTGTTGTTTCTCCTGTTTTCTGTTGGCTGAGATAACGTTTGCCTGAACGGTAACCCAAAACAGCTGCAATCACCCCGGCCAATAAATACAGTGCAGCAATGAAAATAAGCAAGCAAACCGGATGAGGATCGGAAAGCCTGAGCTGGCGGATAAAAAAAACATACATTCCTTTGAAAATCTGTACCAGGTCCAATCCGTAAAGAATCAATAGATTGATTACTTTTTGCATCAGGGTGGATAACACTGCAAAAGCTCCACCGGCAATATATCCCAGTAAATTTTTTCCAAACAATAAAATAAAAAGCTCCAAGAGGAAAGCTTCCGTCATGATCCCGAACATGGGCCCCAGGATGATGGCACTGGGAGAAATGGATTTCATCAATGCACAGATCAGACCGGCTCTCCATATCAGCCCGCGTTCTTTCCAGATTTGAAAAAATGAAATGATCAGGTAAACTCCGAAAAAAGATAAAATCGCACCTGAGAATGGGATACGCAGATTGTGAAGAAAACTGCCCAGGATGATCTCCACTGATGCCCATAAACTTCCCACTACGGCGGCTTTCAGCCAGATAGCCCGAAGCGGGGGAAAGGGAATATGCTGCATCAGGAACATGATTTAACCTGCTAATTTATTACTATTTCACTTTATTATGTAATTTTACACTCAGCCTTGGTCATTATCATCAAACAACCATGCAAAAGATATTGTCAAAAATAGAAGAGATTATCAACGCACAGATTCCTGCAGCGCTTTGTATCATCATTGAAACCCGGGGTTCCACTCCCAGAAAAGAAGGATCGAAAATGATCGTTTACGGAGATGGGAAAATCTTTGGCAGTATCGGTGGGGGAACTGTTGAAAAAGAAGTTGCGTCAAAAGCATCAGAAATCATTATTTCCGGAAAACCCGAAAAAATTTCCTTTCAGCTTGAAGAAGACCTGACCATGCACTGCGGAGGGTTTATGGAGGTGTATATCGAACCCATCAATCCGACTCAAAAATTATACATTTTCGGAGCCGGCCATATCGGGAAAGCATTATCCAGCTTTGCAAAAGAACTTGATTTTTTGGTAACAGTCATTGATCCGAGAGATACTATATTTCAGGATCCATGCTTTCAGCACTGCAAATGTTTAAACCATGATTATTTCCAGGCCATCGAAGAAATCATTTTCGACCTGAATACATACATCGTCATCGTAACGCCAAAACATGCCTATGACGAAGAGATTCTGCTCAGGGTCGCCCGTAAACCCCATGCATATCTGGGAATGCTTGGCAGTAAACGTAAAGTTGAAACTGCTACCAGACGTTTTCTGAAAGAGGAACTGCTTACTCCTGAAGAAATTAATCAGATCGACATGCCCATCGGAATCAAATTCAAGGTAGAAACCCCTCAGGAAATCGCCATCAGTATTCTGGCCAGACTGATCGATGTCAGGAATACATTGGTACATAACAACGGTTAAGAATAATGGTACAGCAAACGATTAAGTTTGTGCTTGATGATAAAATCACGGAAATTGATTTCCGCAAATCTTCTGAGCTGAGACCCACTACCACCGTGCTGAATTACCTTCGTTCTTACCCTTCTCACAAAGGCGTTAAAGAAGGTTGTGCCGAAGGAGATTGCGGAGCCTGTACCATCGTTGTAGCAGAGATGAACAGCCATGGAGAGCTGGTCTATAAAACCCTGGATTCCTGCCTGGTCTTCCTGCCCATGATCCACGGCAAACAATTGATTACTGTGGAAAACCTGGCAAAAATTTTCAAGGGCAAGCAAATGCTTCATCCGGTTCAGCAAATGCTGATAGAAACGAGTGGAACCCAATGCGGTTACTGTACTCCCGGCATCATCATGTCGCTGTTTGGCCTGTACAAAAACCATCATCAGCCTTCAAGGGAAATCATTGAAGATGCCCTGACCGGGAATCTCTGTCGTTGTACAGGTTATCAGACTATCCTTGAAGCTGCTCAGAAAGCCTGTAAAAATCAGGGGAAAGATCATTTTTCAGACCAAGAAAAAGAAACCCTTGCCTTATTAAGCTCCATTAATGAAAACAAAGAAACCATTGAGATCAGAACCCCTGTACAGACGTATTATAAACCTTTTTCCGTATCAGAAGCCTTAAGGCTACGACATGAATTCCCGGAAGCAATAGTGATCAATGGCTCTACTGATGTGGCATTGCGACAAACAAAGAAAAAAGAAATCCTGAAGGAGATCCTTGATCTGTCGGCAGTGGGGGGATTGAAAACCTGGAAGGAAAACAAATCCGAATTTGTTATTGGCGCCGGTCTGTCATTGGAACAACTGAAACATTACGTTGCCGGGAAGCTTCCGGCATTGCACGACATGCTGAAGGTTTTCGGCTCCCTGCAAATCAGGAACCTGGCCACCATCGGCGGAAATGTGGGTACTGCCTCTCCCATCGGCGACCTCCTTCCGCTGTTATTTGTATCTAAGGCAGTCGTGGTGCTGCGTTCCTCCTCATCCAAGAGAATATTACCCATCGAGACTTTCATTACAGGTTACCGTCAGACTGATTTGAACCATAACGAACTGATCACAGAAATCCGCATTCCAAAGCCCGGTCCTAACGACCTCATCAAATCCTACAAGGTGTCGAAGCGGAAAGATCTTGACATATCAACGGTCAGCGGGGCTTTCAGGATTATCCTCATAAACGGATTGATCTCCGAAATCTTTATAGCCTATGGCGGAATGGCGGCCATGACCAAACGTGCTGTTAAGACAGAAGGTTTTCTTAGGGGTAAGAAGTGGTCAAGGTCTAACGTTGAAAAAGCTATGCCTTGTATTGAAGAAGAATTTAATCCTATTTCCGACGCCCGTTCTGAAGCTGAGTACAGAAAGAAAGTAGGGAAAAATCTTTTATTGAAATTTTATGTCGATACCACTCCGTCATGACAGCGCCATCCGGCATGTAACCGGCGAATCGGTTTATATTGACGACATGCTGGTGAATGAACAATTGCTACTGGGGAAAGTCGTATTCAGTCCTCATGCCCATGCAGGAATTCTCCGGATTGATGTTTCAGAAGCGCGGAAAGTTCAAGGTGTTCATGCTGTGCTTACCGCTTCTGACATCCCCGGTGAAAACCAGATGGGACCAATCATACATGACGAACCCTGTCTGGCAAAATCAGAAACCACTTTTATTGGTCAGGCTATTGCCCTGATCGCCGCTGAAAATGAAGAAGCCGCGATGAAAGCTGAAAAGCTTATCCTCATTGACTATGAACCCCTGGAGGCCATCTTAGACCTTGAATCAGCCATTATTAAAAATAATCTGATCGCCCCGGTCCGTAAAATTGAAAGAGGCAACGCTGAAACCGCCATGGAAAATTGTCCTCATGTGATCCGAGGAGAATTAAAAACCGGAGCACAAGAGCACTGGTACCTGGAAACCCAGACCGCCCTGGCTATGCCCGGGGAAGGCAGGGAAATGAAGGTGTTTGCTTCCAGCCAGAATCCATCCGAAACACAGGCCATCGTAGCAGAAGTACTGGGTATCGCAAAAAACGAAGTGGAAGTGGAAGTAAAACGCCTGGGAGGGGGCTTCGGGGGAAAAGAAACCCAGGGAAACCATGTGGCTGCCTGGGCTTCTCTTCTGGCCAATGCCACCCAAAGACCGGTAAAAATTCACCTTTCCCGTGATAATGATCAGATTATGACCGGGAAAAGACATCGGTTTTTATCGCGTTATGAAATCGGTTTTAATGAAAAGGGATTGATCCTGGCTTACAAAGTTGAATTAAATTCTGATGCCGGATCATCTACGGATCTTTCCCGGGCCATCCTTGAAAGAGCAATGCTTCATGCCGATAATGCCTATTTCATCCCTTCCGTCAGCATCACAGGGCAAGCCTGGAGGACCAATCTCCCATCAAACACTGCTTTTCGCGGATTCGGCGGCCCCCAGGGTATGGCTGTGATTGAAAATGCCATCGACCGCATGGCCAGGTTCCTGAGAAAAGATGCTACAGACCTCCGTTTGCTGAATTTTTACCAGTCTGAGCACAATAACCTGACTCCTTATGGCCAGGAAATAGAGAACAACCGATTGTTCCTAATGTATGAGAAGCTGATGAAATCATCCGGATATTCTGAACGCAGGGCAGGAATAGAAAAGTTCAACGCTAAACACGAATTCTGCAAAAAAGGCCTAGCTATGATGCCGGTAAAATTCGGGATATCCTTTACCTCATCCTTCCTTAACCAAGCCGGAGCCCTGGTAAATATTTACACAGACGGAAGCGTTCTCGTCAATCATGGAGGTACGGAAATGGGGCAAGGTCTACACACTAAAATGCAACAGATTGCAGCCATTGAACTAGGTATTTCTGCTGATCGAATCAAAGTGAATGCCACCAATACCTCCAAGGTGCCGAACACCTCTCCCACTGCAGCATCTTCCGGTAGTGATATCAATGGCATGGCGGTAAAAAATGCCATAGAAAAAATCAAAGCAAGGCTGAAAGAACTATCTGAAAAAGAAAATCTCCCCCTCACAACCCCTTTTGATGAATTATGCAAACTGGCTCATCTCAGCCAGATAAGCCTGAGCGCTACAGGTTACTATAGGACCCCGGGTATTTTTTTCGATCGTGAAAGCGGACAGGGAAAACCATTCTTCTATTTCTCTTACGGGATGGCAGTATCAGAAGTTATGATTGATACCCTGACCGGGCAGTACAGTCTGCTGCGTACCGATATTGTTCAGGACGCGGGGGATTCCATCAACGAAGCGATCGACCTGGGACAGATACAGGGTGGTTTTGTTCAGGGTGTAGGATGGTGCACCACCGAAGAAATCAAATGGGATAAAACAGGGAATTTACTGACCCATTCTCCCGATACCTATAAGATCCCAACCATTAACGACATTCCCAAAGATTTCAGGGTAGAAATATTGAAACATGTTCCAAACCCTGGTACCATTCTGAAAAGCAAAGCCATCGGAGAGCCGCCTTTTATGCTCGGACTCTCCGTATGGTTAGCCATTAAAGATGCCATTTCAGCCATCGACGGGCATCAGAACGAACCTGATTTTGCTTTACCTGCCACCAGCGAGGTGATCCTGCTTTCGTCGGAGAAAATAAAAAAATCCTGAATTACTTTTTCTCTGGTAATCCTTTTCTTCCTCCAACCGGAGGACTATTGTTCACTCCTCCCTGCGGGATGTGCTCCAGCCATGCATAGCCGTTGGTAAGGTTTTGTCCGTTGAAAGTCCCTTCACAGGTGGCCCAATGTTCATACAGCGGAGGATCCCATCCCCAGCAAGTGATAATCAGGTCAAGATCTCCTTCCGAAGTCTTCAGGTTCAGTTTGAAAGATTTGTTCGCTTCAATCGGCACCACTTCAACCGATGAAGGGACCACATATTTCCCGTTGAGGTATAGGCCTGCATCCTTATATTTTCCAGTCATGCAGATTAGCCCCTGAGCCTGATCGGAGTGGAATGGCACCCACCATTCGTTTCCATATTTGATCAGCGCACTGCGATAGTCAACTCCTTTGCCACCGCAAAACAGGTTCTCGGATTCTCCAAAGCCTTTTACAGGGATTTTCTCACCGTTTATCAGAAAGTAACCCTCCGCGGCACCGGTCTCTTCAAACCCCGCCATGGGGGCTCCCGGCATCATCTCGGCATAATTTACATTCTTGTTGTACCAGAACGAATACTGCATGACGGAGGCCACATCCACGGTAAGCTCTTTTGACTCGAATTTAATCCCCACTTTGCCATCTTTTAAAGTGTATGTTAATGTTTTATCATCCTCCCTGACAATCCAGATACGCGCATCTTTCGTGTCTTTCAGCGTAGGCTCACCGGTGAATTTCACCTTCAGAATATTGGAAGGGTCTTTGCTCGTACTCATGGCAAAAACAATGGGTGGGGTGATCTTTCCAGTACCATGATGGTTGATGTAGGCATATGCCATGTACAGGGTTTCGTCGTCGGCTTTCCCAACAAAATTGAACCAGTAATTCCATCTCGGAACACCATAAAACTCCATGGACCTTAGATCCTGTAAGGTGGCCTTGTGCACTTTGCCGTGATCGGCAGGATTGGCCAGCGGAGTCGGCGGATCGTAATCGGGCAGGTTGGCCATGGTATAGGTCTTCAGTAACGTATCGGCCTGAACAATCAGGGCTTCTGCCTTTTTCATCTCTCCTGAATCCAGGGCATTTTGCGCCTGCACAATAAACTTGCCGGCTTCTTCAGCCCCGGGAATCAGTCCCTGGTTATAAATATCATACCACTGGGTGTTTGCAATATCATATTTCATTTTAAGGTCAGCCAGCTTCTGGGTGGCTTCTTCTTTGGTAAGCTTTGGCTGGGTTGAACAGCCGCCGTTGATCAGCAGTCCCATTCCGGTGAAGAAAAACAGCAGGTAAAATTTACTTTTCATGGTGTTTGGATTAAGTGAAACAATAATAGGATTTTTTATTCAAGCATGTGGTTGATTCGTTTTCTACAAGGGATTTACGATCTGCGGTGACTCCTGAACCGCTTTGATCCCGTCGGGCGCTCCCTTGAACACATGCTCGAACCAGGCGCCTCCGTTGGTAAGGATCTGCCCGTCGAAACTGCCATCCATCACTGCCACGCGCTCGGTATATACCGGGTCGTGCAACATGATCCTGAAATTCAGGACCAGTTCGCCATACTCCTTCGTCTTTGCTTTCAGGGTCAGGGTTTGGTTTGCTATGCCAGGAATCAGTTGGTACTCGGTGGGAATGATATACTTGCCCTTGTACCAGAGGGCCCCGTCGCGGAATTTTCCGTAGCAGATGAAAATCCCGTCCAACTGGTCAGAATGGAAGGGGATATACCATTCGTTGCCATACCTGGTCATGTTGGTGCGGTATTCATCGTACTTCTTACCCGGAGCCCCGCTGATCATGCAAACTTCCGTGACTCCGCCGGCTGTCTTGTTGAAGGTTGCAGTCTTTCCGTCCATGGTGACAGTGCCCCAGGCAGGTCCGGGTTGCTCGAAACCGGCCAGGACGATGTCGGGATACATCATGGCCGCTCCCAGATTCTGGTTATACCAGTAGGAAAACGATGGAGTTGTAGTCACATCAAAGCTGATTGCCGGAGCCTTTCCCTCTACGGCCCCGAAAATCCCAATAGAATGACAGGTTGTCCCGCCGCCGATCGGGTCATCTGTGATAATGGTACGGAAACTTTTAGCCCCATCCTCCACGAAATATTCAACGCTGTTCTCGTTTGATTTCACTTTTGTTTCCCCGTTCAGCAGGTAAACATACCGTTTTGTGGGATCTTTCGTGGTTATGACTTCCACAACTACTGGTTTGATGATATGACCGCGGGCATGATAGTTGTAGAACGTGGTGATCAGGTAGTATTCCCCATCGTCGCAGTATCCCCATATAGATGGCCCCACGTCGTTCATCTTCACGCCATAACGTTCCAGCACCAGGTAATCCTTTGCTTTGGCTTTATAAACCTTCGAAGCATCCTGTTTTTCCATGGGTTTGTCGGTCTCGTAGGGGAAAAGAGTGTCGCTTTTCACATGCACATCCAGCAGGGAATCGGCCTGGTTCATCAGGACATAAGCCTTATCAAAAGAGTTGGCGTTGATTTCCGCCAGGGCAAGATCAAGTTTTTTGCCCGCTTCAGCCACATTTGCCGGTGGGATTTCCCCGTCCATGAGGTGGTCATACCAGTAATAAAAGGCCACCTTGTATTTATTCAATCCTGTCTCATAACTCTCCATTGCCACGGCGGCAAGGGTTCTTGTAACATTCGGATCATTGGTTTCAGCTTTGTTTTCCGCTGGTTTCGGGGTGCACCCTGCAAAAAGCAAGGGGATCAAACATACCCAAAGAATGACTGTCATTTTTTTCATATGATGTGATTTTTAATATTCCCTGTTTTAATGGAATTGATTTGATTTAACTTGTCCACACTATTTTTTCACCGGTGGATATTTTAAAAGATCATTTTTCTGCCAGTCGGCATAGATGTCCTGTGCAATTGTTGTGGCCGACTGGTCAACATAGTTCGGGTCGGTTACCGTAATGTCACCGGTCCAGATAGCCTCAGCCGAAGATTTTGTGTATAAACTTGCTTTCAGGTTTACCACGGAAGTAGTAGTCCAATAGCCTCCGGTTGTTACAGTACTGCCGCTATCGAAGCCTACTCCGCCATAAAAACCACCGCCCCAGTATCCGCCGCCCCAGGAACCACCAAACCCGCCGGTTGTATAAGTGGTAGGAGGAACGTAGCTTTCCGATTTATCAGTGCCTTTGTAAACGAATACCAAAATAGCATCGGAGCCCAGACTGTCGCACTTCTTTTTGATATCAGAAACTGTATACTTGATACTTGGATTCAGTATATCAAGCGACCCAAGCGCTTTCAGTCCCTGGGTGATAAAATAGGCATCCATCGACTGTTCAAATGGTTTCATGTATTCAAGCTTATCGAACAGGGGCATTACCACAACTTTCGAAATCTTTGAATCGTCAGCCGGGTTCTTCCAGCTTGTCAATGTGACTGGCGAACCACACGATATGATTACAAATGCAGCAACTACTGTTATAAGGCTGAGATAAATTTTTCTTGTTTTCATAATGGTTTTTTAGTCATTAGAATTATTTCTCTCTCACGATGATATCATGTGATTTACCTGGATCTATGATGATGATATGATCCGGTTTATTTACCACATCCTTGTAATGCGTTTTATCGATCTCTATGGAATAGGTTTTAAATGGGTTCAGGTTGATTATTTTTAAAGAGGTATTTCCCCCATCCTTCTTCCCGATCGTTGAAACGATGAGCAACTTGTTCCCTCGGTCATAAACGGCCCTCTTCAGGATCACCCTGGTTATGTCCACCCCTGTGATGGCGGGTTCCGAAAAGTGTACAGAATCAAACGGGTTGTTGACCATGGTGTATAATCCTTTTGCCGGAAGCGCCCGTGCAATGGCTATCAGACGATCGGCCAAATCAGAATGAGACGGGAATGTTTTCATATTCGTGGCATCTCCATGACCTTTGATTTGTGTTGATTTACAACAGAGACCGGATGGCTCTTTTCCTTTGTTTGGTTGGGAAAGCGGCTGTTTCGAAATGTCCGGCGTTTGAACCTGGGCTGCCGGGGGTTCGGTTTTTTTCTCTCCATCAGCTGCAGCCAGGTTTACAGTGGGAACATCATCCATAAAGGGATATCGAAAAGTGCCCTCTTCCCACACCGGTGAATAGATGCTGTCAACCGTTTTCAACAGCGCTTCTCTGGCCATTTCATCACCTACTTCGGCCGCAAGCGTTGCGAAGAAACCATAGTAACAATCCGGAGCGATCACATCTTTCGTCAACATTGCTTTACCCCCCGGCAAGTCTTTGTAATGTTTCTTTTTCAGATAGGGGTAATTGTTTTCAATCAATTCAGGACGCCAGGCATGCATAAAGGTGCCGATCCAGCCATCGTTACCTCCTGAGTTGAAATCAACTCCTTTTTTCACCATCTCTGCCATCACCGCATCCATTTTATTGCCATACCGGGGGTTCCATCCCGAAAAGGCCCATCCCTGCTTGATGAGGTAAAAAGAGGCAAAATCTTTGGTGTCGGGGTTGATAAAGATTTTTTCACACCAGGGATCATACACCGCGCGGGCTGCTTGGAAAAAACGGGTATTGTGCATCTGATCAAACAACAAGTAGCTGATCATGGGATGGGTGTTGCAGGCAGGGAATACAGCATTTCGTTCGCATTCGATACCCGGCACCGGATTGGTGATGTTCTGAATGAACATCACCTCCTGCAAGCGTCTGTTGTCGTACACGAACCGTGTCTTTTCATCCCACTGGAACACAATGGATCCGGGTTTGTCCCATTTCATGTCGTGGTACAGCATCTGGTAAAGGTTGATCATCATCCCCAGATGTCCGGAATACATGATGTTTGCATATCCCACCGGATCGGAGGAGGAGGCATAGGGACGGTCCATATTGGGTTCAAATTTGGTGATCCCGAAGCTCTCGTTTGCCCAGTACTCCCATACAGGTTTTTGCAACATTCTCTGGATCAACCGGTCGAATGCCGGTTGAATGGCTTCACTCCAGGCAGGGAATTTATGGTACTGCTCCAGCGCCAGAAAATAGGAGGCAAAAGCAATGGTATAACGATTAGCGCTGACTCCTTGCTGGTCGACCGAACGGTAGTGTGTGAAATCTGAGAGGTCCTGGTCGGCCAGCTTCAGGTTCCATAAGAGTTGACCCCATTCCTTGTTATCTGAGGCGGGATATAAATCAGGATCGATGGTTTGAGACCACAGCCTTGAACCTGAAAACAGATACAGGCAGGTAATAACAATCATTACTGTTTTTTTCATACTTCTCTGATATTGGTTGATCATTTTGGAAATAACAGGCTTATTCCTGCTTTTACATACATATTGGCGGCTCCTGTCGGGCGGACAACATTATAATAATAACCAAGGTTTGCTGACATCATCTGCTTTCCAATGTGGAAAGCTTTTATGCCTGCCAGCCCTACCGGTACTGTCCATATATCTGCCGAGGCTTCCTTCCAGTTGGCATAAATTTCCGGAGCATAGGAAATTGCCCATCCATTTTTGAAGTTATAGTTGGCAAATGCATTGATATATAATTGATTAATGTCAGGCATAGAACCATCTCCGGCAAAGGACCACCGCTGATTCGCTAATACGCCTACCACCCATCGTTTCATCATGAATAAACCCACCGCGATAGGACCGGCAGTCCATTTACCTGAACAAAGCTCATAAGGCACACCCGTGGGGAAGGTCACCATGGGACCAGCACCCCAGATAAACTTTTTCGCTTTGGATGGAGCCAGGAAAAATTGAAGCTGAATATCCGATATACCAGACTTGCTAACCGGTGTGGGAAGAAAAACTACCGGAACAATGGCACGAAGGATCAGATTTAATCCTTTACTGAGTTTAACCGGAACCACCGGTTTCATTTCAAGGGTGGAGGAAAACGCCTTAGTAGGTCCCCAATTAAAATTACCATAGTAGCTGAATGGCAACTGTATCATCGATTCAACAGGATTCTGGGTTTTCTTGGCTAGTTCTGTCATGTCCACTTTTTGTTTTTCCTCCTGTGCACTGATCTTATTCATGGATAGTAATAAAAAGAAAAACAAAGTCAACAGAATTTTAGTTTCAACATTCAGATTTTTCATAAGTAAATAAATTTTTAAGTTAAACAAATGAATTTGGACTATCTGGGGAATCAGGAAGGTATTTTTCAATGACAGCATTCAAAGCCTCCACATTGATTGGGTTTTGCATAATCTCATTACAATCAGCCAAGGTGGCGAGACGAATTGATTCCAGTGAAACAAAATCTGAAAGCAACACAATCGGAATTTCAGGCCGGAATTTTCTAATTCTTTCCAAGGGATTCAAACCATGCTCAAATGCCAGATTCATACTGATGAAAACCATTTCAATTTCAGGATGCTCCAGCCATGTACTCATCATAATATTTAAGGTATCTGCTAAAAAGATTTTCCGGTCAGCTCTTGTTAATAAAGGTAAAATTGATTCTGAATCAATATTACTTTTTAATGCTAAAAGGATCGTATGAACATGAATTGCTTTCCCGACAACCATCAATTTGGCTTTGATGCGTTAAATGTACGTCACTGGAATGAGTTCAGTCAAGTTTTTTCTTGCGGAAAAATCTGGGTTTTTCCTTGATTCCATTACATAATTAACATATTTTTAAATGGTTAAACATGAATAAATGAACCATCATCCATCTCACTTCCGGGAAGAAAGCGACAAAGAATACGATAACATTAAGTTAATCAAATTGTTAACAGTACCAAACAGGTAAATTGCAGGAGAATATTCTAAAATTAAATGGTAATCAGAAATGATGTCAGGTTGTCACCAGGTTCTAATGACAGTTTTTTTCGAATATGATGGCGGGTTGTTTCAACAGTGGATACGGAGATATTGATCAGGCGGGCGATATCTTTTGAATTCAGATTCAATCGGACCAGGGCACAAACCTGTAATTCTGCCCTTGATAAATCAGGGCAAAGCTGAAGCAGTTTTTCATAAAATGAAGCATGCAGTTTCCGGAAGAGTAAATCAAATTCCGACATGGGTTCCCGGTTGGCTTCACGGGTCAATTCACTCAGCATTTGTTCAAATTCTTCCTGATCCCTTTTTCTGGAAAACTTCATTTTAAATAAGGATAATTTTTCCTGAACAGAGCGGTTAATCTGAGTAAGATCAGCTTGTTTAAGCGTTTGAAAGACCAGTTCCTGTTCTTTCAATTGAGTTTCGATCTGAATTTTTTCCAGCTCAATTTCCTTTTTCATTTTTTCCTGCTCAAGCCTTATTGATCTTTCTTCAGCCAGTTGCTTTTGTTGTTTGACCTGTTTTTGCCTGATGATCAACATGGTCACTAAAACAATAAATACCAGGAAACCAAGCAAGGAACCTATCACGAGTAACCAGTTTCTTGATTTTTGAATTTCAATATCCTTTTTCAATAGAATATTCTCAGCCTCTTTGCGTTCCGTTTCAAAGCAGGTTTTAATCTTTGCTATTTCTGTTTGTTTACTGAGAGAAAGAAGACTGTCGGATAGTTCCATATATCTCAGTGCATTGATATAAGCTTCTTTGTAATTTCCGGTTTTGGCCAGAAGATCCTGCCTCCTTTCAAGCAAATTAGGCAAATCGGAAATCAGCTTACGCTGCCTGGCAAGTACTATTGCACTATCTGAATATTTGATTCCTTTCCCTGTTTCACCTTCTTCGTCATATATTGCTGCCAGTGTATGCAATGCAAAAACTTCACCATCAAAAATGCCCTTTTTACGACAAATTGCCAGTACTTCTTCCATGGCTTGTGCTGCAACACTGTATTTCTTCTGATTTTTGAGTACAATCCCTGTATTGTACATCACTCTCACCAGGGTATTCGAATCATGTAGTCGATTGAGTATTTCTTTTGACTGGTCATAACATTTGAGGGCAGAATCAAGCATATCAAGTTTCCTGTAAGTAATTCCAAGATTCTGTAATCCCATGGCATATTCACGAAGCAGGTTGTTCTTTTTTCGTATTTGCAGGGCTTGCCTGATATACCCAAGAGCTTCTTTTAAATCACCGGTATAATTAAGCGCCAGTCCGATATTTTCCAGAGCAAGTGCAGTATTCTTGATATTTCCTGTTTTTTCAGCAAATTTTAAAGCTTCAGTATATATCCTTATGGCTTCTTGAAAATTTCCATTATCCATTTCTATAGATCCAAGCGCAAGACTGAAAGCATTCACATTCTCAAGGCTGCTTTTTCTATTTGCAATAGACAAGCCTTGCTGAAAACATTCCCCAGCCTTCTCATTATTACCCAGTTCCACCTGTAAACCCCCTTTCGTAAGAAGAACCGTCATAATCAATGAACTGTCACCTGCAAGGGCAGAGATATCTAAGGCTTGATTAATTAATGATAGGGCTGAATCATAATGCGAACGGCCTGAACATATTTCCGATCTTCCGACCAATGACATGACCTGTACCTTGGTCCCATTCACATTGCTATCCGCAAGTATTAAGCGATAAAGAGAATCAGCCTTGGCCGGATTGAAATGGCTGAGTGAATCGGCTAATGATAACAATCCTGTGGTTTTAAGCTTGTTGTCATTTGAATGAGTCCTTCGGCAAGATATAACCGTAATCATTAAGATGACGGATATCACCATTAAAAGAGCGATACTCCAATGAATTTTATTGAAATTTTTCAAATTGCAGCGTATACAATGGACCGCTAAAGATAATTATTCTTTTTCATGAACAGGATATTTAATGAAATTACCAGCCTGAGTATGATTCTTTTGTAAATTTACCGATTCATAAAAAACTATTTTGTGAAAGATCTATTATACAAAATCAACGAATTAGCAGAAAAATACGCGGATTACACCGCCGGCAATTTATCAAAACTGGTTAAAATCCGTTCTTTGAGCACCCGGGAAAAAGATGTGGCCGAAGAACTTAAAAGGCAGATGCTGGCAGCCGGTTTCGATGAAGCACGCATCGACAGACTTGGAAACGTGATCGGACGTATCGGTAACGGAAGTAAGATCCTGGTTTTCGACGGACATATCGACACCGTGGATGTCGGCAATATCGCCAACTGGAATTTCGATCCCTTTTCGGGTGAAATCAAAAATGCTTATGTTCATGGAAGGGGAAGCGTTGACCAAAAGGGAGGTCCTGCCGCATTTGTCACCGCAGGGAGAATACTGAAAGATCTGGCTTTTAACCGCGACCTGACCATATATTTCACCGGAACCGTGATGGAAGAAGATTGCGACGGACTCTGCTGGAAATATCTTATTGAAGAAGAAAAAATCAAACCTGACTTTGTGGTCCTCACTGAACCAACCAACCTTAATATCTACCGGGGACACAGGGGAAGAATGGAAATTAAAGTGACCTTCCGCGGTATTTCTTCCCATGGCTCCGCTCCTGAACGAGGGAAAAATGCCATTTACATGGCTTCCCGTGCCTGCCTGGAAATCGAAAAACTGAACGAACGGCTGAAAACGGATGATTTCCTTGGCAAAGGAAGCGTTACAATTTCAGAATTCATTTCGGGAAGTCCTTCTCTTTGTGCTGTTGCCGATTATGCAAAAATACATCTTGACCGCCGCCTGACCTGGGGAGAAACCAAAGAATCCGCTGTAGCTGAGATCCGTGAAATTCTTCAGGGTATGGATGCCGAAATCCAGGTTCTTCATTACGAAGAAACAGCTTATACCGGCCTTCACTATGGCATGGAAAAGTACTATCCCACCTGGAAAATCGAAGAAGATCATTACCTTGTGGTCCGTGCCCAGGAAGTATTTTCAGGCCTTTTCGGCAAGAAGCCCCTCACGGATAAGTGGACCTTTTCGACCAACGGGGTGACCATTAATGGATTTTACCAGATTCCCTGTATCGGTTTTGGTCCGGGCAATGAAGTATTGGCTCATGCCCCCAACGAAAAAGTTCCCGTCAGCGACCTGGTGGCCGCTTCGGCGTTTTATGCGGCAATGGCATACTATGTCAGTGAGGAATTAAGAATGAGGAATTAAGAATTAAGCATTTATTATGGATAGGATTTTAAAGGAGTTTATAGGTAAGACTGAGGAGAAGGCTTCAAGTCTGTTTCAAAAGGATTTTTTACTGAGCTGGGAGAAATCACAGGAAGAACTGGAAACCGTGCTTATTGTGGCAGAAATTTTAAAATATCTGCGCGACCGGAACATTTCGGTACGCTGTTTCGATTCCGGGCTGGCTATTTCCCAGTTTCGCGATAATTCAACCCGGACCAGGTTTTCCTTTGCTTCTGCAGCCAACCTTCTGGGCCTTGCCATCCAGGATCTTGATGAGGGGAAATCCCAGATCGCACATGGAGAAACTGTAAGGGAAACATCCGCCATGATTTCATTCCTGAGCGATATCATCGGCATCCGCGACGATATGTTCCTGGGTGCCGGAAATGCTTACATGCGTGAAGTCGGAGCAGCCCTTGATGAAGCTTATACCAACGGTGTTCTGCCTCAGCGACCAGGCATCATCAATCTTCAATGCGATATTGACCATCCCACACAATCCATGGCCGACCTGCTTCACTTGAAAACCGTGTTCGGTTCACTGGAAAACCTGAAAGGTAAAAAGATCGCTATGACCTGGGCGTATTCTCCCAGCTACGGCAAGCCGCTATCTGTCCCCCAGGGCATTATCGGACTGATGACCCGCATGGGCATGGAAGTAGACCTGGCTTACCCCGAAGGCTACGGACTGATCCCTGAAGTGGTTGAACTGGCCGGCAAACAAGCAAAAGAAAGCGGAGGAAGCTTCCGGGTGGTTAACTCAATGGATGATGCCTTTAAAAATGCTGATATCGTGTATCCAAAAAGCTGGGCGCCTTATCATGTCATGCAGCAGCGGATGGATTTGCTCCATAAAAATGATTATGCCGGCCTGAAGGATCTCGAGAAAGCCTGCCTTGCCAACAACGCCCGGTTTAAAGAATGGGAATGCACCGAGGAAAAAATGAAACTGACCAAAGAGGGAAAAGCTTTATACATGCATTGCCTGCCAGCTGATATTTCCAGCGTTTCGTGTGCAGAAGGTGAAGTTTCGGCTTCTGTTTTTGAGCGCTACCGCATTCCTTTGTATAAACAGGCAGGCTTTAAGCCCTATATCATCGCCTCTATGATGCTGACCAACCGTTTTGAAAACCCCGCCGGTGTACTCAGAAATATGGAGCATCGGGGAAGAAACAGGGTGTTGTGATCTCAGAATTACGATTTACTGTCTACGATTTCACCATCAAGAATAACCTTTTCAGCCCGTCCCTTAACCTTAAAGCCTTCGTAGATCTCTGAATCGCAATGCTGAATATGATTCTTTACCGAAATGATACCGGAAAAATCCGGATCCCAGATCAGGATATCGGCATCATATCCCGGTTTAATTCTGCCTTTGGTCAGCCCCATCCCGAAAATTTCAGCAGGATTGGCTGAAACCAGCTCCACGAAACGGTTCAGGCTGATCCTGCCAGAAAGAACACCATAAGTATATATCAAGCTTAAACGGTGTTCTATCCCTCCGGCTCCGTTTGGAATCCTGGTGAAATTATTCATCCCAAGATCTTTTTGTCCGTGAAGATTGAACGGACAATGATCGGTGGAAACCACATCGATAAATCCATCCGCAAGCGCTTCCCAGAGTCCTTGTTGTTCTTTCTTTCCACGGATAGGCGGGGAAATTATATAGGGTAAAACATCTGCATCACTTCTGTCAGGGCTATATACCGAATCATCCAGGAGAAGATATTGAGGACAGGTTTCTCCGTAAACCCTGACACCCACTTTTTTAGCTGTACCCACTATTTCAGCTCCCTTCCGGGTAGAAATATGAACAATATAAGTTTTACATCCGGTTCTTCCGGATAGTTCAATCACACGTTCTATTGCACTGATTTCTGCTTCCGGTGGCCTGGAGCTTGCATGAAATGCCGGTCTTGTCTTACCTTCTTTAAGAAAAGATTGTTGCAAATGGCTCACCATTTCTCCGTCTTCACAATGTACCATCACCAGTGCGCCTGCCGATCCGGCAATCCGCATCAGTTCTTCCAGTTCATCATACCCTATCCCGATGGATTCGCGATAAGCCAGGTAAGCCTTGAAAGACCTGACTCCTTCCTTTTCAATCATAGGGATAACCTCTCTGGCAATCGCAGTATTCCATTCACTGATGCCCTGATGAAGCCCGCAGTTGATATGACTGGCTGCCGTTTCGGCTTTACGCAGGCGGTAGGCTTCCTTCAGTGATTGTCCGCGATGGGGAGTAACAAAATCGATCATCGTGGTGGTTCCTCCGGCCAAGGCCGCTTTGCTACCTGAAATGAAATCATCGGAGGAATTTCCTGCAGGAGTGGGTAAAGCAAGGTGAACATGGGGATCAATACCTCCGGGCAGGATAAATTTCCCCCGGGCATCGATCTCTTCAGCATCCCTGACCTTTTCTAAATTGATATTCCCCATGGCAGAGACCTGACCTTTTTCCAATAAAACATCTGCACGGATCTGTTCATTTCCGTTGATAATGCTGCCGTTCCGGATCAGGATAGGTCTCATTTTTCTGTTTCAGGAAATTTGTTTCATGGCTTCCCAGAGACGGCTTGCCTGCAGCCGGGATTCATACAGGATTTTATCTTCATCCACTGTCATCATTTTCCCATCTTCCACAATCAGTTTCCCGTTTGAGATCACATGTTTGACATGTTTAGCCTCCAATCCGAAAAGAAAATGCCCGGGAAAATTATTTTGGGTCAGGGGTGTGGGTGTATCATAATCCAGAACCACAAGATTGTTTTCCCCGTCACCTGAAAATCCGTTCCGGTCAAGGTAATGATGAACGTTCCTGAAGCGCCGGTATGTCCCGGCATAATCGATGGTATCATAAAGATGTCCGGCAAAAAAAGCCGCCTTTGCACTCCGCAGCATATCACTATGCATACCATCTGTTCCCAGCATAATCCTTGAACCAAGGCCTTCTGAATTAAAAAAGCCGACAGCATTGTTCAGATTGCTTTCCATATTCTCCACAACCCAGGAAGGAGAATCAGAAACCAGGCTTCTTTCCCTGTCATTGAGATGTATGCAGTGACCGAGGATTGATTTCGGGAACTGCAGCACTCCAGCATCGGAAAGCCGTTCGATCACCCTTTTCTGATAATGCTGTTCACAATGTTTCTCATCCGACAGATCTTCGGCTACATGGATATGAATGCCTGAATTTGTTTTACCAGCCAGGTCAACTGCCTGTTTCAGTGTTTTATCTCCGACGGTAAAGGAGGCATGCAATCCAACCAGTCCCTGTCTTTTTGAAAGGTATGCAGCCGTTTCATTCAATCCCTTTTCAGCTATTTTCAGCCCGTCACGATCCGAGATCTCATAACATAGGAGATGATTCACCCCCACTTCTTCAAAAGCTTCAGCGATAATTTCAAGACTGCCATCGATGGCGAAGGGGGAAGCATGATGATCGATAACAAAGGTGACCCCGTTTTTGGCGCAGGCTATGGCTGTGACCAGCGCGCTGGCGCGGATCATTTCTCGATCCAGTGATTTGTCGAGCGTCCACCAGATATATTGTAATATCTCCTGGAAATTTTCAGGATTCTTCTTCGAAGCATTCATCCCCCTGGCCAATGCGGAATACACATGGTGATGCCCGTTGGCAAAGGATTTGGTAATGTATTTACCGCGGCAATCGAGGGTATGAATAACGGTTTCGTTACGCTCCCCTCTCCCTCCGGGAGAGGGGTCGGGGGAGAGGGGATTTTGTCCGGGAGCGAAGTCGGGAGTGAGGGGATTGGGTTCTGCGAGGATATCCTTCTGCCGGAATGCCAAGGTCTGCCAGTCGATAAATATGCCGTTTTTTAAAAGTACCATAAAATTAATTCTATTCAAAAGTAAGGAGAAGATTTAATTTGGTAACTTGCATTGGTGACTTTGATGAAAAAATAATCAAGGATGATTAAAGATTACCTGGATTATATCATAAAAACGACTACCCGGGGAGATGCCAGGGAAGAAAGTTATTACCCACACTTTTCCAATTTTCTGTTTGATTATGCCTTGAGTATCGGCAAGAACAAAACGCAAATCACCACCCTGCCAAAGAAAACAGAGGCCGGTAATCCCGACTTCAGGGTTTGGGACGGAAAAGAAAACATTGTCGGGTATATCGAGGCAAAGAAACCAGGCGAAAACCTGAACCTGATTGAAGATTCGCAACAACTGAAGCGCTATTTAAAAACTTTCCCGAATGTAATCCTCACTGATTTTTACGAATTCCGTCTTTACCGCTCAGGCATACTGATTGATAAAACCTTTATCGCCCGCTCTGCTCTTGCGAAGAAAGGAATTCCGCCTCCCATTGAAAATGAAGAAAAATTCAAAGCGCTGCTTTCAAAGTTCTTTTCATTCTCGCTACCAAAGGTTACCACAGCCGAACAACTGGCCAGGGAACTGGCACTACGGACCCGCTTTTTACGTGATGAGGTGATCTCCGTCGAACTGGAACAACAGGAAAAAGGCAAAGGTGAACTCTATGGCTTTTATGAAACCTTCAAAAAATTCCTGATCTCTCATCTCACTGAAAAGGATTTTGCCGACTTGTTTTCGCAAACCATCACCTACGGCCTGTTTGCCGCACGAACCAGAAGTTCCGACGGTTTTAACCGGAAACTTGCTTATGATTTAATTCCTAAAACAATCGGGATTCTCCGGAATGTCTTCCGGTTTGTTTCCCAGGGCGATCTGCCTGCAAACATGGAGGTGATGGTCGACGACATCGCTGAAGTGCTGAATGCTGCCGATGTTAAAAATATATTGCAACAATACTACAAGGCTGGCAAGGGAGAAGACCCGATCATGCATTTTTATGAAACCTTTTTGAGCGAATACGACCCGGCAACCCGCGAAAAACGTGGCGTTTATTACACACCCGAACCGGTGGTGCGCTACATCGTACGCAGCGTTCATGAAATTTTGAAAACCCATTTCAATCTTGATGACGGCCTCGCCAGCAAAGAGGTTACCCTGCTGGATCCTGCCGGGGGAACGCTCACTTTCCCCGCTGAAGCGATCAAACTGGCGGTAAAGGAATATGCTGGTAAGTATGGCGAGGGTGGTGTAAAGAAGCTGATCAGCGAGCACATCCTCAGGGATTTTTATGCCTTTGAGCTGATGATGGCCCCTTATGCCATCGGGCATATCAAGATGAGTTTCCTGCTGGAAGAACTGGGCTATACCATGACTAACTATGAGCGTTTCAAACTCTATCTCACCAACACCCTCGACATGGAAGACCTCAGCCAGACACTAATCCCGGGACTGGAAAGCCTGAGCGAGGAAAGCCATGAAGCCGGGAAGATTAAAAAAGAAAATCCCGTCCTGGTAATCATGGGAAACCCGCCCTACAGCGGCATATCTGCCAACATCAACAAATGGACCGAAAAACTCCTGAAAACCAATATCGACGGTGCCCAGAGTTATTATGAAATGGACGGAACAAAACTTCAGGAGAAAAAACTATGGTTGCAGGATGATTATGTTAAGTTTCTTCGTTTCGCCCAGTGGAAAATACACAAGGCGGGTAAAGGAGTTGTCGGAATGATCACCAACCACGGCTATCTTGACAATCCCACTTTCAGGGGAATGCGACAAAGTTTGATGAGTACTTTCAATGAAATCTACATCCTCGATTTACATGGCAACAGTCTGAAAAAAGAAACCACACCGGATGGCAGCAAAGATGTCAACGTATTTGATATACAGCAAGGTGTTGCCATTGCAATTTTTATTAAAAACGAAAAATCAAAAGGATGTAAAATCTACCATGCTGATCTATACGGCGAAAGAGAACAGAAATATAAATGGCTTAACTCACATGCACTAAAAATGAAAGAATACCAACTTCTGAAACCTGTGAGTCCCTGGTATTTCTTTATCGAACGAAACACAAAAGATATTGAGCATTACAATGACTGGATGAAGGTGAATGAGATTTTTCCGGTAAATGTGACTGGGATTGTGACTGCAAGGGACAATTTTGCCATTGATTTTAATAAAGAAACTCTCGAAGCAAGGATTCGGCAATTCAGAAATTTAAAATTCGAAGATGACCTTTTACGGTTGACATTCAATCTTAAGGATACTCGTGGCTGGAAAATGCCTGTAGCACGGAAAAAACTATCACAAGATACACACTGGGATCAGTATTTTAAAAAAATACTTTATCGTCCATTTGATGTAAGAGAAATATATTATTCTGAAAACACAATTGACTGGGGAAGACCAGAATTTATGTACCACATGCTTAAAGGCAATCTTGTGTTGGTTACAAATAAGCAAGTTAGAATCGATCATATTCAACATACGTTCATTTCAAATACACTTGTTGATTTTCATGTACTTGAAACTGCAAATGCAAATCCATATCTCTTTCCCCTCTATCTCTACAAACCCGAAGAAAAGAAAAAGAGAGGTGGCCTCCAAAGCATGATGCTATTTGAGCCGGAAGCTGAGTACAGAAAAGATGGAAAGAAACCCAACATTGCACCAATGGTTTTTGAAATGTTGGAAAAGGCATACGGTAAAAATCCAACACCTGAGCAGATATTGTATTACTGTTATGCGATATTATACAGCAACACCTACCGGGAGAAATATGCCGAATTTTTAAAGATAGATTTCCCGCGGATTCCGTTTACTTTAGATCATACGCTGTTTTTGCAAATGGCAAAACTGGGCGAAGAACTCAGCCAATTGCACCTGCTCAAAAGCAAAGCGCTTACCAATCCGATTATAAAGTACCGGGGACTTGGAGAAGATCTTATTGAAAAGCCGGTTTATGATGAAGGAAACCATCGCGTTTTTATCAATCCAAAAAAATATTTTGAAGGCATCGAACCCGAAATGTGGAATTATTACATCGGGGGCTACAAGGTGCTTGAAAAATACCTGAAAGACCGCAAGGGTCGACAGATGAGCGACCCGGCTACCTATTGCAAAATTGCCACTGCCATTTCCGGTACAATGAAGGTGCAGGATGAAATTGATCAGTTGTATACAAACTTGGAAAGATAGGAGATCAGGAAAATGTTATCTATCTTTTCATGGGTAATTTCTTTCTCCTGATCCCATCAAAAGTGTATAAGGCATTGGCCACAGCCGCAGCCGTGGGAACCAGCCCGATTTCACCAATGCCCTTTGCCCCATAAGGTCCGACAGGATCAGGCTCCTCAATGCCGATGACTTCGATTTCAGGCGTTTCAGATGCTTTCAGTACTCCGCAATCACGAAGACGGGTACTAACTAAACGGCTATCCTTCATGAAAAGATCTTCCGTGAGGGCATAACCAAGTCCCATGTGTACGGCACCCTGGATCTGCCCTTCAAACAACATGGGATTCATGATTTTCCCGGCATCATGGGCAGCAACAACTTTTTCAATTTCTCCCTGCTCATTCAGGGTAACCAACTGGGCGGCATACCCGTAGGAATAATGCGTGATGATCTTGTCCACGGAAGCGCCGGGTTTGGTGGTCCAGTCGCAATAATATTTCCCGGTATAGGTTTTCCCGGTAAGATGTATAAGAATCTGCCGAACTGCTTCCTCCTTAAATTCGTTGCAGGACGATCTAAACTGATCCATATCTTCCCGAATGGCAATGGAAGCATCGATAATGGCATTCCCAAGCAAGGCCGTTGCACGGGAAGAAGTGGTCATTCCTGTCGGCAATTCAGCTTTTGTATCAACCTCAACATCAATAAGGTCAGCCGGGATACCCGTTTCCTGGTGAAGTACCTGTATGGCCATATTTTGAACTCCTTGTCCCATTTCGGTCCAGCCATGCTCAATTAAAACCCGGCCATTTTCAAGAATACGGATCTTCACATCGCAGAAATCGGTCATTCCGTTTCCGACACCGGAGTTTTTGATTCCACAGGCAATACCTGAATATTTTGCAGCATAGAATTGATCTTTCAGAGCCAGCAGACAGGCTTTAATCCCTACTCCTTTCCCAAGTATTTGTCCGGTAGCCGTCATTTTCCCTTCATCCAGAGCATTGTCGTAGCGAAACTTCCATCGATCAAATTTCCCCTTTTCACAAAGTTCATCAATGCAGCTTTCGAGGGCAAAAGCTGCCTGGTTGGCACCAAAACCGCGCATGGCGCCGGAAGGAATATTATTGGTATAAACGGTAAGCGACTCTATCTCGACATGAGGAACATGATATCCTCCGCTGGCATGACCGGCCACTCTTTCCATGACCTTTGTACCCACGGAAGCATAAGCCCCGGTATCGCCAATGGCAAGCAATTTCAATCCGGTAAGCATTCCATTTTCATCACAAGCTAGGATAATGTCCATCCATACTGGGTGCCGCTTGGGATGCATGATAATGGATTCCTCCCGCGAAAGATGAAGTTTGACCGGTTTTTTCAGTAACCATGCAAAGAGGGCGACATGTCCCTGCACCGTTATATCTTCACGGCCGCCAAAACCGCCCCCGCTGGGAACCAGCGTCACCCTGACCTGGTTTTCATTCAATCCAAGAAGGGAAGCAACCTGACGCTGGTCAACATAGATACCTTGTCCTTGGGAATACAGATGGATTCCATCCTCATCAGGCAGTGCAATGCCTGCCTCCGTTTCCAGAAAAGCATGTTCAATCCGTTGGGTTTCATAAATACCCGATGCAACATAGGCTGATTCCCTGAAAATTTCTGAGATGTCTGATCCCCGGCGAATAATACATTTCTCCAGAAGGTTGGATTTACCCGGATGCACCACAGGAGATACAGGTAAAATCGCCTGGTGGATATCTGATACCGGCTCAAGCATTTCGTAATCTATCTTTATCAGGGCCGATGCCTGGCGGGCAATCGTTTCGGAACGGGCGACAACTCCGGCGATGACATCGCCGATGTAATTAGTTGTTTCACCCACGGCAATCATCAATGGCCAATCGTTGAAAATCAATCCGGTATATCTGTCACCAGGGATATCTTTGGCCAGAAAAATCTTTTCAACCCCATTCATTTTTTCTGCCAGGGAGGTATCAATACTTAAAACCCTGGCTCTGGGATGATCGCTAAATCGAAGTGAAGCAAATAACATCCCGTCAAAATGCATATCATTGATAAACAAACGTTTTCCAATGGCCGTTTCATAGGCTTCATATTTGATTAGGGCTTGCCCTATTCCTGCATTCAGCGTTTCAGATTCTTGTTCATTATCCTGGTTCAGTTTTTTCAGGGCTTCTTCAATAGCATCAAGAATTTTTACATAACCGGTACAGCGGCAGAGGTTGAGTTTGATGGCTTTTTTAATTTGTTCCCGGTCAGGATTCGGGTTTTCGGAAAATAAAACTTTTGTCCGCATGATCAGCCCCGGTGTACAGAATCCGCATTGAACAGCTCCTTTCTCAACATAAGCCCTGGCAATAATATCCCGGATATTTTCAGGAATACCTTCCATGGTGATTATTTCTGCCCCCTCCAGGAATTTCATCTTCTGTATACATGAAAGCTTTGCCTTCCCGTTGATCTCTACCATGCAGGCTCCGCAAGCTGCCTGGCCGGAACAACCGTCTTTGACTGAAATGATTCCTTCATCGTTGCGTAAGAACGATAAAAGTGTCCGGTTTCCATCACCGGTATATTGAATTTTACGTGAATTTAAAGTCAAAGAGACCATGCTGAAGCTTATGACAAATATTCCTTGAACATATCCCGAATCGATGTCAAATCGGGCTCTATCGGCCTCGGGATACTGATCAGCGGCTGAACTGATCTTAGATCCTTGAGCCCGCTACCTGTAAGCAAAACAACATTCTTTGAGCCTGGCTGGATCGCTTCCCCATGATGGTATTTCAGCATGCCGGCGAAAGCGGCAACTGCAGCGGGCTCCTGGAAAATACCAGTTGTGCGCGCAAGTTCCCGGGAAGCAAGAAGGATTTCATTGTCGCTAACACTAATCCATTCACCCTGATATTTTTTCAGGTAATCCTTGGTCATATAAAAATTCCTTGGGACATCCACTGAAATAGAATCCGCTATTGTCTCCGAAGGAATAGCATGAAAACTCACAGACTTCAGGTTCCGGATAAGGTTATCACTGCCTTCTGCCTGGACCGCGATGATTGTTGGAATATGATCAATAATATCCAGTTTCAGCAGATCTTCAAATCCCTTATAAACTCCTGAAATAATAACTCCATCTCCCGTGGGAACGAAAATCCGGTCGGGAACCCGGTATCCAAGCTGAGCATAAATCTCAAATGAAACCATCTTTTTCCCTTCAATGGTCAGGGGATTATAGGCAGTATTACGGTTATAATATCCAAAAACCTCCGTAGCCTTCACACTCAGATCGAATGCATTATCGTAATTTCCTTTAACGGGAATGATTCTGGCACCGTACATGACAATCTGGGTCAGTTTGGCCTGTGGTGCGGTGGAAGGAACAAAAATAAAAGAAGTTTGCCCCTGAGAGGCACAAATACCGGCCAGCGATGAACCGGCATTTCCCGTTGAAGCGGCTATGATCGTTGAAATCCCATGTTCCTTTGCAAAAGCAGATACCAATGCTGAAGCCCTGTCTTTAAAAGAAAAAGTCGGGTTCTGGGAATCATCTTTCAGATACAATTCAAAATCCAGCTCTTCCATCGACCTGTCCGCTTGACCCCCTGTCCGCTTATCCGTTCCTTCCCCGATCCAACGATCAAACCTGTACATAGGTGTATTCCCAACCCTTAATCCCGGTAAGTTTTTCAGTTCATCTAAGGGAAGAAGAGAAAAAAAACCTTCTGTGGCAAGATGCTGAAACCGGTTGTGGGCAGACACTTTTCTTTTTATTTTGTCGTAGCGGAAAATGGTTTTCAATACTCCTTTCGGAGGCTGGTTTGCGACATTATCCCTGCTGCAGATCGGACAAAGGTACATGACCTTATCTGCAGCATATTCAGCCTGGCAGTCATTACATTCGTAAAAAAATTTGTCCCCTGTCATTTTAACAAACCTGTGCGCTCATTGAATTCATTGATCAGTTCATCCCAACGGGTAGGCTGACTGAAAACTTTTGGCCAGATTTCTCTGTCGTCCCAAAGCTGACGAAGATCCTCCACCTCCTTTTCCTGTTGTTCAATCCAGGTAAAATATTTTAGGTTATGGATCACTTTCTGATCCTCATAGGTTAGCTCCTTCATGTAATCAGTAGTCGTTCCAAGCATGCATTTTTCGTGATCTTTTGCAGCCTGAAGCAGGGTATAGGCTCCCCGTTCAGAATTAAGTTCAGCCAAACGGGAAACATACATCTCTGCAGAGTCTGTAGCTATGGTCATCAGAATATCATCTCCAGTCAGATCGAAATATTTAGCTGTTTTTATGGCTGAAAGGATATTGGCAATTCCGGATATACCAATCATTTCAAGCTGATTAATCAATGTCTGATCAACCCCACTGGAAGCAAGATATGCATGTCCTGATTTTTCGTTGAATAAGCGGAATAACCGCATGCAATATTCATCATCAATGGCAGTCACTACATTGGTGTTTTTTACATTATGTATCCAGGGAACGTGTTTATCACCTATCCCTTCGATCCGATGGCCGCCAAAGCCATTACGCAGAAGGGTCGGACATTGCAGTGCCTCAGAAGCCACCACTTTCAAATGGGGGAAATGGGTACGCAGATAATCTCCTGCTGCAATAGTACCGGCAGAACCGGTGGCAGAAATGTAAGCAGCCAGCTGGGAGTTTCTTCCAGCAACCAGTCGATAAACTTCTTCCAACGCATGCCCGGTAACCTCATAATGCCAGCAGGAGTTACCAAATTCATCAAACTGGTTAAAGATTATACAATCCTTACGGGTATGCCTGATTTCCCAACATTTATCATAAATTTCCTTAACGTTGGATTCACACCCGGGAGTAGCAATTACTTCGGCGCCGATCTCTTTTAACCACTCAAAACGCTCACGGCTCATTTCCTCAGGAAGGATAGCAATTGCCGTTACATCCATCAGATAAGAATCAAATGCCCCACCTCGGCAGTAATTCCCGGTGGAAGGCCAGACGGCTTTATGGTAGGTGGGGTCAAACTGACCGGTGATGATACGCGGTGCAAGGCAACCATAGGCAGCACCCACCTTGTGAGCCCCGGTCGGAAACCATTTACCGATCATGACAATAATGCGGGCATCAACACCCGTAATGGATTTTGGAAGTTCAATATAGTTCGGATAACCATATAAACCCCCTGATCTTTTAGGTTCATTCTTCCATGTGATCCGGAAGAGGTTCAGGGGATGTAAATCCCATAAACCTATGACCTTCAATTTTTCTTTAACCTTTTCAGGCACCAGCTCCGGATGCTGCAACTGTGAAAAAGTCGGCAGGATAATGCCCTTGTCACGGTAACGATCGACAGCCTTTTGCAACACTACCTGATCAACAATCTCGTCGGTAATTGGAATCATTTCATAAAGGTATTAATTCTTACTTGTTAATTCTTCATTCCTCATTGATATTTGCTCTGCTCCCTGAAGAATGATGCTCATTCCTGCTGCAAAGGTAAAATGATACGCTTTCATACAAGGTGTATTGAATTTAACATCCAGAGGTCTGAAAGTAGATACTTCAAGAACGGCTTTTCCCTGGTCTGTTTCAAAAATATATCGATCTCCTTCAAGAGTTAGGGTTTTTATCATCTCTTTTTCTTTAAAAATCAGGATATTCTTCCCGGGAAGTTTACTCAGGTAATATCCTTCTCTTTCCTGTTTGAAAGATTCCATGGAAAGCGAAAGCCCTGGTTTATCCGCAAACGGCCTGCCACTGCTTGGACAAAAGGTGGTACAATTTCCGCATTCATTGCAAAGATCACGGATGTTAAGTACCTGAATGGCCTGATCAACGGTGAAAACCTGATCTTCTTCAAAACGAATAACTCCATCGGTTTGCAAAACTGCTTTTTGTAACTGATATTTTACGGGTTTTATGCGATAAGGAAAATTGGCCAGATTTGGACAAACACTCACGCAGATATTGCAAATTTCATCACAGAACAAACAACGGGAAGCTTCATCCCCTGCCTCTTCTTCCAGAAAGGAAGCCATGACGGGTTTGAAATTCTGACGATCATGAAAGGGTGTTTCCAAAGGAGAATGACCAAATCGCCGGATGGATTTCCTCCGGATAAGCTCATCTTCTGAAATATTTTTTTCAACTGCAGTTAGTTGCTTTAAGGGAGATATCCGGAAATCTGTCAGTATTTCTTCGGCTGCCTTACGTCCGTCAGCTATGGCATGGATGGCAGTGGATGCACCCCGAAGAGCATCCCCTCCGATGTACAAATGGTCAATACCGGTTTTATAGCTTAGTGTTTTCGTTCTTAATAAATTACTATCGATAAAATCAATCCCCAATTCCTGCCCAATGGCAGGAATGATTGTATCACAACCTATTTCAAATTCCGATTCCGGAATTTTTATCGGAATCGGTCTCCCGTCTTTGCCTTTTAAAGATAGAACATTGCGGGAGCAAGACAATGCTGTTACCTTTCCATCTCTTCCAATAACCCTTTCAGGATTAACAAGTTCCATAATCTCTATGCCTTCGTTTTTCACCGCTTGAATTTCTCCCTTGTCGGCTGGCATTTCCTTTATAGTTCGGCGATAGATCACGCTCACTTTCCCCTTTTTCCCAAGCAATCTGTAAGCGGTACGCGCAGCATCCATAGCAGTATTGCCTCCACCTATGATCAGCACGTGCTGACCTAAAACGGGTGGTCGATTTTCTTTAACCTTAAATAAAAACTCCAGCGGGTCGATGACTCCTGATAAATCAATCCCGTCAATTTTCAAATTCACTGACCGCTGAGCACCGGCGGCAAGAAATAACACATCGTGGCTGCTCCGGATCACATCAAAATTTTCACGGGTAACCGGAAAATTGTCGTGAAGCTTAACCCCTGAATTCAGGATACGCTGAATATCCCTTTCAATGGCCTCATCGGTCAGGCGGAAAGAGGGAATAGCGGCTGAAACCATACCTCCGGGAATACTCTTTTGTTCATAAATATGAACATCAAATCCGGAACGTTTTAAAAACCATGCACAGGATAAGCCGGCAGGACCGGCACCAATTATGGCCGCCTTCCTACCCTCCCCTTCTTGGATAGGCTGCCCACCGAACTGACAAGGGTACGGAAGCTGGTTATGCTCTGCCACAAAACGTTTGATCTCCCGGATCCGAAGTGATTCATCATAATTAATCCGCGTGCATTTCAACTGACAGAGATGATCACAAACCATTCCTGTAACTGAAGGAAAAGGATTGGTGTCGAAAATAATCTTAAACGCTGCATCCATATTTCCCTGTGAAACATAATACAGGTAATCGGGAATATCCTGGTTCGTAGGGCAGGTATCCTGACAAGGGGCATGAATACAATCGAAATAATCGAGGGGCCTGCTGGTTTTAATGGACGATTCTGCACAAGAAGATTGATGATAAGCAGCATTATCCACAACCTGGTTGGCATACTTTTTCAGGTTCTTGAAAGCTGTTCCCTGATCAGGATTCAATCGCTCCGGATTTTTTCGCATAGTGTCAATGTACTGCCATAATCTTCCGTATCCTCCTGGTTTCAGAAGGTCGCTGCAGACGGTAACTGGTTTTAATCCGCATGACAGAACATCCAAAATATTAAAACAATCCACTCCGGCTGAAAAAGAGATGTCAAGTTTTCCTTCAAAATCATTTTGAAGCTCTCTTGCAAGCCTGATGCTGATGGGATGAAGTGCCCTGCCACTCATATACATCATGGAAACATTTTCGCCAAAAACATTCCTGTGATTTGAACTTTCCAAGGTATTCGTCAACTTAACACTGAACAATAAGCCATTTTCGGCAGCAGCCTGGCTCAGTTTCCGAATGAGCTGAATAGCATCGGGATATTGCAGATCATGTTCAAAGGCAAGGTCAGGCACTTCGGTTTTGAATCCCAGCCTACCGTTAAGCAATTTCCTTAATTCAACAGGACCCAGTAATGTGGGATTCAGTTTGATGGTGGTATGCAGGTTCTTTTCTTTAATCAGGTAAAGCCCGATTTTTTCTATTTCTTCCGGAGGACAACCATGCATGGTGCTCAGGGTGACATGATCAGAAATACAATGAGGAATTTCCAGCGTGTCGATCTTTGGATAAATACCGTAAATCTCTTCTTTTACTTTCAGTAACTCCTGGCTGCAATCCTGCATCTTGTGAAAAAACCACTGTACATTATCCTTTAGTATGCCTTCCAGGTTATAACCGACACTCATATTAAAAAGAGTGCCCAATGGCTCTTTGAGCGACAGTTCCTGATGAAGAATATGAATTAAAACCCAGGCATGGAGGTACTCTTGAAACGATTCCTTGATTTTCAGCTCCTGCGACCATTCGCAATTATACCCTTCGTCATGCATGTCGATACAAGGCTTGGAAACCTCCAGTTCATCCAGGGTCTGAACTGTTTTTAACTCTATGTACCTGGCACCGCACAACCAGGACGCTGCGATGTTAAGCGCAAGCTGGGTATGGGGACCGGCTGCAACACCCAGGGGGGTTAAAAGGGTCCTCCCGTAACGCTCCATGCCGAATTTATCGGTTTTTTCTGGATAAAAAAAGAGACTGGATGGAATTCCCATGAATCGCCGGGAACGAATACCGTCAAGACTGATTTGAATCAGATTTGGCAACGACAAAGGGAAAAAATGATCAGACACGTTTAAATTTTTGATACCATTTTCAATGCACCAAATTTAAGAGATAATTCCTTTCAGTATGGAATTAGCGGGTTTTTAGCTTATTTTTGTGGCAGATTACCACGAGGAATATCTCCGGGTTAATATTAGCTAAGGTCAATGAAAACATTGGAAGGATACTTGAATGAAGCTTTCAGCGAAGCTTTCCATTCAGTCAGGAACAATATCGGAGGTCCCTTCGGGGCCGTAATAGTAAAAAACAATACCATTATCGGCAAGGGGGGAAACAGGGTTATTGAACAACATGACCCTACTGCCCATGCTGAAATTGTGGCCATCCGAAATGCCTGCAAAAAGATTGAAAGTTTTGATCTTTCAGGCTGTATCCTTTACGCCACTTGTGAACCTTGCCCGATGTGCCTTGCCGCCATCTATTGGGCAAATATTGATACGGTTTATTATTGCTCCACCCGTTACGATGCACAGGATATTGGTTTCCGTGACGATTACATCTATGAAGAATTGGGGAAATCCCCAGAAAACAGGAAGCTTCACTTTCTCCAGGTTGACCATCACAGATCCCGGGAATTATTCGAAGAGTGGAAAAAAAAACAGGATAAAACACCTTATTGAATTTTTTATCGTCAAATCACGTCTTTATATCAAGTTTTCATCAGCATACGGCTAATTATATTTTTTGCATTTTTCTCATCTGCTATTTTTATTGACAAAAAATTTTTAGCCCTGAAAACCATGGAAAAAACACTACCCTATGTGGTGCAAATCTTAAAGAACAGAATTGCCCTCCTGATCACTCTTAGCTTTATATTTATTATGATGATGCCAGAAGTAAAAGCCCAGGAAATCCATCACGGATTTAAACTGATAGAAAAAAGGTTTGTCAGAGAAGTGAATGCCGAATGCTACTATTATGAACATGTAAAAAGCGGTGCCCGATTGATGAAAATTGCCGCGGATGATCCAAACAAAATGTTCGGAATAGCATTTAAAACCATTCCGGAATCCGACAACGGAACACCCCATATCCTCGAACACTCAGTCTTAAACGGTTCCAAAAAGTTTCCCGTGAAAAGCCCTTTCGATGTTTTATCCAAAGGTTCATTGAAAACATTCCTGAACGCCATGACTGGTAAGGATATCACCTTTTATCCGGTAGCCAGCATGAATGATAAAGATTACTTTAACTTGATGAATGTTTACCTGGACGCCGTTCTTAATCCATTGCTTTATAGCGATCCAAGGATTTTAAAACAGGAAGGCTGGCATCATGAATTGACTGAAAAGGATAGTCCGGTTACCTATAAAGGCGTGGTATATGGCGAAATGAAGGGCGCTTTCTCTGATCCGACTGAAGAACTCAGCTATCAGATTTATAAAAATCTCTTCCCTGACAATGGTTATGGATTCGAATCAGGCGGTTATCCTGCAGCCATTCCCACACTGACCCAGGATGCCTTTGTCAATTTCCATAAACGTTTTTATCACCCGGAAAACAGCTATATCCTTCTCTATGGCAACGCGGATCTGGATAAAGAACTTACTTTCATCGACAAGGAATATCTTAACGCATTCACACGGACCGGTTCAAGGGTTGACATTGAAGATCAGACTCCATTCAGAGCTATGAAAGACATCACCGCTTCTTACCCGGTGATGGAAGGATCCGATGTACATGATAAAACCTTTCTTTCCCTAACTCTTGTAGCTGGTCATAATACGGATGGCGCACTTAACATGGCCCTCGATATCATCACTGAACTGCTTATTAATCAGGAATCTGCTCCCATCCGCCTTGCTTTGCAGAAAGCTGGAATCGGACAGGATGTTTCAGCTTCTGTAGCCAACTACAAGCAAAACGTGATACAAATAACCGTCCAGAATGCCAATGCATCAGATAAACAAAAATTCTATGACATCGTCATGAGTACCCTTCAGGATGTACTGAAAAAGGGACTGGATAAAAGTGAGATTCAAGGTGTGCTGAACCGTACCGAATTCCATCTGAGAGAAGGGAATAATGTTCAAAAAGGACTCGTATTCCTGATGCAAATGTACCCGGGCTGGTTCTTTGCTGGAGATCCATTCATAGGGCTGGAATATGAAAAACCCCTTGCCGAGGTTAAAAAATCATTAACCACCAACTACCTTGAAAACATCATAAAAAAATACTTCGTAAATAATCCACACTCCATTCTCCTCACCTTGACCCCCGATCCGGCTCTTGATAAAGAAAGAAATGAAGCCGTAAAGGAAGAACTGAAAAGGTATAAAGAAAAACTCGATGATACCGCTTTGGATGCCCTGCTTAAGGAAACCAAAGACCTGATCGCTTTCCAGAAAAGAGACGACAGCCCTGAAGCACTGGCCACCATCCCCTTATTAACCCTGAAAGACATCGACCCAAAAGCCATATGGTACGGAGTGAAACAGAAAAAGTTAGCAGATGTTCCTGTATTGCATCATGAAGAATTTACCAACGATATCATTTATACTAACCTGTATTTTGATCTGAGAATGCTGCCACAGGAGCTGATCCCTTATGCTTCACTCCTTTCCAACCTGCTTGGTTCGCTGAATACAGAAAAATATTCTTACGGTGACCTGAACAAGGAGATGAATATCAATACAGGAAGACTTTATACCACCCTGAGGTCCTACCTGGAAAATCTGGACGATGCCAACCTTATCCCGAAATTCGTTTTGGTTTCTTCAGCCATGAAAGATAAAGTTGATAAAACCTTCGAACTTTCAACTGAAATCCTGATAAATACACAGTTCACCGATACAGCAAGGCTAAAAACCCTCCTGTTAAGACACCAATCGCAACTGGAAGCTTCCAAAAAACAGGAAGGCGCTGGTGTTGCAGCTACCCGGCTCCCATCATATTTCAGTAATTTGGGTGTTTTCAATGAATTAACAGGCGGGCTGGACTATTACTGGTTTATCACTGATCTGACGAAAGAATTTGAAAAAAATGCCGACCCTGTCATCGCTAACCTGAAAAAAACCGCTAATCTGCTTTTTACCCGGGCAAACCTGATCGCATCAGTGACCTGTGACAGCAAAAACCTTGATGCATTTAACCAGGAACTGACTCATTTTATTACCACCCTTCCAAAAAACAAATCTGACCTCCAGCAATGGGTGTTCAACATTGAAAAGAAAAATGAAGGTATTCGAAGCGCTTCTAAAGTTCAATATGTTTATGAGGGATATGACTTTAAAAAACTGGGATATTCCTGGAACGGGAAAATGCGTGTACTTAACCAGATCCTGTCAAGGGAATACTTAAGAAACCATATCCGCGTCATGGGTGGCGCCTATGGTGCAGGATCAAGTATTTCACCAACCGGCCAGATGTTTTTCTATTCTTACCGCGATCCTAATCTTAAAGAAACTTTTGATACATATTCGGGAGCCAGCGACTATCTTTCTAAATTCGACGCTGATGAACCTGTAATGACCCGGTATATTATCGGTACAATCGCCGGTATGGATATGCCACAATCCAATGTTCAGCGGGGTGACCAGGCTGTAAATTATTACTTTACAAAGCGGACTGCTGAAGACCTCCAACGCGACCGTGAAGCGGTGATTAATACCAAGGTGGAAGACATCCGTGGATTTGATCAATTGATTAAAGACATGGTCAAGCAGAAAACCTGGTGCGTTTACGGTAATTCTGAAAAACTGGATGCTTCCAGGGAACTCTTTGACAAACTAATACAGTTGGACCGTTAGGGTATCATTCCACTATTTCATAAACGTACCAGAAACGGGTACGTTCTATCCAATGGTTAAAATTAAAGAACTTCAACCAATCAGGAAAGGAAGTGTAAATTAGTTTCCGTTTGTATCTTAAGCCTGGGGTTTCAGGATTCATCAACACTACAAGCAAACTGGTATACCCCGGAACAAGGTTCACCTGCTCAAAAGAATCCACCTTTGCGGTGATCAGGTTTTGACGTTTGTAAAAATTAATATCCAGGGCCCTGTGATAAGGATCCTCCTTGATAAAATACAAAGTGGTCGGAGTCGGATAATCCCTGTAAATTTTCTGAAAAATACCGTTTTCATTGTCAACAGGAGTAACTGTAACGATTATTACCATGATCAGGTTAGTAATCCAGAATACATATACACTATATTTTACCCCTTTAATATCAAGCAAACGGGGTATCCATTTTTTTTTCACAAACCCGATTGCCCAGACAATGATATACGGCATAAAGCCAAGAATAGGAAAAATAAATCGCATTTCCTTATGCCCGATGATAAAATGAATCAGTAAAAACGGAATTAAAGTCCAGGATAAAATATCCCTTTTTCTGAAAATGAAAAACAACAATACTGCAGCAATATAAACCAGGCTGAACGGAGGAATCCCTTCCCAAAACGTGCTTGAAAAGTAAAAATACCAGGGCTGAATGCCAAAACCTGAGACCTTATCCATCAGGATATTCTGCAGCAGGTAATTCCAGGCCGTGATGGTCCAAACTCCGTAGAACCAGCGATCGATGAACAGCCCCAGAATAAATACCAAAAATATCCCTGAACACATAATCAACAACTTGGAAACAGACTCCCTGGCGATGAACAGTAACCATAAACCCAATCCCAGGATCAACAATCCAGATTGATAGCGAAACAAAAAAGACAAGCCCAATAATATCCCCGTCAGAAAATAATGATGAAGCCGGATTTGCAGCTTTTTGATCTTTAAATAGGAAAAAGCAATCAGAAAAACATTTCCCGACCAGGTTTCGGAGGTAAATCTTACATTGATAAAAATGATAAACCATAAGAAAAAGGACAAGATCAGAAACCATTTTTTCAATTCTTCATTGCTGAATTCTTTTTCATACGCTTTATAGATCATCCACATAGCCAGAAAAGAAATACAGCCCGTCAACAATCTTAATATAAAAGCAACGAAAAAGGGGTCAGGGGTCGCTAATAAACCAATCAAACGGTATATCAATACCACCATTGCCGGCTGAATGGCCGGTCTCATCTGGGAATGAAACTCCCAGGGAAGGTTTATTGCTTCGGTAAGCTGCAGCTTTAAAGCAGCAAATTCGATGATTTGAAAATGTTCGTCCGGGTGCAGGTATCCGGCAGAGAAAAAAGCGGCGACCATCAAGATAAATCCGCTCAGAAAATATACCTTTCTTCTATCCATAAATTACAGAAAAGAAACAAAGATAACAGGCTCCATAGAAAAACCATTAGAAAAATAAAAATGCTTTTTTGTTAAAAAATCATTAAACAATAAAATACAGTAACAAATAATATAATATAATAATAATTTAGTATATTTGCGCAATAAAAACAAAACATCATGAAAAAGTTAAACGGAATCAGGGAAGTCTTTCAGGTTTTCCAGAATAAGGAATCATTCTTCAATGAGATCAATACCAGTCAATCCAACCGTTTGATCCTCAACCAGATTTTAATGATCTGTCTTTTTGCTTTTCTTTATGGTGTAGTTATGGGCAGTTACCATAGCCTGGTTCAGTCTATTGCAGCCGGAATAAAGATCATTGTCCTTTTTCTCTCTGCCATGATTATCTGTTTTCCATCATTTTTCATTATCCAACAGGTTTTAGGTTCAAAAATGAGTGTGAGGCAAATGATCATTATTGTCCTCAGCGGATTGGTTCTTACCTCCACCATTGCTATTTCTTTCGCTCCCATCGTCATTGTATTCCAGATCACCGGAGGAAATTATCATTTTCTCCAGCTGCTGCATGTGGCTATATTCATTTTTGCAGGAATTTTCGGCATGCGGCTGATGGTCGATGCCTTAAAATATGCCTGTGAAAATAAAGACATCTATCCCAAGGTCGGTGTAATTGTTTTCAGGATATGGATTATCATTTTAGTCTTTGTCGGCATTCAGTTAGCCTGGAACCTTCGTCCGTTTTTATGTGAAAAAACTGAAACTTTTAAAGTTTTCCGAAAATATGAAGGAAATTTTTACACGGCCATCGTGTATTCAATAGAACAACTGGCCTCTTCTAAGGATTACCCCAGGCGGGAAAATTCAATCCAGCCTTTTACTCAAGCTGATTCAACCATCAACCGCACCCAAGATACAACTTCAGTGATTAAATTGTTAAAGAAATAAACATGGAAGATATTATGACCCTGGAGGAAGTTGCCAAATATTTAAAATTAAAACCTCAGACGATCTATGTCTGGGCGCAAACAGGAAAAATCCCGGCAGCCAAGCTCGGCAAGGAATGGAGGTTCAGGAAGTCGATGATTGATAAATGGTTCAATCAGCATATCGACGAAAAATTTTTAAAGTATTTGGAGGAATAACTTCACTCATCCCGAAAAAACAAAAACCCTGAAACGCATAGGAATCAGGGTTTTTTCTTTTATATGACGTGGCATCGACCGGAATCGAACCAGTGACACAAGGATTTTCAGTCCTCTGCTCTACCATCTGAGCTACGATGCCTTCTTTTATTAAGGGATGGCAAAATTACGAAGTTTTTTGAAAAAACCAATACCTTTGCCTTAATTACGGTTTTAGATTTCAGATTGACGATTGTAAGGATATGCCCTACTTCCCCAACCATCAATAATGAATTGATATCGTAAATCCTGCCTGCCGTTAGGCGGGCACAAATCGCAAATCAATGTACCTGATTCTGGATTTAGGCAACACCAATAAAAAACTGGCCATCTTTCAAGATGGGCGTTTACTGGATTTAAAATTATTCCCATCCATTTCACTAAAGACCGTCAGGGATTTTATCCGGAACTACCCGGGTATCGATCATTGCATACTTTCTTCCGTTGTGCCTTTCCCTGTTTCCATCCGGAATTTTTTATCAAAAAAATTTTCTTTTATTGAGTTGGATGAAAACACTCCTATCCCGCTGAAAAATAAGTATACGACTCCATCCACCCTGGGGAAAGACCGCCTTGCGGCAGCAGTCGCCGCCAACCAAAAATTCCCTGATTCGCCGGTGTTATCCATCAATGCCGGAAGTTGCATTACCTATGACCTCATCAATGCAAAAGGCGAATACCTTGGCGGTGCTATTTCCCCCGGACAGGACATGCGTTTCAAAGCGCTGCATACTTTTACGGGAAAACTCCCGTTAATTCAAATCAAGGAAAGTGAAAGCCTTGTGGGTAAGAATACGGAAGCATCCATTATTTCCGGAGTGGTAAATGGAACTATTGCTGAAATTGAAGGAGTTGCACAGCTTTACCTGGAAAAATTTCCCGGTTTAAAAATCATCCTCAGCGGAGGTGATCTTAAATATTTTGATAAACGGCTAAAAATTAGCATCTTTGCATTCCCAAATATCGTCATACACGGACTCTGTCAAATTCTTGAATTTAATGTCAATAAAGCCAAATAGCCTGCGACTTCCAATTGTAATACTGTCTTTGTTCCTCAGTCTTTCCTTATATTCACAGATCAGGATTGCTTCACCTTACTCCCGTTTTGGTATTGGCGACCTCAGCGATAATAACAACGCATGGAATCTTTCCATGGGACAGACCAGTTTTGCTTTCAGCTCGCCTTATCACATCAATTATTCCAATCCGGCTTCATACATGGCTTTTGATTCATCCTCTTTTGTTTTTGAAGGAGGGTTCAATATCGACATGGTGAAGCTAAGCTCCAATTACCAGACAGCCAACCGTAACTATGCCTCTCTTGGATATCTTTTATTTGGATTGCCGGTCACCAAATGGTGGCATACAACCCTTGGTTTGGTACCCTTCAGCGATGTAGGATACAGTGTGGCTAACTATGAAGAATATGACGGCATCGGTTCTGTCCTTAGAATTTATTCCGGAAGCGGAGGAATTAACCGGTTCTTCTGGGGCAACGCTTTCCGGATTGTAAAAAATCTTTCCGTGGGAGTCAATGCTTCATACCTCTTCGGGACCATGAACAGACAAGCCATGGTATTATTCCCTGATTCCGCTTATTCCATGAATTTCAAGGTGGATAATGATATTAATATAAATGACCTGTATTTCAATTTCGGGATACAATACAAGGCTAAACTGAAAAATAATCTATTTCTGAACCTGGGTGCCGTTTATGCACATTCTTCACGCATGAGTGCTAAAACCAATATGCTTGCACAGTCTTTTCTGCTGAACTCCAGTGATACGGAAATCATTAAAGACACCATCGCCATGGCTGAAGGATATAAAGGGAAAATTATTATCCCGACCATGATTGGGGGAGGTTTGGCGCTTGAAAAACCGGATAAATTTCTGGTGGGGATAGATTTTAAATGGCAAAATTGGAGTAAATTCACTGCTTTCGACATGAGCGATTCCCTGGTTGATAGCTGGCAAATCCATTTCGGGGCAGAATTTCTGCCTAATGCAAACAATTACAACAATTATCTTAGCCGTGTCCGTTATCGTATCGGTTTCTTTTACGATAACAGCTACCTCAAACTCAGGGAAAAACACTTAAGTGAATATGCTGTCACCCTTGGGTTCGGGTTGCCGCTCCGCGGAGTCAAAACAGCCCTGAATGTCGGTTTTCAACTGGGAACCCGGGGAACCACCCAGGCAGATCTAATCCGTGAGAGCTATCTCAAACTGGTTATTGGATTTTCCATCTATGAGCGATGGTTTGTCAAACGTAAGTATTACTAACCTTGAAATTCATTTCCAGCCGTTTTTTTTTCCTCTGCCTGTCCGGACTTATCCTGCTGATTGATGCAGGCTGTTCACGCCAGCAAGACAGTTTGTCTATCCTTAACCCGAAAAAAGACGACCCCATGATGACCGCCAGCAATATCGAGGTCATCTTCAGCGATTCCGGACACCTTCAGGCAAAACTGGTCAGTCCATATTTAAAACGATATTCCGGTGAAAAATCCCTGATTGAATTTCCCAAGGGCTTTAAAGTATTTATCTACGATTCCATTAAACAAGTCTCGACAACCATCGCGGGAAATTACGGCCGGCAGAATGAATCAAACCATACCATGGAAGCTTCCGGAAATGTAATCCTTAGAAATGAAAAGGAAAACAAACAATTAAACACCGAACATCTTGTATGGGATGAACAAAAACGCCTGATCTGGTCTGAAGTCAGGGTTAAAATCACTACTCCTGATAAAGTGCTTTTTGGTGATGGAATGGAATCGAATGAATCATTTACACGCTATACCATAAAAAATCCCAGCGGACAGATGACCGTAAAGAAAGACTCTTTGTAGTTTCATGAATTATCCCTACTTTTGCACCCTATTTTAAATAAATTCTTGTAGAATGGCGATTATCGGAAAAATCAGAAAACACTCAGGACTGGCTGTCATTATCGTGGGTGTGGCTATTGCTGCCTTTGTAATTGGAGACTTTGGTAAAAAACAATCAAAGGGGACGAACAACGTGGGCTCCATCAATGGTGAACAAATTCCATATGTTGAATTCAGTAATAAAGTGGAAGAAGCCATCGATGCTCAAAAACAAAATTCGGGCAACGATAAGATAACAGATCAGGAAACATACGCCATCAGGGAAAGTATCTGGGACATGATGGTTAAACAAGCGCTGATGGCAGAAGAATATGACGAACTGGGACTCACGGTTTCCCCGGAAGAACTCTTTGACCAAGTCCAGGGCAAACAACCTCATCGGTATATTCTCCAATATTTCAAAGATCCCAATACCGGACAATATGATCCCGCTCTGGTGATCAATTATCTGAAAAACCTTGATAAAATGGAACCCAAGGCCAAAAACCAATGGCTGCAGTTCGAAAAAGCCATTAAAGATGATCGCCTTGAATCTAAATTCAACAACCTGATTTCCAAGGCTTATTATCAACCAAAAGTATTCCTTCAAAAAACATATACCCGTCAAACCAAATCCCTTACAGTTCGCTTTGTGTCTCCTTCTGTTTTTAACATTGCCGACAGTCTGGTCAAAATAACTGATGCCGACTATCAGAAATTTTACGATAAAAACAAAGGATTTTTTTATAATGAAGATGATTACCGGGATATTGATTATGTTGTGTTTGAAGTAAATCCATCAGAAGCCGACCGTAAAAAAACGGCAGAAGACGTAGCCTTGCTGTTTAAGGATTTTCAAGGGGCAACGGACATTGTTAACTTCACCACTGCGAATTCCGACAGTAAATATGACAGTAGTTATCTGAAAAAAGGAAGCCTTCCTGGAAAACTCGATTCTCTGATGTTTTCCTCAACACCCGGAACCATTATCCCTGCTTTCGAATTCAATAATAAATGGTATATGGGGAAATTACTGAACATCCAGGAACGTCCTGATTCCATGAATGGGTTCCAGATCCTTATCACCTATGCTGGGCTTGGCAATGAAGCAGTGAAAAGAACAAAAGAGCAGGCCAGGGCAAAAGCCGACAGTCTGGCAATGGTATTGAAAAAAAATCCCGACCAGATTTCTTCCCTGGCTAAGACGCTTTCTGATTATCCATCAGCAAAAGAAGACGGGGGAGAATTAAAGTGGTTTACTGATGGCAATCCGAATTTTGATCCTTTCTTTAACGCCGGATTGGATATGAAACCTAAGGAAATAAAAGTGATTGAGACCCGGATTGGTTTCGCAGTTTTCCAACTTACCAATAAAACCAAACCCATTAAAAAAGTTAAAACCGCTGTGCTCGTACGCGACATAGAACCCAGTAACCAAACATTCCAGGACACCTACGTTAGGGCAAGTACCTTTGCGGGGCAAAACAAAACAGCCGAAACCTTTGAGAAAGCGGCAATCAGCGCAGGACTTCAGAAAAGACAAGCACCCAATGTCAAGGCTATGGATGCTTATGTCAATGGCCTTCCTTCTGCAAGGGAATTGGTGAGATGGGCGTTTGCGGAAAACACTAAAGTGGATGAAGTATCTCCTGTGTTCGACCTCTCGGGAAAATATGCCGTAGCCATCCTGAAGAAAATTGCAGCAAAAGGACCACAACCCCTCGAAGCCATCAAATCAAACATTGAACCTTCGGTCAAGAATTATAAGAAAGTTGAACTTCTTGCTGAACAAATGAAAAAAGATGCCATGGGAAAAGACCTCTATTCTCTGGCAGCAAAATACAATGTTAAAGTGGACACTACTCAACTAACATTCACCGGTTTCGGACGTTCTGCCCTGAGTCGGGAAAACATTGTGTTGGGACAAATTTTTACCCTGAAAAACGGAGAATTTCATGGTCCGATCACGGGTAACTTTGGCGCCTATTGCCTCATCATTGATGAAGTTACTGAAGCCCCGGCAAAAGAAGATTTCACTTATGAAAAAATGCAATTGAAACAGGCTTTCGATAGCAGGGTTAGTAATGCCCTTTATCCCAGCCTGAAGAAAATGGCTAAAATTGAAGATAACCGGATTAAATTCTTTTAATCTTTCCGCTTAGATTGGATGGTGTCTTTAATGACAATATCCCTGATTTTTGAAGCCCATTCTTTACGGCTTTCTGTATAGGCCCTAAGATATACCGTATACGTTCCTGGCCGGGTATAAATATGGGTGGCATTCTTTGTGTCGGCGATGGAATCATCTCCGAACCTCCACTCCCAGGAAAAAGAATTTACTGATAGATTCGTGAACATAACTGTACATGGTACCATGAACTGATTATTCCCAGCATAGGAAAAGTCGGCCATGGGAAGTGGCTCATTTTTATAACAAGCAGACATTCCCCAAAAAAAAACGAGAAGAAAACAGGGAATTTTAAACATTTTCATGATTGCTCCTAGGCAATTGTTATTACTCTGCAAGGATTAATACCTTATTGTCGAGCACCTCGATTACGCCTCCTTTGATTTCCACATACTGCTCCTGTTTTTCTCCCTGATTGATCAGTTTAACCTTTCCCTTTTGCAAAATAGAAATCATTGGGGCATGATGGTCCATGACTTCAAAGGAGCCATCTATTCCGGGAAGCTGAACCAAATAAACATGATCACCGGTAAAAAGAACGGAATCCGGGGTTATAATTTCGACTTTCATCTATTGTTTACTTTCGGCTAACATCCGTTTGCCTTTTTCAATGGCCTCTTCTATTGTTCCCACCATGTTAAAGGCTGATTCGGGATACTCATCCACCTCCCCATCCATGATCATATTGAACCCTTTGATCGTATCTTCAATATTTACAAAAGTGCCTGGGATTCCGGTGAATTGCTCGGCAACATGAAAGGGCTGGGAGAGAAAACGCTGAACACGACGGGCGCGGGAGACGACTAACTTATCTTCATCCGATAATTCATCCATACCCAGGATGGCAATGATGTCTTGGAGTTCTTTATAACGCTGCAGTGTTCTTTTCACCCGCTGAGCTGTTTCATAATGTTCTTTTCCCACTACATCAGGAGTCAGGATACGGGAGGTGGAATCCAACGGATCCACGGCGGGATAAATCCCAAGTTCGGAAATTTTACGGCTTAAAACCGTAGTAGCATCAAGATGGGCAAAGGTAGTGGCTGGTGCAGGATCTGTCAGGTCATCAGCAGGAACATAAACGGCCTGAACGGAAGTGATGGATCCACGCTTGGTGGAAGTGATTCTTTCCTGTAATATACCCATTTCTGTGGCAAGGGTAGGTTGATAACCAACAGCAGAGGGCATACGGCCTAGCATAGCTGAAACCTCCATCCCTGCCTGTGTGAAACGAAAAATATTATCAATGAAAAAGAGAATATCACGCCCACCGGTTTGTTCATCCCCGTCACGGAAATATTCCGCCAGGGTCAATCCCGATAAAGCAACACGGGCACGGGCTCCCGGAGGTTCATTCATCTGTCCGAAAACAAGGGTGGCTTGCGATTTTAACAATTCTTCCGGGTCCACTTTGGAGAGATCCCACCCTCCTTTTTCCATGTCTTCCCGGAATGCTTCCCCATAACGGATGACCCCTGATTCCAACATTTCCCGCAACAAGTCATTCCCCTCACGAGTACGTTCTCCAACTCCTCCAAAAACGGATAACCCGGAATACTTCTTGGCAATATTATTAATCAATTCCATGATGATCACTGTCTTGCCCACTCCGGCACCGCCGAATAATCCAATCTTTCCGCCTTTGGCATAGGGTTCGATCAGATCGATGACTTTTATCCCTGTGAATAACACTTCATTCTGGGTGCTTAACTGCTCAAATATAGGAGGTTCACGATGGATAGGATAGGATGGTTGTGGAGCTACAGGAGCCAATCCGTCAATAGGCTGTCCGATCACATTGAACAACCTCCCTCTGATCTGATCGCCAATGGGCATCGAAATAGGAGCTTCCAGATCTGTCACATCCATTCCCCGCCTCAACCCGTCGGTAGAATCCATAGCAATGGTTCTGATCGTATTCTCCCCGATATCGTACTGACATTCAAGAATGACAACTTCCCCTGTTTCTCTCCTGACTTCGAGCGCATCATAAATGTTAGGCAGGGTGGTTTTTTCTTCAAAGATCACATCAACAACAGGTCCGATAATCTGGGAAATTTTACCACATTTCTTTGCTTCCATACTCAGCTAAATATTTATGCAAAGATAAAATATCCACCTGATTAAATGTTTGATGGGAAAAAAAAATCCCGTAGTTTTGTAGCTGGTATATATATTCCCATATCTTTATTGCATGAGGTTTTTCAGATTTTTTATTTTTTTCTTTGTGATATTCCCTCTTTCTGCACTGTCGCAACGTAACATTGAGGCCATCATTGACACGGTGGAAACATCCAATGGGCCTGTTATTCTTTATAAGAATTTTTCTTGGGAATACCTCCAGGATGAACCGGTGATGATGGTGGCCGAGGAAGACTCTACCGGATTATTCACTAATCAATGGGTAAATGATCAGATTTTTGCCTACCGTAACAAACCTGACTCTATAAAAGATACGGTGCTGTTGCTTACCTCATCAGAACGCTGTTTTACCATGCCAATCTCAGGTAAGCTCTTCAGGGGATTCATGTATACTCATAAAGGACTAGACATTAAATTAAATAAGGGGGATACGATCAGGGCTGCATTTAGCGGTGTCGTACGCTATGCAAAATATAACCGCGGGGGATTTGGTTATCTTGTCATCATCCGTCATTACAACGGACTTGAAACTTATTATGCCCACCTCTCTAAATTAAACGTAAAAGTAAACCAGGTGGTTAAATCAGGAGAGCCCATTGCCCTGGGTGGGTCAACCGGAAGAAGCCGGGGGCCGCATCTTCATTTTGAAATCCGTTACAAGGATGTCCCCTTGGATCCATTACGTATGATTGATTATGAAAACCAAAAATTAATTTCCAACACTTTCCCTATCACCAGAAGAGTTTTCTATCCCAACGATTTTATAGAAAATGCCATCTATTATAAAATTAAAAATGGAGATACACTGGGAAAACTAGCAAAAAAATACAGAACCACTGTAAAAGAGATTTGTGCCATGAACAACATCAAACCGACTACAAATCTCAAAATCGGTCGCACTATCCGCGTTAAGTGAGCCGGTATTATTATATCTTTACACAAATTGACCGACTTATGAAAAGACCCATTTTCTTTTTAAGCATGATTTTTTGTATCAGTATATGCTTGGGGAGCCTTGAAGCGGCATCATCTTCGCTTTTTGCTACTCCCGGAATACAGGAACCCATAAAACCTACTTATCCCCCATCCCCACCGAAACCTCCTTCAGCGCCGAAACAGCCAAAAAAGCCAAAGCCACCCAAAAAACTATCCGCCCCCGAAAAGCCTAAAGAAGCAAAAGCACCCAAAAAGCATAAGTCCCCGCCTAAGCCGCCTTGGGGAAAGTGAAAACTTTTTTCTGAAAAATAATCAATAAGGATACCCCAATGGTAATTGAAGCATCAGCAAGGTTAAAAACCGGGCTGAAGAAAATAAACTCTTTCCCTCCGACCCAGGGGAACCATTGTGGATAATGAGATTCTATAACAGGGAAATAAAGCATATCCACCACTTTCCCATGTAAAAAAGTTCCGTAACCTCCTTCTCCGGGAAAGAGTGAAGCAAGCTGTAAATAAGTACTTTCACTAAAAATGATGCCGTAAAACGCACTATCAATAATATTGCCAAGCGCTCCCGCCAGGATCAGGGAGATACAAATAATTAAAAGATTCCCTGCCCCCTTTTTAACAGAAAGGTAAAGCCAGGTTCCTATCATGATCACAGCTGCAATCCTGAACAGGCTCAATAGCAATTTACCAAAACTGAAACCCAGTTTCATACCGAATGCCATGCCTTCATTTTCTGTAAAATTGATCAGAAACCATTGTCCGAAAACAGCATGGCTTTCTCCCAGATACATGGACGTTTTAACCCAAATTTTCAACACCTGATCCATGATCAGGATAAGAATAATAATCAGGGCTGCTTTCTTCAAAAGTGAATCCTTTCTGTGAACATTATTCCAAATCCGGATCGAGCTGCCGCGGAGGAGTAGACACCACAGTCTGCACCAGTTTGGCTTCCATGCTCAGGGTAGCATGCGGAACAATACGCAGGCGATCCTTGGGGATCAGCTTCCCGGTTACCCGACAAATACCATAGGTTTTATTTTCTATACGGATCAGCGCATTTTCTAAAGACTTAATGAACTTTTCCTGACGGGCAGCAAACTTACTGTTCTCTTCCTTGGAGAACACCTGATAACCTTCTTCCAGAACTTTAAACGTCGGAGAGGTATCGTTGGTATCGTGGTCATTGCCGGTAGTGTACGATTCCGTTAATAATTGTAAATCATGGCGGGCTTTCTCCAGCTTCTTCAGGATAATCTGACGAAATTCTTCGAGTTCTTCATCGGAATACCTGGTTTTTTCTTTTTCTACGATTCCTGCTGCTTTTTTCATACCTAACGTTTTAATGCAATAAATGACACTTCCATTAATAAAGAACGACAGAAAGAATCCTTCATGTCGTTGGTTTTTAATCCATCTTCCGGATTGAAATATATGTATTCAGTGTATCGGTCAGTTCAATCAAGAGCCTGTCAGTATCCTCAACTGAATCAACAATGTCAAACGATTGAGCCAAAGTTTCCGAGCAAATATAAGAAATATTGTGATTCAAAGCCAAATTAAGCTCCGGCTTCGTCTCAATTTTAACAATAATTTTATCCGTCACTTCAAAGCCCTTGTCTTTCCGTATATTCTGTATCCTGTTAATCACTTCTCTCGCTAATCCTTCCTGCAATAACTCCGGACTGATAGTAATATCCAGTGCAACCGTCAGGTTTCCCATGATTGCGACCTGCCATCCGGGAATATCTTCTGAAAGAATCTCCACATCTTCAAGCAGTACTTCTGCATTTTGTCCATCCAGTAAAACCATAATTTTCCCATCCTTTTCCAGGCTAAGAATCTCAGCCTGTCCTAAAAGGTTAAGCTTTTCGGCTAATTGTTTCATCAGCTTTCCATACCGGGGGCCCAGCTTTTTAAAATCAGGTTTCAGCCTCTTCACCAGAACACCCGTGGTATCATTGATGTATTCCATTTCTTTCACGTTTACTTCCGAAAGAATAAGGTTTTTCACGGCTTCCAGCTTAACCCTCAGGGACTCACTCAGGATGGGAATCAGAATTTTATTCAGGGGTTGGCGGACACGGATATTCAATTTTTTGCGGATACTCAATACCATGGATGATACCCTTTGTGCCAGTTCCATCCGTTCCTCCAGTTCTTTGTCGATCATTGACTCATCTGTCACCGGAAAATCTGACAGATGAACTGAATCCACCTTCTGTCGTCCGCTGACAGTATTCAGATCAAGAAACAACCTCTCCATAAAAAAAGGAGCAATGGGAGCTGCCAGCCTTGATATGGTCTCCAGACAGTGGTACAAAGTCTGGTAGGCAGATATTTTATCACTTGTATAATCGCCTTTCCAGAAACGTCGGCGACAAAGTCGCACATACCAATTACTCAGGTGCTCATCAACAAAAGCAGCAATGGCCCTGCCGGCTTTAGTGGGTTCATACTCAGCATAGGCTTCCTCCACCAAACGGATCAGGGAATTCAGCTCTGATAAAATCCAGCGGTCGATTTCAGGCCTGTTTTCCAATGGAATTTCCGTTTCTGAATATTTAAACCCGTCAATATTAGCATATAGTGAGAAAAAAGCATAGGTATTATGCAAGGTTCCAAAGAATTTCCGTTGCACCTCTGCAATTCCTTCCAGGTCAAATTTCAGGTTATCCCAGGGTTGAGAGTTGGTGATCAGATACCAACGCGTAGCATCAGGTCCATATTTCCGGATGGTTTCGAATGGATCCACCGCATTGCCCAGTCGTTTCGACATTTTATTGCCATTTTTATCCAGGACAAGTCCGTTAGAAACGCAGGTCTTGTAGGAAACGCCATCGAACAACATCACGGCAATGGCATGGAGGGTAAAAAACCATCCCCTGGTCTGATCCACTCCTTCTGCTATAAAATCAGCCGGAAAATAATCTTCCAGTCTTAAAGATTGTTCAAACGGATAATGATATTGGGCATAAGGCATGGCCCCTGAGTCAAACCAGACATCAATAAGGTCAGGCTCACGGTACATGGGCAGACCTGTATCCGAAACGAGAACAATATCATCTACAAACGGGCGATGAAGATCAAAAGTGTGGTAGTTGTCGTTGGAAGCGTCTTCTTCCAAAAATTTTTCCAGGGGGTTGGTCTTCATTACGCCCGCTTGAACCGCTTTCTCTACTTCATTTTTCAATTGCATCACAGAACCTATACAAATTTCAGTCTTACCATCCTCCGTTCTCCAGATAGGCAAAGGAGTGCCCCAGAAGCGCGACCGGCTTAGGTTCCAGTCAACCAGGTTTTCAAGCCAGTTACCAAAACGTCCGGTACCTGTGGATTCCGGTTTCCAGTTGATGGTCTTGTTGAGGGCGATCATCTGTTCCTTATAAGCCGTAGTACGAATAAACCATGAATCCAGCGGATAATATAGGATGGGTTTATCGGTTCTCCAGCAATGCGGGTAAGAATGTTCGTATTTTTCTGATTTGAAAGCCTTGTTCTCATGCTTCAGCTTCACTATGATGTCAATATCTACCGGAGGACAATTCCCTGCCACGCAATCGGCATCATATTCAGGCTTTACATATCGTCCGGCAAATTCACCCATCTGATCGGTAAATCTTCCCTGTTTATCAACGAGGGTGAGGGAACCAAGGCCATATTGTCTGCCGACTCTGAAGTCGTCGGCCCCGAAACTGGGGGCAATATGTACAATGCCAGTTCCGTCTTCGGTGGTCACGAAATCACCGAGAACAACGCGGAAAGGATCACCCTCATCGGGCTGTGCATAGGGAAGCAATTGTTCAAACCGTAACCCCTCAAACTGTTCACCCTGATATTCGGCTACCACCTGGTAAGGAATATTCTTATCTCCTTCATGGTAATTCTCCAGCTCAAGCGAACTGTTCTTTTCGGGGAAATACTGGCGCAAAAGTTCTTTGGCCAGAATAACAGTTTGTTCAGTATAGGTATAAGGATTGAACGTCTTGACTAAAATGTAGGTTATATTTTTGCCCATGGCCAACCCTGTATTCGAAGGCAGGGTCCATGGAGTTGTAGTCCAGGCAAGAATGTAAAGCTCACCAAAAAGATCCTTGAACAGAAACTCGGATTCCGCATTCCGTATCACTTTGAACTGGGCAACCACGGTATTATCCTTCACCATTTTATAAGTCCCTGGCTGATTCAATTCATGGGTGCTGAGGCCGGTTCCGGCAGCGGGTGAATAAGGTTGAATGGTATACCCCTTATAAAGCAAACCTTTTTCATACAGCTTGCTCAACAGATACCATACACTTTCAATGTATTTATTTTCATAAGTTATGTAAGGTTCATCGAGGTTCAGCCAATAACCCATCAGAAGCGTAAGTTCATCCCAGAGATCCTTGTATTTCATGACCTCTGTCCTGCATTCCCTATTATAATCTTCAATGGAAATTGATTTCCCGATATCCTCTTTGGTAATACCCAGTTTCTTTTCCACCCCGATCTCGATGGGAAGACCATGGGTATCCCAGCCTGCTTTACGATTAACATAAAACCCTTTCATGGTCTTATACCGGCAGAAAATATCTTTTATCGCCCTGGCCATCACATGATGTATCCCAGGAATTCCATTGGCAGAAGGAGGCCCCTCGTAAAAGATAAACGGGGGATGACCCTCGGTTTTTTTCAGACTTTTTTCAAACGTGCCATTCCGTTGCCAGTAGGATTGGATTTCATGTCCGATCCGGGTCAGGTCGAGGTTTTTGTATTCAGGGTATTTCGTTTTCATAGTTGTAAAAAGGCCTGCAAAATTACAAATAATTCTTGAAACCAGCTACATAGGTCATGTCAAAAACGAATATCCATGGTATAATAAACCTGTGTAATCGCTCAGGGTTTTCAGAAGCAAGCTTACGAATAAATGGGAGAAAGAACTAATGATTTATGGTACCCGGATGCAGCTGCAGCCACTGAAAACATTGTACTGTCCACTGAAGCCATGGATTTGCTGGAGCATGCAGAAAAGACACATTGGGAAAGCTGGTGAACTGCTATGCTGGCGAGCTGTTGAACTTGCGAATAAATAACTCACCTGCTCACTAATTTATATAGGGTTCTTCAGGCACAATGATCCAGGCTAACAGGTATGCCAATAAGCCGACACCACCGGCAAAGAAACTGACTGCCCAGGCGACACGGATCAGCACCGGGTCAACATTGAAATAATTGCCTATCCCGGCACACACACCCCCCAACACACGATCTTTTCTTGATCTGTAAAGTCTTTTAATTTCTGATGTTGTCATGGCTTTAAATTTTGGTGATTAGATGCAAGGCTGTACCCAAGGTTACAATTTTTCCTATATTCGTAAATTATAAATCGTCAATCGTATGGAATGTATCGATCAACTCGACGGCAATGTCATCGTCTGTGATGCACAGGCAAATGTAATCTACATGAATGAAAAAGCCATAACCCATTATGCAAAAGACGGGGGCGCTGACCTGATCGGCAGAAACCTGTTGGACTGTCATTCCGAAAGATCCCGTGAAAAGATCTGGGAGATCATGACGACCCATCAGAAAAATGTTTATACTATTGAGAAAAAGGGGAAGAAGAAAATTATCTACCAGACACCCTGGATGAATGGTGAAGTTTTTAAAGGCATCATTGAATTCTCGTTTGAAATTCCATTTGAGATACCACATTATGTCAGGAGTTAAACCTGATGTCAGGACTCTGCCCATTTACGATTTACGCTTGCCTGTCGGCAGGATTTCAAATTTCCGGTTTAAGGCTTTAAGTAAGAGCGTGTTTTTTGTACCTTTGGAAAAAATTACATACTTACATATGAAAAAAGCCTTACTGCTTCCATTGACTTTTGTTAATTTCTTATTCTTTCATGCTTTCGGGCAAATCCCACCAACTTATTATGACCCTGCTGTTGGTTTAAGCGGGACCCAACTTCAGGCTGCTTTACACAACATCATTAAAAATCATACTGTAAAATCCTATGATTATTTATGGACTGCCTTCCAGACCACCGATGATAAACCCAATGGCACGGTATGGGATATGTATTCCGACATTCCGGATGGGACTCCCAACGGCAACCCGCCTTATATCTATCATTTCGGTTCTGATCAATGCGGAAACTATAACGGCGAAGCCGATTGCTATAACCGTGAACATTCCTGGCCTAAAAGCTGGTTCAATGATCAGCCGCCCATGAATTCGGATATTTTTCATCTTTATCCCACCGATGGTTATGTGAATAACCGTCGGGATAATTACCCTTTTGGCACGGTCGCTTCACCCACTTGGACTTCACTGAATGGGAGCAAACTGGGTTCCTGCAACTGGCCAGGTTATTCCGGGGTGGTGTTTGAACCCCGCGATGAATATAAAGGTGATTTTGCCCGGACTTATTTCTACATGTCAACGCGTTACTATACCGAAGACACCGGCTGGGATGTGACCGACATGACCAATAAATCCCAGCTTAAACCCTGGGCTTTACAGATGATGCTGCACTGGAGCGGAATGGACCCCGTTTCCCAAAAAGAAACCGATCGAAACAATACCGTTTATGGCATCCAGAATAACCGCAACCCTTTTATTGATCATCCTGAATTTGCTTATGAAATATGGGGGTATCCGGTAGGGGTTGAAGAAGAAAGCTCCAATGCTGAGAAATTGGACATCTACCCGAATCCGGCTTCGGATATTTGCCAACTCGATCTTCCATCCCAATTACATGGAAAAAACTTTCAATTGACCCTGGTTTCTATGAACGGAACCCCATTCACTCCGGAGATTACCCTCAGCGGAAATACCCTCAGCCTGAATGTTCAACCCTTGTCACGTGGCTTCTATTTCCTTGTCCTGCTTAACGATTCCGGTGCCTGGCACGGAAAGATGATGAAAGAGTAGAGTTTACCCATCCACACCTTCCGAGAACCCAAAGCGCTAGGAAAAACGAGCTAAGTAGAACAGAACGAAGATTACTTGCATTGGGGTGGATACTAATACGCCCACTTCACCCACACACTACCCCAAGTGAATCCTCCGCCGAAAGCAGCAAGGATGATGTTATCTCCTTTTTTTAGTTTGCTTTCCCATTCCCATAAACACAATGGAATGGTAGCATCTGTGGTATTCCCGTATCTGTCGATGTTGATCATCACCTTTTCTTTCTCTAGGCCCATGCGGCGGGCGGTGGCATCAATAATACGAAGATTGGCCTGGTGAGGAACAAGAAAAGCAATATCGTCTGCTGTTAAATTATTTCTCTCCATGATCTCTGCAGAAATATCGGCCATGCGTGTAACCGCAAATTTGAAAACCGGTTGCCCCTCCTGGTAGATAAAATGTTCTTTGGCCTCGACAGTCTCATGGGTAGGCGGTTTCACAGAGCCCCCTGCTTTCATGTGCAAATGTATTCTTCCCGATCCGTCAGTTCCGGCCATAGCGTCCATGATGCCCAGTTCCTCAGTAGTCGGCTCCAGTAGAAAAGCTCCAGCTCCGTCACCAAAAAGCACACAGGTCTCCCGATTCGTATAATCGGTAATGGAAGACATTTTATCTGCCCCCACCACGATCACTTTCTGGAATAATCCTGATTCCACATATTTTGAAGCAGTAATCAAAGCGAAAAGCAGACCGGAACAGGCAGCATTGATGTCGAAACTAAAAGCGTTTTTAATTCCCACCTTATCGCTGATAATATTCGCAGTTGCCGGGAACATCATGTCAGGGGTGACTGTAGCGCAGATCACAAGCTGGATATCATCGGGAGATGTTCCTGTCTTTTCCAGCAAACCCTTCACGGCTTCGGCAGCCATATCGGAAGTTCCAAGGCCTTCGCCTTTTAAAATATGCCGTTCCCTGATTCCGGTACGACTAATGATCCATTCATCCGAAGTTTCCACCATGGTTTCCAACTCCTGATTGGTAAGGATATACGGAGGAACCCAAGCATGAAGACCGGAAATTTTGGCTCTCAGCGTTGTCATGATAATTTATCTGTGATTGATTGAATAACGCTCAAGGGCATGTTTAATGCGTTGAGAAAGTTTTGCTTCATGAACCTCTTTGGCCAGTAAAATCATCCTACGGATCGCATTACTATTGGAAATGCCATGACCAACGATTACTGTGGCATTGACTCCGAGGACAGGTGTCCCGCCATAAGTCTCGTAATTAAAACGATCCAGGTATGAATCCTTGATCCCGCGTTTAACTAGGACGCGATACATGGCTTCCACCTGTTTCAGTACAATATTACCGACAAAACCATCACAAACAATAACATCAACATTGTCACGAAAAAGCTCTCTCCCTTCAACATTGCCAACAAAATTATAGTCCTTGGACTCCTTCATCAACTGGAATGCTGACTGGGTAGTAAGACTCCCTTTTTTCTCTTCAGAGCCAATATTCAATAACCCCACTCTGGGATTTTTCACATGAAAGACATGTTCGGCAAAAATTGATCCTAATAATCCAAACTGATACATTACATCAGGTTTGGCATCGGGGTTAGTCCCTACATCGATCAAAATGGTTGATCCTCCTCCTTCTTTAGGAATATAAGCAGGAGAACTTGGCCGTATGATGCCCTGGATGGTGTTTACACTGTAGATGGAACCGACCATCATGGCTCCGCTGCTTCCCGCGCTGGTAAAAGCATGGATTTCTTTATGCTTAAGCATACGAAATCCCACAGAGATACTTGAATTTGGTTTATTGATTAAAGCCTTGGTGGGCTGTTCATCCATTTCGATTAGATCCGGGGCGTCCACAATCTCAAATTTATCAGGACTTACCCTTTCTTCCTTTAGAAAAGTCAAGATTATTTCCTTATCACCGATCAAGACAATGGTATCGGATTCCGGAAGTTCTTTCCTGGCCATGATGGCTCCATGTAAAGTAGCCTTTGGCGCAAAATCACCTCCCAGGACATCTAAACCAATTTTCATCACAAAAAATTTCGTGAAACAAATTTATTCTGCAGCAGCTTTCTCAATGGCTTGCTTACCCTTGTAATAACCACAAGCCGGGCATACCCTGTGATACAATACCGGAGCGCCGCAATGGGAACAAAGGGATACCGTGGGAGCTATGGCTTTGTCGTGAGTCCTTCTTTTATCTCTGCGGGTTGTTGAAATTTTTCGTTTAGGATGTGGCATTTTATTTCAATTAAAAATTAATAATTATGAATTGTGTTTCAATTGTTTCAGCGCTTCCCAACGTGGATCTGGGACATGCTGTTCCGCTAATGCTTTCAGTTTTTCCATCACTTCAGGATTACACAGGCTCTTACCGTTTTCATCATCAGGATGAACCCTTTTTAAGGGTAAAAGTAAATGTAAGTATTCGTAAAGATAAGAACTGATATCCAACAATTTGTCATCCTCAGGAATGATCACCACCAATTCACTTTCCTCTTCATAATGATCGCCCAGTTTCACGACCAACTTTTCCTTTCCCTCAACTGCAATACTCACCGGCTCAAGGCAACGATCGCAAGGTAAGGTTACTTTACCAAAGATGGAAAAATCAAGAACCATCATCCTTTCCTCCCTTTCCATATCAAGATGAACAGCAACAGTACCTGACTTTATTTCAGAATGTTCAAACTGATCAAAGAACACATTATCGACCACGAAATCAAATGCATGATGTCCGGGTTTCAATCCCCCAAAAGGAATAATATATTGTTCCAGATGATTCAATTTCCTTGAAAAAGCCCGCAAAGTTAAAAATTAATCTGATGAATCACAAATAATTATTCGATGTATTACCTTTGCATCAGGCTTATTCAAATCAAAAACACTGACTTATGTTTAATCGACTCATCACCCTTCTTCTTCCTTTTTTGCCTAAAAAACTGGTATGGATCTTCTCGAAAAAATATATCGCCGGAGAAACCATTGAGGAGGCGATCATGGTTTGCCGGGATCTGAATGAAAAGGGGATTAGATTCACCCTCGATTTATTAGGAGAATTCATTACCCGGCTCGATGAAGCTGAAAAAAACAAAGATGCTTACCTGAACCTCATCGATCGAATAGATAAGGAAAAACTGATTGGCAACTACTCCCTGAAACCGACAATGTTCGGATTACTCCTCGATGAGGAGGTCTGTTACAGCAACATCCGCGAAATCGTTCAAAAAGCAGCAGAAAAAAATAATTTTATCAGGATCGACATGGAGGATGCTCAGTGTACCGATAAGGAAATCGCTTTATTCCGAAGGTTAAAAAAGGAGTTTCCTGCTCATGTCGGCTTAGTCCTCCAGGCTTACCTGAAGCGTACCCTGGATGACCTGAAAAACCTGATGGATCTTCATAACGAAGCGGTGCCTTTGAATCTCAGGCTTTGTAAAGGTATTTATATAGAGCCGGAGGCCATTGCCTTTAAGGAGTATCAGGAAATCAATGAACACTATCTCGAGGACCTTGAATTCATGTTTAGAAACGGCATCTATCCCGCCATCGCCACCCATGATAAACCTCTGGTCAATGGGGCATGCCACCTGATTGAAAAATATCATGTTCAGAAAGATAAATATGAATTTCAGATGCTCTATGGAGTGACTCCGGAATTGAGAAAGTCAATTGTCCATCAAGGCCATCCCATGCGGGTATATGTCCCTTACGGGAAAGAATGGTTTGGTTATTCCACCCGGCGACTGAAAGAAAACCCAAAAATGGCAAGTCATATTATTAAGGCTATCTTTATCCGGGGATAAAGATTATTTAAACGCTTTTTCCAGCATCCCGTCGCCTGTAATTTTCAAGCGATCAAAGTAAGAAGGAACTGATCTCCCAAGAAGTTTATCCACATACATCTTTGCCAGGTACTGACCAAGCATGAACCCCTGTCCGCGTAACCCAAGGAACAAACCCAGTTCCGGATCAATGACCATACGGGGTTCAACATAGTATCCTGCCCAGATAGCCTGGAATCCAACGGATGAGAGATTCGGGATCCAATTGGTAAAGATTTCAGATGCGATCTCTACAAAATCTTTTGAGTTGACCTTGATATTTTTCTCCGCTTCCATCGGTTCTACTGCTGGGGATGCACATCCGATAATCTGCCCCGTTTCAGCTAACTGCTGACCATAAACGGCTGAAAATCCTTTATAACGCCTGCGGTCGATCAGCATGGGAAGCGGAGATCCGTCTTTTCCCATCATGGGAAGCCTGCGGGTGATAAAAGCCTGGTGCTTTACTGGATATAATCCCGTTTCAAGGCCAAGTGCTCTTGAAAATTTTTCGCCTTCCGGCCCCAGAGCATTGATGAAAATTTCTGTTTCATATTCAATAAATCTTTTTTCATGATTCTGGACCAACACAAAAAACCGGCCATTTATCCTTTTAACATCAATTAATTGACAATCTTCTGCTACCTTTCCGCCATTTTCAATACCGATTCGCCGGATAAGATCAATCACTCGGCCGGGGGTAGCCTGCCAACAATCCCGGGTAACCAGGGCTGACAAATAGTTCTTCAGGCCGGGATTGAGAAAAGGAGAAATCTCCTTTCGGAAATCTTTTGGCTTGACCATATAAGCATCCGACCATGACATTGAATCTTCCAGGGCTTTGAGCATGTTTTCATCATGGGCAAAAGTCACATACAAAATCGGACAGTAATCAATGTTGTGAATTTTTTGCAGATCCTTGAAAATTTCATGGTTATGGATTGCAATATCCGATAATTCCGGCAAGGAGAAATTGGGACGTCCGCCGGCAATATTACGCCAGGAAGCACCGCGGCCATAATTAATCAGCAAGGGGGCCATACCGGCTTCAGAAAGGTAACGAAATAATGCACTTCCTCCTATTCCACCTCCACATACTAAAGATTTTACATTTATTTTTTCTACTGCTTTACCGCTTACACTGGTGATCACATTTTCATGAACTGTTCGCGGGTACAATTCTCCCATAGCGACCTGATTCGAAAGCGGACCTCTTGGAGTAGGTTCTCCTACAATCGAAATACCGCTGCCCGACAGGGTCTGTTTCAACCTTTTAATGCAACGCTTCCCCCGACAGGCACCCATACCCAAACGGGTAGTATGCTTAACCTCATCCACGGAAATAAACTTCCGCTCACCAATGGTTTCCAGGATTTCATCCAGAGTCACATCATCACAATGACACACATAAGTATCTTCTTTTGCTTCATAAGAATAGGGTAAGAATGTCAGCGCCTCCGGATATTTCTCTTTGGCGATGAATCCACGCACTGTAGTCAAAGCTTCCCCATGAAGATCAAGGGATTTTACTCGTGCAATATGAGTTTTATTGGGTTTACGAAGTACTTTTTCAACGATACCTTCGCCTACCTTGTTACCAAAATTATCCACCAGAAAACATTTAGCTTTTTCTTCCACTTCATATTCGATAGGCAGAAATAGCCAGTCTTTTTTAAGGTTATACCCAAATATAGCCAGTCCCGGACACTGATATACACAATCCATGCAACCGATACAGAGGTCAAAATCAATCTCTGGTACGGTACTGGTTGAAGATTTGGTAATGGCTCCATGAGGACAGGCAAAAGCACAGGGGTTGCAGGCAAATCCATAAAGGCAATCGATAAGAACAAACCCTTTTTCTGCCATCCGGTTCTGATCCGGCTGAAATGCTTTTTCAATGACCCTTAAGGGATGCTGTTGCGAATCAATATATTCTTTCGATAAGGAAAGATATTCATCATAGTCGAATTGTTCACCCATTTCCTGAAGGATTTCGAAAGCCACCTGCTTTCCCCGAAGTACCGCACTGGTACCCTCCCCGATCCGAATCGAATCACCTGCACCAAAACATTTTCTTCCGAAAATCTCATTTCCTTTGATCATTAACTGATCATCGCAAACCAGACCAGTACAGATATTAATTGCATCTATTCCTGCAATGATTTTTTCTGTTCCAGGAACCGGTTTAAAGTTTTTACATTCAGCTACTACCGCTCCAATAATTCCGTCATGGTTCTCGTTGGGAATGGCTTTCAGAAGGATATGCGATGTAAGAACGGGAATTCCCAGCCTTCTGACCCTGTTGGCCTGAACCGGAAATCCACCTTCAAAAGCTTGAGCCTCAAGTATGGCCTTAACCCTGGCACCGGCCTGCATCAATTGATAGGAAGTGAGGTATCCGATATTCCCTGCACCAACAGTTAAAACGTTTTTACCGAGCAGGGTTAACTCGTTATTCATCATTTTCTGCACCACGGCAGCGGTATAAACGCCGGGGAGATCATCATTCTCAAAAGTGGGCATAAATGGCACAGCTCCCGTGGCCACAATAAGATATTCACTGTCCACGTAATATATTTCATCCGTTCGGATATTTTTCACGGCAATACGGTTGCCTTCCAGAATATCCCATACGGTAGAATTTAGAAAAATTCCTGAATGATCATCTCCGGCAAGGGTTTTTGCGATATCAAATCCCCTCATTCCGCCAAATTTCTTTTCCTTTTCAAAAAAGAAAAACTGATGGGTCTGCATCAAAAACTGTCCGCCGATTTTATCATTATTATCGATAACAAGATTTAAAATGCCGTGTTTATTCAATTCCTCACGGGCAGCAAGACCAGCAGGTCCGGCTCCTATAATGGCGACTGTCGTTCTATAAACATTGACGGGCTCATCCTTTTTAACCGTTATAGGATGTGGCTGGTAATCCCTGGGGATTTCCCTGACTTCCCTGACATGATCAATGGTAGTTATACAGATCCGTTTTATCTGACCATCCACCAGCATTTCACAAGCACCACATTTCCCGATGCCACATTCAAGGCTTCGTTCCCGGTTACTCAAGCTGTGAGAATGGACAGGATATCCGGCCTGATGCAATGCTGCAGCAATGGTGAATCCCTTGTCGCCAGTGACTTCCTTGCCTTCAAACAAAAAAGTGATTTTGTGAGATTCCTGAATGTCTAAAATAGGGTGCTTCGTGATCTTATACATAGCATGATGAGTTTGGTTCTGCAAAATTAGGCTTTTTACCAAATCAAAACATGACTGTGCTGTGAATTGTTTCACAGTTAAAGGCGTAAATTAAATCCAAAGGAGATCATGTTTTCCATTTGTAAATGTCGATTTTGTGTGGGGTCAAAGAACAACCGTGTCTGAATGTTCGTATTCACAAATCTGAGCAGTTTGATATCCAGATTGCTTTTAACCGAAACATCAATCGGTTTATCTGTGTTTTTAAATAGCAGAACTTCACATTTCCAGAATATTTTTTCTTTGAAGGATTTGTCGATCAGCAGTCGCAGAGAAAAACCATATTCAAAAAGGGTGGATTTTTCTTTTCGGACTCCTCTGTATAATTCTGTTTCCTGTTCGGAATAAACACGCTTATCCCTGACATAGGTCAATCGTGCGGAGCTCAGTCCAAAATTTAAATTTATAATTCCTTTCCAATTCCAGCAAAAACCTGCCGAAAGTGTCCAAACCAGGGGTGTAAGAAAACCGGATTGAAGCGTTTTCAACAGCACCCCACTGTCGTTGACATGATAACGGTAATCATTGAAAAACCGGGTTGTCAGTAAAGAGGTTAGGGAACTGCAGAAATTCCGGTGGATTTTCATATCTAAACGTGTATCTACCGTGTTTTCATCAAATTGAAACCTAGTGATACTATCAAAAATTATTTGAATGCCAAGGGTATGGTTGAATTGATTGCTAAATGTCATCCTTTCCTGTCGCTCCAGAACCGATTGTATCCTGAAACTTTGTAACAATGAAAGTTGATTTGAATTTTCGGTATTCAGGCGGTTGATTTGAACAAAATCAGACAGGCTGAGTGAATATTCCAGTCGCTGTATATATCTCCATTGCAACAAAGAATGACCAGGAGAAATAACATTTTCGATACGGCAAAGCTTTAAACTGTCTTTCCAAAAAATCTCCTGCCCTTTCAAGGTAAAACCAGTCAGAAAAACGACCGCCAATCCCAATAGAATACCAGATTGCCGCAAAATTCAATGGTTTAAAAATTATCATGGAAAGGAGATTAGGCTGAATAATAATGAAAGGAACAGATTATCTGAGGATAAGTTTTTGTTTTTTCGTCAGGTTCCAACTTTTTTGCATATCGAAATTAAGAAATATCAGTTTTATCTTTTTCGTGAAGTCTCCGGTTTCTATTTTTTCAGCATCAAATAGCCGTTGGTTTAATTTCCCGGCAAATTTTCCCCAGGTAATCACCACGATATAATCAAATTGAATAGAAAAAGAATCCGGGAATTTACTCCCGCTCAAAAAAACCAATCCCTTACTAAATTCTTCAAAGCGATAAGAGGTATCAGCAACATATTCTTTATCTGTTCCCAGGGCATGAATCAAAGAAGCCACCGACCATTGGCACTTGGAAGTGTCCTTTACATCAAGTAAAAAACCCGTGGGACTGAAAACCATTGAACCCAGCAGGTTTTTCCTAAAAAGGGAATCATTCATGGCCCTGAAAAAAGAAGAGGAGTCCCTGAAAAGACACACATTATCCGGAGATTTATTCATTTTTTGCAAGAATTTCAACAGGCTGACCGGGGTTTCTTCTTTAGGGCCAGTGATCCCGTATTTCCATTTTACCAATGTCATACAAGAAGTCAAAGAAACAATCAAGACGATTAAAAATCCTTTTGCTAATTTCATATTATCCTATTTATTGTGATCAATAAGATGCCGGGGATGCCCCCGGCACCCAGAAAATTTTATTTAAAGGTAATGATAATATCATCTCCATTGAAGGAACAGGGGTAAGCTCCTCCAGGAATGGTAAAATCATTTTTCAGGCCAAGTTTTGAAAGAACTTCTTGTGAAAATGTCAAAGGGCCGTCAAGAATGAATTTCCCTCCTCTGAATAACTGATCAAAGGTTTCAGGTTGCATGCCTTTGGATTTCGAAGTGGTAAAGGTGAACAATAAATTGGCATCCATTTCAAGATTGCCTCCCATCTGTCCTGGACCAATGGCCCTGTCGAACCAGATATGGCAGCAGCCACCTTTTTCTCTGGGTAAACATGATTTGCTGGCCCCGTCCCAATAGGATTTTGCAGACATAACGACATGAATGTTAAAGATGCCACAAGGGGTTGTGTTTACGGCCATTACATTAAAAGCCAGAAACATACTTAAAAAAATTGCGAATATTTTACTGATTGTTTTCATGGGATTATATTTTTTTTAAATTTTTGAAACCGGCTGATTTGACCGGCAGCCAGATCCGGGGAGTTATATATTGAGGGAGTATAACTGAACTACCGGTAAAACAAATTTTTGTCCTAAACTTATCTTACCCCTTTTCCATATATCCTGCAGTTTCTTAACCTCCTTTTCCGTTTATACTTAATTTTCTCCTTAATCCGGTTCAGGTGAAAAAGGTAATAGGAGAAAACTAAAAAATTTTGATATTTTTTTTCTTAAAAATCTAATTAGATTAAAATCATTTATTTACGAAATCTGCTTGGAAATTATCTGGAAAATTTTTAGTATCTTTGCAGCGGAATTGAAAAAGGGATAAAACCGAGAGAACTTTATGGAAAAAGCGAAAGTTTTATTTGTCACGCAAGAGATCACCCCTTATCTGGAAGAAACACATATGGGGATTATCGGGAGGTATCTTCCGCAGGGAATTCAGGAAAAAGGGAGGGAAATACGGACTTTTATGCCAAGATACGGGAATATTAATGAACGCCGGAATCAACTGCATGAGGTCATCCGTTTATCAGGAATGAACCTTATAATAGACGATACCGATCATCCTTTAATTATAAAAGTAGCCTCTATACAGCAAGCCCGTATGCAGATTTATTTTATTGACAATGAGGATTACTTTCAGCGGAAATTTACATTTCGTGATAAAAACAATACTTTTTTCAACGACAATGATGAACGGGTTATCTTTTATTCAAGGGGAGTCCTGGAAACTGTAAAAAAACTCGGATGGGGACCTGATGTTGTTCATTGTCATGGATGGATGACCAGCCTGGTGCCGATTTATATTAAAAAAGCATATCGGGATAACCCTTTGTTCGCAGATACGAAAATTATTTATTCCATCTATGATGATGGTTTTGAATCATTGATGAATAAGGATTTTGCAGTAAAAATTAAACTTGACGGCATCACATCCAAGGATCTTAAACACTATAAAGACCCATCTTACGTTAATATCACTAAAGCTGCCATTGATTTTTCTGATGCTGTGGTATTCGGATCTCCAAATATTCATCCTGATTTGGTTGAATATGTGAAAGGAAGTGAAAAACCCTATCTGGAATTTCAACCCATGGATCGTTATGTGGAGGCTTACAATGATTTCTATGATGAGGTCCTGGTTCAGGAACCAATGACAGTGAATTAGAATGCCGAACCTATAATCCATAACACTTGAAAGCTTCTTCTGCTTCCCGTTCTGTTGCGTTTGCTACCTGCATATTGCTCCTGCTAGTATTATTTTCCTGTAAAAAAGACCCCTATGAAATAGGGATTGACCTGCTTCCGCCCAGCGATACCCTTCACGTCCTTACCACAGACACCTGTACAGTCGTTGCTTTTTCTGTTGGTCAGGATTCTATCCGTACTGATGAGGCTACCAGTCTTGCTCTTGGCAGTATGCTCGATCCTGTTTTCGGAAAAACTACTGCCAGTTTTTATACCCAGCTCAGGCTTTCCTCTGAGGGAGTGGATTTTGGGAAAAATCCCATTCTTGATTCCCTGGTTTTGTGCTTATACTATAATGGTTATTATGGGGATACCTCCACCATTCAGAATGTCAAAGTATATGAACTCAGCCAGGACCTTGAAATTGACAGTGGCTATTATTCTAATCAATCTGCTGCCACCTACGGCAATTTACTGGCAAATATGAATTTTATTCCACGCCCTACAGACAGTGTTACGGTTTTTGGGAAAAAAGTAAGATCTCACCTTCGTGTTAATCTTTCAAAAATAACCAGTTACCTTGGTAATAAACTGCTCTATGCCCCGGAATCTGTTTTGGATGAAAATTCAAGCTTTCTGAAGTTTATGAAAGGATTGTACCTCGAAGCCGGGCCGACAAACTATAAAGGTTCCCTTCTGAATTTTACCACTGGCGACGGAACCTCAAGAATGACGCTGTATTTCCATGATGGCGATGATCCTGAAAATGATTCCCTGAGCTATGATTTTCTCCTGAATGATCAATGCGCCCGTTTTACCCATATTGATCATCATGGTTACCTGGATGCCAGCCCGGAATTGAAACGCCAGATTTTATCACACGATTCCGCTCAGGGAGCTCATCAGCTTTTTCTTCAGGGACTTGCCGGAGTGAGAATTAAAGTGAAATTCCCCTACATGAAAAATTTTTCTAAAGATCATCTTATTGCCCTCAACGATGCTGTACTGATGTTTAAAAACCCTGATCCCGATACCACTCTCTCTCCCCCTCCCACCCTCAACCTAGTCCGTCAGGATAGCATCGGACGCATAGCCTTCCTGAAAGATGAAAATGAAGGAAGCAGTTATTTCGGTGGCACCTACAATTCATCCACCCGTACCTATTTTTTCAGGATCACTCAGCACCTTCAAAAAGTTATGCTGGGAAGCTACACCAACAGTTTTGATCTCTATATTCTGGTCAATAATCCTACCAAAAAAGAACTCATTCCTGACCGGGTAGTGATCAACGGCACTCAAATTATTCCCGGCTCAGAGGAAGGACGTTTTAAACTTAAGCTGACCTATACCAAACTCTGATCGTTTTTTTGCTAATTTTGGTTCCCAAATAAAAAAATATGTGCGGAATTGTTGCTTATCTCGGACCCAGAGAGGCATATCCAATCCTGATCAAAGGATTACACCGATTGGAATATCGGGGATACGACAGCGCAGGTGTATGCTTGCTTAACGATGGTTTACATGTATATAAATGTAAAGGTAAAGTCTCGGACCTTGAAACTCATCTCATCGGGAAAAACCTTACAGGTACCGTAGGGATGGCCCATACACGCTGGGCTACTCATGGTGAACCCAATACGATCAATGCCCATCCGCATTTTTCCCAGAATAAAACCTTGGCGCTGATCCATAACGGTATCATTGAAAATTATGCTGTATTACGTAGTGAGTTGAAAAACAGGGGTTATATTTTCACCAGCGATACAGATACGGAAGTCCTAGTGCATCTGATCGAAGACATCAAAGTAAACGAAAAAGTCCCCGTTGAAGAAGCAGTTAGGATTGCCTTGAATCAGGTCGTCGGAGCTTACGCCATCGTGGTGATTTCCAAGGCAAGTCCCAATAAAATCATTGCTGCCCGTAAAGGTAGTCCCATGGTCATCGGAATAGGTCAGGATGAATTCTTTATCGCTTCTGATGCCACCCCTATTGTTGAATATACTGATGATGTAGTATTTATGAACGATAAGGAAATTGCCATCATTGAAAGAGACAAAGCCCTGAAAATAAAAACCATTAAGAACAAAGAAAAGACACCATATATCCAGAAACTTGAAATGAGTCTCGGAGAAATTGAAAAAGGCGGCTATCCCCATTTCATGTTAAAGGAAATTTTCGAACAGCCCCGTTCCATACAGGATAGTATGCGCGGTCGTCTGCATATTGACCACGGGATTGTAACCCTGGGCGGAATTCGCGATTATGAGCAGAAAATCATCAATGCTGAGAGGATCATTATCACGGCCTGCGGTACTTCATGGCACGCCGGAATGGTCGGCGAATACCTTATTGAAGATTTAGCCCGTATTCCCGTAGAAGTTGAATATTCTTCTGAATTCCGCTACCGTAACCCTGTTATATATGAAAACGATGTAGTGATTGCTATATCGCAATCCGGAGAAACTGCCGATACCCTTGCCGCCATCCACCTGGCTAAAAGTAAAGGTGCCACCGTTCTCGGGATTTGCAATGTTGTTGGTTCTTCCATCGCCCGGGCTACTCATGCCGGGATATATACCCATGCCGGGCCTGAAATCGGAGTGGCATCCACCAAAGCATTCACTGCCCAGGTTGCAGTGCTGACGCTTTTAGGATTACTGATTGCCCAGAATAAAGGAAGTATTCCCAAATCCCAGATCAACAAATTGATTTTTGCCTTGGACGGAATCCCTGCCAAAGTTAAAAAGATATTGGCGATGAATGAAAAGATAAAGGATATCGCTCACATTTATAAAGACGTGAAAAATTCCTTGTACCTGGGAAGAGGGTACAACTTCCCCGTTGCCCTTGAAGGAGCCCTGAAGTTAAAAGAAATATCCTATATCCATGCCGAAGGTTACCCGGCTGCTGAAATGAAACATGGTCCCATCGCCCTAATTGATGAACATATGCCTGTGGTATTTATCGCCACAAAACGAGGTATCTACGAAAAAGTGATCACCAATATTGAAGAAGTCAAAGCAAGAAAAGGAAAAATTATCGCTATCATCACAAAAGGGGATGAAACCATGAAACAACTTGCCGATCACTACATCGAAATACCCGATACGGAAGAAATGCTCGTCCCCTTACTTGCAACCATCCCGCTTCAACTTTTGTCTTATCATATTGCCGTCATGCGCAAGTGTAATGTAGATCAACCAAGAAATCTTGCCAAGTCGGTCACGGTGGAGTAGTATGGAAGGGTAGTGAGTTGGTCGGGTTGATTGACGGGGGTTTCCAGTGATTTTGATATAAAGTACTTGTCCACTTTTCCATTTTTCATCCCATTCACTGGATGGAAAACGGGTAGTTTGAAGTGGATTTTCAGACGGTGTACCTTTTCATTCCAGTCATAATCCACCGATATAAAGTCGATAACCGTTTCCAACAACTGTTTCTTTAAGGTATCGGGGATGTTCCTTTGATTCCTGATGTGGTCACCATAGATGTCAATCCACTCGAACCACCGTTCCTGATTACCAATCTCCCGAAGTGAGTTCCTGATATCTTCTATCTCCGATTTGGTCTGGTTATACCGTTTCGTAAGTTCTTTTTTTAAAGACTCGTAGACTTCAAGTGAGGGGTACTTGTTTGTTATTTTGTTTGTTTCGACTTCGACAAGACCTGTTTCAAGTTCATTTTTGGTTTTGGTCAATTCCTTGATTCGTTCCTCTCTCGATGTTACTTCCTGTTTCAACTCTGGTGACCGTAGACTCATACCAAAGATGGTCTTCTCTTTGAGGTTCTGTTTCAATTCCATTGTGTTGGAGAGGATGTTGATGATGTTGTTCCATAGATATTGGTTGGTGGTTTGGATGTTCATACACCGTTTCATGTCACATTGTTTATCGTTCAGGTTGGAGTTGTTGAACTTTCTCTCAGGTAGTGGACAATAGTAGTGTTGAACGAACTTCTTTGGTTTCATCCTTCCCCCCATCATTGTTCCACACTTACAGACCAAGAAATCACGGAACAAGTAGAACTTGGTTGACCGATTGAACTGGTTCTTTCTTTTCAGTAAAGTATTCCGTCTTTCCTGAACCTCGTCCCAAAGTTTGTTTGAGATAATCTGTGGAACGGGGTTTCGTATCGTCAATTGGGTCTTCTTATCGACAAACTGAAATGTCCCAAGATAAGTTTCATTCCGAAGTAATACTTGTAATGAACCCATAGACCAAAATTTGTTTTCTCTTCGGGTCTTTACCCCATTCTGTTCAAGAATTGACTTGATATCCTTTAATGGTGTTCTTTTTGAGTATTCACTGTAAATGAATCGTACCCATTTACTTTCCTCTTCATTCTCGACTAATCGATTCCCCTTCCCATCAAATGACAACTTGTAACCAAAGATGGGGTCACCTCCCATCCAATAGTTCATTTTTACCTTTTCGATTTTTCCCAATCGACTTCTCTCGGTTCTCACTTGATTATCGTACTGGGAAACCTCAGAGAGGATACCCAATATCATATTTTCCATGAAGTCGGTGGTCTTGTGAATCCCGTTACTGGTGTACAAGACAACCCCGTTCTTCACCATTGTCCGTCTGATGGTATACCAAGTGATTTGGTTTCGGGACAATCTGTCTGTATTCCACACATACAAATTTTTGATAATCCCCTCGTCCATCTTTCGTAGGATATTCACCAACACTGGACGATTATCTAAGGTATCCTTTGATGAACTCATTCCACCTTCATCGTGGATTTCGTAAGTCATTCCCAGTTTCTTCGATAACTCGATACCTACATCTTTCTGGGTTTTGAGTGATGTCCCATCAGATTCTTGAATACTGGTGGAAACACGGGTATATATGTGAAGAACATCCTTCATTTTGAATTAAATAAAAAATTGGATGGTAAAATTATACAAGAGTGTCCGGAGAAAAAAAGAACTTACGAAACGGTATAACCAGACCAAATCGGAGATAGAAGATATCAGGAACTCACTTCGGGAGATTGGTAATCAGGAACGGTGGTTCGAGTGGATTGACATCTATGGTGACCACATCAGGAATCAAAGGAACATCCCCGATACCTTAAAGAAACAGTTGTTGGAAACGGTTATCGACTTTATATCGGTGGATTATGACTGGAATGAAAAGGTACACCGTCTGAAAATCCACTTCAAACTACCCGTTTTCCATCCAGTGAATGGGATGAAAAATGGAAAAGTGGACAAGTACTTTATATCAAAATCACTGGAAACCCCCGTCAATCAACCCGACCAACTCACTACCCTTCCATACTACTCCACCGTAATAACTTCCCCACCGAAGGAGAGTCCCGGTAATACAACAAAACAGA
>CAYSAU010000009.1:0-130560 GCA_964429135.1 uncultured Prolixibacteraceae bacterium | reverse complement strand
AACGTCTCGCTAACCGCAATTGCGCTTATACTTCCAAAAATGATGTTGCTGACATCAAAATGGGGGTGATAGCCGAAGTATTGCGTTTAGTAGACATATGGTTTTTAAATTCTTATCAACAAATATAGAAATAAATTTAATATGACAAAACGCTTAAAATATTTTTACAGATCAAGATTGTCGAGAGGACTTCGTAGTTGATCAAGCCCTTTGGTTGTGATATGTGTATATATCTGCGTTGTTTTGGGATTCGTATGACCAAGCAATTCCTGTATATAGCGTAAGTCGGTATTGTGCTCAAGAAGATGGGTGGCAAAGGAATGCCGTAAAGTATGCATGGTCACATGTTTAAGAATCCCTGCTGACTGACATGCCTTTTTTAAAACACATTGAACACTCCGTTCCGAATACTTTCCACCGGAAACACCTTCAAATAAGAATTCCCTTGGATGATATTGTAAGTAGTATTTTCTTAATAGCTCTAGCAGTCTATTCGATAATAAGGTCACCCTATCCTTTCTGCCTTTGCCTTGATTCACACGAATAAGCATACGTTTCGAATCAATATCGGATATTCTCAGATTAAGTAACTCCCCAACTCTTAACCCAGCTGAATAAGCCATCATAATCATGCATTTATGCTTCAGATTCCCGATACTTCCTATAATTGCCCTGACCTCTTCTTCACCTAATACTTCAGGAAGAAACTTCTCTTTTCTGGGACGTTCGATATAAAATGTCTCCCGCTTCCTGCCAGCGATCTTCTCATAATAAAATTTAATGGCATTAATGGCCTGGTTTTGATATGATGTAGAAATACAACGATCCTCCACCAGGTAAAGTAGGTATGTCATGATATCAGCTTGCGTAATCCCGTCCAAATCCCTCCCTGCATAATAATTAATAAATTCAGTGAAGCATTCAGCATAAACCTGTATCGTCCGCTCACTATACCGCAATACTCTCATTTTATCAATAAAGGCATCCGGACACTTCCTGTATTCGCTTTGCTTTGAAAAATCTGGCCTGGGTTTTCTTCTAACCTGGGCAATATCTTCAACATACTTGTAATCCCAGTTATGGATACTGCAGAAGTAACTTAGTTTAGCCAATATTTTTTCGGTATGCGGTAAAGTCCAGTTTCTGGTCTCAGAATCCCAGGAGAAAAGTGGAAATTGTTTCAGGTGTTCAACCAGCTTTGCATCATACTGAAAGATAAGCCGAATTCGACCATGCCTGAACCTGACAATGAGCAATGATTTAGGTTTGACCGGAATAGAACTGACTTGCTTCTGCTGTTTGTGATTGTCCGAGTCGCGCCAGTGTATCCTCCCGTTAAAGTATTTTTTCAACTTTTCCATATTTGTAGTATGATTCTGAACAACCCAGCAGAATCCAGAAGCATCCCATCGCGCAAATCCAAGTGAACGGATGAACCTGATATCATCGGGATCTTTCGGTAACCTGAGGAGAATATTCCTACCCGTAAGAATGGCCTCAACAGCATTTTGTGGTTTTAAGGTTTCTGTCTTCATAATGATAATTGTTACGTTTACTTCGTATATTGGACAGTTCCCGCAATAAAAATTACGGGTTCGTTGACATTTTTCTAATAAAAGTAAAATGCTTAATCCTGTTCGGAGGCAAAAGGTGATAGGCCAGAGTGTTTTTTTTTTGCGCATGCAACTTTTTTCCTCCTTTTTATTTCTATGGATTATGACCAACAGCTAATCAGGTAAATGAAATCAACAAAGAAAAACATCCTCAGTGGTTATAGCGGAAAGATCGGTAGCTCAGGACTGTATAAACGTGAATTAAATGGACAGGAAATAATTCAGTCCTGCCCGAAACGAAGAAAAGCTAAAAAACCGACAAGGGAAAATATATCCTTCGCTCAGGCTGTCTGTTATGCATCTGGCATTCAATCAAATCCTGAATTGCTGGCCCTCTATGAAGCGGCTTCAACCGGAGGATCCTGCAACGCCGTGTCCATGGCCGTGAAAGATTACCTGAAACCGGCCGTGATCGCCAAAGTGGTAACAACAGGCTACCGGGGACAAACAGGATACCGGATTAAAATTCATGTCGAAAACGTGGTTCCGGTGAAATCAGTGAAAGTAAGCCTGGAAGATCCCAACGGAGAACCCATTGAATCCGGCTTTGCAATCCGCCAAAAGGACAGTGGCGATTGGGTTTTTACTACCCGTCAGCCCAATCCACAATATAAAAATTCCGTTTTGCTCATCGAAAGCCTCGACCTGCCCGGCCATAAGGTAAGCTGGACCAGGGTTCTGTGACCACTCCCGGAATATCTGTTGACTGCTAAAGCGTCTTACTGTGTGCCCTTAATGACGGTATCAGGACGGAAGCAAGGCGGAAGCACCCCGGTACCACCCTCCATCTATACTATACCTTAATTGGACAAGCCTTATAGGAACATTGAACACCCCTTAATCAATCTTTAAACAAACCATATGCCATCCCTGCCTACGGCCAGGCATCCACCATGATTAATCCCATTCACTTCACGATATAATAAGATAAAATCTTACCTTTGTTTTTCATAGTGAATTTTAAATACATTCCAATGGCTTCAATTACAAAAATAGCCGTGATGACTTCAGGCGGCGACTCTCCGGGGATGAATGCTGCCATTCGGGCGGTAGTGCGTACCGGGATATACATGGGGCTGGATGTCTTTGGCATCTACCGAGGATATGAAGGACTGATTGACGGACAGATCGAACCCCTGTTCAGCCACTCCGTTTCCAACATCATACAGCGTGGGGGAACCATCCTTAAAACTGCCCGCTCTCAGCGGTTCATGACTTATGAAGGACGGCTTAAAGCCTATCAGCAACTTCAGGATCGTAAAATTGATGCCTTTGTGGCCATCGGGGGTAACGGGACCTTTACCGGCGCATCTATGTTTGATGCCGAATTTAACTTCCCCGTCATAGGCCTTCCCGGAACCATCGATAACGATCTCTATGGCACCGATGCCACCATTGGCTACGATACCGCGATCAATACGGTGGTGGAAGCAGCCGACAAAATACGCGATACCGCCACTGCCCATGAACGGCTTTTTTTTATTGAAGTCATGGGACGGGATGCCGGATTCATTGCCCTTCGCAGCGGTATCGCCTGCGGGGCGGAATTTATCCTCGTCCCCGAAACCACTACCTATATTGATAACCTTGCCAGGCTGCTGAAACATGATATGCGGAAAAATAAAACTTCCGGCATCGTCATCGTGGCCGAAGGTGACGACGTGGGAGGCGCCTATGAAGTAGCACGGAAAGTCAAGGAAAAATTACCGGAAATCGATACCCGGGTAACGGTTCTCGGACATATCCAGAGAGGTGGCTCCCCCAGCGCTTTCGATCGTGTGCTGGCCAGCACCCTCGGCCTGATGGCGGTCAAAGGACTGATGGATGGAAAAAGGGGAGTAATGGCCGGAATCATGGATAAACAGGTGGTATTCACCCCTTTCGAAAAGGCCATTAAACACCACAAAGACATCAACAAGGAAATGCTGGAAATGTCGCGTATCCTTGCCCTCTAAACTTATTTTATATCCTTGGAACGGATTACTTACTTCGCTGATGTCCTGCTGCCTCTGCCGGTAAAAGGTAAATTCACTTACCGGGTACCCTTTGAACTGAATGATGCCATCCGGGAGGGGATCAGGGTGGTCGTGCAGTTCGGCCACCGGAAAATCTATACCGCCATCGTTTGTAAGCTTCATGAAAAACCTCCTCAGGGTTATATCCCGAAATATATCCTCTCCGTTCTGGATGATCACCCGGTGATTTTTCCTGAACAACTTGATTTCTGGGAATGGATTTCTTCCTATTATCTCTGTTCTCCCGGGGAAGTCATGAATGCAGCTTTACCGGCGGCCTATAAACTGGCTTCTGAAACAAGCGTCGCCATCAACCCTGGTTTTCAGCAGGATACCCAATCCCTTACGGAGAAAGAATATCTTCTTATAGAGGCATTGCATCATCGAAATAAACTGAAAATCAGTGAAATCATTAGGATTCTTGATCAGCAGAAGATTTTCCCTCTCATTAAAACCATGATTGAAAAGGGTATGATCGTCGTGGAAGAAGAACTCAAACACCGGTTTGCCCCTAAGATGGAAGTATTTGTCAGGCTTAGCAGAGAGTATGATGGAAATGAAGACGCCCTCAGGTACTTATTCGATAAATTGGAAAAAAGAGCAGGAAATCAACTGGCAATGCTCATGGTCTTCCTGCAACTTTCAGACTATGGTAAACAGAAAGAACTGAAAAGGACGGAATTGCTGAAGAAGTCTTCCCTTAAGCAGTCTGCACTGGACGCCCTGGTTAAAAAAAAGGTTTTTGAAGTGAAAGAAAGAATCATCAGTCGGTTGGAAGCCTTTGATCAGCTTGCTGATTCTGATGATATTCAGCTCTCTCCGATTCAGTCGCAAGCATTGGATGAAATCCATGATGGCTTTGCTGTACGGGATGTGGTATTACTTCATGGCATCACTTCAAGCGGGAAGACAGAATTGTACATCAAACTGATCCGTGAAACCCTCGACAGGGGGAAACAGGTGCTTTACCTGCTTCCCGAAATTGCCCTGACGACCCAGATCATCAACCGCCTGAGGAAATATTATGGGGAAAAGGTAGGCGTATATCACTCCCGTTTCAATGAGAATGAAAAAGTGGAAATCTGGCAGCGAGTGATCCGGAAAACCGGAGATGGTCCCGCTTGCTTTGATATCATTCTCGGGGCTCGTTCAGCGGTTTTTCTGCCGTTTTCCGATCTGGGGCTGGTCATCGTGGATGAAGAACACGATACGTCTTTCAAACAAACCGACCCTGCTCCACGATACCATGGCCGTGATGTAGCCATATACCTGGCCAGGAAACATGGCGCTAAAGTTGTGCTCGGGAGCGCAACCCCCTCCGTCGAGAGCTATTATAATGCCAGTCAGGGGAAATATGCCCTGGTGGAACTGAATGTGCGTTATGGTCAGATGGAACTTCCCCTGGTTCGCATCGTTGACTGCAAGGATGAAATGCGAAAGGGGAGAATGAAAACCCATTTTTCATCTGTCCTGCTTGAACAGTTGGAAGAAACCCTTTCCCTGCAGGAACAATCCATTATCTTTCAGAACCGGCGTGGGTTTTCTCCCCGCCTCGAATGCGAAAGCTGTCACTGGATGCCGCAATGCAGGAACTGTGATGTGACCTTGGTGTATCATAAAAAAAGCAATCAGTTACGTTGCCACTATTGCGGGTATGTCAGCCGGGTACCCGATCATTGCCCGGAATGCAAAGGGAAAAACCTCAGTTTAAAAGGTTTTGGCACTGAAAAGGTAGAGGAAGAGCTGGGAGTGTTTTTTCCGAAAGCCGTGATTGCCCGTATGGATTTAGACACCACCCGTTCCAGGCATGCATACCAGCAGATCCTGGGTGATTTCGGTGACCGTAAGATCGATATTCTGGTGGGAACGCAAATGGTCACCAAGGGACTTGATTTCGATCATGTCAGCACGGTTTGCATCCTGAATGCCGACAATATGCTGAGTTTTCCTGATTTCCGTGCCACTGAACGCAGTTTTCAGCTTATGGCCCAGGTCAGCGGACGGTCGGGACGAAAGCATAAGAGAGGAATGGTGATCATCCAGACCTATCGCCCGGATCATCCGGTACTGAAAGAGGTTGTTAACAACGACTACCTTTCTATGTACAAGCAGTTATTGCCAGAAAGGCAGAAGTTTTGTTATCCGCCGTTTTACCGTTTGATTCTGATTAAACTGAAGCACAGGCAGGCGGAGGAACTGAACCGGGCTTCCTCATTGCTGGCTTCAAAGCTCAGAAAAGTGTTCGGAAAAAGAGTGCTGGGACCGGAATTCCCTGTGGTAGGTCGCATCATGAATTATTACATCAAGCATATCCTGTTAAAAATTGAAAAGGATACTTCAGTGAAAATGGTTAAGGAAAAGCTGATGGACGAGATAGAAACCTTTCAGCAGGAGTATACATCCGGTAAGCTGAGAATTACTGTGGATGTTGACCCCCAGTAGTATCGATCATCAGGAAAACATCTTCCCCTTCTTTTTTCATCAGGTAACGTTCCCTGGCAAATTTCTCCAGTTTGGCCGTGTCGGTGGTGATTTCCCTGAGGAGGGTGGAATCTTTCCTGATCTCATCACGGTAAAATTTCCGCTCTTTCTGGAGTTCCTCAAGCCTGGATTTCAATCTTCCCCGAGTGAGGATATTGTTGCTGTCGAAAAATACCATCCAACCCAGAAAAATCAGGGTGGCAATAAAGTACTTATTCAACAAAAAACGCAATATTTTCACCCTATTGATTTCCTTTCAGGTATTGATAAATTTCTGTCTGTGACCTGACTTCAGGTTCCCGTGTGGATTTATAGCGGTTGGGACTTCCCTGTCCTATGATCCTGGCTTTTGTATTGTCGCGTAACTGAATGTCGAGCATCTGTTGTATTTCAGCCTGGATGGATGGGTCGAATACAGGGCAGGCAACTTCTATCCGGTTGTCGAAATTACGGATCATCCAGTCGGCAGAAGTGATATAATACCGGGGGTCTCCGTTGTTGGCAAAAACGATCACCCTGCTGTGTTCAAGAAACCTGCCGACAATGCTGATGGCTTCAATATTTTCGCTGAGTCCGGGGATGCCGGGAACGAGCACACAGATCCCGCGTATGATCAGTTTGATTTTCACCCCGGCCTGGCTTGCTTTGTAGAGTTTCTTCACGGTAGCTTCATCCACCAGGTTATTTAGCTTGATGATCACCCAGGAGGCTTTCCCTTCCTCGGCATTTCTGATCTCCCGGTTCAGCATTTTCAGGAAGTGATTGCGCATCTGAAAAGGAGCCATGATCAGGGTCCTGAACTTATAGGGCTTGTAGGTGGCTTCCATCAGGTGGAAGGCATTGATGACATCGAGACATATTTCCGGATTGGAAGTCAGTAAACTATCATCGGCATAAATCCTGGCGGTATCCTCATTGAAGTTTCCCGTCCCGATAAAGGAATAAAACTTATTGATATTGCTTTCCTTTCTGCGGATCAGGATCAATTTGGAATGGACTTTAAAACCCGGGATGCCATGGATGACTTTGACACCTTCTTCACGCAGCCTTTCTGTCCAGAAGATATTTGCTTCTTCATCGAATCTTGCCTGCAGTTCCATGAAGACCGTCACAAATTTACCATTCCTTGAGGCATTGATCAGGGCATTTATGACGCTTGAATTCCTGGCTGCCCGGTAGATGGTAATTTTAATGGATCTGACTTTAGGATCGATGGAGGCTTCACGCAGGAGATCGATGATGTATTGGAAGGACTGAAAAGGAAAATGAAGCATTACATCCTTTTGCCTGATCACCGACAGTATGCTTTTATTGGTTGGCAGATCGGCATGACGAAGCGGGGGCATGGGTTCATTTTCAAGTTCCGGATGACCCAGGTTGGGGAAATACATAAAATCTTTGAAATTATGGTATCTCCCTCCACCGCGGATGGGGTCGTCTTTGGTAATTCCCAATCGTTTGGTGATGATCTTCAGCAGATCGTCAGGGATGGCTTTGTCGTAAACAAAACGTACGGGAATTCCCCTTTTTCTTTGTTTCAGACTGTCGGAGATAATCTCCAGGAAGCTTTTTGAAACATCGGTGTCGAAATCGAGCTCAGCATCCCTTGTAATTTTCACCGTAAAGGCAGCGAAAGTATCATATCCGAAAATGGAGAAAATCTCAGAAAGACAGAAACGGATCACATCATCCAGCAGGATCACGAATTTTCTTTCTTCTTTATTGGGAAGGATCAGAAAGCGGGAGACGATTTTGGTCGGGACTTCAATGAGGGCATAATCATGTTTGCCTTTATTGGATGAACGTCCGAGGGTCACGGCCAGGTATATGGATTTATCGCGCAGGGTAGTGAGGTCGCGGAGGTTGGTGATCATGATGGGAAAAAGCGCCACCCTGACTTTATCCATAAAATACCGACGGACGAATTCTCCCTGTTCTTCCGAAAGTTCCTGCTCATTGACGATCAGGATATCATGCTGTGCCAGCTCCCTGACGATGTCCTCATAGATGTGGATAAAATCCTTTTCCTGGGATTGCACGATCTCGGTCACCTCCTTCAGGATTTTCCTGGGGTTGATGTAGGTGTCGTAATGCAATTGATTGACCTTGATCATCCTGTTCAGGGTCGCCACCCTGACCCTGAAGAATTCATCACGGTTATTTGAAAAAATACCTAAAAATTTCAGGCGTTCGATCAAGGGGTTTCTGGGATCGGCAGCTTCCTGCAGGACCCTGCCGTTGAAATGCAGCCAACTGATCTCACGGTTGAGGATGGTGTTTTTAGGTTTTTTTTCCATGGAAGATGAATTCCTGTTTTCCTTCGGTATTCGGGATTTTCTCCCAGTGATTCGTGTTGAATGAGATACAGACCACAGCTGAGGTGGTCATGGAGTCGATTCCCGGATGAAGAAAGAGGTTGGCCAGGTGAGTGATGGTGGGATTATGTCCTACGATCATCACGGAATCGAATTCATCCGGTGTTTCGTAAATGAGGTCAAGAATACGATCAAAGTAACCGTCATAGATTTTGCGTTCAATCCTGATTTGTTTTTCCGGATATTTCAGTCCCTTGGCCATAAGCTGGGCGGTCTCAAGGGCTCTTACAGCCTGGCTTGAGATCATAAGGCCGACACCCACGTTTTTCTCTTTCAGGAAGGCAATCACCCGTTTGGTTTTTTTTATCCCTTTTTTGATGATCGGACGTTTCTCATCGGTTATTCCTTGCTGTTCCCAGGATGATTTTGCGTGCCGCACTAAGTATAAGGTCTTCATTCCAATAATTGGTCAGGGAGTTGATGTTTCATTAGTAGGCAAACAAAGGAAATTCAGCCATCAGTTTGTTAACTTTGGCAGCCACTTTTTCGATTTTTGTTTCATTTTCGATATCACTGATCACTTCATCGATCAGATCCACAATGACGGGCATATGTTTCTCTTTCATTCCCCTGGTTGTAATGGCCGGTGTCCCAATCCTCAAACCTGAGGTTTGGAAGGGGGAACGGGTGTCGAAAGGAACCATATTTTTATTCACGGTAATATCGGCTTTCACCAGGGTATTTTCGACTTGTTTCCCTGTGATGCCGGGGAATTTTTTCCTCAGGTCGATCAGCATGAGATGGTTATCGGTACCCCCGGAGATCACGTGATAACCCTTGTCAACGAAAGCGGATGCCATTACGCTGGCATTTTTCTTAACCTGGATGATGTATTCCATGTACTCATCGGACAGGGCTTCATAAAAAGAGACTGCTTTTGCAGCGATGACATGTTCCAGCGGCCCACCCTGGACACCAGGAAATACGGCTGAATCAAGCAGCTGTGACATCATCTTGACTTCTCCTTTAGGGGTGGTTAATCCCCAGGGATTCAGGAAATCCTTGCCCATCATGATCATACCTCCGCGGGGGCCGCGAAGGGTTTTATGCGTGGTGGTAGTAACCACATGGCAATAGGGTAGGGGATCGTTCAGCAGTCCGCGGGCGATCAGCCCGGCAGGATGCGCGATATCGGCCATTAGGATGGCCCCGATCTTATCGGCGATCTGGCGCATCCGTTGATAATCCCAGTCGCGGGAGTAGGCCGAAGCACCGGCAATGATCAGCTTGGGTTTGATTTCCAACGCTTTGCTTTCCATTTTATCATAGTTGATCAACCCGCTTGCTTCTTCGACCTGATAGCCTACAGCTTTATAAAAAATACCGGATGAATTCACCGGAGAGCCATGGGAAAGATGACCGCCATGGGCAAGGTCAAGACCCATGAAGGTATCCCCTGGCTTCAGGACGGTCATCAGCACTGCCATATTGGCCTGGGCGCCTGAATGAGGCTGAACATTCACCCATTCGGCATTGAACAGGGCTTTGGCCCGGTCAATGGCCAATTGTTCCGATTTATCTACAAACTGACAGCCGCCATAATACCGGCGACCCGGATAACCTTCAGCATATTTGTTGGTCAGACAGGACCCCATGGCTTTCAACACTTGATCGCTGACAAAGTTCTCGGAGGCAATCAATTCAAGACCGCTGGTCTGACGATGTAATTCATTTTTGATGATTTTAAATAGCGCTGTATCTTTTTTCATGGCAACAAAAATTTTGGAGATTGGGTTACGTTGTAATAATAGAAAATCTGAAACAAAATTAAAACATATTTCAGACTTATTGAGCATATTTGTAGTGAAATTGACTTTATGAACTTTCTCTCTTTCTTCTTTTCGCCCTTTCGTCCTTCTGTTGTTTCACTTAAACTTTGCTTTGCTATTTTCTTCGCCTTTGTCTCTGTGTCTCTTTTTGCTCAGCTCAGCGCCGGTGTTGACGATACCATCAATCCGGGTGTTCCGGTGACGCTTACGGCTACTTATGGATTGATCGGAAACGGGATCAGCATTTCAGAAGATGGGGTAGAAGGTCCTTTTCCCATCGGCTTTACATTTTCATTTTTCGGAGAAAAATATACTTCCTTTTATATCGGCGCCAATGGTTGGATTAGTTTTCTTCCCAATCAGAATGCGAAAGGGATAAGGGAAGCTTTTGCCGTGCCCAGCGCAGCGGATTATCATCCCAAAGCTTGTATTCTGGGACCTTTTCAGGATCTCAATCCACTCACTGCCGGAAGTCCTTATATCTTTTATCAGACCATTGGCGATTCCGCCAATCGCAAACTGCTGGTGATGTGGTGTCAGACCCCGATGTATTCCTGCGAATCCCTGACAGTTACTTTTCAGATCATCCTTAACGAGAGCAATAACAGTGTGGAAAATCATATCTACCGTAAACCCGCCTGCCCTGACTGGCTGGGGAACAAGGCCACGCTTGGCATTCAGAATTCCAACGGCTACCGGGGCTTCGCGGTAAGCGGGAGGAATGCCACCTCCTGGTCGGTCAGCCCGGATAACCCGGAAGGTTGGCAATACCTTCCGACCTCTGCCGACAGTTTTCAGGTTGCCGCCATTCCGTATCACCTTTATCCGCTGACCCCAGGGGAGAAAATCTCATTCCGTTGGTTTCAAGGACCGGAGCTCATTTCTGAAAACTCCTCCCTTGTGGTGACTCCGGGTGAAACCACCACCTATGTAGCCTGGGTAAGTGTCTGCAATGGGGAGGAATTCACCGATACGGTGACCGTTCACGTATTTCCGCATATTCCCAATGCTTTTACACCCAACGGAGACGGGCTCAATGATGACTTCAGGATTTTAGGCGTTCCACCTGAAAATATCACACGTTTCAACATTCAGATATTCAACCGCTGGGGACAATTGGTTTTTTCCTCGTCCAATATTCTGGATTCCTGGGACGGGAAACTGAATGGCTCAGTTTGCGAGCAAGGGGTTTATTCCTGGGTAATCTATTACGAGTTAAACAACAAGACCAGGGTTAGCAATAAAGGAACGCTCACCCTTCTGCGTTGACGCTTTCCGTGAGGTTCAGCAAATAACCCAGATTTCTCTCATTGATTTTGGCTTTTTCTCTTTTTAAATAATCCGTAGATCTCATGACCAAGATTATACTGAGGAGGAAGTTTCAAAAAGATGCAATGATGGTAAAAAGCCAGGAAAATGCCTATTCTCCGGAATTTTTTTTGAAAATACCATGGCCGTCTGAGGTTTGTTTCATCCTCTCTGAACCCGGATTGAAGTGATGCTGAAATCATCTTTTCAGCGGATCTTTGTTCTGATCCCTGAGCTTGAAGTTTATGCTTACGGGACCATCCTTTCCCACGCAAAGTGGTTTTAAACCGGAAGGTGAAATAATGCACGGCTTCGAGTTGATGATGATTCAATAAATCAAGTAATCCACGACCATCAAAATAGTTCACGTGATTGATCAGCAGCTCAGATGGCTTGTGATATTTTTTCCAGAATAAATAATGGCCCCAGACGTCTTCATGGCCATTGGGTGTGAGAAAATGAAAATATCCGCCTTCCTTCAGGCAGGTGGATACCTGTTCAATCGCAGCAGAAACATCATTGACATGTTCCAGGATATCCCTTGCAATGATCAGGTCAAATTGTTTTTCTCCGCAGATTATTCCATCTTCAATCGTTCCTTTTATGGTTTCGAATTCATGATCATTCCGGTTTTTATTGAGCACTTCATCCACCACATCCATGACTGTGACCTTGCATCCGGGAAATATACCTTGTATGCCTGAAGCAAAATACCCGCTGCCCGGTCCCAGTTCCAAAAGGCTTTGCGGGTTAAAGCCTTTTTTTTTCAACTGATAGGCGAACAACACCCCCCTGCGATAGTTCCGTATCATGTTTCTCTGCAGTTCCCGGCTTGAAGTCTGCTGCTTCTCAAAATAATAATAAGCCTGGCAACCGGTTTCAGTGTTTCTGTTCGTCAGTTTTGGATCCAGTTGGACATTGCTGCACTTCTGGCATTTAACCAGGATGGCTTCCTGGAGATCCCAGAAATCGACGGTTCCGATTTTCATGCCCTTTTTTTCACCGCAAATGCAGCAGGGTTCCACACGGTCATATACATTGCCGCTAAGCATGGCAGGAATTTTTAAAAGGCTGAAAATCCTCTCGAGCATGTTTTATTTTCCAAAAAAAGCCTTCATAGGTCTGAAATAGTTTTCTTTCCAGCCTTGTCGGTAGTCTTTCGCCTGTCCCTCAGGGATCTTGGTATGTCTGATGATCATTTTTGTTGACTTACCCGTCTCTTCAAAGATCACCTTGAGCATGGAATCCGGACTTTTGACCGGAAATTCCGTGGTTCTCCATCGTTGCACGATTCTCTCTCCAGGCAATAGTTCAACATTTTTTCCTGTAATATATCCTCCGAAAATGCTGAATTCCCCATCAGGAGAAGGATCGATTTCGGCTTGTGTGCCAGTCATGGCGGAATGCGTGGCACTATCCAGCCAGGCATGGTATAATTGCATGGCAGAGGCAGGGAATGTTGTTTGAATTTCAAATGATTCCATTTATTGGTTCCAGGTTTTCAGGTGATCATGGATGAAATTAAGGATATACTGATGTTCATTTTTTCCATTTCCGGTTACCGGAATGGCTTCTCCGAATGAAATATAAATTGGTTTTTTTCGGTTTATCGGACCCAGGTACCCGGTGAATCTTCCGTTACCCCAGAAATCTGTTTTAATGGCGACCGGGATGATATCAACTCCTGCTTTCAGGGCGAGTTTTGTCCCCAGCGTATTAAATTCAGAAGGGATGAAATTGATCCTGCGGGTACTTTGGGGAAAGATGACAATGGAAATTCCTTTCTTAAAATATTCTGGCCCTTTTTCCATGACAATCCTGAAATCCTCCCTGGGATTTTCCCTGCTCAGAACAATAGGGTCACGGGAACACATCACATGTTTGAAAGCAAAATGCCTGACCAGGGCATCCTTGACCACAAAGGTGATGTTTTTCAGGGGCTGGATAATTCCTGGGAAGATCATGGTTTCCAGGGTACTCATATGATTGCTTACGAAAATAACCGGGTTTACGGTTTTTCTGATGTTATCAAGCCCGGTAATATGAAACCGTCCTCCGCATCCTTCAATCAGTCGAAAGATATCAAGGGAAGAATCGACCCAGGCCTGGGTGTCGTAAGTGCCTTTCATGGCGGATTTTCTTGTCGAAAAGATAATCCCTATATAACGGCTCATGAAATAGATACGGGTATTGAAACTGAGATGGTCGAGAAGAAAACGGGGCGTTTCTTCAGGCGTGTGATATTCGTTATGAACGAGCATAAACAAGGCTTGTTGATGACAAAGGGGCACAAAAATACAAAGAATCCCTGTAAATTTTATTTTTTCTGAGTTTTTCAGGCTTGTATGAACACTTAATCATGCTCGGTTGAGATTATTTTTTTTACCTTTGTACCCCTAAATGTTAGGCCTATGTTCCTGAATTCAGACAAATTTTTTGGAGAGGGGCTTACGTACGATGACGTTCTGCTGGTGCCAGCGTATTCATCTGTACTTCCCCGTGATGTAGATATCACCTCTCCGTTTTCTAGGAACATCAAGCTCAATATTCCGATTGTTTCTGCGGCCATGGATACCGTAACGGAATCCCGTATGGCCATTGCCATGGCACAGGAAGGAGGAATAGGGGTTCTTCATAAAAATATGACGGTTGAGGCTCAGGCAATACAGGTAAGAAAAGTCAAGCGGGCTGAGAACGGGACCATTCTTGATCCTGTCGTTTTACTGGAAGATGCCCTGGTCTCAGATGCTTTGTCGTTGATGAAAGAATTCAGCATAGGCGGAATTCCGGTTGTGAACACCCGTCATGAACTGGTGGGTATTGTCACCAACCGTGATTTACGTTTTGAACGGGACCTTTCAAGACCGGTAACGGAAGTAATGACCTGCAAGGTTATAACAATCAGCGAATTCACGGATTTTGAACAAGCGGAGGCGATACTGCAGCAGCATAAAATTGAAAAGCTACCGGTTGTGGATAAACATAACAAGCTGGTCGGCCTCATCACGTATAAGGACATCATCAAGATCAAAGCCCGTCCGAATGCCTGTAAAGACAGTCTGGGGCGTTTAAGGGTGGCGGCAGCCATCGGCATTGCTTCCGATACCATGGAGCGGGTGGCTGCTCTGGTCAGAGAAGGAGTTGATGCGATTGTGATTGATACTGCCCATGGACATTCAAAGGGGGTGATGGAAATGGCAAAAGCCGTGAAATCTGCTTATCCTTCTGTGGAATTGATTGTTGGGAATATCGGAACTGCAGATGCCGCCAAAGATCTGGCAAACCTTGGTGTGGATGCTGTAAAAGTGGGTATCGGCCCAGGTTCCATCTGTACCACCCGAATTATCGCGGGGATAGGAATTCCGCAGCTTTCAGCAATTTACAATGTTTCCCAGGCCTTGAAGGGAAGCGGAGTGGCTGTCATCGCCGATGGCGGTATCCGTTATACCGGAGATATCGTAAAAGCCATTGCTGCTGGTGCAAATTCAATCATGGCAGGTTCGCTATTTGCCGGAGTGGATGAATCTCCGGGAGAAACGATAATTTTCGAAGGCCGGAAGTTTAAAACCTATCGCGGAATGGGTTCTATTGAGGCCATGCAGCTTGGCTCCAAAGACCGTTATTTCCAGGATGCGGAAGATGATATCAAAAAACTTGTGCCGGAGGGAATTGTGGGCAGGGTACCCTATAAAGGCTCTTTATCTGAGGTTATTTATCAGATGGTAGGTGGATTAAGGGCCGGAATGGGATATACCGGATCTGCCAAGATGGAGGACCTTCAGAAAGCCAGGTTTATGAAAATTACTGCAGCCGGCGTGACAGAAAGCCACCCGCATGATGTCACCATCATTAGTGAAGCACCAAACTACAGTCGATAAAACAAAACAGTATTTTAAAATTTTTGAACTATGAAAAGCTTGAATTTCAAAATTATTCTGTCACTGTTCATTTTTATTTCTATTCAGGGTTTTTCCCAGGTCAGTCCGGATGAAGTGCTGTTGACCATTGGAGGTAAAGGAGTTACGGTAGGTGAGTTCATGAACATTTACCAAAAGAACAATATCAAAGGAGAGACCATGGATAAAAAATCCCTGGAGGAATACCTCGACCTTTTTATCAATTTTAAACTGAAAGTCAGGGAAGCAGAAGACCTTGGCCTGGACACCTTGAGCAGTTTCCGTAATGAGCTAAACGGATACCGCGATCAGTTGGCAAAACCTTATTTCACAGATGAAAAAGTGGTGGACAATCTGATCAACGAAGCCTATGATCGTAGTCTTTATGATATCCGTGCCAGCCACATTTTCTTTCGACTTGCACCCGATGCCTTACCTGCCGATACCCTGATTGCCTATCAGAAGGCCATGAAAGTAATAGAACGGCTGAAAAAGGGCGAATCTTTTGAAAAAATTGCCGTAGAAGTTTCTGAAGACCCTTCAGCCCAGGATAGGGAGGCCAACCAGCAACATCCGTTTATCAAAGGAAATCGTGGTGATCTTGGTTATTTTACCGTATTTGATATGGTTTATCCCTTCGAAACCGGGGCATATCAACTGAAAGTGGGAGAAATATCTCGTCCCATACGAACAGATTATGGTTTTCACGTGATCAAGCTGACCGCGAAAAAGCCGGCCATGGGAAAAGTCACGGTGGCGCATATCTTTATTACCATTCCTAAGAATGCTACGGCATCTGACTCGGCTAATATGAAGGCCAAAATTGATTCGATTTATATAAAACTGAAGGCAGGTGCCAACTTTGAAGAACTGGTCAAAACCTATTCCGACGACAAAGGATCTGCATTAAAAGGCGGGGTATTGCCTAAGTTCGGTGTTAACCGTATGGTACCTGAGTTTATCGAAGCCATTGATGATCTTAATAATCCAGGCGATTTTTCAGCTCCTTTGCTGACTTCCTATGGTTGGCATATCATCCGGCTTGTGGAGAAGAAAGTACCCGCTAGCCTGGAAGAAGAAAAGGTTGAGCTGAAACAAAGAGTCTCCAAAGATATCCGGGCGAGCAAATCTAAAGATGTCGTCATCGAGCGCATTAAAAAGGAATATAACCTTACCGAAAATAAAGAGGCGCTGAATGATTTTTATACTGTAGTCACCGACAGTATTTTTTCCGGGAAATGGGATGCATCCCTGGCCAAGGGGCTGACCAAGAACCTTTTTAAAATTGGCAACCTGAGTGTTCGCCAGACGGATTTTACTGACTACCTGGCCGGGAAACAGAGAAGGAAAGACAAAGAGCAGATAGAAATATATGTGAATAGGATGTATAAGGATTTTTTGAATGATTACCTGATTAAATGGGAGAACAGCCAGCTTGAGCAGAAATATCCCGAATTTAAAACCCTGATGGGAGAGTATCGGGATGGCATCCTGCTCTTTGACCTCACGGATCAAAAAGTCTGGTCAAAAGCGGTTAAGGATACTACAGGGTTGAAGGAGTTCTATGAAAAGAACAAAAACAATTACATGTGGGGTCCCCGCCTGGATGCAAGTATTTACACGGTTAAAAATACTAAGCAACTGCAGAAAGTCAGGAATTTTGTAAAATCCGGTTTACCTGAAGCTTCTATCCTGAAAGAAATGAATTCAGATTCCGTCAAAATCCTGTCCATTGAAAGTGGTAAATATTCTTTAAAGGAGAACCGTTATATTGATACCATTCCCTGGACAACGGGTTTATCAAAAGATATCGTTACTGATTCAGGAACCGTGTTTATCATGGTTAAAAATGTGCTGAAACCTGAACCCAAGGCTTTGAATGAAGCACGCGGACTCATCACTGCTGATTATCAGAATTATCTGGAAACGGCATGGATTTCTACCCTGAAGTCGAAATACCCGGTAAATGTCAACAAAGAAGTTTTGGCAAAAATTAAGTAAATCAGGGTCAAAGAATTTAATTCTTTTTCTGCTGCTTTCTCTTGCTTCCTGTTCTGCTTTTTGGAAAAATAAAAATGATAGAGCATTGGCAAGGGTTTATGATGTTTACCTCTATGATTCCGACATTAAAGGGGTCATCCCTAAGGGCACCAACCCGGGGGATAGTGTGGTTCTGATGCAGTCGTATATCGACAGTTGGATCAGGAAACAGCTGATCATCCATCTTGCTGAAACCAATTTAAGCAGTGAACAGATGGACTTTTCCAAGCAACTGGAGAATTATAAAAACGCACTGCTTACGTATACCTATGAAAATGCCCTCGTCAGGCAAAAACTTGACACCCTGGTTACAGATGAGGAAATTGAATCATATTATGATGCCAACCAGAATAATTTTTTGCTCAAGGATAACATTGTTCAGTTACGCTACGTTAAATTACCCTTGAATACCACCAATAAGAAAATATTCCGTTCCTTGTTGAACGCTTCTGATGATGAGGATAGAATGAAACTGGCTGATTTGTGTGAAAAGACGGCTTCGGATTATTTTCTGGATGATCAGAATTGGCTTCTTTTTAATGATGTTTTAAGGCAAATACCCGTAAAAACGTATAATCAGGAAGAATTTTTGAAAAACCATCGTGATCTTGAATACCAGGATTCCAACTTTGTTTACCTGGTAAGGTTTAAGGATTTCAAAATCAAGGAAGGGATTTCTCCACTCAGTTTTGAAAAACCAAGAATAAAGGAAATTATTTTGAATAAGCGAAAGTTAGATCTTCTTTCCAGAATGCAGGATGATATTTATCAACAAGCGCTGAAAAAAAATGATTTCGAGAAATATTAACCGGGTCATACCCTAAACAAGATTTCATGAAAATATTTCGTTTGTTTTGTTTATTTCTTTTCCTTTTTATCCAATATCAGCAAAAAGCAATTGCTCAGGAGGACAACCAGCAAATTGTAGATGGCGTGGTAGCGATTATCGGTGGAAATGTCATTTTGGTCTCAGATATTGAGAATCAGTATCTGCAGTTTCGCAGCCAGGGAAATATCATGGGCAGCGCTACCAAGGTGAAATGTCAGATTCTGGAAAACCTATTATTTCAGAAATTAATGCTTCACCAGTCGCAGGTCGACAGTATCAAGGTTACCGATACTCAGGTTGAAGGAGAAATGGACAGGCGGATGCGTTATTTTATTTCCCAGGCCGGATCACCAGAACGCCTCGAAGAACATTTTCAGAAATCTCTTCTTGAGATAAAATCAGAGCTGAGAGATGTCATCAGGGAACAGATGCTGGTTGAACAGGAACAGCAGAAAATTACTAAAGAGGTAGTCATCACTCCTTCTGAAGTTAAATCTTTTTTCAGAAAAATCCCCAAGGACAGTATTCCCCTGATCAATGCTGAGTTTGAGATCGGGGTTTTGCTCAGGCAACCGTTCATCGGGGATGAGGAAAAACAAATCGTGAAAAACAAACTCAAAGGATTTAAGGAAAGGATTGCCAAAGGGGATGATTTTGCCACCCTTGCTGTTCTGTATTCAGAAGACCCGGGATCTTCCAAACAGGGTGGAGAGTTGGGTATGTTTAAAAGAGGGGATATGCGCCTTGAATTTGAAGCTGCCGCTTTCAAACTCAAACCAGGTGAGATCTCGGATGTGGTAGAAACGGAGGATGGGTTTCATCTTATCCAAATGGTAGAGCGAAGGGGGGAATACATCAACGTCAGGCATATCTTGCTTCAACCTCAGGTTTCCACACTCAACCTGAATAAAACCAAACTCTTTCTGGATAGCCTCGCGATTCAGATCAAAGCTAAAAAGCTGGATTTCGATAAGGCCGTCCTCCTTTATTCTGATGATCCCAATAAAACCAGCGGGGGCTTGATGATCAATCCGCTTACAGGGAATACCCGGTTTGAAGCCAGCCAATTGGATGCAAAAATTTTCTTTATCGTGGATAAACTGAAGGTCGGGGATATTTCGGCTCCCATCCTGCTAAAATCTGAGCGGGGAAAACAGGAATACAGGATTTATTATCTTAAGTCGAGGAGCAACCCTCATAAAGCCAATCTTGAGGAAGATTATGCCAGGATTCAGCAACTTGCTTTGGAAAAGAAAAAGATAGAGACCATTGATGAGTGGATCATGCAGAAAACAGCCAGTACCTATATCTCCATCAAGGATGAATACCTGGATTGCCCGTTCCAACGGAAATGGTTGAAAAAATAAAACCTGATTTATGCCTTATCATTCGGATGTAGAAGCAGTCAATGCGCTGGTTGAAAAATATAAGCTGCTCAGAACAGAAATTGCCAGGGTTATTGTCGGACAGGACGAGGTAATCAAAAATCTTCTGATTTCGATTTTCTGCAAAGGACATTGTCTGCTTGTCGGTGTACCTGGTTTGGCCAAGACCCTCATGGTGAATACTATATCGAGAACACTGGGACTGAGTTATAACCGTATTCAATTTACGCCTGATCTCATGCCTTCGGATATAATTGGCACTGAAATTCTCGATGAAAGTCGAAAATTCAGGTTTATCAGGGGACCGGTTTTTGCAAATATCATACTGGCGGATGAGATCAATCGTACACCCCCTAAAACCCAATCTGCTTTACTTGAAGCCATGCAGGAAAAAGCCGTGACGGTGGCGGGGTCGACGTATTCTCTCGAAGAACCCTTTTTCGTCCTGGCTACCCAGAATCCGATCGAACAGGAAGGAACCTATCCTTTGCCTGAAGCCCAGCTTGACAGGTTTATGTTCAACATCTGGTTGGATTACCCTTCTGTTGATGAGGAAATAGAAATTGTCAAAACAACCACCACTGAAAAATCTGTTACTCCTTCCGTAGTGATAACGGCTGATGAAATCCTGTTTTTCCAACAGCTTATACGTAAAGTGCCTGTTCCTGATAATGTGTTTCAGTATGCTGTGAAGCTGGTTTCCAGAACGAGGCCTCACACTAAGGCGGCAGATGACTGGGCCAATGCTTACCTTATCTGGGGTGCTGGGCCAAGGGCCTCGCAGTACCTTATCCTTGGGGCCAAATGCCACGCTGTGCTCAACGGAAAATATTCACCGGATATTGAAGATATCCGGGCTGTGGCCAATTCCGTGCTCCGCCACAGGATTGTCAGAAATTATAAAGCCGAGGCGGAAGGGCTAAAAGTGGAAGAATTGATAAAACATTTTTTAAACGGAAGTGGTTTTTAAACTTAACCGCATGAAGCGATCAATATTTTTTACGGTTTCATTGGTTCTTATTTCTATTTTCTGTCTCCTCATGGTATTTTCCTGTAATCAGCGGGGGGGAAGGTCTTCATCCGCTTCTTCCCAGGATACGCTGGAGGGGAAGATCAACATTTCCGGTGCTTTCGCCTTGTATCCCCTCACGGTTCGTTGGGCAGAAGAATTTCAGAAATTACACCCGAGGGTTGTGATCAATGTTTCTGCGGGGGGAGCAGGGAAAGGAATGGCGGATGCTTTATCCCATATGGTAGACCTGGGCATGTATTCTAAAGAAGTCAGTCCAGAAGAGCAGGCCAGAGGAGCCTGGTGGATTGCCGTATCAAAGGATGCGGTGATGCCCACGGTGAATGCGAAAAATCCTGTACTTCCTGTATTAAAGAAACATGGACTGACAAAACAGAAATTGTACGAGATATTCATTACGGGAAGTTTGAAGACCTGGGGTCAGGCTGTGGGAAATAAAGAGACATTACCCATCCAGGCCTTTACACGCTCTGATGCATGCGGTGCCTCCGAGATGTGGGCGAAATTCCTGAACAGAAAATCCCAGGATGAAATCATGGGATTGGGGCTCAACGGGGACCCCGGTGTGGCAGATGCGGTAAGAAGAAACAGGGAAGGAATCGGATATAATAACCTTAACTTTGTTTATGATGTGCAGACCAGAAAAAAATACCCCGGGCTGGAAGTGATTCCCATTGATCTTAACGATAATGGTATCATTGATACGGATGAAGATTTCTATGGAAGCCTTGATGAAGTGATGGAAGCCATTAATACAGGAAAATACCCCTCTCCGCCGGCACGTGATCTTTATATTGTTTCGGGAGGAAAACCATCAGATCCCCTGGTCATTGCATTTCTGCATTGGATACTCGAAGACGGGCAAAAATTCGTCCACGAATCAGGATACGTTAATTTAATACCGGAAAAGATAGAAAACGAAAAACTTAAATTGAATTAACCCGCTTATAAAATACGTGTGATGAATGTACATTCTTAACCGTAAGCAAAGGCATTATGTAAATTATTCCTGGATGCTTGTCAGCCTGATGCTGGTTGCTCTTCTACCTTTTTTATTGTTCCTGGGTCTCTACCTTAAATCTTTTCTGCTTTTACATGATTATTCTTTATTCGACCTGATCTTTTCCAAAGAATGGAGACCGGCAAGCGGGAAATTTGGTTTTTTCTCTTTTATTGTCGGGTCCATCTGGGTAACCTTGCTGGCCATGTTGATCACCGCACCGGTTTGTTTGCTCTCTGCAATTTATGTTACCCAATATACGAAAAAGTATTTTTTACGGCTTATGCACCCCGCGATTGATATTCTGGCAGGGATTCCTTCCGTGGTTTATGGCTTATGGGGGATTCTGGTCATCGTACCTTTTATTTCACGCTATCTGGGTCCCTTTTTCAATGTTCATACGATGGGGTACAGTATCCTTGCTGCGGCCTTTGTTCTTTCCATCATGATCATCCCCTTTATCCTGAATATTCTGATCGAAATATTCCGATCCATCCCGACAGAACTCAAGGAAGCATCACTTGCTCTGGGTGCCAGCGAATGGAAAACGATCAAGTTTGTTTTAATGAAAAAAGCTTTACCCGGCATCATTGCTGCTTTCGGATTTGGCCTGGCCCGTGCTTTCGGAGAGACGATGGCCGTGCTGATGGTGGTCGGCAATGTGATCCGTTTGCCCAAAAGTGTCTTTGACCCCGGTTATACACTTCCGGCACTGATTGCAAATAATTACGGGGAAATGATGTCGATTCCCAGGTATGATTCCGCCCTGATGTTTGCTGCTCTATTGCTTTTAGGAGTGTCACTGTTCTTTAACCTGATCATGCATTTTTTTATATCGAGATATAATAAGTTTTAACGTGAAATTGCTAGAAAAAACAGAAGAGAAATTTTTTAAGGTGCTGATGATCTTTTCTACCTATTTTATCCTGATCATCTTAGCCATTATCATTTACAGTATTTTTGAAAAAGGAGTAAAAAGCCTGTCCTGGGAAATGATATCCCAGACGCCTAAGGGCGGATATTATTACGGAAAGGGAGGAGGGATACTCAATGCCATACTGGGATCATTAACCCTGGCATTCGGGGCTAGCTTGCTTGCTTTTATCATAGGATTACCGGTGGCTTTGTATATCAATGTTTTTTTGGTAAGACGAAAAAGACTGGTCTATTTCATTCGCTTTATTCTCGACCTTATCTGGGGGATTCCGTCCATTGTTTATGGCGCTTTCGGATTTACCATGATGATTTTTTTAGGTTTACAGACTTCCCTCCTGGCCGGAATCATTACCGTAACATTGTTCATCCTGCCCATCATGATTCGATCCATGGATGAAATTCTCCGCACAGTGCCTACCGGGATTTCGGAAGCCTCTTATTCGCTGGGTTCAAATCAGTCGGAGACCGCTTTTAAAATTTTTACCCGACAATCGGTATCAGGAATTATCACCGCGATACTGCTTTCTTTCGGCAGAGCTATCGGGGATGCAGCCTCGGTATTGTTCACCGCCGGTTATACCGATAACCTGCCCAATTCTCTACTGGAACCTGTTGCAACTTTGCCACTTTCAATTTTTTTCCAGTTGAGTTCTCCCGTTGAAGAAGTCCAGAACAGGGCTTATGCCTCAGCCCTCGTGCTGACCTTGATCATATTGATTGTCAGCCTTTTTTCAAGAGGACTCGGAAAACGTTACCATAAAACAAAAATTAACTTCTGATTCAGGATGGACGACAAAAAGATAATACAGATCAGCAATCTTAACGTTACAGCCGGAAAAGTGCAGATCCTGAAAAACATCCATATCGGGATTCCACGCAATAAAATAACCGTTATCCTTGGACCTTCCGGTTGCGGTAAAACGACCTTGCTGAAATGTCTTAACCGTCTCACCGATCTTTACCCTGAGTTACATGTTTCCGGAAGTGTCATGATCAATGATCAGAATATCCTTGATGCAGGGGCCGATATCTATCAATTGCGCCAACATATGGGTTTGCTTTCACAACGACCTTACCCCTTGCCCATGACCATCTACAATAATATCGCCTATGCTTTAAAGCTCAGGGGGATTCATAAACGCCGTGAGTTGCATAAGCTGGTGATCGATTACCTCAAGCAGGCTAATTTGTATGAGGAAGTCAGGAACCGCTTACATGAACCTGCTTCCCGTTTGTCTATAGGGCAACAGCAACGTCTTTGTCTGGCTCGCGGACTGGCTGTCGCTCCTGAAATAATTCTCGCCGACGAACCTACATCTGCCCTGGATCCGATCTCAAGCCAGTACATCAATGAAAAATTCATGGAACTGAAAAACGATTATACCATCGTTATGGTCACCCATATTCTCCGGCAGGCAAAAAGAATCGCTGATTATATTGTATTCATGTACCTCGGGGAAGTGATAGAACAGGGAGAGGCCAGAGAAGTCTTTGAAAATCCAAAGATGGAGAAAACCAGAAACTATTTCGCCGGTACTTTTAATTAAGCCGTGCAATGATAATATTTTCCCTGCCAGGTATCCTGTCTTTCCATTTCCTTTTCGATCAGTCGTAGAACGGCATCATAACGGATCAGTTTCCAGTCGCTGTGGTGTAGAAGTTGTGGAGGGACTTCTCCCGAGAACCGTTCGATCACGATGTAAGGATTTAAGCGTTCAGTAAATGCCACGATAAACCTGACATATTCTTCCACGCTAAACACATGAAAATTCCCGGGATCAGACAGATACTCTTTTTCTATCTTTGTCCCCTTGACGATCTGAAGTTGATGGAATTTAATGCTGTCGATGGTTAAAGAAGAAATGATTTCTGCTTCATCCATCATAGTGTTCAGGCTTTCGCCCGGAAGTCCGAAGATAAAATGCGCCCCGGTACGGATTCCGTGATCTTTTGTTTTTTTTAGAATTTCACGGGAGAGCGCAAAATCATGTCCCCGGTTGATGTGCTCAAGAGAAGCGTCGAAACAGGACTCAATGCCATATTCGATCTGGATGTAGGTTTTTTTCGACAGATTTTTCAGGTAATCAAGTTTCTCTTCATCGATACAATCAGGCCGCGTTCCGATTACCAGTCCGGCGACATTCGGATAGGAGAGGGCTTCTTCATATAAAAGAATCAGATCACTCAAGGGCGCATAAGTATTGCTGTATGGCTGGAAATAAACCAGAAATTTTTCAGCCCGCCTATACCTAACGGCATGAAACGCTATCCCTTTGGATATCTGTTCATGTAACGGCTCTTTAGGGTTGCAGTAAGAAGGGTTGAAGGCATTGTTATCACAATAGGTACAACCCCCTCTGCCTTTTGATCCATCCCGGTTCGGACAGCTAAACCCGGCATCTACTACAACTTTCTGTATTCTTCCCCCAAAGATCTTACGGATATACTCGGTATAGGAATTGAACCTTCTGCCATGCCCCCATAAATATTGTTCCCTGTTCAATGTTCAAGCATCCCTGTTCAAGTTCAGTAATCTATTTCGTTGCTGCTTCCAATCGTTTCATAATGGAGAAAATGAAAGCAGCGGCCAGGAGACAGCATACTACAAAAATCAACCAGGCCTGCCAGAGTTGAAGCCTTGAATAAGCCATTGTACCGACAAACAGGAGTGAATTGCCCACTGCCGTTGCAGCCAGCCATCCCCCCTGCATCAATCCCTGGAAACGGGGTGGGGCCACCTTTGAAACAAAGGAAATCCCCATCGGGCTTAGGAAAAGTTCTGCAAAGGTAAGCACGATGTAAGTACTGATCAGCCAGTAGGGAGAAACCCTGTCGGGGGCAGGATCACCATGAAGTTCTGCGGGTGAGACTAACCCGAAGGAGGTAAGCATGATCAGCGTGAAGCCGGTAGCGGCAAGGATCATGCCTATCCCTATTTTTCTCGGCGTGGAGGGCTCAATATCACGCTTACGCAAAAAAGCAAATAATCCAACGACAACAGGTGTCAGGAATACAATCATGATGGGATTGAATTGCTGGAAAATTTCAGGTTCAATAGTGTTTTCAAGCGTAAAAGTTGAGTAAAAATAATATAGCAGTCCTCCGCCTGCCAGAAGGAGTGCAGCACCGAATACCCTGGTCATGGCTTTGACTTGTTTTTTGATGAGCATCATAACCCCGAAAATGGCCCCGATGAGTGAAAGGAAGGCAGGAAGATAGAAAAAGATATACGTCAAAGGCCCAACCTGCTTATCGGTATAATCACGTGCAAAGAGGGTGAGGGTTAAACCATTTTGATGGAAGGACATCCAGAAAAAGATTACCACGATGAAGACGAGTCCGAGTGCAATGAGTCGTTTTTTCTCTTCTGCCCAAGGCATTTGGATGATGGAAGCATCTTTTTTTACCATTTCTTTACGATCAGGTAGATGGGATTTGAAGATCATATAAATGATCAAAGAGATCACCATGGCCAGGGCAGCTACACCGAAGGCATAATTGTAACCGGTTGAGAACACCTGGACGTAATCCTGTGCGAAACTCGTCAGGTTTTCAACCGGAATCCCGGAAGTAGTGGCTTTGTTGGCTAACTCCTGAAGCTTGGAAGTGTCCGCCAGATTTCCCTCCACCATCCTGTGGCATAAGGCGGGGAGATCCGGATCATAGTTGAAACCATGAGAATGAAGCCACCAGCTCCGTACTCCACGGGCAGCGCTGGGCGCAAAGAAAGCACCGATGTTGATCCCCATGTAGAATACGCTGTATGCCGAATCTCTGAGCTTGGAATATTTTTCATTGTCATACATCTGTCCGACCAAAGCCTGGAGATTTCCTTTGAAAAGACCATTTCCAAAGGCAATAGTGAATAACCCGAGTAAAGTGAAAGGTAAACCCATTCCTGGTATGGCCATGAGCAGATAGCCAAGGAACATGACTAACTGACCGATCATAATGGTTCCCTTGTAATTCTGGGAACGGTCGGCGATGAACCCTCCAAGTAAAGCAAGCGCGTATATCGAAAAATAAAATATGCTGTAAATATAACCGGCATTCTCCGTGGAGAGATTAAACTTGGCCTGTAAAAACAGTACCAGGATGGCCATCATGGTGTAGAAACCGAAACGTTCCCCCATATTGGCAAAAAAGGCGACAAAAAGTCCTTTGGGATGTCCTTTAAACATGATTTTCGTTTATTGGTGAATACTAATTGGATTTTTAAAGTCGTACATTGCAAAAATAGAGAAATTTGTGTAATAAAAAAGCGGGCTTATCGTCTTATTCCCGGTATGGATCTTCACGACTTTCAAAAACAAGTATATCCTTTACGTGACAAGCTTTTCAGGTTTGCGAAAAGATTACTGGAAAATACGGAAGAAGCTGAAGATGCCGTTCAGGAAGTTTTTATCAAATTATGGAATAAAAGAACAACCCTGGATGAATACCGGAGTTTGGAAGCCCTGGCCATGGTAACTACCAGAAATTTTTGTCTGGATAAAATAAAAGTCCGCAGATTTCCGGTGGAGAGAATGGATGACCACCGTCAGTTTCTTGAAAGCCTCCCGGGGAAATCCAGCGCCGACCATTCTGACCTGGTATTTGGCATCCATCAGGCCATGAAATCCCTGCCCGAACAGCAAAAGATGGTCATACACCTGAGGGATGTGGAGGGATATGAACTCAGTGAAATTGCCGCAATGCTCGAAATGAATGAAAATGCAGTTCGCGTTAACCTTTCAAGGGCAAGAAAAAGAATCAGGGAAATAGTGATCAATACTAAGATATATGAATATCAAAGAAATTGAAATCCTGCTTGACAAGTATTTCGAAGGGGAAACCTCCCTTGCTGAAGAGGCCCGACTGAAGGAGTTCTTCTGCAACGACCAGGTACCTGAACATCTGTTGAAATACAAGAATATCTTCTCCGCTTTCGCTGCCTTGACCAGTGAGAAAATGAAGCATTTTACTCCCGTCATCAAAGCAAACCCGAAAATCAGACAATTCTACTACCTGTCTGCCATCGCTGCTGGAATTCTCTTACTGATCGGATTAATTTTTACTTTTCAAACGGAGGTATTTAACCATAAAAAATTATTCAAACCGGATCATGATCAGGAACTGGCCTTCAATCAGGCAAAAAACGCCCTGATGATGGTTTCTGTTGGATTAAATACAGGATTGAATCAGGTTCAGCACCTGAAAGCTTTCAATACAGCCATGGAAAATGTTGAAAAACTTCATAAATTCTATCACTATCAAACATTAATTATTAACCCGGACGAACCAACCAACCCGTCCACAAAACCATAAAATCATGAAAACATATATGCTCAGATTTACCCTTACGGCATTCCTGGTGATTCCTTTGTTCACCATGGCACAAAGTCCGATTGACAAGGTATATGAAAAATATGCCGGTCAGGAAAGATTTACTTCAGTTAATTTCTCCAGGGAAATGTTCCAGATGTTCCAGCAGATGATAGGGGACAAAACAGATACCAGCGCCCTGGAGATGAAAAAAATGATGGAACAGCTGACGGGATTGAAAGTGTTAAGCTATTCCATTGATTCCAATAATATGACCAAAGCAGTTGCCATATATAACGAATTTGCCGGCTTGTTTCCTGCTTCCCAGTACAAGGAGATCATGACAGTCAATGAGGGACGTGAAAGTTATAAATTCATGACCCGCCAGGAAGTTGGTGGAAAAGTGAATGAAATGGTGATGCTGATGAAAGGAAAAAACGAAGTTGCCTTGATTTGTCTGACCGGCAACATCGATCTTTCTTCCATCTCCAAGCTGTCAAAAGGAATGAATATCAAAGGAATGGAGAAACTTCAGAAGATGAAGGATACACGCGGCAAATAAGTTCATTTGCCTGAAATAATCATGGGCCGGGAATACCGGCCCTTTTTAATTACTGAATCATGAACTGAATTGTCAGATCCCATTTGGTGTCAGCATTGACCATATCCTTACCCGACCCGATTACCTTCCGGTCAAAATAAGTGGTCATCCCTGCTTTGACCCAGCACTTCAGATGACGGTTCACTTTCCCGTTTACCAGTAAGCAGAATCTCATCCCTTTCCCATAAAAAGCCGGTACGGCATATCCATACAATACATCTGGTTCATAAATGTATATGCGTTCTCCGTAAGTCGGAATATCAAAGAGTGAGTAGCGGAGAATGGCGCCGACCGGAAATTTTTCTGGTCTGTAGTGAATGTCCTGACAAATGAGGTATCCCGTGCGAACTGCTTGTTCATCTCCTGTGGTGAGATTAACTTCGACCCGGCTTTTTAAACTTATTTCCGGTAAAGGAATCCAATCGATAGTGAAGCGTAGATTCTGCCTTCCCGCCTCGACAATCTTTTCCGAATTGCTGTCCTCAAGTGAGGAATTCGAGCTGTTTTTCGAATAATAATATCTTGCATTGAAGTTACACGTTTTTGTTAATGGACTGCTGATCTGTAAACCGAATTCCACTGCACTTGTTGGTCTGGAGGACTGGTACCTAAGCCATGGATATCGGTAGAGATCAGCGTAGACTGAAACCGTCAATTTGGGATGCAACTCGGCTTGAAGGGCAGCATAAAGTCCGCTTTCGTTGGTGTTGGATGACTGTTGTCCGAAAGCCCGGGCACGGGGATTGACATAAGCTGCCGGATAGTGCCGGTAAATGATACGCATTTTCACCCTGGCATCGGGTTCTGCATCCAAGCCGGCAAGAAAAGCTAACGTTCCACTTTGACACCGGCTGATTTCACCAAATAAAAACAAAGAATTGAGCCTGAACTGGTAATCGAGCCCATAAGCAAAACACTCACTTCCCGTAAGTGTAAACTGATTATAGGGACGTAACTTTGGAGATAGACTGGCTGACCATTTCGAAAAATAAGCACTGGCTCCAATCCTGAAAAATTTTCCGGTTACATTAAAGTTCCCTCCCGTCAGCAATTCCGTCATGGCATGACGATCCTCAAGTTCTGACTTGGTACGGTGATAACCGCTGCTTATTAGTGAACTCACTTGCAGTACTTTTCCGCTGAGACTGTCTCTTATCAGGATGTTGGCATCCACTCCATGATAGGAAACAAAAGCAGTGAGCTCCACTTTCCTGATTTTGAAAGTCGCTGTCAGGCCTTTCAGGTAATTGCTTTCTGAAACACTGGTGCTGCCTTTGGCCATAGGAATGGATACAAGGCCGGATAGTAATCCGGGAGCATTGCCCAGGGCGGATCCTGAACCAAAGGTGAGACCTTGTCCGAAACCTGCCCTGAAAGTACCAATGGTCAGATTTTTTAGGATTCCCATATTGCTCAGGCTGAGATAACCTGAATAATAATCCATACCTCTCGATTGACTCCCGAGAAAAAATTGCTCACCGGGATCTTTTTCCCCGGCAAGACCGATTTGGATTTTGTCGTGCCATGAAAAAGAATAACGGAAGTAATAATGATGGGGATTTCCCGGATAGACCGGTTCGACCTCAGCGCCGGTTTCCGGGTCTGCAGCCCTGTAAGCTTCGCTCGAGGGGAAAGATTGCCCATATCGAACAAGCAGGCTGTGACGACCGTAACGGAAGAGGTTCTTCAGTGAAAATCGTGGGTTGGAAACCACCGGGAGGACGATCAGATAGGGTTGTATTTTTTGAATGTCCAGAGAATCAAATTCCGGAATGGCCATCAGTTCATAAACCGAAAATATTTCCCCGTAACTGGCTTTATATTCCATGATGCTTTTTATCTGAAGCTCAGACAACCCGGGTACCCTGCGCAGATCTTCTTCTCTGGCTGAATTCAGGTTGACCGGGTGCTGGCTGAGAGAAAGCCATTCTTCCTGAAGTTCGGAAAAGTCGGGACTGGCTTCCATGGTTTCAGCCATGCGTTCCATGACTTCTTCCATCTGGGCATTCATGGCGGGACAGATAAACATCATACAGATCGAGAAAATGATGACCGGGGCTTTCATCCTGAATTATTTTTTTAACGAAAAGATTAAAGAAGCTGAAGGCGAAAACCCAAGAACAGGATGGTAGGCAGAGGCAATATCGAAGGTTAGTCGACCGAATTCCATTCCGAAACCGAAAGAAAACGAGGTCGGGCTGGTGGAAAAACCGATACGGGCATAAAATGATCTGGCAAAATGATATTCACCTCCTGCTTTGACAACCAGCCCGGAATTCAGGTCTTTTTCTGCTTCGAGTATGGCCAGAAAGGATGTGGAGAATGTGTAAGCTGCACCGATCTTGATGACCACCGGAAGATACTCCCTGGGAGAAGTGCTGATTTTCACCGGGTAGGGATTTAACACATGCAATCCAAGACAGATATTTCTGCCTGCTTTATAAAACAGGGCGACTTCGAATGAAACCATATTTTTATTCCCATATGATTCGGCGATCTGAATTCTGAAATAGTTTAATTTGACGGCGGCGGCAAAGTGATTTCCGAATTTTCTGGAGAAACTCACACCGGCTGTTATTTCGCTGTAGAGGGAATTCCCGTAATGAGAAACTGTGATTCCGATGTTCCCAGGTTTTAAAGGGAGAATGATCCCCAGTGTTTTATGGCTTAGCTCCTTGATCAGGAAACGGTTTTCATAACTGAATCCGGTTTTTATTTTTCTTTCCCAGGCTGAACCGGCCGGATTGTTATAAACCGACCAAAAGTCGGACAGGGCTACCGAAGCTGACCCCATGGCGATACTACGGCTTCCGCCGGTGTGAGTTTCACCTGCTCCGAACAAATCAGGGTTAAGTATGATCATGCCAATAAAAAGCATGTTGATTTTTTTCATAAGTTTTTTCTGCTTAATCATCCTGAGAGGGAAAAGGTAATACCACGAATTCAGTCATTTTTCAACAAAAAGTGATATTTTTGGTTAAAAAAGCAATGATGCTAACTCCGGTAATCACCTTTCTTGAGGATTTGAAGGAACATAACAACCGTGAATGGTTCCAGTCTCATAAAATTCAATATGAAAATGCAAAATCCTGCTTTTTATCCTTTGTGGATGCTTTGTTGCCTGAATTAGCCAAAACGGATAAAAGCCTGCGTTTTGTTGAAGCCAGGGATTGCATTTTTCGCATCTATCGTGATGTCAGGTTTGCCAGGGATAAATCGCCCTATAAAATCAATATGGGCGCATGGATGACGGCTTCCGGGCGTCGGAGTTCGGGGCCGGGTTATTATCTTCATGTGCAACCCGATGAATCCTTTCTTTCAGGCGGGGTTTATATGCCTGATCCGGAGCAATTGAAGAAAATCCGCAAGGAAATCTTTTACAATACAACGGAATTCAAAGCTATTCTGAAGAACAGGGGATTCAGTAAATATTTTGATGGTCTGTCCGTTATGGATAAGCAAAAGCTTGCTCCCCGCGATTTTCCTAATGACTTTCCCGATATTGATTTGTTGAAGCATAAACATTACATCCTCCACCATCCCTTAAACAGGGAACTCCTCTCTACTCCTGAGCTTCCGGAATATATTCTGACAGTATTCCGGAAAATGCTTCCTTTTAATGAATTTCTGAAAAAGGCTTTACAGGTAGAGTGACCCCGTTTCCCGCTTGCTCATCCAAGGCTGTGTATATTGCGATTATAAAGACACCCTGGAATTATATAAGTTTCCCGATTACAGTTTGCTTACCGGTGACTTTCTGGTTGAGGGAGATATCAATCTGTGTACCGATCGGCAGAAGGAGATCCACCCGGGAGCCGAATTTGATGAACCCGAGTTCTTCCCCCTGGAGAACGGGTTCTCCTACAGTGGGATAGCTCTTGATTCGTCGGGCCATAGCACCGGCGATCTGGCGAACCAGGATCTTCTGGCCATGTTTGGTTTCAATGACCATGGTGGCCCGTTCATTTTCAAGGCTTGCTTTAGGGTTAAAGGCGATCATGTGTTTACCAGGATGATATTTATAATAGGTAATGCCGCCAGATACCGGGAACCAGTTGATATGCACATTTGTGGCTGACATGAAAATGGAGACTTGTATCCGTTCGTCTTTAAAAAATTCAGGTTCGATGGTGCGTTCGATCACCACCACTTTGCCGTCAGCCGGGCAAAGAATGAGGTTATCTGCCCTGTTGGCTTTCCGTTTCGGAGAACGGAAAAAACGTACGATCATCAGAAAAAACCATAACCCTATGACGTATAGGAGATAATGATAACAGCTTTGTTCGGGAAAGACATGATTAAAGCCAAGCAATACAGCAATGACAAATAAAAAGGCAATGGTGATGGTCTTATACCCTTCTCTGTGTATGGTCATCATTTTATATAAGGTTTCTTAAAAAGAAGTACAAAAATACAAAAGGTGCGGAAAGAAACAAGGTGTCGAAACGGTCGAGAATTCCTCCATGGCCGGGAAGGATATTTCCGGAATCCTTGAGATTCAGGCTCCTCTTAAACAGGGATTCAACCAGGTCACCCAAAGTACCAAATACCAGCACGATTATGGTCAGCGCAATCCAGTCGATCAGCAGGATGTCAGGGATTAAATAAAAAAAGGCAATGGACAGGGCAATGGCTGCAACAGCTCCTGCTATGGTTCCTTCCCAGGTTTTCTTAGGGGAGATACGCTCAAAAAAAGGATGTCTCCCGAATTGTTTTCCAAAAAGATAGGCGATGGTATCGTATATCCAGGTCAGGAGAAAATAGGCCAGGAGTAAGGCAGGGAAACCAAGAAACCGGATGGCGTCAGGGCTGTTGAACAGGTTCATCAGCGCAGGGGGCAGCGCAATGTAGAGCATCCCTAAGACTGTGATGGAAATGTTGTTTAAAGGATGGGATTGTTTTCTGAAAATCTCGAAAATGAAAGGAAAAAATAACAGAACCAGAGGAAGAACCCAAAGGCTTCGGAAAAACCAAACCATGGAATCCGGGATCAGATGTAAGCAAACAATACCTATATAGAGAATAGCGCCCGACAAAGTCCCTGAAATTTTCTGGGGATGGGTGTCATCTGATTTCACCAGCCCGTAAAATTCCCATAACCCAAGGATAACCACCAGCAGGAAGAGGAGGGCAAATAACCATGGATTGGCATACATCGCCCACAGCAGGATAATTACCATGGAAAGTCCTGTAATTGTACGGGCCCGGAAGTTATGCATGGAGGTCAACTTGAGTTCTAATTTGCATCATCGATTAAAAATACATAAAGTTCTTTAGGCCCATGGGCGCCCATCACCAGGGTTTTTTCAATATCAGCCGTACGACTGGGGCCAGTAATCAGGGAGACTATAGAAGGGAATTGATTATTGTATTTTTTTCGCAGTTGGTGAAGGGCGTTTTTCAGATCAGGAACAAGTTGAGAGGCATAAGCAAGCACCAGGTGAATGTCAGGATAGATACTTAGCTTCCTTCCTGGAGTGATCCCGGAAGATATCATAACCGTCCCCAACCTGGCAATCAGAAATTCACAACGGGTAATGCCCAGTTTGGCCTCCAGGATATTTTCTCTGTCGGATGAAAAGGGAATACCACCTTCCTTCAATAAGATCTGGATTTTGGGGTCGTAAGCATACAGTAAAGGCCAGTCTTTTTCCAGAATGAATGATTTTAAGGTTCCGAAAAATTCATCCATACTTTCACAGTACACGAATTTTCCGGCCATTTTGACCAGGGCTTCGGCGAAAGTGACATCAAGCGGGTCTGTCATGGGTTTGTAAACAGACGATTCCTGATCGATGATTGGGTAAGGTGGTTCTGTTTTTTCGATCAGGGCATCCCTGACTTTTTTCAAAACCTTTTCTCTTGATGTACTTTCTTCCATGAAAGGATAAAGGATTATTCCGTTAATGCCGGAGGCTGTTTTTTTTCTTTTTTACTTTCTTTTTCATCATCTTTATCCCAAGGCCGTTTCCCAAAAATTATCTCCAGGTCTTCCCTGAAGATGACTTCCCTCTCCAGCAGCAGATTGGCCAGGACTTCCAGCTTGGCTTTGTTGTCAAGGATAATTTTTTTAGCCCGTTCATAAGCGCTTTCCACAATTGTCCTGACTTCTTTATCGATGGTTTCTGCTGTTTTTTCGCTATAAGGTTTCTGGAAGGAATATTCAGTCTGGCCCGACGAATCATAGAAGCTGACATTACCGATGGCTTTATTCAATCCAAAGTAAACCACCATGGCATAGGCTTGTTTTGTGACTTTTTCCAGGTCGTTCAGGGCACCGGTTGATACTTTTTCGAAAAAAATCAGTTCGGAAGCACGTCCGGCCACGGCTGCAGTAATTTCATCGAACATTTGCTCATAGGTGGTGATTTGTCGTTCTTCCGGCAAATACCACGCTGCACCCAGTGCCTTTCCTCTGGGAACAATGGTGACCTTGACCAGGGGATGGGCATGTTCCAGCAGCCAGCTTACAGCAGCATGTCCGGATTCATGGTAGGCAATGACTTTTTTCTCATGAGCCGAGATGATTTTATTCCTTTTCTCCAGTCCTCCGATGATACGGTCGATGGCATCGAGGAAATCCTGCCTTTCGATGATGATCTTGTTTTTTCTGGCAGCAATCAAGGCTGATTCGTTACAAACATTGGCAATATCAGCTCCGGAAAAACCCGGCGTTTGTTTTGCAAGAAAGTCGATGTCGAGACCGGGATCAAGTTTCAGGGGTTTCAAATGCACTTTAAAAATGGCTTTTCTTTCTTCCAGATCTGGTAGCTCGACATGGATCTGACGATCGAAACGACCGGCACGCATGAGGGCACGATCGAGGATATCAGCCCGGTTAGTGGCAGCCAGGATGATCACCCCGGCATTGGTACCGAAACCATCCATCTCGGTGAGGAGCTGGTTCAGGGTATTCTCACGTTCATCGTTGGCTCCGGTGATGGCATTCCGCCCCCGGGCACGTCCAATGGCATCGATCTCATCGATAAAGATGATACAAGGGGCTTTTTCTTTGGCCTGGCGGAATAAATCCCTGACTCGTGAAGCGCCAACACCGACAAACATTTCAACGAAATCTGAACCCGATATGGAAAAGAAAGGAACCTTAGCTTCTCCGGCAACTGCCTTGGCCAACAGCGTTTTTCCCGTTCCCGGAGGGCCGACAAGCAACGCTCCTTTAGGAATCTTTCCGCCAAGGTTGGTATATTTTGAAGGATTTTTCAGGAAATCGACAATCTCCATAACCTCCACTTTGGCTTCTTCCAGACCTGCTACATCGTTGAACGTAATACTTACACTGGTGTCTTTATCAAATAACTGGGCTTTGGATTTTCCGATATTGAATATCTGACCACCGCCTCCTCCTCCCTTGCTCATGAAGCGCATGATCAGGAACCAGGCGCCGACCAGCAATAATATGGGGAGAATATAACTGAAAATATCACCGAAAACATCTTTACGGGTATCCGTTGAGGGAGGATAAGGATATTGCTTTTTAAATTCCTGAATCTTTGCCACAGGTATGCTGTCCCTTACCATCCGGGCAATCATGCTGTCACGGGTATCTTTCAGATCACCACGGAAAATCTCCTCGGAACCAACCTGGTAAAAAAACTGAGGATTGGAAGTGGTAGAAGAACTTCCAAAACCACGTTTCGAAAAATCCTTATAAGCAGTATCTGATTTCAGTTTCTCATGCTTGATATAGATTTCTGCTTTTTCTTTATTGACCACAACGATCTTGTCAATATCTTGCTTCAGCAACATTTCTTCCAGCCTTGCCCAGGTGATTTCCTTGACCGGATTTGAATAGTTGAAATATTGTATGGCAATAAAAATGATTGCCAGGATAGCATAAATCCAATAAAAACTGAATTTTATCTTTTTTCCTTTCGGTGGAATGAATTTTGGTTCTTTTTCTGCCATTATGTCTTATTTCCTATACTATCGTAATTTCTGTTATTTTTCAGAAATCTTCCTGATTTCTGCATCTGCCCACAATTGCTCGAGATTATAGAACGTTCTGCGGTCTTCCTGAAAGATATGGACGACGACATCGCTATAGTCAATCAAAATCCATTCCGCATTTTCATATCCTTCTTTATGCCAGGGATTAAGCCCTGTGTTTTTTTTAACTGCTGCCACTACATTGTCGGCAATGGCTTCAACCTGGGTCCGGGAGTGTCCATGACAAAGGATAAAAGCATCGCAGATACTGCTCAGGGTTTTGTTAAAATGAAGGATGACGGGTTGTTTAGCCTGTTTCTCCAGCATGGCTTCCCCGATGGTTTCGGTTAGGATTTCAAACGGACTTTTTAACTTTTTCCTTGGCATTGGACTTGATCTCTAAATGCAAAAATAAGCAATTAAAAGTTTGGTTTTAAGGCATAAGTTTCATAGAATTCGGTAATATGCTTGACAGCTTCTTCTGCTTTATCGACGATCTTAAAAATATTCAGGTCTTCCGGATGAATGTTTTTTTCAGGTAATATGCTTTCCGAAAGCCATTGGATGAGTCCTTTCCAGTAATCGTAGCCAACCAACACGATGGGGAATTTGGCCAGTTTTTGGGTCTGGATCAGGGTTATGGCCTCAGTGAGTTCATCCAGGGTGCCATAGCCTCCAGGCATGGCTATAAAACCCATGGAATATCGCATAAACATGGTTTTTCTGACATAAAAATAATTGAATGTAAGCAGTTTGTTGGAATCAATGAAAGGATTGGGTTTCTGTTCGAAAGGCAGGGCAATGTTCAACCCGACTGATTTCCCGCCGGCAAAATGTGCGCCTTTGTTGGCGGCTTCCATGATGCCTTTCCCGCCGCCCGTGATAATGCCGAAACCATTTTTGGTGAGCAGGTAGGCAATCTCTTCCGTGAGCTTGTAATAGCGGTGGTTTTCATCTGTTCTGGCTGAACCAAAGATGGATACGCAAGGTCCTATTTTGCTGAGTTTCTCAAATCCTTCAACCATTTCCGACATCACTTTGAGGATCTCCCAGGTATCATAGCTGATGGTTTCCGACCAGGTTTTTTGCTGGAATGATTCCTTTAACATTTCAATTTCTTTACTTTCCATGGGAAGATTTTTGTTTCAAAGGTATAAAAATATGCCTATTTTCGTTGATTAAGTAATGGCCTTAAATATTTAGCGGTATAGCTTTCGAGATGTAAGCTGACTTGCTCTGGCGATCCCTCGCAGATGACCTGTCCCCCGCTTTCACCCCCTTCCGGTCCCAGATCAATGATATGATCCGCCACTTTAATGACTTCCAGGTTATGTTCGATAACAAGAACTGTATTCCCTTTATCAACCAGCTTATTTAAAACATGGAGCAACACTTTTACATCCTCAAAGTGCAGTCCGGTGGTTGGCTCATCAAGAATGTACATCGTATTGCCGGTATCCGCCTTGGACAATTCTGTAGCCAGTTTCACCCGCTGTGCTTCTCCTCCCGAAATGGTGGTGGACTGTTGCCCGAGTGTAATATATCCAAGTCCGACTTCATGCATTGTTTTTATTCTATGAAGAATCATGGGGACGTTTTCAAAGAATTCCACGGCTTGTTCTATGGTCATATTAAGAACATCGTTGATGGATTTTCCCTTGTACCTGACTTCCAGGGTTTCCCTGTTGTAGCGTTTTCCCTGACAGGTTTCGCATAGTACGTAAACATCCGGGAGGAAGTTCATCTCGATGTTACGGAGTCCTGCCCCTTTACAGGTTTCGCATCTTCCGCCCTGAACGTTAAAAGAGAAGCGGCCGGGTTTGTATCCTCTGATTTTCGATTCGGGGAGAGAAGCAAAGAGTTTTCGGATTTCATCGAATACTTTGGTATAAGTTGCAGGGTTTGACCTGGGTGTCCTTCCGATAGGCGATTGATCAATTTCTATCACCTTATCAAGGTGTTCAATACCAGAAATGGAATGGTAGGGAAGGGGTTTCTGTTCAGATCGGTAAAAATGCCGGCTTAGGATAGGATATAGCGTTTCATTGATCAGGGAAGATTTTCCGCTTCCGGAAAGGCCGGTAATGCAGATGAATTTTCCTAAAGGCAGAACAAGATCTACAGATTTCAGATTATTGCCGCTTGCACCGTTGACCCTAAGGAATTTCCCGTTTCCCTGACGTCTTTTTTCAGGAATTTCTATTTTCTTTTTACCCCTCAGGTATTGGCCGGTAAGATGATCATTCTGCATGATTTCAAGAGGTGTGCCCTGGGCTACGACCCGTCCACCATGGGCTCCGGCGCCTGGTCCGATATCAATCACATGGTCGGCCGATAAAATGGTTTCTTGGTCGTGTTCTACCACGATGACCGAGTTTCCGGTATCCCTTAGGGCTTTCAATGCCTTGATCAGCCTCAGGTTATCATGCTGGTGCAACCCGATACTGGGTTCATCAAGAATGTAAAGCACTCCTACAAGCCTGGAGCCAATCTGTGTAGCCAGACGGATCCTCTGGCTTTCTCCTCCCGACAGGCTACGGGCAGTCCGGTTCAGGGTCAGGTAACCGATCCCGACATCGAGCAGGAATCCAATTCTGTTTCTGATTTCCCTGATGATCTCATATGCAATGCGCTGCTTACGATCATCCAGGTGACCAGGAAGCGCTTCAAACCATGCTGATAACCTGACCAGGTCGGTATTGGCCAGATCTGCAATGGTTTGATGATGGATTTTGAAATGGAGGGATTCCTGTTTCAGACGGTTACCATGACATTCCGGACAGGGAAGTTTGTTCATGAAACTGCCCACCCATTTCATGACCCCGGCAGGAGCAGATTCGGCATGCTGGGCATTGATGAAGCTGACGATGCCTTCAAAATTCAGAGCATAGGTAGAGGTGACCCCGAGGTAATCATTCTTCACCTTAAAAATCTCATCTGATCCGTACAGAATGACATTGATGGCTTGTTCGGGAATTTCTTTGATCGGGCTGGTTAAAGTGAATCCATATTTTTCACCGATGGCTTCCATTTGTTTGAATATCCAGGTGTTTTTATATTCCCCAAGAGGGACTATACCTCCTTTTTTGATGCTTATGGAACGATCAGGGATAATCTTTCCGATGTCGATTTCCGAAATAGCCCCCAGCCCGTTACATCTCGGACAAGCACCATAGGGGGAGTTGAAGGAGAAAGTATTGGGTTCGGGTTCGTCGTATGATATCCCCGTGGTCGGGCACATGAGCATGCGGCTGTAATGCCTGAGCTGATCGTTTGAAGTATCGATGATCATCAGCATGCCTTTGCCATGCTGCATGGCCAGGTTGACTGAACCTGAAAGCCGCTGACCGTTATCCGCTTTTATGGTAAGCTGGTCAATCACGATTTCCACATCGTGGACTTTGTACCGATCCAACTGTAAACCGTGGGAAATTTCGTGGATCTCCCCATCAATTCTGACATTTAGGAATCCCTGTTTCCTGATTTGTTCAAATAATTCCCGGTAATGGCCTTTCCTTCCTTTGACAACGGGAGCAAGGATGATAATGGTCTTACCCATGCATTGCGACAGGATAAGATCATTGATTTGCTGCTCATTATACCTGACCATCTTTTCTCCCGTGGCAGAGGAATAAGCATCTGCCACACGGGCAAAAAGCAGCCGCATGAAATCATAGATCTCTGTAATTGTTCCCACAGTAGACCGCGGGTTGCGGTTGGTTGATTTTTGTTCAATGGAAATGACCGGACTTAGTCCGCTGATTTTATCGACATCAGGCCGTTCGAGGTTGCCGATAAACTGACGGGCATAAGCCGAAAACGTTTCCATATAACGGCGCTGACCTTCCGCATAAATGGTGTCAAAGGCCAGCGAAGACTTCCCGCTTCCGCTTAAACCGGTAAATACCACAAGCTTGTTGCGGGGAATCACCAGGTCAATATTTTTCAAATTATGAACCCTTGCACCAAAAACTTCGAGATTTTCTTCCACTATAAAGGGTAATTCAACTGGTTCAACGGACTTCGTTCAATTTTAGGCTATCTCGAAAAAATGATTCCTTCATAGGGAATTTTTTCAACAGGTTCTCGTAACTCATCCCTCCCTCTTTAGGAAGAAGAAAAACATAAGTTTTTTTCATCTTATTGGGCAAGGCATAACCCAGAATCCAGGGATTTAATTCTTTCAAAATACGGTAATTAACTTTCAATTTCTTTGCCAATTCGGGAATGTTGGTGATGCTGCTGTCAATGGACATCGAAGTGCATGGGATTTGTGGATACAAATCTTTTTCACGGAGGTAAAACCCATAACTCAATGGATGGTTATAGACCTCTTTGAACGCCAGAATCCGGAAGATATACCGTGAGGTTTCATCGTTTAGGTAAAGATCGTAGTATGAATTGACCCTTTGTTTGGCTAAGGCTTTGGATATTCCGTCCATCCCACGGTTATAGGAAGCAGCCACCAGTGTCCAGTTTTTATAGATCTTATAAGCATCTTTAAAGTACTTGCATGCTGCTTCCGTAGCTTTTTCAAGGTGATAACGCTCATCTACCTCGGCATTGATCTCCAGACCGTATTTCTGACCGGTAGCCTTTAAAAATTGCCAGAAGCCCACTGCTCCGGATGGGGAAGTGACGTTGGCGAAATTGCTTTCGATGGCCGCGATGAATTTAAAATCATTGGGAATATTATTCTTTTTCAAAATGGGTTCAATCACCGGAAACCACCGGTAGGAGCGTTTGAACATCAGGGTTGTGGAGGAATGCATGAAGGTTGCAGCCAAGATCTCTCTTTCTAGTCCTTCCCTGACATAAAACAGATCTATCGGGGCTTTTTCACCGGCAAAATCAGCCATCGGCGGCACTTCAGGCGAGAAAGTTTTGGTATAACGCATAAAAAGCTGCTGGTATTCCTTGTTGTTGTTTTTTGTTTCAACAAATGCCAGAATTCCGGTCACTGTAATTAGGGCAAAACCGATCCCGAATATGATAAGGCGTTTTTTTTTCCGCATAAGAGTAAAGTTGGTAAGCAGGATTGTCAAAACAGGCAATCAGAATTTGCTGATAAAATCCCGGAACATGGGACCTGTTTTATCTTTCTCAGAAATCACAGGGTTTTGCAGGCCCCAGTCGATCTTCAGATCAGGATCATTCCAGATAATACTGCCTTCGGATGATTTATTGTAAATGTTGGTGCATTTATAAAAAAAGATGGTTTCGTCTTCCAGGGTCACGAATCCGTGGGCGAAACCCGGGGGAATCCAATACATCCATTTGTTCTGACCGGAGAGCACGATGGATTCCCATTGACCATAAGTGGGTGATTGGGTTCGGATATCCACGGCTACATCCAATACAGAACCCCGCATGACCCTGACCAGTTTGCCCTGGGCATAAGGCGGATTCTGGAAATGTAATCCCCTGAGGACCCCTTTACGAGATTTGGATTCATTATCCTGTACGAATTTCACATCAATCCCAACCTGTATGAATTTTTCCTGATTGAAGGATTCAAAAAAATACCCTCGCTCATCCTCAAATACCACGGGTTTGATGATCCACAACCCCTCCAGTTTCGTCTTTATTATTTCCATAGAAAATCTTTTCTATCCATGCATTCTTTCATTTACAGGTGGATGCACTCATTGTACGCTTGAGCTACTGCTTCCATAATGGCTTCGCTCATGGTCGGATGGGGATGAACGGCTTCGATGATTTCCCTGCCGGTGGTTTCCAGTTTACGTGCCACGACCACCTCTGCGATCATTTCCGTTACATTTTCACCGATCATATGGGCTCCCAGCCATTCCCCATACTTGTTATCAAAAATCACCTTGATAAAGCCATCCCGGGCACCAGCAGCGGTTGCCTTACCGGAGGCGGTGAAGGGAAATTTCCCTACCTTTATTTCATATCCTGCTTCCAGCGCTGCTTTTTCAGTCATTCCCACGGAGGCAATTTCCGGATGGGTGTAGGTACAGCCCGGGATATTGCCATAATCGAGAGGTTCCACAGGCATACCCTTAATTTTTTCAATGCAGATAATACCTTCATGAGATGCGACATGGGCGAGTGCAGGCCCCTTGACGATATCCCCAATGGCATAATATCCTTCAACACTGGTCCGGTAAAAATCATCCACCAGTACTTTACCTTTTTCAACAGTAATGCCAGTTTCTTCGAGACCTAGTCCTTCAAGATTGGTAGTTACGCCAACAGCGGAAAGAACAATATCGCATTCGATAATTTCTTCACCCTTTTTTGTTTTGATGTTAACACTGCATTGACTTCCGCTGGTATCAACAGATTCAACGGAAACGCCTGTCATCACTTTCATGCCGGCTTTTTTAAAAGAACGTTCAAGGTTTTTCGATACTTCTTCATCTTCAATGGGAACGATGTAAGGCAGTACCTCAACCAGGGTCACTTTGGTACCGATGGAATGATAGAACCAGGCAAATTCAGAGCCAATGGCGCCGGAACCAATAACTACCATGCTTTTAGGTTGTTCCTTCAGGGTCATGGCCTCACGGTAGCCTATAATTTTTTTTCCGTCCTGCTGAAGGTTGGGAAGTTCCTTTGACCTCGCTCCCGTGGCCAGGATGATATGGTGGGCAGTATATGTTGTAATGTTACCGGCTTCATCAGTAACCTCGACGACTTTGCCTGGTTTTACTTTGCCAAAGCCTCTGATATGCTCGATTTTATTTTTTTTAAATAAAAATTGTATCCCTTTGCTCATGGATTCTGCCACATCACGGCTTCTTCTGATCATGGCAGGGAAATCAGCTTTCGCTTCAGTGGCGGTGACCCCGTATTCAATGGCATGCTGTACATATTGAAAAACCTGGGCGCTTTTTAACAATGCTTTGGTCGGGATACAACCCCAGTTCAGGCAGATCCCCCCTAATTCAGCTTTTTCCACCACGCCAACTGAAAACCCCAACTGGGCCGCGCGGATAGCGGCAACGTATCCGCCTGGACCGCTGCCGATCACAATAATATCGTAGTTCATCATTTCTGTTTTATGTTACAAAGGTATGAAAATCTCCTTTGACTGCAAGTCAGTAATGGGGTTTTCTCATCGGCATAAAAAGATGATTTTTCACTAAAACAGAAAATATTACCGAGGAAATTGATACTGTTTGTTTTCTTTTATAAATTTGAATTTTAGCAAAGGGGATATTTATCCCTGTGAATTTTAAAAATCCATGACCTATGAATAATGAAGGAATGAATCACTATCTCAAAGCAGCGGAAAGAGCCATGAAGTGGCAAAAGGAATACCTCAGTCAAATGAAGTCCTGTCGTTTCGATACGATCGCAACTCACGGGATATACTCCATGCAGGAAGCCCTTGATTTTAATCAGGGTTCCATCATTGAGCCCATCTACATGTCCACTTCCCAGGCTTACCGTGATTCCGATGAAATGGAAGCAGCCTTGGGCTACCTGGTCCCAACCTGGTGTTATTCCCGTATAGCCAACCCCAGCATGTATTACCTGGAAGGAGTACTCGCCTTGCTGGATGGCTATGGAACAGAAATAGAAACATCCTGCATTGCAACTTCTTCAGGGATGGCGGCCATACAGAGTGCGGTTGATCCGTTTCTGGTGGTAGATCCGAAAAATCCGAAAGCTCCCATAAATTTTGTTGCCACAACACAGGTGTATGGTGGTACTTTCCAGCAATTTTCGGTAAGAAAGCAAATGGAAAGAAATGTGGAGTGGAGGAAAGTTGTTCATTCAGCCGATTTGTCAGAATGGGAGTCGCTGATCGATGAAAACACCCGCTTCCTGTATGGGGAGATGCCAAGTAATCCCGGTCAGGCCTTCTTTGATCTGAAAAAAGTTGCTGACCTCGCCCATCGCCACGGGATCCCGCTGATCATTGATTCAACAGTGGCAACACCTGCCTTGTTACGGCCCCTTGAACATGGAGCCGACATTGTGGTTCAGTCGGTTACAAAATCCCTGTCAACAAGCGGATTTGGTATTTGCGGAGCCATCATCTCCCGGAAAAATCTGGTGTCGAAAATTGATAATCCTGACATGAAAGCCGATTTTGCAACATATCTAAAACTCCTACCCAACCGGGATAACGGTCCCAATATTTCTCCCATGAATGCTGTCATGGCGCTGAATGATATCCGCACCCTTCGTATGAGAATGGATCATATGAGCCGCACGACCATGAAGGTCGCAGATTTCCTGGCAAATCACAAACATGTGGAAAAAGTGGATTACCTCGGTTTGACAAACCATCCGCTACACCGTCTTGCCTCAGAATATATGTTTCTCGTGGATTCGGAGTTTGATGACCTTTACAAGTCGAAAGTAAACCGATATGGCCATCTCATGTCATTTAATATCAAAGGAGATGCGAAACAGACCCGTGATGTCTTTGATGCCTTTACCAGAATATGGCGGGCAACCGACCTTGGAAGAATTAAGTCCGTGGCTACCATCCCTGCCATTTCAACCCATTCCCAACAAGGTGAAGAGGGGAGAAAACTTGCTGGAATTCCATCCAATCTGATCCGGCTTTGCATAGGGGTCGAACATGCTGATGATATCATCAGGGATCTGGATCAGGCTTTGTCGGTACTGGATGGTAACATAATCAAGGTTACATCCCCGGAGTATTCTGCTGGCGGAGCCTCTTCGGCAAGATTAAGAAAGGACTGAATGATGGATCATCCACTATTGTTTTATTCAACCAACCTGAAAGCTGAGAAAGTAACCTTCAGCCAGGCTTTACTTAAAGGTCAGGCACCTGATAAAGGACTTTATATGCCTGAGGTCATTCCGAAATTTAGCCCTGAGGATATTTTTTCTTTCACCTCCAGACCATATCCTGAAATCGCTTATGAGGTAAGCCGGAAATTTCTTATGGGTGAAATAGCTGACGAAGACCTGATGAAGATTGTCAGAGATGCTTACGATTTCGAGATTCCGCTTGAACCTGTTCTGGAACGTAAATATGTGATGCGGCTGGATCAGGGTCCTACCGCTTCTTTTAAGGATTTCGCTGCTCGTATGATGGGCAGGCTGATGCAGCACTATCTGCAAAAAGAGCAAAGCCAACTGCTCATTCTGACGGCTACCTCGGGTGATACGGGAAGTGCTGTTGCCAGTGCTTTTCACAAACTTGATTCCATTCAGGTGGTTGTTTTATTCCCACAATCGGAAGTGACCAATCGTCAGCGGAAACAAATGACTACATTGGGGGAAAATATTCATGTCCTGGCTTTGGATGCCAAGTTCGATGATTGCCAGGCATTGGTGAAACAGGCCTTTGCCGACCCCGATCTAGATAAACTTAAACTGTCGTCAGCCAATTCCATAAATATTGGCAGGCTGATTCCGCAAACCGTGTATTATTTTTATGCCTATTCAAGATTAAAAAAAGAAGGGATAAACGAGAAAATCATTTTTTCAGTTCCATCCGGGAATTTCGGGGATATGATGGGGGGGGTAATGGCCATGAAAATGGGACTTCCGGTACTAAGGTTTATTATTGCCACGAATGAAAATGATGAATTTCCTCACTATATGGCAACGGGGAATTATCATAGAATAGAACCCTCACGGAACTGTATATCAAGCGCCATGAATGTGGGTCATCCCAGTAACCTTGCACGCCTGGTTTCATTATATGGCGGGTTCATGGATGAAACGGGAAAAATCCACCGTCAGGCCAGCCTGGACCAAATGAAAAAAGAGTTATTCGCCCTGAGCATCAATGATGAAACAACCCGGAAAATCATGGTGGAGGCTTATCAGAAATTTGGTTTGATGCTTGAACCTCATGGGGCTGTAGGTTGGGCCGGATTAATGGAGTTTCTCAGGCAGAACCCGGAATTCAATACGAAAGACCAGCTTTGTGTTTCACTTGAAACTGCACATCCTGCCAAATTTCCTGAGGAAATATTCAGGCTTATCAACCTGAATCCCACACTTCCGAAAAGCCTGGATGGCTTGGACGGGAAACAGGAATATTATGAAATGTTACCCAATGCTTACCCCGATTTTAAAGATTATCTCATAAAAACATTCAATTGTAAATCTTAACCGTCTTTCCATGTACATTATCTGTTCCGACCTTGAAGGGGTCTTTGTTCCCGAAGTATGGATTAATGTGGCTGAAAACACAGGCATCCCGGAGCTAAAACGCACTACCCGCGATGAACCCGACTATGATAAATTGATGCGCTACCGATTGAAAATCCTGGATGAACATGGTTTGAAACTGCATGACATTCAGCAGGTGATTGCCCAAATCAAGCCTCTTCCCGGAGCGCTTGAATTCATTCACTGGATCAAGGAAAGAACACAATTGATCGTAGTTTCTGATACCTTTATTCAGTTTGCCGATCCCCTGATGAATCAACTTGGACGACCCACTTTGTTTTGTCATTCCCTGATCACGGATGATAACAACAGAATCATCGATTATCAGCTTCGCCAACCGGATCCGAAACGGCGCACTGTCGAGGCCTTGCAAAGCCTGAAATACAAGGTTATTGCCATGGGCGACTCTTATAATGATATTTCCATGCTCAATCAAGCCGACCAGGGAATATTATTTCGTCCTCCTCAAAATGTGATCGATGACTATCCCCGATTACCTGTTACCTATAATTATGAAGAGATTAAAGTGATACTTTCATCCCAAAGTAGTATTTTTGCACTGCCTATTAAAAACTGAAAAAACTTATGAAAACTGATCCCTCAACTAAGATTTTTGAACTATTGCAATTCGGTGAATACGGAGACGTCAACCCTTCGGTATGTGATTCAGCCACTTTCACTTTTATGCAAGCCAAGACAATGCTCGACACCTTTCAGGGTGAGGCCGAAGGCTGTTTCCTGTACTCCCGCCACTGGAATCCCAGCAATAAGTACTTGGCAGATGCCCTGGCCGCCATGGAAGGCACTGAATCGGCCTGGGTTACGGCTTCCGGCATGGCTGCCATTACTTGTTCAATCCTGCAGATATGCAGCAGCGGAGACCATATTGTTAGCAGTATGACTACTTATGGTGGTACCTTTGCCTTCCTGTCTAACTATATAAAAAAATTTAATATTGAAGTGTCCTTTGTCGATATAACCAATCTCGATGAGGTGAAAAAAGCGATACGGTCGAACACAAAAATGATCTACACAGAAACGATGACCAACCCGCTTTTGCAGATATCGGATCTTCCCGCCCTAGCGAAAATTTCGGAAGAAAAAAATCTTAAACTCGTAGTGGACAATACATTTACCCCTATGATAGTGGCTCCGGCCAAATTCGGAGCTCATGTTGTTGTTTATTCCATGACCAAATTCATCAATGGAAAGAATGATTGCGTGGCCGGCGCCATCTGTGCATCAAAAGATTTTGTGGATGCCTTGAGTAATGTTAATGACGGTACAGCCATGTTGCTGGGCCCTGCCCTTGATCCGCTTCGCTCTTCCGGTATCCTTAAAAACTTGCACACCTTGCATATCCGCATGAAACAACATAGTAAAAATGCCCTGTTTCTTGCGGAAAAATTTAAAGAATATGGGGTAAAGATAAATTATCCCGGTCTTCCTGAGCATCATGGCCATGAAAAATTAAAGGAGATAATGAATCCGGAATTCGGCTTTAGCGGATTGATTGCCATTGATATGAATACTTCTGAGAGGGCTGCAAAATTGATGGAAATGATGGAAAAAGCCGGTGTTGGTTATTTGGCTGTGAGCCTGGGTTATTTTAAAACCCTTTTCAGCAACTCTGGGAAAAGCACTTCTTCAGAAGTCCCCGAAAATATTCAACGTGAAATGGGTTTGTCGGAAGGTCTTGTGCGTTTTTCGGTAGGGCTTGATAATGATATTGAAGATAGCTGGTTGAAAATCAAATCCTGTCTGGACCAGATGTAAATTCATGATGCCGCTCGATTCCAAAGCCAAAGCCTTGCTAACGGCCATAGCCGTTGCCGGAGAGCCGGCCATAGATAAAATTCCCCTTGACCAGGCAAGGGAACAGGTAGAGAAGGGGTATGCCAAGATGAAAATACCTTCGAAAGAGGTACATTCAGTCATCGACACCCTTATACCCGGACCCGTTGGAAATATTCCGGCCCGTATTTATTTCCCTTCGGATATGAAAAATTTACCCCTTCTCCTCTTTTTTCATGGCGGTGGATGGGTTTTTTTTCACCTTGACGCTTACGATTCACTATGTACTCATCTCTGTCAGGCTTCAAATGTTATTGTCGTATCTGTGGATTACCGCCTTGCTCCCGAACATAAATTTCCGGCTGCTTCGGATGATTGTATTGCGGCATTAAAATATGTGGCAGCCCATGCAAAAGAATGGAGAGGAGACCCTGATAGGATTATCCTTGCAGGCGACAGCGCCGGGGGTAACCTGGCAACGGTAACTGCTTTACGGGTACTGGATGAAATGGGTCCCAAAGTCAAAGGGCAGGTGTTGCTTTACCCTGTTACTGATTACTACAAACCTGAAAAACCATCTTATAATGAATTTGCCGAAGGTTATGGGCTGACCAAGGAAGCCATGTTCTGGTTCTGGGATAAATATCTTGGTCATGAGGAGGATAAAATCAATCCCCATGCCGTTCCTTTGCTGGCAGAAAACATTTCCGGCCTTCCACCGGCACTGATCATTGTTTCCGGGTATGACCCCCTTAAAGACGAAGGTATTGCCTATGCACGACGTTTGGATGAAGCCGGGGTTACGGTCAAACTATCTGTTTATGAAGATATGATCCATGGGTTCCTTAGCTACATTGGAATTCTTAAACAAGCAGAAACAGCCATTGAGGAAATATCTACCTGGATTATTAAAACAGTGAATTAAACAAATTCAATTCAAACACCAGCTCATCAACTTTATCAAGCCGTACAAGCCAGATTCCTGTCTCCAAAAGCATCATCTATTCTTGTAACTGTTGGCCAGTATTTATCTTCTGCTGACCATGACATGGGAAAAGCAGCTTTCTGTCTTGAATAGGGGAGTTCCCAGGTGTCGGCAGAGACCATTTGCACGGTATGCGGAGCTTTCATAATGACATTGACCAGCTTATCTGCTTTCCCTGAAGCAATTTCATCAATTTCTCCTTTTATCGATATCATTGCTTCAATGAAACGGTTCAGCTCATAAAAGGGTTCGCTTTCCGTGGGTTCCACCATCAGGGTTCCATGGACAGGGAAAGCTACGGTCGGTGCATGGAAACCATAATCCATCAGTCTTTTAGCAATATCGATTGCCCCGATCCCGGTTTGTCGTGAAATCCCATTGCAATCCACGATCATTTCATGGGCACAACGGCCATTTTTTCCTGAATAGAGAATGGGATAATATGGTTCCAGACAGGATTTGATGTAATTGGCATTAAGAATCGCCATTTTAGTAGCTTCCGTAAGACCTTCTCCACCCATAAGTTTGATATAAGCATAGGAAATAGTCAGAATAAGGGCACTTCCGTAGGGTCCTGATGCCACTGCTGTAATGCCTCGCTCACCACCTGTTTCGACTTCAACATGTTGAGGAAGGAATGGACTCAGGTGTTTGGCAACTGCAATCGGACCTTCTCCCGGCCCTCCTCCGCCATGAGGTATGGCAAAGGTTTTATGTAAGTTTAAATGACATACATCGGCCCCTATAAGGCCTGGGTTAGTAAGTCCAACCTGGGCATTCATGTTGGCGCCATCCATATACACCTGTCCGCCGTTTTCATGGATGATCCTGATGATCTCAAGGATTTCTTCCTCGAAAACACCATGGGTGGAAGGATAGGTGACCATGAGGGCAGCCAGTGTATCTTTATGCTGAATTGCTTTTTCACTTAGGTCGTTTACATCTATGTTTCCTTTTTCATCGCATTTCACTACGACCACCTTCATGCCGCACATGGCAGCACTGGCCGGGTTGGTGCCGTGGGCTGAAGCAGGAATAATGCAAACATTACGGTGGGAATCACCACGGTTGATATGATACTGCCGGATTACCAGCAAGCCGGCATATTCTCCAGCTGCGCCCGAATTCGGCATAAAGGATACAGCATCAAAACCGGTGATTATACACAGATCGGATTCCAGATTACGGATCATGCATTGGTAACCTTCTGCCTGGTCTTTTGGGACAAAGGGATGAATGCCACCGAATTCAGGATAACTCAAGGCAAAAAGTTCGGAGGCTGCATTCAACTTCATCGTGCAGGAACCCAGTGGGATCATCGAACGGTTGAGCGACAAATCTTTGATCTCAAGTTTTTTTATGTAGCGCATCATGTCTGTTTCCGAATGATAGCTATTGAAAACCTTATGTTTGAGATACTCTGATTTCCGTTTCAGTGTGGTAGAAATCGTCATGATCTGTTCACATTCTTTTGGATCGCAGATGAATTCCGAATAGATTTTTCCGTTTGCTTTGGCCAGAATCCCAATCAGAATATTGATGTCGGCTAATTCTGTGGTTTCATCCACACTGATACCGATATGCTGTGAATCAACATAGCGCAGGTTCATTTTATTTTCCAAGGCTGATTTCCGAATGTTTTCGATGGAAACATCTCCGGGTAATTCTATCAGAATAGTATCGAAAAATTGACTGTTCACCTGACGGTATCCATATTTCACGACTTCCTGGGCCAAAACACCGGCAAGAATGTTAATATGTCTGGCTATCTGCCGGATTCCTTTCGGACCATGATAAACCGCGTACATCCCTGCCATCACGGCCAGAAGTACCTGAGAAGTACAGATATTCGATGTAGCTTTTTCCCTTTTAATATGCTGCTCCCTGGTTTGCAAAGCCATTCGTAAAGCACGGTTACCGTTGGCATCCACGGAGATACCGATAATACGGCCAGGGATTTGTCGTTTATAATCTTCTTTGGCGGCAAAGAAAGCGGCATGAGGCCCCCCATATCCCATGGGAATACCAAAACGTTGACTGGAACCCAAAACAACGTCGGCCCCCCATTCACCCGGAGGGGTGAGCAAGGCCAGACTGAGCAAATCAGCAGAAACCGCTACCGCTGTATCGTTCTGATGTGCTTTTTTAACCCATTCCCTGTAGTCATTGACCTGACCTTTCTGATCAGGATACTGAACGATGGCGCCGAAAACCTTATCCTGAAATAAAAATTCATTATGATTTCCGAAAACAAGTTCAATGCCGAGGGGTAGTGCCCTGGTTTTGATGACATCAATAGTCTGGGGAAAGAGATCAATCGAAACAAAGAACTGGTTGGCATTCCTTTTCACAGCATCCCTTGATCGGCTGTTAAAAAACATGATCATGGCTTCTGCTGCAGCTGTTCCTTCATCCAGTAAAGAGGCATTGGCAATCGGCAAACCGGTCAGGTCAGCAATCATGGTTTGGAAATTCAATAAGGCTTCAAGACGTCCCTGTGAAATTTCAGCCTGGTAGGGTGTATAAGCCGTATACCAGCCTGGATTCTCCAGCACATTCCGAAGAATAACTCCGGGGGTGATGGTATTGTAATAACCCATCCCGATATAGGTTTTAAAAAGTTTATTTTTGGAACCAATATCTTTAATATGGTTGAGGTACTGATACTCATTCATCCCTTTCGGGAGATCCAGGGGCGCTTTCATCCGGATACTTGGTGGAACAGTCTGATCTATTAGTTGTTCAAGGGAAGTGACTCCGGTTTTTTCAAGCATCTTACCGATTTCATCACCGTAGGGTCCATTGTGCCGTCTTGCAAAATTATTGGTTATCATGGTTAATGGTTTTTCATCAGGTTTATAATGCCGCAAAAGTACCAAGTTTGCGGAAGAAAACAAAAAGAAGCCTCCTGATTCTGAAGGCTTCTTTTTTCTGTTAGCAGGCTATCAGCTTGATCAGGCTTTCTTTGTAATCCGCATCTTGTAAAATGAACGGTAAACAAAATACAAAGCAATGGCGAAAAAAGCAATTCCTACATAAGGCGCAACGGAAAAGAAGTTCTCTGCAATGGCAATTTCCATGGCTAGCAAACCGAAAAGGGTGGTAAATTTGATGATGGGGTTCAGGGCAACCGAAGAAGTATCCTTGAATGGATCGCCCACGGTGTCACCCACTATGGAAGCATCATGTAAGGCCGTGCCTTTTTCTTTCAGGTCAACCTCGACCACTTTCTTCGCATTGTCCCATGCTCCTCCTGCATTGGCCATGAAAAGCGCCTGAAATAACCCGAAGAAAGCAATGGAAATCAGGTAAGCCACAAAGAAAGAGGCAGCAGCAAACCTTACTGACGGAAGCTCTGAAGTAATATCTCGATAACCGGAAAGGAAAGCAATGCCTATGGCAAAAGAGAAAATAGCAATGAATATGTTGAACATCCCGGTTTGCGCATATTGAGTACAGATTTTTACCACTTCCTTGGAATTTTCCACAGAAGCTTTTCGGTCAGCATGTTCATCCAGACGGATATTTTTCTTGATGTATTCCACGGCCCGGTATGCTCCCGTGGTTACCGCCTGGGTAGAAGCTCCGGTGAACCAGTAGATCACTGCGCCGCCCATCAGGAATCCCAAAATGGTATAAGGGTTTAGGATATTGAGAATCGCTTCGGGTTCAATGTGAAATTGCTTCTTAATGACCAGGATCAGGGAGAAAATCATGGTGGTGGCTCCCACTACCGCTGTTCCGATCAATACGGGTTTAGCCGTGGCTTTAAATGTGTTTCCTGCCCCATCGTTGGCTTCCAGGTAATGTTTGGCCTTTTCAAAATCCGGTTTGAATCCGAATTCTTTTTCAATATCCTGAATGGCTTTTTCTTTATCCTCTTCAATCAGGGAAAGCTCATAAATCGATTGGGCATTATCAGTTACCGGCCCATAACTATCCACCGCGATCGTCACCGGCCCCATACCCAGGAATCCAAATGCTACCAATCCGAAAGCAAAAATTGCAGGATAGATCATGAATTCATGAAGTCCATAGGTGCTTGTAATATAGGCTAAAAACATAAGTACCAGAAAGACCATTCCCTGCCAGAAAGCACTGAAATTTCCGGCCACAAGCCCAGAAAGAATGTTCAGTGAAGGTCCACCCTCCCGGGAAGCTGTTACCACTTCATTGACATGCCTGGATTTGGGACTTGTAAAGATTTTTGTAAATTCCGGAATCAGGGCTGCACCTAAGGTGCCGCAACTGATGATGATCGAGAGGGTGATCCAGAGGTTATGGGCGAGGTCGCCAATCATCACATAGCTGGCAATAAAAGTTACGATAATCGACAGAATGGAAGTGATCCATACGAGGTTGGTCAGGGGACGCTCAAAATCAAGGTCGTCTTTATTCCCGAACAAGGCTTTTGAAAAAGCTTTGTTGAGATAAAAAGCAACGATGGAAGTGATAACCATCAGGACGCGCATAACGAATATCCACGTGAGGAGTTGTGTTTGATTTTCAACGGTTCCGACTGCGAGAACAATAAATGCAATCAAGGCTACTCCGGTCACCCCGTAGGTTTCAAACCCGTCGGCCGTCGGGCCTACGCTGTCGCCTGCATTATCTCCAGTACAATCAGCAATAACCCCTGGATTTCGGGGATCATCCTCTTTGATTTTAAACACGACTTTCATCAGGTCAGAACCAATATCTGCAATTTTGGTAAAAATTCCACCGGCAATACGCAAGGCAGAAGCACCAAGCGATTCGCCAATGGCAAAGCCGATAAAACTGGCACCTGCAAATTCCCTGGGAACAAATAGCAGAATGATCAGCATCATGATCAGTTCCACACAAATCAGCATTACCCCTATACTCATCCCTGCATCCAGCGGAATGTTCAACAATTTGATGGGTTTCCTTTCCAGAGAAGCAAAGGCCATACGGCTGTTAGCAAAAGTGTTCATACGAATCCCAAACCAGGCAACACTATAGGAACCTAAGATGCCGATTACAGTCCAGCCCAGAATTAACAGGACTCCTCCGAAAGGCATTGCCTGTAAAAAACCGAAATAAAAAGCAATGCATAAGCCAATGATGAGAAAAAGAATGACCAGGAATTTCCCTTGCTGAATAAGATAGGTCTTACAGGTTTCGAAAATAATTTTGGAAACATCCAGCATGGATTGATGTGCCCTCAGTTTTCTCACTTTCTGAAATTGATAAAGCCCGAAAAGAAGACCAAGAAAACAGACCAGAAATCCAAACAACAAGAGGTTGTTTTGACTGGAAGTCAGATTTGGAATGGCCAGATCAGCTTCACTCGCAAAAGTTAAGAATGGCATGAGAACAGCCATCATCAAGGTATTGATTTTTTTCATATATACGTATTTAGTTATTTTGACTTTGTACAAAAGTAAAAAGTATTTTTCAAAATCCAAGGGTTTTTTTCCACAGTCATCAGGCTGGTATTAAAAAATCATTTAGGTTTGTATGCAGTAATTCTGGATCAAAGATGGAGAAAATCCGGCTTGAAATCATCGGTATGTCATACAGTCAGTCGCAAAACGGGGCTTATGCCCTTATCCTTGCTGAACAAGATGGTAACCGGCGCTTGCCAATCATCATTGGCGGTTTTGAGGCTCAGGCCATTGCTGTTGAAATTGAAAAAATCAAGACCCCCAGGCCACTGACTCATGATTTATTCAAAACTTTTGCGGAATCATTTAAGATAGAGGTCAAAGAAGTCGTGATCAATAAATTTGTCGAAGGAATTTTTTATGCCATGCTGGTTTGTTCCGACGGAGTTACAGTAACAGAAGTTGATTCGCGTACTTCCGATGCTATCGCCATTGCCTTGCGGTTTCATTGCCCCATTTATACCTATGAAAATATCATGGTATCTGCTGGGATTCAGATCGAAGATGATCAGGAAGAAAAAAACGCTTCGGGCAGTATTGACAATTCGGTTTCGAATCAAACGGAATATGACTCCTTTACCATTCCCGAGTTGAAAGAAATGCTTCAATCGGCAATTGAAAAAGAGGAATACGAGAAAGCTTCCCAGATAAGAGATGAAATCAATAAACGTAAATAAAAAAAGCAGACATGGACTTAAAACTTCGGCTTGTTATCATGAACTTTCTCCAATTCTTTATCTGGGGCTCTTGGCTGCTGACCATTGGCAAATACTGTGACAATACCATGCAATGGTCTTATACCGAATTCGGCGCTATATTTTCAACCATGGGCATTTCATCTCTCATTATGCCTGCGATCGCCGGTATTATTGCCGACCGTTGGATAAATGCTGAAAAACTATACGGGATATTTCATATTATCGCTGCCTTCATCCTTTTCATGGTTCCCTTTATTGATGATCCCGTTACCATGTTTTGGGTGATGTTGCTGAACATGGTTTTCTATATGCCCACTATTTCTCTTTCTATTACAGTAGCCTATACAAGCCTCAAGGGAAGAAATATGGATATCGTCAAAGATTACCCGCCGATACGGGTTTGGGGAACCATTGGTTTTATCGTCGCGCTCTGGACCGTCAGTTTGACCGGATTGGGAGCCCTGGCCGGGCAATTTTACGTGGCCTCAGCAGCCTCTCTTTTCCTGGGTATCTATGCTATGACCTTGCCCAAATGTCCTCCCCTCGGAAAGGGTCATAAAAGTTCAGTGATCGAATCCCTTGGCCTCAATGCTTTTTCTCTTTTTAAAAATTTAAAAATGGCTATTTTCTTCATCTTTGCCATGTTCTTAGGGGCTTCACTTCAACTGACCAACGCCTATGGCGCTAATTTTCTTGATGACTTCGCCAAACTGGATATTTATAAAAACCTTGTAGCAGTCAAATATCCGGAAATTATCATGTCTATCTCCCAAATATCAGAAACTCTTTTTATTCTGACCATTCCCTTCTTCATGAAACGTTTCGGGATCAAGAAAGTGATGCTTCTAAGCATGATTGCCTGGGTGCTGCGATTTGGACTGTTCTCTTTTGGCAATCCTGCAGAAGGACTCTGGATGATAATTCTTTCCTGCATCATTTATGGCATGGCTTTCGATTTTTTCAATATCTCCGGCTCTCTGTTCGTTGAATCCCAGAGCAAACCGGAAATAAAGGCCAGCTCACAGGGTTTGTTTATGATGATGACCAATGGTTTCGGGGCTATTCTCGGAAGTATGCTCAGCGGTATCGTGATTGATCGGTTCTTTAGGCATAATGGAGATAGTGACTGGAGTGGAATATGGATGAGTTTCGCCATATATTCCCTGGTCATCACCCTGATGTTTGCGCTGTTTTTTAAACACAAACACAATCCCGGGGAATTTTCTTCAAAACCTATGCACTAACCTTTTCCCGCCACCATCATGCAGCAATACCTCAATCTTCTTGACCACGTTCTGAAAAACGGTATCAAAAAATCCGATCGCACGGGAACGGGTACCATCAGCACTTTTGGCTATCAGATGCGGTTTAACCTCAAGGATGGGTTTCCCCTGGTGACCACTAAAAAATTACACCTGAGGTCAATTATTCATGAATTGCTATGGTTTCTTCAGGGCTCAACAAATACCCGTTATCTTCATGACCATAAAGTCACGATCTGGGATGAATGGGCCGACCCTGAAGGCAATCTTGGCCCGATCTACGGATCCCAATGGAGATCCTGGCCAAAATCAGACGGTACATCCGTCGATCAGATTACACAGGTGATCAACTCAATTAAACATCAGCCGGACTCAAGACGTCATATCGTTAGTGCCTGGAATGTAGGCGAACTGGATAAAATGGCTCTGCCTCCCTGTCATTTGTTGTTCCAATTCTATGTGGCCAATGGAGAGCTGTCCTGCATGATGGTTCAGCGAAGCTGTGATATTTTTCTCGGAGTACCCTTTAATATTGCTTCCTATGCCTTGCTTACCCTCATGATGGCTCAGGTGACTGGTCTTAAACCCGGAGTTTTTATCCATACCCTCGGCGATGCCCACATTTATCTGAATCATTTGGATCAGGTGCAACTTCAGCTCACACGTGACCCGTTTCCTTTGCCTGAAATGAAACTGAACCCTTTAATAACGGATCTTTTTCATTTCAGGTTTGATGATTTTACCTTACAGAATTACCAGGCGCATCCTCATATCAAGGGGGATATAGCCATATAATCTCATTTTATGATTTCAATCATTGTCGCCGTTACAGAAAACATGGCTATCGGTAAAAATAACGACCTCCTTTGTCATATCCCTGATGACCTGAAACGGTTTAAGGCAATTACCAAAGGACATACGGTCATCATGGGAAAAAGAACTTATGAATCTCTTCCCAGACGTCCGCTCCCCGACCGGAGAAATATCGTGATTACAGATGTCGCTGGGGAGCAGATTCCAGGATGTGAAATGGCATACTCTATTCAGGACGCGCTTCAAAAATGTAATTCTTCAGACGAACATTTCATCATTGGCGGAGCTTCGGTTTATCGGCAGTTTCTGCCCTATACAGACCGCCTCTACCTGACCCTGATTCATAAAAGATTGGAAGGAGATGTTTTTTTTCCTGAAATCGACTTTAGTCAATGGGTATTGATTGATGAAGAGGTTTGTACACCTGAAAAAGATCTTGATTTTGACTATTCCTTTTTAATTTATGACCGGTTAAAATAATTCCCATGAAATGTTTTTATCCGGCACTTATTGGATTATGCCTTCTGATATCCGTTCAGGGATGCCGGAAAAACAAGCAATTTGACCTTCACCCCATACTCAATGCAGTAAATGACAACCTTCTTTCCCAACGCCCCTTTCAGTATGCTTTTACTATGCTGGTCAAGGCCAGTTTAGATTCTGTACTGATAAAAGATCTTCACTCAATGATCGATGGAGCTTATGTCACCCTTGATCCTGATGCGAAAACGCTGATCTTTTTTTTTGTCGGTAATACAGGTCAGGACAGTGTTGTCCGTTACGGGTCATTTACCGCTTCATTGGATACAGAGTTTTTGATAACCGGTGCCTGTGCCTTGTTCTCTTTTAAGGCTTACCTGGAAGATTATCATCGGGTCCAGGGCAATTTTTCCATCAGGAATAATGGGGTCAATCAGGATGGATTAACAGAATTCACCAGCCTGATAGATAGCGCTCTGGTTACCAAGGACAGTATCCGGAATATCCATTGGTCGGGAAATATGGTTTATCAGCTTACACCTTTTAATAGCCGTGACAATCCCCGGAAAATATTGATCACCACGCTTGGAGCAGGTTCGGGGGTGAGCTCAATGGGATATCCTTTTCAATTTTTGATCATGGATCCGCTGAAAGATTCCATCCTTTGCCCCTGGTATCACGATGGGAGGATCAGAGTCGTGTTATCCGAAGGTGACATCACTTCCGGAAGTATTGAATTCATGGGTAAATCAGAATGCAATAACCGTATCGATTATGATTTTGAAGGCAGGCTATATCATCGTTGGTTCAGCGAAAAATATTTGAAAGAGTGAATTCACGTTTTCCGTTTTTCTTTTTTCGCTGCCGGAAACAGTACATTGTTTAAAATGAGCCGGTACCCGGGTGAATTGGGGTAGAGGTTAAGGTCGGTGGGTGGATCTCCGACAAGGTGCTGGTAATCCTCAGGGTCATGCCCGCCAAGAAAGGTCCAGGTTCCCTTACCATAATCTCCATGAATATATCTTGCTTCTCCAAAGGATTTGTTTTCTCCCAGTATCAGTACATTAGGTTTGATATTTTTCTTATTAAATGCAGTGGTTTGTCCCATAAAACCTCGGATCAGGGATTCATGATCCTGACAGAGCATGGTGGGAACAGGATCCCATTTGGCCGAAAAATCGAATAGCAGGAAGAAGTCGTTTTCCTTGGTGATGCTTCTTGGCCGGGTTTCGGTTACGTCTATGGATGAAATCTCGTATGCGTAAGGATTAGTGATGAGGGTGAATTTTTCAAATGCAAAACAATTCGCGTAATTAAGTTTTTGCTGGGACTCAGGGTCCTGAGGGTCCCTATCGAACATCACATCACAAATGTCAAGTCCATCAGCTGCCAGGGCAACATCGTAACTGTCAGGAGCCGAACACATGGCAAACATAAATCCCCCCCCGGCAACAAAATCACGAATCTTTTTTGCCACTGCCAACTTCATTTCTGAAACTTTACTGAAACCGAGTTTAAAAGCATTTTCTTCATTGATTCTGACATCCTCCTGGTACCAGGCATAGGTTCGGTATGCTGTCCAGAATTTTCCATATTGCCCGGTGAAATCTTCATGGTGGAGATGTAGCCAGTCGTAGAGCGGGAGTACTCCCGAGAGGATCTCTTCATCATAAACCACCTGGTAAGGGATTTCCGCGTAAGTTAGTACCAGGGTCACCGCGTCATCCCAGGGTTGTTTGTTCTTTGGGGAATATACCGCAATTTTAGGAGCCTTATGGAGTTTGATATTGTCCATGTTAACCTGAGGGTCGGATATTTCTAACAGGATGGCTGCCGATTGTGCATCGGCAATGAGCTGATAACTAACCCCCCGGATATTGCATTCCTCTTCTAACATTTTTAAATAAGGAAACATAAAACTCCCTCCCCGGTAATTTAACAGCCAGTCAACCGTCACCTCGTGTTGCAGCACCCAGTATGCAATCCCATAGGCTTTTAAGTGATTTTTCTGCGTTTCATCCATAGGTATAAAGATAAATACTGCCCTGGAAGAATGAAAGAGAAGAAAGAAAATGAGGGTCAGAAGAATCTGCTTGAGCTTAAAAGGGTACCTCTGATGGATCGTCATCATTCATTTTTGACATTATGGTGAGAGTCCGTACTGAACCATCAAATGTTGAATTGGCCGGAATGGGATTGGCATGGGCATATTCCATTTCAAGGTCAACGAACTTGGCGAATTTGGAAATAAACTTCAGTTTGACATCCTTCAGCGGGCCATTTCTGTTCTTGGCAATGCTGACTTCAGCCATTCCGGAAGTAGATTCATTGTTTTCATCCACATCAATTTTATAATATTCCGGTCGATAAATGAACAATACCATGTCGGCATCCTGCTCAATGGAACCAGATTCTCTCAAGTCGGAAAGTATGGGTTTAGCAGCGGCTGAACGCTTTTCAGGGGCCCGGCTAAGCTGGGAAAGTGCAATGACCGGAACATTCAGTTCCTTGGCCAGGCTTTTCAAAGCCCTTGAAATACTGCTGATTTCCTGCTCCCGGTTTCCTTTCGTATCCTGGCTCCCCTGCATCAGTTGTAAATAATCAACAATGATCAACTGAATGTCGTGCCTGGCCTTTAATCTTCTGCATTTGGCACGAAGGTCGAAAATGGATAGGGCGGCAGTGTCGTCAATGAAGAGAGGGGCATTGACCAGACTAGTGATCTTGGAATTTAACTGTTCCCACTCAAAATCAGCCATGTTCCCTTTACGGAGTTTGTCCTGAGGAATTTCTGTCTCACTTGAGATCAGCCTCGTTACGAGTTGGATAGCCGACATTTCGAGGGAAAAAACCGCGATAGGCTTTTTAAAATCAACGGCGGCATTCCTGGCCATAGTCAGGGCAAAAGCAGTTTTTCCCATCCCCGGGCGGGAAGCGATGATGATGAGGTCTGATTTCTGCCATCCTGATGTGATCCTGTCCAACTCGCTGAAACCGGAACCTACCCCCTTGAGCTGGCCTTCATGTTCACGTCCGGCCGCAATCTCTTTAATTGCTTCCTTAATAATGGATTGCATATCCATATAAGATTTTCCGATACTGCTTTCACTTATGGAAAACAGTCCGGTTTCCGCCTTGTCCAGCAGATCGAATACATCGGTGGTGTCTTCATAGGCATCATGGATGATCTCTGAGGAGACCCGGATCAGCTCGCGCTGAATGTATTTCTGTAAAATGATCCTGGAGTGAAACTCAATGTTGGCTGCTGATGCCACACGGTTGGTGAGCATCGTAATATAATAGGGGCCACCTACGATTTCAAGCTCTCCCGACTGTCTTAATTCTTCAGTTACCGTCAGAATGTCAACCGGTTGATTTTTTGCGAAAAGACGCTGAATGGATTGAAAAATGATGTTGTGATTCTCCTTATAAAAAGCTTCTGGCTTCAGCACTTCAATGACTTCTGCCAAGCGGTCGTTTTCAAGCATCATGGCACCGAGGACGGCTTCTTCCAGGTCTGTTGCCTGTGGCGGGATTTTACCCTGTTCCTGCAATAACCCTGCAAGGGACGAATTCCTCGTTCGCTTTTTACTGCTGCTTTTAATCTGTTCACTATTTTCCATTTGCCAAAATTAGGATATATCCCCTTGAAAAATTCAAACGCTCTCCTTTTTATTTATCAACATCACAAGCAAAAAGTCAGACCGATATGCACCCATTTATGCCACAACCCATGCTTGAATTCAGGACTTAGGATAAATTGTTCGGCATCGATCCTGAATCCATTGAGGGTAAGGGAAATCCCGGCTGACGTCTGAAATACCATACGTGTGATCTCATCCGTACTCAGGGTATATGTACTGGAGCGGTTGATCATCCCTCCTTCAAGGGTGGCATCATAACCAATTAGTTTCCCGCTGCCTTTTAAAAAAAATATACATTGCATTTTTTTTAAACCTGCCCGTGCAAGACTTCCACGCTTTGCTATCCCTAGATTTGAAAAATACGGATTCATCCAACCTGTCCTGAATAAAAATCCCCCGCTCATATGGGTATATAAGGTGCCTAAGGAAGCGACCGTTACCAGGTTGAAATCCACTGCCCTCATATTCCAGACTCCTTTTTCCAGGACAACGGAGTAATTAAGGGCTACATCATTTTTAATTTGAAATTCCCATCCCAGGGGTTCATTGTTGCTTGGAACAGCCTGATGAAAAGATCGTTGAACCCATTCTCCTAATGACCATGGACCAATTATTCCCAAATCTAGTTCACTGGTCTGACGGAATTTATGAACGGGATCATTGGTGATTTTAAAACAACCCAAAAAAAGATATGATGCATAAGGACGATCGCCATATAAAATCCCACCGGTTTTAGTCGTTGAAGGAGTGTACAAGTTCTGAACCAGCGAGAGTCCGTAATAATTGGTTCCGGCACCCCAATAGGGAAGCAGCAGCTTATTAGCCGGATTCCCTGCTATGGCCGGGCTGATTAGGTCAAAGCGTAGGCCGTTTGTATAAAAACGGTCGGTGTAATCAAGGATGTCATTGTCGAAATTGATTTTGATAAAACATTCCCGGCTAACCATAAGTTCTGGAGGAAAATGTACCGCTGGTAGTCCTGAGTGTAAAAAATTCCTGACCATAGGCTCGTTCATATCAAGATCGCCTTCCCTGGATCTGAGAAATTTAATTTTTCTGACCACCAATGAGTCTTGCTTAATATGTTCAGTGATCAGCGAGGGTGAAAGGCTGATTGTTCCTGGTCGGGTCTTCGATTTCCCGGTTTTCTTTGACTTTTTAATAATTTCAACGGTTTTATTATTATTTTTGGGACAATGTTCAGCTTTTTGCCTGGGCATCAAAACAGGATGATGAAGCGCTTGGGATGGCTTTAGTGTTTTATCCTCTTTATCATGACAATAACCAAGGATGAATATACAGAATATCAGAATGAAGCTTCTTTTCATCAGGAATACAAAGGTAAGGAAATACCTTATGCCTTATTTCATTTTGCTGCTGGTCTTGTTCCCCTTTCCTATTCATGCACAGAAAACCCTGATGCTCGAAAAAATCGGAACGACAAGAAAATTCTATTACCATGTAGGGGATTATATGAAACTCAGGGTTTCCGACCAGGATACACTGCTTAAAGGAAAACTTTGGGATATTGGTGATACAGTCATCTCCGTCTCTGAACTCAGACCTTTCGATGTAAAACTGAGGGATATCGGTTCCATTTACAAACGGTATTATTTTCCCAGAAAACTAAGTGCCTATCTGGCTGCTTTCGGAGTGGGAATTTTTGCTGTTATGGTGACCAATCACCTGATAAACAATGAACAGGTGTTTACTCCGGATATGTTGATCATTTCCGGATCATTTTTAGGTGCTAGCCTGATATCCTTTTCCTTGTCACAGAAACGTTATAAGATTGGATACCGATGGAAAGTAAAGGTTTTAAATATCAACCTTTATTAATTTATTCTATTCTGGCAATCAATTCTTTTATGATTTTCGTCATGGTCGGTTCTGTTGCACTGGCGGCGTCTATCACATGCTTATGCGAAATCTCGACAATTTTCCCAGGGACTCCAAGATCGGAAATCACCGAAATGGCAAAGCACTTCAATCCCATGTGACGGGCTGCGATCACTTCAGGTACAGTTGACATTCCTACAGCATCTGCCCCGATGATGCGTATATATCGGTATTCAGCTGGGGTTTCAAATGTTGGGCCGGAAACGGCTGCATACACACCCCTTTGAAGCTTGATTTTGCTTTCATTTGCAATGCTTAAAGCCTGGTTTATAAGCTCCTTGTCATACGCTTCACCCATATCCGGAAAACGGGTTCCGATTTCATCCTCATTCTTTCCGATCAGGGGATTGTCTTTCATCAGATTAATATGATCATCGATCAACATGATATCTCCCACTTCAAATTCCGGATTGACCCCCCCGCTGGCATTTGAAAGAATCAGCAGCTTAATCCCCAGGAACTTCATAACACGGATAGGGAAAGCAATTTCTTGCATGGAATAGCCTTCATAGTAATGAATCCTGCCCTGCATGGCCACAATATTTCGCCCACTCATTTTCCCGAAGATCATTTGCCCGCTATGCCCGACAACCGTAGAATGCTGAAAATTGGGAATGGATGCATAAGGGATCTTTTCATGGATTTCAATTTCATCGACCAGCTTCCCTAAACCCGTTCCTAAAATAATTCCGATTTCAGGTTTATATTTAACCCTCGTCTCAAGAAAGGCTATGGTTTCTTTGATTTTGTTCAACATAATTTATAATATAATGATTAAAAACATTTTTATCTTCTTTGTGGAATTCTACCTCAACAGTAAGGTAAAATAACGGAAGGTCTTTGAAGAAATTACTCAGGAGGGGCGTTTTTAAACGCATGACATCTTTCTCGGTGGTTATAATGACTTTTTGTTTAGATAAGATATCCTGATAGCGGCTATTCATTAGCGCGACATCTTTTTCCTCAAACTGGTAATGATCCGGAAATTTCATAACGATCAGTTCACTGCAGTACCTTTGAAGATGTTCGCGCAGGGGATCATCATAAGCAATACCTGTGATCAACAGGATCACCTTTGTTTTTTGTGGATAGAGGAGTCGCGGATCGAATACTGGGATGGGGTCTCCGTATTTCAAATAGGAAAAAAGAACCCGCTGATGTTTGCCAAGATGAAGGTCTTCGATAATTCTTCTGCGTGTAATGGGTGAAAATATTTTAGGTGTTTTGGTGACGACAATCAAATCTGCCCTTTTGGCCCCGCAACGAAACTCCCTCAGCATCCCTGTTGGCAACATTTGATCTTCTGTATAAAGGTGATGATAATCAGTTAAAAGTATAGATAATCCTGGTTTGACATAGCGGTGCTGAAAGACATCGTCTAAGATCAGCAAATCAAGGTTGGGATAATGCTGCATCAGGGTTTGTATCCCGTGTTTTCTTTTTTCATCTACGGCCACTTTTATGTTTTCAAACTTACTAGCATACTGGAGAGGCTCATCCCCGACGGATTTGGCCTGTGAATGCTTAGAAACCAGGAGGAAACCCTTGGTATTCCTCCCATAGCCTCTGCTCAGGATACCAATGAAATATGGTGGGGATAATAGCCGGATGAGATATTCCGTGTGAGGGGTCTTGCCTGTTCCTCCACAAGAAAGATTCCCAATTCCGATTATGGGAAAAGAAAATTCCAAGGAGGGCAGTATCCGGAGATCAAATAACAAATTCCGGAAAAACATGATAAAACCATACAATAAAGAAACGGGATATAAAAGGAGCCGCAGAAAATGCATGTTGTTAATATATCTTTTTTGCCTGGTTGGCCTCCTGGCAAAGATACTTAACATTTTTAATCATTTCTCCAATTCCGATATCTAGTTTGCTGGTTTTCAAAATATAATCAGTAGCCCCTGCTTCAAGCAACCTGATGGCTAAGGTGGAATCATCGTTGGAGGAGAAGAAAATAATCCGGGTTTCAGGAGCTTTCTCAATGGCTTTCTCCATCAGTTCAAAACCATCCATATCACCAATATCAAAATCTGAAATCAAAAAGTCAGAAAAAATATTTTTATGAAGGCGGGATAAATATTCTTCACCGGATCTGAAAACCTGAACACTTAAAAATCTATTTATATTCAAATGATACTTGATGAGGCTGCTGTGAATGGGATTCCGGTCAATGACAAAGATGACCGGACATTTTGCGTTTTCCATAAAAATAGAAGATGAATATTTCAGAATTCAAATTTTGACCTTTTTTAGATATCTTATTCATATGTTTTTCAGACTTTTTAAACAACTTACTAACAGTGTCTGGGCGTGTATTGAAGAGAATTGTTTACCTTTGAGCTCAGATGAAAAATCATCAGCATGAAGGTAAATGAAATATGCAGTTACCTTGAAACCATTGCTCCGCTCAGTTATCAGGAATCCTACGATAATTCAGGTCTGATTCTGGGTCATCCGGACAATCTGGTCACCAAGGTACTGCTTTGTCTTGACCTAAGCAGGGAAGTGATGGAGGAAGCCATTGCCAATGACTGTAACCTCATCATTTCGCATCACCCGCTTATTTTCAAAGGGGTGACTAAAATTCTGACCGGAGATCCTCTTGCTGATATTCTGACCGCAGCCATTAAAAACGGTATTTCAGTTTATGCCATTCATACCAATCTAGACAACAGTCTTGAAGGGATTAACGGAATGCTGATGAAAAAAATCGGTATTTCATCTTTTAGGGTTTTGTCGCCAAAACAGGGTGTCTTGGCAAAACTAGCCACTTTTTGTCCTTCGGCCTATGCAGATCAGGTGAGAACAGCCCTTTTCCAGGCTGGGGCCGGGCATATAGGAAATTATGATCAGTGTAGTTTTAATGTCGCAGGTAAGGGGTCATTCCGTGCATCTGAAAGTGCCAATCCTTTTGTCGGAGAAAAAAATCAGCTTCATTTTGAAGAGGAGATCAAACTTGAGGTGATTTTTCCGCTCTACTTGCAACAAACAATGATAAATACATTATTGAAAAATCATCCTTATGAGGAAGTGGCCTATGATATTTACGCATTACAGAATAATTTTGAGAAAGTTGGCTCCGGAGCCGTGGGTGACCTTCCCGATTATATGTCAGAGGAAGGTTTTTTTAAGAGGATAAAAGAAATTTTTCAAATACCCTATATCCGTCATACAAAATTCCGTGGGCAGCCGGTCAAGAGAATAGCCATTTGCAGCGGATCTGGTAGTTTTTTAATGCAGGAGGTAAGGCTTACCGGGGCAGATGTGTTTTTATCCGGAGATTTGAAATATCACGATTTCTTTTTACCCGGTGATCGGTTTATTCTGGCCGATATCGGACATTATGAAAGCGAACAGTGGGTGAAAGAATGGCTTTATGATGTACTTATTGAAAAATTTCCTAATTTTGCTGTCCTTATTTCAGAAATTAATACCAACCCCGTAAATTACTTCTAAAACAGCATTTATGGCCAAATCAACGAGTAAACCTGTCGCCACTTCCAAACCTTCAAAATTGGCTAAAAAGCTGGATGAGAAAAATCCAGTTAGTAAGAAAAAAGAAGTTAATAAAGATGAAAAAACTGAAAAAGCGAAGTCAGTGAAAGTGGATGCCAAATCAACCCGTATGACCAAACTTGAAGTTGAAGAAGATAAGGGAGAAGTCACGATTGAAAAAAGACTTATAGCCCTTTACAGCCTTCAGCAGATTGATTCACAAATTGATAAAATCCGGATTATCCGGGGTGAACTGCCCCTGGAGGTTCAGGATTTGGAGGATGAAATTGCCGGCTTGGAAACGCGTATCGATAATTATATTCAGGAAACAATGGGGCATGAAAAATCCATTGCTGACAAAAAGAATGTAATCAAGGATTGTTATGTGCTGATTAAAAAATATGAAGATCAACAGATGAATGTTCGCAATAACCGGGAATATGATTCATTGACCAAAGAAATTGAATTCCAGAATCTCGAAATCCAACTAGCGGAAAAAAGAATCAGGGAATTCCAGTCCGGACTTGATGCCAAAACTGCTGAGATAGAACAATACCAGAAGTTGCTTCAGGACAGAAAGAATGATCTCGAAGTTAAAAAAAATGAGCTGGACGATATCATTGCCGAAACTGAAAAGGAAGAGTCTGATTTGATCACCCGCTCTGAAGAAAACAGAAGATTTATCGAAGAACGTCTGTTGACCGCCTATACCCGTATCCGGAAAAACGCCCGTAATGGACTGGCAGTGGTTCAGATTGAACGCGACGCCTGCGGTGGTTGTTTTAATAAAATCCCCCCCCAGCATCAGCTTGATATCCGAATGCATAAAAAGATCATTGTATGTGAATACTGCGGAAGAATTTTGGTTGACGAAGGTATCGTCAACCTTATGAATTGATGTTCCCTTCAGAAAATATCAGAAAGGCAACACATTGGAGGCACTGTATAGCCTTGGTTGCCTTTCTTTTTTTATGCTTTTTTTCCAGGGCTCAGTATGCCCTGAATGATCGTTGTTTCAGCACCTATCGCCAAATTATCCTGCTTCGTTTTCAGGATGCCAGGTCACTGATCAAGCTTGAAAAATCAGAACATCCTGGCAATACTTTCCCTGTATACCTTGAAAATTATATCGATTTTTTAACCTTGTTTATTGGGGAGGAAAAAGACATTTATGAAAAGCAGAAAAGTTTTTTTCACAGCAGGATTAAAAAACTTGAACAGGGTGATCCGAATTCACCTTTATTCCTGTTTACCCAAGCCGAAGTCAACCTTCAATGGGCTTTGGTTGGTTTGAAATTTGAGGAATACACTTCATCAGCCCTAAAAATCAGAAAAGCTTATCAGCTTTTTTCAGAAAATCAAAGGATTTTTCCGGATTTTCTTCCCAATCGTCTTGGGTTGGGGATCATTCATATCATGGCCGGATTGATCCCTGAAAATTATAACTGGATTGCCAGACTTGCCGGGGTGGATGGTTCAGTGGAAAATGGATTATCTGAATTGCAGCAGATGGTATCCTATAAAGGAGATGACAGGGTTTTCAGGATGTTCAGGCATCAGGCCGGATTTTATCTTTCCATTGCCACGACCAGCCTCTCCAAAGATAAATCCACTGCCTTGAGAACATTACTGAATATGGAGGATAATCTGAGTGCTGACAGCCTAGAGGGGAGCCCATTATTTACTTTTGTGCGTGTGAATATTTTGATGAAAAATGGAAAAAATGATGAAGCCCGGCAGGTTCTCGAATCAAGGACTGTGGATCCCCATGCCTTTCCGTTTCATTACCTGGATTACCTTGATGGACTCACCCGGCTTCGCAAGCTTGACTTGACAGCGGGTAATTGTTTTCAAAAATACCTCACATCGTTCAAGGGGATAAATTATATCAAATCGGCATACCAGAAACTGGCATGGATTAGTTGGCTAAAGGGAGATTCCACCGCTTGTCGGAAGTATTATGAAAGGGTGAAAAAGTTTGGAAATACCATCGTGGATGAAGATAAACAAGCCCTCTATGAGGCTGAAAAAGGCATTTTCCCGAATAAGGTATTATTGAAAATTCGGCTTCTTTTTGACGGAGGGTATTATGATCAAGCCCTGAATGACTTGCTTGGTACACCGCTTAAAACCTATGTAATTTCTAAGAAAGATTTCATTGAATATGGATATCGGCTGGCCCGGGTCTACCATGAACGAGGAAATACTGACAAGGCTCTGTATTATTACCTTCAAACCGTGGAATTGGGAAAAAACGAAACTTTTTACTTTGCCGCTGCTGCATCTTTTCAGATGGGTTTGATTTATGAAGATAGGAGGGAATTTAAAAAGGCCGATAGTGTTTACCGTCTGTGTATTTCGATGCGAAACACCGAATATAAAACCAGCCTTAACCAAAAGGCTAAGGCTGGTCTGAACAGGCTCAAAAAAATTACTTACTAAAATCGTATCCCAACGGTTGTAGAAATTGTGTTTGTGAATAAAGTATTGCTGGATGGTTCTACCATGCTTGCATCATATAGAAAATAGTTTTCCTTCATCTTGGTCCAGGCATAAGTAAGGTCAGCGAAAAACAGCTTCCCCCGGTAGCCTATTCCTCCGGATGCCTGATAGCGTTCACTGTTGTTAATTCCGGAACGATACGGATTGCTGTAATACCCAAAACCTCCGCGTAACCGGAAATTCTGAATCCTCCATTCTGTCCCGACACGGATATTGCCCCAGGATTGGTAAGTGTTTTTAATTTCATTATTCTCTGTCCGGTAATCGTAATCGTTGGAATTAAACCTGGCCTGACCGTAATCAACATATTCATAATCAGCACTGATCAAGCCGTAAGGTCCAAGAATGAAAGCTAAACTGCCGATGGCACGGAAAGGAGTAGTCATCCTGTAATTGAAATTTCCGATTGGGGAGTAAGCTACAGCATTCCATTGACTGGATGTGAAATTGGATTCCATGCTGCTATACCATTCATCCCGCATATTCGAATACCAGGTTGGGGTGTGTATGCTGACTCCGACCCTGACCCAATCCGCCGGACGATAAATGAGCCCGATCTTTAAATTTATACCGGTTCCTGTGGTTTGGAGGTGATACCGATAATTTAAGAAGTTAAATTCCGGAATGGTATCGGCATGATCAAGCTCACGATAGAGACTACTTTCAAAATAGCGGAGAAAGGGGATCCCGACAGTCAAGCCGAAATACAGCTTATCCATAATATTTCCTCCGAGAGCAATATTCATTTCATTGATTGATCCCCAACTATCAATCTGCTTGCTTTGCAAAACGCCTCCATACTGAGCATCACACCAATAGGTGTTGCCCGCCGAGTCCCAGTTTACAAGATTGGTACCATAGGCCAGACCATAATCAAAAGGATAATCAAGGGTTACATTGTTTGGGGGTTCCTGCACAGCATTCAGCTCATTGACATAACTTTGCATCATGGAACTATTGGGATTCACACCTGCAATATAGATCCGGTTATTAAAATCATTCTGGCGGTTAACACCAAAGCCAATATTGAAGTTTTTCAGAACATTTCCGGAATTCTTAATGCCAGGATTAATTGAAAAGATAAAACCCATATTTCCCATGGCAAAATTGACTTTATAATCAGTGGATTGATCTCCATAGAAGTCTGTTTTCGTGTAGTTTATAGTGGGAGATAAGGTTATACTAAGTTCAGAGCTCTTATAAAAACCTATCCCTGCAGGATTGGTGGCCAGAGATGAAAAGTCAGCACCAACGGCCCCGTATGCCCCGCTTAGTCCCTGGAAGCGTGCTGTCCCCCCATAGTATATCCTGGAGTATCTAAGGGCATCCTGTGCAGTCTGGCTAAATATGACGGGGCTTAGGAGTATTATCAGAAAACTTGTGATAAATAGTTTTTTCATAGTGATATTTTTTTACGGTATGTTATCTATGTCTTCCGCCACCGGATGAAGGTGATGAACTTCCGCCACCTGACCTGGAGGGTGCGGAATAACTACCTCCACTTGACCTGGAGGGAGCAGAGTAAGTGCCGCTACCGCTTGATCTTGATGGAGTGGAATAACTGCGTTCTGAGGAACGGGCAGGGGTTGAAGAAGGGGTATAGGTTCTGGTGGAATTACCCGGAGAGCTTAATTGATTATTATTTGATCGTATCTGGGTACTGGGTGCTGCAACACGACGTTGTTCATTGCTTCTGGAGGGTGTATAATTTCTTGTTTCGGTAGAAGTTCTGTTGTTGCTTGATACACCGGGATTCTGGGTACGGGGATTGATGTATTCCTGGCTTGACTTTGGCTGGCGGTAAGCCGGTGAGGAATAACTCTGGGCGGGTGTTGTCCGTTGTGACTGGCTAGATACTTCAGGCCGGGTGTATCTGGGAGAAGGTTGTTCTTTTTGTCTTTGATTCTGGGTGGATGAACGCTCTATGGCTGTTTTCCTTTCAGTAGAAGGTTTGGCATAACGGTATTTCTCCTGATTAACCGGCAAGCGGTTTGAGGCTGGTTGTGCTTGTGTGACATTGCGGGTGCTGCTAGGATCCAGGGTAGAACGGGTATTTCTTTCAGGTGTTATGGTTCTTTCATTTCTGGTCATATCATGAACATCCGAGGAGTTCGTGGTTCTCATGCTCCTGTCCGAACGGGTTCCGGCATCAGAGGCAAGGGCCGTTCTCGGACCGTAATAATAATTGGTGTAGGCATAATCATAATATGGAGGATAGCCGTAATAACCGTCCCAATAACCGTTCCAGTAACCATTCCAGTAGCCGTTCCAATATCCGTATCCTCCCCAGTATGGCCATGAATAATATGGGTATCCCCATCCCCAATACCAGGGATCGTATCCCCATCCCCATCCCCATCCGAAGGAAAAGGATGGTCCGTACCAGCTGCCCCAGGAATTGCCTGCCCCAACATAGATATTTACGTTTGGCTCCTGCTCGATATAAATTGTTGTATCAGTACCGGATGTGGAGGTATAGGTTTCATCATAATAACTCTTATTGCTGCCCGTTGTACTGAATCTTTTAATTCTTGACGAATAGGCATAGTCATTATAATCGTCAGCCCATGCAGCAGTGCCTGATTTTACCGTGGATGAACTGTCGGGAGAGGCAATGATGCGGGGATTTTCTGAGCTGATTTTTTGAGCGTTGGGAGCAGATTTTATCTTTTTTGATGAAGTATAATAAACGTCATCATTGTTGCTGGATGAAATTTGCTGGGAGCTCTTGCAGGCAGTAATCATCAAACTGACAATTGCGATGAGGATGGTTGCTTTTTTCATGGCTTAATCTCCTTTCGGTATATTTTATTACTTTTGTGTATTCAAATTATAGGACTCTTTTACAACAAATTTCGTACCAAAAAAACATTATGGCTAAAGATTTTTCCACACGTGCTGAAAATTATTCTCAATGGTACAATGATTTGGTCATTAAAGCCGATCTCGCTGAGAATTCTGCAGTCAGGGGATGTATGGTGATAAAACCCTATGGCTATGCTATCTGGGAAAAAATCCAGGCCATCCTCGATAAAAAGTTCAAAGATACCGGTCATTCGAATGCCTATTTCCCGATATTTATTCCAAAGTCTTTTTTTAGTAAGGAGGCTAGCCATGTGGAAGGTTTTGCTAAGGAATGTGCTGTTGTAACTCATTACAGACTGAAGAATTCTCCTGACGGCAAGGGTATTATTGTAGATGAGGAAGCAAAACTGGAGGAAGAACTAATCGTTCGTCCGACATCGGAGACCATTATCTGGGACACTTATAGGAACTGGATTCAATCTTATCGTGACCTTCCTGTTTTGATCAACCAATGGGCCAATGTGGTAAGATGGGAAATGCGTACCCGATTGTTTCTCCGCACCGCTGAGTTTCTGTGGCAGGAAGGGCATACTGCTCATGCCACGATGGAAGAAGCGCTTAAAGAAGCTGAGACCATGCTTGGGGTGTACACAGATTTTGCTGAAAACTACATGGCTCTTCCCGTCATTAAGGGGACCAAGTCTGTTGGAGAACGGTTTGCAGGTGCAGTGGAAACCTATGCCATTGAGGCCCTGATGCAGGATGGAAAAGCATTGCAAACAGGGACATCTCATTTTCTCGGTCAGAATTTTGCCCGGGCTTTTGATGTTAAATTTTTGAACAGGGAAAATCAGCTTGATTACGTATGGGCAACTTCCTGGGGTGTTTCTACTCGTCTGATGGGAGCGTTAATCATGGCTCATTCAGATGACCATGGGCTTGTCTTGCCTCCTCGTCTGGCACCGATACAGGTGGTCATCGTCCCGGTTTTTAAAAATGCTGATCAGTTGGCAATCATCTCACAAAGAGTCATTCCGATTAAAGAAACCCTGGAGTCAAAAGGAGTGTCAGTGAAGTTTGATGACCGCGACACCCATAAGCCGGGATGGAAATTTTCCGAGTATGAATTCCGGGGGGTTCCTATAAGAATCACGATCGGCCTCAGGGATATTGAGCAGGGGACGGTGGAGATCGCAAGACGTGATACCCTTGAGAAAGATGTTCTTCAAATGAAGGATATTGAAAATAAGGTTATTCACCTTTTAGATCAGATTCAGAATAATCTTTTTGATCGTGCTTTGTCTTTCCGTGAGAATAATACTTACAGGGTGGATACCTGGGAGGAATTCAAAACGGTGATCGAAACCAAAGGGGGATTTATTTATGCCCATTGGGATGGCACCCAGGAGACTGAAGAAAAGATAAAGGAAGAGACCAAGGCTACCATACGGGTGATCCCGCTAAATAATCCCGGAGAGACAGGAAAATGTGTTTATTCCGGTAAACCTTCAGGTCAGCGGGTGGTTTTTGCAAGGGCGTATTAATACTAAAAGGGAATTACCTGCCCGGAACCATGAATATGTGTCATCAGGGTATCGGGTTCTCCCCGGTAATAAATATTTCCGACAGAACCGATAGTAGCATCAAGGTAGCGGCTGGCATTCACCCAGCATTCATTTAAGCCGTAATTCTTTATGAAAGTATAGCCTGTATTCAGATCCTTGCATTGAAAGGATCCAAAATCGCCGGCATAGATGGAGTTGATTTTGCAAAGTCCGCGCAGGATAAAATTGGCTGTTCCCATGTGCTGAAGGAAAAATCCTTCTTGGATATTTAATTGAATATCTATGGTTCCGCACCCACCCCATGCATCAACCATAAAGATATCCGATGAAATTGCATTGGTGGAAGTAAGATCTCCTGAAGATTGATAAACGACTTTCCAAAGGTTTTTCACGGAGATATGAACGTTAATCGGATTGTTATAACTCCTGAGCCAGTTGCATGAATTCTGGTTCCCGATAATTAAAAGGTGGTTTTTAACTTCTGTTGTAATGCCTTGTATAATTTTTTCTCCGGCTTCTACCACTACTTTATTAACGGAATCCTGGGTCAGGATCAGATTGACGTTATTGTTCATGCTGATACTGTCGAAATCTCCCACCTGGCGTTCCTGCAGGATGATCTTTCCCGTATTACTCACACACACCCCACCCTCCTTATTACAGGCTGGGGAAAAAAGGAGCAGAAAAAACATACCTGGGATAATAACACCCAGGAATGCCCCCAATTTATTTGACCGTTTTCTTTCCATAGAATACATCCATATTGTAACCCAGTCCCCAACCGATATAATCTGCTCTCCCCCAATGGACTTTTAGCATAATGTTAGCATAAAAATGTTTTGTAAAATTATATTGTACTCCGATTTTTTCATAGAAGGGACCATTACTTTTTTCCATTCCGCCGAGATAATACCCCAGGTTCAGGATAAACCCAAGACGCGACATCATCAATTCATAGGCTGCATTAATTCCGGGCCTCAGAATTTTCAGCTTATTTTCGACATTTTCTCCTCGCATTTCCAATAACTTGATGTGGGAATTATCATAAGAAAGATCAAGTCCGAACCCGACTTTACTTTTCCTGGAAATGGGGAAAAGCGTGTTTTGATAAATATGGTAAACCAAAAAGTTTTCTCCGACCAGGGCTTGCATGTTTTTCCATCCCATAGAGACTCCGAAATACAATTCCATGGTTTTTCTTACAATGGCTTCATAAGGCTCAACAGGCGCGTAAAAACGATCGCCCAGTTCCCTGTTTTCTTTGAAAGGTCGATAAGCCATACCGATGTTCAGAAATGGAGCATTGATGCCGTAGTTTGGTAGTTTCAAGGAACCGTTGGAAAAATGTTGCAGACTGATCCCTGCACTCATGGTCAGTGCATAAGTTATTTTATATCTGGCTTCCAGCATGAGATTGACAGCAGCATTAAAATGGGAGCCGATCGCCAGATTCTTATAGTTTTCAAGCCGGTCGAATTTCTTCGTCAGGTAACCCAATCCCAATGCAAACCTGAAGCCGAAAGTAAACTTTTTGTACTTGTATAAAGGGAAATTGATAAAGGGCATAAGGGCATAGGCTTGTCCCAGCATGGGATGGTAACCAAGACCCGAATAAAACATGGTGATTCCGATAATAGGGTAATTGAAAGCTCTTTCCCACTTATGTTTCCCGTAGGTTAGCTGCTGTATGCTCAGTTCAAAGGCAGGAAAATGAGCATTGAAAATCTCCAGTTCCAGATGATGGGCATAAAGGAAGCCATAATGAAATTTTGTTTCAATGAGAAGGTTTGAGTAGAACAGCTTGTGTTCAAACTGTCCCATGACCTTAACGGACATGAGGGAAAGCAGAAACACTAAGCCAAGGGTATGCAATTTTTTCCGGTTTTCTGATAGGGTTTTCAAAGCAAAGGGTTTCTGTTCACAAATTTATCATGAAATAGCCATAATGCTTACATTTGCCAAAAATTTACCGGATGGAAGAAAGTGCGGCATTATTTCAGAGATTACTTCAGATCATGGATGAACTCAGGTTGAAATGCCCCTGGGATAAAAAACAAACGCTGGAAAGCCTGCGATATTTGACCATTGAAGAAACGTATGAACTTTCGGATGCCATTCTTGGGAGGAATATGGATGACATCAAGAAGGAACTGGGAGACCTGATGCTGCATTTGGTTTTTTATTCAAGGATTGCTGCTGAAACCCAAGCCTTTGACATCAATGATGTTCTGAACAGCATCATAGAGAAATTAATTAACCGTCATCCGCATATTTTCGGGAATGCTCAGGTCACCACAGCCAAAGAGGTTCATGATAACTGGGAAAAGATCAAGTTGCTTGAAAAGGGAAATAGTTCCGTGCTCTCCGGTGTTCCTGCTTCCCTCCCGGCCATGGTCAAAGCCTATCGGATCCAGGAAAAAGCCAGCGGTGTGGGCTTTGACTGGGATAAGACAGAACAGGTCTGGGAAAAGGTCAATGAAGAATTAAGTGAACTTAAAGAAGCAGTGGATGGCAAATCAGAACACCAGCATATTGAACTAGAACTGGGTGACCTGCTGTTTGCGATCATAAATTATGCCCGCTTCATAGAAGTCAATCCTGAAGATGCATTGGAACGCACAAACCGGAAATTCATCAAAAGATTCCGATATCTTGAAGACCAGGCTAAAGCCATCGGCAAATCCATCCATGAGATGGATTTAGCTGAGATGGATATTTACTGGAATGAGGCTAAGAAAAAAGAATGAAATCAATGTTTACTGAGATAGTCCGCCACTCCATCCGCGGTGGCCTTCATGCCTTCCTGGCCTTTATGCCAGTTAGCCGGACAAACTTCCCCATTGTCTTCGAAAAATTGCAGTGCGTCAACCATACGGAGTGTTTCTTCGACACTTCTGCCCAGGGGTAGATCATTGACGACCTGATGGCGGACGATACCCTGTTTGTCGATCAGGAATAATCCGCGGAAGGCTACTGCCCCGCCTTCAAATTCCATACTCCCGTCTTCATTGTACAGGTATTCTCCGGCCAGTACGTCGTAGTTTGCCGAGATTGTTTTCGAAAGATCAGAAACGATGGGATATTTTACCCCTTTTATCCCTCCTTTATTGCGTTCCGTATTTAACCATGCCCAATGGGAAAATTTTGAATCGATGGAACAACCTACCACTGCTACATTGCGTTTTTCAAATTCTTCCATTTTATCTTGGAAAGCAATAAGTTCCGTAGGACAGACAAAAGTAAAATCCAGAGGATAAAAGAAAAAGACCACGTGTTTTTTTCCGATATATTGTGAAAGGGAAAATTTTTCAACGAATTCCCCGCCGTTTACAACGGCTTCTGCTTCATAAGCAGGCGCTTTTTTTCCAACCAATACTGACATAATGTTATTATTTTAAGTGAATACTATCTTTTTTTGCAAAGATAAGTATTATTTAGAAACATTATGAATAAAATTTATTTTATATCGCTAAAATTGAACATAAGCTGTTCATTTTTCTGGAAATCGAAAAGCGTCAGTTTCCTGATCTCATAATAACTTCTCCAGAACATGAGCAGGGCATCGTAATAGGCTTTTTCTGCACTGTCTGTTTCGATCTGGGCGTTGTTTAGGTCAAGAATGCTGTTGATTTTTCCAATCAGGTATCTTCCCTTGGTTACCTCAAAGCTCTTTTTCGCTACTGTATCTGCTTTGGCAGCAATTTTTAACTGGTTTTGCTGCATGTTGAATTGTAGCACTTTCAGGTAAACATTTCGTTTAAAGTCAATGATTTCCTGTTCCACGGAATTTTTAACAATCTCTTCCTGTGACTGAGCTATTTTTATTTTTCCTCTGGCTACGCCCCAGTCGAGGATGGGGATGTTCAGACCCAGGGAGACCTGGCGCTGATCAAGCGGGTTATAATACGCATCAGGCACTGTCATCCCGGTTTGGGTAAGTCCGACTACGGCATTAAATTCGGCATCGAACCTTCCTTCCAGTCTGGCGCGGTTAACGTCTCTTGCCGCTTCAAGTAATCTTTTATTGAAATCAATGGATGTGGCTGAATTCTTATAGGCCAGATCCACAGCATTCAGGGGATCGATTTTAAAAAAGTTGATGTCGGAAGGGGGGATAAGTTCGATTCTCACTTCATCTTTTATCCGTAGATAGGATTTAAAACGGAACTGTGCATTATCCAGTGAAAGGTCGGCATTTTCAACGGCAGCCTGAGCTTTGAGATAATTCAGTTCCAGTTGAAGCAGATCATTTTCAGCGATTTTCCCCAATTGGTAGCGTCCTTTGGCAATATGATAAAGTGTATCATAATTATGCATATTGGTGAGGGCGATCTTTTTCTGAGTTTGCGCTTCCAGCAGGTTGAAAAAGTAATTGGTAGTCGTAATTGCGATCTGTTCAATATCTTCGAGGTATTTTTGTTTTGCCTGAAGGTATTTCAGAGGTTGAATTTTCCGGTTCCATCGGTATGGGTTATAAGCAAAGATAGGCTGCTTGAACCCGATATTGACCGGTGTGCTCATATAGGAAATCGGGTTGGCTGTATTAAAATTGTTGACTCCTTGCAATCCTGAACTGAGATAGATCGTCCCTCCGGTTATGCCGATTTGCTGCGAAAGGGCAAGGTTGGCTGAGGCACTCATATATTGCTGGCGGATGTAGCTTTGTGTCCCGTCTGAGTTGAGATAGGGGGAGAGGCTTTGCTGTATATTGGGAAGGGTGGCATTCAGGTTCAGCATAGGCAGGTTAGAAGCCCTGTAGGATCTGAATTCCCAGTAACTTGACCGGAATTGCTGTTTGGAGTTAAACGCGTCCGGAGATTGTTGTTTTGCAATCTCAATGGCATCTTCGAGCCTGAGCTGGCGTATGGTATTTTGTGCATGGATGACGGAAGAGGATACAAGAAATAAGAAAATCAAAAACGGATTCAGGGCTTTCATGGATATCAGGTTCAGCTTATTCGTATCTTAGTGATTCGACAGGGTTTTGTTGGGAGGCGCGTTGGGCCGGCATATAGCCGAAAATAATTCCGACCGAGGCTGAAACACCGAAGGAGATTAAAATCGACATCAGGGAAACGATGGTCAGGATGCCTGTAATTTCCGTGATCATTTTAGATAAAATAAGTCCGAGAATGATCCCGACCAATCCTCCGGTGATGCTGAGCAGGGTGGCTTCGGACAGGAACTGTGCCTTGATGTCTCTTTTCGTGGCGCCAATGGCCTGGCGAATTCCTATTTCCTTAATTCTTTCCATGACTGAGGCCAGCATAATGTTCATGATCCCTATCCCGCCTACCAGTAAGGAAATACTGGCGATGGCACCCAGCACAATATTGAAAATGTCCTTGGTGCGTTGTTCCTGCTTGAGCAGGAGTTCGGGGACTTTGATTTCCACATCTTCCACTCCGGAATGCCGGCGAAGAATCATTTTTTTCAGGATTTCGGTAGTGGGACCGATCTGATTGCTTTCTTTTACCTGTACAACAATTTTATCGATTTGGTTTTTGCCGAACTCGCTTTGCTGATCAACCCACATGGAACTCCAGCCGTCGGAGTACATGGTTCCTCCTTTGAGCGAGGCGGAAGTGACAAGGGTACGGTCTTTCACTCTTCTGAGCAGGGTTTGTATGGGGGTATAAATGGAATTGTTGTAATCCGAAATACCTAAATTATCGATGCTTCCCTGGCTGACTTCCCTTTTCTTCAGCACACCGGTAACCCTGAACCATATTTGTCCGCATTTGATTTCTTTACCGATGGGGTTTTCCGTTGAAAAAAATTTTGATTTAATGGTCGGACCGATAATACAGACTGCTTTTCCTTCCCGGAGTTGTTCCATGTTAAACATTTCTCCCTCCTCAATATCGAGGTTAAAGATCGAGAAAAAGTCAGGGGTTACGCCGGTCAGTTTTGTACTTGTTCTGATGGCATCTTTCACCACATCGGTTTCATAAATGATTTCCGGACTTACAGTTTGAACGGTAGGGATGACTGATTTTATGCTTTCCGCATCCTTCAGACTCAGGCCGGGAGAATACTTGCCTTTATTTTTTTCATTGCTTTGGCTTTCTTTCTGACTTTCCTGATCACTGTCCTGATTTGATCTGGATTTACCTTTTTCCTGTTTGGGTGTAATAATGATGTTGTTAACGCCCACAAGTTTCATCTGGTCGATGATTTCCTTTTTTGCACCGTTCCCGATTGCCATCATGGTTATGACGGCTGCCACTCCAAAGATAATTCCCAACATGGTCAGTAGGGATCTGACCTTATTCAGGAAAACGGCTTCCAGGGCGATGCTGAAAATGTATTTATAACGTTCTAACAAAGCTTTATTTTTTTTTATTCTTGGTGGGTAAGGGTTTTGTTTGATATTTCCGGATGGTTTTCTCCTCCAGGGGAGTCAGTTTGATTTTGTCGGCTTTTTCAGGGGGGACAAGCAATACTTCATCTTTATCAAGTAATCCTTCTCGGATGATGATTTCATTATCATTGCTGGGCCCGACGATAACCTGTTGTCGGGTGACCGATCCTCCATCTTTTTTATAGACATAGGTCACGCTATCGGTATTGAAGATGGCTTCTATGGGGATAAAAAGGACGCTGTCGATGACATTGGTAAGAATGGTATTTTTTGTCGTCATGGCAGGCCTGAGGATGGAATCGAATTCATTGACGACAATTCGGACCTCATAGACTTTGGCATTGGTGTTTTGCAGTTGTTCTCCGATATTGGCCACTTCAACGACTTTCCCGGTAAATTTTTTTTCAGGGAAAGCATCAATTCCGATCATGACCTGCTGACCGGTTTTAATTTTACTGATATCGATTTCGTTGATATAGGTTTTGGATATCATTTCAGAGAGGTCGGGAAGTTCGGCCACGACATTATCCCAGGCATTGACAGTTGCCCCGATACCCATTTTGCTGCCATCCCAATTTCTTTTATAAATCACCATGCCGGCTTTGGGCGCCTGAACAGTGAACTGTTTGAGAACGTCCATCATTTGTTCCAGTTTGCGTTTTGCCTGATTATATGAAGCTGAAACCTCCTGCATATTGGCTACTGCTTTCTGGTAGCGTAACTTATAGTTTTTTTCAGCCTGTTCAAAAGCGCGTTGTGATTTTTCGAGGTCGATCTGAACCTGGCGGATGGTGGCTGGGGGTTCATAAACAGATTGTTCCAGGGTGATTTTTTTTTCTTCCAGGGCATATTGAAGGTTAATCAGTTCATCTCGTGCGTTGCGAAGTTCGAGGGAAGTGTCGAGTCGGGTCTTGGTCATCTGGGATTCCAGTTTTTCAAGATTGGTCTCCTCGTCTTTCATTTTATTCGAAATCTCTGTCCGGTCGAGGGTGGCCACGTATTGTCCCGAATCCACTACGGTTCCGTCGGCGATAATGTCCTGAATTTTAACCTGCCAGATCTGAATTTGTCTCAAGCCCTGAGGGCCATAAATCTTTTCTGAGCTTTTGGCGATCAGCTCTCCGGTTGTGGTCACTTCAATAGGGAAATTGCCCTTTTTGACTCTGGCAGTGATCTGTTGGTTTTTATTGCTTTTTGAAAAGAAAAAATAGGCGATTACTGCCAGGATCAGAATTCCTGCAATAATCATCAGAGATTTTTTACGCATCATAAAAAAGACTTATGGTATGCAAACGTGTTAAATATCAATATTGGCGTAGCGAGCATTTTTCTCAATGAATTCCCTTCGTGGCGGGACATCGTCACCCATCAGCATAGAGAATATCCGGTCGGCTTCCGTACCGTTTTCAATGGTTACCTGCCGTAAGGTGCGGAATTCGGGATTCATGGTGGTCATCCACAATTGTTCGGAATTCATTTCACCAAGGCCTTTGTATCGCTGAATATGTACGTTGGTGTCTTTCCCTGTGCCGGCAAGTTCAGCCGTTAACATCAGGCGTTCATCTTCTGTCCAGCAATATTTCTGGGTATTGCCTTTTTTAATCAGGTAGAGTGGAGGGGTGGCGATGTACACATGTCCATTTTCTATCAGTTCTTTCATATACCGGAAGAAAAATGTCAGGATCAGGGTGGCAATGTGGCTTCCATCCACATCAGCATCAGTCATGATGATGATTTTATGATAACGGAGCTTATCAAGATTTAGTGCCTTGCTGTCATCTTCAGTGCCGATAGAAACACCGAGGGCGGTAAAAATGTTCTTGATTTCTTCGCTATCGAAAATCTTATATTGCATGGCTTTCTCCACATTCAGAATTTTTCCCCTGAGGGGAAGGATTGCCTGGAATTTCCTGTCGCGACCCTGCTTGGCCGTACCGCCTGCAGAATCTCCCTCGACCAGGTATATTTCGCATTGGGACGGGTCACTTTCAGAGCAATCGGCAAGTTTCCCAGGCAGTCCGGAGCCGGAAAGGACATTTTTTCTTTGCACCAGTTCTCTGGCTTTCCGGGCAGCATGCCGGGCTGTAGCTGCAAGAATCACTTTATTGACAATGATTCTGGCTTCCTTTGGGTTTTCTTCCAGGTAGTTGGTCAGCATTTCACTGGTCAATTGATCCACCACACCCATGACCTCATTGTTCCCAAGCTTTGTTTTTGTTTGTCCTTCAAACTGAGGCTCCTGCACTTTGACGGAAATGATGGCAGTCAGTCCTTCACGGAAGTCATCCCCGTTGATATCGAACTTAAGCTTTGCAAGCATACCCGTTTTGTCGGCATAACTTTTCAGGGTACGGGTCAGTGCACGGCGGAATCCTGCCAGATGGGTACCTCCTTCATGAGTATTTATATTATTTACATAAGCATGAATATTCTCGGAAAAAGAGGTGTTGTATTGCATGGAGATTTCCAGGGGTATATTGCTTCTCTCCCCTTCCATTGAAATCGGTTCGGGAATCAGCTTCTCCCGGTTGGCATCTAGGTAATTGATGAAATCGCGCAATCCATTGATGGAGAGAAAAGTGTCGTTGATAAACTCGCCCTTATCATTCTTCTCCCTTTCATCAGTTATGGTTAGTGTAATTCCTTTGTTTAAATAAGCAAGTTCCCTAAGGCGTGATGATAGAATTTCATAATCGTATTTCTCAACAATGAAAATGTCGTTATCCGGAAGAAAAGTAATATGCGTTCCGTTTTTATCTGTTTCACCGATGGTTTTTACGGCATAAAGCGGCTTTCCGAATTCGTATTCTTGCTGGTAAATGGTTCCATTCCGGTGAATCACTACATTTAGATGTTTGGAGAGGGCATTCACAACAGAAACTCCGACCCCGTGAAGTCCACCGGAGACCTTATAGCTGTCCTTGTCGAATTTCCCGCCTGCATGGAGGACGGTCATGACGACTTCAAGGGCTGATTTTTGTTCCTTTTCATGAAAATCGGTCGGTATTCCCCTGCCATTATCCCTTACAGTAATGGCGTTATTTTCATGAATTACGACTTCAATTCTGTTACAATAGCCTGCCAGAGCTTCATCAATGGAATTGTCCACAACTTCATATACGAGGTGATGAAGACCTTTAACATTGACATCCCCGATGTACATTGCCGGCCTTTTTCTGACTGCTTCCAGACCTTCTAAAACCTGTATGTTTTCTGCCGTGTAATTCTGACTGGCGACTTCTTTTTCTATGTCTGTCATAATCAATTAATTATATTTAAGCATTAAGTTAACAAAGGTAGGAAAAAAATGGATGTACTGATCAAAGAAAACATCAGGAAAATCAAGGATTTTATTAACAAAATCCGGTTAAGAAATCAGGAAATTTTTTGAACAATAATGGTTGCAGCTTTCCCGTTCCCAAAACTGCTTTTTTGAGGGGCAGTGGGCAGAGGAGACGATACTGCCCTGAGGATCTCTTCATACCGGGTTGCTGTGATTATGTTCCAGTTATCATGTAGAGTTTCTATCCATTCGGTTTCGGTACGGAGGGTGATGCACTGTTTTCCCAGGAAGTAGGCTTCTTTTTGTAATCCTCCCGAGTCTGTCAGTACTTTGAGGGAATCCAGAATAAGTTTCAGCATTTCCAAGTATCCGACTGGAGGTATGATATGTACATTGTCGGGAATGATTCCGATTTCATCCAGTTTTTTCTTGGTCCGGGGATGGATAGGAAGCAGAATGTCATCATCAAGCTGGCTGAAAGCCCTGAAGATATTTTTCAGATGATTGGGGTTGTCTGTATTTTCAGCCCGGTGAATGGTAGCAAGGAGATATTTTTCAGGAACATCTTTGGTCATGTACTTTTCAGGACATTTTTCAATTTTATCCCTGTAGAAAAGGATGGAATCGAGCATCACATCACCCGAGAAACATGAAATATCTGCTAAACCTTCTTTTTTCAGGTTATCCATAGCGGTCTGAGTGGGGGCAAAAAGGAGGTCGGATATGTGGTCGGTAGCGATGCGGTTGATTTCTTCAGGCATGATACGGTTGAAACTTCTTAAACCTGCTTCTCCATGAGCGACAGGAATATGAAGTTTGGCTGCAGCCAGTGAGCCAGCCAGGGTGGAATTGGTGTCGCCGTATACCAGTGTCAGGTCGGGACTTTCCCTGAGCAACAATGTTTCAATTCCTTTCAGCATTTCTCCGGTTTGCATCGCATGACTGGCCGAGCCTATTTCCAGGTTGTAATCGGGAGTTGGAATTTCGAGTTCCCGAAAAAAAATTTCGGACATATTTTCATCGTAATGCTGGCCGGTATGTACAAGGATTTCTTTGAGTCCATCCCTATCCCGGATAAGCCTTGAAACGGTGGCAGCTTTGATAAACTGAGGTCGGGCTCCAACAATGGTAACGATTTTCATAAGCAGAGAAATAAAAACAACAGTTCCGTAAGCGGGATTCTGTTTTAATTTGTCATTTATCTGAGCCTGCTGTCGCCAGCAGGCTTTAGCGACCTACCCTTCCCGGTTTCCCTTACGGTCATTCCCGCGAGCAGCAGGATTTTCAAAGAAAAGGAACCACAAGGGTTCTTATTTCAATGAAAACCGGGATATACTTGGTCTTTCAACCCATGAGGTTTACCCATCCCGGTGGTTGCCCATCGGGATCGTGGTCTCTTACACCGCGTTTTCACCTTTTCCCCCGGAAACCGGAGGTAGTTATTTTCTGTGGCACTGGCTGTATCCCGCTTATACCGAGATCCTTCCCGTTAGGAAGCATGGTGCTCTGTGTTGTCCCGACTTTCCTCTACGCCTTAAGCGCAGCGACAAAACGAACTGTTGTTACAGCAAAAGTATAAAAAATCTTTGATTCTGACTACCTTTGCCGGCATGAAAGATCTGAGTTATGGCAATGAAGGAAAGCTGATCTTGAAATTTGCCATTCCCATGTTGCTCGGGAATGTATTTCAACAGATGTATCATGTGGTTGACAGTGTGGTGGTCGGGAAATTTATCGGCAAAACAGCGCTGGCAGCAGTGGGCACTTCCTCTCCCATCATTTTTTTGCTTGTCTCTTTTGTCATTGGGATTACCATGGGATTTACGATTGTGGTTTCCCAGTATTTCGGTGCCGGAGATATGATCAGGGTGAAAAAAGCAATCAATACCCTTTATATCTTTCTTTTTTATACTTCGATTTTGATCAGTATCCTTGGAATTATGCTGAGCGGTCCTATTTTCCGGATGATTGACTTGTCGCCTGAGATTTTTCCTCAGGCAGTTTTGTTTTTAAATATTTTTCTTTCCGGACTTGTGTTTTTATTTTTGTACAATGGAACAAGCGCCATACTTAGGGGTTTAGGGGATTCCAAGACCCCTGTATATTTTCTGATCGGTTCAATCGTTTTAAATATCGCCCTTGATCTGGTTTTCGTTCTGATCTTTCACTGGGGAGTTGGCAGTGTTGCCGTTGCTACGATCATCTCAGAGGCCATGGCTTTTCTTTTCCAGGTTATTTATCTGAACAGGTATCATAAAGTGGTGAAATTTTCTTTTCATGATCTGAAGTTCGACCATGATATTTTTGTTAAGAGTATCCGTATCGGATTACCAACAGGGTTTCAACAGACTTTCGTCGCCGCAGGAATGGTTGCTTTGTATTGGATTGTTAATCAATTCGGTGTGGATGCCAACGCCGCCTACAGCGCGGCAGGAAGAATTGATAGTTTTGCATCCATGCCTGCCATGAGTTTTGCTGTGGCTTTGTCCACTTTTGTGGGACAGAATCTTGGCGCCAACCGTCCCGACAGGATCAAAGCCGGATTCAGAGCCACCCTGATCATGATTTCCGTACTTACGGTGGCGACCTCTTGTATCATCGTGTTTTTTGCCCGATTCCTGATGAAAATGTTCACCAACGATCCGGTAGTCATAGAAATTGGCCGGAGTTATCTCATGATCATAGGTTCCTTTTACATTTTTTTCTCCATCATGTTTATCATCAGCGGTGTCTTAAGAGGAGCAGGAGATACGCTGGTTCCGATGTTTTTCAGTCTGGTGTCACTATGGCTGTTAAGGATTCCCGTAGCTTATTTTCTTTCAAGAAATCCGGAAATCGGAGTTCACGGAATCTGGTGGTCCATCCCCATCGGATGGTTTTCGGGTATGTTGCTGAATTACCTGTATTATCTTTCTGGAAGGTGGAAGAAAAAAGCGGTGGTAAAATACAATGCCCAGGGTCAGCGGATAGAATGAACTCAGGATGAAATAACCTGTTTTAACGCAAGCGATAAGCTTTCCGTAAGTTTTTCACGGGAATACTTTTGTATGTCTTTGCTATTCACCTCCAGTTTCCCGGCTTTATACAGAGCATAGTAATGCAGGAGATGTTCTTTGATGCTTACTGTATCATGAAATCCAGAAATTTTTCCCGCCTGGGTTTCGTCGAGTATCATGGCGGCATCTCCATCAACGGGTCCGAGTGCCAAAATTGGACGGTGAGCGGCAAGATATTCAAAAAATTTCCCGGTCAGGATCATCTTTGCATTTGGAGTGTCGTTGATAATCAGTAGTAGCAATTGGGATTGCCGCTGGCATGTTAGCACAGCATCGTGAGTCAAATAATCGATCTTATGCAGGTATTTTTCAAGGCCTTTTATGCGAAGGGACTCAATGACGGAAATATCAACTTTTCCCACCAGTTTGATTTCAAGGTCCTGGGCGAATCCCGGGATTTCGTCTATGGATGACTTCAGTGTATCCCATAATACAAATGGGTTTCTCGAACTGACCAAAGTGCCGATATGGGCAATGGAGAACTTCCGGTCCAAGACCGGTTTTTCTGCCAGCATGTCTTCTTCATCATAACCATTGGTGATCACTTCATATTTTCTCTGACAGATGGATTGCATATCGCTGGCCATGGTTTGACTGATTACTGTGACCAGGCTGGCTGTTTTTAATACTTTCGATTCCAGTTTACGGTGTTTTTGATCTGCCCATGCCGTCAGCTTCAGATCCTTGTAAAAATCGATGTTGGTCCAGGGGTCACGAAAATCTGCGAGCCATGGAATTTTAAAGTGTTGGGCTAAAGGCATGGCAATCAAGTGCATGCTATGGGGAGGCCCGGTGGACACAAGGACATCGATAGGATGTGTTTTCAGGTAGGAGGTAAGATAGATGACAGAAGGTTTGATCCAGAATTTTCTGGCATCGGGAATAAAGAAATTTCCCCGGATCCAAACCGACAAGTTTTCAAGAAACGGATTTTTCTTCTTTTCCGATAGAAAAGCGGCATTGATTTTTTCTTCTTTTTTCTGACCCTGAAGTAACTTATAACTTGCATAGGGTTCCCATATGGGTTGGCGAATGGTTTCGATTCCGGGAGGGATGTCTTTCTCCAGGGAGTGGTCTGTCTCAGGATACTCCGGATTGGATGGTGTATAAATGACCGGTTCCCAGTGGAATTTTCTCAGGTATTTGACAAACTTTAGCCAGCGTTGAACGCCGGCTCCTCCGCTGGGGGGCCAGTAATAGGTGATGATCAGGACACGTTTCATGTCGTTTTTTGCCTTGCTTTCCTGAAATCCATAAAAGCCAGGATCAGTACCAGCAGAATGAGGACGATGGAGCTGATGAGGGCTATTGTCTCGCCCACAGCGTAAACCCTGGGTTCGAATTTAAAAACGACATTGTGTTCTCCTGCAGGCAGGATCATGGCACGCAGGACATAATCTGCTCTGAGATGAGGGGTGGGTTGACCATCAACATAAGCATTCCAGCCTTTCGGATAATAAATTTCGGAAAATACAGCCAGGGAGGTATGCTTTGACTTATAACTGTATGTCAAAGCATTGGGAGCATACTGATCCAGTTTGATAAAATCGAGGCTATCCCGGTTTGGTTGAAAGCCAGTGATCAAACCGGCAAATTGTTGGTCAATAATGGCGAGTGAATCGGGTTTAAATCCGGTGAGCGCCTCAAGTTCGGCATCTGCATTGTCGACCAGTTTGTACCCATTGACAAACCATGCATTACCCAGCGCCTGGGGGTTATACTGGGCAACAGGATTGCGGTTTTGATCAGGAATGATAATATAGCGGGTATTGAGCATGTTCAGGACTGCCATGTTGTTCCTGGAGATATGATGATCAAAGAGTTCCTGATACCTCCTCAGTTTAGCGCCGTGATATCCCCCTATGGATTTATGGAAATATGAAGTATTGGCATCACGCATGGGATCACCTGTCAGGTTCAGCACCCTGAAATTGGGATCTTTATCCTCCAGTATCTGGTTGTCTGCCGCACTGGGTTCAAATGGATTGACCACCCTGGATTTGGAGGTAAAACTATCATTATTCACATAACGTTTATTCACCATGTACATATCTGCGAGAATTAAAATGATCAGCGCAATCCAGGCATATTCCTTTTTTATTTTCCGGAAGATCAATGCCCAGGTCAAGACGGCACCAAGACAGATGAAAATTAAAGAACGCAGGGCATCCATCTTTACTAATCTCAGCCTTTCATCCCTGATGGCTTGCATCAGCCAGTCGGGAAACTGGTATTGTTTCTGGAAAGAAGCGTCTCCTGCCCCGGAGAAATCGAGGAATGCGCCGGGCAGAAGAATGAATAGCAGACAGATTCCCGCCACGATCCCAAAAGAAATTTTCAGGTATTTAAAAAGTTTTTTTGTTTCGGATTGTCCATCCACAATGACTTTTAGTGCCAGTATGCCGAGCAAGGGCATGGTGAATTCTGCTATCACGAGTATCATGGAAACAGCCCTGAATTTATTATAACCCGGCAGGTAATTGAGAAACAGCTCGGTAAGACCCATGAAATTATGTCCCCATGACAGCAGTATAGACAACAGGGTAGCGCTCAGCAGCCACCATTTGACCGGTCCTTTCACAACCATCAAACCCAAAATAAAAAGAAAGAAGATGAGGGCGCCAACATATACCGGTCCACTCGTAAAAGGCTGATCTCCCCAGTATAGGAAGGGTAACGACTGGCTGGTGAAAGACCGGATGGAATCTTCATCCAGGCCATTGGCTTTCATGGCCTGTGCGACTTTTGAATTTTTTCCAAATTTGGCGCTTGAAGATCCACCGTAAAAATCAGGGATCAGCAGGGTCATGGTTTCCCCTATGCCATAACTCCATTGTGTGACGTAAGTTTTATCCAGGCCTGTTGTTCTGTTATGCTGATCAGTAGTCAGTTCTGACTTTCCACGGATGGTATATTTCCCATATTCGTATGTAGCCCAAAGACTGGTCAGGTTGGTAAGAACGGCAAAAACAAGGGCAATCAATAAAACACCGGCTGTCTTTAGAAAAGGCATGAACTGTTTCTCTCGTATTGCATATAACAGTTTAAAGAACCCAAGAATCAGAATCATCATTCCCAGATAATAGGTAATCTGTGGATGGTTGGTTTTGATTTCCAGGGAAAGTGCGATCGCTGTTAGTATTCCTCCCCAGATATATTTACCGCGGAAGGAAAGGATGATACCGGCGATGACAGGAGCCATATAACCAATGGCATGGGCCTTGGAGTTATGTCCGGCCTCAAGGATGATAAAGAAATAGGATGACATGGCAAAGGCGATGGCGCCGACTAGGGATAGCCAGGGATCAGCTTTCATGACCAACAGCAGGATAAAAAATCCAAGGAAGTATAAGAAAACCAGGTTGGCCGGGTGGGGAAGTCCCAGGGTAAGGATGTTGTCGAGGTATCCGATCAGGTTTGTTTTATATTTAACAGAGATCTGGTAAGCAGGCATTCCTCCGAACATGGAATTGGTCCATAAAGGTTCCTGCCCTGTTTGCGCCCTGAAATCAGCAATTTCTTTTGAAACGCCCTGATGGTTGACAATATCGCTTTGAAACATCTTTTTCCCTTCCAGCAGGGGGCTGAAATAGGCCAGAGTAATAAGCAGGAAGACAAGGATGGCGATGAAATAAGGAAAAACTTTTTTGAGATCAATTTTTTTCATGGGAAATGCTTATAAGTTGACGTTAGCGGAAATAAAAAAAGAAGATAACTGATGTTATCTTCTTTTCACTACAAAGTTGTAAAAAAAATCCGGTTTTTGAATCAAAACACGAATATTTATTCCTTATCTAATTTTTCGTCAGAAACGGTCAGTTTTTTTCTTCCTTTGGCTCTTCTTGCAGCAAGCACCCTGCGGCCATTGGCAGTCGCCATTCTTTCCCTGAAACCGTGTTTGTTTTTCCTTTTCCTGTTCGACGGCTGGTAGGTTCTCTTTGTCATCGTTATTTATTTTTGGGAGTGCAAATTTACGTTTTTTTTGCTAATCACAAAAATTTGGATTAAATTTTAATAAATTTCTTTCCTTTGATCATGTTAGGGAGAGATATCTTTTTCTATAAATTTTCTTTACTTTTGCCCAGAAGAGAAAAAAATTGGTTTTTATGTCATTCAAAATAAATCTGATCAGAAAGACAAAATGGTTATTTTGCCGTTACAAACTGCATATTCTCGTTGAACCCTTTTCCGGTTTGTTATTAAATCTTGCTTACCTCTCAAAAGTATCAGTATGGATAAATAAAAACAGGAAAATTTCCTTTAATGATTTTTATTCACCCCATTGGGATTATAATAAGCGTTATGGTTTGTATGAAAACATATTTAGGAACTATCAACTTGATCAGACAATAACTTACCTGGAATTTGGCGTTTCGGGAGGACATTCTTTTACCTGGTGGGTTAAAAAGAATAGTCATCCAGATTCGACTTTTTCCGGATTTGATACTTTTGAAGGCTTGCCTGAGGACTGGGGCGGGTTTCGACAAGGTGCAATGTCGGCCGATATACCCTTAATTGACGATAAAAGGGTGTCATTTTACAAGGGACTTTTTCAGGAAACCTTACCAGGATTTGTTAAAAATCTTGATGTAAGCCATCGAAAAGTGATTCTGATGGATGCGGATATGTTCACTTCAACATTATATGTTCTGACAACCATTGCCCCATATCTGAAAAAAGGAGACATCATACTGTTTGACCAGTTCAATGTTCCCATGCATGAATTTCTGGCATTTCAGATATTCACTTCAAGTTTTTATTTAAAATTTGATCTGATAGGCGCAGCAAACAATTATTATTTCTGTGCTTTTGAGTTGATCTGATTGTTGTTATAAAAGAATGACTTTCATCATTCTTGTATAATTACCGAAGGTACATTTAAGAAAGTAAGCTCCTCTTCTCAAGCTTGATAAATCAATTTCAACAGGTTCATTGCTTTTAACAGTGCGGAAATTTTGTGAAATTAAAGTTCTTCCTGTATGGTCAATTGTTTTTATCTCCACTAAATCATAGTCTTCAAAAAGGATGAAGGACAAACTTTCACTCCTATTGCAAGGGTTTGGATAAATAGTAATGTTTTTGTCATTTGCCCGGATGCTGATTCTTTTTATAGCTAAGTCGTTGCATTCCATGACCTGTTCAGAAGAGTTACCTGCAGTCAGGCAAATGTTATAAGTACCATAGGACTTAAAGACATGAACAGGGTTACATATTGCAGCTGTATCACCATCTCCGAAATCCCAATGCCACCAACTTGCACCGGTAGTATTATTGGTAAACGCTACTTCCAAATTTTCAGACTCATTTTGAGTAGATGTATAGTTAAGTTTCAAAGGCTCAAATATTTGGATAGAGTCACAAGCACTGCCTTTTCCACATTCGTTGGTGAGATAAAGGCATACATTATAGATGTGACCAGGTACAAATTTATGAGTTGGATTTTGTTCCGTTGATATTGTCCCATCATTAAAATCCCAAAGCCGTGATAAAGGATACAAAATCTGGGAAGTATCTGAAAAAGAAACGGTATAGGTATTTATAGCATAAGTGAATCCTACCTTGGGCAGAGGACAGTCCACCATTACCGTATCGCAAAAAGATGATGTTCCGCAACTATCTCCAATAAACAGGCGAACTCTATACTTTCCTGGATCAGAATAGGTGTGAACTGGATTTTGCATCGTTGAGGAAGTCTCATCTCCAAAGTCCCAATGCCAGTAATAGGCAGTGTCTGATAGGTCTGTAAAACTGACATCAAGAAACGAAGCCGTATATGAAAATCTCGCCTTAGGTGGTAAGCAAGTGATATACTGAATAATTAATTTTGGACGCCATGTTTCCATCGGGTTGTCACTAGAAGCGAAAACCATACAACGATACATTTCTTCAGTCTGCAAGCGAAAAGACCAGCCATAATTTGATTCCGGGTGCAGCACCATATCCATAATATGAGCAGTAACGTCCAGCTCATAATTCTCAGTATTATTTGTGGATGGAGGAATTATTACCGGATTGTTAAAATCAACCTGAGGCTGATTTTCCCAGTCAACAGTATTTTCATCCCAGGCCTCAATGGCTCGCAGTAAATAAGCGGCATTAGCTCCGGAATCAAGCTGGTAGTGACCAGTATTCAGGTTTGTATATAAGAATAATGTTGCATTTAGGATAATGGCATTCGCTGGAACCTCCGAAAGATCGAATTTCAGCAAACTTCGCTGATTAAAGTAATTTCCCTGAGCAGTCCAGGCATTTGCGATAAAATCATAACTGGATCCATTCGGTGTGTTTGGAAGGTCAGTTCTGATATCAGCATCAGTGCCTTGGGATGGACCGGGTTGCAAGACAATGATGTTGGTCTTTTGTTGTGAAAATGATATCGATGAGATCATCTGTATTAACACAGTAATCAGAAAAACAATTATTGTTCTCATTCAAGGAATATTAACAGGAATAAAATATTATCCATACAAAGGTAATTTCAAAAATGTCAAAAGTCAATAAAAAAAAAGCTGTCCAATGAATGGGCAGCCTTTTTTAATTTGTTTGGAATAACTATTTAACCGGAATATTCTTCAGTGTCTCCACCAGGAAGTCCCAGAATTTCTGAACGGTGGCAATGTTTACTTTTTCGTCGGGTGAATGAGGATAGCGAATGGTTGGTCCGAAAGAGATCATATCCCAGCCAGGATAGGCGCCACCGAGGATTCCACATTCCAGTCCGGCATGAATGGCTTTGATTTCGGGAATATTACCGTACTTTTTCTGATACACGCCCTGCATGGTTTTAAGAATGGGGGATGCCGGATTTGGTTTCCATCCCGGGTACTGTCCATCGAAGACAATCTCTGCCCCTGCCATTTCAAAGACGCACTGCATCATTTGTTCCAGGTCAGTTTTGGCAGAATCCACGGAGCTTCTCAGCAGGCATTGAATTTTTATCTCTCCATTAGCCGATTTTACGATGGCCAGGTTGGTTGAAGTTTCAACGAGACCAATCATATCGTTGCTCATTCTGATTACCCCATTCGGACATGCGTAGAGTGAGTTGAACAGGTTTTGTTGTGTTTTTTCATCCATCAAATTTTTCGGAACTTCAATGCTGGTAGCCTCAATTTTTAGATCGGGTTCCACGGCTGATAATTCCTTTCTGACGGTTTGAGTATATTCTTCAAGACATTTCAAAAATGAATCTTTGTTCTCTGACGGCAGGGTTATCACTGCAAAAGCTTCCCTGGGGATGGCATTCCGGAGACTGCCTCCATCGATGCTTGATAATCGTAAACCATGCTTACGGGCAGCATGCCAGAAGAAACGGATCATTACTTTATTGGCATTTCCTCTGCCAAGGTGAATATCCACCCCGCTATGTCCTCCTTTCATGCCGGTGAGACTGATTTTGAAAGCCAGGTGACTGGCTGGAACAGCAACTTCGGTATATCTGAATTTGAAATTTCCGTTGGTACCCCCGGCGCATCCGATATAAAGCTCTCCTTCATCTTCAGAGTCCATATTAATCAGAATTTCACCTTTCATGACTCCTGGCTTCAGGCCGTTTGCTCCTGTCATTCCTGTTTCTTCATCGGTAGTAAAAAGGGCTTCAATGGGGCCATGGGGAATGTCTTTCGATTCCAGAATGGCCATGGCGGCGGCTACACCCATCCCATTGTCGGCGCCCAGGGTAGTGCCGTTGGCCCTGACCCATTCGCCATCCACGATAGTTTCAATCGGATCTTTCTCAAAATCATGGATTTTATCACTGTTTTTCTGGGGTACCATATCAAGGTGTCCCTGGAGAATAACTCCTTTTAGGTTTTCCATTCCGGGAGTTGCCGGTTTACGAATGATGACATTACCGACTTCGTCAACAAGGGTTTCAAGTCCGAGTTTTTTTCCAAAATCGGCGGCAAAATCACGGATTTTATCTTCGTGTTTGGAAGGTCTGGGAATCTGTGTCAGACTGTGAAAATTTTTCCACAGCGCTTTGGGCTCAAGGTTTAAGATATCTTTACTCATGGGTGGTATTGATTTTTGTATTGATTGTTAAGGATTTCAAATGTAGTAATAATTTAGATGCCATGCTTACTGAATTTCGCGGAAAGTAATATATCGCTGATGGTACAAGAAAGTCATGAATTGGGTGACTCTTTCTTCAATTTCGTCAGCAGGACTCAACGTTCCCGGGAAATGTTCCGTCAGCCTTTGGCAAATATCCATCACCCTTGAATGACCGTCGATCAGCAGCCAGGTGTTTGAACCTGTTTCATCCAGCCTGATATAAATGAAGTCTCCTTTTGACCGGGGTTGGAGCATCCTCGCCCAATATTTATTTTTAAACCTCGGCATCAGCAAGTTTATTTTCCCATTCTCCCCGGATTGATGTTCCAATAATCTGACAGGGGTGAGGTCAAGAAAATTTGCTTTTCGTAATATTTTTCTTCTCAGAAAGAAATTCATATAAGCTACATCCCTGAAGCCGGAGGGGCAGGTTCGTCAGGTTTCCCGGCATTTTTCAGGGGGATACGGATTAATACGTAAGCAATGATAGCCAGGATAACAAAACTGAGAAGGAAAGTCGGGTTTTCGAAAAACACGAAGTACTGGTAGAGGAAGATGTTGAACACGGCAAGGATGGCGATCACGAGTCCCATTAGTGCTTCTCCTGCAATCATTCCGGAAGCAAGCAGAACACCGGTGTTTTCGACCCTGACTTTCTGGGCTTCATTATGTTTCCTTTTCTCGTTATAAAGATCTACTGCTCCCTTGATCAAACCACCAATGAATATGGCAAAAGTGGTTTCAATGGGAAGGTACATACCGACGCTGACCAGCATCGGGCTTTTCACCTGCATGAGGATAAAGGCAACTCCCATCAGCATCCCGGCAATGATCAGCGGCCATGCCATTTGTCCCTGGACGATCCCACGGGAAAGAATGGCCATCAGGCTGGCCTGGGGGGCTGAAAGATTCTTGCTGCCAAAACCACCCTGGTAACCCAGGTTTTTCCCGCTGGCAATATCCCCGTCGTTGAGGAAAGCAAGGACCACGAACATCACTGCACCGGCAAGGATGACCCCGAGGATATCTCCCACCTGCATCCGCCATGGTGTACCACCAAGGATATGACCGGCTTTCAGGTCCTGAAGCATTTCGCCGGCTACAGCGGCGGAAACACACACGATGGCAGCAACTCCAAGAACAGTGGCAACACCCGAGTCTCCCTGAACACCTAAAGCCACCAAAATTAAGGCCGTAACCACCAGGGCGGTAAGTGTAAGCCCGCTGATCGGGTTATTGCTGGAACCCATAATCCCTACTAGATAACCAGATACCGATGCAAAGAAGAAAGCCAGAATGATCATGACCGTTGAAGCCACAATGGCAATGAGAAGATTGGTGTCAAAAATAAAGAAGGTAATGCAGAAAGTCAGAACGGCAACGGCAACAATGCCCAGCATGATCCAACTGAAGCTGATGTCTTTTTCATTTCTTGGAACATGAGTCTCGATGCCTGTAGCCGCTTTTTTCACATCCTTAACTGAGCGAGCGATCCCGGTTGACAAACTCTTCCTCATTTTAAAGAGGGTGAATCCGGCGCTTACCAACATCCCTCCGATGGCAATAGGCCTTACGATAAATTTCCATATCTGGTTGATCTGGTATGTCGGGTCGCTGACTTTTGCCAGGGCCACCTCAGGGGAAAGCGTGGTATCTTTGGCCATAAGGAAGGCAGCCCATTCAGAGAGATTTATGCTTGGGATCAGGAAATACATGATCATGGGGGCCATCAAACCCCAGGCAATGATACCCCCGCTAAAGTTAAGAGCACCCAGTTTCGGACCGATAATGTATCCAACGCCCATATAGGCAGGTGATACTCCGGGTGAACTGAGCAACATCCCTCCTTCACCTTTGAAAATAGTGCCGGTGATAACCTGGTTACCGAAGGTCACAAATTTTTCCCATAAATATTGAAACAGCTTTAATTCGCCAAGGATCTTAATCAACCCTCCAAGCCCCATGGCCCAAAAGAGGAACTTCGATCCCCCTGAACTGCCCTGGCCGGCTTTATGAATTTCGGCAGCAGCAGTGGATTCAGGAAAAGGAAGCTCGGCATCCTCCACCATGACCCGACGGAGTAAGGCGACAAACATGATCCCAAGAACGCCGCCTGCAATCAGGATAAGCGTGGAAGTGATATAATGACCATATGTGAAAAATTCTGACCATATTCCGGATACAAAGAATGCAGGGAGAGTGAAAATAGCGCCTGCAGCTACAGATTCACCAATAGAACCAACGGTACGTGTGAAGTTCTCTTCCAGGATTGAACCCTTCATCAGTCTTAATATGGCCATACCCAGCACGGCTGCAGGATAGGTTGCGGCAATGGTCATCCCTGCTTTCAACCCAAGATAAGCGTTGGCAGCTCCAAGGATGACAGCAAAGAAAAGTCCTATGATGAGCGCTCTGATGGTAAATTCTTTCATGTTTGTCTCAGGGGAGACAAAGGGAATAAACTTCTTTTTTTCGGCCATAAATCCTCCAGTTTATAGGTTAAATTTGAAATTTGGTTTGCTAAATAACAAAAATATGCTGAATCCGCAATGCAAGATTTAAAAGTTATGAATGTGAACCAGTTTTTTTGTCAGGAAAAAATCTTCAGTGAAGTATTCAGATAATTGATAAGTATCTGTGGATGCCGGCAATGAACGGATTTCATCTTCAAGTTCACCCCCTTTCAGGTAAAGAATACCATTGGGAATATCATTTATCCCTTTTTTTTTGACATTTTTCCTAACCAATTGAAAGAAATTCTTTAAATCCGTAACCGCTCTGCCTGTGATAAAGTCAAAAGCGGAAGTAACGTTTTCATTCCTGGAGCAAAGTGTAATGACATTCTTTAAATTAAGATCCCTGGCTATAGCTTCCACTACCTTGATTTTTTTAGTAATGGAGTCAACCAGGGTGAATTGTGTTTCCGGAAAGAAAACAGCCAGAGGAATTCCGGGGAATCCTCCTCCCGTGCCGGCATCCATGATGGAAGTCCCCGGTTTAAAGCAGACGATCTTGGCGATGGAAAGGGAATGTATAAGATGATGAAGGTACAACTGTCCGATATCTTTTCTTGAAATAACATTAATTCTGGTATTCCATTCAGGATAGAGGAAGCCGAGTTGTTCAAACTGACTCAGCTGGACAGGGGTCAGCCTGGGAAAATATTTCAGAATTAGGTCAATCCTGTTTTGGCTCATCGATCACAACAGGATTTAAATCACCTGTAGGTTCAGCCTTTTTCTTTGATTTTGTTGTTTTGGGCTTTGTTTCTTTTTTCTCAGTGACTTTTGCAACTTTCTTTGTTGCAGCTTTTTTAGCTGTGGTTTTCTTGGTCACTTTCTCCTCTGCAACAACTGCAAGCTGAGTTTCAATAACCGGTTCAACGGGTTTTACTTTTTTTTCTTCTTTGGTTTTGGTCTCAGGTTTTTTCTTAATCACCACCCTGACGGCATTCTTTTTACGTCTTCTTACTCCGTAAGAGCCGATGATGATCTTGCCTCTTTTCGACTTTTTATCTCCTTTACCCATATCCTTGATATTTAATTTCTGATTTCTGCAAAAGTACAAAATATTGACTATATACAGAATGAATTTATTTTCGTTTTTTAAATTCCTCCATCAGGAATTCTGGCTTTTTGATGGAATGATTCAGCCATGTCAGGAGGATATCTTTTTTTTCTTTTTCAGAAAGCTGCCATGGGATGGAGGAGGCTCTCAATCTTTCGCTTAGCGTATGCATCAGAATGGCGGCCGAAACACTGATATTAAGACTTTCTGTAAACCCGACCATGGGAATTTTAATGAAATCATCGGCCTGTGACAATGCTTCCTTGGAAAGTCCGGCCATTTCATTGCCGAAAACCAAAGCAATGGGAGACTCAAGCGGAAGGGTTTCGGGAGTGAAATCATGTTCATGAGGACTGGTGGCAATGATTTTGTAGCCTTTGTTTTTTAACTTTCCGATACAGTAAACGGTGTTGTTTTCCATCTCATTGTATTTCTCGAGGGAAAGCCATTTAGAGGCACCCAGGGCCACATCAGGGTTGACCTGGTATTTGTTGCGATTTTCGATGATATGGACATCCTGTATCCCGAAACAGTCGCAGGTACGAAGCACAGCGCTGGCATTGTGGGGCTGGTAAATGTCTTCCAGAACAATGGTCAGGTAACGGGTTCTGGCATTGATGTGGGTCAGGAATTTATCCTTCCTTTCTTTAGTGATAAACCCTGACATAAATTCCAGCAGGGATTGTTTGGCATCTGCTTCAGGGCTGGACGGAGAAGTCATGGATGAAGGATTACATTGCTTACAAATTTAAAAAAAATGAGGCAGAATGCAGGGATGTCGGGAAAAAATTTAACTTTGCACCTCCAAAATTCAATGATCATGTCAAATAAACCTGAGAAAAAAGTCGATAAGACAGAAGAACGTATTGTTGCTGTTGAAGAAGCATTCAGTAAAACCGAACAATTTATTGAAAAGCACCAGACGGTCATCATTATTTTCGTTGCAGCTATCGTTGTGGTAGTCCTTGGATTTTTCGGATTCCGTAAGTTTTATTTAGCTCCTCAGGAAAAGGAAGCCCAGGGGCAAATGTTCATGGCTGAGAAATATTTCGAGCAGGATTCTCTCAAGAAAGCCTTGAACGGGGATGGACAATATCTTGGATTTCTTGCCATCATTGATGAATATGGAATCACCAAATCGGCCAACCTGGCGCATTATTATACCGGTTTGTGTTATCTCAAGATGGGGCAATTTGAAAATGCCCTGACATATTTAAAGAAATTTTCCTCAGATGATCAATTTGTTGGCCCCATGGCCAAGGGCGCGATGGGTGATGCTTATTTGGAATTGAAGCAAACGGAAAAGGCAGCTGAATTGTACCTGAAAGCTGCCGAAATGAGGAAAAATGATTTCACATCTCCTTTGTTTTTAATGAAAGCAGCATGGGCTTATGAGGAATTGGCTGATTTCGGGAAAGCACTTTCATTATATAAAAGGATCAAGGAAGAATTTCCGAGATCGAATGAAGGCAGGGACATTGATAAGTATATTTCTTATACAGAAGGACTGCTAAAAAAATAATTTACGATTTTTGATTTCAGATTCGAATTTACGATGAAATTAAATCGTAAAACCTGACTGCCTTCAGTCAGGCGTAAATTAATAATCAATGGCTTTCCCGCGGATTGTTTTTTTTGGCACCCCTGAATTTGCGGCCTGTTCACTGAGGAAGATGTTGGATTCCGGGTATCAGGTCGTGGCGGTAGTTACCGCTCCCGACAAACCTGCTGGCCGGGGATTAAAGCCCAAAGCATCTAAAGTCAAGGAGCTAGCCGTATCTAAAGGGATCCCAGTATTACAACCTGTCCGTTTAACAGACACCGAATTCCTGAATGAATTATCCGCTTTCAAACCTGATCTGCAGGTTGTGATTGCATTTCGTATGCTTCCCCGTTCGGTATGGTCTCTTCCCCGCCTGGGAACCTTTAATCTTCATGCTTCCCTGCTGCCTCAGTATCGTGGCGCTGCTCCGATTAACCACGCGATTATCAACGGTGAAAAGATAAGCGGGGTGACTACCTTTATGTTAAACGAGAAAATCGATGAAGGGAAGATATTATTGGCGGAAAAGTTTGAAATCGGTTCTGTGGAGACAGCCGGAGAATTACATGACCGTTTGATGAAGGCCGGGGCTGATCTCGTGATCAGAACCATGGAAGGCATTATCCGGGGTGATCTGGAGGAAGTTCCCCAGGAATCTATACTCCCGGATGGTGAGCCACTAAAACCGGCTCCGAAAATCTTTAGAGAACATTGCAGGATACACTGGGATCAACCGGTGAATGTTCTTCACAACATGGTCAGAGGCCTCAGCCCAAATCCGGGAGCATTCACGGAAATCAGGTTAAAAAATGGGGAAATGAAAACAATGAAAATTTTCCGTACCACGCCCCGGTCTGCCCCCCATTCGGATCTACCCGGGACCCTGGTCACGGATGGGAAAAACTTCCTTAGCATTACAGCTTCAGACGGGTACCTGGAGATTAACGAACTTCAATTTCCGGGAAAAAAATCAATGGCTACTATGGATTTTTTAAGAGGGGGAGGTCATGAGCTGATCTGAAACCCTTGTCGTATAACCATTTCCAATCAACAGTTATTAACAAAAATCTCGATTTATCAACATTTTCAATGGTTTTGAATAAAAAACACTTGACAAATTTTTTAGATCACTTATATTTGCAGGGTTTTTAACTTAAGTATTAACTAAATTAAAGCAAAAATGAACAAGGCTCAATTAATTGAAGCAGTTGCCAATGATGCAAAGATGACCAAAGCAGAAGCCAAAAGGGCTCTGGAAGCTGTTATCACTGCTGTCACCAAGGCTCTGGGCAAAGGCGAAAGAGTTGCCTTAGTCGGTTTTGGTTCTTTCTCCGTTTCCAAGAGAGCAGCCCGCAAGGGACGCAATCCTCAGAATGGCAAGGAAATCAAGATTCCCGCCAAGAAAGTTGTAAAATTCAAGGCAGGCGCAGAACTTGGAAAGAAAGTAAAGTAATTCAATTAAATTACTTCACGAAAAAGAGGACGTCCCCCAAGGACGTCCTCTTTTTTATTTTTAATCCAGCAAGAGAGGAGCCTTTTTACAAATCCTTTTTCTTTAACAGGTAATGATAAACGCTTCCATCTTTATCAGTAACTACAAAATTATTGGCATAATCCCAGCCATTCATATACATGAAGTTTAATGCAGCAATTACACTATTAAATTTCATGTCTTTTCCATCGGTTCCTTTGATCGTTTGCACTTTCCAGGAAAAATCCTGACCATAATCAATGACCACCACAACTTTCATGCTAAATAATGCAGATTTTGCAACCAGTTCGCAATATTTTATGTCTAGTTTATTAATGTCAACATTGTCAACCGTGACCTGAGAAAAGGCTGAAAAACCTCCAAGAAAAAATAAACAAATCAATGTAATAAAAAACTTTTTCATACTCATAAGATTTAATTTGTACCTACTCTATTAAAGCTTTTCGGCTACCGCTTTATGAAAATTTTGATTGTTTTCTACTAAAATACCAAATAATTGCTCAAAACTATGATAAAATAGTTGAATTCTAAAACAATTTTTACATTGTTTTTATTATCTTGCTGTGATAAAACCTAGGCTATGAAACCCTGTCGCGTATTTTTTCTATTGTTCATGTTTGTTGGTTTACATCTTCTCATGATTTCATGCAAGAAATCAGAAACCCAATATAAACCTTTGTATCTGAGTGTTGATCTACAAAAATCCACTCTTCAGCATGACTTGTATTATCCCTTGAGTTATATGGAACGATCCATTGAACTTGATTTCAGCCAGCCTCTGGATTCTTCAACCATTGAAGGGAATATTTCATTTTCGTGTACACCCGGCATCCCGGATTCTTTATACAAGGTGATTTGTTATGGAAGAAAAGCAATCATTTCTTTTCAGTATGGGTTTCAGTTACAGGACGGCTGGAGGTATCAGATCCATATTACTACCGGACTGAGGTCAACATCAGGTATCACGCTACCGTCGAATACCATCATCGAAATACGAACAAGCACGAAGCAATTATCTCTGGAGAACGATACCAGCGGGCGGAATGCTATGGTCTGCATCAGTGATATTCACATGGGGGATCACAGGGCTATAAGCAATGGGTATTGTTGGTTCAGCAAGAATGCCAGCGCACTGGGAAGTTTACTTGATATGACGCTCAACAGTACTCAAGTCAGGCAAGTCGTTATTCTTGGCGATCTTTTTGATGAATGGGTGGTTCCTTACCGCATGGCTCCTTTTGATTCCGCTAGCGAAATTACCGATTCCCGGGAATACTTCCTGTCAATCGCCAGTAATCCAGTCAATCAGCCTGTGATCAGTAAGCTGAAAGCCATTGCCTCAAGCGGGAGCATTCAGTTAATTTATATTCCAGGGAATCACGACATGCTGCTGACGCAGGAGGTACTTCAGGAGATTATCCCGGGAATAATCTGGCAAGGTGATTCACGAGGACTTGGTCATTATTCTCCCCTGAGCGAGATCATCTTGGAACATGGACACCGGTATGATTTTTTTAATTGTCCCCAACCACTTTCAAACCAGGGGCATATACTGCCCCCTGGGTATTTTATTTCCAGGCTGGATGCGGAAGGACTGATGGAAAAGGGCAGCAACGGCTACAAAATGCTTAAAAGCAGCAATGGTAACATGGAATTCAGGTTAGCATGGGCAGTAGCCTATGAGTATCTGAAAATTCATTATGACCTCACTGTTGCAGCTGATTCGGCAAATATCAGAATGGGAGGCATTGATGGTTACAACAATTTTCTCAGCTTTAATGGGGTGAGGGATATGTTTGCCACCAATATTGAAGAGGTATGGCCCTCTACCGAAGTCACTAATGCATTGCCGGTTTCCATGCCTGTCCTGATGGCCATCTTGAATGGAAACACTGATCTTTCTGTCTCAGCCTTCTATGAGTACATGGGAACTGTTGCTCCAAACCGATTTAAAATAGTGGCTTTCGGGCATACCCATAATCCCATGCTAAAAGTCTATCCCGAAGGGAATCAATATCGCGGCATTTATGCAAATACCGGCTCATGGGTCAATGCTGAATTATCTAACCACCCGGTCAGGACTTTCCTGGTCATCAAGCCGGGAGCATGGACCGGTTCAGATATTGATGTGGTTTCATTGTTCCAGTACAACCTCGACAGCGGGAGCGGAAACCCCGGTACTGATTACATTCCTGTTTTGATGGCTGAAGAGAGTATTGCTAAACAGTAACTCGCCAATTCGTCAACTGAAATCGGTATGGCAGCAATGCATCCTCCCCTGCATAATCGATTCCAATACGGGGATTGGTCAGGATTTGATCAGGGTGGATACGAATTCCCATGTCTTCGATCCAGATACAAGGTGGATTTTCACTTTTAACGGTCAGGTCAAGCCCGGAATGGGAATAATGGATTCCCAGGATCTTCGAGACCTTCCCGGGGCCAATCCCGAAATCCGGAGTGACGGAGGTTTTTCCTGCACGCAGAAGCATGATCTCTTTTCCTTCACAGGGGATGATCCCGCGGATCAATACCGCATGGGGTATATCCTTCTGATTGGTTACCACATTGAACAGGGAATGCATCCCGTAACAGAGATAAACATAAGCAGTTCCTCCCTGACGGTACATGACTTCCGTCCTTGCCGTCCTCCTGTTCTGAAAAGCATGTGAAGCACGGTCGGTGATACCTGCATAGGCCTCAGTTTCACAAATCATCCCTGAAGTGATGGCTCCGTCAATGTGAGTGACCAGGTGTTTTCCCAACAATTCACGGGCTATCTGGACAACATCTGTGCGAAGGTAGAAAGCCGGAGGGATAAGCATTACGGTTAACGATTGATGCCTGCCTGACGGCAGACAGGATTTACGATTTAGGGCAAGCCGGGGAAATTGTCTACAAACTTGATTTTAAGATCAGGAAAATTCTCCACGAACTTGATTTTTAAATCGGGGAAGTCGTTGACAAATTTCCATTTACCACATTTATCCGGGAAATTTTCGACAATCTGCACTTTCAAATCAGGAAAATTCTCCACGACCTGGACTTTCAGATCCGGGAAATCATTCACAATCTTGATTTTTCCATAAAGCTTAAAGTCCTTGCACATGCAGTCTTTGTTTACTGGTTTATCCTGAAAATGAATCAGGTTCAGGGCTGTAAATAGAATCAGGGTGTACATCGGATTATTTTTATGGTTTTCTCTGGCAATCAATACAAATATATGGAACAGTAAGAAGCAGTTCGCCATTTTGTTCTGCCAGGGCATTCAGTTTTGTTTCAACCTGATCAAAAATTTCTGTAACAGATAATTCGGAAATAACGGATAGCCATGATGGTTTAAAGGCAGTCCGGATGAAATAATGATTTAGGAAGGAAGTCCCGTCAAAGAACCTGAGTTTAAATTCATCAGTTTTCACGGATTTGATCGCATAGCCGGAAGATTCAATCAGGGGTAAGAGAAATTCAATGGGTTTACGCTTAGCAAAAATATGTGCTTTGAGCTTATCAATTGCCTCGTCCATGCCTGATATTGCCAGCGTTTCTTCAAAAATCCGATAAAATTCCATCATGGTTCCTGGTAGGTTCATGGTCATGACCATTTGTGCCTCGGGTTTTCCAACACTGTAGCAAGAGGCCAGGGATTTTTTCAGGTCAGTAACATTGTTCATTCCGTTGTTTGAGATGATCAGATCAAAGAATCCGTCAGGGAATGGTAAGGCTTCTGCACAGGCCTGAATGATCACCGCGTTGCTGATTCCTTTTATGGCGATTTTTTCGCTGATCAGTCGACATGAGTCTGCCGAGGGGTCAACTCCATAAACCTTGGAAGTAGCACCCAGGCGCTCCGCCAGTTCGATCATAGGAAACCCACCTCCACTGCCGATATCAAGGACTTTCATTCCTTTCTTCATATTCACGGTGTTGAGAAGGGTAAGTCCGAATGGGGCTGACCATAAGGGCAGTTCATCGTAGAGGTAGGGGAGGGTAGGGAGTGGAGACATAAGGGTTTAGGATTTCCAAAAGTAGTTATGGGATTTATCTTGTTTTATTTTATCATTATCTGCCAGCCATCGGATTATCCGGATAACTTTTTCTTCAGCCATGGGTGATGCAGTTTCCATGATTTCTTCCAGGCTCATTGGGGATTGCTGAAGCAGGGGCTTGATTTTTTTGACGAAGTCATCAAATTCCATTTCATTCAGGCTGATTTTATTGCGTTGGATACAAACATCGCATTTCCCGCAGCGTTTTGCTCTTTCTTCTCCGAAATAGGAAAGGAGGATCTGGCTTCTGCATTTAGTAGAGGATTCAGCATATTCAATCATGGCTTCCAGTCGCCTGCTTGCATCCTTTAGCCGATCGTTGTAGTTTTCCTGCGAGATCTGAATATCTTTAGCATCCAGCCTTTCAGTAAGAAAAATCAGCCGTGGTTGATCCGATTGGGGAGCATAGTCGAGAATTTTCATTTGTTCCAGACGTTTCAGATGGGTTTTGACCGCATCTGTTTTCAAGTTCATCCGATTTGCAATTTCGGTTTCGCTGATCCTGATGAAATCACTGAAGACACCGCTATATGATCGTAAAATTGTTTTCAGGAAGTGGTCATAAAACTCATTTGCAACCTGAAACCGGTAAAGGCTTTCTTTATCGGCCCTGATCATAATCCTTGAGGGTTGATACAGGGCATCGGTAAGCATAATGTAACCTTCTTTCTCAAGAAATTTCAGGGCATTAAAAACAATGACCGTTGACAGTTTATATTGGTCTGCAAATGCTGTAAGCTGAAATTCCAGTTGAAGTTCCTTTCCTCCCCCGACCGGGATCTGGAAATAATTCCCTAAGGATTGGTAGATATTCCGAATTACTTTCGGCTCCGGGAATGTAACCGACAGGTTATGATGCGCATCCAGGATATCGGTGTTTTCATATAACAAAACGGCATAAGCTTGCTTTTCATCGCGTCCACCCCTCCCAGCTTCCTGGAAATAGGCTTCGATACTTTCCGGAAGGTCGAGATGAACGACCAGACGAACATTGGGCTTATCAATTCCCATTCCAAAGGCATTGGTAGCTACCATAATCTTTTTTTCTTCCCTGATCCATTCGTTTTGCCTTTGTTCCCTTGTCTTCTGATCCAGACCGGCATGATAAAATCCAGCAGCTATTTTATTCCTGTTCAGAAATTCCGCGATTTCTTTTGTCTGACGTCTGTTTCTTACATAAACAATGCCAACCCCCCTGACTTTCCGTATAATTTTAAGAAGCCGGTTCAGCTTATCCTCTTCTTTGATTACCATATACGTCAGGTTTTTTCTTTCAAAACTCTTGCTGAAAACATTTTCCTTTCGGAATGCAAGTTTTTTCTGAATATCCCTGACGACCACGGGAGTTGCTGTTGCCGTCAGTGCCAGCACGGGAACCACAGGTAAAAATTGCCGTATATCGGCAATATGAAGGTAAGGGGGACGGAAATCATATCCCCACTGGGAAATACAATGGGCTTCATCTACAGCAAGCAGGCTGATCTTAATTTTCCGTATGGCTTCGCGCATGTTTTGTGTCGCCAGCCTTTCCGGAGAAAGATAAAGAAGCTTTACATTCCCATATTGACAATTCCCGATGATCCTTTCAATTTCTCCGGGATGCATTCCCGAATGGAGGGCTTCAGCCGGGATTCCTTTTTTCTTCAGGTTATCGACCTGGTCTTTCATTAAGGCGATCAGGGGTGTAATGACCAGGCATAATCCTTCAAGCGCCATAGCCGGGACATGGAAACATATAGATTTCCCCCCGCCGGTTGGCAGCAATGCCAGGGTGTCGTTTCCATCGAGAACGGACCGGATGATCTCTTCCTGAAGCGGACGGAAGGAGGAGTAACCCCAGTATTTCAGTAATATTTGATGGAGCGTCAACGGATTTACGATTTATGATTGAAAAGTCAGTAACAAACGTATCACTTTTTTGTGAGATAATGGATTATGTGACAAAAATATAACAGAAAATGAAATGGGTTACATAGCTCTTGGTTCAGCTACCCTGGCTCATTAAGCATTAAGTCCTGGATTATTTGAAAGTATTGAAAATGAGTGCTGGATTACAACTCAGACAGCTTGGTTTTGAGGTTGAAAAGGTCCACCTATTTGTGTTCTTAGTGTAAATCACTATGAACATTGTGGTAAAAGAAAAGAGTTAATAAATATCTAAATACTCACTCTTCTTATCGAATCCAGCACTGTTCCATCTACCCATTTCACAACTGCTACTATTTCGTCGGTAAATTTAGGTTTGGCAGGAACTCCGCAAATCTTTTCTGCTTCTGCTTTCAGTTCTTCAATAGTTTTGATGGGTAAAGCGGAATTTTTCATCTTTTCGATCAGATCGGTCCTGAGCGGGTTGATGGCAATCCCTCTTTCCGTGACAATTACGTCGATGAGTTCTCCGGGCCCGCAAAGGGTAGTTACTTCATCACGGATGACCGGCATACGGTCACGGAAAAGGGGAATGGGAAGGATCACGCATTTCCCGAACAGGGTATTTTGCCAACCCCCGATGCCATGGAGCAGATACCCGTCAGAATGGGTGACGACATTGGCATTGAAGTTGACATCTACTTCTGTGGCTCCGAGTATGACAATATCAACCATAGAGGAGAAGTTCCCCTTGCTATGGTAATTGTAGCTGGTAAAGGGGCTTGTCCAGGTGTGATGTGGGTTGTCACGCATGGAACTGACGCCGTCAAGGTCAAAGGTTTGTCCGTCGAGAATATATTCAACCAATCCATCTTCCAACATTTTCACGAGATACTTATTGCTGCCTCCTCTTGCAAAACGTGCTTTCCAACCTCTTTCCCGGAGAATTTCAGAAAAATAGATCCCGATCGACAACGCGGTGCCACCGGCTCCTGCCTGGAATGAGAATCCATCGTAAATCAGCCCTGCCTCGTCACAGAATTTAGCCGACCACTCAGCAAGAAGCAGACGGTCTGGACTTTTTGTAATTTCAGTAGTCCCGCTGACAATTTTTTCCGGTATTCCTATTTTATCCATGACGACCACAAAATCCACATAATTTCCATTAATCTGCCAGGGAATGCAGGGGAAGGGAATCAGGTTGTCGGTAACGACAATGACTTTATCGGCATACTGTGAATCGGCTAAAGCAAAACCAAGCGGGCCACAAGCCGCAGAACCATGGACGCCATTGGCATCGCCGAAGGGATCGGCAGTAGGCGCAGCAATGACGGCGATATCAATATGCACTTCTCCATCCTGTACAGCCTGGTATCGTCCGCCATGAGAACGAAGAATACCGAGCCCTTTCATTTTTCCATCTGAGGTGAACCTTCCAAGTGCACCATTCATACTCCCTTCGATGTGGTGTATGGTCCCATCTTCCAGGTATTTGGTCATGGGTTCATGACAGGGGAAAGAGGCTGATGGGAACCACATCAGGTCTTTAATGCCCAGTTCATGGGCAATGTCGAAGATCTGCATAGCAACAAGATCACCATTACGAAAATGATGATGGGTGGAGATGGTGATCCCATCGCGCAGACCAGACTTTAACAGCGCTTCCTTCAGGTTTCCCACTACTTTATTGCCATCAGCAGGATAATCAGCGCAGCTGGCCAGTTTCGGGGATGCCCTGTACCCTAATGGTTTGTGTTTCCCTATCCCTTGATAGGCAACAGCAGGTTGTCCATTGATGAGGGTGGGTACAATACGGCCGGCAGCGTTGGTCACAAGTTTATCATATTTGCTCATAGGATTCCCTCCAATTTTCATCGAGTTTATTCATTTTTACGGCAAGGTTAATGGTGTTCAGGGCTCTTTTAACCACAGGCGGATCAATCATCTTACTCCCCAGGGCAACCACTCCAAGACCCTGTTCCCCGGCTTTATGGAAAGCAAAAACTATTTTTTTTGCCTTATCAATTTCTTCAGGCGAGGGGGCAAAAGTTTCATGGATGACCACGATTTGCCTGGGATGGATACAACCCATCCCGTCGAAGCCAAGGGCTTTGGATCTAAGCACATTTTGCCTCAACCCTTCCATATCGCTCACATCTGAAAATACAGAATCGATGGGTTGAATTCCTGCTGCACGGGCGGCATTGACAACCATGCTACGGGCGAAAAAGGATTCCGTTCCCTCAGGGGTTCTCCTTGTCCCAAGATCGGCGGTATAATCTTCCAAACCAATAGCCATGGCTACAACATTCTCAGCAGCGCTGGCTATGGCATAAGCATTGATCACCCCCATAGCGCTTTCAATGATGGGCATAATCCAGACAGGATTCCCGGTTTCAGATTTGGTATTTAAGATTTCGTGGATTTTTTTATTGACCTCCAGTATTTGTTCACGATGTTCGCACTTGGGAAGCAGAATCAGGTTTACATTGTGAGGAATGATATAATCAAGATCTTCAAGACCACGCTTACCCTGGTTAATTCTGACCATTCGTTCCGCTCCGTAAAAATTGATGGATCTCAGGGCATTACGAACCAGGTATCTGGCTTCATCTTTTTTATCCGGAGCAACGGCATCTTCCAGGTCGAGGATGATGCCATCGGGTTTATGGATCCCCGCATTGATCATCAGGCTGGGAGAATTTCCGGGAAGGTATAAGCGGGAAAATCGGTTACGGTCCTTCGTGGTGGAATAAAGGTTCTCCTCCAGCATCTTCGGAAGAAAGGTTTTTTCGGTGGGCATCAGCTTTTTTATGGCTGCTTCCAACCGTGCTGCGATCACCAGGGATAAAGCGCCAGAATCTTCAATGTTAACATGGGCGTTTTGGATTCCAAAAAAATCGAGAATGCCCAGGGTCTCTTTCCTGATATCTTCTCCATACATAACTCCAACCTTGGATTCAATGTGGAGATCAATTCCAATGTTTTCAGTGAGTTCAAGGGTGACAAAGCAGTCGGAGCGTACCCCCTTACCTTTGTTCCCGGCAGTAGCTTTTTGTGCCATAGATGATGATTCGGTTTAAACAACCAAAGGTAGAAAAAACCAATAAATAATGGACAGGCAATTTTATGATTACGAAGATGGACGTTAATTTTTCGATCCATTTCCTATCTTTGTATCGTTTTCATTTATGTATCATGAAGCGTAAATCATCAACCAGGCGTTCGAGTATAAAAAGTTCATCTTCCAAGGCAAGCGGCAGGCATTCCGGATCACCTAAGAAGGGCAAATGGTTTCAGGGAAACATCTACCTGGTCATGTTTTTCAAACTTCTCGTGGTACTCTTGCTAATGTTTCTTTCCCGTATCCTTTTTTACCTGTTTAACCTGGGATATTATTCAGATCTGGGTCTCAGCAAAGCCCTGTATATTTTCCTCCTGGGATTGCGTTTTGATGTTTCTGCCCTGATGATCTTTAACATCCCCTATATCCTGATGAATGCTGTCCCGATCAGATCCAAATTCAACAGGATTTACCAGGGTTTCGCCAATGCATTTTATTATTTTTTCAGCATTGTTGCCCTGATGGCCAATTTTGTGGATACCATTTATTTTCGTTTTACACTTAAACGCACTACTGCTGATATCTTCCAATATTTAGGGGTGGGAGGGGATTTTAATAAACTCATTCCGCAATTCCTGAAAGATTTCTGGTATATCCTGATCGTCTGGCTGATTTTTATTGCCTTACTCGTTTTTCTATCCAGCCGTTTTTTCCCTTTGGCTTCCAAAAATAAATCAAAACAAAATAGTTTTCAGTTTTACTTTGTCCATAGCATTCTTTTCCTTATTACCATGGGGCTTGTCGTGATCGGTATTCGCGGGGGATTTCAGCTCAGGCCAATCAATATGGTCACTGCTGGGAAATACACTGCAGCCAAAAATATTCCTTTATTATTGAATACTCCTTTCGCCATTGCTAAAACCTTTCACCATGAAGTGCTTAAACCGGTGGTTTATTTTCAGAAGGAGAAAGAACTCGCCAAAATTTATTCTCCTGTCCATAAAGCCCGGCCAAGTGAATCACGGAAACTGAATGTCATGATCATCATTCTGGAGAGTTTTTCAAGGGAACATATCGGGTCACTGAATTCAAACCTCGAGGAAGGACGCTATCAGGGATTTACCCCATTTTTGGATTCCCTGATTCGCCAGGGTTATTATTTCGATGCCTATGCCAACGGGAAAACTTCCATTCAGGGCATCCCTGCCATCCTATCATCGATCCCCTCCCTGATGAATGAATCCTTCATTCAGTCCAATTATGCTGCAGGAAATTTCACCAGTATTGCCGGATTACTGAAATCCAAAGGATACACTTCTGCTTTTTTTCATGGAGGTACCAATGGCACCATGGGGTTTGATGCTTATACACGTTTGGTTGGATTCGATCATTATTTCGGAAGGAATGAATACAATAACGAGAAAGATTATGATGGGAAATGGGGAATCAGAGATGAGGAATTTATGCAGTTCACCGCCAGGAAAATGAATGACTTGAAACAACCCTTTGTTGTTTCCCTGTTCTCACTTTCTTCTCACCATCCTTATTATGTTCCTGGTAAATATGTTAATATTTTCAGGAAGGGAAAGCTTCCCATCCAGCAGAGTATCATGTACACGGATCATTCCCTGGCCAGCTTCTTCTATACGATCAGGAATATGCCCTGGTATCAGAATACTCTTTTCGTTATCACTGCCGATCATACTTCTGAGGGTTATTATCCTTTTTATCAGTCAGGGACGGGGCAATATGCGATCCCCTTGCTCTTTTTTAGACCGGGTGCCGACTTGAAAGGGAAGTCAAAAGCAATTGCACAGCAAACGGATGTGATGCCTACCGTGTTAAACTACCTGGGATATGACAAAAGTTACCTGGCTTATGGCAATGATCTTTTTGATTCCACATCAATGCGTTTTTCCATTCATTTTATTAGCGGGATATATGGCCTGATCAAGGATGATTATTACTTGGAATTCGATGGCCTCAGCGCTACTCAATTGTTTAACCTGAAAGATGACCCCGTGCAAACCAGGAATGTAATCCAGACCAGAAAGCAGGAAAAAGAAAAACTTGAATTATTTATCAAAGCCTTTATTCAGCAATATAATAACAGGGTGATAGAGAACAGGCTTTTTATTGATAATTGACGATTGACGAATGTTAGAGGAGAGAAAGAAAATTCTTTTTATGGTGAATCCGATCTCCGGTACTGGGAAGCGGAAAGATATTGAGCGGTTGATCGACCTTCACCTTGACAAGGAGAAATACAATTATCGGATCATGTTTACGAAAAGCCCTGGTCATGCCACTGAAATCAGCAAAAAAGCGGCAGAAGAAGGCATAGAATTCGTCATAGCAGTAGGCGGAGACGGTACAGTGAATGAAATAGCCACCGGATTGGTTGGGACAAACACTACACTGGGCATCATCCCGACAGGATCCGGAAATGGGTTGTCGCGCCACCTGAAAATTCCCATGAACCTGAGACGGGCCATAGCGGTCATAAACCGTGGAAAAATCATGAAAATGGATACAGCCACCATTAATGAACTTGTGTTTGTAAATGTAGCTGGTGTCGGTTTTGATGCTTCAGTTGCTAAAAAATTTGCAAAATCTGGTAAACGGGGTTTTGCCAATTATCTGAAAATCACTACGAATTCCTATAAGGATTACCGTCCTAGGAAATATACCCTTGTAATCGATGGAGTAACCATCAAACGAAGGGCTTTACTGGTGAGTTTTGCTAACTCAAGTCAGTTTGGGAATAACACTTCCATTGATTCGGGTGCTAGTGTAGACGACGGATTTATTGATGTCTGCATAGTAGGTAAGATCCCTTACTGGAAGACAATCTTCCTTGCTCCCTTGCTTTTTATGAAAAAATTTGATCAAACACGCTATGTCGAGATTATCCGGGCCAGGGAAGTGAAGGTCAAACGAAAAAAGGGGAAAGGAATCCATCTTGATGGGGATCCCATGCAGATCGGGAAAAATTTTACCATGAAAATCAATCCCTTGTCGCTGAATGTGCTGATACCGTAAATCGCTTCGCTCTCCCGAGGCAGGAGAAAGCAATAAATATTTTTGTATCTTGCATCTTGTATTTTAACACCCCAAAACGAATCGGACATTATTATGCACCAAGTCTCCGCCCGCCATTTAAGTACAGGTTTTAAATCGACTCTGACTGAATGGGGATTTTCAAATCAATTCTCCACTTACCTGGTAGATTTTTCGACCTTGATCATCATTCTGGTTTCCTCTGTGGTGGTCTACTACATGGCCAAACTTTTAATCAATCACTTCTTAAAGCGGCTGGTTAAAAGATCCAACAGTAAGTGGGATGACCACTTATATGAGCAAAAAGTTTTCACCCGCTTAGTGATGCTCTTACCCGCACTGGTGCTTCAGGTTTCGCTGACTTCCAGTATTTCAAAATATCCCGAAGCAATTAAATATATTGAACTTGGACTTCACCTCTATATCATTTTCATTATTTTGCTTGTTATCATTTCTTTTCTGAATGCTGTTTATCGTATTTACGGGGAACTTGAAGTGGCAGATTCCAAACCCATTAAGGGGTATGTTCAAATCGGTAAAATCATTACCAGTGTGGTAGGAGGGATTGCCATGATATCTGTACTGATCGGACAGTCACCCCTGACTTTGCTGGCCGGGCTGGGCGCAATGTCGGCAGTGATCATGCTGATTTTCAAAGACAGCATTCTGGGTTTTGTCGCCGGAGTACAACTCTCAAGCAATAAAATGGTGAGCATCGGGGATTGGATTAGTATGCCAAAATACAATACAGACGGAACGGTTATTGATATTTCTCTGGTTACGGTGAAGATAAGGAATTTCGATAATTCAGTGAGCTGTATTCCGACCTATACCCTGGTTTCCGATTCGTTTCAAAACTGGAGAAGCATGGGAGAAGCCGGTGGTCGCCGGATGAAACGCTCCCTGTTGGTCGATATTACTTCCATCCGTTTTTACGATACAGAGATGCTGGAAAATATAAGGAAGTCCGGCATCCCTGTGGATGAACTGCTGAAAACAACTGATGTAAAAACCAATCTCGGGCTTTTCAGACTTTATCTTTCCTATTATCTAAGAGAACTTCCGGAAATCAATATCAAAGCTACCCTGATGGTACGTGAACTTCAATCTTCTGAAAACGGATTGCCTCTGGAAATCTATGCTTTTTATATTCCTCCTGATTGGGAGCAATTTGAAAATTTCCAATCACGTTTATTCGAATATATTTACGCCATGCTTCCTGTTTTTGGACTTTTTGCTTATCAGCGGCCATCAGTGAGAAACGTTTAAAAAAATCCTAATTTTGCACAAAAATATCAATCGTAAATCTAAAACCTTATTTTATGTCTTTCAATCTGAGAAACCGAAATTTTCTTAAACTGCTGGATTTTACGCCACAGGAAATTAAATTTTTCCTGGATCTGGCCATTGATCTGAAGAGGGCTAAGTATGCAGGAACGGAACAGCCCATGCTGAAAGGAAAAAACATTGCCCTGATCTTTGAAAAGGCCTCCACACGGACCCGTTGCGCTTTTGAAACGGCTGCCTATGATCAGGGGGCAAGGATTACTTATCTTGGGCCTGAAGGTTCCCATATCGGCAAGAAAGAAACCATGAAGGACACTGCCCGTGTTTTGGGAAGGATGTATGATGGCATTGAATACCGCGGATTTGGACAGGCCATTGTCGAAGAATTGGGGAAATATGCCGGTGTTCCGGTATGGAATGGATTGACCAATGAATTTCATCCCACCCAGGTTCTGGCTGATTTTATGACGATGATGGAGCATTCCGACAAACCACTGCATCAGGTATCCTTTGCATACTGTGGTGATGCCCGCAACAATATGGGAAATTCTCTCATGGTAGGTGCTGCTAAAATGGGAATGGATTTTCGTGCTTGTGCTCCGAAAAAATACTGGCCTGAAAAAAACCTTGTCGATACCTGTAAAAAAATTGCCAAAGAAACAGGGGCCAAAATCACCTTCACTGAAAATGCTTCAGAGGGTGTAAAGGGCGTCGATTTTATTTATACCGATGTCTGGCTTTCAATGGGTGAAGCTAAGGAGCTTTGGGAAGAGCGCATACGGGAAATGCTTCCCTATCAGGTAAATACTGCCCTGATGAAAAAAACCGGCAACCCCAAGGTCAAGTTTTTACATTGCCTTCCTTCTTTTCACAACAAAGATACTGAAGTCGGACTCGGGATTTATAAAAAATATAAACTGGACGGGTTGGAAGTGACAGAAGAAGTATTTGAATCCCCTGCTTCTGTTGTGTTTGATGAAGCCGAAAACCGTCTGCACACCATCAAAGCTGTAATGGTAGCTACGTTGGGTGCGTAGTTACAGGAATAATTTTTCCTTTTTCACACATTAAAGTCCGGGCCGGATACTTGTCGAAAAACGTATAGTTATGCGTTGCCGTCATTACGGCCCGGCCTGTTTTGGAGATGTCCATCAACAGGCTGATAATTCCTTCTGAACTTTCCGGGTCCAGGTTCCCTGTTGGTTCATCGGCCAGTATGACTTCCGGGTCGTTGACCAATGCCCTGGCAATGGCAACACGCTGCTGCTCTCCGCCTGAGAGTTGATGGGGCATTTTAGGACCTTTATTCCCAAGGTTCACTTTAGCGAGTACTTCCAGCAGACGTTTCTGCATTTGTCGCTTGTCTTTCCAACCTGTGGCATGCATTACAAACAGGAGGTTATCATTCACTGAACGGTCCATCAGAAGTTGAAAATCCTGAAAAACGATACCGAGTTTACGCCTCAGGTAGGGAACGTCTTTGATCCTTAACCTGCGAAGGTCGTAACCGGCTACCCTGGCTGCACCTATTCTCACCGGTAATTCGGCATAGATGGTTTTCAGGAGGCTGCTTTTTCCACTCCCTGTTTTTCCGATTAGGTAAACAAATTCACCGGCATGAATACTCATGGTAACATTGGCCAGAATCAGGTTTTCATTATGATAAACCGATATTTTCTCGAGTTCTATGATACGTTCGCCTGTCATGGTTTCCATTGATGATTATTGAGTCAAGTTAAACGATACTCAGGTTATATTAAGCGCCATCATTTTCCCGTAAGGCAATTCCTTTATCAACTGCTGGATATCATCCTTGTTATCCAGCAAGTGGCACTGGGAAAGCGCTGTTTTCGGATTATTCACTTTAAAATATGCGATCAGGGTGAAATCTTCATCCCGGATCTGGATATAATCAGGAATTTTTTTTGTGCCCTGTATCTTCAGGATAAAAATGCGCTTGTTCATGCAATGATATTTCTTTGCCTGATGATTTCATATAAGATGACTCCGCAGGCCACTGAAACATTAAGGGAATCAATTTCTCCTGAGACTGGAACGCGGAGGGTGTGATCGCACAGTTTAAGGTATTCTTCCGAGATCCCTTCGCCTTCTGAACCCAGGATCAGCGCCAGGGGTTTGTTCATGTCAACCGTGGTGTAAGTTTGACTTGACTTCTCCGTGGCTGCGATGATGGAAAGCCCGCTGTTTTTCAGGAAAACAATAGCCTCTTTCAGGTTTTCACTACGGATTACAGGGAGTTTGTACAAGGCTCCTGCAGAGGTCTTGATGGCATCTGAATTGATCATAGCAGATCCCCGTGAGGGAATCACCAGCCCGTCAACCCCTGCACATTCTGCGGTACGGGCAATCGCGCCGAGGTTACGTACATCGGTAATACGGTCAAGTAGGAGAAAAAGTGGCATCCGTCCTTTTTCATATACCATGGGAATGAGGTCTTCCAACTTCTGATAGGGGATTTCTGAAAGGAAGGTAACAACCCCCTGATGGTTCTGCCGGCTGAGCCGGTTTAGCTTTTCAATAGGGACAAACTGGAAAGGAATCTCGACTTCCTTAATGAACCCGAAAAGTTCTCTGAAGCCTTCTCCCTTGAGCCCGTTTTGCAGTAGAATTTTTTCGATTTCCTTGCCTGCCTTGATCGCTTCAATGGCCGGCCTGATGCCATATATATAGGATTCTTTTTTCATATCTCACTTGTCATTTGTCACTCAATTCATCCTTGTCAACTGCTTTTTCCAGCAACGATCTGGGTATTTCTTTGGAAGCCTTGGCACCGAGTTCCTTAAGTTTCTCCACTTTCCCGATCAGGTTACCGGCACCGGAAGAGATTTTTTTATGGGCTTCTCCGTAAGTTCTTTGGACCGTGTCGAGTTGACTGCCGAGCTTATCAAGATCGGCCAGGAAAGAAACAAATTTATCATAGAGCATGCCTCCCTGACGAGCTATTTCGATGGCATTCTGGGTTTGTTTTTCGTGTTTCCAGATCGAAGCTACTGTTTTCAGGGTGGCCAGCAGAGTGGTCGGACTTACTATAACTACATTTCTCTCCCAGGCATAGGAAAACAGCTCAGCATCAGACTGAACAGCCAGACTGAAGGAGGATTCGATGGGAATGAACAGCAGGACGTAATCAGGGGTGTCGAAGGCAGAGAGGTTGTGATAATTTTTTTCACTCAGCATTTTTACATGGTTACGGATGGAGTAGAGGTGGAGCTTCATCTGTTTTTCCTTCTCCTCCATGCTGTCAGCGGCAATAAAATCATTATAGGCCTGAAGAGAAACCTTGGAGTCGATAATGATGTGCTTGTTGTCGGGAAGATTAATAATCACATCGGGACGGTAAACATCACCCTGATCGGTACGGGTTGAAAACTCACGCACATATTCCTGACCTTTGACCAATCCTGAGCTTTCCAGCACTTTTTCCAGCACCAGTTCCCCCCAGTTTCCCTGCTTTTTGGTATCCATTTTCAGAGCGGTGGTTAGATTTTTTGCATCGGCGCTAATTTGCTGGTTGAGCTCAGCCAGGTTCCTGATTTCCTTTTCCAGTGAGAATCTCTGTTTGGACTCCTTATCATAAGTGTCCTCCACTTTTTTCTCAAATTCCCGGATCTTTTCACCCAGTGGTTTTAAAATTTCATCTAGTCTGATTGTATTCTGTTCGGTGAATTTCTTAGTTTTTTCTTCGAGGATTTCGTTGGCAAGATTCTTGAACTCTGTCCGGAATTTTTCCTGGATTTTATCCATTTCCGATTTGTTTTCAACTATTCTTTGTTGAATATGGTGGAGGTCGGTTGTTTTTTCAGTGACTTCCTTATTCAGTTCAAGGATGACAGCATCTTTTTCATCGATCTTCAGTTGGGCTTTCTGAAGCTGATCCTTGAGTTGGGAAATTTCAACTTCGGCAAGGGTGTTACCTCTTTTCCGAAAGAGGAAAATCACCAGCACAAACACAAATATAACCAGCAGGGTGATGAACACAAAGAGGAGATCAGACATGACTTGGATTTGATTGGATACAAAAGTACTTATAAAAGTATTCAAACAGCATTGTAAGCTGCAGGAGTTTTAAAACTCATGGCAGAACATGGTTTTTTCCATTTTTTTCCAGGTGCTGAGATTTATGCTATCGGGGGAAGACTGGTAAACAGAACCGTCTGCGATTTTTTTGATGGTTGGAATGATAAGCTCAGGGGATTCGCATTTTCCGAGATATGCGTTAACCCCTGCTTTAAACATGCAGTATTTCCATTGGATGGAATCTTCAGCCGAATAAACCATTACGGCTGCATCGGGGCAGATATTTTTCAACAGGTTGAAGTTGTTGAGAGGAAGATCCTTGCCGATAAAGAGGTCAAGGATGATTACCTGAATATCAAGCTTAGGGATGGTTTCCAGCGCTTTTGACATGTTCAGGGCTGATCCGACGACGAATATGTCATCTTCCTCATGATTTGAGATCATAAAAGCAAGACCTTCAATCACAGCAGGATGGTCATCGATGATAAAGACATTGATCATACTGAAACATATTGGACAAAGGTAAATATTCTATATCTGTTTTCCAAACTCAGACCGGGAATATTTATTCAATTCTAGATACAGGGTTCAAGTAACTTGAAGCTCACTATAATCAAGTAAAGGATTATTCCCCAAATTTTATAAGAAACATCGGGTGAGGAATAATGGTTTTTGTTCCTTTGAGTTGATGATACAAATTTATATCCCTGACTTTTAATTTGCCTAATAAATGTCCGAATTCGAAAATGATTTGACTTTCATTAACTGTAAGGAATGTATGTTCAATGGGATGGCTGAATTTACTACAGTCAAAAGTGAAGTGTCTGTTTACCGATTCATCATAAACACTGATCAAGTATTGGTTGATTGCAGCGAGTGGATGTTTGGCATTTTTGAAACGATCAAGTTGTGGATGATGGCGATAACCTATTGTGTTACCTTCTAAAACTTTCTTTGCCAACAGTGTTTCACGCCAGAGTGCAACCAACCCCTTGGAGTCAAGATATTTTGGGTGTATAGACCATATTCTCATATAGATTGCAGTTTAATGTCGGAACCCGATAATGGTGTTTAAAAGAACAAATTTGTTTGAGAAATTCCGTAACAAGACGGAGACTAAACTCCCCTTGTGGGTTTATTGAAAAATTTAAACACTTCCATGACCAGTATCATCGGCACAGCCAGTGCCAATACATACAACCACTCATTAAAGGTTATCGGTTCAATTCTTAAGATGTTTTGCATAAACGGAATTTGCATACTTAAGACATGGAGCCCTTGCGCTGCCATAACTCCTATCACAAGCATGATATTTCTTTTTAATGGCACCTTAAATGCAGAAACCCTTTCTGATCGGCAATTGAATACATGGAAATTCTGCATAAATACCATGAGTAATAAGATAAGGTCTCGTGCATGTAATTCGTTCATTGAGGTAAAGGTGTTCAGATAATACCATAATCCGAAAACGACGATTCCCATTGTCGCTCCCGCCGTTATGGTTTGGTTAATCATACTAGGGTTGAAGATTTTTTCGGAGGGACTCCGCGGAGGTAGTTTCATGGCTCCAGGTTCACCGCCTTCAAATGCAAGGGCTACGTCCTGTATGCCATTGGTGACGAGATTCAGCCATAATAATTGAACGGCAAGAAGAGGCAATGGCAAACCGACAAAAATAGATGCAAGGAAAAGAATAATTTCAGCAGCTCCGGTTGAAATTAACAAGTAAATTACTTTTCGTACATTGTCATATGCAAAGCGGCCCTCTTCAACCCCTGCAACAATAGATGAGAAATTATCGTCCACTACAATCATAGAACCAACTTCTTTTGCCACATCAGTGCCTGAACCCATAGCCACGCCGATATTGGCACGTTTCAGTGCAGGGGCATCATTCACGCCATCGCCTGTTACAGCAACGAATTCTCCCTTACGGATGAGAACATCAACAATTTCCAGTTTCTGCGTAGGTGAAACCCTTGCAAATACAGTTGTTGAAGCTATAAGTTTTTCAAAAGCAGGACTATCAAATGCTCCCGATTCGGCCAGCATTTGTCCGGTTATCACAGTTGTGGTTGCATCCGCAATACCCAATTCACGGGCAATGGTTCCGGCGGTTTCAGGATGGTCGCCGGTGATCATTATGACTTTAATTCCTGCTCCATGGCATTGTTCAACTGATATTTTAGCTTCAGGTCTTAGCGGATCAATAAATCCCACCAGCCCGTAAAAGGTTAGGACAGGAATATCTTCATTTTCATAAACTTCCTTTTTCACATATGCTTTAAATTCTCCGCTGGCAAATGCTAAAACCCGGTAGCCGCCTTTAGCTATTATTTCCGCATCGGCTAGGATGCTATCTTTATCGATTTCTTTTACCTCACCATTGATGGACATGAAGGCGCAAAAACCGAGTATGGTTTCAACGGCTCCTTTTACACCAATGTAAACCGAGTTATTCACCTCGCAAAATGTTGCAGAGAATTTTCGTTCCGACTCGTAAGGAATTTTGCCAATCGGTTTTTCCTCAGCATGCCATTTTTCGGGATCTACTCCAAGTTTGTGGCTCATGCTTAGCAAAGCAACATCCATTGCATCGCCATGATGCGACCATCGATTGCTTTCTTTTATCAAAGAAGCTTCGTTGGCAAAAACAGCTATACGAGTGATTTTTAATATTTCTTCATTGTCAGAAAATGTCAATGTCTTACCATCGGGATGGGTTACTGAGCCAATTCCATTATAACCTTCTCCGCTAATGCTATATCGCGTTCCATTGGGCAATTGAATAATTTTAGCTGTTTGTTCGTTAACCGTTAATGTTCCGGTTTTATCACTGGCAATTACGGTACAACTGCCCAGGCTCTCAACAGATGTAAGCTTACGGACAATTACATTTCGCTTTGCCATTCTTTTAGTTGCAATGGACAAGGCTACCGTCAAAGCCACGGGCAGCCCTTCGGGAATGGAAGAAACCGCTAATGCTACCACAAAAAAGAATATTGCTGTCAGATCCATTCCCTGGATTCGGAGTATGACTGCCAGAAGCACGCTAAGGGCAACAATGAAAATGCTGATTTGCCTGATGAATTTTTCCATCCGTTGAACCAGTGGCGGCTTTGCAGAAGCTGATACATTAACATCCTGCGAAATTTTTCCTACCTGGGTATCTATACCTGTGCAAACAACCACACCCAGGCCTCTTCCTTTCATAACCGTAGCACCGGCAAAAGCCATATTAGTCCTTTCGGCAACACCAAGGTTTTTTTGCAATATTCCGGTTTGTTTTTTTGCTGCTATGGATTCTCCGGTCAGGAAACTTTCATCAATTTCCAATCCGGATATTTCGAGTAAACGCATATCAGCTGGCACTTTCATGCCTGATTCGAGCAACACGATATCGCCAGGTACAATCATTTCTGAGAAAATTTCAGATTCCTTACCCTCCCTTCTTACCCTGGCTTTGATTTTCATCAATTTCTGCAAGCTGCTGGCACTTTTCTCGGCATTGTATTCCTGATAGGTGCCTAATGCGCTGTTGATGAAAATGACCAGAAAGATGAAAATGGCATCTTTGCCCTCGCCAATGGCCACCGATGCAGCAGCAGCAGCCAGAAGGATAAAAATTAATGGATTCAATAACTGGTGAAGGATTATCTGCAGTAAGGTGATCTTTTTACCTTCGGGCAATTTATTTTCGCCGTAAAATCTCAACCTTTCCTTTACTTCGTCTTCTGTGATGCCTTTTTCAGAAGTTTGTAATTCATTGAAGATATCTTCTTTATGATATGCTTGCCATTGTTCTTTGGTTAATTTATCCTGATGTTTCATAATGTATTTTTTACACTTAGCATTGGACCCTCATAGAACTTTTTATTTTTTCCTTATTGTAAGGCATTCAAACACTTTTGTCAATGAATCTTCATTTTCTGATAAAACGTGTAATTTGTCACCACTCATTAAAATTGTTGAGCCTGTTGGAGTAAAGTATTTATTATTACGTTGAATAAATGAAATCGTAGTAGTTATTGGTAATCCAAGCTGAACAATCTGTTTCCCAATAATTGAACAATGATCAGGTATTATGATCTCTGTCAAATTTGACATTATTCCGTCATTTAACACGATATCGGTCTGCGTTCGTTGTTTAAGTTTTTCAGGCAAGGTAAGATGAAGCCATTTGGCAACTACAGTAAGTGTTGTCCCTTGAATTAAAACGGAGGTAATGGATATGAAGAATACAATATTGAAAATCATATTTGCTTTATCTATCCCTGCAATTAATGGATATGTGGCAAAAACAATTGGTACGGCTCCCCTTAATCCAACCCAGGATATTAATAAGCGACTACGTTGCTGAATTTTAAACGGGATAAGGCTAATAAATACACTAAACGGACGAGCAACAATGATCAAAAATGCAGAAATTATTAAGCCGATACCGATTACCGGTACAATTTGTTTAGGGAAAACCAGTAACCCCAGGGTTAAAAACAAAATTATTTGCATAAGCCATGCAAAGCTGTCAAAGGATTTTAATATTTTTTTCTTATGAATTAATTCCTGATTACCAAAATATACTGCTGCAATATATACGGCAAGAAATCCATTCCCACCCATAAAATCAGTCGCAGAAAAACTAAAAAACATGATTGCGATTACAAGGACAATGTACAATCCTTCATAATCGAGTTTAATTCTGTTGATTACTATTGAACCAATCTTTCCGAAAGCAATACCCAAAATTCCACCAAGCAGCAATTGTCTTAGAAACATTGGCAAGATCATCATAAAACTTGTATTTTGGTTGACTACCAAGGCTGTGAAAACGATTGTCAATATATAGGCCATCGGGTCATTACTACCACTCTCTAACTCAAGCGTTGGACGTAAATTACCTTTTAACGCAAGCCTTTTAGACCGTAAAATCGAGAATACCGCTGCTGAATCAGTTGAAGATACAATCGACCCCAGCAATAATCCTTCAAAAATGGTAAAATCTGTGATTGACCACACGAACAAACCGACAGAAAAAGCTGTTAGTAATACACCCAGTGTGGAAAGCATTATTCCTTGCCATAGAACAGGCCTGACAGATGCCCAACCCGTATCAATACCACCTGAAAATAAAATAAAATTTAAGGCTATAATGCCAATAAATTGGGCCGTTTTAGGATTATTAAAATAGATGCCTCCAATACCATCTGAACCAGCTAGCATACCTATACTTAAAAATAAAATTAAAACCGGAACACCGAATTTAGAGGATGTTTTTCCCGCAAGCAGAGAAATAAACAAGAGAATTGAACCGATCAATAATATGTTCTCTGTTGTCAGTGTCATTTTTTATCTAAATCTCAAATATAAGCATAATTTATTTTAGTGAAGTTCATTTCCATTGCTCGTGTGTAAATGCGTTGATTGCGAGAAAAAGCGACAACTCGCACCTGCTTTACAAATTTTTACCGGAGTCCTGATGCGTATAGTGATTTACAAACTCACATATTTCAAAAAATGCTTTTTTCGCTTCGGGAAAAAGTGGAGTTAAAAGAGGAAAAGCATGAATCATGTTTTTCCATTTTCGCAATGTTACCTCAACGCCGTGTTGTTCTGCAACTTTAGCCACATTTACACAATCATCCAAATGTATTTCATGAGTCCCAACACAAATAAACAAAGGGGGAATACCCTTATAATTTCCAAATTGTGGTGACAATAATGGGTTTTTCGTATCATTGTCTGAAATATATAAGCGAGTCCAAACAGACCATGAGTTCATGGGTGCAACATCATTTTTAGCGTTATATTCAAATGATTTTGCATGGCAACTTAAATCAGTAATGGGCGAAATTGAGAAGGCAGCTTTTGGCAACATGATACCCTTGTCTTTTAAGGCCAATAGTAGCGATAGCGTTAAAGTTGCTCCGCCGACTCTCCTCCTATAATTATATTCTTTGAGTCATATCCCTGATTTAGAAGCCAGTTATAAGCTATAATACAATCATCAAGAGCTGCTGGAAATGGATGTTCGGGAGCTAAACGATAATCAAAAATTAAGGATCTTAGATTACATTCATTAGCGAACTTTGCAACATGCATCCGATGTGTGAGACAAGAACCTGAAATAAAGCCCCCTCCATGAATATATAAAAGCACCTTGCCTTTTTTTGGGTTACTCGGAATTATCCATTCTGCATTAATTCTGTCGAAAGAAAGTTTTTGTGAAGTAATGTGTAATCTAAAGTTTTTTGGCAATTTTATTTTTGCTGATACCTTGTCAATACTTTCACGAAATGTTTCTACTGAAAAGTTTTCATCAACGACTTCTGGTTTTAATTTGAATTTGAATATATGCCTATTCTTAATCAATCCAATAACAATTCTACTACGAAAACTTTGCATATTTAATTTTAAAAATTCGGTGCAAAAATCTGCATTAATAAGTATATTTCGCTTTCTCTATGTTCAGTTTAAGTTAATTTTTAAACTACGATCTTTGGGTATTCAATAATAAATGCATCTCTCAGATTCCCAAACGATGGTGATTTCTCCGTTGGAATATTCTTTTTTCCGACATATTGATTAAGTTTAAAATTTTTCTGGTTATAATTTATGCTTAATAAATGTTCCATTATCTAATTCTTTAAATGCTTGATCCAGTTCTTCATTTGTATTCATTACAATTGGACCACCCCATGCAATAGTTTCATTCAACGGTTTGGCTGTCAGCAAGAAAAACCTTGCACCCTGATTTCCCGAACGGACTACAACTGCATCGTTTGTGTTACTGTTTTTATCTGATGAAGTAAATAAAATGACACACGATTTATTTTCAAACTGCAACAGGGCATTATCAATGGCGAGGGTTCCGTCCAATAAATAGATAAACATCGTTTCGTTATTGGGCGTTTCGGTATAAGTCCATGTGCTGTTGGAACCCAAATCTACATCAAGATATTTAACTTTTATGTATTTGCCTTCAAAGACACCCGTTTTACCCTTGTATGTGCCAGCAAGGATTCTCACTACAGCATTTTCTTCTTCCACAAGGGTGATTTTATCCTGTGTAATGTCACCGTAAGCCGGAATGGTCATTTTATCAGTTGCGGGTAAATTTACCCAAAGCTGACATCCAAGCATTCTTTCCGATTCTTTAGGCATTTCCTGATGGATAATGCCTGAACCTGCTGTCATCCATTGGCATTCCAAATCATGAATGATTCCGTTGTTTCCCAGACTATCCCCATGTTCAATCTTGCCCTTAATTAAGTATGTTATGGTTTCAATACCTCTGTGTGGATGCCAGGGAAATCCTTTCAGGTAGTCTTTCGGATCCGACGAATCAAAGCCGTCAAGCATTAAAAATGGGTCAAAATCAACTATGTTACTTGGTCCCAATACACGGCGTAAATGTACTCCGGCACCATCAATGGCATGCTTTCCTCTGATAATTTGAGTTGCTTTTCTTTTATTCATAATTGTACATCTTTTATTTCAATTACTTTATCAAATACACTCTTTGAAAACAGGCATGATGGGATTATTTTCACATGAGAATCCCGGGAATAATTATCAGCAAGCTTGTTATGCAGAAGCCAATGATTACTTGAATTCTGGGCAGTTGTACTCAATTTCCTTCACATTAAATTCACCGTAGCAAAAATCACCCTCTGGCCTATGAAATATTGTAGAAGCCGAGGATGCTAACAGGTATCCATTAACATCACTATATTTTTTTATTGGGGTCGACCATGGATAGCTTATATACGTTTTACCATCTACAGTTTCATACCGATCGTTGCTGATAAAATTTATAAGTCTACCTTCTTCGTTAAAATATAGGATGGCTGAAATAGAAATATTTCCATTCGTATATATAGCCTTAACGGTCAAATCATCAATTGGTTCCCAGTGAATACTTTGATCAATTAAAGTAGCAGGAGCCATAAAACACATATCATTAAAAACTGTCACCGTTTCACCTTGATCCATTTCAATACCTTTTGCATCAACAAATTTAAATATACCAGCAAGTTTAATAATCATAGTAGCTTTCTCATCTTTATACAAATGGATACCTTTTACAGGTAGTCCGAGTTTTAGCGCTTTTATATAAAATATTCTGGCCGGTCTATCAAAGAAATTGTACTGTTCAGTTGAAAAATTCATCCAATTATCTTCAGGTTTTGACCTAATTCTACCATCAAATTTTATTCTGACATTCTTAACCCTTCCTTTCCCGACAACATTAACATAGATTAAATATTTCTTTACAACTGGAGGTAAATGATCAAGATCCTTTTCGCTAATAATCTCTGTGTTTAAAAAGTTAATCCTATTCAAAGCAGAATTAACTTCTTTTCTGTATTTTTTTTTCATTCGAGTATTTTATCTGATTTTCATGTGATGTTCCTTACTTTGCCTTGTATGCCCTGAATGAGCATATGCCAGCTATGTCATAAACGAAACAGGGAAAACAAAAAACTCCCTCACAGTTTAACAAACCGCTGATTGCGAGGCCCGTATGATCCTTGACCACACGAAGCCGTACTTATTGTGTGCTGCCTTTAATTCTTCTCGAAAGTTAGATAGTCAGTTCCACCATTTCCACCACTAACGTCTATTAATTCAATTTTTGTAGCTGACTGTGAAATAAAATCCCAATCGTCATTTAAATCTTCAAAATTATTAGTTAAGTTAAAATTGATGTTAAAGTCTAAATCATCTTGACTATCATCATTGCTGTTACTATCTGTAATGCTCCATGTTCCATCAAAGTTATTTGTGCCGTTGTTTGCATTCAAAACGCCTGAGTTATTAAAGGTGAAGATGTAGCCTGTAAAATGATTTGTTTTGTCTGTTCCTGAGTCAAAAAATTTTGTAATTTTCCAGGTGCCACTTTGAACATTAGTTTGTACTGTAGTTTGAGTATTGTTTGTTGAATTGTCTTCATTTTTACTACAAGAAACTACAAATAGAAAACTAAATATCCCTACTACTATTGACATTAATTTTATCGTTTTCATAACCTTATTTTTTAACTTTTGGGTGACAAGTTTTAATTCCGAACGGGGCATAAAGTGGACAAAAGCTTATTAAGCTTGTTAAAACGAATACTCCTGCAAGGACTAATAGCACAATGCCAACTGTTCCTGAAATGATTCCTGTAAAATAGAGAACACCAATAATAGCAGCGATTATTACTCTAGAGATTCTGTCTGCTGTACCCATATTTTTTTTCATTTTTAAAAATTTTCAATTTCTTGCATTATTGCACTACAAAGGTAAATGATGCTTACTTCTTATGCAGTGACTGCGGTCACCACTCACCAATAATTTTTATTTCACCTGATTTTTGTATAATTTTCCCATCAGTTTCAAGTTTTTTCAACACTCTTGTTATCACTTCACGAGCAGTTCCTAATTCATTAGCTATCTGGTTATGACTCATTATAATTGAATTACTACTAGTCAATTCCAATTTCTTTTTCAAATGGTCATAAAGTCTCTTATCCATTCTATCCAATAACAAATGACCGATTGTATCTATAAGTTCTGAGTAACGAAGATTGAATTGATTATAAAAAAGTTCGTTGAAGTCGGGATACTCTTTCAGCCAATTTGGTAATAACTGAACAGGTATTAAGAGAACTTTTGAATCTTCTTCTGTTATTGCAAATACCTTGCTTGGCGTGTTTTTTAGTGCAGCGTAGAATGTCATTACGCAGCTTTGAGCTGGTTCTATATAATAGAGTAATAATTCCTTCTCGTCAAATCTTGAATATACTTTTACAAGTCCATTTATAACAATAGGCAATACTTTAACATACTGTTGTTCTCTCAAAATTTCAGTTCCTTTGGTGAATTCCTTGATACTTGATTCTTTCAGTATCTTACCAACTAAATCTGGTTTTAAAAAAGACAGTATTTTTTTATCAAACTCCATCTTTTGCTATTTTTTTGGGTTTTCTTAAGGTTACACACAACGGCTGGCGGTATGAAATCGTTGGGGATTACAGGCTACTTTCCTGTCACCCGACACCAAACTTGATGCGAGTAATTCACTTAAAATGTCACTGAAACCCCTATGGCGTATGACTGCATGTTGTGTGCTGGCCTTATTTTTGTTTATCATGTGCAATCCACAAAAGGTCTGAAGGATTGTATCCAAAATCCTCAGCAATCTTTAAATATTTATTTCTTATCTCACCAGGTATACTTGTCTCTCTAGATAGAATCCATAGATATTTATAACTTGCTCCAGCAATCAATGCATATTTATAATCAGGGTCAAGTGCGATTACATTATATCCTGAATAAAACGGACCAAAAAATGACACCTTAAGCATTCCAATCGTTTCATGTCCAACAAATTTAGCTTTTCCTATCGCTTGTACCCATTCTCCCTTTTTAGCATTATAACCTTTATTATTAACTTTAATTGTACCATTAGCATTTAAAGAATATTCAGCAGTTGTATTGTTTAAATCTTTTTCATATTTAAAATCAATTCGAGCAATTTCGTACCATTTGCCAAGATACTTTCCTTTTTCAAAAGGTTCAACAGCTTTTACTCCATTAGGTATTGTTGAACAAGAAAACAATCCGATCATAACGACAGTATTAATAATTATAATAATAATTTTCGAGTTTCCATTCATTTCTTTATTTGTTCTCAATTTTCTGTTTTTTCAGGCTTGCACACAAACCCCTGTAGGCTCGATAAAAATGATAAAAATACAAATTTTCCGGGACTGATATGAAGGGTGTGAAAATTTTCCAGAGGGTGCATATCCCTTACGGGCGATAGTAATCAACTCAATTACCCGCAAAACGATTCCGGGCCAAATATTAATTCGTATAGCGCATAATATCTTCTAGTTACAAGGTTCTTTATCTTCTGTCAAAATAAGTCTAAGCGATGTATTTTTGGTCAAATATTTCCAAGTCCAGTTTATAAATGTCATTAATTTATTTCGAGCACTTAAAATTAGCATAAGGTGCAAAAACATCCATATAAACCATGCAAAATAACCTTTCAAACGTATAAACGGGAAATCAACAACTGCTTTGTTTTGTCCAATTGTTGCCATAGAACCTAAATCTACGTATTCATAATCAATAGGAGTTTTATTCTGTTTTATTCGTTTTAAGTTCTTTGCTAAATTTTTACCCTGATTGATTGCCACATTTGCAACCTGTGGATGTCCTTTCGGATATTTGGGTGTTTCCATATAGGCGATGTCACCTATTGCAAAGATATTCTCACTCTCCACAACTTTATTTATTCGGTTCACTTTTATCCGGTTTGTATGGGTGATGCAATCAGTGGGCAATCCCTTAATGAAATTTCCTGTTACGCCTGCAGCCCATATCACGGTTTTTGTTTTAATTTTTTCACTATTATTTAGGGTAAGCGTATTGCCATCATAGTCCGTTACCAAGGTTTTGGTAATTAATTGTACTCCCATCTTTCGTAAATATTTTTCGGAAGCAATTTTGGCATGGTCACTCATATTGCTTAATGTATTTTCACTACCCTCAATTAAGATAATTCTAAATTTTGAAAAATCAATTCTATGAAAGTCTTTTTGTAAGCCCCCCTATTTTTCGGGCCATTCAAAATTAGACACTTTCTCTTTAGTTTCATCCATCATTTGACCCGGTGTTTTATCACCTAGGGAGTCATGAGGACGATGGTAGTTGTAATCGATTGTATATTCCTTGACCATTTGTTTGACCTCTGATAGAGACCTGAACACATAAGCATTCAGTAATTCTCGACGGATACTTCCGTTGAATCGTTCAATGTAGCCG
>CAYSAU010000008.1:0-150067 GCA_964429135.1 uncultured Prolixibacteraceae bacterium | reverse complement strand
CTTACTGCTGCCTCCCGTAGGAGTCTGGTCCGTGTCTCAGTACCAGTGTGGGGGTGAATCCTCTCAGAACCCCTAGACATCGAAGCCTTGGTGAGCCGTTACCTCACCAACTAGCTAATGTCGCGCATGCTCATCCAAAACCGCCGGAGCTTTAATTATAAAATGATGCCACTTCATAATATTATGGGGTATTAATCCCGATTTCTCGGGGCTATCCCCCAGTTAAGGGTAGATTGCATACGTGTTACGCACCCGTGCGCCACTCGTCAGCATCCATTGCTGGACCTGTTACCGTTCGACTTGCATGTATTAGGCCTGCCGCTAGCGTTAATCCTGAGCCAGGATCAAACTCTCCATTGTAAAAAGGAAAATTTAAAACTGTTCAAGGCTTAACTATTACCAAAAAGAAATTAACAGAGTTAATTTTCTGGGATATTTGCTACTCTTCTTACTTCAATCTTTCAAAGAACTTTATTCCGTCCCCTTTCGGGTAGATTTTTCAAAAACGGACTGCAAAATTACAAATATTTTTTTAACCACCAAACTTTTTTTTCAATTTCTTTAAAAAAGTTTTTCATTTGCGCTCAAATCCTTGTGAAAAGGACTTATACGCTGAATCTTGCAATGGGTTTCATCAAAGAACATCGAAACGGGAGTGCAAAGGTATAATCTTTTTTTTCTCAACCAACAATAATCTGAAATTTATTTTCACTTCATTTTTAGTATTATGTTTAGTATTCTTTTTGAGAAATGTTAATTTTGTAAAAAAGTAGTATTCCATTCCTTATTAATTAGTATTATTATGAAAAAAATCAGTTTTTTCTTGTTGTTTGTTCTCATATTCCTTCTTGCCGGGCTTGAGGATTTATCTTCCTGCACAATCTTTAGGCTGAAAGCGCAGGACGGGTCATGGATGGTTGCACGCTCCATGGAATTTGGTGTGGATCTGCATTACGATTTAATTACCGTTCCCAGAAACCACAACTATGCAAGTCCGTTTTCAGCCGGAGTCAATGGGTTGAAATGGAAGACAAACTATGGCTATGTCGGTGTGGCTTCCTTTGGAATGGATTATGGCCTCTCTGACGGTATGAACGAAAAAGGACTGGTGGTCGGTGTTCTCTGGTACGAAACAGATATGAAATGGCAGCAAGTCACAGTGTCAGATAGTAGCATAGCCCTGTCACAAACTATGTTTTGTGACTGGATGCTGGGCCTGTTTGCAACCACCGATGAATTACGCCAGGCCATCCCATCAGTGAAAATCTTTAATTATGTAGATCCAGTCCTCGGTATGGCACCTACCTGTCATTTTATTGTCTATGATGCTAAAGGCGGCTGCATTGTAGTAGAATTCGATCAGGGGAATTGTCATATTTATGATAACCCTTTAGGAATCATGACCAACGCTCCGTCATTCCCATGGCAGATCAATAACCTCAGGCAATATATTAATATGTCTCCCCTCAGCCCGGAACCAATCAGTTTTTCAGGAGTAACCCTTAATGCTACAGGTCATGGTAGCGGGATGTTCGGCTTACCCGGAGATTATTCACCTCCCAGCCGTTTTGTCCGCCTGGCAGTGCTGACCCGATTTGTTGATCCACAGCCCGATGCCCTTCATAACCTTAATCTTTGCAATCATGTTATCAATACTTTTACAATTCCATTCGGTGTCATCTATGATCTTTCTGCCGATGGAAAACCTGTTCGAAAAGAATCTACACAGTGGGTTACATTCAGGGATCAGACTAATCTGACCTTATATTTTAAGACTTATGACAATAGTACACTGAGAAAAATCGATCTGAAAAAAATCAATTTTTCCGTGAAGGAGATAAAACGCATCCCCATGTTCGGCTCCCCGGAAACGATCACGGAGATTACACAATAAATCAGAATTGTTGATTTTCTTGGCTGTTTCTGGCTTATTTAGCCTGAATTATCGTATATTTGCAGGGCCATAGTGATATTTCCTTATCCATGAATCGATTCAAAAAAGGCTTTCCGCTATTATTGGGGTTACTGATCCTGATCAGCTTCAGGAGTGTTGCACAAGACAGCATTCCCAGCCTTTCGGCAAAACCTCAGAAAGCTAATACTTTCTGGCGGAGAATTGCAGTTGGGGGCAACCTGGGGTTTCAACTTGGAAGTGTCACCGGGATTACTCTGTCTCCTGAATTACGAATTCGTACCATTGACCAGCTCTATGTCGGATCCAGGATCATCTACCAGTATTTCAGGTATAAGAACTATTTCTATGATAGCGATACAAAAGAATTCCTGAGCTATGAATCCAATGTATACGGAGGCGGAATTTACTTGAGATACTATCTTCGTAGCTTATTTAGTAATTTCTTCGGAAATTTTTTTGGTCACGTGGAATTTGAATACCTTGCCTATACCCGACCCTATATTTTTACTCAAGGCGGTCATATTTACGATCCTTATGGAAATTCATTTATTCCGGGGAAGCAGGTCGTGGAAATCAACAGTATTTTTGTGGGAGGGGGATACAGTCAGCCTATTGGAAACCGCGTATCCATGGACCTGATGATCCTTTTTAACCTGAATGACTCTTACAATTCACCCTATTCCAATCCTATTTTCAGACTAGGGGTTGGAGTTGGCCTTTAAATAATGCAAACAAGAGTCAATTCATCAGTACAAACAATAATAGAATAGATTTATAATATTCCTGCATTCCTGTCTTAATATCAGGCTTCCGGTACGTTTTTAAGCACATCCAGGGTTAATTCCCAGAATTTAATGGCAGAAGGAATATTCAGTCGTTCATCCGGTGAATGTGCTCCTTTTATAGTCGGACCAAAGGATACCATATCCATACCCGGGTAAATGGCGCCCACCAGTCCGCATTCAAGTCCGGCATGGATGGCTAATACCTGGGGTTCCTGATGAAACAACCTACGGTATGAATCGACCGTAATCCTCAGGATCTCTGAATCCGGGTTCGGCTTCCATCCCGGATATCCTGAAGAATGTTCCACGCTTGCACCTGCAAGCTTAAAAACACTGGCAACCATATCCGTAACATCCTTCTTGGAAGACTCTACTGAACTTCGCTGGCTGGTGGTTATAATGATTTTTTCTTCTTTTATTTTAACTGATGCCAGATTGGTGGATGTCTCAACAAAATTTTGGATCTCCCGCGACATGGCAATAACGCCGTGAGGACAGGCATAAAGAACATTCAATAGTTTATGCTGAAGCGCTGCTTCGATCACCAGGGAAGGTATTTCTGCCTTTTCAAAGAAAAACCTGAGATCGGGTTCGGTGACATGTAGCTCATCCGTGAGTACTTCATGATACTTTCCGATTGCTTTTTCAAAATCGACAGCAAGTTCCCGGGGCACCAACACCGTAGCGAAACCCTCCCGTGCCAATGCATTACGAAGATTCCCTGCATCCATTTCTGCAATCCTTGCCTTGAACTCAACAGCCGAATTCCATAGAAAGCGGTTAAGTAATTTGACGGCATTACCCAGACCCTTATGAATGTCATCTCCTGAATGTCCTCCTTTCAGCCCCGTAATACCGACCTTGTAAGCAATATGATCTGCCGGTGCAGGTTCAGTTTTCAGTTCCAAGGTGGCCACGGTATCTTTTCCTCCGGCACAGCCAATAAAGAGCTGACCTTCATCCTCCGAATCAAGGTTGATCAGTATCCTGCCTTTGAGCTGATCCGGTTTCAGTGCAAAAGCCCCTGTAAGGCCGGTTTCTTCATCTACTGTAAACAGTGCTTCCAAGGCTGGGTGAGGGATATCTGTTGCTTCAAGGATCGCCATGGATGCTGCAATACCAATTCCGTCATCAGCGCCCAAGGTCGTTCCTTTCGCCTTGACCCAGTCTCCGTCTATCCAGGGTTGAATGGGATCTTTGTCGAAATTGAAAACCGTATCGGTGTTTTTCTCACAAACCATATCAAGATGCGACTGAAGGATAACTGCTTTCCTTTTTTCATACCCAGGAGTGGCGGGTTTACGGATCAGCACATTACCGGCTTCATCAAGATGGCATTCCAGTTTGTGTTTGGCTGCAAATGCTTTTAAGAATAAAGCAATCTGTTCTTCTTTCTTTGAGGGTCGCGGAACCTGGCAAATTTCATAAAAATAGTGCCACATGCGTCCTGGTTGCAAATTTTGAATAGGATTAGTCATTGGTGAGGGGACTTAATTTGTATGTTTGATGGTCATGCAAAATTATATTTTTTCTGTTTCACTGGATTTTTATTTTGCTACCTTTACCCTGAAATTTCCAATTCAAAACGAGGGTGAATATCCGGTTTCCAAAATTTCTACGCTTCAGCGTCCTGGCTTTTCGTTATAGTCTTTTTTTCCTCCTGGCCATTGTCATGATCTTTATCATCGCTTTCGGATATAGTTACGGATACTCCATTAAACTTCTGGTTGAAAGTTCTGAAAAGGAAGCATCAATTCTTACCAGGCAGACCATCGTTCAATTTGAGAATGTCTTGCAGCCGGTGGAAATTGTCCCTCAGACTTTAGTGAACGCATTGGAAAGTCCCAATGTGAGTTATTCTGATATTATAAGGATTTCAAGAGATTTTGTACTTCGTGATCCGGTAGTTTTCGGAAGTTGTCTTGCTTTTGAACCCTATGCTTATGATAAAGATAAGTATTGGTATGCCCCTTATATGTATGAAAAACCTGGAGGGTTGAAATTTAAGTTTTTAAGCGGAACTGCCTATGATTATTTTAAAAAGGATTGGTACCGTTTACCTAAATTGCTGGGTCACCCGGTTTGGACTGAACCCTATTACGATGAGGGGGGAGGAGATACTTTAATGTGTACCTATTCGGTGCCGATTTACAGGTTTGTCAATGGTCATCGTTTCTTCATCGGGGTATTGACTATGGACATCTCCCTGGCCTCATTTGAAAAAATTGTAAAAAGTATTAAGGTTTATAAAACAGGGTATGGATTTCTGGTTTCCAGAATGGGTAAAATTATAGCCTCACCTCTCCCTAAACTGGCCAATAAAAACATTCTGGATATTGCCCATTCCTCCAAGGGGAAACGCACCGAGGAGGCCATTACAGGGATGCTCAAGGGGAAAAGCGATTTTGTCAGTATGGACGGCTTGGAATCTAAGCGTCATGCAAGTTATTTATCATATGCCCCCCTCTCCTCAACGGGCTGGTCATTCGGGGTTATTTTTCCTGAAGCAGAACTTACAGACGAACTGATCCAGTTCCTGAAACAAATGATGAGGATTTTTGGCTATAGTATTCTTGCCCTTCTTCTTGCCACCATTCTCATTACCCGCAAGCTGACCAATCCTATCATCCGCTTGCTGGAAGCCACCAGGAAAATCGGCCAGGGTGATTTTAATGAAAAAATCCCGCTTAAAAAGTCCAGAAATGAAATCGCTCAGCTTTCCAATTCCTTCTCAGTGATGCAGGATGAACTTCGCTCCTATATCTTGAATTTGCAGCAAACTACCATTGCGAAAGAGAAAATTGAAAGTGAGCTGAATATTGCACATGTTATACAAATGGGAATGCTTCCAGTCTCATTCCCGGATCGTCCTGACATGGATCTATTTGCCTTGCTTGAATCTGCGAAAGCCGTTGGAGGCGACCTTTACGATTTCTTTTTCCTGGACCAGGATCACCTGGTGATTGCCATCGGTGATGTTTCTGGTAAGGGTGTCCCTGCCGCCATGTTCATGACCATCGTTCGTACTTTGTTCCGATCGAATATCTCACTGGATATTCCCATTCATGATGCAGTCCATCAGATCAACATCGATCTGTGCAGAGATAATCCCAACCAGATGTTCGTGACTTTCTGGGCAGGGATCATCAACCTGAAATCGGGTGAAATCAGATTTTGCAATGCTGGTCACAACAATCCTTTAATTATCAGAGAAAAGGGGGAAGCTGAAACAGTACAGCAAGTGCATGGTATTCCACTGGGGATCAATGGTACTTCCATGTTCACAACCCAGAGGTTGAACCTTTCACGGGGCGAAACCCTATTCCTATACACGGATGGCGTTACTGAAGCGATGAATACGATGGAGGCATTTTTCGGGGAAAAGAAACTGATCCAGACCCTTGCCTATCCCGGACGCCTCGATGCCCGGGGTATCGGAGATCATCTTATGCAGAAGATTAAAAGTTTTGCTGCCGGGGCAGAGCAGGCAGATGATATTACCATACTGGTGCTGACATACAAGGGGAATTAGGTTGAAAATGACAATCCCATGAAAAAAAAATCATTAAAGGTTTCTAATCAACTCCCGGAGCTTGAAAAAATTGTCCTTTTCCTTGAAGCCTTATCTGTGGAATGGCAGGTTCCCATGAAGGTCAATTTGGAGCTCAACCTGGTCATTGAAGAGCTTTTTACAAACATTGTTTTTTATGCTTTTGATGATAACCTGCCTCACCCTGTAACAATAGATATAGAAATGCCGGCGGAAAATACAATTATAATCCGGATATCAGATGAGGGAAAACCTTTTAATTTACTGGAAAAATCTACTGATGAATTGGTGAACCAGTCTCTTGAGGAAAGAAAGATTGGAGGCCTCGGAATTCATTTTGTCAAGGAAATGATGAACCGGGTGGAATATCAACGTAAAAACGATAAAAATATAGTAATTTTGACCAAGAAATATTAACTCAAAACCTCCCCAAGATATGGAATTGAAGGAACAAAAAACAGATCAGTGCATGATCGTCAGGATCAATGGCAGATTGGATACAACAAATTACAGTATTCTGGAAAAAAAACTGATGGACTTGATCGATCACCAGGAAGATAAAATCCTGATAGAATGTTCCAATATGGATTATGTAAGCAGCAGCGGGTTGAGAATTTTATTGATGGCACTGAAAAAGATCACCCTGGCTAAAGGTAAATTTGTTCTTTGTGGGCTTCAGGAGAATATTAGAGAAATATTCGAAATCTCAGGATTTACCAATATCTTTGAGATATATCCCAGCCAGGAAGATGCCCTGAAAGTATTTTAATGGCTTATTTTATCCATTATAAGGATCCTAACTCCGCGGAAATGCTCAGGGTGCTAAACAGCATTCCAAAGTGCCCGGGTAGCTGTTTCTTCATGGATATTAACCGCTCCACGGATATGAAATATCAGGGCGGACTGGCCGACTGGGGAAGAAAACTTAACAATACATTCAACAATCTTCTTTTTGCAAATCATTTTCAAAGTAACATTGTGAAAGGAATTGGAGATGAGATGATGTTGTTTATCACCGACGAAGAGTTGCACAACAAGGCCTCTAATAATAATTATTTTGCTTTATTGGAAGATATCTATGCATCACTTTTTCTAATTCGTCACCACCCTGACCCTGATCTTTTTCTGAATTGCAAAGTGGCGATCCATTATTGCACGGAAGTCCATAATATCACCTTTTTTGAGGGAACCAACGATTATTATGGCAGCGATATTGATTTAACCGCCCGCTTAATGACAAAAAGTATTGAAAACCGTATTGTGCTGAGTGAGAAATTTTATATCAAAGTGAAAAATGATTTGATCAACCTTGGATTACCGCTGGGAACAGGTTGTCTGGAACACGTTTCTGATCGTTTTATTGAAAATTTCAAAGGAGTTCCCGTCAGCACGGAGTTCAGGGTAATAGATATTCAATGAATAACCTTGATGTTCACCAGTTCATAATTTAATTCCTGGATGGCTGTAGCTTTTTTCATTTTCGATGGTCTGAAATTGTAAATATTCTTTGCTAAACCATAAAAAAATATTACTTTTGCCGACCAATAAACTCCTCATACCTAACCCACACCAAACCTGCTTAATGTCAGGTCCACACTTTGTTTGCCCAGGTGGTGAAACTGGTAGACACGCTACTTTGAGGGGGTAGTGGCCTCAGGCTGTGCAAGTTCGAGTCTTGTCCTGGGCACAAAAACCTGTAAATCAATTGATTTACAGGTTTTTTTTAATAGAAAACCGGACAGTCGAGAGGGTCAAAATTGCCACGCGATCTGCCAGCCGGGCTATAGCTCCGGTTTCCGCCTCCAAACAGTGATAATTTATCAAACTCAATGACCAGGCTGACTTCATGAGCGCCGCCTGTTCCCATCATGGCACCGGAAATCGGGATGTCGTAGCTGTACATGAACTTAGCGCTGAAAGTTTCAGAGAACATAAAACGGTAACCGGCCAGAACCACCATGGCATTGGAAGGTGCTCCTGTCAGGGTACCTTTGTACCATCCTCCGAGATAGATATTGTATTTCAACAGGGTCAGACCGGCCTGAATCGAATTCAGCTTGCTTTGACTAATGAAGAGGATGCCGGGATTGATTCTTAGTGGATCTCCGCCTCCATGAGAGGAAATGCTTGAGGACGAAGATTCTCCCAAAGATATCACCATGTCAGCCTGGGCAATCCATTTTCGGGGCAAAGGGGAAGAACCTGTGGTTAAAAATGACTCATCAGGTTGAAAGATGTGATCCACAGCAAAGCCTACTGTGCCGTTGAGGCTATTGTTTTCATTGGCATATTGCAAAACTCCGCCGGCGGCAAAGTCAGGATATACTTTTTTATTGGCATCAGGAGCGATAAATTCGGACTGGTATATATTCCCATACCTTTCATCAAACTGATCCGTGAAAACAAAATCGTCCCAGTTCACGGTTTTTTGCCTTACACTGGCTTTGATCCCGACCTGGCTAACAAGAAAGCTGGAAATCGGGATACGCACCCCTATGTTCAGTCCGATTTCAAGATTGTGAATAAAACCGACCCCTTCATTATCGGAATTGACCATTAGCCCAATTCCTCCCGAACCAGGGAGGTTCCTGTCACCAAGGTCAGCGGAGAAATAATAAGATTTATAATCTGTGGGTAAAACCGGCCACTGATCACGGAAATTGAACCTGAGTCTTAGCCCTGTCCCGATTCCTGTCATGGCGGGGTTGTAACAGCTTGGTATGCTGAAATATTGGGAGAATAATGGATCCTGACCGAATGTTGGAAGGAAAATTCCTAAGTTTACGAGGATCAGAAATAGCGTTAAAAAGAACTTGTTTTTCATGGTCTTTTTGTTTATCTGATCAAAGTTACATTCCCCATCGTAGAAGCGCTTCCTTTACCTATGCTTGTTCCTTCCCAGGATTTACCGTCTTTAAAGGTCGCATTGATCTTCCACATATAATTTCCCTGAGGCATCAGCTCTCCATTATAGGTTCCGTCCCAGCCTTCCAGCGGACGGCCTTTATCATCGAGGGCAGTGGACTCCCACATCAGATGACCGGACAAATCGAATACCTGGATATGATATTGTTTCAGGTTGATGCCGACAGGCTTAAATAATCTGACTTTATAAATGATATTAGTCGGGGAGAAGGCATTCGGAACAAAAAGGTTGTGGAACATGAATTCATAATCATAAATCGTGGTGTCCGAACAATTGTTTGCTGCCCAGCTTACCAGACTGATGATATAACTGCCATCCTGTGCATAAGTAACAATGGGGTTTTCCTGGGTGGAGTGTGAACCATTGCCGAAATCCCAGGAATAACTGATGGCATTTTCCGACAGGTTTTTCATGCGTACTTTACCCAGCATACCGTCAAAATTTTCTTCAAGGGTAAAGGCGCTGACCGGGGATTCGAGCACGGTCAATGTTTTGCTAACTGTATCTGAACAACCCAACAGGTCTTCAGCTTTCAGGAAAACTATATATTGACCTCCCAGTGCATACGTATGCATGGGGTCCTGAATACGCGAAGTATCCTGATACAATGGATCTCCGAAAGCCCATGACCATGATCCGATCAGCGTATCTCCCGGTAGTGTTTTATCCGTGAAGAAAACATGATCGCGTGAACAGGCGTCAGAGTGGGAAAAATCTGCAACAGGCAAGCGGTTGACCCTGACTCTCTGCTTTAGCGTATCAGTACATCCTGAGATGTTGGTCAGGATTAGCTTTACGTTATGGTCACCAGCCGAGGTATAGAAATAATCAGGATTGATCAGTAAACTGGTATCTCCGGCAATGGGCGGAACTTCTCCAAATTTCCAGAAAGTTCTTGTGATCGAAACACCATTGCTGTCGGAAAGATTGATAAACCTCGTAGTATCGCCAAAACATACGGGAAATGCCTCGAATATGGCAACTGGGGAGGCAAAAACCTGAACACTCAAGCGGAATGTATCCCTGATAATGATCCCATTGTTGGTTGACGATACAACCTGAGTAATGTCAAAGGAGCCGGGACTTTCATAAACATGTCTGATAAAGGGTGTGAAATGAGTATAGGTGGTATCCTTCCCATCACCAAATATCCATTGCCAATTGTTGATCAGGCTGACAGGCCCGGAATTGTCATGGAGAGACAAGCTAAGGCGGGAACACACCAGGGTATCGGTCTTGGAAAATCCGGCTGCAATGCAGGAAACCAGGATTTCTTTGGAAATAGTATGCTGGCATCCATTGGCATTAACGGCGGTAAGACTGACCATATAACTTCCAAAACCGTTATAGGGGTGAGTAATGCTGCTCATAAAGGGTGGCACTTCAGTAAACGAAGTACCATCCCCGAATTTCCAGATGAGGGTATCGACATTAGCTCCGCTTCCGACAGAACGATTATAGAAAATCGCCGTGGTGTCGCAATAAGGTACAGTGTCAAAAATAAAATCAGCAATCGGACCCGGGTAAACAATGACTTCTTTATAAATGCTGTCGTAACAATTGTTGATATTGTATGCCAGCATTTTTACGATATAGGTTCCCGGATTGGAATAAGTATGAACAGGCGAATACAAGGATGAAGTATTATAAGTACCGCTGTTGGGTTCCCCGAAATTCCAGCGTAAATCATGAAGCGTATCACCAGGCGCTAAATTTTGCGGATGAAATTTAGTCGGTGTTCCAATGCATACCGGAGGAGCCTGGAAAGTGAAATTAAACCCGGGGTTGACATATACATCTTGAATGATGGTATCTGTGCAACCATTGGCATCTGTTACAATGAGTTTTACAGGGTATGTGGTATCGGTGACAGAGAAAGTATGAGAAGGGTTGGCATAGGTCGAATATACACCGTTTTCAAAATACCATAACCATGAAATGACCGGAACTCCGGATGGAATTGAATGATCAGTAAAGGTAACCCGGCCTGCTGGGCAATAGGTGCTGAAATAGCTGTAATCAGCCGTGGGATGGTTATAGGTGACTACAGGCGCAGAAAATTCATCCGTACAGCCGAGGGTATTGGTAATGGTGAGGCTGACCAGATAGGTTCCAGGCAGGGTGTAGATATGGATCGGATTCTGGAGGTTTGATGTGTCACCATCTCCGAAATCCCAATGCCATAAGTAAATAGAACCTGCTGAAGTGATAGATAAATCCTGGAACTGGATTTCAGCTCCTGAACAACTTCCTGAAAAACCAAACATGGATTGGGGAGTAACATTGACCAATGCTTGTTGCATGGTATCATGTTGGCAATTGAAGGAGTTGGTGACACTCAGGCTTACATTATAAATACCGGCTTGAGCATAGGTATGTGTAGGGTTCTGATCTGTGGATGTGATTCCGTCTCCAAAGTTCCATAACCAGGACACAAGATTACCGGAATTGGGAACTGACTGATCGGTGAAATGAGTGGTACTACCCTGACAAACAGTATCGGCAAGAAATACTACACTTGGACGACCATTAACACTTATTGTTTTTATCATGGTATCCGAGCAGTTACTGACATTGGTGATAATCAGTTGGACGGTATATGTTCCTGCCGCCTGGTAAACATGTGTTGGATTAGTCAGGCTGGAAGTATTGTTTACCCCTGATGTTGGATCTCCGAAATTCCAATTCCAGGCAACGATCTGGGTTCCTCCATTGGGTTGGGAAAGGTCGTTGAACTGCACCTGGGACCCATTACAGCTTTGACCTGAAGATTCAAAATTGGCCAGAGGAGATGCGCCGACAGTGACAAGATGTGCAGAGGATGCCCAGCAACTGTCGCTGGTCTGCACTGAAAGCATGACATTGTAATTTCCGGGGTTTGCATAGGTGTGAGTGGTATTTTGCGGATCAGGGAAATGAATGGTTTGCGTATTCCCATCATCGAAGTTCCATACCCATTTAACAAGGTAACCATGTTGTGCAAAACTGAGATCAGTGAAGCTGACCGGAGAGGCTGAGCAGTTGATGGTTGAATTGCTGAATCCGGCCACGGGAGGAAGTGATACCATAACCTGTTGACTTACGGAATGCCTGCAACCTCCTGAATTAGTCACAGTGAGGGTTACGGTATGATTGCCTGATGTGGTATAAGTGTGTTCAGGATTCTGGATAAATGAATGGGCAGATCCATCACCGAAGTTCCAGTCCCATCCTGTGATGATGCCATTGTTGGCAACAGAAAGGTCAGTAAAATGCGTAGGATTGCCAAGGCACACAGTGTCGGATGAAAATGCTGACTGTGGTCGGGAACCAACTGTGATGGTCTTGATGGCGGTACTGTCGCAGCCGTTGGCGGTCATTACAATCAACCGGACAATGTAATCTCCCGGCTGAAGGTATAGGTGGGAAGGATTTTGAAGTGTAGAAACATTATCAACTCCTGAATTCGGATCACCAAAATTCCAATGCCATTCTACAATGCTGCCCCCGCCGTTTGGCTGTGAAAGGTCTGTGAAAGAAAGCAGTTCATTGGCACAGGGATTCCCATAATCGAAATTAGCCACCGGAGAAGGACTGATGGTGATGAGCCGGATTTTTACGGCATTGCATTGTTGGTTGTTGGTTACGGTAAGCTTAACCTCATAAATTCCCGGGATTGAATATTGATGCTGAACGTTAGGATTTTCAGGGAAATTAATAATTACTTCTTCCCCATCACCAAATTCCCAGTGCCATTGAGTCAGGTAAGTTGTCGACGGGGAATAGGAATGATCCGTAAACGTGATCCTATCTCCGAGGCAGACAGGGGCTGAATTAGAGAACAAAGCAGTAGGTAAATGTCCGACAACCACCTGATGAGTCAGTGTTTTTTGACAACCATGGATATCATTGGCGATGAGAACAACCTGGAAAGATCCTGCAACAGGGTATAAATGAGAAGGCTCGACGGGTGAATTATAAGTCACTACGGTTCCCTCTCCGAAATCCCATATCCATTGTGCAACATTGGCTATATCAGGTCCCTGAAGATGGAATTGCGTCAGTGTCCCCAGACAGGCGGCGTCGCTTGTGAAATCAACAACAGGACTCAGATAGATGAAAACCTGAACACTGTTTTGGAAAATGGTCTGACAGGATGTGGACGGTCGTGTAGCCAATACCGTATAAGTCCCTGGTGCAGTTTTCATTCCAAAATCAAGAGGGCCTCCGTTACCGGGTAAAGGCAATCCGGAAGGATGTCCTTCAAACAGCAATTGATATATGACCCCGGTTTGGGAGCTTTCAAGTCCAATGGACACCCCTGACCCGCCTTCACAATATCCTCCGTTATTGGTAACCGTCAGATTATATTCCGTGGGATTGGGAAGAACAGATACGGTAACAGCGGAAGTTCCGAAATTTCCATTGCAATTTACATCATTGACCTGTATCAGCGTATAGGTCGTGGTTATAATCGGGTAAACCGTTGCCGTATAAGGGGAAACCGGGATATTATTGGCCGTGTAATTCTGGCTTCCATCCGAGTATGTCAGTGACCATGGAGGTGTCCCGGTCAGGGAAAAGCTAAGAACAACAGGATCTCCATTACAGATCGCTGAAGGGCCTGAAATAGAAGCAGAGGGTGGGGTTATAAAATCAATTCTTACGTCATCGGTAGACAACTGGGAGATACATTCTGCCTGACCGTTGACGGTCAGACTAAGGATGACATAACCAGCCGAAATATCTGCCGGTCCAGGAGTATATAAGGGATTTAGAATATTATCATGGTCAAAAGTCCCATTTCCATTTGTCGTCCATAAAACTGATGAAAAATGCGAAGCAGAGCCATTTAGCAGAATAGCGAGGAAAGGGCAGGAGAGGATATCATTGCCCGCGTTTGCCAGTGGCATGGGCTCAAAGCTGAGCAGCATCTGATCAGAAACAGACTGCAATAGACATGAATTCTGTCCGTATGCAGTCAGGGTGAGAGTGGCGTTTCCATTACTTAAATCAACGGGCCCGGGGGTGTAAGTCCCGCTGAGGGAGAGGGGTGTGCTGAAAGTTCCGTCGCCGGAAGAAGTCCAGTCAAAAGAGCTGTAATTCTGAGCCTGTCCATTCAGGTCGAATAGTTGATTTTCACATATACTTGCATTCATCCCTGCCTGGATCACCGGCAGTTTGTCAATATAAAGCATCATATTGTCAGTGACATGAACGGAGGTACATCCGGCCAGACCATCAGCGGCAAGGGTCAAGATAACACTTCCGTTTTGGATGTCAAGTACTCCTGGGGTATAGAATGGGGTGAGCGACCCGGTATTGTCGAATGTGCCGTCACCGCTTGACGACCAGGTTGCAGCAGTGGCGTGTGTAATGCTTCCCATCGCATGGTAGCTAAGGTTTTCACAAACGGTGGCATCTGTTCCGGCATCGACCAAGGGGAGTGGATTAAGGGTAAGGACCATGAAATCATTGGTCACTTCTGTTTGACAGGGCGTGATTCCCGTTGCTGAAAGGGTAAGATTCACGGTTCCAGTGAGGATGTCGTTTACCCCTGGAGTATAAACGGGATTGAGGATATTGTCATGATCAAAAGAGCCGTCGCCATTGCTGGACCAGGATACAGAGGATTGATATTGGGCTGTTCCGTTTAAAGGGTAGGTTCCTGAAGCGCAAATATTGGCATCCGGTCCGGCATCACTTACAGGTCTTGACTGAAAAATAACATGTGTAGAAGCGGAAGCCATAAGGTAAGCACATGCCGGGCTACCGTTAACGGTGACCGTAAGGGTCACTGTTCCTGCCAGAAGATCTCCGGGACCCGGTGTATATACGGGATTGAGTATCGTTTCATCAGAAAATACACCATCGCCTGTTTTTGTCCAAAGCACTGTTGAATAGTTGAAAGCTTCTGCCTGTAAGGGTATTGCGTAAGAAGCACATATCGTAAGGTTTGCAACAGTATTCACCACAGGTCCTGGCGAAATATTCACCTGCCCGTTCATAGTATTCAAACAGTTTGTAGAAATATTTGTAGCTTGAATTACGTAGTTACCTTCTGATTGCGGTCCAAAAGTCAGGGATGTTCCCGTCCCTAGTAATGCAGTACCTGAGGGTGATCCATCTTTTATTAACTGGTAGGTCATTCCGATTTCAGATCCTGATAAACCGATGATCGTTGGGGCACAGTTCGCTCCTGCCGGGGTTATGTCGAAAGCTGTAGGGAGGGGCTGTAAGAGAACATTCCCATCCATATCGGCATCACAGGTGGACAATAATATGACTGCTCTGATGGTGTAAGTTCCACTGATATATTGAGGTCCGAAATGAAGAATGGAACCTGTTCCCGCCATGGTCTGAACGACGATCCCATTTCTTAATAAAGAATATACCACTCCGGTTTCGGAACCATTTAACGCGATTTCAGTACCGGCGCATTGTGGCCCCTGAGGTTGCAAGTTATAAATGACAGGCCTCGGGGATAAGGTAGTGGACCCATTCATGGTTCGTGAACAGGTAGTGGAGGCATAAACTGCTTCAATGGTGTATTCACCGGGATAATTCTGAGGCCCGAAAGAAATAGCATCTCCGGTACCAGCTATTGGTCCGGCTGCTATCACCCAGCTATCCCGAAATAGGGTATAATTCACTCCGATCTCTGAATCATCCAAACCGATGGCTGAACCCGAGCAACTGATACCGTTGGGGGTGATGTTAAACAAAGAGGGAGAGTCAAAAATCCTAAGTTGCCCTTCCATCTGGGATTCGCAAAGCGTGGAAGGAACAACCGCTGTAATGGTATAAGTCCCCGAAGTATAATAAGTGCCAAAAACCAGAGGTAATCCGGTTCCGGTCAATGTATTTAATATTACACTTCCGTTATAGATCAACCGATAGGTAATACCTATCTCTGAACCATTGAGGCGGACAATAGCTCCGGTACAAGTGTCTTTGTTCGGGATAATCGTGTAGACAATCGGCAGCACTTCTATGGTGGCACTGCCATTCATCCAGGAATAACAGTTGTTCAAGGTGTTAAAGGCAATGACCCTGTAAGTACCGGGCAGGGTTTGTGGACCGAAATCCAGTAAGCCTCCTGTTCCTGTAAGCGGAGAGCCGATATTGATAACATCATTGAGTCTTAACTGATATAAAATTCCTGTTTCGGAGGAGGATAGTGTTATCGGAGTTCCCGGGCAAATTATCCCCGGGGGATTGACAGTATAAATTGCAGGGGCGGGATGAATAACCGTCATGCCATTCATCAACGCCTGACATCCTGTTGTGGTATTTATGCCGGTGATCGTATAAGTTCCGGGAATAAAATGCTGCCCGAAACTCAGTAATCCGGGAATCCCGGTCCCGGGAATCACCATGATCAGGGTGGATCCCCTTCGAAGTTCATAATCAATGCCAGATTGCGAACCATTAAGGTAGATTTCAACTCCGGGACATGCATTCCCTAAGGGTACCATAGAATAGATAACCGGTAATGGAAATTCTGTAATCAAGGCGTTTCCATTCATCATTTGGTCAACTCCAGTCAAAATATTCACTCCATTTATGGTATACAATCCCGGTATCTCGATCGGGCCAAATGAAAGCTCAGCCCCTGTTCCGTTTAAATTGTCAATTACTGTTCCTTCAAGCAAGAGATCATACCTTACTCCGATCTCAGAGCCATCAAGCCCGATTTCAAGTCCCGGATCTCCTGAACATCGCTGACCTCCACCTGTCACATTAAAAACTGTGGGTAATGGATTGATGACCACTGTGGCACTGCCCTGCATTTCAACCTGGCAAAGGGTTGCGGAATTTACACCTTCCACCACATAAGTACCAGCCAATGTTTGATTTCCAAAGGTTATCGGATGGTCTGTGCCGGGTATACCGGGAGGAGGTGTAATATAATCCGGTCCCAGTCTCAGACGGTAATTAATCCCTGTCTGAGAACCTGATAGCCCAATAGGAACCCCGACACCACCAGCAGGATAAGATCCCCCTCCTGTGACCGTATACAGAGTTGGTAAAGGCAGAATGATTACTTCAGCACTACCATTCATGTAATTCTCACAATTCGTCACGGTATTGGTTGCTTGAACAGTGTAGGTGAAAGCGGCAGTATGGAAGCCGAAGGAAATTGCACTTCCACTTCCCGGAACAGGTGGACCATAAGGTAGCCCCCCCCTGAAAAGCTGGTAGTTAATGTTGCTTTGAGAATTGCTTAATCCTATTTCAACGCCTGAACCACCTGCACAATAAGATCCGCCCCCTGTAACATTATATATGATCGGCAAGGGATTGACCGTTACCGCAACAGTCGTTGAGGTCGTATTATAGCCATCACTGACTTCAATGATGTAATCTGTATTGTTGGTTGGGTTTACGACCGGATTGGGAATTGAAGAGGTCCATCCTGGCGGGTTCGATGTCCAGGAGTAGGTATAATCACCAGAACCGCCGGAAGCAACGACATTTAACTGAACCAGCGCACCATTATTGCAGATGACATCCGGCAATGCCGTAGCAAAAATGCTTAAGGGATCTCCATTGAGAAAAACCCATACATTATCGGAATTTGTACATCCTTTCTGATCATTAACGGTTAAGGTGAATTCTGTATTGGTATATAAATTGGTGGTCAGCGGACTTATCAAACCAGATTGGCCGGCAACAATGCTGCTGATGGGTGTCCATAAATATATATAAGGGGGTGTACCGCTTGAAACAACACCATTAAGCGATGTACTTGTGCCATAGGCAATACTTTTATCCGGACCGGCATTGACAGTTGGGTTTGGATTGCTGCTCACGGTTACACTTCCTGTCATATCATTCTGGCAACTAGTGCTTCCATTTACACCCCTGACAGAATAGGTGCCAACCGTAGTGAAATTTCCAAAAGAAATGGATGAGCCTCCCCCGGCCAGGGGTGGTCCAACAGGAGTTATTCCCCGGTACAATTGATAATTGACACCGGTTTGCGAATTATTCAGTCCGATAGGCACTCCGATATCTCCAATGCAATATTCTCCTCCTCCAGTGACCTGATATGCCGTGGGCAAAGCATTAACGGTCACTGTAACCGATCCGTTGGTTGTGGTAAAGCCATCATCAACGGATACGGTATAAATTGTCGTCACAACAGGAATTGCATCAGGGGTTGGTGAAGTGGAAGAAAATCCTGCAGGATTAGAAGACCAGGAATAAGTATAAGAACCTGAACCTCCGCTTGCGTTGGCATTCAGGTGGGTGGTTTGTCCAATACAAATTGTCTGGGGAGAGGCCGATGGAGAAATTGCCAAGCAGGTTCCTGTGACATTTACCTGGACCACATCCGATTGCTGACATCCACCGGCATCGGTAACGGTAAGGGTATAAGTTTGTGAAGAGTTTAAATTCTTGGTTGTCGGAGTTAGAATATTTGATGGGCCTTCAATTTGACTTGCAGGCGTCCAGGCGATGCTGGTGATACTGCCGGTTCCTGCTGTTGCAGATCCATCAAGTATTGTGCTCGTACCGCAATTGATGGTTTTGTCTAGTCCGGCGGATACGGCGGGCAGGGGCTTTACGGTTACGATAAGATTTGCCTGTATACCTGTACAGGAAGTTGGCAGTGGGCCGGTTGGTGTTAACACATAAGTCACATCAACGGGGGTAGTCAGTAAATTGATCAGGGTTTCATTGATGGTAAAACCGGATCCGCTGGCCGGTGGATTAAAGATGCCTGGAACACTTGCCCGGCTCCATGAAAAAGATGATCCGCTGACATTGCTGGTAATGGTGTATGAAAACGGGGAGTTGCTGCAAACATTTTCGGACAGTGAACTTGATATCGCGGGTTTTGAATGCACATAGATGATGTAGTCCTGGGGTGTGGCAGGACATGATCCAAGACTTCCGCTTGGTGTAATATGGTAAGTCACGCTGCCAATAGTACTCCCAGGGTTGGTTATGGTTTGAACAGGAATTGAACTTGTTCCCGGCGTGATTACCCCAGTCATTGAAGGGGGTATAACCTCAGTTACTGTCCAGGTAAAATCCGTTCCGCTCACATTGGAAGTGAGTATAACTTCAGCGGTAGGTTGTTCCGAACAGACATGCTGGTACATGGGGTTGTTCGTTACGGTGGGAGAAGGGTTGACCAATATCGTGTAAGATATTTCTATTCCGGGGCAGTTGGTCGGGGCAGGTCCATAGGGAGTGATATGGTAGGTGACATATGCAGGATTAGTCAGGGTGCTGCTAATCGTTTGTGCCGGAATATCTCCTGTCTCCGGAGTGATGATGAATCCCGATATCCCTGCAGGCGCAGTCGCATACCAGCTAAAAGTGGTTCCACTGACCCCGGAAGTCAAATGGACCAGGGTCGTGGTGCCTCCCGAACAAATGGTTTGGGAAAGTTCGGTATTGGTTACCGCAGGGATAGGGTTGACATTGACAATAAGGGAAATTGGATTGCCGGGGCAGAATGTAGGAGAAGGTCCGGTCGGGGTGATCACATAAGTTACTTGACCGGGTGTTGTACCTCCGGGGTCAAGGCTAAGATGGTCGGTGATCATTCCGGAACCACTGGCAGAGAACCCGGAAACATTGATACCGGGAGAGGTGACAGAAGCGGTCCAGTTGTAAGTTGACCCGGGTACGTTGGATGCAGGCGTATAATTGACCCCTGATCCGGTACAAATATCCAAGGCAGTACCGCTGCTCATCACCGGGATAGGATCTACTATAATCTGAACGGCATTGCTGCCACCGGCAAAGCATGGGGGTGAAGCAGCACCGCGGATGAACCAGGTGGTTTGATAAAGGGCTCCTGGCTGGTAATTAATGGTGTTCGTTGATGGAATTCCGGTCCAGGGACCTAAAGGTCCTGTCGTGCTGTAAGACCATGTATAGGTATAGGTCCCAGGCCCCCCGCCTCCGGTAGGTAATGAGGTGGAGGTAAGTAGGGCAGGTATGGTCCCCGAGCAGATCTGCTGATCAACCGCGATAGTACCCCCGTCAATAATATCATCCACAAGTACGGTAACACTTTGGGTGGAAGGACATCCGCTTGAAGGATGTGTCCCAACCAGGGTGAATACCGTTTGGGAGGTCAACATGACATTCCCTGTGGGATTTGTGTTTGTTCCAAAAAGTGAGGGAGGCGACATCCATAACCATGCAGAACCGGGAGGATTGGCATTGACAGTCATACTGATGCTTTGCTGGGCACAGATATGCGGAGGAATGATGCTTGGTGTAATAGTAAAAACAGGTTGTAATTTATGGGATACCGTGACTGTGGCAGATGGGGTGGCGCAACCGGAAATGATCAGATAGTAAGTCCCAATATCTTTTGCCCAGTAATGGTTGAATGTCGAATCGGTTACATGAATGCCATTCTGATACCAGTTAAAACTCACTCCTGATCCGGGAGAAGCGATCATTTCTGCAGCCTGTCCGGGACAAAGACTGACGGTAAAACCGATAGTGTTATTCCCGGTAATTTCGACATTGGCTCCCTGGGGAACCAGGGTCAGCGTTGGAGGGCATTGTCCGTTACTGGTAAAAACGGATAGGAGCACGATTAAAACCGAGGAGATCAAGAATAAATATTTTCTCATGATCAAGTTTTTAATGGATAAAGAATATTTGTCCTGGATAGAAAACATCATATAGATTGATGTTATGTTGTTGGTAAATCAAAGGTAATTATTATTTTATTTAAAAAAAACAATATCATTTTTTTATAAACCATGAAGGGATCATTTTTTGAGACAGATTTTACATTAATTTGATTTTTCATCCGGGTATATTAAAAAGATTTCTACCTTTGCACCCCTGATATCATCACACCCAAACTCACACCCAAACCCACACTCTCTTCGCCCGGATGGCGGAATTGGTAGACGCGCTAGTTTCAGGGACTAGTGTCCGTACGGATGTGCAGGTTCGAGTCCTGTTCCGGGCACAAAATCATCTCAAAACCCGCTTCAATAGCGGGTTTTATTTTTTTTCTCTATCCAGATAAGTACACCCGGGAAGGAAATACAAGCTTACTATAGGAATTGACCGGGAATAAAGGCGTGATCTTTGCAAAAAGAATCGGTCTCATCAAGACCATCCAGCAGTCCGACAAGGTTTTTCTTGAACTGCTCTATTTCTGCACGGGAGGGTTTAAGCTTTAGGTTTGATTAGCTGGCTGGTATATCGGTTTGAAAACATAAGGGTTTTTATGTACATTTGGGGTTGAAATTAGACATAATCAAAGCATATTTATGCCATACAACACAAGTTTTAAAGCATTTTTAAAAGATCGCTTCAATCTTTCGGAAGAACAGGCCGGGGTGGAAGAAGTAATACAATCGATCAGGCAAAGCATTTATTTCAGGGGAACCAACCTCTGGGTATTGATCTTTGCCATTTTTCTGGCTTCCATAGGTCTGAACATGAATTCCACGGCGGTAATCATAGGGGCCATGCTGATCTCTCCCCTGATGGGGCCCATCATGGGGATAGGGCTTGGCGCCGGGATCAATGACTTCAGGCTGATCCGAACCTCAGCCTACAATTATTCCATTGCCGTCATCATCAGCTTATGCGCCTCGACACTGTATTTTATTTCCACCCCTTTGGCGGAAGCCCATTCAGAATTACTGGCACGTACCACACCCACAGTGTATGATGTGCTGATCGCATTCTTTGGAGGGCTGGCCGGGGTCATAGCGACATCTAGCAAATCCAAGGGAAATGTGATTCCAGGAGTGGCCATCGCAACTGCACTCATGCCTCCTTTATGTACAGCAGGTTACGGGCTTGCCGTGGGGAATATGTACTATTTTGCCGGTGCTTTATACCTCTTCTTTATCAATAGCGTTTTTATTTGTCTTGCTACTTTCCTGATGGTTAGATTTTTACATTTCCCTCTGATACAGTACAAAGATGAACGTACTGCAAAAAAAGTGAGACTTATCATTTACACTATTGTGATTATCACCCTTTTGCCCAGTATTTATATCGCTTACCAGATGATTCAGCGGAATGTGTTTGAATCTAATTCTGCCCGCTTCATTAACAAGGAGTTAAATTTCAATGACAATACCATCATCGAAAAAAAAATCAGCGCTTCAGAAAAAACAATCTCTTTGGTTTACATTGGAAAAGGAGTAAGCAATGAGCTGCTTGAAAATGCAAAGAAAAAAATGCCTGATTATCACCTCATCAATGCTAAACTTTTAGTTAAACAGGGAGTAAATGAACTTAACCCCAGCGAGATCACCAACATGAAATCAGAAATTGTCGAGGAATTATATACCAAGTCCCAGGAGATACTTGCTGTAAAGGAGGAGAAAATTCAAATGCTGGAGCAAAAATTGAAAGGCCTGGAAGATTTTTCTGGCAACGGAACCCTGATCCCTGAAATCAAAGTCCTTTTTCCTGTGGCCGAAGAGGTATCCGTGTCCAAGGTGATCATCCGAAAACCTGGTACCCGAAAAGCAGATACCGCGTATCTTGCTTACCTGAAAGTCAAAAGGAATCCGGATAAACATGACATGAAGCGAATCAAAGAATGGCTTCAGCAAAGGTTGACCGGTTATCCGGTAAGAATAGTAATCGACAAATAATGTGATCATGCTAAACATGAAATTTGACTTCGACGATATTTTGATCAGCCCGGCTGTTCTGAGTTCAATCAACTCCAGAAAAACAGTGAAGATAATGGATGGAAAGGGTATGCTGCCCTTGTTTACTGCCCCCATGGATACAGTTACGGATCTTGCCCACCGTAAGATATACGAGGAAAACCATATTTATCCTATCATCCCGAGGACAGAAACAAGAAATTTTAACACCCGGGATATCATTGGTACAATGGGGTGGATGGCACTGAGTTTGGATCAGGTAGAGCAGCTTTTTATCAACTCCCCTCTCATGGAACCCTCTTCTCCTTTTTTTGTCTGTATTGACATTGCCAACGGGCATATGAAAAGGTTGTTTGGGACGATCAGCAAAGTGAAAGAAATATACGGGGATCAATTGATTCTTATGGTCGGCAATGTGGCCAACCCGGCAACATTCTTTGAACTCTCCTCGGCTGGAGCTGATTATGTACGGGTGGGTGTCGGCAATGGCTCAGGTTGCAGTACTTCCGTGCATACCGGGATAGGATATCCCCTGGCATCCCTGATCCACGACATTCACGTTATGAAAAGCCTGAAAGCCGGAGTTCATGCAAAAATCGTTGCCGATGGAGGAATCAGGAAGTATGCCGACATCATCAAAGCCCTGGCTCTTGGCGCCGATTATGTGATGTGTGGCGGGATTTTCAATAAAGCTCTGGAGTCGGCAGGACATACCTTTGCTGCAAATAAAAAATTTGAAGGTTACACTGTCCCAGGCGATAAGGTGGATCAATATAGTGAAGAAGTCAGGACAGCTTTTAAAATGGGCTCTTTGTTTTACAAAAAATTTCGTGGAATGAGTACCAAGGAAGTCCAGGCTCATCTGGGTAATGAGATCCGTTCCTCCGAAGGCGTGACCAGGATGATCCAGGTGGAATATACTTTGTCGGGCTGGGTGGATAATTTCAAGGATTATTTATCCTCTGCCATGTCCTATACGGATAACCATGACCTGGAAGGGTTTATCGGAAAACCGGATTGGCATCTGATCAGTCAGAATAGCCTGAACCGTTTCAATAAATAGTTAAAGACTGATAAAGACAGCAAAATTCAGTGGAATAAACCGGAACATAAGTCTTGACCAGAATTTTATCAAGCATAGAAAAAAACCAGTCCTTCCCTGGATCAATCTTTCCCATGACAAAGATATAGTTGATCTTTAAACTTTTCCTTTCTCCGCTTAAGGCAAAATTGATATAATGCGAGGAATCTGATGGGTTGCCAATAAAATAATTGGGTTTTGTGGATGTATTCCATATTACAGGGAAATAACCGGTTTCACATTCATAGTTGTACACCATCAGGATTGGTTTATCGACCGCCATGTAATCCACAAAATGTCCAGTAAACCAGTTGTCCATCAGATAAATGGGTAAAACAAGGCTGTTTGGCGCGATATGCTGGGATGCTTTGTTGCAGTCCTCAGCCATCTTCCCGAATTCACGGATGAGCGGTTTATTGAACTCAATCATCATGACATTGACTGCTATGGCTGTAGCTGCTGCCATTATACCCATCCAACGGGGAAGCGGAAAGGTCGAAATCCAGAGTATGGTTAGCAGGAACAAGATAAATCCCAAACGGAGATTGGTATAGCTTGCAGTTCCGTATGCATCAGGAAGGAAAAAATACAATACAACAAGGATGAAAATAGATGGGATAAGCCATTCTGAATTTGGGTTAACTTTTCTGTTTTTCAAACTGAAAAAACGGTAAGCAATGATCAGAATGCCGGTAAGAATGAGAAAAACCAGAAGTCCAAAAAAAATAATCGTAAAAATTCCTTCTTTCTCAGGATTAAAAGAAATTAGGGGACGTATCCTGTACAAAAATTCAAGGAGTTGTGATTTCGTCAGAAAGGATATTTCCCTGATTCCTGGTCTTGACATAAAAAAGTAAACAAAGAGGAAAAGGGGAATGGCAGAAACCATTGTAATGATGCCCGTTTTACGGAAAAAATCACGGAAAAGCTTTTTCCTTTCCATTGTGTTTCGGAATATGCCAGGAAGAGTATCGGCCATAATATGAACGGCAATGACGATCAGCAGCACGCCGAAGACAAGAATATGGGAGAAATAAGTGATTAGGATGAAGAAAAACAAGATGAACATTTCCTTAAGACCTTTGATAATCCCATGCCTGACCAACCAGTAACGCAGGGTGATCATGAAAAAAACAATCCCGATACAAAAATTAAAAAAACCGAAAAACAGGAACATGGAGTGGGTGAATGGGAAGACAAGGTAGCTAAGGCTTATGTTCTCTGGAACCAGTGACTTCATCAAGGATCGAAAAGCAAATGGAAGGCCGAGAAGGAGTGATATAACAATAATCTTTTCCGCCAGGAAGGCCGGGAAGATCAATCCAAACAATGAAAGTAACAAGTGAGAAGTCCAGTTTGGTACAGGTTCCGGATTGATCTGAAAAAACTGACGGAACAAGTCATTCTGAAAAACCAAAAGCTGGTTAATGATGTTTGCATTGCTCAAGTGGGAGGCGCCGTCGAGGCTGGGAAAAAATTTTGTTGAAACAAAGGGGATGAGGTTCGCCAGTGTAATGAATGTGAAAAACAGCAGTTCTATTTTCGGCCAGGGGAGTTTTCTAATCATGATTCCGGATTTCTTTGAAAAAGTAGGTAATCTTTAATTAATGGGATCTCTTTTGCCGGAATTCCGTTTGCAATCAGGTAGGGGACGTCTTCATCGAAGGCTGCGATCAGGTTTTCCTCGCTTATAGATGGATTAATCATGCTTTTCCGGTATAGTGCCAGCGCTTTTTTTCGGCTTCCTGAACATAGTTGAATATGGCCGGCGTTCATCAGGTCGTAGGCAGAAGGATTGTCCAGATTGGAAAGAAGTTCCGTATAGCACTCCTCAGCCTGGTCAAGATTTCCCATTAGAAAATGACAATAGGCAATGGGACGTAATATTTTCATATCCCCCGGTTTAAAAAAGCTGACTTTTGAATAGAATTTCAGAGCTTGTTCAAAGTCTTTAAGATTCAGGCAACATTGCGCTATCTGTGTGGAGAGATGAAGGTCTTCGGGTTGAAGGGTGGAGGCCTCCTTATAAAAATCAAGTGCCGATGAATAATCTTTCATTTTCATGCTGCACCAGGCCATCTTCTTAAGTATCCAGAGGCGGTCGGAATCAAATAATTCAGCCGTTTTATAGTTTTCAATGGCTTTTTTGTAGCGGCCAAGTTTTTGGTGACAATATGCTATTTTTTCATAGTGTTCACCTTTTGGAGGCGGAATGGCCAGGATGGATTCATAAACCGAAATGGCATTTAGATAATGTTCTTTATCGAAATAAAATGAGGCAAGTTTTTCTTTAAATCCTTTCTTCTCAAAAAATCGAGCATGAAAATTCAGTTTATGGAATTCGAAATTCATCTGGAAGAGATCGTCAAATTCCATTTTTGAGGGAAATAATTTATAAAAACGATATAGATCTTGGATATATTGGATGAAAACCGCATTGGATTGAAGGGTTTGATCAAGCAGTTGCTCCTCTGAGGCCATATCTTTCATCTGCGCGAACTCTGCCTCGAAATTTGTCACTATCATACTGCGCTGCTGAGTCGGGATCGCCTGAAAATTCAGGGTAAAAGAATATTTGTCGGAATTGCAGATGTAAAAAGCTTTTTCCAGGCTTTCAATCAACCTGAGGTTAATTTCATGTTGTCCGGTTTCAGGTTTGTTGATTTCAGGATGATCCCTGTAAAAAGGAACAAACCAATGGCTCATGCTGCTGAAGAAATCAAATCGTTTTAACAGTTGGAAGGTGCTCATGAATACGTCTGCCCCTTCCATCTGCATTTTCGAGAATCGCTCAATTTTTTCCAGCAAACCTGGAACTTCATCCACCAAACCTTTCCATTTTGGATTATATCCCTCGGGATCATCTTCCTCTCCGATTTCTTCCAGTTGAAGTTTGTCTTCAATGCGGGGCATCATTTTCTTCATGTCAGGAAGGACTTCTTCTTCAAATTCCCGGGTGATCTTTTCTGTTTCCCTGGCCTGTAAAATTTGCATCAGGATGAACTCAATATCATCAGGAATATGTTCTGCTTCCTGAAGACTTTCAATCTTATTAATCAGTTCCGGATAATAGGGTATACGGCGGTCGTAGATCATGAGCCCAATGAGAGTCCCGATGAGGGCTCGCTGATAAACTTGGTTCTCATGACTTTCAGCAAACTCCATCAGGATGATCAGTTTCAGGGGATCGAAAAAGCGTATCAGGCTTAAGGTGAGGGCGCTAACCATCAGGCATTTTTCATGCCATTGAATACCAGAGGAACGGTTGATTTTTCGAAAAAGGTCAGCGTGGGCATCTTCAAATTTCCCTGTCAACCAGAAAAGTCTGAATACGGCATCCATTAATTTTTCCCTGATCCGGTCAGAATCTGTGGAACTCTCACCGTAAAGTTCGGTTTCCTCGATCAGTTTATTGACCTCATGATGAAAAAAAACTTCTTCAATTCGTGTGGTAATGGTGAGCGGATCTTCTCCAAAATCTCTGGTCAGACGAATTCTGTCCTGTATTCTGGAGGGCCATTCACGTTCCATTAGGGAAAGTCTGATTTCATCGGCAATGGATAAAATGGAGGCACTGAGGTTATTCAGGAAAATGGATTGCTCGGGATCCTGATACCCATCGAATGCATAAGCAAGTAAATTCCGGTAATTGTCGGAAAGGGTTTCCATTTGATAATAAAAATCGGACTGAGCACTAAATTTCATGAATTCCGATAGTTCATCCAGGGCAGGCTTGATTTCCTGATTGAAAATATGTTCACATATCCGGCTGTATCTCTTTTCTATCTCTTTTCGTGTTATCATCAGAATCTTACTCCGGTTGAAAATATGATGGATTGAAGGTTATCACTGGTATTGTCGTGAAAAACATTATTTCCCGTGTTGGCATTCAGGTAACGATATTCTATACGGATATATCCAAAATTGATCGGTTTGTATTCAAATTGTACCGTCAGGCCATTGGTAAGCAGTCCGCGTGTTTTTCCTTTGAAATGATAAACTCCGGTCAGAAAACCATCAGGATCATTCAGGAATTCATACCTGGTGGTCAGTGAAAAGTGGTCAGAAATATTGTATTTTGCCTGTAGGAATCCTGAGCACATATATGCAGTTTTATTGGTATCCGGAGCCAACCTCGAGTTGGTCTGGGCAGCGTAATCGAATTCCCCGACCAATGAAATTTGTTTGATGGGATTATAGGAAACGATCAGGTTATTATACAAAATGTTATTGTTGATGTCGGCATCTATTAAGGCCTGGTTCCCAAAGAAATTGTTATAGGTGATATTAATTTTTTCATTCGGGCGATAAGAAAGAAAAACCATCCCAGCCATATGTGTGTTTTTCCCGTATGCAACGGAGTATGGATTTCCAAATAAGATTCCCCCATTAAGTTTGGGTGTAAATTGGTAGGAAAGTTTAACCCCAAGCACACTTCCGGGTTCATAATATCCTCCGATGGTCACGGTCGTTATCTGATTGATGACGGGCCATGACGACTCATACCCGACCGGATTAAGAATATAACCGAAGTCCAGCCACAGGTTTTTAATGAGTTGAAAACCAAAATTAGCCTGTCTGAGGTTTTTAATAAATTGGGCGTTTGGAGCAGCCAGCAGGTTAGGTGCATCCCCGTATTGAATGACTAGTTTTCCTCTGACTTTTTCGGCATTATAATAGATTTCCAAGGCTGCGAGATTCAGACGAATTTGGTTCTGAACGGGACAGTTTGCGGAAAAAGGAACAATGCTTGAAGTGTCGTACTTGCTGTGAAGGGTCATATTGTAATAAACATCCACATAAAATCCGAATGTGAAATTTTTTAATTTGTTAAAGATTTTAGCTTTAACCTCATTAGTAAGAGTATCGGCATTATTTTGTGCAAGAAGTTCAGAACCGTTGAAAAAAAGAAACAGGATAAGGAATAGTTGAAAGGACTTGTTTTTCATAATCTTATAAAATAATTAAATGCCTGTTGCCTCTTAATTTTCTCAGCTTGTTCATTTCCACCCTCCTCCCAAAGCGGTGTATAGGCTCACCATAGAGGTAAGTTCATTGCTTTGTGCCATGGAAAGGTTAAGTTGTGCAGAGAATAGCAGGGTCTGTGCCTGAATCACATCCAGATAACTGGCATACCCTGCATTGTATAACTGGTTGGAGAGGTCAAAAGCAGTTTGCGCGGCATTGACCGTTGTTTGCTGACTTTTGACGATCTCTTTCTGCTTTTCAACTTCAAGCAATGCATTTGAAACTTCTTTGAGGGAATTGTTGATGGTTTGCAAATAAGTGTACAGCATTTCCTGTTTATAGGCCTGGGCTTTTTTGACTCCGGCCCTGAGTTGCCCTCCTCCGAAAATTGGAGCAATCAGATTCCCCAGTGCGTTATAGGCCAGGGTAGTGGGGTTGAAAATAGCTCCGACATTGCCGGAGATGCTGAGCGATGGAAGCATCATGGCACGAGCAACACCGATGTTGGCATTGGCGGCCACCAGTGACTGCTCTGCCATGATGATATCCGGCCTGCGTATAATCAGCGTTGAAGGAAGTCCAGGTGTTTGGATCTCAGGCATATTGATCTGATCAAGCATCGGCCTTCCCCTTTTAATGGATTTTGGAGCCTCCCCAAGCAAAGTACTCAGGTAATTTTCTTCTTGTCCAATCAGCTTTTCGAGTTTTGGGACTTCAGTTTGTGCCAATGCCAGTTCTGCCTGTGCCTGGGCAACCACCAGACCTGAAGCAGTACCAGCAATGAGTTTGGCTTTTACCAGGTTGAGCGATTGCTGTCTGATAAGGATATTTTCTTGAATGATCCTTAGCTCATTATCATATTCCAGCAAATTAAAATAACTGTCAACGATATTATATATCAACATGATCCGCACCGATTGCTGGTAAGCGACTTGGCTGAACAGGTTAGCGCGCGCCGCTTCCTTAGATCGGCGTAGTTTTCCCCAGAGATCAATTTCCCAGCTTATGCCTGCCATGGCTGAATAAGAAGTGTTACCTGGCGTTCCGGGTTCCTGATAGGCTGCCTGGCCCTGAACCGATAGCTGTGGCCATTGCTTGCCACGTTCGATTTTAAAACTGGCTTTTGCTTGCTCAATCCGTGAAAAAGCAATCTGGACATTGAAGTTGTTCTGTAAACCTGTCTTTACAAGTCCCTGTAAAACAGTGTCTTTAAACAGTTTTACCCATTCAATGTTGGCCAAGCAGTTGGTATCCGAACTGCCGGCAAACCGGAAAAGACTATCTGTCTGAACAATTGGCTTTTTATAGTTTGGCCCAACTTTACAGCTAAGGGTCAGAAATACCGGGAGCAGAAGAAGCAGGCGGACGAGTTTGAAATATTTTCGGACCATATTTATTTACGATTTACGATTTATGACATTACTTCCTTTTCCCTTATTCACTGCCCTTTTTCTTAATCCGGTTCTCGATTTTTTGGAACGCAACATAAAGAGATGGAACAATCATGACGCCGCAAATTGTCGCCATGAGCATCCCGCCGAAAACAGAGGTACCCAGTGCATGACGGCTGGCCGCTCCGGCTCCGCTGGCGATCAGCAGTGGAACCACCCCTAAAATAAATGCAAAGGAAGTCATAAGGATAGGCCGGAAACGCAATCTGGCTCCTTCACGTGCCGCATCAATCAAGGGCATCCCTCCATCATGTTTAAGTTTGGCAAATTCCACGATGAGGATGGCATTTTTTGCCACCAATCCGATAAGCATGATCAAGCCGATTTGTGCATAAATATTATTCTGTAATCCCCTTGCCCATTGTAGCCCAAAGGCGCCAAACACGCCGAAAGGTATAGCCAGCAGGACAGGTATGGGCAGCAGCCAGCTCTCATATTTTGCGGCCAGGAGAAAATATACGAAAACAAAACAAAGGGTGAAGATATACGGCGCCTGTCCACCTGAAGTGATCTCCTCACGGGTCATCCCTGAATATTCATAACCGAAACCATAGGGCAGCGTTTTCGAGGCTACTTCCTTCATCGCTTCAATTCCTTGTCCGGTTGATCCGTTGGGAGGAATGCCAACGGTAAAATCAGCAGAACTATACAGGTTAAAACGCTTCACGACATCAGGCCCCTGGGTTGGCTCTATGCTGACCAGGGTCCCCAATGGAACCATGTTACCTGCATTGCTTTTTACATAAATTTTACTGATATCTTCCTTGTTGGCTCTGTAAATGGCATCGGCCTGAACAATTACACGGTATGATTTTCCAAATTTGTTGAAATCATTGACATAATAACTTCCGAAAAGAAACTGAAGGGTCTGATAGATGCTGTTGACAGGAACCCCCATGGTCTTGGCTTTTTCCTTATCAACCGTAAGGTTGAGCTGGGGGATGTCGGTACGGAAAGAAGAGAAAATATTTGAAAACTCTTTACGTTTTGTTGCCTCAGCATAGAAGTTCCTGATCACCTCTGTCATTTTTTCAAGACCGGCGCCCGATCTGTCTTCCAACTGAAGTTCCAAGCCTCCGGTTTTCCCAAGGCCGGAGATAGCAGGTGCATTAAATGCCATACATATACCTCCGGCAATATGATTGAACTGAGCCTGAACACGCTGTATGATGCGTTCGGCATGCAAGGAGTCCACACTCCTTTCCTCCCAGTTTTTCAGTTTAACGAAAGCCATTCCGTTGGTAGTGCTGACTGAATTGTCAAGGATACTGTACCCGGGGATGGTGGTATAGGATTCCACTCCTTCTGTCTTCGCCAGGATGGCTTCGACCTGACGCATAACGGCATCTGTTTTCTCCAACGAGTATGCTTTTGGGGTGGAAATATTGATAAAAAAGTATCCCTGGTCTTCCGATGGCAAAAAACCACTGGGAAGAAACTTCATGACAAAGATGCATAAGACAGTAATCAGCGACAGGAACATAACCGGCCGGGAAAGGTGATGGGTGAAATTTTCGACAATTCTGATGTAAGTATGAGTGGTTTTCCCAAATCCCCGGTCAAATCCTTTGAAGAATTTTCCAAGTAAGCCTTTTTTCTCTCTCTTAGGTTTCAGTAATATAACACAAAGAGGAGGAGTGAGGGTTAAAGCAAGAACCGCAGAAATAAGGATAGAGGAAATAAGGGTCAGGGCGAATTGTTTATACATCACACCGGTTGTTCCGCCAAGGAATGAAACAGGTACAAATACCGCGCATAGAACCATGGTAATAGTAAGAATGGCGCCAGTGATTTCATGCATGGTTTGTTTGGTTGCTTCAAGTGGACTTAGCCCTTCCGTATCAATTTTTTCCTGAACTGCCTCCAGTACCACTATGGCGTCGTCCACCACAATTCCGATGGCTAAAACCAGGGCAAAAAGCGTTAGCATATTGATTGAAAATCCAAGGAAGGCAAAGGCTGCAAGCGCCCCGACTAATGAAACCGGAACAGTGATCGCAGGAATAAGCGTGGCCCGCCAGTCCTGCAAAAAGATAAATACCACTATAAATACCAGGAAGAAGGCTTCCAAGAGTGTTTTGATCACTTCATCAATGGATGCTGAAACAAATTCTACGGTGTCCAGTCCTTTTGCAAACGTGATACCTTCCGGAAACTGTTTGGCCAATTCATTCATCGTTGCATCACATTCATTTCTTACTGCTACGGCATTTGAACCGGGTGACTGATAAACTGCGATAGCCGGAGCGTTTTTTCCATTCAGACGGCCATTTGCATCATACGTTTTCATCCCAAGTTCTACCCTGGCAATATCTTTCATTCTGACCAGGGAGCCGTCTTTATTTGATTTCACAATGATATCGGCAAATTGCTGTTCATTGATAAGGCGTCCCTGTACCCTCAGCATGATTGACATTTCCTGACCATTGGCTGCAGGGTTTTTACCGATTTGTCCTGCCGCAGCCTGAACATTTTGATCTTTGATGGCTGACTGTACCTCTTCAACAGTTATCCCATATCCGGCCATCCTTTCAGGATTCAGCCATAAGCGCATGGCATAATCATCACCACCGAAAAGGTTAACATCACCCACCCCATTGATACGCTTCAGAACATTGACAATATTGATGTTGAGGTAATTCGCCAGAAACTTGGTATCATAGGCCGTATCACTGGAAACAAGAGAATAAAGCAATAATATACTGGGTGATTTTTTCATTACGGTTACTCCGCCCTGAATAACTTCAGGGGGGAGAACGTTCATGGCACGCTGAGTACGGTTCTGAACATTGACTGTCGCCATATCGGGATCAGTTCCTACTTCAAAATAGACGGTAATATTGCAGGACCCGTCGTTGGCACATTGAGAGGTCATATAGGTCATGTGATCCACCCCATTAATCTGCTCTTCCAAAGGAACGGACACGGTTTTTTGGACATCTTCAGCATTGGCGCCAGGGTAGTATGCTGAGACCTGAATGGTTGGCGGAACAACATTCGGATACTGAGAAATAGGCAGGGAAAGCATGCTTAATATTCCAACCATGGCAATGAGTATCGCGATTACGGAGGAAAGGATCGGACGGGTGATAAAAGACTGCAACATAATTTACGATTTATGCCCGCCTATTGGCAGGCAGGATTTACGATTTACGATTTTTCGCCATTTCACGATTTCGCTGTTACGCTATTTCTTTTCAAGCATCTCCGGAACACGAAGGGTATCAGGAACCATTATGGGTTTTATCTGCATCCCATCCTGAAACTTCTGGAATCCTTCGAGCATGATACGGTCTCCAATCTTAAGACCGTTACCTACAATATATGTTGACCCGATGGCCTTGCCCAGTATGACAGGAACTCGGGTCACTTTATTTTCTTTGTCAACCAGGAAGGCAAAGTTCTTCCCCTGAATCTGGGTGGTTGCAGCCTGGGGAATAAGTATGCCGTTCTCTTCCTCCATCAGGATCAGGTTTATTTTTGCAAAATTTCCGGGTTTAATTAGTCCGCTGGGATTATTAAATACTGCCCTTAATGCAATGGTCCCCGTGGCGGCATTGATGTCGCGGTCTATAAAGTCTATCACTCCTGCATGATCATATGGCTGATTATCTGAAAGGGTCAAATAAACCTTGAAAATATCTTTTTTATCTTTGAACATATCCCTGTGTTGGTCCCAGTAACGGATAATTTTCAGGTAATCATTTTCATTCATCTGAAAATTGACATAGATAGGATCCACTGCGGAAACAGTGGATAAAAGTGTAGACTCTCCCTTGCCCACAAGATTGCCGGGTCGTATATTACAGGCCCCGATATACCCGGTGATAGGAGATTCCATGATGGTATAGGAAAGGTTAAGTTTGGCAGTTTCCAGGTTAGCCCTGGAACTGGCTACAGAAGCGCGATCCTGTAATTCGGTAGTGACCGCTTTATCGTAATCATTCTGGCTGATGGCATTCGTCGACAGTAGCGGCTTCAATCGGATCACATCCAATTTGGCTTTTTCCCAGGCCGCGATTTTGTTCTCCAGATCGGCTTCAGCAAAGTTTTTACTGTTGATATATTCATTTTGTTCAATCGTAAAAAGTCTTTGCCCTTTTTTTACGATAGAACCTTCCTTGAAGGACCAGTTTTGGAGGTATCCGGCAACCCTGGCACGGATCTCAATGGTAGGTATCCCCACTGCCTGACCGATCATTTCAAGGGAAACCGGAACTTTTGTCCCCTTGATTTCCATCACTTTCAATGCTGGAGGCTTGATTTCCTGCTTTTTTTTGCTACTGCATCCCGGATTGACCAAGATGGAGATGCTGAGGATTAGGATGAAATAAATACTTTTCATGGGCAGATGTCGATTCATAATAATTACTTATTTGGAGAAGATGAAATGACTGTTTTTCTTTTCAAATGTAAAAATAATATCTGAGAAAAAGTCAAATGCTTACTTTTGCGGAAAGCAATTTTTTCTCATGAAACAACGGGACTGGAGGTTGATTGTACTTTTGCCCTTCTTTTTTTTTCCATTTTTATTCTTATCAGCCCAGGAGATAGTTTTCCATTCCGTCACACCCTCTACCTATTTTATTCCATATTCTTTTTCACCCGAGTCAGTATATTCCATAGGGAATGAAATACTCAGGGAAATGGCAAAAGATTTATTGAAAGACCCTCAGCATGTTAAGATTTCGGTTAATTATTCCATCCAAATCGAGGTGGAAAAAAAGCAGGGGGATATCATGCTCAGGATATTCTATTCGAATCCCATTGTCGATGGAGACGTGTCATACCGCAAATTTATTATTTCAGATGAGTTACTTCCTCCAAGGATAAAATTCAGGGTGCTTTGGGCTAAAAAAAGCAATCCGGAGTTTTTTTCCATGTCGGCTTTCGATGAAAAAATAGAGAAAAATGCGAGTAAGATGATTATTGCTGGCCATATTCCATTTTATGACCCGGGAATCGATACGCTTACTGTCAAGGATATTATACTTTACTACGATACACTTGCGCTGGTCAAATTAAAAGAGAAAATGCAGATGATAAATGACTATTATGCCAGTCTGATCATCTTGGATTCCCTGGATGTTTTTCATAAATCAATAAATCTTGAGGATGCTGGAGGGTTACCTACTGCTTTTATTCAAGTCGAAGAATCGGATAAAATCCTGCATCGAATCATGGAAAGACAGTTTCCGGAAAATCTATTGGGACAAAGGGAGGACTTTCTAAACCTGATGGGAAAGCTTCAAAACACATACCGCAATGCCCGCTCTCTGCATTTCAACTTCCTTGACCTGCTCATGGCCTCGGAATCAATTCCATGGCATGGGGATATACGGGAATATACAAATTTTTTCACATCGCGCATATTATCCTACATCAGGCGTTCACAGCTGCTTGGCGAACAACATGCTTATATTTATCAGGATTATCTCGATCACTGGTTTTCCTGTAACGTTTTTCCGGATGATCGTTATATTACAGAAATTATTCTTGCCAAGATGTATCCGGATGCTAACCGCGATACACTGATGGGTTTTATAGCCAAGCAATTATACCATTCGTATCTCGGGCTTGCCTCTGAACTGATCCGTTGTAGTCAGTATGCGGAAGCAAAGGCCTTGATGGAACACTGGAATTTATTTCCCTCATCAAGGATGTATATGGACGATTCCGTAATTATCCGGAAAGTGTCAAGCGAAACAGCCCTGGGCATCTATCAATCCTACCTTAGTGTTGCATCAGGATGCCTGGAGTCGAAAAAACCGGAAATGGCTTTGAAATATTTGGGGAAAGCCCAGGAGTATAGGCAAAAACATCCTGACCTTATTCCCGATGATCTTGCCTATCAAAAAGTTTACCGGGATTTGATTTTCTTTCTATTTTTTAGTCCCCTTAGCGTATTGTGAAAACAGATCAGGGATGGGTTGCTCTGCCCAGGATTATTTTCCCGCTGTCCCTGAAAGTATTCGTTTCAAGATGATAGAAATAGATTCCTGGGCTTGCTTTACAGGATGCGCCATCCTTTCCGTTCCATTGTAAAAGATGTTTTCCTTGGCCAAGGTATTCACTGAAGATAGTCCCGATTTTCTGACCATATAGATTATAAATGTAAAGCCTGGCCATACCAGGTTTATCCAGGTTGAATTCAAAGTAAAAGATCCCATCGGATGGGTTTGGATAAACTTGAACGGCATTTTTTTTGGAAAAAATCCCGGGAGGATCATCCACACTTGTAAAAACAGGTTTAGGCAGCCGGAGCGTTGTATATAACCTGTACTCACCGGCATGAAAAGGAAGTGGATCGATGGTGGAGACCACATTCAGAGAATCTCCGGTGAAATATTCGTACCACACCCCTGATTTGGTAAAATTAGGTACGATGTTACGGTCAATGATATCGAAATTTCCAAGTATCGTAGCATCCATACTGCTATGCCTTAATTGGATCCGTTTGACGGCAGTCCCGACATCGAGGGTGAAATCCGTTGTTCGAAATGCGGCCTGGTTCTTTTTCAGGTGAATGAGGGAGGCAAAGATCTGTTGGGTGTAATGCCTTCTCCATTGGTTGTAATAATCCCAACGGATTGGTTTTGGTGTAAGCCGTGAATCAGAAGTCCCGCTGGGATAATTAATGGAATAATCATATCCCAGTTCTCCGAATTGCCAGATCATTTTCGGCCCGGGAATACTGAAGAAGAAATTGGCGTCGAGTTCCATCCTTTTTAAGGCCGTCGTTGTGTCTTTGGGGTTATAGGGCGGTTGTGTGCTGTTTCCATATTTGATGTTCTTGAACATCAGTCTTTCTTCATCATGACTTTCCATGTAAGCAATGAGGTTGGGCTGTGTCCATCCCCTTTTTTTATAAGATGCCCATGACAGGTCAGAAGTGTTGTTGGAGTTATAGCCCATGGCAGCCTGACCATAAGGGCCATTCATATTCCCCCAAAGCAACATATCATTGGCGGATAATTCTGTTTCTTCCGAATTGTCGGCAAAATGTTCCAGAATCACATAAGCCTCAGGCTTGATAGAATGGATCACATTGCAGTAGTTTTTCAGAATACTGATGCGACTGCCGTCATACTGACCCCAGAGGCTTACATTATCCGGATATGAGTTCTTTTGCGTGAATCCTTTTGACAGGTCAAACCTGTAGCCATCTACATGGTATTCCTGGAGCCAATACTTGATCAGTCTTTCCATATAAGACTTAGTGGCCGGGGATTCATGATTGAAGTCATAACCCACATTGTAAGGATGTTTGGGAGTCTGGTTGAACCAAGGATTATCGGCAGCAGGCCGTTGTCCGCTATCATCCCAGTATAACTGCACGAGGGGTGAAAGTCCGAAATGGTGATTGCATACGATGTCGAGGATGACTGCGATTCCCTTTGAGTGGGCTGCTTCCACGAATTGTTTCAATCCGTTTTTTGTACCGTAGTATTTATCCACAGCAAATGAAAAGTCGGGGTTATAACCCCAGCTGATATTTCCTTCGAATTCCATGATCGGCATCAGTTCAATGGCATTGATTCCAAGGTTTTTTAAATAATCAAGGGTGTCTATAAGCGAAGGAAAATCATGGTGGTTGGTAAAATCCCGGATCAGTAGTTCATAAATGACCAGGTCGGTTACGGCAGGCGGAGTGAAGGATATGGATTTCCAGGGATATGGATCCTGGGCGGTTTGCAGATAAGTGGCAACACCGCTGGCTTTACCGCTGGGATAGGGGATTAAGCCGGGATAAGTTGCTGAAGAGATATAGGTATCATTCCAGTCGCTGACTTTATCTGCATAAGGATCCCCGATCTGGAGACTGCCATCCACGAGGTATTGAAAAATATATTCTTTTTTGGGGATCAGATTGCCGAGTTGTATCCAGAACCTTTTTCCGTCAGGAGTGATATTCATATAATGGGCTGAGTCGATCTTCCAATCGTTAAAATCACCAAGTAAAAAAGCATGTTTCTTGCCAGGAGCATAGAGACATAGGATAGCGGAATACTCGTCCAGATAATTAATACCATCAGATACACCAGGAGGAAGGCTGGCCACAGGTGAAGAAGGGATAACGGTATAAAAAAACGAATCGGCTGCCGAAGCAGTATCATTTTCAGCGATGACCCTGATCCACCTTTTTACCCAATTTTGTCCGAAATTATCCGCCAATATGGTATCATAAATATATTTCCCTGCCACGGCTTTATGGATTTCGTTGTGATGAATGATTTTTAACGAATCGGCCAGAGGACTTACTGCGGAAATAATGATGGTATCTGATTGTCGGAGATAAAGTTCTTTATTTGAAGGAAGGACTATATTCACACTGGTTACGGAAGGGTAGACATCCGCAAAGATATCTCCTCCGTCTTCATTACGACCGACTTTGCTTCCATTGGAATTCCTGAAAACAAAAGCCATTTTTAAAATTTCTTCATTGGAGGGAACGCCATAAAAAGTTCTGATGCTGGGTTTAATCTTGAGCTCGTAAAGGTTGTTCCCGAGCGGTGTCATTTGTGCTTTCGGAAGATTTTCCGACCATCCGGCCACGACATATTTCCAATCTCCCGGGCTGGTACTTTTATCCGTGATTACCCCGGTATGGGCATAAATGGGAGGGGGAACATCTTTGAGTTCAGCGTTCCCTTTTGCCGCATCGAACAAAATGGTCACAGAATCCTTATCTGCCGGAAACATGGGTGTGGTTACGATGACCTGTCCGAATAGGGAAAAAGCGGAACAGAGGATGAGAAGAAAAGGGAATAGGGCCGGGATTACTTTCATTAATGTTCCCATAAGGTTTGATTTAACTTAGACAAAGATAAAAAAAAACCCGGTCTTTCAGGCCGGGTTTTTCAGGATCATACAGGTTTAGTTCTTGATAAACTTTGCTGTCGTAAAGCTGTTATCCTTACCATAGAACCGAAGGAAATAAATACCGGCTTTTAGGTTACTGGTATTTACAGTCATTTTTTCAGTGCTGAGGTTGTTGAATGTCATCACTTGTTGTCCGACAATGCTAAATATTTCAATGCGTGCAATGTCGCCGAGGTGTTCGAAAGTGATTTGTGAGGTAACAGGATTCGGGTAAAAGTTCACATAGGTGTTACCGACTTCTTTGATGCCAACTCCGCCGATTTTGTCCAAGGAATAGACCATCACCGGCTTTCCGATAGCTGAATCGCCGCTTGCAGCAATCGGGGTTACCTCAAAGGCCAGGAATTTTCCGGTTTCAAGTTCAGTCGGAGAATAACCAATGGTAACAATGCCCGGGATTTCAGCCAGATTGGTTCCCTGGTTGTCATCTGCCGTATACCACTTGTAGGTTGAAGCGCCTTCCGGGATCCCATTCACATTTTCGTAGGTGTAATGTCCGGTCAGATCCTGACCAACGATTAGTGTTCCGGTGATCTCAAGGTCATAGGCCCAGGGCGGTGTGAGAATGTTGGGATTTAAATCACTGTACCAAACCTCTACGATGTTCTGGACGCCGCCTGCAGTATCCAGCAGGAAATACTTGCGGTTGGGGCCGCCGCCAGGAAATTCAGAAGTGTTCCAATCTCCGTTGAAACGGAATTTAAACTCAACAGGTGAAGTACCCATATTATTGGTATCGGCGTTCAACGTAATCTGGTAAACGCTGTCATGTGGGTTTGATCTGTCGAAAAGAACGTCATAAGCGCCCCATCCATTCAAGTTCCCTGCAATATCGAGGTATTCAGTGGTTGGATCGAAATGACCGGCTTTGATCTGATAAGACATATGGCATTTAAAAGTCACAGGAAGAGTTCCTGGTTTGTAATTGTCATATACACTAAGTATGGTTTTGGGTACCGGAGGTCCCCAAGTCATACGGTTGGGTCCGCCACCCGGGAATTCAGCATTTTCCCAGTCATGGTTGATCCGGTATTTGTACTCATAAATGGTTGCCGGGTCAAGGGTATATTCGACTTGGTAGAGATTGGCTTTTCCGGGTACCGGAGTCATATCGGGTGAACCTGCCCATCCATTCATAGAGCCTGGCATATCCAGTACATCCACGTCCGGGTCGAATTTTCCGGCAGCAATCCAATAAGTCATATCCACCATAAAAGTAGAGACATTGATGGGATCGTCATTCCACCAGGCAGTAACGGCAGTAGTTCCTGGATTGGCAGTGATTTCACGGCTAACCGTTTCGAAATCGGCTTCATTGATACGATATTTATATGTATAAGTAGTACCGGAATCCAGACCGCTTTCAATCATACCGGTAAACTTATATTGATCTGCGCCAATTCCGGGGGAAAGTTCTACTTCCATATTCGTCGGAGTAAGCAGGTTGGCATAAACAGCATCTGCAATGGGATCAAACAATCCTTCATTGACCATTTTTTCCATGTTCACCGTGAATTTAAATTTCGGCTCGCTGGAAGAGAATTTCAAAGGAATGAAAAAGTCCATGCAGTTGGGTGGATTGGCCGGGTCAAAATCACGACCATCTTTGGATCCCCATTGCCCATCATTGAAAACCATACATAATTTAGTGACTATTGTCCCTTCAGCAATCCCATAAAAAGCTGAAGGCCTGTAACCAATGGAGTAAGTACCGTCACCATTGGGTGTGAGTTGAGGGGCTTGGCCATTGGCTCCGGTATGGTTATAATCGATAACATTTTGCCAGTTACCGGCTGAAGTTGTCACGCCTGAATGCATATAAACAATGGGAACACCGGTTAAAGAGCCATCCTGGAAACAAGCCAGAACAGGGTTGAAGGTCAACGTGATGGAATCGAAGACCGTGGCATCAGAAGGCTCCATCGAGATGGCAGCCGGCATCTGTGCCCTTGCAATACCTGAAAACATAATAATGGTAAGAATTACCATCAAATTTTTCAGTAAAAAATGAGTAAAATTTTTCATAGGCTCTGGTTTTAGTTAAATTTTAATTAATTACCTTTATACAAAGATAATAAAAAAATATAATCTTAATAAATTCTTTTATATTTTTACAACAAATAAGTATAACCAAAAATTCTTTGCTATGAGGAAAATTTTACACTTTCAATTATTTTTCCTATTCGCATTTGTTGGCTTTGGTTTGTCTGCCGCCTTTGGGCAGACAGGTACCCTGACGGGTGTCGTCACCGATAAAGCCACAGGTGAACAATTACCCGGAGCCAACGTCTATGTCGAAGGAACGTCCATCGGTGTTTCTACTGCTGCTGATGGTAAGTACAGCCTGAAAGTTCCTGCAGGCAAGGTGGTCATTATCTGCAGTTACACGGGATACCAGCGTATGACAGTCACACTGAATATTCAGAAAGACCAGGTATTGACCCAGGATTTCAGTATTGCTGAAGATAATCTTCAACTGGATGAAATCGTTGTCGTGGGTTTTGGAACCAAACGCAAAAGAGATGTAACAAGCTCTATTTCAACGGTTAAAGCTGCGGAAATAGCCTCCATTCCGGTTGAAAACTTCGGGAAGGCTTTGCAAGGTCGTACCCCAGGGGTACAGATCACTTCTGACAACGGGTTGCCGGGTGGGGCTGTTACTTTCCGTGTTCGGGGAACTTCTTCTTTGTTAGCCAGCAGCGAACCCCTGTACGTGGTTGATGGTATCCCTGCCGTAACGGGAAGTTTGACCAATGAATCAGGTTTCCCTGACAAATCCAACGTATTGTCACAGATTGACCCTGCGGATATTGCCTCCATAGAAATTCTCAAGGATGCTGCAGCCGCAGCTATTTATGGTGCACGTTCAGCCAACGGGGTTGTCCTGATCACCACAAAGCAGGGTAAACTGGGGGAGGGAAAACCAAAAACCAACTTCAGTTTCAATTACTATGCCGGAGTAACCACTGTGACGAACCGCTTGAAAATTCTTGACGGTTCCAGATATCTTGCATTGACCAAAGAAGCATGGACAAACTCGGGTAAGGATATTTCCAACGATTACCGTGCTTATTACGAAAACCTTCCGTATGGAATTTATAATACCAATCTCCTGTATGAAGGAAATTACAATAACTTCACGGAAGAGCAGAAAAATGCAACCCTTGCAGCCAATAAAAAAATCATTGACAACACTAACACTAACTGGCTGGATGAATCCCTCCAGCAGGGATTTGTTCAGAATGCTTCATTATCTGCAACGGGAGGTACTGCAAGAACGCAGTACTATATCAACGGGGCATATTATGATGAAAAAGGGTTTATCAAAGCCAATGATTTTTCAAGATACAATGGCCGTGTAAACTTTTCTCACATCGCTTCCGATCACTTTAAATTTGGTGCCAATGTGGGTTTGTCGTATACCATCAACAAAAGAGTGCCGACAGGTTGGGCTGGTGGACTGGGAACCGCCCAAAGCCGCTCGCTTCCCATTATGCCTGTTTATACTGCAGGAGGAGATTATTTTGCGCCCAAAACATCCAATGGTACCAATATCGTTGCTTCCCGGGATGATCTTAAATATTCTGCTAATACTTTCTCCGTTTTGGCCAATGTATTCGGGGAATTTAATTTTACGAACTGGCTATCAATACGAGATGAATTTGGTTTGAATAATGTTTATGTCAAAGATTATAAATACGAAGGACCGATCACTCGCGAAGCCTCCTCTGTCAATGCAACAGACCGTCGCGTTCAGGTGGAAACCTATACAAACATGCTCTCCCTGAATTTTAACAAAGTTTTTGGAAAACATGATGTATCCGGATTCCTTGGAATGCAGGTTCAGAACAGCAGTACCGCCGGGAGCTGGATCACCGGAACCAATTTCCCAAGTTCCGCTTATACCCAGCCCGGGAATGCCTCCATTATCACGGCAGGGAACTGGACTTCCGCATACGGATTTCTTTCCTATATGGGTAGAGCATCCTATTCATACAATAACAAATATTACCTGACTGTGAGCTTACGTAGGGATGCTTCCTCCAGGTTTGGTCCGGGACATAAATGGGGATGGTTCCCATCTACTTCTGTAGGATGGACCATTACTGAAGAAAAATTCATTCCGGAATCCATTAAAAAAGTGTTGACTTACTTTAAGCTAAGAGGTAGTTACGGGATCATGGGAAATGCTGAAATCGGTGACTATAGTTATTTTGGGTCTTATAACTCTTCTACTTATAACGGTTTACCGGGTATTAAAATTGCCAACATTGCCAATCCTAACCTTGGCTGGGAAAAAACATCACAGGTTGACGTAGGACTCGATTTCGGTTTATGGAATGGTAGATTATCTGGAGGTTTCGACTATTATTATAAATATACCACAGATATGTTGCTGAATGTAAATGTTCCTCAAACCAGCGGTGCTTCCACGGTAACTAAAAACGTTGGCTCAATGTACAATAAAGGGATTGAAATTTTCCTGACCTCCAATAATCTGGTCGGAAAATTCAAGTGGCAAACAGAGTTTAACATCAATAATAACCGTAATGAAATCGTTGATATTCAGGGACAGATTATTGCCGGAGAAAATTATGGGAACAACTATGCTCAGGCCGGACATCCGGTTGGCGCCTGGCGTTTAGTTGAATATTATGGAGTGGATCCCAAAACAGGCGGAGAATTGTTCGTGCTTGCTGATGGTTCAATCGGACCCTGGGATGATGCTGATCCCAACTTTTTTGCCAACAATGCAAAAGTTGTTGGGAATCCTTATCCCACGTGGTTTGGCGGCCTGAACAATATTTTTAGCTGGAAAGGATTTGACGCTTCTGTCTTGTTTACTTTTCAATGGGGAAATGATGTTTACAGGGATGATGGAAAATTCCTTGAAGGTGGTTCTATAGGTTCTAATTGGAATCAGATGACAACCATCGAAGATCGTTGGCAAAAACCCGGTGATATTACCGAAACTCCACAGTTATTGTGGAGCAATACCTATTCCACCCACAATTCTACCCGTTATCTCGATGATGGGTCCTTCCTCCGTTTGAAAACGGTCACCATTGGTTATACCCTTCCCAACGAATGGTCAAAAACGATTGCTATGAGCAGTATCCGTGTTTATTTTATGGCACAGAACTGGTGGATATTGACCAAATACAAAGGATGGGATCCTGAAGTTAACCGTGATTTGAGCGGTAACATAACCCAGGGGGTTACCTACCTGAGCCCGCCTCAGAGCAAATCATTTACCATTGGGGTGAACCTGAATTTTTAATCTAAAAAAATAGAAAAATGAAAAATATCAAGCATTTCATTTTATTTGCGGCAGTAATAGTGTTCTTCTTTATCGGCTGTAAAAAGATCATTGAAAAAGTCCCAGATACTTCCATATCGGATCAGGTTGCATTGACTACCGTGGAAGGACTTCAGGCTGCCCTGATCGGAACCTATAGTTCCCTTCAGAATGGAGATCTATATGGTGGAAGCATATGGACCTGCGGCGATATGCTGGCCAATAATGTCATCAATTCAGGACAAGGGAACCTGGTTTTCGAGGAAACACAGATGCTGGAGAAAAATATGTCTCCGGATAACCGGCTTTCTGCCTCTTTATGGCAAAATGCTTATTATGCCATTAATATGGCTAACTCTGTATTGCAAGCCATTCCGAATGTCGGACCAACTCCTGCGGTGGCTGACCAGATCAGAGGAGAATGCCTTTTTATCCGTGCATTGTTGTATTTCGACCTGGTTCGATATTTCGGGAACCCAAATACAGGATTAGGCGTCCCGCTATTGACAGCCCCTTCAGGCATAGATGCGAAACCAAGCAGGGCTTTGATCGAGGATGTTTATACCCAGATCATTACCGATCTAAAAGAGGCTGCCCTGATTCTGCCCGAATCAAATAATAACCGGGCGACCAATTGGGCTGCCAAAGCACTGCTGTCAAGGGTTTATTTTTACCATGGAGATAAACAGGCTTGTATTGATATTTCAACAGAAATTATCGACAGCAAGGTGTTCAGGCTTTCTGACAGCATCATGGATAATTTCAGCACCACGGTTACGCCTGAAAATATCTTCTCCGTCATGAGTACAACGACAAATACTACTGCTGGTGCACTGGGAGGATATTTCCGTTACGCAAGCAATGGCAAATTCTCTCCTTCCAGCGAAGTGATCAAGGTTTTCACTTTTACCGGAGGAATGCAGGATCAAAGATATCGCAATGGGTTCATGATTAAAGACGGAAAGTACTTCACTACTCTTTACGATGATAAATACATGAATGTTCCCCTTATCCGCCTCGCTGAGATATACCTGAACCGGGCGGAAATGCGTTATGATCTTGGGCAAACTGGAGCACTCGAGGATTTGAATGCCGTAAGAAATCGGGCATTACTTCCTGATGAAACAGTGATAAATCCGAGTAAAATTTATTATGAAAGGATGAAAGAACTAATCTTCCAGGGAGATAATTTCTTTAATCAAAAACGATTACAGAAAGCCTCCATCTCCACTAAAAAACTGCCCTGGAACAGTGTGCGCCTAATGTACCTCATCCCACAGAGAGAAATGGATGTAAATCCCAATCTGGTTCAGAATTCTGAATAAAAGATGGAGGGCAGCTCAAGGGGTTGCCCTCTTCTTTTATCTTTATCTTGCCACATATACAAAGTATTCCCAAGGTTTAAACCGGAATTTGCTTCCTGACTTCAAGGTCTTTTCCTGTCGGGTGAAAAGTTCGATGTATTTTCCAGAGATATGCTGGTCCTGAATTTCAAATTGTTGTTCCTGGGGAGACAGGTTAAGGATCACCAGTACTTTATCATGGTCTTTCTGACGGGTAAAAGCAAGAATTGACGAGTCGTTGGTTGTGCTAAGGCAGGTGAATATCCCGTCTTCCTCCCCATTTCCCAATGCTTTGTTTTGTTTCTTCAGCATGGTGAGCTTAGTATAAAAACCCTGAAGAGAGTAACTTCCCCAGGGTATCGTATCTTTATCAAAGAAGCGCAGTCGTTTTTGTAAAGCGGCTTCCTGACCACTGTAAATCAGAGGGATCCCCGGGCAGGTAAAAGTCAGTACGGCAAAAGCCTGGGCGCCTTCACCCATACGTTCATATTCTGTTCCATTCCATGAATTTTCATCGTGATTGCTGGTGAAACGCATGCGGTAGGCCTTGGCTGGATATTTTTCTTTTTCCACATGAATTAGTTCCGGAACTTTTACTGGTTGCTTTAAGCCTTTGGCAATATCATTCATCAAATGAAAAAACTCCCATGTGTAAGTGACGTTGAATGCGGTGTCATGCATAACTGGGTTTTCGTCTTCAGCAAGCATGAAAACCGGTTTTATTTGCTGTAGCTGAGGAACAGCTTCATTCCAATAGCTGACCGGAATCATCCCTGCCACATCACAACGATAACCATCAATATCGGTTTCCTTGATCCAATAAACCAGGGCTTCAGTCATGAACTTACGCAATCCTATTTGACTGTAATCGAGGGCGGCAACATCAGTCCAGTCTGCTACCGGTGAAATAATATGACCGGCAGAATCTTTTTTGTACCATTCCGGATGCTCCGCGATGAGTGGATTATCCCAGGAAGTATGATTCGCTACCCAATCGATGATCACTTTCATCCCAAATTCGTGGGATTTTTTTACGAAATTTTTAAAATCATCCAGATTGCCAAATTCCGGATTCACTTCCAGATAATTTTGAATGGAATAGTAACTTCCCAGGGATCCTTTACGGTTCTTTTCACCGATCGGATGAATCGGCATCAGCCAGAGTATATCCACTCCCATTTCCTGAAGACGTGGAAGATGGGTCGTCAAGGCTTTGAATGTTCCTTCGGGGGTAAATTGCCGGATATTGACCTCATATATGGTCGATCCAGTGCTCCAGCTAGGATTGACAACCGTTGAAATCTTTTTTTCAACGTCCTGTGCTCCTGAAATAGATGAGCAGGACAGGAGCAATATCAGTAAGACAAAAAGATTTTTCATGGCTTTTTATTGGTTAGAATTTCAAATGAATTACCCTCAAGGCGGATGCTGATGTCGTTTTTCTCCCTCGTGAATGTATTCCCGAAGCAAGATTCCAGTTGTTTTTCTGTAAAACGTTCAGGGATTTTAAATGCTATATTTTTTTGGTTTTTATCTTTATTGAATATGACTACAGCAAGCTGATCAAAATATGATCTTAGGAAAACGAAGGTTTTTTCACTTACTTTAAGGCTTAAAAAATCGCCGAATATCAGAGGAAGGTTTTCGCCTCGAAGTTTTGCGAGGCGAGCGGTCGTGTTTTTCAGGGATGCTTCATATTTTGTTAATCCCTCGAATTTCATCATCCGGCGGTTATCCGGGTCTCCTCCTCCAGCCATTCCGAATTCATCACCGTAATAAATGATCGGAACTCCGGGTATGGTCATCACAAAAGCCATCAGGCATCCCAACTTACGGTAGCCCAGAGTGTCCTGAACTTCAATCTGGCGTTCCCAGCCTGCTTTTTTATCATCTTCCGAGAAACTGATTGCCCCCGAGGCAAAAGAAATAAACCTGGCCAGATCCTGATTGCCCGTGATATTCCCCATCAGCGAATGCGTTCCATAGTAATTGAAGCTTTGCTGAAGGGAATAAGCCAGGTCTTTAAGTGATGAATTCTCTCTTGCAAAGGCAGTCCTGGCATCAAAATACAGGTTGAAATCAAACTGGGCATCCAGCATACCGGGGTTGATATAAGAACGGATCAGGTCACGGCTGCCGAATGTTTCACCGATCTGATAAACCGGACGTTTTTCACTGAGGATAATTTGTTCTTTGATTTTTTTTGTCAGAGTTCTCCAATAGATTTCGGGAATGTGTTTTGTGGCATCATGACGGAAGCCATCCAACTGGTATTCGCGGAGGAGGAATAGAGAAGAATCAGAAATCAGTTGGTACACTTCTGGTTTGGAAAGATCAAGGGTCGGAAGAAATTCATCGAACCATGTTGTCAGTCTTTGCTCATCCCAGAGCCGGATGTTTTTTCGTTTACCGGGTAAATTTAATTGGGTCGCCCATTCAGGGTGTTCTTTTATCAGATAACATTCCTGATGAACATGGTTTGAAACATAATCCAGGATGACATTCATCTTGTTGTCATGGGCCTCATTGATCAGTTTTTTTAAGTCATCAGCCTGGCCAAACCTGTGGTCGACAGTGCTCAGGGTCATGGGCCAGTAACCATGATAACCCGAGAATTTCCGGTGTGGCGGGGGATATTCGGCCCAGGCATCCATAGGATTCTGGGTCAGTGGTGAAATCCAAAGGGTGTTTATGCCCAGCTCGGCAAAATACCCGTCTTTGATTTTTTCAGTGATTCCGGCCAGATCGCCTCCCTGGAAATTGGCCTTCCAATCTACCGCTTTATCCTTTAAAGGAGAGTCATTTTTCGTATCTCCGTTGTTAAAGCGATCGATCATCAGGAAATACATGATCATCGCTTCTTTGTCGTTTCTGTTAAGATCACCTGCATCTTTGATGATCATCCCGTTGTGCAATGGCAGTAAGATCTGGTTAGAAATACCGCTGTTATTGTAGGCCCAAACCCGGATATAGGAACGATCGAACTGCCTTGCCTTCCTCGGAACGATGATATGAATACCGGAAGAGTCGGTTCTGATAAATTTATCCGGAAGTAAAAAATTTTCCCAGAGGATGAAAATTTCCTTGGCTTTGTTCCTGATGCCAAGGCTGATCTTATTATCTTCTGCTTTTTCTGTCCATAATTCTGGTGCAGCAGGCGATTTGATGTTCCCAGCCCATAAAACTGAATTGAATCCACCGATATTATTGTCAGCGATGTCGGGGTTGCTGGGGTCAAGCATTTGCTTTCCATCCGCTACTAAGAGGTATTGGTATTTTCCCGGAAAAAGGAATAAATCAGTTTCCCAGTGATCATCCTTAAGGGTTAATTTTGTCTTTTGTGCATTCCAGTCATTCATTTCACCCCTCATCAAAACAGAATTGTATTTTTTTCCTTTCGGATCGAAGCTGAAATGCACCCATACCTTTGGAGATTTTTCAAGGATTAAGGTATAGGCATATCCGCCTGCCCAGACAGTCATCAGGGAGAGCTTAGGGATGTTTTTTTCGTTGGGAGTGATGATCAATTGTGAGGAATCATTTGTAAACCTGAAGTCAAGCCGCTCATCCATGAAAATGGAGTCGATGGATTTCAGATTGTTAAAGAAATCCTGCAATGCAATGATCGTGGAATCAGGTTGAAGTACGATTGGGGCTGAAAGACCGGTGATCAGTGATTCTTTCGGTGTCGACAAATCGTCATTTTTACCACAAGCCTGAAGCAAGCCCATCAGGGCTAGGCAGGAATAAAAGAGATATTTGCTCGTTGCATTCATGATATTTTAATTTAAAGGATGATTTCTTTTCTCGCTGACCAGTAGCCATAGGCCAGCGGAGATGGCCAGTGAAACTCCGCTGATGATAAAAGTGATTCCTTTATCCGGAGCGTTTTTGATGAGCGTGCCAATGACAGAGCTGGCAATAAGTTGAGGAAGCACGACAGAGAGGTTAAATATTCCCATGAAAAATCCCATGCGGGTTTTATCGACTTTCTCCGACATGATGGCAAAAGGAAGACTTACGACTGCTGCCCAGCCCAGGGTGAGGACGCTCATCATGGTATATAGCATAAGGGCGCTGTCGGCCCATAAAACAATACCGAAGTATCCCAAGGACATGATTCCGACCATGATCGACTGGGTTTTAACCCTGCCGATTTTTTTACTCATGGGTTCCAGAAGAAAAGCAGGCCAGATTGACCCGATGGCATTCAGGATAAAAAAAGACCAGCCGATCATCTGCCCGAGTCTGGCATTACGGTCGGCCAGCGACATATCAGGGAGGGCAGGAATTTTTTGTTCGAGAAAAGCGAACATATACACAAACATGGTTTGGATGCCCAGCCAGGAAAAACCATGGGCGAAGTACAATTTGAATAGCTCTCCCCACTGGGTCTTGGTTCTTATGATTTTTCCATCCTTATCCTCAGCTTTCATCATTTCCCTTGGTTCCCGGATAACCATCAGGGGGGCAAGGGAGAATACCAATACGATTACCACGCCTGCATAGATTAAAAAGTAGTTGCCCAATAAAGCTCCCATCAGGTAGGCACCGCTTCCGAACAGATTCGAGATGGACTGCATCCAGGTATAGCCTTTGGTTCGGGCTTGACCATCGGGAGTAACATCCGCGATGATAGCCCGGGTGGGATTAAAACTGATATTGATGGAGAGGTCAAGGGTCAATGCAATGGTAATGGCTACTGCCATCAGGCTGGCAATACCAAAAAAGTTACTGATTTTATCAATATTGGGCAGGGCAAAGATCATCAGGGCGGCCAGGATACCCCCGATAATGATAAATGGTTTTCTTCTGCCTCCCCAAAACCAGACCTTATCACTGATTAAACCAATGATTGGCTGTCCCAATATTCCTGCAATGGGGCCGGCTGCCCAAACGATCCCGATCTGGTCTATTTCGAGGTTGTATTTTGTGCGAAGAATCCAGCTTAATACGGCAATCTGGATTGACAAAGCAAATCCCATAGCCGTTGATGGTAAACCCAGGAGGATATAGAATAGGTTTGAAAGCTTTTTTTGTATTGCCAGCATGACGAATAATTTACGGTTTATGCTTACTTGACGGCAGTCAGGAATGATGGTTTATTATTTAAGTTCAATGATCAAGGCTGATTTTGCAGGGATAGTGATTGCTGATAGATTATTCAGCGTCTGACCGCTGATAAGTTCGTAACCAGATTGATATTTTCCCAAACATTCAGCATAGCGGCTTGTTTCTATGGTACTGGCCTCTTTTTCGTTATTGTTCAAAGCCACCATGACGGTTTCTTTGTCATTATAACGGAAGTAAACATATATGCCATCCTTGGGGATGAAATGTTTCAGCTTACCGTTATGGATCACGTCTTTGCTTTTTCTCCAGTTCAGGATTTTCGATAAATAGTCATGCATGTCCTGCTGGGCAGGAGTACGGCCAGCAGCCACAAAAGCATTCAGGCTATCGCCCGGCCACCCTCCCGGAAAATCTTTTCTCAGGTTGCCATGACCTTTATCGGCTCCTGTGGTGAGCAAAACTTCACTTCCATAAAAGATTTGTGGAATGCCCCTGGTTGTGAGGATGAATGCCATGGCCATTTTAAGCTTTCTGACATCATCATGTTGAGTATCCAGGTAACGGTTTACATCATGGTTTTCTGCAAACAACATGATATTCATTGGATTCCGGTACATGAAATCCTGGGAAAGGATTTCATAAAGCCGTAAAATTCCCGTGCTCCATCCGTCTTCTTCCATAAAACCCATTTGCAGGGCATCATACATGGGAAAATCCATGACTGTCGGAAGGTATGAATTATAATGATCCTTGTTCAAAGCATCTTTTTGCCAGTAAGCCACCACTCCCGGATAAGTCACCCAGCATTCTCCCACAATATTAAAATCAGGGTATTCCGTGAGTACACGTTGGTCCCATTGCGCCATCATGTCTTTAAATGGATAGGGATATGTATCCTGACGGATACCATCAAGACCGGCAAATTCAATCCACCAGATACTATTCTGAATGAGATAGTTGGCGAGAAAAGGGTGATGTTGGTTAAGGTCAGGCATGGTGATGTCGAACCATCCTTTTATAAAGTGCAAACTGTCGTAAGATGAAACGTAGGGGTCAGTGGCACTTCCTGCCCTGTAATTCGAACGGGTAAACTCAGGCCATTGATTCAGCCAGTCGGTGGAAGGCAGGTCTTTGATCCACCAATGTTCGCTCCCACAATGATTCCATATCATATCCTGGATTAGTTTCATCCCTTTTTTATGAAGGGAATCAGCGAACCGGACATAATCTTCATTTGTTCCAAACCTTGAATCGATCTTGTAATAATCAGTCGTGGAATAGCCATGATAAGAATATTTCTCCATATTGTTTTCAAGAAGCGGAGTACACCATATTGAGGTAGCTCCGAGATCATGAATATAATCAAGGTGTTTTATGATGCCTGCGATGTCTCCCCCATGTCTGCCATCAGTAAATTCCCGCTTGACTGCCTCCAGCATTCCCGGCTGATTATCATTGGAAGGATCACCGTTTGCAAAACGATCGGGAACGAGGAGATAAACCACATCAGCAGTCGTGAAGCTTTTTCTCTGAGCAGAACCCTTTTTTCTGGTTTTAAATTCGTAGGGATAAGTTGCCACAATCCTTCCTTTGGATCTGAATTCCAGCATGGCAATACCTTCATTAGCATTTGGGCTGATCAGCAGATCAACAAATAAATAATTCGGATTATCCGTTTTATGAATATTTTTGATGCTGATCCCGGGAAAGTCAACCGAAAGGGTGGTGGAGGAAATATTGTTTCCGTAAACCATCAGTTGCAGCTCAGGGTTTTTAAAACCTGTCCACCAGAAAGGTGGTTCCACTTTCTGAAGTGTTACATCCTGAGCCTTAAGTCCTGTGCAGATCAGAAATACGGCAAATAAGTATATTCGGTTTCTCATGGTCGTTCTATTTTTTATGATTGGCTTTTTGTCTTGATTTTTTTTGTCCGCCCATAAAGCACGGTCAGCTTCCCAAGATCTTCAGCCAGTTTATCACTGAAATCATGGTGACGGGCTCTCCATTGCCAGTTGCCCTGGGTAGTCCCCGGTAAATTCATTCTGGCATCAGATTCCAAACCAAGCAAATCCTGCATGGGAACCATTGCAGTATTGGCTACAGAAGCCCAGGCAAGCCTGAGAAAAGACCAGTGGATGTTTTCTTCCGTGGTGTTCAAATAATCCAGTACATACTGACGGTCTTCTTTTTTCGCTTTTTTGTACCAACCCGTGATGGTATCATTGTCATGGGTTCCTGTATAGACGATACAATTGCTAATAAAATTATGGGGAAGGTATTCGTTGGCTTCAGATGAGTCAAAAGCAAATTCAAGGATTTTCATTCCCGGGAGATGAAACTCATCCCTGAGTTCTTCTACTTCAGCAGTCATAACACCAAGATCTTCTGCAATGATCGGAAGTTCACCATAAACGGACTGAATGACATGGAAAAAATCTTTACCGGGACCAGCTACCCATTCCCCTTTGATGGCAGTTTTTTCACCATAAGGTACGGCCCAGTATCCTGCGAAACCCCGGAAATGGTCAATTCTGATGATATCGTAAAGAAACAGGTTGGTTTTAATTCTTTCCACCCACCAATGGTAATTGTTTTTTTTTAAAATATCCCAGCGGAAAAGCGGATTTCCCCAAAGCTGACCGGTTTCACTAAAATAATCGGGGGGAACACCTCCAACCCGGATAGGTTTACGGTCATCATCGAATTCAAAGATCCCGGGATTGGCCCATGCATCTGCACTGTCGAGGGCCACATAAAGAGGTATATCTCCAATGATCCTGATTTTTTTCCGTTGGGCATAGCTTTTGATTTCCATCCATTGAGTGAAAAAAAGATACTGGAGGAATTTGTGATATTTTATGCGTTGTATCAGCATGGACTGGTAGTGCTCAACTGCTTGCTCTTCTTTTTTGCGTATATCGTCTGCCCATTGGTACCATGGCTTTTGATCAAAATATTCTTTAATGGCACGAAACAAAGCGTAATCGTTCAGCCATTTTGACTGGTCTTTTAAAAAATTCCTGTAACGAAGTTTCTCCATTTCATTTGCCTTGTCCTGAAACGAAACGAAGGCTTTTTCGAGTAATGGTGCCCTGGCATTCTGAACCAGCTCAAAATCCACTCTGCTTTCATCAAATTCAGGTAGTTGCTGAAGATCTTCCTGATCCAGGAGGTGAAGCTTGACGAGGATTTCAAGATCGATCAGATTAGGATTCCCGGCATGGGCTGAAAAACACTGGTAAGGTGAATCAGCATAACCGGTAGGGCCGAGAGGAAGTATCTGCCAGTATTTTTGGTGTGATTTCACAAGGAAATCGATAAATTCAAATGCAGCTTTTCCTAGGGTACCGATACCATATTTACCGGGGAGTGAGGTGGGGTGGAGTAAAATTCCACTGGCGCGGTCTTTCAACATAGAGGTTCTAATTTATCAACGATGATTATTTCTTTATTTTATAGTGCTGCAAGATAAAAGTACAGAAAATTGCTGTTCTGTTCAGGGGAACCATTGATTCACCTCTACTGATCAACAGAATGTTTTTCCCCGAATTGGCTGCTCTGATGTTGCGGGCCAGCCTGAGAAGATCAGACGGAGCATCTTCGTTTGGCATGGAAGAGGAAATCATCATGGCGGGGAATTCCTGGGCTTTAAACGGTATATGTTCCGGAATGTACCGGGTTTCAGTGTTATGATAGTCCAAGGTGACTGCGGTAAAAAGTCCGGGCTTGAGCTTGACGATTTCTTCCAGCAGCAGGGCAGCTTTTCCTTCCCCACTCCCCGTAATCCTGCCAACAGCGCTGAATTTCTGATCAATCAGGAACCTGGCGCAGCGAAGATAATCATCAGTGGCATGATCTTTGCCAGGAAAGGCGATGGCAATATAAAAACCACGATCGAGGAGGCTCAGATAGGCCGGGTTGAATGGAAGTGGATCATGGGAAGGTTCATCGGTATCCAGTATCAATAACAAGGGATTGCTCCCATCAATCTTGCCAAGGTCCTTTTTATAGATCAGGCTAATGGGGATTTTTGATCCGTCTGTTGAGGTCGTCCATAAAGTCTGGAAACGGTAATCGTTCTTCAAGTAGTTTTTTACTTCTTCCTTTTTCTGTTTCCCAAGCCGGCCTGTTTTTATAGCGAATTCATAATGTGTAATAGGACTCAGCAAACTGCTAAACGAGAGATGAATGATTTCTTTCCCGGGATCATAATAAATGAATTTTAGGTATCCTTTTGGCTCATTGAAACGAATGACCGCTTCGTCATTTTTTTTCCGGTCGTAGACTCTTATCCCAACCCCTGGTTTATAGCTTTCAAAAAGAAGTATAAACTGATCATCGAGTACGATAAAATCTTCGAGTAATATGCTATCGCACTCAGGGATGACCTGAAGCCAATAGTTCTCCCTTGGGTTACTGACCAGGGCTTGCATCAGTTTTCTCCCCGGTGCATTTTTATTCGTGAGGATCCATAAAATATCGGAACCAAAATGCTCCACCCGGTATTGAATACCTTTTTCTCTGGGCTGAATCAGGTAAGGCTTTAAACTGCTCAGATCAGCCGGAAGAAAACGGGTTTCAGAAGTATTTCCGTCGCTGCTGACGATGAAAATATAACGATTTGAGGCTGAAAGCATTAAAGAAAGGTTGAAATTTTCCGATGCCTCTTCATAGATCACCTGATCCCGACTTGAATCCATACCTTTTTGATGAACAATCAGTTGTTTTTTATCGTTGACTGATAAGATGTATTTTCCATCAGGAGAGTGAAACGATGAATGTATCGCTTCACTCACAGAGGAGTCTTTACCCTTAGCTGGATCCCGTCGTAAATCCAATTCAGAGGATAGCATGCGGAACATTTTTTTATTCAAATCCAGGTAGGCTTCAGTATACTGTATTTCTGTTTTGAAGTCATCACCTGCCGGAGGAGGAGGCATCTTAGGCTCACAGGATGACAATGACCATAGAAGTGTGCTCAATAGAAATATCCAAATGGTTTTACGTAATTGCATAAGGCTATGATCCTCGTTTGTCATGTAATTTTCTTTTCTTTAATGAACAGGGCGCTGATCGCCCCCAGAAACATGCTGACTCCGGCCAGAACCAGACACAGGACAGGGTTGTCGTCAAAGAAATACTTCAAAATCAGTCCGCTTAAAATACCACTGACGATCTGGGGAATGGTAATCGACATATTGAATAAACCCATGAAGACCCCCATTTGTTTGGGAGGTATTGAACTGGCCAACATGGCGTAAGGCATGGCCAGAATGCTTCCCCATGCAATGCCGATACCGATCATGGGGAGGATGAGCAGAAGAGGATCACTGAAGACGAGAAAGGATAAGAGAGAGACGCCCCCGATGAGCAAGGCAATGGCATGGGTGACCTTCTTGGAGAATTTCCTGGCAATAACAGGCAGAAGCAGGGCAATGATGGCGGAAACCCCGTTGTAAATCCCAAACAATATTCCAACCCAGTCGCCGGCCTGTTGGAAGACCGGTGAATTGGCATCCGTTGTACCATAACACTTCAGTGCCACTGCAGGTGTTGTATAAACCCACATTAAAAATAAGGCAAACCATGAAAAAAATTGTACAAGGAGTAATTTAATCATGATGACAGGAACATGGAATTTCCGGGATTTCCTGACTTCCTCCTTTTGAATCAATTGATCTGGCGGATACTCAGAAGTAGTAAAGATGGTCCATAAAATGGCTGAGAACAATATGAAAGCCCCTATGTAAAAGGAATAGGTGACATTGTCCGGGACCAATCCTGCTGCATTGGCATCTTTCGAAATTCCGATCCAGTTTCCCAAAATATAGGGGAGCCATGATCCAGCAATAGCACCTAACCCGATCAGTAGAGTCTGAACTGAAAAACCCAGTGTGTGTTGCTTCTCAGGAAGTTTATCAGCGACCAGGGCCCTGAATGGCTCCATCGAAATATTGATAGATGCATCCATGATCATCAGCAATCCGCCTCCGATAAACATGGGAGCGATGAATGAAACCAGATGGGGTGCATTGGGCATGAGCACCAAGGCGAGACTTGTTAACACAGCACCAGCCAGAAAGTAAGGTCTTCGCCTACCTAAACGGCACCATGTTTTATCGCTTAAATACCCGACTATCGGTTGAATAATCATACCTGTAAGGGGTGCAACCAGCCAAAACCAACTTAAATGATGCACATCGGCCCCGAAGGTCATCAATATACGGGAAGCATTTCCGTTCTGTAAAGCAAAACCAAATTGAATTCCCAGAAAACCGAAACTCATATTCCATATCTGCCAGAAGCTTAATACAGGCTTGTCCTTCATTTCTTAATTTTTTTCCTTCTTAGCCTCAAAAGTAAGAACTTTCTATTATTTTTATGCACCAAATCTTATCCTATGAAACGAAAACTTTTATTGATCAGTAATTCAACCAATGCCGGTGAAGAATACCTGGCCTGGCCACGCGATAGTATCCGTTTATTTCTTGAAAAATATCGGGTAAAAAAAGTGTTGTTTGTTCCTTATGCCGGGGTCAACCTGGATCCCGCCGGTACAATGAAATCATTCGATAAGTATGAAGAACGGGTGAAAAAAGTATTCATGGAACTTGGGTTCGAGCTGATTTCAGTGCACCGTTTGAATAATCCCATCCAAGCTGTAATGCTGGCTGAAGCCATCGTGATAGGAGGCGGAAATACTTTTCACCTGGTCAAGATGCTACATGAAACCGGGTTGATGACTGCCATCCGGGAAAGGGTATTAGACGGAATTCCTTATATTGGTTGGAGTGCAGGGGCAAACGTGGCCTGTCCCAGCATGAAAACTACGAATGATATGCCCATAAGTGAACCGCCTTCATTCCATTGTTTGAACCTGGTACCTTTTCAGATCAATCCTCATTACCTTGATGCGAATCCAAGCGGGCATGCCGGGGAAACAAGGGAACAGCGAATTCAGGAATTCCTGACGGTGAACAGGGAAATAACGGTGGCAGGGTTAAGGGAGGGTTGTCTTTTTGAAATAACAGGGAAAAAGATTCAGATGCAAGGGAAAAGAACGTTGAGGATTTTCCGCTTCGGGCAGCAATCTATGGAGCTCAGCGCTAAAGATGACTGCAGCTTCCTCCTGAACTAATACTTGATTACCTTGAGCACTCCGCTTTCCTGATTCCGGCCAAAAGCTTTGAGATAGTATAGCCCTGGCGGATACATCCCCATATCCATCCTAAGCGTCTTTTGACGGATCCCGTTGAGGTTCATTATTTTTAATCCACTGTAGCTGAACAATTCAATTTTTTCTATAACAGAAAGGGATACTATTGTAATAATGTCCCGGCATGGGTTAGGATATACCAAAGCAAAAGAATTCCCTGTTTCCACAATACCTACTGTCCCTACTTTACAAGGAGTGACAACCCTGACGGCTTTTCCTATGGCAGAATCCCCTGAAGCGGCAACCGGTATGACTTCAAAAACCAGCCATTTACCTATATCCGTGGTGTCAACGGTATAAGTGATATGCCAGGCGCTGTCGATAGGGATCAGATGAGTACCTAAAGAATCCGTACTTTGATACCACTTATATAAGGAAATCCCTTCAGGAATCCCATTGACATTTTCATATGAATAATAGCCGGCGAGGACCTGTTTCTGTACTATCTGTCCCTGTATCCCGACTTGATATACCCATGGGGGAGTCGGAATGCCGGGGTCTTTGTCATCATACCAGCAGGAAAAAATATTTGGATTTCCTCCGAGTGTGTCATGAAAGCCGTATGTTCTGTTGGGTTTGCCAAAGCGTTCCGCCGTATTCCAGTCTCCGTTAATCCTGAATTTAAATTCTAAAGGACCACTATGTATCCATGTCGTATCAAGAAAAAGAGTAGTGGTATAAATGGAGTCATCCATGACATCAAAAAGCACATCCTGCCCATTCCAAAGGTTGAAATTCCCTGCAACATCAAGAAAATCAACCAGGGGATCAAAATGGCCGGCCTGGATGAAATATTTCATATTACAATGGAAAGTCATGGGAAGTTTTGCAGGGTTCACATTGTCGAAATCATGAGTAAACGTTAAGGCACCCGGTTTGACCAGCAGCATCCTGTTGGGCAGGTTTTTCAGTTCAAGGCCGTTTGAATCCTGGTTGATCCTGAATTTATATTCCTGGATGCTGCCTGGATCAAGGGGATAAGTGACAGAATAAAGAAAATGGATGCTGTCCGTAAGCTCCATGGCGGGAGAGCCTTGCCAATCGTTCATGGACCCAAGCAAATAGACATGGTCAGTCAAGGGGTTAAAATTTCCAAGTGAGACCTGAACTCCCATATTGACCACAAAAATCGTGGTATTCAATACTTCGTTGTTCCACCAGTCATTCAGCTTGGTATAACCGGGGCCGCCCAGTACTGTCCGGGTTACCGTTTCCCAAACCGTATCATTGATCCGGTACTTGTAATGATAGATCATTCCTGAATCCAAACCTGCACTGATGCTGCCGGAATATTTGTAACCGGCTTCTGGAACCAGTCTCAGAACCGGGATTTCCTGGTCGAGCACCACATCCACCACCCCCGAATCAGGTTTAAAAATACCATCCTGTACCGCTTTACTCATGTTCACAACAAAGTTGAATCCAATAATGGTATCGTTTTGCTGTGCCGACTTAACTTGTTGTGCCTGTACCAGTGAACCAATGAAAAGAAAAAAAAGCAGTCCTGGTTTGGACAAGAAACGGATAAGAGGGTTGAACGTCTTCATCTTCAGGTTTATTCAGTTTATGCAGTGCAAAGATAAGAAATAATGCTTGTCATCGAAAGCGTTCCATAACCATTGCAGTCCTGTTTACATTGTAAATTCTTAAATGATGGGTCTGGTTATCGGTTTCGAACAGACTGGTATAGGTCAGGCTTTCATCTATCCTGCCGTGACCTCCGAATTCTGGATTGTCGGAATTTAACAGAATCCGGTAATCTCCTGGTTCAGGAACAATAAAATCATAGTCCGGGATGGAATGACTGACATGAAAATTGAAAATAAAGATCAGTCCATTCCGGGAAAAAATAAGGGTTTTGTTCTCTTCATCGAGATGTATCAGATTGCCGAAAGGCTCGGAGAAAAGTTTAAGTTCCGTAACCAGGTTAAGCATTTTTTTATCGAAAGCAGCCAGGAGATGAAATCTGAGATTATGATTTTCAAGCAGCGACCATTGGCGTCTTGCATATTGATAGCTCCAGTTATTGCCTTCTCTGGGAAAATCGATCCAATCCGGGTGACCAAATTCATTGCCCATGAAATTCAGGTAAGCATTCCCCCCAATTGATAAAGTGATAAACCGGATCATTTTATGCAAAGCAATTCCTCTGTCAATGCTGTAGCTTTGATCCTTTATATTCATTTTAAAATAGATTTCACTTTGCATCAGTCGGAAAGCTATGGTCTGGTCTCCGACCATGGCCTGATCATGGGATTCGCAATAGGCTACTGTACCTACTCCCGGCAGACGGTTAGTTAAAACATTCCACAACTCCTGTAGGTTCCATTCTTCATCTTTTTTTTCTTTCAGCAACTTGATCCAGTAATCCGGAATGGCCATGGCGAGACGGTAATCGAATCCGAATCCGCCCTCCCTGACAGGCCTGCACATCCCCGGCATCCCACTGACGTCTTCGGCTACAGTGACGGCTTTAGGTTTTATTTTATGTACGAGGGTATTGGCCAACTGCAGGTAAGTCAAAGCATCCCATTCCACTCCATCCCTGAAATATCCGTCTAAATCCCAGGTTTCGCGATAACCATGATCAAAATACATCATGGAAGTCACCCCATCGAAACGAAACCCGTCGAAATGAAATTCCTTCATCCAGTATTTGATATTTGAAAGAAGAAATTGGATTACTTCAGGTTTTCCATAGTTAAAGCATTTGGAGTCCCAATGCGGGTGATTTCCTCTTGGAGGGGCGTGAAAATACTGGTCATCTGTTCCGTCGAATTGGCTTAATCCTTCCAGGGTATTTTTAGCTGAATGGGAATGGACCAGATCCATGATGACTGCAATGCCCTGTTCGTGGGCTTTTTTTATAAGGTATTTAAGGTCCTCTGGTGTTCCGAAACGGGATGAAACTGCAAAAAAATTGGTGACATGGTAGCCAAAGGAACCGTAATAAGGATGTTCAGCTACGGCCATTAACTGAATGGTATTATATCCTGAGTTTTTAATGTAGGGAATTAGGTACTCGGCAAATTCAAGGAAAGACCCGACAGCATCTTTCTCCTGAGCCATCCCGACATGACATTCGTAAATCAATAATGGCTTCAGTTGGCCAATGTCAAAATGATCGCCTTCCCAGTCAAATGGATGAGGCGGGAACCAAAGCTGTCCGGAAAAATCCAGGCTAGCAGGATCCTGAACGACACGTTGAATATAGGCAGGAATACGTTCATGCCAGCCTAAATCGGAATGAACCATGACTTTTACCCGGCTCTGATGAGTAAAACGTTCACGGTAATGCTGTTCGTCCAGAAAAATTTCCCATATTCCGTTTTTATTCCGGTTCATCCGGTGAGCATATCGCTGCCAATGATTGAAATCTCCAAAAAGATAGAGATCCTGAGCGTTGGGCGCCCATTCACGATAAACCCAGCCTTTTCGTTTTCGGTCGTAGTGAAATCCAAAATACTGATAGGCATCGGCAAAATGCAGCAAGCTTCCATGGTTTGAGATTATGACCGCTAAGGTATTCTTGTAACGTTCATATCGCTCCTGAATCTCCTGTTCTGCAGCTTCCAGCCATGGATCCTGCCTGACCATCGCCAACCTTGATTTTCTTTTGGTTTCCATAAGTGTGGTTTGAAATATGCGTCCTCAACAAATTTAAAATAAAAGCTGATGATTCTTATTTACAAAGTAACAGAAATTCTCGTAATTTTGGGAGAAGGTTATATCTGTCTCGTTGATGGAGCACAAGTCTCAAAAATTCAGCTCAATATGGTTTATGATTGTTTTTTTTACGATCATTACCTGTCTTTTTTTTATCGTGGGGTATTTCTATTTTCAAAAGGAAAAAACCCGCATGAAGGAAGAACATTACAAGTTGCTCGCCTCTGTATCATCCTTAAAGGTGAATGAGATCCAGCGTTGGATGATGGAAAGACGTGCGGAGGGAGTATTTCTTGCCACAAGTCCTCCATTTGTTGCATTGACCGAAAAACTGATACTTCACCCTGGGCAGGAGAAGATCAGTCGGGAAGTTGCAGATTGGCTGATTCCCATAAAAAAAAATCATGAATATCAATCTATTGCTGTTCTTGCTGCCAACGGGAAAAACCTCATAACCTGTGCTGATTCAGGTGTGTTTTTTTCTGCAGAAGAGATTGCCCATCAAATTTCCGAATTACATCACCAGACCTATACCTTCACTGACCTGACCAGGGGAGATGACGGAAAGGTTTTTATGGACTTCATCATTCCTATAAAAAATCAGGATAAAACCATTGCCTTTATTCTTTTTCGCATCAATCCTGAACTTTTTCTTTTCCCTTTTATTGACTTTTGGCCCATTGAACATATCGCTGCCGAACATCTTCTGATACAGGGTGAAAAGGATAAATATACCTGCCTGAATAAAGAATTTGCATCACCGCCTGAAAATCTGAATTTTATCCCCCTTGAAGGTACCCTGAGTATGCTTGAAACAAAAGATACCCGGGGAAGGGATATACTTGCCGATGTCAAACCCATCCCGGGAACATCCTGGAAGCTGATTTCGAAAATGGACATGAATGAAGTGGCTAAGCCATTACAGAAAAGGGCCATTAATGTGGCGGTTTTTTTACTGGCTTTTCTTTTGGTCATCATCATTTCCGTAAGCCTGATTTGGAAAAATCAACAGTTGCAGTATTACCGGACACAATATGAACTTCGTAACCAGAGTGAAAAAGCGGAAGAACGCATTCGCTTTATGAATGCCCTGCTCGAAGAAGTCAATGATGCTATTATAACTTTCGATAAGGATTTGATGATCCAGAGCTGGAACAAAGGAGCTGAAAAAATATACGGCTGGAAAGCAGAGGAAGTAGTCGGGAAATATGGGGGAGGGTCACTCAGGGTTGATTTTCCAGGCGCTTCCAGGGAAGTTATTTTTAATGCATTGGATCAAAAAGGATATTGGAAAGGGGAAGTGATTCATAAACGTAAGGATGGCACAACTGCCTATCTGCTTTGCTCCACTTCACAGCTCAAGGACGATGATGGAAATATGCTTGGAATTATCAGTATCAACAAGGATATTTCAGAAGTGGTACAGTCAGAGAAAGTCAAGAATGCTGCTTACCGGATTTCAGAACTGACACATGCTTCTAAGGATATAGACGAAATGTATGCTTCTATCCACGTTATTATCGGGGAGTTAATGGATGCAAGAAACCTGTATATCGCCATGGTTACCGATGACCATTTATCCATAGAATTCCCTTACTTTGTGGATGAGCATGATATAAAACCATCCCGGAGAATTCTGGGAAATGGATTGACCGAATATGTTCTCAGGACAGGGAAACCGGTACTTGCCAAACCGGAAGATGTGCAGTATTTTGCTGATCGCGGAATTATTGATATTGTTGGATCTCCGGCGATTGACTGGCTGGGAATACCCCTTCATATTGAAAAAGAAACAATTGGCGTACTTGTTGTGCAGAGTTATTCTCCGAAAATCAGATTTGGTGAGCGGGAGAAGGATATCCTGACGTTCGTATCTGAACAGATTGCACTTTCCATCCAAAGGAAAAAAATTCAGCAGGAATTGATCGAAGCCAAACAGAAAGCAGAGGTGTCCAATAAACTTACTTCCTCCCTGCTTGCCAATATGAACCATGAGTTGCGTACCCCCATGAACGGAATTCTGGGATTTGCTGAAATTTTAATGAACGACCTCGAAAACCCTGATTATAAATTAAAAGCGGAGAATATCCTGATTTCGGGGCGCAGGCTGATGGAAACCCTCGATGCCATTATGGATTTGTCATTCCTGGAGTCAGATAAAGTCAGCAGGAAATTCAAGGCAGTTTCAGTATTAAAAACGATTAAACCAATTCTTATATCCTACGATCTATCAGTAAAAAGAAAAGGATTGACCATTGGACTTGAGATCCCCGCTGACCTTTGTATTATGGGCGATGATCATTTGTTCTCACACCTGATGAAAAACCTGATTGATAATGCAGTAAAATACACGGATACAGGAACGGTGAGCATCATCGCGAAAAAACAGATAACAGATGGGAATCCGTTGGTTTCCATTGAGATTCAGGATACGGGCATCGGTATTTCTGAGGAAAACCATGAATTGATATTTCAAGCATTTCGTCAGGTTAGTGAAGGTTATGGAAGGCAATTTGAGGGGAGTGGATTGGGACTGTCACTCAGTAGAAAGATCGTTGAGCTGATGAATGGCAGCATCAGTGTGAGGAGTAAAATTGGAGAAGGATCATGCTTTACGGTCTGTATTCCACAGGTAAACGATTTATCTTTAAACCAAGTCCCTGCTAGAAGGGAAACTCCGAATCCGAGGTTTCATCCTGATGCACAGAAACAACACCCGGATGTTTTACTGGTCGAGGACAATGTGATCAACCTTCAGTTGTTAATGGTTTATATCCAGGAATTTTGCAATGTGTATTCCGCTCTTGACGGAAAAACTGCAATCGATATGACCCACCAACGGCACTTCGATGCAATTTTAATGGATATTAACCTTGGACCTGGAATGGATGGTATCCAGGCCATGCTTGAAATCAGAAAGCGTCCGGATTATGCAAAGACCCCCATCATCGCTGTTACAGGTTATGCCTCCATTGGAGACCGTGACCGATTACTTACCGTAGGGTTTAGCGAATACCTTCCGAAACCTTTTGAGCGGGAAAGAATTGCTGACCTGATGGCTGAATTTTTTCCCAAAAAATGATTAAGCAAGGATGCGATTCGTTGATTTGCTTTATTATTTTAGACCTCTTTCCCCTGTCCTTATGGTTGAGGTAGGGAGCTCAAAATCAATGAAATTTATAGGATATTCCTACGCCGAGCAATTCTTTAAACTGTGTTCTTGGTCCTGGCTCAGAAGTGGGCGTGGTTTTGATCATGACATCATTATCATAAATGACCTGAGCGGAAATTGAGGTTGCCAGCCATTTGTTGACTTTCAGGGTGAGCAGCAGGCTCCAGTTGACATCAATATTCCCGAAATCTTTCAGATAATCCGTAAAAAGTTCAAGCGTTGTTGAAATATTAATGGCTTTGGAAAGGTCTTTGTTCAGGTCAGTACGCAAATAGGGTCCAAATTCTCCTCTGATTTGCTTTCCCTTAGCAACCCCAAACGAACCAGCATTAGCCAGGGCAGTGTCAAGCACAAAGGTAAAACGACCTGAGGCCGGTGACAGATATAAGTAAAACCATTGTACTGGGGAATAATTGATACCAAGCCCAGCAACCAGGTAACCTGGAGCCATGAATTTGGAAATCACGGTACTATCGTCAGGGTAATTGTAGCCTGCAGTGAACTGGGTTTTGAAGTTTGCTAAAAAAGTCAGGTACCACTTTTTATTTTGATGCAGTTCATAGCCGTATGCTGTGGTCAGCTCAATTTTATCATTGTTTTTCGTGTACCTTGTGTTTCCCCCTATGCCCTGGAACTGGAAACCATAACCAATATCGATGGTGTTTCCCCATACATGCTTTCCTTTTTTATAATTGATTTTGGCATTGATATAGGCATTCAGCCCGATAGAATTTTCACCACCGGCAGCCCAGTTCGAAAAAGCGGCCTGGGAGACGGCCAGATTTCCGCTTCCACTGATATACCAGGGTGATTTTGCCGAATCGGGAATGGCTATTGCGGTGGCTTCATCCTTTGCTTTGGCCACTTTGTGTATTTCCTGTGCAAAGATGGAAATACTAAAGATCATGATCGTAATGACAAGAGAGAATTTTTTCATGATTCCAATGTTTACTCGTTTGTATAAAAATGTGTTTATTACTTTTTCAAAAGGTCCCGAATCTCGGTTAGTAGTTCCTGATCTTTTGTCGGGGCAGGAGGTGGAGCCGGTTCAACCTGTTTTTTCTTGCTCAGGTTGTTTACTCCTTTGATAAGCATAAAGATAGCGAAAGCAACGATCAGAAAGTCTACAACGGTCTGTATAAAATTACCGATTCTTATACTGACGGCTTCCTTGATGACTTTTCCGGTAGCATCCAACTCTGGAGCGCTCAGGGTGAAGGAAATATCTTTGAAATCGATACCCCCGACCAGCAATCCGATGGGAGGCATAATAACGTCGTTAACCAAGGATGAAATAATCTTCCCGAAGGCAGCACCAATGATGATTCCCACGGCCAGGTCAATGACATTACCGCGCATGGCAAATTCCTTGAATTCTTTAAAGATTTTCATATAGATAATTTTTTACGATCGTAAATATACAAACAAATTGAAAAAATTCAATAAAGGAAACCACCAGGGCTGGAATTAAAAAGCCGTCCCAATATTTGAAACGGCCTTTTAATGAAAAATTTGATTAAACCATCAATGAGAGTAAATGATTGAATTATTTCTGTATCCAGGTCCGGTATTGGAGTACCAATCAGGATATAGGGTTCCGTCAGATTCTGCCCATGCCTGAAAATGCAGGTATGCTTCCGTGAAGTTAGCCATTTCAGTGACATAATCAAAATATTCAGGAAAATCGAGCGCCCAGGGAATATTTGTCTTGGTTACATAATATGTTCCAGTCAATGGGTCGCTGGCATCATCAGCTAAACCAAAATATGCCGGGTTTACCAAATCTGTTGGAAGATGGTTTTTCAAGTGAAGTTCGTATCCACGGGTTAGGTTGATAATCAGGAAGGGATTCCAGGAGTCAATCCCGAAATCAGCTATAATATATGTGCCGCTATTGACCGTCATTTCAACATTAATCTCAAAAGGTGTAACATAGGGTTTCCCTAACTGGGTGTTAACATATCCGTCCATGTAATCATAATTATTTTCAAAGACTACCACGGTTGGTTTGCTCTGTCCCATTTCAAATCCATTTCCATCCAGGGAAATGAAAGAAGGAACATGCAAACCGTAACCTGTTACGTCAACATCTGCGGTATTAAAAGTAGCATCAGGTAACTGGAAAGCAAACCCATTGAGTTGTAAGGCTCCGTTTGCGCGACCGGTAAAGGTGCCGGTAATTTTTGCCACATGGTCTTCAGCATCAGTGAGAATATTGAAACGGTATCCAAGCACAAGATCGTTAAAATCAAAATCCCCCTTGCCTGGCCATAGGTCTTCAAATACCAGGGTTCCTGTTCCGGAAACCGGGTAAAAGTTTGAATGAGCTAGGAGTGGATCCGTCGGGAAATCATCGTCTTCATCAATGATACCATCTCCATCACTGTCCCTGGAAAGGGGAAAAGCAACCCAGTCGCATTGATGAATGGTCCCATGGTTATGATTGACAGAATGGTCTTCAGCAATGTTTCCTGATCCATCGTTAAACCACCAGTCGCCAATTAAATGGGGAGTGGTGGAGGGAAGAAGCTTGTTCATGATGGAATTAATATAACCAGCGTTAAGGGCATCATCCCATAACCTTACGTTATTGATGCGCCCGTTCCAGAAACCAGCCATAGTACCTCCATTCTGAAGCACGCCAACAGTGAAGTTTTCAGATGAACTCAGATCAGCAGCCCAGGCAGGATTGACTTCAGAATAATCAAGGATGCCATCAACATAGATGTCAATTTGGCCACCATTTCTAACGATGGCAATATGATGCCATGCATTGTCAGCAATGACAGCAGTGGTAAACCCGGAACTTGCAGTGGAGTTACAGTATATTCCAAGTTTTCCTGTTGCATCGTCAAGATAGGCGGAAAATTTGAATCCTTTTCCAAAAATCCTGCGATACCAGGTATTCACGGAAAAATCGCTGCTTCTCACCCATGCTTCAAGGGTAAAAGGGCCGGTGCCCATATCCAGGTCACCACTTGCAGGATCTCCCATGTCAACATAGGATGAAGTGCCATTGAATGCCAGATAATAGTTCGGAGTCATGGTTGATTTGACGGGAGAGAGGGCTATGTTGATTATTCCCTGAGACAAAGATACTTTCTGATCATTGACCAACACTTCTTTCATGTATTTCGGCAGACTGAGGTCGAAAGAAATCTGGGATTTTCCGCTTGCAATATTGCATTTATATAACCGTTTAGCGCCATCTGTCGTTTGAACAATGATAACTTGCAGGGATTGTCCGGTAATTGTAAATGAATATTTTTCAGTCATTTTCCAGTCAAAATTCGCTGAAACCTTCAAGTTTTCAAATGACATTCCGGAATTTGAAGGGTTATCCATTTTTTTACATTGTGTAAAGAAGATAACAATGAAAATGGAAAACAGTAACAATATATTTTTTTTCATATCTTTATCTGATTGATTGTTATATTATTATGCGATTTGTAAAAATAGTTTGACAATGAAGTTACAAAAATAGCATAATTATCTGTCCAAAGCAAGGTATTTTGCCAGGGTGTGTTAAAATTTCGGGTAAGTGTCGCCAGAAATTTAGTAAGTGTAACTTTTTTTAGGGAATCATGACCCGAAAATGGTCGATTATCCGGGTAAGTGTTGCCAGAAATTTAGTAAACGCAATTATTTTTGATCAATTCGTATACTGTTTTTATTCGGGATCAAAAAAGGAAATGCTCATTGTAAAATGAGTTTTTTGATAATTGAATAATCCCCACTTTTTATTTTGATCAAGTAGATGCCTTTGGGTAAAAAGGACAGGTCAAGTTCGCCTGATTCCGGAAATAGTTGATTGAACTGAACCATTCCGGTGATGGTGGAGATCTCAATTTCAGTTTTGGGTAGAATTTGTGCATACTTCAAGCTGATTTTTCCTTTGCTTGGATTGGGATAGATGCTCAGGTGGTCCAGGGCTTTCTGTTCTGTGATTCCGATTCCCGGGACAACGTCAACCGTTAAGGGATTGGAAACGCTTCCCTCTCCGATCTCATTATACCCCTTAACTGTAATTTCTAAATTTCCAATGAAATCCGGGCTCAGATCCAGGTAAGAAACGTTTGTGTTCGAGCTGATATTACCGGCATTGGAGGGATTTACTTCCCATATATAGGATGTTGCATTGGGAATGGGTTGGGTAGTATAATTCACCTGCTGCTGTCCTTTGTTCAAAGATTGCGGACCTGACACATCAGTAGCCGGGTAAGGACGTGGAGATGAGGTGACGAGCTGGTTCGTATGTGTCCAGTTATGATCTGCGCTGCTCACCACCCATGAATAATCAGAGATTTTCAAACCTTCTCCGAACCAGGGGTTCATATAATAAAGGTCATTGTTTACCATTCCGTGACCAACAAGGAAGTGGCCACCCCCTGAAGTCCAAGCCCAGCGGATAATGAACGGACGGTTATTGACAATTTCATTGGTAATTGTTCCCTGGCTTAGGTAATCGCTGATCCCATTATTCTGAATGGACGCAAAATGTACAAGTATATCCTGAATACTTCCGGGGTATCCCCAATTATAATTCCAGTAATTACATCCCAGTGAGGGATTTGTGCAGCAATTGACTGGTCCGAAATCATGCCAGGTGGCCACGGTACGCGTATATTCAGCAATTTCACACTGTGCAACCGGATTTCCATAATAATCCATGGTACAGGAGCTAACAGCGGCCCAGCACCATTGGTTTTGTTCCTGAATTACTTGCGGGATATTTAATATCTGGGCTTCTACATAAATATTTATACAAAAAAACAGGATAGGGGCAAGGAGATGATATTTTCTGTTCATGGCTGATTTTTTTATTGATCAATTGTATTTAAAGAAAGAGCTGTACGAATCATCACTACAAGTTCGGAAAGGGTTAGTTCATCATGGGTTTTTGTATCCAATCCGGGCAGGTTAAAGTATGCTGAAGAAAGTGGAAAAAGCATAATTTTATCAGGTGAATCGTTCGGGTCACCGGAAAACAAAAAGTCAGATTGAGTCTGGTAAATACGTAGAATTTTCAACATATCCTTTGAATCGACAGAGACATGTTGTCTATAATTTCCGATTTCTCTGGCCAGAACGCTGGCCCCAAGATCCACGATCTTCCATTCTCCATTTTGTTTTATCACGGTGACCAGGGCACAATATTGCTGATCATAGAGGACAGGAATCCTCCATTCCTCCGAGGGTTTCAGATATCCAACGGGGTTGGGCCGGGTAAAGAATTCTTCGGTTAAAGTATAAACTTGAACCGGAATTCCTATTTCTGCTTGGGGAAATTCATTCCTGTTATGAAACCCATAATATCGTTCAAATCCTGAGGGAATCTTTGCCAGCCAAGAAAGGAGATCTTGGTTAGCCGACAAAATCATATTTTGTGTTGATACATCCTGGTTATAAGCATTCAGGATGAAGAAGAATGACAATAGAATCAGACTTGATTTTTTCATGTTCGTAATTTTTTGTGTACAAAAACATGGCAAGGTAAAAAAGTTTAAGGAAAAAGTCAACCAGCGGAGTACCAGCAGTTAATTTCTTGTATTGAAAAGAATGGCAGCTATAACCCCGGGGATCCAGCCGCATAGAGTTAGCAGGAATACCAGTAAAATGGCTCCACATCCCCGGTCAATGACGGCCAGGGGAGGGAAAAGGATGCAAATAATAGCGCGTAAAATTCCCATTTGAAGTGATCCCGGCGCGATTCGAACGCGCGACCCACAGCTTAGAAGGCTGTTGCTCTATCCAACTGAGCTACGGGACCCTAATCAGATTGCAAAAATAGCAATTATTATCTGTACCACTTAAAACTAATTGGTAAAAAACACCCTCAATCATAAAAATTGCCAGTTATGAGCAATCAGTGGAAACTGTTCATCATCTCAGGAATTTCCCGTTTCAATTTAAGTTGAATAATTTATTTCTGGATATTAACATTGTACATTTGCATGATGTTACACATTGGAATTCTATCAGACACTCATGGCACCATACACCCTAAAGTACTTGATTTTTTCAGGGAAACGGATGAATTATGGCATGCAGGGGATATCGGCAACTTCCAGACATCGAATCAGCTTTCATCTTTCAAACCCCTGAGAGCGGTTTACGGAAACATAGACGGGAGGGAAATCAGATGTTTATATCCGCGTTACAGCCTTTTTTGTATAGAAGAACTGAAAATTCTAATGACCCATATCGGAGGTTATCCTGGTCGATATGACCCTTATGCCCGCCAGCTTATCATTCAAGAAAAGCCAGGATTGTTTATCTGTGGTCATTCACATATCCTGAAGGTCATGTTCGACCATGAATATAAACTACTGCATATCAATCCGGGAGCGGCTGGCAGTTCTGGACTTCACCGCTCCATCACGGCAGTTCGCCTGAGGATTGATGGAACCGAGATAAAAAACCTGGAGGTACTGGACATCCCAAGGAGTTAGGGATTAACACCTGATCCCTGATCTCTTTTTTACCTAAGTCTTTCCGTTGATCTGACCAGGGCTTCATCCTTGCGGATGGACCGGTTGGCCATGATCAGGAAAACGAGGGTGGCCAGGGGGAAAACAATCCCAGTGCCATACGCGGGTTCAGCCAGGGTAATGGCTTTGATTTTGGAGATATAGTAAAAAAACACCAGTACGATGAACACGATGTTGATCATAACGTTGAAGGCTACGAGGCGTAATTGTAACGGACGTTTTTTATACAGAATTAGGGTAAGTAAGGACAAAATTAGTGACAGTGTCATCAGCAGTATCAAGGGCAGGGTGATCCATTTTGTAAAACGGACGATAGGGTCGGGATCCAGAGATTGGATAGCGCAAACGTAAAAGGAGTAATTTCCCTGGTTGAGGTTGTAAAAACTGGCTAATGGAAAGAAAAAAACCAGCAATCCGGCGATGGCTGCAAAGGCCAGGTAAATGGTTTGAATTCGCTGTAACATAATGATGTTGTTTTGTACCGGGCGAAATTAAAAAAAATTTGACAATTTGTTTAAATGTATTATCTTTGCCGTGATTTAATCTCCCGATTCTTTCTGGTTAATTTTCAAAAACCCTATTTATTCATTTAACGATTCATTAAGAATTCTATTTTATTCAGTCTTTGAATTTAAATTCCAACCTATATGTATGATATTATTTCCCTCGATGGCATGGAGCTGTCTGAGATCAGAAACATTGCCCAGCAACTTAATATTCCCAAACCCGACCGACTCGAAAAACAGGAACTTATTTATAAAATCCTGGACCACCAGGCTTTGAATCCTTCCCCTGAGGTTCTGGACCTTGAAAAGAAAACAGAACGTAAGGTTTTCCGTGGCCGTCCGCGTAAAGACAACGACATGAAGAAACGGGAAAGAAAACCATTTGTACCGGCTCAGGGGAAAAAGCCCGTTGAACCCGCCGCTGCAGGCATTCAGGATAAAGAAATTCAGACCAAACCGGTGATACAAGACATCCCCGAAGCAAGGGAAGACACTTTTACCTATCAGGAAAACCAGGAAACCCCATTTGCCGAATCCACGGTAGTTTCCCTGGAGGAAAATCCTATCGTTATTGAAAGACCGGAAGAGCATCCCGAGGTTTCACAAGCCTCACCGATTGCAGAAAACATCCCTGCAGTTCAGCCCGGTGAAAAGAAATTCAGGGAATACCCAAGGAAATTCCAGGAACGCCAGCGTGAGGAATATGCTTTTGAATTTGAGGGCATCATCACCACTGAAGGAGTGCTGGAGATCATGGCTGACGGTTATGGTTTTCTGCGATCCTCAGATTATAATTACCTGAATTCTCCCGATGATGTATATGTTTCGCAATCACAGATCAAGTTGTTCGGACTAAAAACAGGAGATACCGTAAGGGGTACAATCAGACCGCCCAAGGAGGGCGAGAAATATTTTCCCCTGATTAAGGTTGAATTGATCAACGGAAGGAAACCCGACGAAGTTCGCGACCGTATTCCTTTTGATTTCCTCACTCCGCTTTTTCCCATGAAAAAGTTCAAGCTCACAGGTCACAAGGAAATGTCGATGTCCACTCGTATTATCGATATGTTTGCCCCCATCGGATTCGGACAACGCGGATTGATCGTGGCTCAGCCGAAAACAGGTAAAACGGTGCTCCTGAAAGAAATCGCCAATGCTATTGCTTCCAATCACCCGGATGTTTATATGATGATTCTGCTAATCGATGAACGCCCGGAAGAAGTTACAGACATGCAGCGTAGCGTTAAAGCGGAAGTCATTTCTTCCACTTTTGATGAACCTGCAGAACGTCACGCCAGGATTTCCAATATTATTTTAGAGAAAGCCAAACGACTTGTGGAATGCGGTCATGATGTGGTAATCCTCCTCGATTCCATCACCCGGCTCGCTCGTGCCTATAACACGGTTGCCCCTGCTTCAGGGAAAGTGTTGTCGGGAGGCGTTGAAGCCAATGCCCTTCAAAAACCCAAACGTTTCTTTGGTGCAGCACGCCAGATCGAGAACGGAGGCTCCCTTACGATCATCGCCACTGCCCTGATCGACACCGGTTCCAAAATGGACGAAGTGATCTTCGAGGAATTCAAAGGAACAGGCAATATGGAATTACAGCTCGACAGGAAACTTTCGAACAAAAGGATTTACCCTGCTATTGATATCGTGGCCTCCAGCACCCGGCGTGAAGACCTGCTGCTGGAAAAAGATGTGCTGCAAAGAATATGGATTCTCCGTAATCATCTGGCCGATATGAATCCACTCGAAGCCATGGAATTTCTGAAAGAAAGGATGAAATTCACCGATACAAATGAGGAATTCCTGATTTCTATGAATGGATGATTTCTTTTAGGTCGAGGCCATCGTAATTTCCGGAACTCATCATGAGGAACACTGCATTCGTAGCATCTTCCTTTCTCAGCCGCTCATAAAGTTTTTTGGAATCATTGAAAACTTCCAGCAGGGGATTCCCGAAACCTTCCTGAATTTGTTCAGGGGTGATGGCTGGTAGCCGTTTGAGCTCCAGGGCATGCGGATTGTAATACACCATAGCGATATCCGCTGCTGCAAGACTTCCATTGTAATGACTGAGAAAAACCTGGTTCAAGCTACTGAAAGTATGCAATTCGAGACAGGCGATGATCTTCATCGCAGGGTATTGTTCCCTGACTGCCAGAAGGGTAGCCATAACTTTTGAAGGGGCATGGGCAAAATCTTTGAAAATTAAAGTTTGTTCATTTTTTTCAATCAGTTCCAGCCGTTTAGAAGCTCCCTTGAACGATTGAATGGCTTCTAGAAAAACGGGAATAGAAATTCCCAATTGACAACAGATCAGCATGGCCCCGTTAAGATTCAGTAAATTATGTTTCCCGAAAACCTGTAAAGGATAGGTTTTCCCTTCCCGGATCACTATGGTCTTTCCCTCCCTAATCCGGTAATCCGGCAGGGTATAAGGGATAAGGTCGATGTCGTTTCTTAACCCAGGGCATATTTTTCTTAATTCTTCATCTTCTTCGCAATAAACCAGAACACCACCGGGAGAGATTTGCCGGATGAAAATTTCGAATTGTTCTATATAATTTTCGAAAGTGGGAAATACATTGATATGGTCCCAGGAGATTCCGCTGAGCAAAGCAATATCGGGATGGTAGAGATGAAACTTCGGTCGGGGGTCGATGGGAGAAGTCAGGTATTCGTCCCCTTCGAAAATCATCATGGGCGCTTCTTCCGTCAACCTGACCATCACCTCAAATCCCTCGAGTTGAGCTCCCACCAGATAATCGCATGAGATACCTGTTTTTTGTAAAACATGAAGGATCATAGCCGTGATCGTGGTTTTCCCATGACTTCCCCCGATGACAATGCGCTTTTTGTTTTTCGATTGCTCGTAAAGATATTCCGGATAGGAATATATTTTTACGCCTAATTCTTTTGCTCTGAGTAATTCCGGATTATCTGCCTTGGCATGCATACCGAGGATTACAGCATCCAGCAAAGGGGTTATTCTTGAGACATCCCATCCTTCAGTCTCAGGCAGCAACCCGCAAGCAGCCAGGCGGGATCTGGCCGGTTCGAAGATTTCATCATCAGAACCACTGATATGATAGCCTTTATGATGAAGGGCAAGGGCAAGATTATGCATAGCACTTCCGCCCATGGCAATAAAATGGACAAACATAAATTCCTTGGATTTCAATCAAAATTACATTTTATTTTGTAATTTCACCCAAGTTTATATTGAAAAAGCTCAAAGATTCGATTGCACCGTCGGGATAAAAAAATATACCGAGTATTCGGCCCCGGAAGATGTCTATCTTTGTGGTTTATCAGTCAGGGATTAAGCTTATGAAAGATCAAGTCGCAGCATTAAACAATCAGTTTAAAGAAGCCACGGCTGAAGAGATGTTAAAGTATTTTTCAGAAAAATTTCCTTCTGTTATTGCTTTTGCTTCCAGTCTCAGCAAGGAAGACCAGATTATTACCTCCATGCTTGCTCAGTTTCCCCATGATATTCATTGTTTTACGCTTGATACAGGCAGGCTCTTCCAGGAAACATACAATCTCCTTGATATCACCATAAATAAATACCATCTCGATATTCATCTGTATTTTCCCGATGCTGCGAGGGTAGAGGAAATGGTTAATGCCGGGGGAGTCAATCTTTTTTATTCCAGTGTGGAAAACCGCAAGAAATGTTGTCATATACGCAAAATTGAACCCTTGCAGCGGGCATTGAAGGGAAAGAAAATCTGGATCAATGGCCTTCGCCGGGCCCAGTCGGTTACCCGTGAAGCGTTGAGCGCAGTGGAATGGGATGAATCTTTCCAGGTGCTTAAGGTGAATCCATTGTGGTTGTGGACGGATCAGGATGTGGATGAATTTATTGCCATTCACAAAATACCTTATAATCCCATGCATGATCAGGGTTTTCCCAGCATTGGCTGTCAACCCTGTACCCGTGCGATATTGCCGGGAGAAGATACCCGGGCCGGCCGATGGTGGTGGGAACAAGCTCAGCAAAGGGAGTGTGGATTACATACCCATGATAAAAGCATTTGACCATGAACGAAATTGATTTGATTGAACTAGGTAAAACATTTACCGAAAATTACGACCAGCCCACGGTATTATTCCGTGACATGGATCATGCCATTTACTGGCTGGGAATTCCTGAAGATACGGCCTTCCGTTGCAACACCTATCTGATCATGGAAAAGGGAGAGGCTATCATCGTGGATCCGGGCGGAAGGCTGTCTTTCGATTTTATAAAAAACAGGGTTGCTCAGATTCTTCCTCCCGAAAATATCAGCGGGATGATTCTTTGCCATCAGGATCCGGATGTTGCTGCTTCCATGGATCATTGGCTGGATCTCATTCCTTCTGTGAAAGTCATCACATCGCTTCGGACTAATGTGTTATTGCCCAATTATGGGAAGCCGAATTATACCTTTATAAATATTTCTGAAGAGCCGGTATTTACTTTTCACTCCGGGAGGATACTGCGTTTCATTGAAAGCCCTTTTCTGCATTCTCCGGGAGCTTTTACCACCTACGATGAAACTTCACGATTTTTATTTTCTGGCGACATCTGGGCGGCCATCGATATGGAATGGAAACTTATCATTGACCAATTCTTTCCTCATGTCATAAAGCTTAATTTATTTCATCTGGATTATATGGCCGGAAATATTGCTGCCCGTGGTTTTGCCGACCGTATCAAGAGTTTTCCAATAGATGCGATCCTCCCGCAGCATGGTTCGGTCATCCCCAGGCAACTGGTCCCGGATGCCCTTCAATATTTGTCCAATCTTAAATGTGGCTTGGACTTTATTTATCCTCATCAAAAAAATAAATAGGATCATGTCTGAAGAAATAGAAAAAAAAATACGTCTGCTGGAAAAGGAAAACAGCATTTTAAAATCTGCCGCAAGCCGCTGGGATCAAATTCAAAAGTTATATGAGGAAGCTAACAGGCAGCTTCAGGATGTGGAAGCGGAGCTTTCACGGGCGAAGGAGCGGTTAGAGCTGTCATTGACTGCCGGAAATATGGCCTGTTGGGATTGGGATTATAAAACAGGGCAGGTGAGGATTCATGAAAACAGGGCACGTTTGCTAGGTGAAGATCCAGAGGAACAGATAAAGACCTTTGATGAGCTGACGCGTATGATCCATCCCGATGATTATAGTAAGGCTATGGGAAAGCTTGATTTCCATCTGAAGGGGGAGAAGCCTTTATACGAGGCTGAATTTCGTTTGCAAACAAAAGATGGTGAATGGAAATGGTTTCTCGACAGGGGAAGAATTGTGGAACGCGATATTCTCGGGAACCCAACAAGGATATCAGGTGTGCTGACTGAGATGGATGATCTCAAGAAAAGCGAAAAAGATGTTATGCAAAGTATGGCAAAAGCAGAGGCTGATAGTCAGGCCAAAAGCCTTTTTTTAGCCAATATGTCGCATGAGATCTATACTCCTATGGCCGGGGTGATCGGAATGGCGCAAATCCTCAAACAGTCCAAACTCAGTCAGGAACAGACAGAATATCTTGATGTGATTACTAAGTCAGCCACCAACCTGATGGCCATTCTCAATGATATCCTGGAATATTCAAAAATTGAAGCAGGCAAAGTCGAGTTTCACGAAAAACCATTCAGTATCCACCAGCTCATTGAAGAGATTTCCGCTGGATATGCGGAGAGGGCTGTGGAAAAGGGGATGGAAATCCTCTCCTTTCAGGATCCGAATATTCCTAATGAGGTGGTGGGTGATCCGGTCCGCCTTCGTCAGGTATTGAAGATATTCATGGATAATGCCCTTAAATTCACTGAGAAAGGGGAAGTGAGGATAGCATCGGAATTCATGGAATGGGATGATTTGTCGGTTCGGGTTCGCTTTATTATTGCTGATACTGGGATTGGGATTTCGGAGGAAGGTATGAAAAGACTGTTTTTGTCTTTTTCCAAATTGGATACTCCTGAAGCAAAGAAATACAGTGGCGGGGGACTTGGGCTGGCGATTGCCAAACACCTCATTGACCGGATGAATGGAAAGATTAGCGTGGAAAGTATCCTCGGTGAGGGGACAACTTTTTCTATTATCATTGATTTTGAACGATACAAGGATTCCGAAACCAAGGATGGAATGAAAGAGGCCATCAGGGGATTGAAGGTGATGATCATCGATCCCGTGACAACCCATGCCGAAATTCTGCGAACCTATTTTGATCGTTGGGATTGTTATGTTGAAACTATCCAGGATCCTGAGGAAGCGCTTAAACAAATCCATCATCAGGCACAGATCAAAAAGCCCTATCACCTGATCCTGGTAGAGCAGCAATTGCCCGGGATGACCGGTCTTCAGTTTGCAACATTGATAAAAAAAGACAATCTTCTCCTTCACTCAAAAATCTTGATTACTACTTCTCGTTTATTCCCGCTTTCTACTTCAGAACTTGCATCAGCCGGGGTATTGGTTTGCCTGGTCCGCCCGTATACTTTGAGCCGTTTAAAGCACCGTATCCTCGAAGCCATCTCCCAAACCAAAAAAGGGAGTTCAAGATTGGAGGAAGAAGGTGAACCTGATCCGGATTCTGCAGATTTGAGGAAAAAGCTACTGAATATTTTGCTGGTTGAAGATAACCTGATCAATCAGAAAGTGGCTATTGTTACCCTTGAAAAAATGGGACATCGCATTGACCTTGCTGAGAATGGAAAAATATCAGTGGAGATGTTCAGCCGAAAACACTATGATCTTATCCTTATGGATATTTATATGCCTGAAATGGATGGACTGGAAGCGACCATGAAGATACGGGAAATAGAATCTTCTGATCAAACCCGTCAACCGGCTTATATCTGTGCCATTACTGCCAATACTTCCAGGGAAGATGAAGAAAAATGCCTGAGGGCCGGAATGAATGCCTACATATCCAAACCATTTAAACTGGAAGAGCTGACCAAAGTAATCAATCACCTTTATTAATCAGTTGAATCGAATCGCTTTGACAGGGCTTATCCGGGCAACGATGAAAGACGGAACGATCAGCATCAGATAGCATACGAGGATGGTGGATAGGTTCAACAGTAAAATATTGACGGATTCCAGTGAAATCGGGACTACCGAAATATAATAGGATTCCTGGGGAAGGGTGATCAGGCCAAATTCCTTTTGCAAAACACAAAGTCCGAACCCGACAAGGTTGCCCAGGATCAGGCCGATTCCGATAATATAGATGGCGTTGTAGAGAAATATCTTTTGTATTCCTGGACTGGTCATGCCCAGGGATTTAAGTATCCCGATCATGTTCGTCCGCTCAAGGATAAGGATCAACAAGGTGGAAATCATGGTAATGGCAGAAACCAGAATCATCAGGATAAGGATAATCAGTACATTGGTGTCCTGAAGGTCGAGCCAGTCGAAGATCTGTGGATATTGTTGCTTGATGGTGGAAGCGTCAAGACTGAAACCGGTCTGGTGATAGACAAGTTTTCCTAAGCGGTCAAGGTCTTTGAAATCATCGATCAGGATTTCAAAACCGCCTACTTGTCCGCTTGTCCATCCGTTTAGTTTCTGGATATGATGAATATCCCCGATCACAAACATATTATCGAATTCTTCCAGGCCTGTTTCGTATATCCCTGAGATGCTGAATTTTCTGGCCAGGGTTTGGTCGCCTGAAATAAAAAACATGCGAAGGTCATCATGGAGTTTCAGCTTGAGCAGTTTCGCTAGTTTTTTGGAAATCAGAATCTCATTCGTATAGCCGGTATCTCCGACCATGATTTGTTTTCCTTCAATGATACGTTGTCGAAAAAAAGTCCAGTCGAAATCTTTATCCACCCCTTTTAATACCACACCCTGGATTTGATCCCGGGTTTTTATAATTCCTGCTTTGATCCCGTAAACCTGTATGTGCCTAATGCCAGGGGTTTTCAGTAGAACGTTCAGGAAGGCCTGTTCTTTTTCTACGGCTTGGGGTTCAAAAGTAGAATTTTCGGTAAAACGGGCGATCTGGATATGTCCCCCGAATCCGATGACCTTTTCCCGGATCTCTTTTTGGAAACCCCTTAAGATGGAAACGGAAATAAACATCACCGAAAATCCGAGCGCAATGGCTATAATGGCAATCCTGACCACTGGTCTTGAAAAATTACCTTTGCTTTTTGAAACAATACGTTTGGCGATAAAAAATTCCGTGTTCAATGCGAAGAATTCATTTATTTTGCAAAAGTAGTTTTTTTTAAGATGCTCTTCACAGCCAAGGATTCAGGAGAAGGTAACATGAACAAGTATTTAGTGTGGGTCGGCATATTTTTATTGGGAGCTTTAAAAACTGTGTCGGGATTGACAGAACCGGAGATCGTCACAGGGGCTGAACAAATCCATGTATATGACAGCTTACTGAAGGGAAAATCTATTGGAGTGGTGGTTAACCAGGCTTCCATGATCGGTCAGGAGAACGTGGTGGATTTTCTGGTCCGGAAGGGATACCAGGTTGAAAAGATTTTTTCCCCGGAACACGGATTCCGGAGCCATGATGAAGCAGGAAAAATCATCATTGATACCCGGGATTCAGTGACCGGATTGCCAGTCATTTCGCTTTACAGTAGTAAAAAGAAACCTTCTCCTGAAGATGTAAAAGGAATCGATTTAATGATATTCGATCTTCAGGATGTCGGCGTAAGGTTTTATACTTATATTTCCACCTTGTCGTATGTCATGGAGTCCTGTGCAGAGAACGAAATTCCCCTTATTCTTTTCGACCGGCCGAATCCTAATGGTTTTTATATTGATGGTCCCGTTTTGGATAAAAAGTTTTCTTCCTTTATAGGAATGCATCCTGTCCCGGTGGTTTACGGTATGACCATAGGTGAGTATGCCCTGATGGTCAACGGAGAAGGATGGCTGAAGGAAGCTGTTCATTGCAGCCTGACGGTCATTCCGCTTAAGCGTTATACGCATCAGACCAGGATCCGCAGCTTACCAAGACCCTCGCCAAACCTCACCAGCATGAATGCCATCCTTTTGTATCCCAGCATCTGCCTGTTCGAAGGAACCATAATCAGTGTGGGAAGAGGGACATCTTTTCCGTTTGAAGTATTCGGACATCCAGAACTCCTTAGTGGTTCTTTTTCTTTTATTCCGCGAAGCATCCCGGGAATGAGTGTTCATCCCCCTTATGAGAACAGGATATGCTATGGGATCAATTTGCAGGGACTTACAGAGGAGGATCCTGAAATTACGGGAAAGATTACACTTAGCTGGTTGATTTTAACCTTCCAGAGTATGGGTGGCCGTCAGGATTTTTTCACCGGATATTTCGATCTTCTGGCAGGAACAGATCAACTCAGGAAACAGATCATCAGGGGTATGACTGAAAATGAAATAAAAAAAACCTGGCAGGATGACCTGTCCAAGTTTAGGGTTATCCGACAGAAGTATCTGCTCTATACGGAGTGAATTTATTTTCTTCCCGGATAAATCTTAAGTGCTTCTTCGAGACATTTCATGGAGGCATTAAGGTCTTCGGCTTTCAGCACATAACTTATCCTGACTTCATCTTTCCCCCGGCCGGGAGTGGAATAAAACCCGGTGGCAGGTGCCAGCATGACCGTTTGACCTTGATAATTAAAATCTTCAAGCAACCACTGGCAAAATTTATCTGCATCATCTATAGGCAGTCGGGCTACGGCATAAAAAGCGCCTCCCGGATTTGGGCAGAAACAGCCCTGCATATTGTTAATTGCCTTAACCACAACATCCCTGCGTTTGAGATATTCCTCCAGCACTCCGGTAAGGTAAGAGGCTGGTGTGCTGATGGCTGCTTCACCGATAATCTGTCCAAAAGTCGGAGGACTTAAACGCGCCTGGGCAAATTTCATGGCTGCAGCCATGAGCTCTTTATTCCTGGAGATCAAAACGCCTATACGTGCGCCACAGGCGCTGTAACGCTTTGAAATGGAATCCATAAGGACAACATGATCATCAATGCCCTCTAATTGCATCACAGAGTAATGGGTTTTTCCATCATAACAAAACTCCCGGTAAACTTCATCTGCAAATAAGAAAAGCTGATGTTTCTTGACGATATCCCTGAGCAATTCCAGTTCTTCCTTGGAATACAGGTATCCTGTGGGATTGTTGGGATTGCAAACCATGATGGCTTTGGTCTTGGGGGTAATGGCGCTTTCAAATGCGCTCATGGGAGGAAGGGCAAACCCGTCTTCAATAAAGGATCCAATCGGTCTGACCACGACTCCGGCTGCCACTGCAAATCCGTTGTAATTGGCATAAAAGGGTTCGGGAACGATGATCTCATCACCTGGATCAAGGCAGCTCAGCAAGGCGAATAATATGGCTTCAGAACCGCCTGACGTGACGATCATCTGATCCGGACTTAAGGAAATACCATAGTGCTGGTAATATTCCACTAATTTTTTTCTGTAAGAAGGAATACCTGCTGAATGACTGTATTCAATCACCTTCATGTCGAGTTGCCGGATTTTATCCATGGCATTTTCAGGAGTCTCGATGTCGGGTTGTCCGATGTTCAGGTGGTAAACCTTAATACCTCTTTTTTTTGCCTCATCAGAGAAGGGCACCAGTTTTCGGATAGGGGAGGGCGGTACATTTATTCCGCGCTGTGAAATGGATGGCATCAGGATTATTTATTAAGGGGTACTGCACTCTGAACATTGGTTTTTTCAGGCATGGTTGTGGCTGGTTTAGCCGTCACGTTTCCTTTAATGTTCAGGATAACACGGTTTGTTTTCGCATTGGATACAATCGTGACACTTTTGTTGATGGGACCGATGTTCTGGGTGTTATAGGTAACTTTGATCATCTCGCTTTTCCCGGGGAGGATGGGCTCCTGTGGCCAGGTCGGAACAGTGCAACCGCAGGACGACTGTGGCTTGGAAAGGATCAGGGGTTCTTTCCCTGTATTGGTGAATCTAAACTCAGATGTACCATCCGAACCCTGGACGATCGTACCATAGTCATGCACGGTCTTTTCAAAAGAAATCTCCGGAGCATTGGGATTCAGTGGCTGAGCAGCATCCTGGGCGTTCACGCTGAAAGAAGCAAAAACCAGCAGGACAAAGAGTAACATAATTTTTTTCATAAGTCGAAAATTATTTTGTTTGAAACTAACAGTGAACTTTTTGCAAAATTATGAATTATTCTGAAATACTATTTTAATTTTGCGTCAGTATTCTATCAAAATTCATACCATGTTTAATCGTATTTTTTTATTTTTAATTTCAGGAATGATTTTAACGATGTTATTTTCATGTAGCTCTAAATCGACCCCAACGCAGACTTCAGTGAACACATCCATCTCTTCTTCCTCATTTGTCTCCGGTCCTCAATGTCTGATTTACAAAACAAAGGCCGATTATAATAAGCACGTACCTGTAATACTTTCTCCCGACAAATCCTATATCGCTTCTTTTCCGGATATCCGGGATGTATACTACAATGGGCAGTTTGCCTATCCAGACACATTGGCAAAAGGTTATCTCCTCGACAACAAAGGGATAGGCCCCAATGTGGCGTTCTTAGTCTATACCTACGAAGAATACAGCCAACTGGAACAAACTCCAAGGGCTGAATACCTGATGCAAAAGATATTGGACAGGGATCCATTGCTCGAAATGTATCGCTGTGGTACAAAAAGCAATTATTCAAATATTTCCAAATCCCTGAATGAGATAATCAACAGCGGAGGCTTGATCGATTATGAGCGTTTAAAATAGGATTTTGTTTTTTCTTCGTACCTTTGCACTTCTAAATCCTGAACCCTTGAATGATCCTGGAAAAAAAATCAAAGAGCTTGACGGGAAACAGCTTTATCATTCATTCCTTGCAGGCGCTCAACGCATTTTTGAACAGCAGAAGCAGCTGAATAAAATTAATGTTTTTCCGGTAGCTGATGCCGATACCGGCACCAACCTTGCCTCTACGATGCGTTCCATTATTGATGCCATTATTCCGACTGATAATCCAAAACAAACTGCCGTTGCCATTGCCGATGCAGCACTTACAGGGGCCAGGGGCAATTCGGGAATCATTTTTGCACAATTTCTTTATGGATTCAGCAATGAAATTAAATCCGGTCAGACCCTTGATATACCTTCTTTTGCCATAAGCATGAAACGCGCTGTAAATTATGCCTACGAAGCCATCGCCAATCCGGTTGAAGGGACTATTCTGACGGTGATCAAAGATTGGGCGGAATACATGGATGCATTTAAGGATAGGATTGATGATTTTATCAGGTTGCTGATTGAAGCATACAATAAAGCGCTGGAATCACTTTCACAGACAACTAAAAAGCTTGAAGTCCTGGCCCGATCCCATGTGGTGGATGCAGGTGCAAAGGGTTTTGTTTTCTTTCTGGAAGGTTTCCTTGATTTCTTGACCAAGGGAGCTGACCAGAAGCTTATTAATATGGTTCACACTGCAGAGGAAACGAATGAAAAGATTGAAATTCAACACGATGTAATCAATTTTAGGTTTTGCACCGAAGCTCTGCTATCAGGAGAAAATCTGGAAAAGACAAAAATTATCAATTATATTTCCCATTGCGGAGATTCACTGGTTGTCGCCGGATCTCCGAAAAAGATGAGGGTTCACATCCATACGGATTATCCTGCGGAGGTTTTTTCACAAATACAGCGTTTGGGTGACATCACTTATCAGAAAGTGGATGACATGGTTATGCAAAATGAGATCCTGCAGAACCGTAAATCTGAGATTGCCCTCATGACCGATTCTACCTGTGATTTGCCAGAAGCTATCCTGGATCAGTATCAGATCCATGTCGTCCCTTTGAGTGTGCATTTTGGCGATAGCTATTACCTTGACAGGATGAGCATTCAACCTCAGCAATTCTACGCTTTGCTTGAAAAATCAGAACGAAATCCAAGCTCTGCCCAGCCTGCTTCAAGGGATTTCCAGAATAAATATGAATATCTTTCCACACACTACAATTCTATCATAAGCGTTCACATATCCCAGGGGATGAGTGGTACCTTTTCAAACAGCCAGATTGCTTCCAGGGAAGTTGCCGGACGAAACGGGAAGAAGATTGATGTTTTCAACTCCAAAACCCTCACGGGAGGCTTGGGGCTGATCATGCTTCGGGCCGCCAGAGCGATTGAAGAAGGGGCTTCGCATGAAGATATTACTACAAGCATGAAGAATTGGATCAGCAAATCAAAAATTCTGGTCAGCGTGCCTACCCTGAAATATATTGTGAGAAGCGGAAGGGTAAGTCCTTTCAAAGGTTTTATTGCCAGGATCCTCGATCTGAAGCCCATCATTACAGTGAATGATGAAGGGACGACTGAGCTTTTCGGGAAATTTTTTACGGCAAAAGCCAGTACAAGAAAGCTTATTCAGACGCTGTCGAAACTGGTTCGGGAAAAGAAGGTTTGGGAATATGCCATCACCCATGCCAACAACCAGAAAGTGGTAGATTACTATATCGAGGAGATGGTGAAACTCACCGGTAAAAGACCAGTTTTTGTTGATCATGCCTCACCTGCTCTGGTGGCAAATACCGGAACGGGCGTCGTATGCATCTCTGTTATGTTTGAATAAAACTCCAGGCTTATGATTGCAACCATTGCGTTGGTCGTTTTTTTTTACATGACCCTCATTTTTATTTTTGCATTGATCAGGAAGGATAATTCTATTGTCGATTTTTTCTGGGGGTTGGGATTCATTGTCGTCACCTTGTATTCCTTGTGGGAGAACCCCGTGCTTGATTTTCGCAAATTCATTGTCAGTCTTCTCGTGATCATCTGGGGTTTGCGTTTGTCCTTGCATATTTATTTAAGAAACAAAGACAAACCAGAGGATTTTCGTTATGCTAACTGGCGTAAGAAATGGAAATATTTTGAACTCAGGAGTTTCTTCCAGATTTTTATGTTACAAGGACTTCTTATGCTGATCATTTCCTCTCCAGTCGTTTACATCAACTTTTACTCTGCTGGAACTCCGGGAATTTGGGACAGCCTTGGGCTGATCACCTTCGGGTTGGGCTTCCTGATGGAAGCAATTGCAGATTATCAATTGACTGTTTTCAGGAAGGATCCCCATCATAAAGAAAAGATCATCACCAGCGGTTTATGGCGTTATTCAAGGCATCCCAACTATTTTGGTGAAGCTTTGGTATGGTGGGGGCTCTCTTTTTATGCCTTAAGTTTGGATGGCGGATGGATGACATTGATCAGTCCTGTCGTCATCACTCTTTTGCTGCGTTTTGTTTCAGGGGTACCTATGCTGGAGAAGAAATACGAAGGCCGGCCTGACTGGGAGGAATATAAAGCCAAAACTGCTGCTTTTATTCCATTTTTAAAAGGACTCTGATCAGCATTTAAGAACTTAATTTTTTCAAATTGACCTTCTGAATCCTTTCAGGGTCTGGAATATTTAATATTTTAGCCGAAAATTTAGGGTATGATCAACGAACAGCTACTAAAGCCCCGGAGCATTGTTGTCATCGGGGGATCTAATGATGTGCAGAAGCCGGGAGGAGCCGTGCTGAGGAATCTTATCGAATCAAAGTTCACCGGAAAATTGTATGTGACCAACTTGAAAGAGGCTATGGTACAGGGCATAAAAAGCTATCAGGATCCTGCTGATTTGCCTGAGGTTGATCTGGCGATCATAGCCATAGCGGCAAAATTCATTCCCGATACCGTCGAGCTGCTCACGACTTATAAAAACACCAGGGCCTTCATCATTCTTTCTGCCGGGTTTAGTGAGGAAAGTCCTTCCGGAAAGGTATTGGAGCGGAAGGTGGTGGAACTGATCGACAAGGTGAATGGTGCTCTTATCGGACCAAACTGTATCGGTGTGCTGACCCCAGATTATGCCGGCGTTTTCACCAAGCCTATTCCGAAACTTGACCCGGGAGGCTGTGATTTTATTTCAGGTTCAGGAGCAACGGCTTGTTTTATCATGGAAGCCGGAATCCCTAACGGCCTCACCTTTGCCCGTGTGTTTTCAGTTGGAAACAGCGCACAGATGGGGGTAGAAGAAATCCTCCAATACATGGATGAGCACTTCGATCCCCTAAACAGTTCGAAAGTCAAGCTATTATATATCGAAACGATTTCTAAACCCCAACTATTGCTGAAGCATGCTTCTTCCCTGATCAGGAAAGGATGCAAAATCGCTGCCATAAAAGCCGGATCCTCTGAAGCAGGGAGTCGTGCAGCTTCTTCTCATACGGGTGCCCTTGCCAGCCCGGATGTGGCGGTGGATGCACTCTTCCGTAAGGCCGGAATCATCCGCTGTTTTGGGCGTGAAGATTTGATCAGTGTGGCTTCCGTATTTATGTATCCCGAATTAAAAGGAGAGCATATGGCCATCATCTCCCATGCCGGAGGCCCTGCAGTTATGCTTACCGATGCACTATCCGTCGGAGGGTTGTCAGTTCCCCATATTGAAGGCCCACAGGCAGAGGAACTGCTCACCCATCTATTCCCAGGTTCCTCCGTGGCCAATCCCATTGATTTTCTGGCTACAGGCACTGCTGAGCAATTGGGGAAGATCATCGATTATACAGATAGAAAATTTGAAATCATTGACGGAATGGCGGTGATTTTCGGAACTCCTGGCCTGAGCAATGTATCCGATGTTTATCAACTTCTTGATAAGAAAATACGTTCTTCCTCCAAGCCCATCTATCCCATTTTACCTTCAGTATTGACAGCCTCAGATGAAATAAATGAATTCGTCAGCAGGGGGCGTGTATTTTTCCCTGATGAAGTGGTTTTCGGTAGGGCATTATCAAGGGTCTACCATGCTGCCAGGCCTTCCCCTGAGAAAGTATTCCTTCCAGAGGTGGATGAAGGGAGAATAAGGGGTGTGATCGATCATGCCGGAGATGGATACCTTTCCCCGCTTGATGTTCAGGTATTACTTGATTCCTGTGGTATTCCAAGAGCCGGAGAAGTGGTGGTCAGCAATGCTGATGAGGCAAAAAAAGGCGCGGCTTCTCTGGGTTTTCCGGTGGTTATGAAGGTTGTTGGCCCTATCCATAAATCAGATGTCGGAGGGGTAGTCCTCAATGTTAAAGATGAAATGACCCTTTGCCGGGAGTTTGAACGAATGATGAAGATTAAAGATACCCTAGCCATAATGATTCAGCCTATGCTAACAGGCCTTGAACTTTTCATTGGCGCAAAGCGGGAAACCAAATTCGGACACCATATTCTATGCGGAATGGGGGGGATCTTCATTGAAGTATTGAAAGATATTATGGCAGGACTGTCTCCGCTTACAACAGTTGAAGCCCTGGATATGATCCGTAGTTTAAAGAGTTATAAGATCATTAAGGGTGCCAGGGGACAGCAAGGAGTGGATGAAGAAAAATTCGCCGATGTGATGGTCCGCTTGTCGGCATTGCTTAGCATGGCGCCGGAAATTTTCGAACTTGATCTTAATCCCTTATTGGGACAGAAAGATAGGGTGGTTGTAGTGGATGCTAGGATTTGCCTGAGAAAGGGTGATAAATAATGTTTTTTTCTATCATTTCGTTGTTTCAATCTGTTCTTTGGTGAAATCGATTTCAGAGCCCATGACGCTATGCGGAATAAGGAAAACCACCAACAGAATTAGGGAAGCAAGAATAGGCCAGGTACGGTTATAACGATTTTTATGTAAAACAGAAAGTGCAATGGACCAAAAAAGAAAGGCCAGCAGTGATTTATTATCCGTGAGATCATGTCCGAAAGGCCATCCGGTCCAAAAAGCGCCGAAAGAAAATTTCTGAACAACAGGTCCCAGTATCAGTCCGCCAAGCAGCAGGGTGATGACGGTAAGCCAAGCATATCGGTAGGTTTTATTGCTTTGAGCGATAGCCATCATTCCGGTGAGGGTTGAAAATAACATTGCTAAAAAAATAAAGAAAATATGGGGGTATAAAGCATAAGCAGGAACTTGGCCTTTATACCTTAGTACCGCTGGAGTTTCATTCAGAGAGACATGTACATTGGCCCTGATCAGTATGACCTTGTACATCATCTTTCCGGCAGGTGGCAGATGTGGCAATTTCCCGGTCAGCAAGGAACCCTTCCTTAACATGGGTTTCGATATCCATGGGTCATTGCTGTTAAATCTGCGAAAAGCAATTTCTCCTGTGATGGAAGTATCTGGGACAGAGAGGTCAATGCTTGCACCATCTGCTCCATCATAAGTTCGAATGAGACGGTATTTAATTTCCTGTTTTTCAATTTCCACCTTCCCACGTATGGGATAAGTGGGGCCTGTCATTCGCTGATATATGGCAATGGTCAGGGTGAATAAAACAGCCAGGAACCAGATGAGGATAGGCGAGAATTTTGATTTTATTGCCAATTGAAAAAGATTTTAACAAAAGTAATTATTTCAGGGATATTTTTCAAGCAACTCATAAATCGCCTGATGGATGTTTGTTCTGATGTTCAGAGAGGAAAGTTTCTGATTGCCGGCATTGGGATAAACGCGGTTGGAAAGAAAGATATAGATCAGATGGTTCTGAGGATCAGCCCAGGCATAGGTTCCAGTAAAGCCTGAATGTCCGAAACTCAGGGGAGAAGCAGCTTCACAAACAGGTCCATCGGGCGCATAATAAATCATGGGTTTATCGAAACCAAGTCCCCTTCGGTTTCCTTTCTGAGGATACTGCACTTTTGTAAATTCATGAACGCTTGATGGCTTCAGGTACTGTTTCTCCCCATAATATCCATCCTGTAACAACATTTGCATGATCACGGCCAGGTCATAGGTATCTGAAAACAAACCGGCATGGCCTGAAATTCCCTTGAGCATGAAAGCCCCAGGATCATGAACCTCTCCCCAAACCAGTTTCTTTCTGAAAAGGGTATCAAATTCCGTCGGCATTATCCTTGAAAGGGGAAAACGTTCTGTGGGGTTAAAGCCCATGGTTTGTAGTCCGAGCGGATGATAAAACGAACTCTGCAGGTAATCCTGGAACTTTTTCCCACTTATTTTTTCAACCACCAGCCGAAGTAAATAAAAGCCGAGATCACTGTACTTATATTCGTGACCCGGGCGAAGCGGAGAATTAATGATGTCCCGGTATATGCTGTCGGCAGGAAAACTGCGATGCGTCGTCAGGGTTTTTACATAAAAAGGGATCCAGGCTTGAAGTCCTGCCTGATGTGCCATGATATCACGGATTTTTAAACCGGATTTGTTACTTCCTTTCAGCATCGGCAGGTATTTTCCAAGGCTGTCATCCAGTTGAATTTTCCCTTCGTCGAAGAGTTTCATGATCGCCAGGGTTGTGGCTGCGATCTTCGTAATGGAAGCGAGATCGTACAGATCATTGGTTTTGACGCTGACCGTATCTTCATAACGGGGTGTTCCAAAGCTTTTTTCATAGAAAATCTTGCCTTCTTTTGCGATCAGAATGGAGCAACCTGGATAGGCTCTTTTTTCTATCCCGCTCTGGGCAATGGAATCGATTATACCCAAGGCTTCGGAAGGGATCCCGAGACTTTCCGGCATAACCGATTCCATCCTGGATTTCCCGGTGTTTTCCCCACTTCCTGCCTTGAAAAGTCCGGAGGAAACAGGGAGTTTCCCCTTGCTTGCGATGCCGCCGAAGATCAGTTCGGCTGCAAGTTTCTGAGTATAAGGGTTGTCCTGGTAGGTGACCAGTATACTCTCCATATTTTTGGTATTCTGGATAAAGGAAAGTGCATAAGGGTTTCCGAAGACAGTCAGGATATTTCTTCCATGACAGGTCAGTGTATCAAGAAACCTTCGCATCTTCAGATGAAGGCCAAAACTGTCTCTGGGCGCACCTCCGGCACGTTGAATACCGATGATCAGAATATCGTAAGCCGAGAGCCGGGAGATGAGGCTGTCGGCAACAACTTTCTCAGGAATGGCGCTGAGATAGTATGGGTCAACCTTTGCAAAGCGGGAAAGGTTGGATTGAAATACATTGATGTTGGTATCCATCAGTGACAGGGAAGCAATCTTCCTGCTGTCAAGCGAGGTCAATGGAATCAACTGCAATTCGTTCTTGACAAGGGTGATGGAATTCCGGAAGATTTCTTCGGTCAGCACTTCAGCCCATGGAGGATTGAGGTCAGCGGTAATTCCTTTAAGCTTCACGGGGGGCTGATCCCAGAGGTGAAGGTTATGCTTTATGCCAAGTACCTTTCTGCATTTCTGTTCGATCAAATCTATGGTAAGAATCCCGCTTTCGATAGCCTGCTTGATTCCCTGAATAGCTTTGGGAATGTCTTGGGGAAGGAGCAGGATATCATTGCCTGCTTTTAAAGCCCTGACCTCAATTTCACCGGGTTTCGCATTTTTTGTCACTCCTTTCATATCGAGGGCATCGGTGAAAACGATTCCTTTATAACCCATTCGATTTTTCAGTAAACCGCTGACAATATTTTCTGATAGGGTTGCAGGTGTATTTTTCAAGCTATCCATGGCAGGAAAATACACATGAGCGACCATGATCCCCTTCACTTCCTCACGGATCAAGGCACGGAAAGGATATAGTTCGAGGGAATCAATCCTTGATAAGGAATGTTCAATGATCGGAAGGGCGAAGTGTGAATCCGTTTCCGTATCTCCATGTCCCGGAAAATGCTTGGCTGTGGCGATGATACCATGATCCTGCATCCCTTTCATATACATGCTGCCTTTGAATGCAACTTTTTCACGGTTTTCCCCAAAGGAACGGAAATTGATTACAGGGTTTTTAGGGTTATTGTTGATATCAATGACGGGTGCAAAATTGATGTGAATGCCTAATCTTTTGCAGTCCAATGCTATTTGTGATCCCATCCGGTAAATCAGAGAATCGTTCTGAAGCGCTCCCAATGCCATCTGACGGGGATAGGAGAAGGCGCTATCGAGGCGCATTCCAAGACCCCATTCGGCATCAATGGAAACCAGTAAGGGGATGGGCGAAATTTTTTGCAAACGGTTAGTAAAATCAGCTTGCCGGTATGGACTGCCTTTGAAAAAACAGATCCCCCCCGGCTGATGAACACTGACGATCCTCATAAGACTGTCCTCGTACACTGAATCACGCCCGGAATACGCCCTGATCATTAAAAGCTGGGCGATTTTTTGTTCAAGGCTGAGGGTATGTAACAGGGAATCTATCCGGCAGGAATCAGCAGGAATATGTTCAGCCCTCAAGGTAATGAAACAAATCAGGAATATCAGGACGGTAAAAAAATTTTTCTTCACTTTCGGCGTTTATTCTTCAGTACAAAAGAAAGAAAAATGAAGATAACTGTGTTAAATCTTATCCGTTTTTATTAACATACCTTAGTAACAGGCTGCTAATTGCAATATCTTTGTTTTTCCGTCATTTTTATTCAGCTCATTCATCATCGTTAAAAAAGATATTCATGCTTTCTATAACAGATCTTCAGAATATTGCATCCCAGGTTCGCCGTGATATTGTTCGTATGGTCCATCATGCTTCATCAGGCCATGTAGGTGGTCCCATGGGAGCAGCTGATTTTCTCGTGGCCTTGTACTTTGAGATCATGCGTCCTGATCCGTCTAAATTCGACATGAATGGATATGGGGAGGATTTGTTCTTTCTTTCCAATGGTCATCTTTCTGCCGGCTGGTATAGTGTACTAGCCAGGTATGGGTATTTTGAAATTTCAGAACTGGCCAGTTTCCGTAAGCTTAATTCACGCCTTCAGGGTCACCCTGCAAGTTGTGAAGGCTTGCCGGGTGTTAGGATAAGTTCCGGTTCTCTGGGCCAGGGTTTATCTGTGTCCATAGGGGCTGCACTGGCTAAAAAGCTTAACCTGGATGATCATATGGTTTATTGTCTGATGGGTGATGGAGAACTTCAGGAAGGACAGAACTGGGAGGCATTTATGTATGCTGGTGCCAAGGGTGTTGATCATCTGGTGGCGGTGGTGGATTATAATAGAAAGCAAATCGAAGGTCCCCTGCAAAATGTTCTTGACCTTGGTAATCTTTCAGAGAAATTAGAGGCTTTTGGCTGGATGGTGGTGGAGATGAATGGCAACGATATGAAGGAAGTCGTGGATACGCTTCATCAGGTTAAAGAATTAAGCAGAAAAGGTAAACCTGTTTTTATCCTGATGCATACCCTGATGGGATTTGGCGTTGATTTTATGTCGGATAAGCATGAATGGCACGGTATTCCGCCGGATCATGAACAATTAGAAAAAGCCTTGGAACAGTTGAAAGAGACGAAGGGAGATTATTAGAAAAATTATCGATTTACGATTTGCAAAAAAAAATTATCACCGGTTATTTGTCATTTTTCGTTTTATTGATTTTTCTGTTTTTTCCTGACGGTGTTTTTGCACAGGGAACAAATGAGAAGGAAAAACCTAAGCAGACGACAAGGATATTATTTGTGTTTGATGCTTCCCAAAGCATGTATGGACGATGGCAAAGCGATACTAAATTCAATATCGCGGTCAGGTTATTTTCCGGGCTTCTCGATAGTTTACGCAACCAGCCAAACCTTGAACTTGCTCTCAGGGTTTATGGACATCAAAAGCAATATCCGCCACAGGATTGCAATGATACACGCCTGGAAGTTCCTTTTGCCAAAGATAATATCCCTCGCATTAAGCATGTTTTAAAAACCATCAGCCCAAAGGGTACTACTCCGATTGCTTCTTCACTATCACAGGCAGCCGGGGATTTTCCAAGCTGCGATAACTGCCGGAATATCATCATACTCATCACGGATGGGATAGAGGAATGTGGTGGAGATCCCTGTGCAGTTTCCCTGGAGCTTCAAAAAAAGGGAATAACCCTCAAACCTTTTATCGTCGGTATAGGAAAAGATTTCAGGGATCAATTCGAATGTGTGGGAACTTATTTTGATGCTTCCAATGAAAAAGAATTCAGGGAAGCGTTGAAAGTGATCATCTCCAGAGCGCTGAATCCGACTACAATGCAGATCAATCTTCTGGATATTTACGGTAAGCCGACGGAAACCAATGTGAATATGACTTTGTATGATAACGTATCAGGCAAGATTAAGTATAATTTCATACACTCTTTTAATGCCAGGGGTTTTCCTGATACCCTCGACATTGATCCACTGCTGACCTATACCATAATGGTGCATACTATTCCCCCGGTACACAAAGATTCAGTGAAGCTTACCCCGGGGAAACATACTACCATCGGCATTGATGCCCCTCAGGGTTATCTGACTTTCAGAGCAGGAGTGAATAGCACCCTGAAATATCTTCCCGTTATCATCAGGAGAAATGGAAGTTCAGCAACCATTAATGTTCAGCAATTTGATCAAATCGAAAAATATCTTTGCGGGATGTATGATATTGAAGTTCTTTGCCTGCCAAGGATCATACAAAAAGAGGTGGAGATTATGCAAAGCCAGACTACCACGGTTGAAATTCCTTTGCCCGGAATTGTAGTGATCCAGAGAGCTACAAATGGTTATGGCAGCGTTTACCTGGAGGATAAAAGCGGTCTGACCTGGCTTTATAATCTCAGAGATACACCTCAACAGCAAGAAACCCTTTATCTTCAACCAGGAGCCTACAGGGTAGTCTTCCGGTCGAAATTTGTCAATAAAGCTTCTTATACTATTGAAAAATCATTCAGGGTTGAACCCGGACAAACCATCAATGTAAAATTATACCCGAATTAATACATGAAGGAATATCAGAATTACGGATCAAAAGATACCCGGTCAGGGTTTGGCGAAGCACTGCTTGAACTGGGAAAATCCAATCCCCAGGTAGTAGCCTTATGTGCTGACCTGACAGGTTCATTAAAGATGGACGCTTTTGCCAGCGCTTTCCCCGAACGGTTTTTTCAGGTAGGTATTGCTGAAGCAAACATGATGGGTATGGCAGCCGGATTTACAATCGGAGGAAAAATACCTTTCACGGGAACTTTTGCCAATTTCTCTACAGCCAGGGTGTACGACCAGATCCGTCAGTCCATTGCCTATTCAAATAAGAATGTCAAGGTCTGTGCCTCTCATGCCGGGATCAGTCTCGGCGAAGACGGGGCTACCCACCAGTGCATCGAAGATATTGGGATGATGAAAATGCTGGCAAATATGGTTGTGATCAATCCCTGCGATTTCAACCAAACCAGAGCGGCCACCTTAACCATTGCCGATTATATCGGACCTGTTTACTTGCGGTTTGGCCGTCCCAAGGTGCCAAATTTCACGGATCCGGGAATGACCTTCATAATCGGGAAGGCAATCTTGTTAAATGAAGGAAGTGATGTTTCCATTTTTGCAACAGGGCATATGGTCTGGAAGGCACTGGAAGCAGGTAAACTTCTTGAACAGCAAGGTATCTCCGCTGAAATCATCAACCTTCATACTATTAAACCTCTGGATGAGGAAGCTATCCTGGCTTCCGTGAGAAAGACGGGTTGTGTTGTTTCTGCCGAAGAACATATGCGGAACGGGGGTCTGGGCGATTCCATTGCGCAACTGCTTTCTTTAAAACACCCGACACCCATGGAAATGGTCGCGGTAAATGACCGTTTCGGTGAAAGTGGTAAGCCTGATGAGCTGATGAAAAAATATGGTCTTGATACTACTGATATCGTGAATTCGGCACTTCAAGTGATCAAACATAAAGGAAACCTGACCTTTTCTACCCCTAAAGCATAGTTTGATTGTCTCTGGTCAGTAAAATAGGTATCTCCTTGTCGATATAGAGCGGTACCGTTTCTATGGTCACATTGCTGGTATCCAGCCCCAGTGCCCTGACTTCTGTAATCCCGAATTGTTTGAAAATGGCATAAAGATCCATGATGAATTGTTCCCTGGGCGGAAAATCGAAATCATAATTCTGGATACGGTCAATTACGACGAAACGGAAATCGCTGAGGACGTGGTATTTTCGAAGGGAATCATAATGACTAAGCATATCGATCTCATGGTTATGGTTCATCTCATCGAGAACCTGACGGAAGAAGAGGTTAACCCGGGGTTGAACCTTGAATCCGATCTTGAAATCCACTTTTATAATGACGCCTTCATTCAATTTGGTGACCTTGTACTCCAGTACATGAGGTTCATCAAGGATGTCGACATGCAAGAGCCAATAGGTATCTGCTCGTTTGGGTTGCTTGTTGAGTATTGAATAGATGATTTTCGATTCGATATCGGTGATCTTATTGGCTTTGGTAAGGAAAACAAGATTGGTTGCGTATTTTGGTATGGATTCGTCCTTGCTGAGTTCCCTCAGGATATCAAAATAATTTTCTATCCTGATAAATTCAATAAAACTGTTTTTAATTTTTCGACCATGAAACCAGATGTACATGATAACGAACAGAATACTTCCGATAAAAATGGTGATATATCCACCATACAGGAATTTATTCAGGTTGGCAACCAGAAATGATCCCTCAATAAAAAGGTAAACCAGTAAGAACAGGATGAGAAGATATTTCGGAACGTGTTTGTAATAAAGATATACGCCCAGCAAGACAGTGGTCATCAGCATGGTGATATTGATGGTCAGACCATAGGCTGCCTCCATATTGGCAGATTTCTGAAAAAAGAGTACCACTCCGACACAGCAGGCATAGAGGATCCAGTTGATACTGGAAATATACATCTGACCTTTGATATTGGTAGGGTAATTGATTTTAACCTTGGGCCAGAAGTTCAGTGAAATCGCTTCACTGATCAGGGTAAATGAACTGGTGATCATGGCTTGGCTCGCGATAATGGCGGCAATGGTCGCAAGGGTAATCCCGAACATTAAAAACCAGGAAGGCATAATGGCGAAGAAGGGATTGGTCCATTCCGTCATATAATCCGGATTCATCAGGATCCATGCCCCCTGACCGAAATAGTTAAGGAGTAGGCTGACTTTCACGAAGCCCCATGTTACACGGATATTTTTCCGCCCGCAATGACCCAGGTCAGAATACAGTGCATCGGCTCCGGTTGTACATAAAAAAACTGCACCCAGCAGGATGAAACCATGGGGATACTGGGTGAGAAATTTGAAGGCATAGACGGGGTTAACCGCGTATAAAATTTTAGGGAACAGAAGAAGTTGAATAATTCCAAGAATACCCAGCATTGAAAACCAAAGAAACATAATTGGTCCGAAAGATTTTCCAATCATTTTGGTGCCAAATTTCTGGACCATAAACAAAAGGGTGATGATCATTAGAGCAATGGGAACAACAGGTATTCGTGGATTTTTGATGAGGATACCCTCAACTGAGGAGACAATGGTGATAGCCGGAGTGATAATGCTATCGGCCAGCAGGGTGCAACCTCCGATAATGGCAAACAGATAGGCCCATTTAGCGCGTTTCCGGATGAGCGCAAAGAGAGAGAAAATACCCCCTTCCCCCTTATTATCTGCACGCAGGGTAATGGTGATGTATTTCAGACTGGTCTGGATAGTCAGGGTCCAGAAAATACAGGAAAGACCACCCAGTATATATTCGGTGGTTATGAGATCACCTCCTGCAACGATAGCCCTCATCACATATAATGGCGAGGTGCCGATATCCCCAAAAACAATCCCCAGGGTGACGATCAGACCGGCTGGGGTAAGCTTCTGAATATAATTCTTATTCCCCGATGTGGTCATCTGTTTGCTTGTTTTTCATTTTTCCGGCCCACTGTCTGATAATGGTGATAATCATAGGCAAAAGAGATACAAAGATAATCCCCAGGATGGCAATAGTGAAATTATTTTTGACAATTTCCAGATTTCCGAAATAATAACCAGTCAGACAAAAGAATACTACCCAGATAATATTACCGGCAATACTGAAGCTGAGGAATCTTACATAATACATGGTACCTACCCCTGCGACAAAGGGGGCAAAAGTCCGGATGATGGGCATGAAACGGGCAAGGATCAGGGTCTTTCCTCCATGCTTTTCATAAAAAGAATGCGTTTTATCGAGATAATCCCGTTTGATTAGGCGGTAATTTTTTTCATATACTTTTTTCCCGATCAGCCTGCCGATAAAGTAATTGGTATTGTCGCCCGAAAAAGCGGCCAGGATCATAAGTAATATCAACGGAATAATGCTGATGGGATTTCCATCCATGGCAGCAATGGTTCCTGCAGCAAACAACAGGGAATCCCCGGGTAAGAAAGGAGTCACTACAAGACCGGTTTCCATAAAGATAATGGTAAATAAAATAAGGTAGGTCCAAACCTGATAGTTGCTGACAATTTCGAACAGGTGTTTGTCAATATGAAGGATAAAATCAATAAGATAAGAGATTATTTCCATAACAGCATAAAAATTGGTTCAAGTCATCTATTTTTTTCAATCCAGTGAAAAGCATTTTTTAACATGACAGGGGTGATGATCGTGGTCAGCAATGCCATCAGCACAAGAACGGAAAAGATGGAAATATCAATAAAGCCTTTTTGAAGGGCTATATTAGCAATGACCAGTTCCATAATCCCTCTGGCGTTCAGTCCAAGTCCTATCGTAATGGCTTTTGCATTGTTGAATCCTGCCATCTTCCCCCCCAAATATCCTCCGAAAATCTTGCTAATAAATGATGCCATGAGTACAACGGTGAGCAAAAATAAATCATTCAGTGCATGCAGGCTGAACGAAATGCCCATCGTGGCAAAGAAAATGGGAGATAAAAACCCCATAGTGATCCCGGATGCAGAACGTTTCGCCTGTTCAAAATCACTTCCGGAAAACATGCTTCTTGGCAATAAAATAGCGCCGAAAAATGCCCCCACAATGAAATATAGTCCCAGTAGTTCCGCAATGCTCGAGAATATCAGGACAAATAAAATAACAAGGGCAAATAACGATTCCTTCCCCCTGAGAAAATGCATAAATTTATTCATTTCCGGCCTGATGACATTGACTTTCGATTTTGCAAGCCGAAACAAATAATAAGCCAGAATTAAAATGCTGATGAATAATAGGAATTTTAAAATGGTCAGCAGAATGGATAAGGTAAGATCACCCAGGTTGTGGGTGGTGTGATTGAAATCAAGGATAATACCCAGGATCAGCAGAGAGACAATATCATTGAAAATTGCAGCAGATAAAATGCGTTGACCGATATCCGTATTGAGCCGGCCGATATCTATCAGGATCCTGATACTGACAGGCAGGGCCGTGATAGCGATACACAGCCCGAGAAACATGGAAAAAGTATAGGTGAAATGAAATCCCAATCCGATGAAAAATCCGCTGACAAAAGGGATAATAAAACCAAGCAAAGCGATCCAGATATGTCTTCCCCGGATAGAGTTGCGGATTTCTTCCACTTCAATCTCCATTCCGGCCAAGACAATAAGCATAAAAACACCCAGTTCTGCAATGACTTTCAGATCTCCTACACCTGGAATGATATTGAACAGAGAGGGACCCAGGATGACCCCCGCAAGTACTTCCCCAATCATAGCAGGTTGGCCGAAACGTTCCAGCATTTCACCCATCACTTTGGCAGTCAATAACAGTATCAGCAAACTGACGATAAAAGGGAGCTGTGTGTGTGCCACATGAAACATGGGGGGAATTAATTAAGCGGATTCAAAAGTAATGTATTTCCGTGAACTGACATCAACTACAGAAAAGTTAACTTTGCAGGCATGGATCTGACTGCCCCTTTCCAGTTTGCTTATGTTCAAACTTCACCCATTGAGTTGTTCGCCGTGTTTTGCGGACTGATCAGCGTATGGTTCATGAAAAAGGAAAACACACTTGCTTTTCCCTTTGGCATTGTCAATGTGCTGATCTATGTTTATATCTTTTTTCAAACCCGCTTGTTTGCCAATGCTGGAATCAATGCCTTTTTTTTTATCATGAGCGTGTATGGTTGGTATAATTGGTCGAGAAAAGTCAGCGGAGATAAAACGATCAGGATTTCCCAATGTTCCAGGACAGAGCTTCTGCTTAATGGTTTAGCCCTTGTGGTTTTTTTCTTTTTCATCCGCTGGATTTTAACCCGTTACACGCAAAGCAATGTTCCCTCCTGGGATGCTTTTACAACGGCTTTCTATATTGTGGCCCAATGGTTGCTGTCGCAGAAAAAAATCGAAAACTGGATTCTATGGATAACCGCTGATACGGTCATGATTGGATTATGCATTTATGAAAGGCTTTATTTTACGGGTCTTCAATATTTCGTATTTACCATCATCGCCAGCCTTGGATTCCTGGAATGGCGGATTAAACTGATGAAATGATTTATAAAATTGCCATTACCGGTCCGGAATCCACCGGGAAATCAATGCTTGCAGCTCAACTTGCAAACTGTTATCAAACCCTTTGGGTCCCGGAATATGCCAGAGAATATCTTGAAAACCTTGGTCATTCCTACCAGGAATCTGATATCCTGGCCATCGCGAAAGGACAAATGAAAAATGAACAGTCAGGAATGAAGAAAGCGAATAAGATGCTTTTCTGTGATACGGAACCCATCGTAACAAAAATTTGGAGCGAAGTGAAATTTCAGCATTGTCATCCATGGATACTCAGGGCTGTGAGAGAAAATCCTTATGATCTTTATCTCTTATGCGACATTGACCTTCCTTGGGAATACGATCCTTTGCGGGAATGTCCTGACCGTAGGCAGTTTTTATTTGATTTGTTTGTCCATGAACTGGAAAGCACCGCGAAACCTTATCGTATCATATCCGGAACGGGTATTCACAGGATGAATAACGCGATGAATGCAATCGATCAATTATTTCATGCAAATGTTTAATTTTGGATTTTCTCCTATATTATAAAGGTCTTGGATAACAACATTCGCGTCTTGTTCCTTCCCCGCTGGTATCCTCACCGTCAGGATCCCATGCCCGGTTTGTTTATTCAGCGTCAGGCGGAATCCCTGACTTCTTTTTGTGATGTCGCTGTCCTTTATGTTCAGGCAGAAAAGGATTGTCCGAATAAAATTGAAGCTGAATTTGCAGAGGAAAATAAAGTCAGAGTACTTAGGGTATATTATCAGTCTTCATTGTCGAAGTCGAAGTTGCTTAGAAAAATATTTGATTTTTACAGGTTTTACAAGGTCTTATTCAGGAGTTTAAAGAGCATCAGTGGATTTCAGCCCGATCTCATCCATGCCCATGTATTGACACGGATGGGATGGATGGCCATGCGAATCGCCAAAAAAAAACAGATACCCTTCCTGATTTCTGAGCATTGGTCCAGGTATTTTCCGGAAAATTTGAAGTTCAGGGGCATGCTGAAAAAGCTACTGACACGGATTACCGTAAAAAATGCTGCTGCTGTACTTGTGGTTTCCGAAAAGCTGAAGCAGGCAATGTGGTCCCAGGGATTGAAAAACGGACATTACCATATTGTTCCCAATATCATTGATCCGCAAGTATTTCATTTGATTTCCATGGAACATGATTCCGTGAAAAAGAGAATGATTCATATTTCCTGTTTTGAGGACAGATCTAAAAATATTTCTGGATTTTTAAAGGCTGTGAAATCCCTTTGGCTGGAACGTCAGGATTTTGAATGCCTGTTGGTGGGAGAAGGGCCTGACCTTCAGGAGATGCAGGAGTACGCATCATTTTTAAGACTTTCTGAACATTACGTACGCTTTACCGGATTGGTTACAGGAGAACCTTTGGTAGAGCTGATTAACAGGGCTGATTTTCTGGTGCTTTCAAGTCATTTTGAAACCTTTGGTTCGGTCGTGGTGGAAAGTTTATCCTGTGGAACCCCGGTACTGGCTACACCGGTCGGGATAGTCCCGGAAATTATTCATGAAGGCAATGGGATGATAGCCGCTTCATCAAAGGTGGAAGATCTTACGCCATGCCTTCATCAAATGCTGAATGAATGTAGAAAATACAATCGTCAGCATATCCGGGATGGGATAGCAGAGAGATTTTCTCCTTTGACTGTCGGGAAATTGTTGCAAGGAATTTATAATGAGATTTTACACTAACCATATATCATTAACTTTGTTGAATGGATCATAACGCAAATCCAGAAACAAATTCTTTCTTACGCTTCGGCGTCATGTGTTCCGGTACATCCTTTCAATACTGGCAGGCGGAAGCCATCAGGGAACTTTTAACCGATGGACATCAGTTATCCTTACTCATACACGATGGAAGAAAATCAAAAAAAAATACTTTCCCGCAAAAAATAGGGAAACATCTATCTTCCCAGTGTCTTTTTCATTGTTGCCATCGTTTTATATTCAGACCAGCTTCCCGGCGTATGGTGAAGCTGAATGTTGATATAGCCGAGGTGGATTCGATTACCTGTGAGGTTGTGAAAAAGGGTCATGCAGAATATTTTCAATCCTGGGATGTGGCGTATATCCGTTCAAAAAACCTTGATTTTATTCTCCGATTCGGATTTAACATTATCCATGGAGAAATTTTATCTTCTGCCAGGTTTGGCATTTGGTCATTTCATCATGGTGATGAAAGCCGTTACCGGGGTGGACCGGCCGGTTTCTGGGAAATTTATTCCGGTGATCCGGTCAACGGGGCAATGCTTCAACAACTGACGGAAACCCTTGATCACGGGATCATCCTTAAAAAGGGATACCTGAAGACATGCTTTCATTCTTATTCGGGTAATCTTGACCAGTTACTTTCTGTTACTTCCACTTGGCCTGCTCAGCTAGCCGGTGAGCTCCTTCATACCGGCAAGATAAAACCAGTGCCTACCTTAAGTCCAGGTCCCATCTATAAAATTCCGGACAACGCCAGGATGTTTTTATTTTTACTCAAGTTGCTGAAGAATAAAATCAGTTTCTATTATCATGAATTATTTTCCGCCGAAATATGGAATGTTGGATTGATAACCTCCGGCATGGAACCCATCGCCCTGGGAATGAAGAAATTGAATCCCTCAGATATAACCTGGTTAAGAACATTCGGAAGGGGAAAATACCTGGCTGACCCCTCAGGATTTGTAACTTTTGGAAAGTTGCACATTCTGCTTGAGGATTACAGTTACCGCAAGCAGAAAGCCAGTATATCGGAAGTAATCTATGATCCTCCGAGAAAAAGCTTTTCGGTGCCCATCAGCACCATAGAAAACAGTAAGCATTTATCCTATCCTTTTATCGTGGTAGAGAATAAGGCCATTTATTGTATTCCCGAATCCTACAGAGATGGAAATATCAGCCTTTACAGGCGTAATTTTTCTGAAGAGGCTTTTGTGGAGGAACGTATCTTGGTTGAACATGTCAATGCAGTGGATCCTACACTCTTCAAATACGGGAATTACTGGTGGCTTTTCTTTACTACCAGACCTTATTCTGCCACACATCTTTATATCTATTATTCGGATCAGTTACTGGGCGATTACCGACCGCATCTGTTGAATCCGGTCAAGATGGATATTCGTTCTTCCCGCCCTGCCGGAACACCTTTTGTTTATGACGGTGTGCTGTACCGTCCTGCCCAGGATTGCTCAAAGACCTATGGGGGAAGAGTGTCCATCAACAAAGTGCTGAAACTAACACCTGAAGAATTTGAAGAAACAGTCAGCGGTGTTGTGGAAGCAATAAAAGGAAGCCCATTTCCCAAAGGCTTGCATACCCTTTCAAAAGCAGGTGAATATACCCTGATTGATGGGAAATGCTATCGTTTCAATTATTATCATTTTTTGAATCAGCTCAGGAGAAAATTAGCGAGACCCAGGAAAAAGGATGTTTAAAAATATTTTTAGCACTATTCTCACCCGTCTTTTCACTGCTGCCCTAACCCTGGTGATTGTGATCATTAACGCCCGTCAGCTTGGCGCCGAAAACCTTGGCACCATCGGTCTGATCATGCTTTCAGTCACCATCATTCAACTCTTTAATAATTTTGTCGGAGGCGGGGCTTTGATTTATATGACGCCCAGGGTCGGAGTATTCAGGCTTTTTATTCCATCCCTGGCCTGGATATTCCCGATGACCATCCTGATCAGTTTGCTGTTATTTTTGATTGGCTCATTTTCACCCCGGCTGGAAATCATCCCTTCAGGATATTTACCTGAAGTAATGGCTTTGGCTCTGATGGTTTCTTTGACTTCTATGAATTTCATGCTGATCCTAGGACTGGAAAAGGTCAGGGTGTATAATGTCATCAGTCTGATTCAGATCCTTCTTTTACTTGGTTTGCTTTGTTGTTTTATTTTTCTTTTTCACATCCAGGATGTAATGGCCTGGTTTTGGGCCATTTTTTCGTCCTATGTTTTAGTTTTCGCGATCAGCCTGAAACAGATACTGCCGGCATTGAAAATCATTCCGCTGAAAGGGATGAAACCACTGTTAAAGGAAATTTTAAAGTTTGGCTCATACATACAGTTTGCTAATATTTTCCAACAGTTGAATTACCGGTTAAGTTATTATATCATCGATTTCTTTTCGGGTCGTGCAGCTTTGGGAGTGTTCTCGGTAGGAGTGCAGATTTCTGAAGGGGTCTGGCTGATTCCAAGAAGCATTGGGATGGTTCAGTATGCGCGGATTTCCAATGAAATGGATCCGGAATATGCCAAGCGGGTTACTTTAAGCCTGGCTAAGATCACCTGGTTGCTTACATTGCTGGTGATGATATTGCTGATCCTTATTCCCGGTTTTTTATTCCAGTTGATTTTCGGAGAGGAATTCCGTCAGATTCGCCCGGTTATTGCCTCCCTTGGAGTCGGAATCATTACCCTTAGTGTTTCCATGGTATTCAGTCAATTCTTCTCCGGTGTCAACCGCCCCTATCACAATACCATTTCTTCGGCTATCGGACTGATTTTCACCCTTGTTTCAGGTTTGTTACTCATTCCCGGATGGGGTATCATCGGGGCAGGGATTACCGCCAGCCTTTCTTATACCGCCGCAACCTTGTACCAGTTTATTGTTTTCTCCAGAGTGTCCTGCCTGAAAGCCAGGGATTTTCTGATCCGAAAACCCGAGGTTCTTTTACTCATCGGTGAACTGAAAAAAGTTGTGAATAAATAAACTTAAAACTTTCCATTCATTACAACAAAGCTGAATAAGCTTTCTTTTATATTTGCCGCCCGAATGGAGAAACATAATGATGCAGATAGAGGAAAACAGTTATAACGAAGATAGTATTCGTTCTCTGGAGTGGAAGGAGCATATCCGCCTGAGACCGGGTATGTATATTGGTAAGCTGGGTGACGGATCTTCACCCGATGATGGGATATATGTACTGATCAAGGAAATTATCGACAATTCGATCGATGAATTTGTAATGGGTTTTGGTAAAACGATCGAAATCTCCATCAAAGATCAGCAGGTTTGCGTTCGTGATTACGGAAGGGGAATCCCATTGGGGAAATTGGAGGAGTGTGTTTCCAAAATCAATACGGGCGCAAAATATGATTCCAAGGTCTTCAAAAAAGCAGTCGGTCTGAACGGGGTTGGCGCCAAGGCCGTGAACGGTCTTTCGGCATACTTTAAAATTCAGTCTGTCCGTGAGGGAAAAACCAAAATCGTGGAATTCCGGCGGGGTGATAAAGTGAGTGATGAACCTGAAAAATCATGTGAGTTAAGGACAGGCACCATTGTTACCTTTATTCCTGATGAAGAAGTTTTTGGCAAGTTCCACTATATACCGGAATATGTTGAAAAAATGCTTTGGAACAACGCCTTCCTGAATAATGGACTTTCTATCATTTTTAACGGAGAACGTTTTCATGCCCAGAACGGATTAATGGACTTGCTCACCAGTTACATTGATACGCCTGTTCTTTATCCCATCATTCATCTTCATGATGGGGATTTTGAATTTGCCTTTACCCATTGCGAAATGTACGGGGAAGAATATTATTCCTTCGTGAATGGTCAGCATACCACCCAGGGTGGAACCCACCAGGCAGCATTCAGGGAAGCCCTGGTGAAAACCATCAGAGAATTCTATAAGAAAGACTTTGATGCCAACGATATTAAGGCATCCCTGATTGCCGCCCTGAGCATCAAGGTTCAGGATCCTGTTTTTGAATCCCAAACCAAAACAAAACTGGGTTCATTGCATACCGAACCTGGGGGTCCGACCATCAGGAATTATATCATGGATATCGTCAAGAAACATCTTGACAATTATCTTCACATGAATTCCGAAACGGCAGAAGCCCTTCTGAGAAAGATCATGCAATCGGAGAAGGAGCGTAAGGAATGGGCCAACATCAAAAAGATCGCTAAAGAGAGTGTTAAAAAAGTCAGCCTTCATAACAAAAAATTAAGGGATTGTCGGGTTCATTACAATAATCATGATGATCGGAAATACGAATCTACTATTTTCATTACCGAGGGAGATTCTGCAAGCGGATCGATTACAAAAGCAAGAGACGTAAACACCCAGGCAGTGTTCAGTCTCAAAGGAAAACCCCTGAATTGTTACGGCTTAAGCAAGCGGGTGGTTTATGAAAATGAAGAGTTCAATTTGCTGCAGGCTGCCCTTAATATCGAAGAAGGCCTCGAAAACCTTAGATACAATTATGTTGTTGTGGCTACCGATGCTGATGTAGACGGTATGCATATCCGCTTGCTTCTGCTTACCTTCTTTCTTCAGTTTTACCCTGATCTTGTCCGCAGTGGACATTTATTTATCCTTCAGACACCATTGTTCAGGGTTCGGAATAAACAAAAGACCATGTATTGTTACTCCCCTGAAGAAAAAATTTCCGCCCTTGAAAAACTCGGCGTAAGTCCTGAGATCACCAGGTTCAAAGGTTTGGGCGAAATTTCACCAGATGAATTTAAAAACTTTATCGGGTCCAGTATGCGCCTGGATCCTGTGCTTCTCACCAAGGATTCCAACCTCCAGGAAGTCCTGAGTTTTTATATGGGGAAGAATACACCCGAACGTCAGAATTTTATCATAGATAATCTTAAGATCGAAGCGGATATTCTTGAAGCTGAAGAAGTAGTTTAATCCCCGTTCTTTCTTTTCATGGGCCAGATATGAGATGAAAACCTGAGATTGGCTTCCCGGCGGTGAATCAAATCTTGTAATTCAAAAAGCATATCGCGGTTCACCTGTTGTGCCATTGGTATCACCCATTTTTTTGTCTCGGCAATATAGGTCTTGATAAATTCCTTGTCGAAGATGTCGGGATGAAGATCGGTGAGATTACTTATACGGTCAGCACATTTAAGTGTTTTTGCATTTTCAGTACCCTCCTCAAGAATCCTTCGGAGGAATTCATCTTTGCTCTCATCTTTTCTTCGCGTGACTTCTAGCACGAGATCCAGAACCTTTGGCCCATCCGCATCGATTAACCGGATTTCATCGTAGGATGTGCCTTTTACATCCTCAAAAAGGTCATGGATCACAGATGCTTTTAAAAGAACAGGTTCCACATAATGATAATCGATGAGGATGGCATATGTGCTAAGGGCATGACGGAACTGATTGCCGCCTACATAACGCTTGATTCCCCTTAAGGCGGTTGCCTTCTGCACATAGGGTGCAACAACCATGTTGATCAGTAAATCTTTTTCAAAATTTTCCATAAAGTGACTGAAATGTTTTTCCGAGATAATGGATAAGGTCACCGGCGGTTAAAGCTTCTTGCCCCATCGCTGCTGATGCATAGTCGCCGGCCAGACCATGCAGGTACACCCCCAGCAGACAGCTCTCAAGAGGGGAATACCCCTGAGCGAGTAAACCATTGAGGATACCCGTCAGTACATCCCCGCTCCCGCCTGTAGCCATGCCGGGATTCCCAGTTGAATTGAAATAACAAACCCTTTCCGGAGTGGTAATCGCGGTATAGGCTCCTTTAAGGACAACATAAGCCTGATATTTCAAAGAAAAATCCCTTTGAATACGGTTTCTTTCAAAATCATTGCTGCTCTTACCGATCAATCGTTCAAATTCCTTTATATGAGGGGTTAAGATACATCCCTTTGGCAGAAATGACAGCCAGGTCTTGTTATCTGCCAGGATATTGATGGCATCCGCATCTATTATCATGGGAGACCTCCACTCCTGGATTAGTACTTTTAGTGCATTGGCCGATGCGGGATCCTGTCCGATCCCAGGTCCAATGGCAAGTGATGAGTATGCGTGAAGGTCAGGGATTTTACAAAATATTTCAGGGTTGGGTTCTATACTTAGCATGGCTTCAGGAACTGCTGTCTGCAGAATGGTAGTCCCGCAGGTGGGAACCCTGACCGTGACAAGCCCGGGTCCTGACCGAAGACAAGCCCGGGCAGCGAGAACCGCAGCACCCATTTTCCCCAGAGCTCCTGCAATCAGCAATGCGTGCCCGAAATTTCCTTTATGTGAAAATTTATTCCGAGGACGGAGAATTTTTTTGACCAGATCATGATCAACATAATAATTATCCGTTCCTGCATGCTCAAAATAAGAAGGCATCAGTCCGATATCGAGAACCTGCCAGTCACCGACAAATCTTTCATTTTCAGGAAATAGAAAACTGAGCTTTGGTACAGCAAAAGTCAGGGTGACATTGGCTTTTACCACCGGGGAAGGAGAGGTTTGATTGCTTTGATCGCAAAGTAATCCGGAAGGAAGATCAATGGAAATCACGAAGGAGGGATGACCGTTGATATGATTGATGAGTTCGGCAAGAAAACCTTCGACTGGCCTGCTAAGACCGCTTCCGAGGAGGGCATCGATCACGATATCCCGGGTTTGAATTTCAGGAAAATCCTGGCCTGGAGAGAGTGAGATAATTTCTGTTCCGGTTAAATGAAGCCATCGTTCTTCATTGGTCCGGCAATCAGCCGACCGCTGATCATCACGGCCGGTCAGGTAAACCTTTACCGGAAAACCTTTGATTTTTAGCATTCGCGCTAAAGCAAGACCATCTCCTCCGTTATTTCCGGCACCACAGAATACCAGGTAACGGCTGCCTTCAGGAATATGGGATATAATCCACTGAAAACAAAGGGAAGCTGCCCTTTCCATCAAATCAATACTGGCGATAGGTTCGTTTTTGATGGTGAAGGCATCTGCTTCACGGATTTTATCAACCGTAAGGATTTTCATGATTACATCATCCCCCAGAATGGAAGGGAGGCCAGAATTCCCATGATTAACAGGATTACAAAAATAAAAATCAGGATGGAAATACTGAGTCCGATAATGGCACAGATTCGACCGGTTCTGACATTGTTCAGGGAACTCAGGGTGTAGCCGGAAGGATTTTTCCGGTAAACCGAAAACTCCTTATTGGCTAAAACCAAGGCAATGATGCCGAGGACGATTCCGGCAAAGGATAAGAGATGCCACCAGCAAAGCAGGATGGATAGAATTCCAAGGATCAGGATGGTGGTAGAATTTGGCAAATTCTGAGGACTGTTGCCTGAGCATCCTTGAGGCTGTCCGCTGACTATTCGGGATTCATCATTTTTTTCCATGGAGGATGGCTTTCAACCAAATCAAAAAGTAAAGGTATGGAATATTTTAAAAATAAAAAGGATGAAATTTAAATTGACCCAGGGTATTGTATTCGATAGCTGGAGCTGGGATTTTGATAAAACCAAGGGCCAGGAATATTCCTTTCAGTACTTTCGATCGCGTAGGAATCCGGGTAAGATCAACATCCACGGATAAAAAGAATTTCCGGTAACGGTCAAAATGAGGAATGCGATGCATGTCATAAAGATCAGAATTACTCTGGGCACCGGTCATCCCTTCAGCTCCGTATCCGATGGCAATGTTCAGCCAGGCTGGAAATTTACTGGATTTAGGGAGAAAAGAATGTATATTTCCGGAAAGCCAGAAAGTCATTCCATTGTAATCCTTTAACATCTGTTGGATCAAATTCCTCCCGAGCAAGTCGGGACGATAGGACGGATATTCTGTGGGATGATAAGAATATTTCAGGTTGAATTTTTGTTCATCCCATAAGAGTTGCTGACTGATAAACAAGGCAGATCCCAAGGCATTGGAAGCAATATCGCCTGCTGAAAATCCCCAACCCGCTGAAAATGCATCCAGCAATTCAGTGTTCAGGTTATACGCAAATGCCACCGCTCCGCCAAGCCAGGCTGCTGTCTTTTTGTTCATCCCTGCCCAGCGGTAAGAAGCATGGGCAAGACGGCTCAGGTAATACACGGTAGTGGCATGACCGAATTTGTCTGATTGCATCCATTCATCATTGTCATTGAAAAAATGGAAAGAGGATTGAGGATAATCTCTGTACCACGCGAAATAAAGCCCTCCGAAACTGGCCACAGAGAGTACCCCCTGGACAGCAATTACCCCGATCAACCTGCCCTTTTTAATTTCATCGGTTTGAATTGAGGAGGAATCCGGTGGTTCTGCCTGGAGAAGACAGGAAAAGAACAGGATGAAAACGATGATGATGTACCCCCTTTTCCACATGGATATAATCTTACTTGATGTTCCTCCTGTTCAAGGCTTCCTGGTATCGTCTGGCATTCCGGTTATGTTCCGACAGACTGACAGCAAAATGATGATATCCTGAAAAATCTTCTTTTGCACAAAAATATAGGAATTGATGGGTCTGGTGGTTTAATACAGCATCAATGGAAGAGACAGATGGTAAGCATATCGGTCCGGGAGGTAATCCGGCATATTTATACGTGTTGTACGGAGAATTGATTTTTAAATGATCAAAAAGAACCCTTTTGATGGAATAATCATTCCATGCAAAGATGATGGTCGGATCGGCCTGTAAAGGAATTCGCCTATGCAAACGGTTCATATAAACCCCGGCAATAATTGGTTTTTCATCATTTTTCGCAGTTTCTTTTTCAACAATGGAAGCCAGTGTGACGACTTCAGAAATGCTCAAACCCAGGCTGTCACATTTCTTTCGGCGCTCCCCTTGCCAGAATTTTCGGTATTCTCGGTACATCCTGTTAAAAAACTGAGCAGCCGTGATATTCCAGAAAAAATAATAAGTATTCGGAACCATCATTACCAATACATTTTGAGGGTTCACACCATACCTGGAGAGGAAAGAGGAGTCATGGAACAAACGCATGAATTTCGCGGAATCGGGTTCCAGCAAATGACCGATCTGACCGGCAAGTTCGGAGGGAAACTTGATATTGTTCAGAATAATTTTCACGGGTTCCTGACGCCCGGAACGTAATAGATGGATCAATTCGCGGTTGCTCATGCCCTCTCTTAGCCTGAATTTACCCGATTTAATATGATGGGTATAGTTCATTCTCCTTGCTGCCCAGTCAAAACTTTTTATATGCCTGACATATCCGTGGCTCAGCAAAATATTCCTTAGCTCCTCGTAATCAGCATGCGATGGGATAAACAGGTAAACTTTAGATTCCCCATGCAGTTCCACATTCCTGAGTGTCATCTTTGAAAAAAAACTAAGCATGGAAGCAGCCACAATGATCAAAACGATAATGATCAATATCCATGGCATAAGATCGGAAAGTTTAAAACGATGGTGCTTTTTTGTAATTCGAGTAGTTATTTTACTCATTATTTAAAATTTTTTGAAACATTAGTTCAGCTGAAAATTCATCATTGAACCTATTCCAGTCTTTTTTAATTCCGCAACGGCAAAATCCCGCCTTCTCGAATAACTTTATGCTTTCTTGGTTTTCCTCAGAGATGTTACAATAAACCTGATGAAGAGAAAGGGTTTCTTTGGCATAATGGAGGAAGATCCTGAGCGCTTCAGCAGCATATCCTTTCCTCCGATAAGGCGAGCAGATCAGAATTCCGATGCCTGCCCTGGCATGGGTGGGCTCAAAATCGAAAAGATCAATACTGCCTATGGTTTTATCTGGTTCTGTCTTACTCATCAGATTAATCATTAACCTTAATTGTCTGCTGGCATAGATATCCAGATGGGCATGTGCTACAAATTCCCTGATCTGATAACGAGAAAAGGGTACAAGGGTGTTACTCACCTTCCATACCGAGGTGTCATTTTCCCATTGATACAGGATCTCTATATCTTCCGGTTCCACCGCTCTGAGGGAAATGTTTTTCCCGCATAATAATTTACTGGTCATGGGTCAGGATTTTTCCAGAAAAAACAAAGCATGCTGGACCTTCCAGCCAGATGTTGTCAAATGACCTTTCCGATTGATGAAATCCTACTTTGAGTTCTCCTCCTCTCGTCTTTATATGATAATACCCCCTGTTAACAGGATTGATCAGTGCTGCAGCCAAAGCAGAGGCTGTTACCCCTGTGCCACAGGACAGGGTTTCATCTTCTACGCCTCTTTCATAAGTCCTGACATCAAGATAATCAGGATGTATGCTGACAAAATTCACATTGCTGCCTTCCGGGGCAAACCTGGCTTCATAACGTAATTCCCTGCCTTTTTCTATAACGTTAATATCTTCTGTTGAATCCACAAATCTGACAAAATGAGGAGAACCTGTATTCAGGAAGATTCCATCTTCATATTCACGGAGTGAATGGCATCCCGCCATGAAAAGACGGATTTCGGAAATGTTTCCACTACTGTTAAGAATGATGGCTTCATGACCTCCATCTGAGGCATGGAAATAGGCTTTATTGCTGATCCTTCCCAGTCGGGCGGCTTCAGCTACCAGACACCGTCCGCCGTTTCCACACATACTACTTTCCCTTCCGTCGGAGTTGTAATAAATCATCCCGAAATCAAAACCCGTTTTTTCTGTAAGTACGATCAGGCCATCAGCTCCGATTCCCAATCTCCTGTTACATAACCAGGCGATTTCATCCTTTTTCGGGATCCAATCCGTACTGCGTTGATCAATGAGGATGAAATCATTACCACTGCCATGATATTTCGTAAACGATAGGATCATTTCATTTTTCATTTGTTGCAAAGCTAAAGAAAAAGCGATTAAATTATTACTTTTGGTGCCGATGAGAACATTTGCTGTTGTGATACTATTGTTTCAGATGCTGCTTTTAAATAATATCAGCGGGTTTTCACAACAGGACTCACTCATACAAACTTCGAAGAAAGATTGTGTTCAGGAAGATGTTTTTGATGTTTTTTTTCCGAGTAAACATATTCCCCTTCCGGTTATTGAGCGTAAGCTCAGGATTCTGGCAATCCCTACCATTAGTTATGCCCCTGCAACCGGTTGGCAGTTTGGAGCCGGAGCAAGCCTTTCCTGGAGCTGGGGGAAACATCCTTCCACCCGCCTTTCCGCCGGAACTGTTCAAGCGGTATGGACAACCGAACGCCAGTTCATAACCCAGATAAAAAGTAATATCTACACTGCACGCAACCTGTGGTATCTTCAGTCCGACTGGCGGCTGTATATTTTTCGTATGGATACCTGGGGACTGGGAACCTGCGCTGATGGTTCTTCCTATCCCATGCTATTCAACTGGATAAAATTTCACAATATCCTTTCAGGGAAGGTCACCGGCAACCTTTATATGGGACTTGGTTATCATTTTGACTATCATTATAACATCAGGGATATCAGTACTGAAAATGATAGCGCTGAACAGACGGTATCACCTTATTCCCGATACTGTAAAGAACATGGATTGAACATGCGTGTCAGCCGTTCATCGGGTTTTAGCGCTAATTTCGTATTTGACAGCAGGGATAACATCATCAATCCATACAGGGGTTATTATGTTAACCTGAATTACCGCTATAATCTATGCTTTCTTGGGAGTGATCAGAATGGATCCCAACTATGGACAGAATTTCGGACCTACATCGGACTTTCAAAGAAAAATCCCAGACATCTGCTCGCCTTCTGGACCTATGGCAGTTTTCAGGTCAGCGGAGAAATACCGTACCTAGACCTTATGGCTTCCGGATTTGATCAGATGAATTCCTCGGGACGGGGATATAAGCAGGGTAGGTGGAGGGGTCAGGATTTTATTTATGCCGAAGCAGAGTACCGTTTCCCGATTTCTCCTTGTAGCGGGGTCATTGGAGGAGTTTTGTTTGCAAATGTTACTACTGCTTCTGATCGGGATAATCATGTTCCCCTGTTTTCCTGTCTTCGCCCCGGGGTCGGGTTCGGAATCAGGATCATGGTCAACAAAAACGATCGCACCAATATTTTAATTGATTTTGCACTGGGACAAAAATCCAATGGTTTTTATGTTCAGGCACAGGAGATATTCTAGGTCTTATCGGGGTTTTTCCTCTGTCTGTCGATATATACTATCCCCTGGATATATATTGATTTATTTTTGCCGCATTGAATAATTTTATACTTTTAATCACTCAGTTATGGAAACACCTAAGGAAAGATATTCGAACAACAAGCAGATGCGCAAATATGTACTGGCTGTCCTGGTAATTTTTGCAGGTTTTCTTCTCCTTTTAGTTAACACCGGTTTTTTACCTCCTCCCATCAAACATATTATTTTTTCCTGGCCAATGTTACTCATCTGTATAGGTTTGGTTAGCCTGGCCGGAACCGAAAGCCGCACACCTGGTTATATTTTACTGATCATCGGGGGTTTCTTTTTATTGCCCAGGATCTTTCTCTTTACTTTCAATGTTACCAATGTTTTCTGGCCAATGATACTGATTGCAATCGGGGTCTTGATTCTTTCGAAACGAACCTCTGTACACCCTTGGAAGCAAAAAACTGCGACCGGTCAATCCGGGGAAGACGGGTATTTACATGAAGAAAATATTTTCAGTCATTCAAAACATAAAATCGTTCATCAGGATTTTCATGGAGGATATATTAATTGTGTATTTGGTGGTGCAGAAGTCGACCTCACCCAGGCCAATTTGGCTGATGGGGTAAATGAATTGGAAGTGAATACGGTCTTCGGCGGTGTCATTATGATCGTACCCTCCGACTGGAAGGTTCAATTGAAAACAACTTCCATTTTCGGAGGGTTCAGTGATAAACGAGTGCATTTAAAAGAAAGTACTGATCCTTCCCGTATGCTGATTATCAAGGGAAACACGATATTCGGGGGAGGTGAACTAAAAAGCTATTAACATTATTCCAGGGTATGGACCACCCGGTTTTTAAAAATCTCAGTTCAATTTCCGTTTATTTCGGATTGTGGATCCTCATCGGGGGGATCCACTTTTTCGTTTTTTATTTGCTATACAGTTTTCCTATCGATATTTCCGTAGCCGACAGCCTGGTCTTTAATCTCATTTTCTGCTTCATTGGACTTTCCATCTGGTACGTGGTCCGTTATACTTCTCCTGATCATAAGTCCCGACTGACATTCCTGGTCAATCATCTGGCTTCCGTGATTATCCTGTTGCTGTTCTGGTATGGATTATCCTATATTATTCTGAACTATTTTTTTGGGAAAATCCCGGCTTATCAGAAATTTCTGATCAATTCCATTCCATATCGTATGATGATTGGACTGACAATTTATGCCATGATCGGTATGGGATATTATCTGTTAATATTTTCTGCCAACCTTCAGGAGAAAGCCAAGGTTGAAAGCCGTCTCCGTGAAGTGCTAAAGGAAACGGAACTCAACATGCTGAAATCACAGATCAACCCGCATTTTCTGTTCAATAGCTTGAATTCGATCAGCTCGCTGACCATCACAGACCCTGAAAAAGCGCGTGAAATGGTGATTATGTTATCTGACTTCCTCCGTTATTCTGTTTCTACTAACGCCACCGCTTTTACAAGCCTGGAAAAGGAAATGTCTAACATCCGCCGTTACCTTGAGATCGAGAAGGTTCGTTTTGGTGACAAACTGGTTTTTTCTTTTAATTTTACAGGAAAATGCAGTGAACATGAAATACCAGTCATGCTGCTTCAACCCTTGTTTGAAAATGCAATTAAACACGGGGTGTATGAAAGTACCGAAAAGGTTGAGATAGAGATGGATTGTGAATACCGGGAGGGGTTTTTAGAGATACGAATAGTCAATGATTTCGACCCCGATGCTCATGGTAGGAAGGGTTCAGGCCTGGGATTGAAGAATATTCGTGAACGGATGAGGCTGTTGTATCAGGATAGTAATTTGCTCAAGACAAATATTCAGCATAAACGTTTCGAAGTGAAATTAAGCATTCCCGTCAAAAATGCGTATCATCGGGTTTGACAAATTGAAACTTTCGCAATGGATCGAACAGAGAATTGTCGTCATCATAACTTAATCTAAAAAATATCTTTATGGCATACAGTGTATTGATTATTGATGATGAGCAACCGGCAAGGGAGGTCATCAAACATTATCTGAAAGATTATTCTGAGCTGGATTTGACCGGAGAATTTATGGATGGTTTTTCAGGATTGAAGGCTATACAGGAGATGAAGCCTGACCTGGTATTCCTGGATGTTCAAATGCCCAAACTGACCGGATTGGAGTTGCTGGATTTGCTTGAAGATCCTCCGGTGATCATTTTCAGTACAGCTTATGATCAATATGCCATCAAGGCTTTTGAGATGAATGCCGTGGATTATATTATGAAACCCTATTCAAAGGAAAGGTTTTCTCAGGCCGTTGGCAAGGCAGTACAGCAGTTGAAACAGGGCAAAACAACAGTCTCCGCCGTTCATAACCTCGTGAAAACCATGGATGACTCCAGGGAAACGCTTCAGCGGATTGCGGTAAAATCAAGACATAAGGTCAGCGTGGTTCCCGTGGAGGAAATTATCTATCTCGAAGCGGAAGGAGATTATGTCATGATCCATACTGCCGATGCTAGGCACCTGAAGGAAAAAACCATGAAGTATTTTGAAGCCCACCTTGATCCGGGACAGTTTATCCGCATTCACCGCTCCTTTATTGTGAATGCCCGCTTTATCGACCGCATCGAATATTATGATAAAGAAAATTATGCGGTTCTGATGAAAAATGGCGCCAAGCTCAGGGCCAGTACATCAGGATATAAGCTGCTTAAGCAGATGTTGAATATGTAATGGGTGAATCGGCATAAGGAAGGGTGAAATAAAAGGTGCTGCCTGACCCGAGCGTGCTTTCGATCTGAATTTGCCCTTTGTTTTGTTCAACAAAATCTTTGCAGAGGATTAGTCCCAAACCTGAACCTTGCTCCCCTTCAGTCCCCTTGGTTGTATTTAATGAATCTAACCGGAACAGTTTACTGATCTCCTCTTCAGTCATGCCCTTCCCTTTATCTTGGATACCTATTTTGCATCCGGATTTTTCACATTCGGCGAATACCAGGATTTCCCCCTTCCGAAAAGAGAATTTTATGGCATTTGATAAAAGGTTACGCAGAACAGTTTCAATCATATGTTTATCTGCCATTACACTGGCTTCAGGAAGATTCAAGAGACGAATTTCTATCTCTTTTTCCTGAGCAACAGTATTCATACTTGCGATGGCTTTTGATAATAAAGCAGGTATCGCTATGGGAAGCGGCTGAAAATCTATACGTTTGGTCTGAAGGCGCGACCATTCGAGCAGATTTAGCAAAAGGTCGTATCCCTGCTGCGCAGCCTTGTGAATGATTCCACTTATCCTGGTGATTTCTTCAATATTCATCGAAAGGCTGTCATCCTCAAGAATTTTTGAAAATCCCAGTAAAGCATTGAAGGGATTCTTCAGATCATGGGCAATGACAGAAAACAGCTTATCTTTTTGAGCGTTAAGCTCTCTGAGTTTTCTTTCGGACTCAGATAATTGAGCATTCAATTCGGTGAGCTTACGCTCATATCTCTTCTGTGAAGTGATATTCCTCAGCATGATTAAACTGCCCTGGATTTTCGCGTTTCTTTCCTTGACCGGAGTGTAATTCACTTCCAGCCATTGCTCAGATTCCTGGGAGAAAATTTCAGCCCTTTGATGTTTTCCGGGTGTTATCTTTTCTAAAAATGAAGATAATTCGGGGATTTCGTTCAGGGCAATTTTTCCCACTGCCTTATTGGACATCTTCAACAGTTCCATTGCCGATGGATTCAAATCAAGAATTCTCATTTTTTTGTCGAGCACGAGGACACCGGATACCATGTTTTCAAGAATGACATGATAAGTAATAGGAAGCAGATCAAACATCTGCTTATGTGCAATGCCGAATACAAACAACAGACCTGCAAACAAAAACCCGATGGGAGAGATGTCAAATCCTCCCAGTGGGCTGTATCCACTGGTATAAATAATGGTCGTTATGATGGGAAATACTGACCCGGCAATGAGATACCAGGCTTGACGGTGGAAAAAAGTGGGAAATTTTACCACTTCCCTGATCATAAAAATTCCTCCCAGGATAATCAGCAGGAAGGCATATAACACGGCAACCCAGAACCAGGGGCCATGGGAATAGGACAAAGAATTGTACACTGTACTTTCCCATTCAAAATTCGTCCATAACAGTGAATGATGACTGTTGGTAGCCCCGATGAGGACGGTGAGTGCAGGAATGATCCAAAGTATCCAAGAGAGCCGTTTGACTACTTCTTTGTCTTTTTCCAGGAAGGCCAGGACAAAATAACAATATAAGACGGGACTGGACATGCTGCCGATATATTCGATCTGAGACCAGAATATTTTGGTGGCGATATCGGGTGCTGCAGCCTCAAATCCGGCAGCAATACACCATTCTGCTCCCAGGATCAGCATTAACATCATTGGCATTTTTCCGTGGAAGGAGGGTTTGGCGGCAACAAAGATGGCTGTGGTAACCGATACCATACCTGAGATTAGGAGTAGATAGGAGGCTAAATTGAATTGCCACATTGTTTTTATTTTTCTTTGACAAAAATAACGGTTTTTGTATTAAGTTTGTAAAAACTAAGCTTATGTTCAAGACCAATGAATACTATGACGGGAAAGTGAAATCCATTGCTTTCGAAACTTCAGAAGGGCCAGCTACTTTGGGCGTTATGGCTCCAGGAGAATATGAATTCGGAACTTCAACTATCGAATATATGACCGTTGTTTCCGGTATTATGCAGGTATTATTGCCGGGTGAGACTTCCTGGAAAAAGTTTAATCCCTTTGATACTTTTACGGTTGGGAAAGGGTTGAGATTCAGCTTAAAGATTGAATCGGATGCAGCCTATTTGTGCAGGTATGTATAAACTTATGCTTATGTTCAGGATTCAAGGACTTTTTCTTTTTGTTGCCGGATTTCTTCTTTCAATCAATTCCAACGCAGGGATTATCTTTACGGATATTGATTTTCGCCAGAATAATCCCCTGACAACTGACTGGACGAAATCGGTGGATGTCAACCACGACGGAGTGACTGATTTTACTTTCTCCGGTAACTTTTTTTATCATGACCTTCTTTTAGAACAGGAAGCAAACATGGCTCTTTGTGTTGAACATGGAGAGATTGGCCTGCATTTTTTTCAGCGCGATGATTCCATTGGCGCCCCCCTCAGTTACGACATGGGCAGTTTTCTGCTGGTACATATGGACACCCTGCATATGCCAGTGAACATGCTTACGTATATCGGATTTGAGTTCATGGATGAGTTGAGTGGTGCAGTTTATTATGGCTGGATCTCCATGAAACTCGATATTTTTCATAAAATATTTTATCTCTATGAAGCAGCCATGCAGGAAACCGACGGGAAATCCATTGCTGCAGGACAGACGGGTGTGGGGTTTTCGGAGAATCCACTGCAACATATTCAAATCAGATATAGCGGCAACGGTTTGTTTTTTGAATCCCTCCCGGAAGATTTCCGGGGAACAGTCTATGTATATGATCTAAGCGGTAAGTTACTAGTTTACTGTGATATTACTTTCAGTCAAAAAACTATTGCAATAACACCAAAAGATGAAATGGCAATTCTTGTCCTGATCAGCGAACATCAACGGACAACCCGTAAATTGCTTCTAAGTAGCCGTAAAAAAGAATGATACCTTATTATTCTTATCAGAAATGGAAAAACATGATGCACTAAATCAGAAGATTCTGGGCTTAAAAGCATGGCTGCCTGCAGTTATCCTTGCCGATCACTTTAATCACCGTCCCGATATGGCTTTATCCTACTCTGATCATCAGAAGGATAACTTCCAAAAGGACATTGCCTGGATTCTTTCTTTTCTTGCCGAATCGATCTGGGCGGGTCAGCCTGCTCTATTTAAGGAGTTCATTGTATGGCTGAGAACCTTCCTTTCCTCTGTAAATGTTCCAATGAAGGATGTCAAAGAGAGTCTTGAATTGTTAAAAAAAAGGATTAACGAAAGCTTTACTCCTGAAGAAAATGAAGTTATCAATGCCACTCTTTCGCCTGCTATAAAAATGGTGATGACAAACGATGAGAAGATGTCTATCCTGTCCATGGAGAATGAGCTGACTTCTTCGGCGCAGCAGTATCTTGAAGCCTTACTGAGAGGTCGTCGATCAGACGCTATGGAACTTGTGATGAAAGAGGTCAAAGAGGGTGTTCGGGTGAGGGATATCTACCTTAATATTTTTCAACCGGTACAGTATGAAATTGGCCGCTTATGGCAAACCAACCAGATCAATGTGGCTCAGGAGCATTATTGTACAGGAGCGACACAATTGGTCATGTCCCAACTATATCCTTATCTCTTTACGGGAGAAAAGAAAGGAAGGAAGATGGTCACTGCTTGTGTCCCTGGAGAACTTCATGAAATGGGTGCACGTATGGTGACAGATTTTTTTGAGATGGAGGGTTGGGATACCTATTATCTCGGTGCCAATCTTCCTTCTGAAGGGGTTATCCGATTTATCAGGGACATTCAACCCCTTTTTCTGGCTATTTCGGCTACTATGACATTTCATGTTAGCGCTGTGGATGAAATGATTAAACGTATCAGGGAAGCACAAGGTCTTCCTGCCGACCTGAAAATCATCGTGGGTGGTTATCCTTTTAAAATAGCTGACCGGCTTTGGGAACGCGTTGGCGCTGATGGCTATGCCGCCAACGCTTTGGATGCCATCAATCTGGCTGATAGATTATGGGCAGCATAAAATTGTAACATGGTTGATGTAGGCAAGCGGTTTTCATTGCATTGTGACCTGGATGGTCGTGTTGTTCAGGTATTGAATGACGAAAACAAGATACTTCCGCCTGATCTGGCGGGCAAAATGTTTTTCTCTACTGTTGTTTCTGGGGATCTTGACAAGATTTTGAATTTCTTTGTTGAATTGAAAAAAGAGGGTACTGCCCTGGGCTGGGAGATCAATATCAATACCCTTTCAGGCGTTGAGACTTTTTTATTTTTCGGAGGCATATTTGGCGACCGCATCGGTCTTGCGGCAGCCACGACCAAAAACGGAGCACAGTCTCTGTTCTCCGAACTGACGCGGATCAATAATGAACAGACTAATATTATCCGGGCAGTGTCTAAGGAGTTTGCCAGAATCCAGGCATTGTCCAGTGAAGAACCTGATGTGGTTTATTATGAAGAATTGAGCCGTTTGAACAACGAATTGGTGAATATGCAGCGGGAACTGGCAAAGAAGAATAGAGAACTGGATGAATTGAACAAGCTGAAAAATCAATTCCTTGGCATTGCTGCCCACGATTTGCGTAATCCCCTCGGGGTGGTGCTCGGGTATTCAGAGTTATTACTGGATGAAGAGTATCAGCATTCACCGGAAGAAATGCAGGAGATGCTGGGCAGTATACACCAAACCGCTAAGTTTATGCTTAGCCTGGTCAATGATTTACTTGACATTGCCAACATCGAATCCGGGAAACTGGAACTCAATATTTCAGAACAGGATTTTAACATAGTGGTTCTTGAAACCCTTAAGGGAAGTGAAATATTTGCCAAGGCTAAATCGATGAAACTATTATTTCACCAAAGTAGTTTTCCCCTTGAGGTACGCATGGATCGTCCAAAAATAGAACAAGTCATCGGTAACCTTGTATCCAATGCAATAAAATATTCCTACCCAGGTTCGACCATTGAATTGTCGCTGGAAAGGAAAGGGGATTACGCTCGCTTCGTTGTAAGGGATTATGGTCAGGGGATCAGGGAAGAAGAGCTGGCAAAGCTTTTTAAACCTTTTCAGAAGGCATCGTCTAAATCCACGTCAGGAGAAAAAAGCACGGGACTTGGATTGTCTATCGTTAAAAAAATCGTGGAAGCGCATCAGGGTGAAGCGGGGGTAACCAGCCAATTGGGCGAAGGCTCTGCGTTTTTCTTTACTTTGCCATTAAAGTCATCGTAAATTGATTAATCACTAAATACTTCACTCAACGGAGCACTGACGCGATACACTCATAGAGCATAGTTTTGGTGAAGGGTTTCGCCAGGTAACCATCGCAACCGGCCTCCAGGCATCGTTGCTTTTCATCAGCCATAGCATAGGCAGTTTGCGCAATTACCTTGAGATTGTATTTTCTTTCACGGATTTCCTTCATACATTCAATGCCTGTTTTTCCGGGCATATTGATATCGAGCAGTACGAGATCGGGTGATTGTTTGTCGAGCATTTCGAGGAGCATTTCGCCGTTCCATGCATGCAGCAAGGTAGCTCCGGTTTCCCTGAGCAAAAGGGACAAGAAAAACCAGGTATCCTCGTCGTCTTCAGCAACGAGAATGGTCTTTGTACTGAAGTCAAACGCTAAATTTTTTCCTAAAGAAGGATCAGCCGGATGAATTTTTTTAACGGGAACATAAGGAATGGTAAAAGAGAAAACCGAACCCTGACCGGGTTCTGAATTCACCCGGATCTCACCTCCCATGAGTTCCACGAGAGCCTTGGAAATGCTGAGACCAAGGCCTGCGCCCTCACGATATTCGTTTTCTTCAACCTGACGAAACCTGGTGAAGATGATGGTTTGCTTTTCCAGGGGAATGCCTTTCCCGGTATCCTTGACGGAAAACTCAAACAATTCCTTTCCATCCATTTTTTTTCGTATACAGCTCAGTGTAATTTTCCCCTGATCGGTGTATTTGATGGCGTTGGTGATCAGGTTATCAAGCACCTGTTGTAAGCGGACGTTATCTGTTTCCATTTCCCTGACTGAATCAGGATCAGGTATATCCAGCAAGAGTATCACTCCCGGCTTTTTTTTCAGGAATCCTGAATCGATAAATGAATCAACCGTGGTTTCCAGAAGGAGTGGAATGTTGCAGGGGGATGGCAGGATTTTTAACTGACGGGATTCAATTTTCGACAGATCTATAATGTCGTCAAGGATATGCATCAACCTTTTTCCTGAATTCCGGATGATCTCTATGAACCTTAATTGCTCACCTCGAGGGCTGTCTGGCTGGCCGAGCAGCTCAGTAAATCCGAGAATGGCATTCATCGGGGTTCTGATCTCATGACTCATATTGGCCAGGAATGAAGATTTTAACCGTTCTGATTCCAATGCTTGATCCCTGGATGCTTCCAACTTCATTTCCATTTGCTTGCGATCAGAAATGTCCACTACTGAAATGATCCCTGCAGGTTTTCCTTGATACGGAAAAACACTGCCGGAAAGAAACACCCATTTTTCCCGGCCTGATTTTGTTTGTATTTTGAACTCGTAAGACGATTTTCTTGTATCCCCTTGTTGACGTAGCCTTCCATTCTGAATGATCATCTCCTGGTATTCCTTTGACACTATTTCCCAGAATTTCATTCGGTAAAGTTCGTCAGCATTGTATTCGCAAATTTCAATGCCTGCAGGGTTTGTATATACCCAGTAATTATCCTGATAAATCATGATGGCATAAGGAGAGGATTCAGCGAGTGTCCTGAATTTTTCTTCACTTTCTGCCAGGGAGACTTCTATCTGCTTACGACTGGTAATATCGCGGAGACTGCCTTCGAGGCCTATGGGTTTACCTTGTTCGTCAAACCGAATGTGCACGTTCAATGAAGCCCAGCGGATTTTTTCGTCTTTTGTTTTTAATTGTATATCAAAATCGGTAGCCTGTCCCTTTTCTTTTAAAACCTCCATAAGTCTTTCCCTATCACCAGCGTGAAGGTAAACTTCTTCTACCTGCTTCCCTATCAATTCTTCACGGGTATAACCTGAATACCTGAATATAGATGGACTGATCTCCATGATAATCCCTTGCTGGTCGACCTGATAAAACACATCCTGGATGTTCTCGAAGATGGTCCTGTATTTATTTTCACTCTCCTTCAACGCTTTCTCTGTTTCTTTGCGTTTTTCCACCTGACGGGCCGAAGCTAATGCAGTATTTATCGCATAACCTATTCTGCTGAGATTGTCTTTGATCAGATAGTCATTGGCTCCGGCTTTCATGCATTCGACTGCAATTTCTTCATTGGTAGAACCGGTCACAAGGATAAATGGGAGGTCAGGAGCCTGTTCGTTACGGATTCTCAGTGCTTTCATCCCGTCGAAGCGTGGCAGGGAATAATCTGAAAGGATGATGTCGGGGGAAAATGAGCGCAGGCCTTCAATAAAGGCTTCCCTGGTTTCTACCACCTGATCTGTAAAGTCTATGCCGCTTCTTCTGATCTCATGTTTTAAAAGAATGACATCGGAAGCAAGGTCTTCGATAATTAAAATTCTTAATTTTCGTTCCATGGCCTCAACTTGATTTTTTTTGTGTTAAAGTGAAATAGAAAATCGATCCCTTATCCGGTTCGCTCTCAGCCCAAACACGTCCATTATGACGGGAAATAATCCGATGTACAATGGCCAGTCCCACTCCCGTCCCTTCAAACTCCGACGGGCTGTGCAGGCGTTGGAATACATTAAACAACTTATGGGCATATTCCATATCGAATCCAACCCCGTTATCTTTTACAAAGTAAACGACTTCATCTTTCTCCTTAAAGTAGCCAATCTCGATTTTACGTTTTGGTCTGGGGGAGGAAAATTTCAGTGCATTGCTAATGAGGTTATACCAGACTTGTCTTAGCAGGATTGGGTCTCCGAATGTTACGGGGAGAAGGTCTAAGGAGAAATCGATTTTTGCTCTTTCAACAGCTGCGGTGGCCTCCATAAAAACTTCTCTGGCTATTTTTTCCATATCAGTTTGTTCATGTCTGATCTCATAGCGATTGAGCCTTGAAAATGACAACAGTCCATCGATGAGTTCTCCCATCTTTTTTGCGTTATTACTGATGACTTTGAGCAAGCGAAGGCCTTCTTCATCCAGTTTGTTAGCATGTTCTTCCATCAGTATCTGGGCAAAACCATTGAGCGACCTGAGGGGAGCACGGAGATCATGGGATACAGAATAAGAAAAAGCTTCGAGTTCCTTATTGCTGATCTGAAGTTCGGCTGTGCGTTCAGAGACCCTCTTTTCCAGGCTTAAGTTCATGTCTGTTATGGCTTGCTGAGCCATTTTCAATTCCGTGATATCCATAAAAGTGGCAAAACACTGGTAGGGTTTAACTTCGTTGTCACGAAATTGCGGCGTTGCAGAGATTAAAAGCCAGGTATAATGTTCTTTTATTGGATTATATACCCCCATGATCACATTTTTCACTTTTTCCCCTGTTTTTCTGGCTATCATGATCGGATGGGTTTCACCGGGAAAAGCAGAACCATCCTCGTGTATAGATTTCCATCGGGGATCCATGGATGTCATTCCTTTTAGCTGATCCAGGGTGAGCCCCAGCAGTTCCTGAGCGGCCGGATTGGCCGAAAAGATCACTCCGTTTTCATCCTGATAAACAACCCCTTGTGCCATAGTGTCAAATAAGTTCCTGAATTTTTCTTCACTGTCATGAAGGGCAATTTCTACGCGTTTTTGCATCACAACTTTCCACACGGTTTCCATTAACAAAGTCAGTTGGAGCACATCTGTTTCCGAATAATCCTGTTCTTTATTTGCAATTCCTACTACGGCGACAATAAGCCCGTTATGGAAAACAGGAATGGTCATAAATTTTTTCAGAACGGCATGACCTGCAGGATATCCTTTTTTCAGGGGATGCCTTTGCTGAAAGTCATTAAGTATGATGGGTTTTCGCTGGCGAACAGCTTCCCCCCAAATACCGGTTTTTTCTAATTCATAGCATTTTGGGGGATTGGGGATGGTACAGGCATGCATGACTTCTTTCGACCAGGAGTTCAGAAGAAATTCCTTCTTCTCTTCGTCATAAAAATAAATGTATCCAAGTTTGCTGTCGCTTAGTTTGATGGCTTCATTCAGTGCAAAATCAAGAAATCCCTGGAGCGTGGAAGAAGAGTGCTGAAGGATGTTGACCAGGCTCCTGAATCGTGATTCATTATTTCTAATTTCTATTTCTCTCAGCCTCTCTTCTGTAATGTCGCGGGCAGTTGATAAAGCTCCTGTTACTTTATTTTTATCATCTCTGAGTGTCCGGCACCACCAGGCTAATAACCTTTTTTCACCATCCTTCCTGCGCTGCCAGCTTTCAACATAAATAATTTGTTCATGACCCTGAAAAACCGCTTCCACTTTTTTATAAGTGGATTGTTCACCTTCAAAGAAAAAAGAAGCTTCATTTCCAATGACATCTTGACCGAAAAATTCAAGTCCTGCCTGGTTGGCCCAGGTATACACTTTGTTGTTGTCAACTTCCATGATGATATCGGGCACAGAAGATAATATGGCTTCATTGCGTGCTGATAAGGCCTTGAATTGGTGCTCTGAATGCTTACGGTTGGTTATATTACTGATACTGGTTATAAAAAACTTGGGGTTCGCGTTTTCGTCTTTCTGAATGGTAGTGCTTACTTCCGCCCAGACATCCTGGCCGTTTTTATGAATATACCGTTTTTCAAAAACAGTTTTATCAATTTTGTTTTCCAATAGTAGCTTGACTGCCTCATCACTTTTCTCTATATCATCAGGATGTGTAATTTCTTTCCAGTTTTTATGAAGCAATTCCTCCCTTGAATACCCAAGCATTTCACAAAAAGCCATATTCACTCTCATGGAACCGTCAATTCCTGTGATTGACTTTCCGACCGGTGAATTTTCGAAAATATGCCGGAACATTTCTTCGCTTTTTCTGAGGGCTTTTTCGCTCCGGATAATACGGGCATATGCGTTGATTCTGGCTCTTAGTTCACGATCCGGGATGGGTTTGGTGAGGTATCCATCGGCACCGCTCTCAAAACCGTTGGCCAGATGATCGGTTGCTGTTTTCATCCCCGAGACCAGAACCACGAATATCCCATGTTGTTCGGGCTTTGATTTGATCTGTCGACAAACCTCATAGCCATCCATCCCGGGCATCACCCTGTCGATTAGTACGAGATCGGGTTGATGTTCCCTGACCAAACAGAGTCCTTCTTTTCCATCGAATGCTTCGATGATCTCATAAGGCTCTTTTGAAAACAATATCCTGAATACTTTGATAAAATCCCTGTCGTCATCAATGACCAGAATTTTTATTTGAGCTTCCATACCTTCTACTTTTTAAGACTTACAGGCAGACTGAAAGTGAAGGTGCTTCCCTTTCCTTGCTCACTTATAGCCCAGATTCTCCCACCTTGCCTTTGGATAAATTCCCTGCATAGGATCAGTCCGAGGCCGCTGCCTTTTTCTTTTTCTGTGCCGGGAGTACTTGTTTTACTGTCGATACGAAATATCTTTTCTAGGTCCTCTTTGGATATCCCGATGCCATTGTCGGTGATTGATATTTCGACGCAGTCATCATGAAGTATGGCATTAGTGACAATTTTTCCGTTACGGGGAGTGAATTTTATGGCATTGCTCAGGAGGTTTCTGAGAATGGTATCAAGCATATTTCTGTCAGCTTCCATACAAAGTTGCCCTGGGATGCTAGACGAAATTTGAATATTTTTTTTATTAGACTGGATTTTAAGCAATCTGATGATATCCTGGATTCTTTCATTCAGATAAATCATCTCAGGTTTGAATTCTATCCTACCGGTTTGGGTTTTGCTCCAGAGTAACAGGTTCTCGAGTAGGGTATATGCTTGTCTGGCAGCTCCGGAAATGGCCTGAAGGCTCTTTCTCACGGAATCACCATCGAGATCACGGTAATTTTCAATCAACAGTTCAGAGAATCCCAGGATTGAGTTAAAAGGTCCTTTGAGATCGTGGGCAATGATGGAAAAAAATTTATCCTTGGTGGCATTCAGTTCGCGGAGTTCTTCTGACTGACGTGTCATTTGTTCTGCTACTTCTTTGTGCTCGGTAACATCACGGATAAATCCACCAATGCCGAATTTTCTGTTACTTAGCTGGACTTTGAATTTTTGGGTTTCATATATCTTTGTACTGATGCGTTCTTCACTTACGACAATGGCCTTGGAATTCAGTGCATCGTAATCTGTGGACTGGCATCTCCTCGCAGCCGTTTCAGACATCAATTGAAAATCTGACTTTCCGATGATCTGATGTTCTTCCTTTCCGAAAAAATCCGCCAGGGCTTTATTTATAATCTGGTAGTTGAAGTTTTCGTCCTTCAGAAAAACCATATCTTTGGTGGAATTGATGAATACCTTGTAAAGCGATTCGTTTTCCGATGCACTGGGTTTTAATTTCATAATCTATATCTTTTCCTTCAATGGGTTATGACTTTGGAATGTTGAACCTGAAAGTGCTTCCTTTTCCTTCTTCACTTTCCACTTCGATATGCCCTCCATGTTTTTCAATGAATTCCTTGCACAGGATTAACCCAAGTCCGCTGCCCTGTTCATTGTTAGTGCCTCTGGTGGAGTAGCTCTTGTCGATTCTGAATAATTTTTCCATGTCTGCTTTCTTAATCCCGACCCCGTGATCTTTGACAGAAAAGATGAAATCATCCTCTTTCTCCTCCAAAGAGATGATGATCTTTCCTCCCGGCTTTGTGAATTTAACGGCATTGGAAAGCAGGTTCCTCAGGATGGCTCCCAACATGTCCTGATCTGCAAAAACAAGTGTTTTTCTTTGTATTTCTGAAATAATTTCAATGGATTTCTGAGCGGTAATGTCCTGTAATAATTTAATATTTTCATGAATAATTTTACTGATTTCAAAGTAGCCGGGATTGAAATCCATTTTACCGGTTTGAGATCGTGACCAATCCAATAAATTGGTCAGGAGATTCATCACTCTCTGAGAAGATTTCTTTATGGTAGCCGCATATTTTTCGATCCCGTCATAATCTTTTTCTATGATCTGTTCAAGTAAAAGACTGCTGAATCCCAGAATGGCGTTAAAAGGATTCTTAAGGTCGTGAGCAATGATGGAGAAAAATTTATCCTTGGTTGCATTGAGTTCCTGTAACCTTGCCTCGCTTTTCCTCAGCACTTCCTCATTAAGTTTTCGTTCAGTAATGTCCTCAAAGATCACACAGAATTTCTGCCGGTCTTTCCCTGGGCAGTAGGCATTACAGTTGTATAGCTTTCCGGTGGGCTGATGGTACATTTCAAAAGTTGCAGATTCTCCTGTCAAGGCCACTTTTCCATAGGCTTTTACCCATGAATCTTCGGTTTCAGGCCAGACCTCATGCACGGTTTTTCCTTTTACATCCTCATACCTGACGCCTGTAATCCGCTCATAAGCGGGGTTAATATAAACAAAGCGATAACTGATGAAGTGTCCATGGTCATCGAAAACCGGAGTGAATATAACAAAGGCATTGATCATGTAGGTAAAAAGATCTTTAAGCCCGGCTTCCCGTTCTTTCAGCAGTTTCTCTTTTTGTATCAGTCTGAAATAGGAACGTAACCTGGCAAGCAGTTCCCGGTTGGAGATGGGGAGGGTAATATAACCATCGGCTCCATTTTCCAATCCCCCTGCTTGATTTTCTCCATCTGTTTTAACCGCAGAAATCATGACGACCATAATCCCCCTTGTGTGAGGATTGGTCTTGATCCGGCGGCAAACCTCAAAACCATCCAGATCGGGCATCATGACATCGAGCAGGACCAGGTCGGGGTGATGGGCGGCTATCATTTCCAGTCCCTGGGAACCATCTGAGGCTTCGAAAAACAGAAATGATTTATCCGCAAGCAATTTCCTGATCAGATCAAGAATATGTGGATTATCATCGACTACCAGAATTTTTATATCATCTTTCATGGCTTTTTATTAAAAAGATTCGAAATATCTGCCCATTATGCTGAACAATTTACTTCTTTCTATCGGTTTGGTTATATAATCATCACAGCCAGCCTTAAAAGCACTTTCCTTTTCCTCCGGTTGGGCAAATGCGGTTACGGCAATGACCGGAATTCCGGGATGAGTTGATTTTATTATGCCCGTTGCTTCCAATCCCCCCATAATAGGCATTTTCAAATCCATCAGGATAAGATGGTAAAGATTTTTTGAAACCATTTCAACGGCCTCTTTTCCATTGATGGCGTGATCGATATGTTTAACTTTGTTTTTTAATAGAATTTCAAGATAAAAGTAGTTGTCAGGCTCATCTTCAGCAATAAGGACACAGGCCTCAGACCCTTTCAAGGCAGTATTGGCTGCTGGTGTTTTTTCAAAGTTTACCTCTGCCGGTTTTTCGATCGGAACGCGGAAAGAAAAACGGGAACCATGATTCGGTTGAGAACTGAAGAATATTTTACCTCCCATCAGTTCAACCATGGCCTTGGCAATGTTCAGTCCTAAGCCTGTCCCGCCGATAGCTGCCGATAGCACCTGTTCACCACGGTAAAAATTGTCGAAGATAAGAGGTTGTTCCTGCTCAGGAATCCCCATCCCAGTATCCTGAATGAAGAATTCGATATCGGGATGGTCATACCGATAACCCAATGCTACACTACCCTTCGAGGTAAATTTCAGGGCATTGGAGATCAGGATATGGAAAACTTTCTGTATTTTTTCCTCATCTGCTTGAATGATCATCTCCTGATTTTCTATAGGAAGATCAATTTTTATCTCAAGTTCATTTTTAACTTCTCGAACAGCATAGGCCTGCTGCAATTCCCGGATAAGAAAGGCAGGGCTGAAATTCTTTTTATTGAGGGGCATTGTTTCACTTTGCAAACGCGACATTAGTATAACATCTTCGATCAGTTGGAGCAATTGTTTTGAACTTTTTTTAACGATGGCGGCATATTGTTGTTTTTCTTCCCCTTCCGCCTCAGTCATCAATTCGGAAAAGCCAATAATAGCATTCATCGGGGTTCTGATCTCATGGCTCATGTTAGTCAGAAAGGCTGATTTCATGCGGTCGGCCTCTTTTGCTTTTTCCAGGGCGGTGATCAGTTTCTTCTCCGTTTCCTTACGTCTGGTTATATCCCTGACAATGGCCAGAATTCTTTCACGATCCATCGCCATAAGACGGGCTTCAAAATAATTATGCTGGTTGAGGAGGGGTAACTCATATTCGAGAGGTTGGGCCGGGTTACCGTATTCCAATTCAAGCAGGGTTTGCTTGATTTTTTGTGTCAACTCGGGAGGAAATAATTGATCAATGTTTTTCCCCAAAAACTTATCCGATGAGGTCAACAGCAATTTTTCGTCGGAAGTATAATAGTCTAGAAATTTGCCTGATCGGTCGAGGATGAACATCATATCGGGTTGTGCCATGAGTAAAGCCCTGTATTTTTCAGTTGCTTCTTTTCTGGCTTTGTTCTCCATGACAAGAAAATTTTTCTGAATCTGATATTCCTTGATGAGCCTTGCAATATCCCCGAATTCACCTTTCTGCTCGAGCAGGGGACCAACGGGTTTCAGGTCATCATCAACCAGGCTTTTCGTAATCATCTTCAAGGGTTTTGAAAACCATTTTGATGTCATGATAAAGAATACGAAAGCACTCAGAATCACAATTAAAACCGCAAAATATTTGATAAAATTCAGCTTATCCATTTCGAGAGAAAAAACATTGCTTCTTGAAAATCGCATAAAAAGCAATGTCTGAGCTTTGTGATCCGTTACGGGTCGAACAATATTTTCCTCATTGATCTCTGATTTTTCTATGGAAGACTGAAGATCAGAGAAAAAGTCAAGTTCAAACCCGGTGGTTTTTTCGATTTCCGATATATAAGCTGAATCCCATTGTTTGACCGCAATAAGATAGCCAAGAGGAGGAGTCAGATAATTGATGTCGTATGTTGGGACAATGGGGGCCCCGAATATTTCATAGAGCCGGTCATTGTATTTCATAAAGCCTTGAAGAATTTTATTTCTTTCAAAATATTCCAGGACTTACAAGGGTGACAGGGAGAAATCCTTTGAAAGGGAATCTTTTGATGCATAGATCAGATTTCCCGACTTATCATACGCGCCCAGAAAACTCATGTTGAAAGTGATCCTGACGGCTTCCAGGTTTTCTTTCCCCCATACCGTATCTTTGGTTTTTGTGAGATCTGCCATACCATCCCATGCCGAATTATCTTTGGTAGGCTTCATAAATCCCTGAGACTTAAATTCAAGGACGTTTTTAATTACCTGTTCATCACTTTGTCTCAATGATTTTTGAAAAATCATGAGTTCCCGTGAGCGAATTTGGTGGTAAACGAAAAAAACAATAAGGAAGATGGTTAGAACCGAAATCAAAAGGATACTGATTTTTTTATTCGTTCTCATGGAAGGTATATTGGTAATGTTTTTTTTTGGCTAAATGTACGAAAATGTGTTTTGAAAAACAAAAGTATGTATCTTTCCTCCATGAAAAAATGGCGAAAGCATCCGGTCATTTATGAGATCAATACCTGGGTCTGGCTGGAGGAACTTGGCCGTATTCACAACGCTTTCATCGACCTTTCCAATGTGCCAGGAGAAACCTGGGATTCCCTTGCGGCCCTGAAAACCGATGCGATATGGTTGATGGGAGTCTGGGAACGGAGTCCCGTAGGAAGGCAAATTTCAAACCGGAATGAAGGGAATATCAAGGATTTTTACCGGGCTTTGCCTGATTTTCAGCCTGAAGATAATGTCGGCTCACCATATTGTGTAAGGAATTATACAGTTGATGCACATTTGGGAGGGGATACTGGTTTGGCTATGGCAAGGGATCAGCTTGCCCGGCGCGGGATTCGACTGATTCTTGATTTTGTCCCCAATCATTTGGCTCACGATCATCCCTGGGTGGATCTTTATCCTGAGTGTTTTATTCAGGGCGGGATCGAAGAGATTGAAAAGGATGCAGTGACATTTACCCGGATCGGTGATCGGATATTTGCCTGCGGGAAAGATCCTTATTATCCTGCCTGGCAGGATGTTATACAGGTTAATGCATTTCATCCTCAATATAGGACGATGGCAGCAAAAAGCGTGAAAAGCATCGCTTCCCGCTGCGATGGGATTCGCTGTGATATGGCTATGCTGCTGATGAATGATATCTTTGAAAAAACCTGGGGTTCCTATGCCGGTTCCCGACCCCAGGAAGAGTACTGGACTGCCTTGATCCGTGAAGTGAAAGCCTTACATCCTGATTTCTTGTTCCTGGCTGAAGCTTATTGGGATTTGGAATGGGAACTTCAGCAACAGGGATTTGACTTTTGTTATGACAAGCGTTTATATGATCGCCTGGAAAACGGCAACGTACCTGAGATCCGGATGCACCTCAAGGCTGATCAGGAATACCAGTCAAAATTGCTTCGCTTTATCGAAAATCATGATGAACCCAGGGCAGCCAAGGTGTTTCGAAGTGATAAGCGGAAAGCTGCATTCCTGGCCATTGCCACACTCCCGGGTGCCCGTCTGTTTTATGAAGGACAATTTGAAGGCAGGCGAACAAAACTCCCTGTTTTCCTCTGCCGGCGTCCTGGGGAAGAGGTGGATAGAGAAATGCTGTTGTACTATCAGCAGATCATGAACATCATTGCCCTTCCAGCTTTTCATGATGGACAATGGCAGTTGTGTGAAACCGGGGGCTGGGTTGACAATGATCATTACCAATATATACTGGCATGGACCTGGAAATGGGAAAATGAAAAATATCTTGCTGTCATCAACTACCGGGATGAAGAATCCCAGGCTAAGGTCAGGCTTCCCTGGCAGGAGTTAGGCCAGAAGAAATGGAAACTTGTGGATTTGCTTTCTGGTGTGGAATATGAACGCAGCGGGGATGAAATGTTACAGCCCGGGCTTTATATCGGGTTGCCGGCCTGGGGTGTCAATTTATTCAGTTTGAACGAGATTTAATCATTATTGAAAGATGAGATATTTGCTTTTCTTCTTTTTGCTCACTTTTTACGCCCCCTGTATCCAGGCTCAGGAGAAAAAAGATACTTTCGATATTGCCATGTCGAGCATGCGTTTCCCACATCAGTATAAAAAATGGGGATTTCAGATTGCTGCCGGTCTGTCTCTGGTAAAGCCTCCCATGGACCTGCTTGAAAATGCGATACAGGCCCCGCTTGTGAATGTACATATGACTTTCGGCCTTCCCTGGCGGTTTTCCTTGGAAGCAGATGTAACGACCATCATTGTCTCCAATCAGTTTTCCCTTGGTCCCAGGATTGGCTACGGTCATAGGAACTTTTATGCTAATCTTGGATGGGATGTCGCATTTGTTTATGGACAGATGAAACAGGCCGGATTTAATAATACGGCAAAAGTATGGATCAATTATCCGAATCTTTCTATCGGTTACAAGCTGAAAAAAATGGCATTTACGTTGAAAGGGGAAGTGGTTATCCTGGCGAATGTTTCCATGCAGTCGGGTGAGAATGAGGTGGTGCGGACGAAAAACTTTTTCAATGGGGGTACAATTACTTTTTATATTGAACAAAGGTTATGGAAGAATCATGTATTCATTATCGGGTTGAAGGATAATTATGAGAAGTTTTATTGGCCAACCTGGATGCTTTTTAATACATTTAATCGGTTTTATCATATACCTGAAATTTCATTCAGTTGGATATTATGAGAGCAACAATCGTTTCATTTTTATTCGTTTCACTGACGTTTTTTTCCTGCAATAAGGATACGGATATCCCCATTCCTACTGCGGGACCAAATTCGCTCCTGGCGGAAACCTATCCCCTGAAAGACTCTTCAAAACGATTAATGGAAGGAATCTATCGTGTAACTTCCGGGGCGGATTTTTTCGGGGATCAGATTGTTCTGAAATGGAACCGGGGCAGTCTTTCCTTTGCCTGCAGCAATGGGAAATACTTTGTGATGCAGGCAGGTCAGCTCGATTCAGTGATCATACTCCAGGGATACTGGCGCAACGGGTACAATGATGGGACGGGTCTGACTTCATGTTATATCTCCAAAGAGGAGGGTGGGCGATTGATTGTTACCGGCAGTGTCAATCAGCAGATCAAGATACGAGGGGCTTATGGAATTCAATCAGGACTTCCTGATCAATCCCTGACCCTTGAATTTCTTCGCCCATTTTCCGAAAAGGTCATGAACAGTAACTTTTACATCCTTGCACATCGTTCCGGAGGAAGGACTTCCGATCGCTTACCGGTTTCAGAAAACAGTATTGAAATGATTAATTATACTGAGAAATTTGGATCAACCGGCATCGAAATAGATGTTCGTTTAAGCAAGGATGGAGTACCTTTCATTTATCACGATCCGGATATTAACATCCGTTTGACAAAAAAATGTCCCCTGGCCGGCCCGATAGAAAGTTATACCTGGTCTCAGCTTTCCGCCTTTGTCAGGCTGATTCACGGGGAAAAAATTCCTACCCTTGAGGAAGCTCTTGTTTTTACCATTGACAGTACCCTGCTAAGATTCGTTTACCTCGACATGAAAGCCAACAAGGATGCTATGGGAAAAGTGATTCCGATTCAAAAAAGGATGTTGCAAAGGGCTATTGATAAAGGAAGAGATCTGATGATTGTGGTTGGGATTCCTTCCTCCGATGTATTAAATGACCTGATGAGCTATCCGGATTACCAGAACATACCCTCACTTTGCGAATTATCCGTGGAAGATGTCCGCCAAGTCAATGCCCTGGTTTGGTCTCCACGATGGACACTGGGGACACAGAACGAGTTGGTTCAACAAATGCATGAAGAAGGCAGATTAGCAGTGACCTGGACCATCGATGGGATACCATGGATTAGGGAATATATTCAAAATGGAAACTTCGACGGAATGCTGACTAATTTCCCTTATGTTGTAGCTTATTACCATTACATACAGGAATAAAAAAATGAAGAGACCAAGCCTCCTGATATTGATAATACTATTATGTGCTTTTTCAACCCTGGCACAAAAAAAAGACAGTCTGAAAGTTGTCCTTAATCATTATTCACTTACCCTAGGACTTGGGTGGACGCATTTTATCAATTCTCTGGAAATCGGGAAAGAGAAAGCAATTATAGATGCGGCAGGAGTGTCATTGAAATTTTTCTGGGAACCGGAACACAGGCTCAGTCTTGGACTGGAATCTGGCTTTTATCGTTTATATAAAGTAAAAAATAAGACATATACCGATATGACTGGTCAGGCAAGTATGTCGGCTATCCCTCTTTTGCTGACCGTCAGGATGCGTATCGTGGATCATTTCTATCTCAGCGCGGGAGCTGGTCTTGCACTGATGTTCAACAAAGTATCAGGGATAGGTGATCAAGTTAACAGTACCATCCTTTCGCTTTCCAACTACCAGTTTTCTGCTTCTTATCTGTATCCGTTTGGGAATCACTGGCGAGTTGGAGGTGAATTCAAAGTGTTGAATTTCGGTAAAGCAAATGATTGGATGTATTCGGTTCAGGCTTTATGTGCTTTCAGGCTATAAAAAATGTCTGGAAGGGAAAGATAATTTATATATTTGTCAATTAAAATTTGATCTATGAACACAAAACTTATCTTCATTCTCCTGGTAGCAGGGATGTTTATTTTTGCATCCTGCTCCAAGTATCCACCCGCTTCTGAGCGATTGCTGGAGGACTTAGTGATCTACACCAAGTATGATACCAGTATTAACTTCAAGACTTATGGAACTTTTTCCATGGTTGACTCCATCGCATATATTGCCCCCAAGGACAGCGGTAAGATTCTGGATGCTAATGCGAAGGCCATTCTGAACCGAATATCGAAGAACATGACCGACCGGGGTTATCAGAAAGTCGCCAAGGACCAGAGCCCCGATCTGGGGATCAACGTTGTGGCAGTCAAGAATGTAAATGCCCAGATATTCTATCCGGGGTGGTATTGGGGTTATCCTGGATATTTTCCGCCATGGTATTGGGGAGGCGGAGGTTATTATTATCCCTATTATCCGCCCTATATTACCTCCTATACAACGGGGACACTGATGATCGATATGGTTGACTGTAAAAACGTTCAAGCGGGAGATACCTTGTTTATTCGCTGGAATGTTTATATCCGCAGTCTGATGACCGGTTATCATACCATTGGCGACCTGGAGAGTAGTATTGACCAGGCTTTTTTGCAGACCAAAGCCTTCAACCAAAATTAACCCCATAAAACGAGAGATATCATGAAAAAGTTTATTTTGACACTATCCGTTTTTATCTTTTTGGGTGGCTTTTTGCTGGCTCAGGAAAAGACAAGCATAGGATTCACGCCCAGGAGTTATTATTCTTTTTCCTGGAATACCACTTTCACATTGGGTGATTTTAATCAATGGGTTGGAAATCCCAGTCCTGCAGGATTTGACCTCGGAGGAAGGTTTCTGGTGCTGAATGGGCTGACTGCTGGTTTCAACATTGCCTGGCAGCGTGTTGGACAAAAATATGGGTATGAAACCTACTACGGGGATGAAGGGGATGCCATTACTGCAACCAATTACCGTTTTACCTGGATGGTACCCTTTCAGGCAGTGATCGGGTATCATTTTATTCCGGACAAATTGGTTTCACCTTATGTCAGTCTGGGTGTGGGAGGCGATTATATGGAACATCATCTGATGGTCCAAGAAATAGATGCCTATCTTACCCGATGGGATTTTTCGCTTACCCCGGAAGTCGGGGCCCTGATCAAGTTCGGAAACTTTTCGAGCTGGGGAGCACTGCTTGCCTTCAATTATAAATGGACAACCAATAAAATCGAATTATACAATGACCTCATTTCCAAAGACCTTTCTATGTTCAATTTGAAAGTGGGTCTTTGCCTGATTGTCCGCTGATAGGAAATGAATTTCAAATAAAAACCCAGGGATGAATTTACTCCCTGGGTTTTTTTCTTCCCAACCTAATTTTTATTGTATCCTTCCAAGGCGGAAGACCAATCCTCCTGTAAACCCAAACTGTACAAGGGTTGAATACAATGATATCGTTGAACCGCTTCCGCCTCCTCCATAATAAAATCCGAATCCTGCCCCCTGAACCGGAATATATGCCTGAGCCTGAAGTTTTAGGCCAACTCGTTTGGCAAAATAGATTTTAGCTCCACCGTTTATGCCGACAGAAAAAAACCAAGCTTCATTATACTGTCCTTCTTTCGGATTCATTAGGCATGCGCCAAGGTTCATTCCTAAATAGGGGGAAACCAAGGGGTTGATCCTGAAGTTTTTGGTTAAGCCAATCTGAAAATAATTTGCACTGATAGGAACATTCTTGGAATAGATTGTATTGTTCAGGGTACCTTCCGCCTTAGTGTCAGAACGGTTATAAATAAGATCAACATCCATCACCCGGCTTACCCCTAAGCTGACCTGACCTCCATACTGGGCATTTCCCCTGATGTATATATTTCCTTCGCTGCCCGTCCATGTTCCGGGAAAAACGTAACCTCCGAAAGCGGTTACTTCAACTGTTTGTGCCATTGACATCAATGGAAAAAATAATGTTACGGCTAAAATCAGGCAATATTTTTTCATAAGTTCTTTTTTAGCAAAAATAATTAATTTACGGTATGGATTTTGACAAAATTGGTACCTCCGGCCTGATGGGCAGGAATTCCGCCAAGAATAATCATTTTATCGCCGGATTTAAGCAGTTTCTTCTCCTTGAGGCTGCATTCGCATAAGTGTACCATGCCTTCGAAGGTATCTGGATGTTCATGGATCAGCATGGGATTGATCCCCCAGAGAAGATTCAGACCGTGATATACCTCCTCATGGGTAGTCAGGGCGAAAACCGGTGTGGTGGGGCGATTGGCTGCTATCGCCTGGGCACTTCTTCCGCTGGTGGTCAGTACAACAATACATCTTGGATGAACCACATCTTCCATTTGATCTACGGCTTGGCTAAGGGCATACACTTCCGAAAGGTCGGATGGGGGATAGTTTTTGAATTTTATCTTTGCTTCCACGTCCAGCGCTATACGGACCATCATTTCTACGGCTTTGACCGGGAAATCACCCATGGCGGTTTCGCCCGACAACATAATGGCATCCGTCCCATCGATGATGGCATTGGCCACATCACTTGCTTCGGCCCGGGTAGGACGGGGCTCATGGATCATACTTTCGAGCATTTGTGTTGCGGTAATCACCGGTTTCCCTTTACGATTGCATAATTCGATGATCTGTTTCTGGAGCATGGGTACTTTTTCCGGATACAATTCCACGCCAAGGTCTCCTCTGGCTACCATGATCCCGTTCACTTCCTGGATAATTTCTTCCAGGTGTTCCATCGCCTGGGGCTTTTCGATCTTTGCAATCACAGGTTTTTGATAACCCCTCGCGAGGATAAGTTTTTTCAACTCCCTGACGTCTTCCGCTGACCTGACAAAACTCAGAGATATCCAGTCCACGCCATGGGAGAGTCCGAATTCAAGATCCGCGATGTCCTTCTTAGTGAGAGATGGAAGCCGGAGGTTAAGATTGGGAAAATTCACACCTTTTCTGTTAACAAGGATTCCGCCTTCAATCACCCTGCATTTCACTTCATTACCTGATATTTCTTGAATTTCTAGTTCAAATAACCCGTCGGCCAGTAGGACCTGCATCCCGGGTTTCGCTTCTTCGGCTAAATATGGATAATCGATGGGGATCATTCTTTTTTGCCCTTTGTAACCGGTTTCAGGGATTAAGCTGATCAGCTCATCTGTCTTTAAATCAATCTTCCCTTCAGCCAATTGCCCGACCCTGATCTTCGGACCCTGAAGATCCTGCATGATGGTGACCGGTCGGTCGAGTTTATTGGAAATACTTCTCAGGCTTTCGATGACATGGGCATGGTCCTGATAATTTCCATGCGAAAAGTTAAGCCTGGCCACATCCATCCCGGCTTGGATGAGCATTTGAATGACTTCGGGAGAAGAGCTTGCTGGCCCGATGGTAGCCACGATCTTGGTACGGCGAATAGGGTTGTTCATGATTGGTAAATTGAAGAATGAAGATAGGAAAATAATAATGAAACGGGATTGTTATAACTCAATGGTATCTCCGTAATTTGGCAAAACCGGTATGATACCATACTGATGTTGAAGGATTTTAGCCAGAGGAATTCTGGCTTTGTCTTCTCCGTGAGTAAGCACAACTTTTGGTCTGGATGGCGCCATCACATTGAACCAATTCAGCAGATCAGTTTGCCCGGCATGCGCACTGAAACCACCCAGCTTGTGAATTTGAGCATGAACGGCTATCCATTCACCATAAATATTGACAGCGGGGGCTCCCTCAACAAGCTGTCGTCCTAAGGTACCCATGGCCTGATATCCCACAATCAGCACATGGGTGTCCTTTTTCCATAAGTTATGCCTGAGATGATGAAGGATTCGGCCGGCGTTGCACATTCCAGCTCCGGCAATGATCATACAAGGACCAGGGATTTCATTGAGTTTTTTAGATTCTTCTGCGGTAGGGGTGGGATGAATGTAACCTTTGTTGCGCTCCATTTCCCCGCTACTTACAAATTCTTTCATTTCCTCATCAAATAATTCAGCATGACTCATATAAATCCTTGTCGCTTCAATGGCCATGGGACTGTCGATGTATATCGGGAAACGGGGTAATCCTCCTTGACGGAAAGCCTGTTCGATGTAGTACAACAATTCTTGTGTACGGCCCACGGCGAAAGAGGGGATTAAAATTTTTCCCTTATTTTGGTAGGCATTTTTTATAATGGAGATGGCTTCATCAATGGTTTCCTGAAGGGGCTTATGATCGCGGTCGCCATAGGTGGATTCCAGAAAAACCATATCGGCATCACGAAAGGGTTCAGCATCCCTGACAATGGGCAGGTTTGCCGGACCAAGATCGCCGGAAAAGACTACGGATTTTGTAGATCCTCCTTCTTTAACGATAAGTTTAAGACTTCCTGAGCCTAAAATATGCCCGGCCTCATCGACTATTACCCTGAGGTTTTCAGACAGAACGAAGTCTTGATGGTATGGTAATGGCTTCATTAGTCCGATGGCTTTTTCCACATCTTTCTCATCATAGGCGGCTTCGATTTTTTCTTTCCCCTTTCTTGCCCGTATCCGGTTTATTTTTTCCAGATCAGAGGTCTGTACCTTCAAAGCATCACGTAAAATCAGGGCGACTAAATCAATGGTGGCTGGTGTGGCGAATATGGGTCCCTGATATCCTTCCCTTATGACGAGGGGTAAACGCCCGCAATGATCCAGGTGGGCATGTGTGAGCACAATGGCTTTCAGGTGGCCGTAATCCACGGGAGGAGCGAATCTGTTCTGACTTCTGATTTCCTTTCCTCCCTGGAAAAGTCCACAATCCACCATGATGGTATCCTGATCAGTCTGAATAAAATAAGCTGTTCCGGTTACACCTCCGGCAGCTCCATAAAGCGTAATTTTCATGATATGATTTTTTGATTATTCAACTCACCATTGCTTTCTCGAAACTCAGTCTTACCATGCCTCCTTTGGTTTCGTTATTGCTAACTTCGATTTTTCCCTTATGGGCGTCCATGATCAGCTTCACCAGGGCAAGACCCAGCCCGGCATTCTCATCCACATGTTGTTCCCCCACGGCAAAAAATTGGAAGAGATGCTTCAGCGCTAATTCGCTGAACCCAGGACCTTCGTCTATGAATTCCACCATTACATGCTTTTCTTCTTCATAAGATTGTATGCTGATCGTCCCTCCTTCCGGAGTGTATTTTATGGCATTATCAAGAATGGATTCAAAACAGTTAAACAGCAATTTTTTATTTCCAGGAATTTTGATATTGAATGCATCGCCTTCAATTCCAACCCTGATTTTTTTCTCAAGAATTGTTTTTTTCAACCTGGTTTGTGCTTCTATAATAATCTCATTTACAGTGATCCATTCTTCCTTAAAAGGCTTGTCATTAGTGATCAATTCAGTGATCTGCAACACTACCATCAGGAATTTTTCCAACCTTATTGAAGCGGTATCGAGATATTCTACCATCTCCATAATTTCAGTAGATTTCAGTTCGTCTTTAATAAAAGTGGTAAACCCCATGATGGCATTAAGAGGAGTACGGATTTCGTGGTTGATCATCCTGAGGAATTCATTTTTTGCCCTGTCGAGGGAGGTCAGTTCCCGGTTGGCTTTTTCCAATTTCAGATTAGCCTCATTCAAATCCAGGGTACGCTCCCTGACTTTTTCCTCCAGCCATCGGTTGATCTCTTTCTGCTGATCGCGATGTCGTTTCAGCTCTGCATGCGTTCTGACCCTGGCGAGGAGTTCATCACTTCGGAAAGGTTTTGTCACATAATCATAGCCACCGGCCTGGAATCCTCTGGTTATGCTCTCTGTATCGGTTCTCGCGGTAAGAAAAATAACCGGTATATCCTTGTTTTTGTCAGATTGTTTAATTTGTTCACAGATTTCATACCCATCCATACCGGGCATCATGATATCGAGCAGGATCACGTCATAGTTCTCTTTTGCAATCAGGTCCAGGGCTTCAGATCCTGAAAATGCATAATCAACGAGGTAACTGTTGCTCGAAAGCAGGGCAGCCAGAACCTTAAGATTTTTTGGGTTATCGTCAACCGCCAGAATTCTGAATTCTTCTGCATTCATGCGCGAGGGTATTTTTCAGCAAGGTGCATTTTTTTTAAGCAGAAAAACGATCCTGTAAAATGAATTGTAAACAAACCATTGTGAATAAAAACATCGTTTCTGGTGGCTTTTTGCCAAGCGAAGGCGCTGATTGCCTTTAATCTTGACACAAGGAGGTTCGCAGTGGCCAGGGAATTACTCCAAAAGGGTTTTCCCGTTGGTTAATTAAATTTGATGGAGTTACTGGCAGCCAGTTTGGGGTAAGTCTGGGGTATGGCCGTGTAGAAATGGCTTATCATCTGATGGCAAAGGCAAAATTTATGTTCAGAGTTTTTGCGCAATGCAGCATTATGATTTCAATGATGTTTTCTCATACAGTTACGAACAACATTTGAAACCATGCACCCGCACGCAAAATTGTTTAAGGATTGTATAAGGGTTGATTAAGGGTTGATTAAGGGTTGTTTAGTACTTGTTCAATTAAGGTATAGTATAGGTGGATGGTGCTACCGGGGTGCTACCGTGGTGCTACCGCCCTGCTATCGTCTTTAAGGGTTAGCTGTATGAGTCATGAAAATGTAAACATAAGGTCAGGGAAAAGTCAGAGAATCCTGGACCAGGTGACCTTATGGCCGGGCAGGACTGAATGATATCCTGTCCATTTAATTCACGTTTATACAGTCCTGAGCTGCCGGTCTTTCACCTTTTACCTCTGAACCGGATAAAGACCATTGAAAGGTATTACTGGCATTAAGGATTATGATGCTGGGTTATTAATGGTAAGGCAAGGGAAGGGTAACGGTATGATGAAAAGAGTTTGCAGCAAGTATTAAAAAAGGCAATATATTTGGAGGGAATAAAAAAACCTGTAACTTTACCTTGGTTAAGGCATAGTTATGCGACGCATCTTCATGAATCCGGTGTTGACATTTGTTACATACAGGTTATCCGCCGTCCGCTTGATGATCTTTAGTTCTCAACTGCATCCTCTTTTCAGCAACACGACACAAATAACAAGAAATATAACACGCTACATTTACTCGCCTATTTACCCCCCATTCCATTATAAACAGGACTGGCTGGACAGTGCCTATAAGTGAGTTACCAACAAGCCTAAAAAGACGACAGCGCATTGATAACGGACAGATTAATGAAAGAAAAAAGAATGAAACAAACACACGCACAAAAGCAAGAGTGTAGCAGCCCATCCCTGCAACCGTCCCTTCGCTGCTACACACTTGCTTTTCTTGCAGCCCTCGTGCTCCGATTGGGGTTTATCGGTAATGATACATTTGCTCAAGTTCCTGTAATAAATACACCACAACCAGCGACAATACAACCAAATGTAAATGTTGGATTTCCTAACCAGACACCGAATTACGGCTCGACAAATACCAATTCAAAAAATCCACTTGACCAATATGAAAAGGACAAGGAAGAACTGAGACAACGAAACGCAGAGCTTTACGAAACAATCTACAAAGAATCGGCTTACATGCCGATTAAGTATGATTTGCCCTCACGGGCAAACAATACTGATGCTGATTATTTTCGTCAAGCTTACGAAAAGCTTAATCGAATGTTGAGCGGACAAGAGCCATTGAATCTAAAGCAAGCCATCTTTGCGATTGAGAACGCTTATTTCGGAGGTAAATTGGATTATCAGCAGTTTGACAGAGAAATACAAAACCTGATAACTATTGCCAAACTAAAAGCAGCACAGGACGGATACAACTGGAAAAATCCGCAATCAAGGAATATCATGTTGTTTCGGGTAATGGCTGATACATTGAAATTAAAATCACCAGCAAACGAAGGATATATTACTTCATACCCGATGCAATACGATTTTGAGGATTATATGGGCAAACAAGATTGGTCTAAAATGTTTGTCAGTAAATTGCTTTCTTCCAAATCGGGTCAATGCCATTCTTTACCATTGCTTTACCTGATACTCTGCGAAGAAACAGGAACACCTGCAAACCTTGCTTTTTCTCCTTCGCATACTTATGCCAAGTTCAAAGACCAATCAGGCAATTGGCATAATCTCGAATTAACAAATGGTCGGATTGTTTCCGATGCTTTTATTTTAGGTTCAGGTTATATAACAGCCGAAGCATTGAAAAACCGTATTTACATGGAGCCATTGACCCAAAAACAAACCATATCCCAATGCCTTGCTGATTTAGCTAAAACCTACACTCAAAAATATGGATATGATAGTTTTGTTTCGCAATGTGTTGATACCACTTTGAAATACGACCCGACAAATATATTTGCCCGACAAGTAAAGTCTGATTATCAAACCTTGCGGTTTGAATATGTGGTTAACCAAGTCGGTCGACCACATCCAGATACTTTAAAAGCACGATACCCTAAGGTGTATCAGCTTTTGGAAGAGCGAAATCAAACATATCAGGCAATTGATGCAAGCGGTTATCAGGAAATGCCCGAACAAGCTTATCAGGAATGGTTAAATTCGGTAAATAAAGAGAAAGAAAAACAAGAACACCAGGGGCAAATGCTCCGTTTAACAAGAACTTTAAAATAATGAGATACGCATTTTACACTATATTCTTTGCTCTAGTATTCAATTGCTTTGCTTCCAAAGCTCAAGATTCAACTCACTTCTATAAGCAAGCTTATGAAATTATTGATAGTATGTTGACAGGTAAAACACCATTAAACTTTAAAAAAGCTGTTTTTACAACTGAAAACGCTTTTCTTGATGGACAATTAGATACTGCAATGGTAAACAAAGAGATTGCAATTTTAGGAATGCTAACAAAATCAATTTTATCATCAAATTTGGTTTCATATTCTGGAATCGATAAGGAAGATATTAAGAAACATGCCGCAATTTTTAAACTTCTTACTGACACAATTCCTATTATAATTGACTCAGTTAATATTTTCTTTCATACACCTTACTTATATGATTTTGAGGATATGTGGGGGCAAAAAGATTGGACCAATATGTTTGTTTCGAAATTGTTGCAAAGAGGTAAAGGCAATTGCCATTCGATGCCATATCTTTATAAAATATTAGCAGAAGAATTTCAAATCACTGCATATCTTGCATTTGCTCCTAATCATATCTATATTAAACAACATTGCAAAAAAACAGGTTGGTATAATACAGAATTAACAAGTGCAACATTCCCTGTTGATGCTTGGATTATGGCTTCAGGTTATGTGCACTTAGATGCAATTCGAAACGGGCTTTACATGGATACTTTGAGTATGCAACAATCCGTTGCGTACTGTCTATTGGATTTGGCACATGGTTATCAGAAAAAATTCGGAAAATCAAGTCCTGACTTTGTCATTAAATGCTGCAATACAGTTTTGAAATACCATACGGTAAATGTAAATGCAATGCTTACCAAAGCCGAAGCACAAAAGCTTTACATTGAAACAAAAATGAAAGAAAAAGGAGTTAAATCACCCCAAGAGCTATTTAACGATATTTTGATAAAAGGAATGTATTCCGATATGGAAAAAACATATGTTCGTTTACACCAATTGGGCTATCGCCGAATGCCCGAAGAAATGTATCTAGAATGGATGGGAATGTTAAAAAATGAACCCGAAAATATATTGATAAAAAAGTAATTCTTAAATTTGACAACCAATAAAATTAAAATTATGAGAAAATTAGGTATTTATCTTGGTTTTACAATCATGTTGATTTCGCAAGTAATCAATGCCCAAGATATTTTTAAACAGCACGGTTTTGATAAAAATCCGTTAACTCTAAGCAATGGTCGGTATAACGAATTTTTCAGCAACGATGAAATAGTACAAATTGGTTCGGTATATCTAAATACTAAAACCAATCAAGTAGTTGCGTTTATTGAGGAAGATTCCGATAAGGCTACTTATTTAGCAGAATTTTCAAGTCGTTGGCTCTCTATTGACCCATTAGCTGCTAAATATCCTCAGGTTTCGCCTTATGTTTATGCAAATAACAACCCCATTTTTTATGTTGACCCTGATGGTAGAGAAAATATTCCTGCACTAATTTGGGCTGCTAAAAATATGGCAAATGCTGGAATTGGTAATGCTGGTTATCTTGACTCTTATTTTGGTGGGTCTTCGAATAGATGGACATATAAAATTGGTACAGTACCTGATAAAACGGTATGTTATGAAAGTTGCTTTATGGCCTATATGAATTCTGGCGAAAGTGTTCTCCCCACTTTAAGAACTGGATTTACAAATAAAAACAATGCTTTTTTTGGTCGCTCGACTACTACAGGCGGAATTGAATGGTTCAAGAGTGGTGATGGTACTGATAGAACTTTTGTTAATGATATAAGAAAGGGAGAGTTAGGAGATATTGTTTTTATGGGCGAACCTAAAGATATGATGGGGCATGCAGTATTGTTAGCAGGTGACATTACTATAGGCTCAACTGAAATTGATGGTAAATCCTTTGAAACAGCATCTTTTTATACATTGAGTACAAGTTCTGAAACTGACAAAAACAATTTTGGTGGCAGGTCGTTTACTTTTGTTAAGCAAGCCAATGGAACATGGAAACAGCAAGGTGGTGCAGGCTACACTTTTAATGGTTATGGCCAAATGACAAATGTTGCTGCTACTGATGCACAAAAACAAGAGGCAACCAAATTAATAGATGAAGTAAAGAAAGGAAATTAATATGAGAAACAATATTAAATGCTATTTCATCTTTCTTATCGTTTGCCTCTTAGGTCAAAACCTTAATGCCCAAACATTTACTTCAGAAGGAAGAAGAATAGAGACGGAGAATATTTTAAACACGGTAATTAATAGTTTACCTTTTGATAGTGTTTATAATCAGAAGCGGGTATATTTTTTAGCTAATGAATTGCTAACGGAAGATTCCCCGCTTAAATTGAAACGAAAAAAATGTAAAGCCATGATTATCGGTAAGAATAAATTAGGGAATTTTTCCCAGTATGTTGTCCTCGGTGATTTTACATTAAATTGGGATAATCCAGTTGCCGTGAGAGTTCAATTACAGGTGATGCCTGAAAACAGACTATTAAATATTCGACTTGTAAAAGAAAATGGAAAATGGATTATACAAAACCATGTAATCTTTGAAGGATAAACTAAAAATCGCTCCCTTCCCTTCGCTGTAAGGCACATTTGCAGCCCCCACGAGCCAACGCCTCAGTCCAAAGGCTACAAAAGAGCCTTCCAGCCCGTCCCACGCCAACGCACGGAGGACAAGACAGTGCAGCAAAAATGAAAGATAAATTGACTGGAAAAATAAACAACGAAACGCCAACAAAGTGTATATGCCATAAGGGTTTCAGTGGGTATTCAAGCGTTGTAGCCCGCTCAAACTTTCGTATCGGTGGACAGGAAACTACTCCGCAATCCCTTACGGCACATACACTCGACCGTTGGGTGCAAGGCAAAGAGAGACCGTACTACGATGAAAATAAGAAATTAAAATATGAAGGCTAACGAAACAAAAGTTGACAAGTTTTTAGCGACAAACGAAACGACTTTCGCTATACCTGTATATCAAAGAAATTATGATTGGAATTTAGTGCAATGTAAACAGCTACTTTTTGACATAATTGAAACCGGGAAAAACGAAAAAGTAAATGCACATTTCATTGGAAGTATTGTATATGTCCACGATGACGTTTATACAGCATCGGGATTGACTGAATTAACAATCATTGATGGACAGCAACGACTTACAACCATAACGCTTATTTTTATTGCTTTATATCGTTTAGCTCAACAACTTGAAAATCCTACTTTAGTAAGTCGAATTCACAAAACATACTTGATAAACGAGTTTGCACCAGAAGCAGAAAAACTAAAACTTAAACCAACAGACAACAATAAAGAGGCTTTACGTCATATTTTAAACTCATCTGACGGTGAAGAATTCAATGGTTATTCAAGAATTATCGAAAACTTCAACTTCTTTAAATCTCATATAAATAAAGAGAACTTTGATACTGTAATGAGAGGGCTTAATAAACTGATTTTTGTTGATATTGCACTCGACAGACAAAAGGATAATCCTCAAAGAATTTTTGAAAGTTTAAACTCAACAGGACTAGAGCTTTCTCAAGCAGATTTAATCCGAAACTATATTTTAATGGGTTTGTCAAGGACAAACCAAGAAAAGATATATAAATCCTATTGGGAAGTAATTGAGAAAAATGCTAAAGACGAGATTTTAAACAAAAGCCGAGTTTCAGATTTCATAAGAGATTATCTGACTCTAATAAACAAAGAGATACCAAACAAGGGCGAAGTTTATGTAAAATTCAAGTCCCAATACCCAACAACAACAATTGACGAATTAGAAAACGTATTGGCGGACTTGAAATCTCTTGTTAAGTATTACAACAAATTGATAAACCCGAAAAACGAGATTGATAAAGACATTCGGACACAATTGGAATATATAAACCGTTTAGAAATAAATGTTGCTTTCCCTTTTTTAATGAAGGTTTATGAAGATTATTCAAACAGCATAATTGACAAACCAACATTCATTTCAGTATTAAATCTTGTTCAAACATACACATGGCGTAGGTTTATATTAGGTTTGCCAACAAATGCGTTGAATAAAATATTCATGGGTTTGTATTATCACAAAGACTTTAAAAAAGAGGATTACCTATCTTCAATTCAAAAGATTTTATTGAAGCTATCAAGAGTGCAACGTTTCCCAAGAAATGCTGAAGTAATAAATGCTTTGAAAGAGAAAGATGTTTATAATATAAAACCAAAAAATCGAATTTACTTACTCGAAAGATTGGAAAATTTCAACAACATTGAACATGTTGTAATAGAGGGTAATTCCGACATTACAATTGAACATATTTTCCCACAAAACCCTGACCCTAAATGGAAAATCGAATTAGGTCAAGAAGAGTACAACTTTATTAAAGAAAATTACTTAAACACTATTGGCAACTTGACTTTGTCGGGTAATAATGGAAAACTAGGCAATAAACCATTTATCGAAAAAAGGGATATGAATATTGATGGCAAGGAACAAGGCTACAAATTCAGTCGACTTTGGTTAAACCGTGACTTAAAGGAGAAAGAAAAATGGAATAAAGAAGAAATTGAAAAACGAGCCAATGAAATATCAGAAAGGTTCATGAAAATCTGGGAAATGCCAGAAATCGAGATTGAACAAGAATCAGACAATGACGAAGTTAATATCTTTGATGCAGAAGACCCAAAACACAAAAAACTTGAATATGCAATCTTCTTTGACCAAAGATTAGAAGTAAATCAAGTTGCAAAACTCTACATCGAGGTTTTTAAACAGCTATTTGATTTACAACCTGAAACTTTCTTCACTTCTGATATTGGACACAAAATAAGTTTATCAAAAAATCCAACGGAAGATTGTTTAAGACAAGCTTTGCCATTAAATGACACATATTTTATTGAAGGAAATATTGATAATATAGGAAAATTTGACAGAATAAAACAAGCCTTGACAGTGTTCGGGTTTGAGGATGAATTGATTATTAAATATGCTGACAAGAACGATGAATAACAATGCCCAGCACCCAACATCGTGTATAAAACATTTGGCAGTCAGTGGTTTATCATGCGTTTTAGCTCGTATTAAATGTAGTTGTAACTTGACAGGAAATCGCTTCGAAATGCCAAACGTTTCATACACGCAACCGTTGTGCGTCATTCCCCAGATAAAACCCTCCAAAATTATTTTAGAGAAAGGTAATAATTTC